>JAETOO010000041.1 GCA_021771715.1 Oscillospiraceae bacterium
TATAGTAGTCCACATTAACAGAGGTGGAGATCTCTGTGGAGCGGTGAGGCAGCCGGGGCAGCCGGAAGGACTCGCGGGAGAGGAGAGAGCGGGGCTGGAAGGGGAGTCCAGGGGCGAACCGCAGCAAAAAAGGAAGGGATTGATTGAATGAAAGCCTACAAAAAGATCATGAGCGGCGTGGCTGAGCTGGAGAAGATCGTTCTCAGCGTCATCTTAGTCTTCGTCACTCTGATCACCTTTGCCAACGTTGTGGTCCGGAAGCTGAGCGACAGCCAGTTTGCCTGGACGGAGGAGTTGGTGATCAACCTGTTCGTACTGCTGATCATGCTGGGGTGCGGTCTGTGCGCGCGCGAGGGCAGCCTGATCAGCCTGTCTTTGATCTTTGACCGGCTGAAGGTCGGGGGAAAGAAGGCCTTTGTCGCGATCATCACGGTGGCGAACACGGCGTTCTGGCTGATCCTGCTGAAGACCGGCATCGACAAGGTGGCCTCTCAGATGGCCTCCGGGAAGCACACCTCCTCACTGAACTGGCCCGAGTGGGTATTCACCATTTTCCTGCCCATCGGCGCCGTGTTCCTGGTGCTGCATACGATCGAATTCTGCGTGGACGTCATGGCGAATAAGGCACCTGGCATCTCCGCGGAGGAAGGAGAGAATGACTGATGATCAACCTGATATTGTTCGGCTCCTTCTTTGTGATGCTGTTTTTGAACATTCCCATCTGTGTGAGCCTGGGCATGTCCTCCATCTTCGCGATGGTATTCTCCGGCGACAAGCTGTCCATCGTGCCGACGAACGTGTACAACGGCATGGCGAAATTCCTGCTGCTGGCGATCCCGTTCTTCGTGCTGTCGGGCAACATCATGGCGAAGGCGGGCATCTCCACCCGTCTGGTGCAGTTCATCGATGACTGCATCGGCCACCGGCGGGGCGGCATCGCCATTGTGTGCGTGGTGGTGGCGTGCTTCTTCGGCGCCATCTCCGGCTCCGGTCCGGCCACGGTGGCGGCGCTGGGCATCATCCTGATCCCGGCCATGATCAACCGGGGCGGCTTCTCCGCGCCGTTCTCCTCGGCCATGATGGCCACGGCGTCCTCCATCGCCATCGTCATTCCGCCCTCCATTGCGTTCGTGGTGTACGCCTCCATCACCGGCGTGTCCGTGGGCGACATGTTTATGGGCGGCATCGTCCCCGGCATCATGATGGGCGCGGCACTGGTGGTCGTGATCATGATCGAGGTGCGGAAGAAGGGCCTGACCTCCTCCCGCGAGAAAGCCAGCTGGGGCCAGCGCTGGAAGTCCTTCCGGACGGCGTTCTGGGGCTTCCTGATGCCAGTGATCATCCTGGGCGGCATCTACGGCGGCATCTTCACGCCCACCGAGGCGGCGGCCGTGTCCGTGGTGTACGGCCTGATCGTGGGCCTGTTCATCTACCGGGAGGTCAAGCTGAAGGACCTGTACGAGCTGCTGGTGGACTCCGGCAAGACCACGGGCGGGATCATGCTGATCATCGGCGCGGCCACGCTGTTCTCCTACATCTGCACGGTGCACGGCATCTCCGGCGCGGCCCAGACGCTGCTGCTGAACATCTCGGGCAACAAGTACGTGTTCCTGCTGATCGTGAACGTGATCTTCCTGATCGCGGGCTGCTTTGTGGACGCGAACTCCGCCATGTACATCTTCATCCCCATCATGTATCCCGTGGCGACGAAGCTGGGGATCGATCCCATCCACTTCGGCGTGCTGTCCACGGTGAACCTGGCGATCGGCCAGGTGACGCCGCCTGTTGGCGTGAACCTGTTCGTGGCGATCGGCGTGAGCGCGAAGCTGCAGGATGTGAAGGATAAGACGCGAGTGACCATCGAGACGATCTCGAAGGCCGTGTGGCCCATGATCATCGCCTGCGTCCTCACGCTGCTGATCGTGACCTATATCCCCATCTTCTCCACCATCTTCCTGAAGGGCTGAGAAGGGAGAACAGAAGGATCTGTCATCACGGAAGTGATATCAGATAAAACGCAACTCAAAAATTTAAGGAGGAAAAACAATGAAAAAGTTTCTTGCATTGATCCTCGCGCTGGTCATGGGCCTGTCCCTGGTCGCCTGCGGCGGCGGAGACACCAAGAAGGAAGAGACCGGAAGCAATGAACCTGCTCAGACGGAGGGCGATGCTCCCAAGTTCGAGAAGCAGACCTGGAAGTTCACCTGCTCCGCCACGGAGAACACCTGCTGGGCGGACATGGGCCGTGACTTCGGCCAGATGGTCAGCGAGGCCACCGGCGGTGCCGTCACGGTGGAGGTCTATGCCGCGGACCAGCTGACCGCGGGCAACCAGACCGAGGGCATCCAGGGCGTTATGGACGGCACCATTGAGCTGTCCGCCCACTCCAACATCATCTATTCCAACTTCGACAAGCGGCTGAACGTGGTGTCCCTGCCCTTCCTGTTCGACAACTTCGACGATGTTGACGCGAAGCTGGACGGCGATGCCGGCAAGGCTGTCGGCGAGGTGGTTGAGAGCATGGGCCTGCACCTGCTGGGCATTGCGGAGAACGGCTTCCGTCATCCCACCAACAGCGTGCGTCCCATCGAGTCCCTGGCCGACATGAAGGGGCTGAAGCTGCGCGTGGCCGGTTCCGACCTGCTGAACGCGGAGTATGACGCCTGGGGCGCCAACTGGACGAACGCCAACTGGTCCGAGGTGTACACCGGCCTGCAGACCGGTACTTACGACGGCCAGGAGAACCCCCTGCCCACCGCTGACGGCGCCTCCATCGCTGAGGTCCAGAAGTACGTGACCTACTGGACCGGCGTGTATGACTGCATCTTCTTCACCATGAACGGCGAGCTGTATGACTCTTTGGATCCCGAGCTGCAGAAGATCGTTGATGAGTGCGGCCTGAAGGCTGCCCAGAATCAGCGCAAGCTGGAGCGCGAGGGTGACCAGGAAGTTCTGGAGAAGTGGAAGGCCGCTGGCGTGACCGTCTCCGAGCTGTCCCCCGAGGCTGTTGAGGAGTTCAAGGCCGCTTCCGCCGGCATCTATGAGGATCCCAAGTTCGTCGAGATGATGACTCCCGAGCTCATCGCTGCCTTCACGGAATAATTCAGAATTCTATAAGCGAAAATTTTAACCAATACATACGGGCAAAAGACTGAAAAAAGGACCCCTGCAGAAAGCAGAGGTCCTTTTAGCGCATGTAAAGGAAAAAGAATCAGCGCCGCAACTCCTTTTGTACGGCTTTGGAGAGCAGCTCCTGGCCTTCCGGAGAGCGCAGAACATCCAGCACGGTGGCACGCAGCAGCTCCTGGAAGGACTTGCTCTTCATAAAGGCGCTGAACATGGTGCTGTCACCTTGCCCGGCGGCAGAGGACTGGGCAACGACCTTGGCAGATGCCGGACGGGGGAAAGGTTTCGGGGCAGGCTCGTCATCCACATAGCCGGTGTTGAGCCAATTTTCCATACGGGTCGGATCGTCGCTTTCACCCCGCAGATAGAACAGCGAGACACCGAAATAGGACGCCAGCTTTTCCTGTTGGTCCTGCGTGGGTGTCTGGCGGCCTGTCTCAAATTTTTCCGCAGCTGTCCTGGGGAGTCCCAGGGCGGCGGACAGTGCGGGCCGGCTCATGCCGCGCTCCGTCCGCAGAGATTCAATGCGCTGGGCCATGGTGACCATATTAAAAAGACCTCCTTTGCGAAATCACATAACAATGCTGTTAGAACCTGTATTCACAACCGTTGAACACCGTCTGAGCGGTCTTCGTCGGAAGAAATTCCGCTCTGCTCCGTCCCCGCCATTAGGCGGGGCCTACGCCCGCTCCATTCCTTCCTCCT
>JAETOO010000006.1 GCA_021771715.1 Oscillospiraceae bacterium
TCATCCTGAGCCAGGATCAAACTCTCTGATAAAGTGTTTGATTGGTCAAGATAACTACTTGGCTATCTATCCCTTTTACTGTTTTAAAGGTCAGTTCCTTAAAAAATAAAACTTGTTAAGAATTTTTCAAGGTTGTTTCACTGTTCAGTTATCAAGGTTCTCTGTTGATCTCGGTCGTTTTCTTTACCGGAGCAACTCTGATATAATATCACAGGCTTTTCGGTTTGTCAACAACTTTTTCAACTTTTTTTGTCGCCGCCTTGCGGTGACGGCTGCCCGGTCTCACTCATTTGAGGAATTACCTCAGCAGCGAGACATATATTACCACCCGTTTTCCGTTTTGTCAACCACCTTTTTTCATTTTTTTCAGATAATTGTGCGCAATTAGTTACAGGAAGGGCACCGCAAAGCAGTCAGCGGCACCCTTCTTCTGTCGCCACAGTCTTCTTAGCGCGCGGCGAACGCTCTACGCTTTCCGGATCCGGATCGCCATGTACTCTTTTCCGGGCAGATCAATGCGGAATTTTCCCTTATACGTACCGCACTTTTTGACCGTCATCTCCCAGGTGTCGATGACCTCAGCCTCGTACTCTGTCGTGTCATCGAAATAGAACTCGCGGAACGACGGCCGCATGAAGCTATAATAATATAGGAAGTAATCCTTCCGCGGCGCTATACCGTTCCCGACGGCACGGCAGGCAACTACATCCCAGCCGCCGTCAAACGGCTCCACGCCGATGCCGGGCGTCTCCTCCATGATCTGCGCCAGGAATTTAATCCGCGCCGGCGATTCACCGTGCAGCTCTCCGCCGTGCGACCACCAGAGAATCCCTTCCGGATGCAGGTACGTCTCACCGTGTCCCGGATAGCCTCCGCGGCAGAATGCCTCCCAGAACCGCCGCGTCATCTCTTTTCCGCTGATATTGCCCCAGCCGTGCTGGATGTTTCCCTCGTACGCGATCTCGTCGAGAACCACCGGCTTGCGGTAGCGCTCGCGCCACTCATTGACGAGTTCCGCCGATTTGTACAGGTCCGTGCGCTGCACACTGCAGTGTGTGACCCACGGGCGGCTGTAGTCATAGTAGGTCCGGCAGTTGTGGATTGAGCGCAGGTGGCCATACGGATCCCGCTCGCAGATGATCCGCGCATACCGCTCCCAGTCCTCGAGCGTCTTGGCGCGGAACAGATCATACTCGTTCGCCAGCGACCACCAGACATTCCGGTACGCAGAAAAGCGCGCGAGCACATACTTCCAGTAGCGGTCGTCCGACTCTGCATCCATCATCGAGAAGCCCCAGCGGTCGTACGGATGCATCACGATCAGATCCGCCTCGATCCCGAGCGCCATCAGGTCACAGATCCGTTTCTCGATATGGCGGAAGTGCTCCGGGTTGAAGCGCGTGAAATCCCAGTCATTTCCCGGCGCGCAGCCATTGTACTCCATGAAATTTTCCTTCGTGATCTGTGAGCTGTCGCACGGCGTCCCCTCAAACGGGTAGGACTGCGGCTCATTAAAATTGTAGTCGTAGTGCTTCGGGAAAACGCAGAAGCGGATCTTGTTGAACGCATTTTCCTTCAAGGTCTGCAGCGTCTTCTCCTGCAGCTCCTCGCTCTGCAGGTTCCAGACATAGCAGGTCGTGCCGAGCGAGCGGTACGGCGTGCCGTCCTCGTACGCAAAGTAGTAGGTATTCGCGACACGCACCGGGCCGTGGTTGCCCTCCGATGGCGCTGTGGCGGTGAAGCTTCCGGCAAAGGTACAGATCTCGTCTGCCGTCTCATCTTTGGCCCGATCTGCACCAGCCGCCCCCACGCGGACAAGGCTTCCCTCAAACACGTACTCCCCCTCAAATGACGGCATAAAGCGAAGCTTGTACACTCCATCCCCATCGTAAAAGCCGTCTACGGTCTTTTTCTCATTTTTCCCGGTAAACGTGCCCCGCACTTCGATGTCTGTAAACGGATTGCCATCGGCAGGGCCGTTCACTGTAACTTCAAAAACGCACCATTTTTCTACTGTCTTCTCATAGGACACTGTCTCGTTCCATGTCATGCTGCTCATAGTTCCTCCTGTTCTCTTTTTTTCCATGTTATCATACTTTTTCCTGTTTGTCTTCTGCCCACATGGAGCTGTGCCACCTATAAATAGGAAATTTTATTCTTCTACTTTTCAATTTTTTGTTGACATTCAGTTTTATATTATTTATAATAATCAATATGTTGATAATCCATTTGTCTTTACAGAAAGCTGCTATTTTTGTCCTCTAAAACAGATATGAAAATGCGATTGCTTGCAGCACATATTTTTGATATAGTTAAGGTAAGCAGTTTTCTGTCTTCTACAGAAAGGACCGCACATGCAGGCACCGACAGATAGCCGGCAGACGGCTATATCCGTCCCTTCCGCTTCCCAATACGAGGATGCCGCTATGAAAATGGTTTTGCAGTTTTTTGCCGACGAACTGCTTCCCTTTTTCGGCATCAAGGAAAGGGCCGTCCGAATCGTTCCCACCGAACTGATTCATATGGAAATCCGGAAATTTTATCAGGATTTCAATTTGGAAATGGAGGATGGGTCCTGGGCGCATTTCGAATTTCAGAGCACAAATGAGGGCCTGAAAGGGCTGAAACGCTTCCGCTCCTATGAGGCGCTCGCAAGCTATCAGCACAATGTCGCCATCAAGACCGGATCAAAACTGCTTACGAAATCACACAAAATGCAGACTCCGTTTCTGCAGAGGATCTTAAAAAAATTGAGGCGGTGATTTACGCTATGGCAGAAAAATTTTTGGACTCCATCAGTATGGAAGAAATCAAGGAGAACATGAAAATGACCAGAATGGGACAGATGCTTGTAAATGACGGATTTAAGGCTGGCATTGAAAAAGCAAAACTTGACAATGCGAAAAGCCTGATTGGCCTTTTAGATGAGCAGGTAATCGCTGAACGTATCGGATTATCGCTCGAGACCGTGCAAAAGTTGAAGACTCAGCTGGCCTCCGCAAATACGGATCAATAATTGGGCCAGATGACTATCTTGCAAGATACACGTTCTCCACAGATCTGGGGGATTTGGCAAATCAAATCCCCCGGGTCTATTTGCAAGTTTGCAACGCCTCATCCGACTTTATCGTTATTCCGTCTTCCAATGCACAGTACCTTTTTCTACATTCTTGCTCCTCTGTACTATCGGTCCAGCCTTTTCTCTTCCTCTCTTGCTCTTCCGTACTACGATCCAGTGTTTTCTGCTGCTCTCTTGCTTCTCTGTGCTATCGAACCAGCATCATCTCCTGCTCCTCTGTATCACCGAACCAGCGTCCGCTCCACCGCCGCTTTCCATCCCGCATATTTTCGCGTGCGCAGCGCTTCTTCCATCTGCGGCTCATACTTTGTGCGCTTCAGTCGGCCAAAGATCTGCTCGTCCCAAAGGCCCAGCCGGATTCCCGCGGCATACGCCGGGCCGATCGCGGAGAGCTCCTCTGCGTCCGGGATCTGAATCACGGTATCTGCGATGTCGCTCTGGAACTGCATCAGGTAACCGTTTCTCGTCGGGCCGCCGTCGACGCGCAGCTCCGGGATCCGGATGCCGGAATCCTCGCTCATGGCGCACAGGATATCTGTGATCTGGTAGGCGATACACTCCACAGCCGCGCGCACCACCTCCGCGCGCTTCGTCGTGCGCGTCATGCCCGTGATCGCTGCCGTCGCATGGCTGTCCCAGTACGGAGCGCCGAGCCCCGAGAAGGCCGGAACCAGATACAGCGCATCGTCCTGCACTGCCTGCCGTGCGAGCGCTTCCGTCTCCGCTGGCGACTGGATCAGTCCCAGATCATCCTTCAGCCAGGTGATCACTGCCCCCGTATAGTTCAGGTTGCCCTCCAGGACGTAGTTTACTTTGCCTCCCATGCGCCAAGCCAGAGAGGTCACGACGCCGTGCTCTGAGAGCACCGGCCGCTCTCCGATATTCATCATGATCGACGAGCCCGTCCCGTAGGTCGCCTTCGTCATGCCCTCCTGCAGACAGCCCTGCCCGAACAGCGCGCCGTGCGAATCGCCGAGCACTCCGTGAATCGGAACCGCGTGCGGCAGAAGCCCTTCAAAGTCCGTCTCCCCGAAGCACGCATCCGAGTCACAGACCTCCGCCATGTTCTTCGGGTCAATCCCGAAGAGCGCGCAGATCTCCTCATCCCACTTCAGCTCAAAAATGTTGAACAGCTGTGTGCGCGACGCATTCGAGTAGTCCGTTTTGTAGACTTTTCCACCGGTCAGCCGGAAAACGAGATAGCTGTCCACCGTCCCGTGACAGATATCCCCACGGTCGGCTGCCTCCTTCGTTCCCTCGACATGCTCGAGAATCCACGCCAGCTTCGACGCAGGGAAATACGGGGAGATCGGGATACCTGTGCGGCGGCGAATCAGTTCCGCTGCCGTCTGGTCTCCCGCCACCCGCTCACAGATCTGTGCTGCACGGGCGCACTGCCAGACAATCGCGTGTCCGTACGGCTTCCCGGTCGTCCGGTTCCAAGCCAGCGTCGTCTCGCGCTGATTGCTGATGCCGACTCCGACAATCCGGCCGCGGTCGATTCCATCCGTCACCTCCGCGACCGCCGCGAGCAGATTCCTGTAAATCTCCTCCGGATCGTGCGACACCCAGCCAAGCTCATTCACAAGCTGCCTGTGCGGACGGTCCGCACGCCGCACGATCGCGCCCGACTCGTCAAAGAGCAGGGCCTTCGTCCCCTGCGTGCTCTGGTCAATACTGATCAAAAAGCGTTCCATACCTTGTCTTACCTTTCCTGTCTATTCGCTCCACCTTCAAGGAGACAGAGGAGAATTTCATTCCCCTCTCAGATACGCCCGAACCTCTTCCTCGATCGGGTCATACAGATCCGGCTTCACACCGATGTATTTGCATGCCTCGTACAGCACCGGCACGACATCCTTGTGAATGCCGACGCAGTGATGGATGTACGGTCCCTCGACGACCTTCGCCTCGAGGCGCTTGATATTTTCGACCTCCACCCACAGGTAGGTGCCCATGCCCTTCGGGCCGTCCACACCCTTCGCGCGGCCAAGAAGCAGCGAATACTCCCCGTGGTCTCCGTCGAAGCGCGCCAAGGTCACTTCACCGTGCTTTGCCTCCGCCGTGATGCTGCCCGGATGGTCAAACGCCAGCGGGTACGTCAGCTTCGGCGTCTCCTTCGCCACAGAGATCGGCCAAGGGCCGCAGTGCTGCAGCAGCTCCCCGTTCGGGATATCCGGATGGCGGATCGTCCAGTCCGCGAAGAAGCTCCTCGTCCCGTCGAGGTCAGCCGCCTCCACCATCAGAGCCGTGATCGCCCCGTGGATGTCTGTCTCACAGACCACCGGAATCCCCTCCTCGTTCAGCAACGAGTTTGCCGCGCACGGCATGATGCCGATCTCACTCTGCAGCTGGTTCCAGCACTGGATCGCAGCCGCCTGACAGCCGTACTTCTCAATCAGGTGCTTCATCGCCACCTTCAAAGCCGCGACATTCTCCAGCTCGTTGTCCTTCACCTGAATCTCCATATTCGCACGGCAGTACGCGATCACCTCGTCCACCTCGGTGCGCTCCGCCTTCGCCCGCTTCATCTCATCCGTCAGCTCCGGCAGCGGGATCGGCGCCAGCTGCACGTTGAACTTCTCCAGCAGCTCTCCCTCATTGCACATCGTCGACCAGAAGTCAAACGGTCTCGGGGCAATCTGAAGAATCCGAATATTCTTAAACGTCTTTACCACGTTGCACACTGCCATAAAATCGCGCAGACCGCGTTCGAACACCGGATCGTTCAGGCGGCAGTTTGTCAAATACGTGAACGGCACATTGAACCTGCGCAGCACCTTGCCCGTCGCGAACAGACCGCACTGCGTGTCGCGCAGACGCACACCGTTCTCATCTGGCCGCTCATCCAGCGGCCCCCACAGCAGCACCGGCACCTTCAGATCCTGCGCGAGCCGCGCGCACTCGTACTCCGTGCCGAAGTTGCAGTGCGGGAGGAAGAGGCCGTCGATCTTCTCCGCCTTGAACTTCTCCGCAATCCGGATCCGGTCTGCGTCATTGTAGAGCAGCCCCTCCTCATTGATGTCCGTGATATCCACGAAATCCACCCCGAGCTCTCTCAGCCGATCCGCCGTCAGGCCGCGGTACTTGATCGCGTCCGGCGCGCTGAAAATGCTTCTTCTCGTCGGCGCGTAGCCGAGCTTTATCCTTGTCTTCATAATAAAGTCCTCCTTATCGCTTGCACAGCCCATTTTCTCTAGTATATCGTTCCTTTTACTTTATCTCAATCTTTTGTAAAGTGATAATCGCTTTATTATGACTTTATTTTCATTTATTTTGTAAAAAACGATTCAGCCCTTTACCGCTCCCGCCATCAGACCATTCTGGAAACTGCTCTGGAACATCACATATACGATTATGATCGGCACGATGGATATCATCATGCCTGCCGCCAGCAGCTGATAGTCCGTGGTGTGAGCCGACTGGAACGCGTACAGCGCATACGGCACCGGGTATTTGTCCTGGCTGAAAATGTACATCATCGGCGCAAGCAGATTATTCCACGACCCCATCGCCGTAATCACGACCAGAGACGTCCATGCCGGGAACGTGTTCGGAAGCACAACGCGGACAAGCACCTGTATCTCCGAGCACCCGTCCAGTCTTGCCGACTCAATGATGGAGTCCGGAATCCCGATAAAGAACGAGCGCATCATCATAATCGCAAACCCCTCGCCGGTTCCGATCATCAAAAGTCCGATGCCCGAAAGAGAATTCAGCAGCCCCATCGATTTCAGTGTAAAATACAGCGGCAGCATAATCGACTGAAACGGAATCATCATTCCGATCAGCAGGATATAGTAAATCGCATTTTTCCCGGGATACCGGAATTTTGCAAAGGAATATCCGGCGAGCGTTGCCACCACAAGCGTGCCGACCACGGTCAGCACCATCATGTAGAGGCTGTTCAGCATATAGCGGCTGAACTGTCCCATCTCCCATGCCTCGATGTAGTTGCCGACGATATTCCAGTCCTTGGGCCATGTGAACGGGCCGCGCACAGCGTCCTTCGCCGTCCGGAAAGAGGTCAGCAGGATCGTTGCAAACGGAATTAACGTATAGACCAGCGCAAGAATCAAAACCAGGTAAATCAGGATTCTTGTGATCAGCCTGTTTGTTTTCTGACTTCTCATTTTCATCCTACAATTCCTCCTTTCCAAGCGTTGCATTGTAAATCACAGTGAATGCCACCATAAAAATTCCGAGCACAATGGCCGCCGCGGATCCATAGCCAAACCGGTTGAACGTAAATGCCTGCTTATAGATATAGTACGTCATAATCTGCGTGGCATCATTTGGCCCTCCGCTCGTCATCACGAGCACCAGATCATACACCTTGAAGCAGTCGATGACCGTGTACACCAGCACCATGTTGATGACCGGGCGGATCTGCGGCAGCGTCACCCGGTGGAACGTCTGCCAGTTATTTGCCCCGTCCAGCTTCGCCGCCTCCTCCAGCTCCATGTTCGTGCCCATAAACGCGGCAATAAAAATGACCATACAGAAGCCGAAATACGTCCAGCCTCCGGTGATCGTAATGCCGAGCATCGCAGTCTTCACATTGCCGGTAATTGCAAATCCTCCGCCGTCTCCGCCGAAGAGATTAATGATCAGCCGCAGCAGTCCGTTTCTCGGATCATACATCCATTTCCACACGGCTCCGTACACGACCGCAGAAATGATTCTGGGAAAAAAATACACGGAGCGAAACAGCGTCCGCCCTTTGATATACGGCCTTGAGAGAATGTAGGCCAGCGCCAGACCCGGAAGCACGCCAAACGCCAGAATCCCGATCGTGTAAAAAATATTGTTGACAAATGCCTTCCAGAACACCGGATCTGTGAATAACTCTCTGTAATTTCCCAAACCGACAAACGCAGCCTTCGTCACCCCGTCCCAGTCCAGCATACTGTAATGGATCGCCTGCACCAGACTGTAGCCAAAGAAAACTGCAAAAAACAGCACCGCAGGAATCAGCAGCACATATCCCATAATAATCTGATTTCTGTACAAAGATTTCTTTCTCATTTTTCAAACCCCTTTGCCCAGTCAAAGCGCAAATGCCGACATGGAATTCCATGCCGGCATTTCACTCCACTGATTATCTGTTGATCTTAAAGGATCCCTTTGTGAGTCCTGTCTCCACATCCTTATTCTTTGCCGCATCTGCTTCCGCCACAAACGAGTCCTCATCCAGCGCGCCGATCGCAAGCTTCTGTCCTGCCTCGGAGAAGAAGTCAAACGCGTTTGTGCCCAGCCACATATTAATGCCCGCGGTGTTCTGCAGCGTCTCATCGCCGAGCAGCTCAACCACCCGCTCCGCGAGATCGGAGAGCTCTACCTCATACTCCTTCGTGTAAGGCGGCATGGTTCCTCCTACCTCTGCCCAGGTCTTTGCCGTGTCCGGATTGCTGATGCTGAAGTCGATAAAGCGGTACGCCGCGTCCTTTGCCTCGGAACCGGAGTACACAAGGTATGCGCCGCCTGCAAAATTCACCTGGGAGCCGCCGTCCGCGCATGTCTCAGAGCCCGGGAACGGATAAATCGATGTCTTGAACTCTGTCCGCTCTGTGATATTGCCGACCTCCCAGTTTCCGGTCACCCAGCAAGCGGTATTGCCGCTGAAGTACATCTGCTCCTGATCTCCATCCACCTCCGGATGCTCCGGGAAATATCCCTTGTCCAGCCAGTCTGTAATACATGCAACTGCCCTGCGGACGGACTCCTTATCCCAGGAACCATCGTTGTTCATCACGTCTCCGATCTCCTCCTGCGTCATGTATGCATAGAGCAGCGTGCCGATAAAGTTCATATTGTTGGACCAGGAAGAATCCAGCGTGTTTGCGAGCACCTGATAGCCTGCATCCTTAATCACCTGCATATCCGCGGTCAGCTCCTCCACCGTCTTTGGCTGATCGAGGCCAAGCTCATCGAAGATATCCTGGTTGACATAGAGGCTCATCGTCTCCATCTCATTTCCGACACCCCAGATAAAGTTGTCGGCGCTCGGAATCTCCCAGCACGCTGACATCAGGCTGTCCTTCCAGCCGTACTCCTCATACGCCGCGGTCAGATCCTCATAGTAACCCGCCTGCACATAGTTTCCTGCCGTGCCGATACCCGCCTCCAGATAGACAATATCCGGCGCATCCCCTGCCATAAATGCCGCCTTCAGTGTCTCGCTAAGCGCGGTCAGCTCCTTTGGAACGCGCTCTACCTTCACATCCGGGTTCGCCTCCTCAAATGCTGCCACGATATCGCTCATCGCCGCTCCGAGCGTGCCGTCTATGAACGTATCCCAGATTGTGATCGTTGTCTGCTCCTCGGCCCCGGCAAACGTCCCCGGAAGCATGGATGCTGTCATCGCTGCTGTCATTAAAATGGCAATCGTTCTTTTTTTCATCTTTTTTCTCCTTTCGAATCGCTGCTGCGCTCCCTTTCCCGTCCTGTTTATCCCGATCCGGGATTTGGCGGCAGCATGAAATCTTTCTCTGGTAACTTGTCTGTCTAACGCTGTTTCACAAATGTTTCCGCAAGGCGCTCCAGGCGGCCGCACACTTCTTCCAGCTCCAGATACTCCGGGTGCTCCTTCAGATAAATATGCATTCTCCCGTGGAACGGCTTGATCCAATGCTCCGGTATGTTCTTTAAGCCGATGACGGCCCCGCAGATACTCCCTGCCGTCGCCCCGGTGCAGTCATTGTCTCCACTCATCGCGATCGTCTCGCCGATCACCCTCGTGAAATCCTTCTGCCCAATATCCAGCCCCATGACCACGTGGATCGCATTCGTCAGCGCACTGCCGTTGAACATCCCGTCATACCGCGCCCAGCACTTGTCCGCTGCCTCCCGGTAATCCGCAGATTTGTTCTCCAACGCCCAGCGGATTCCTTCTGCAAACAGACAATGCTCCGGGATCTCCGTCAGCCCGATCCGTACTGCCTCCATCGGGTCCTCCACCACAAACGCCGCCGCGATCGTGGCAGCCATGAACATTGCACCGTACACACCGTTTCTTCTGTGATTGATCGAGCAGTCCATGTAGGCGAGCGCTGCCGCCTTCTCCGGCCAGCCCGGACATACGTAGCCGTAGGCATCTGCCCTGGTCCAGCCCGCGATGTTCTGCAGATTCGGATTGCGGTAAAGGCCTGCCTCCGGGGCTTTCATCCCGCTTAGCAGATTCTCCATCATGATGCGCTCTCCCCACCAGCAGCCGCGCCCGCCGCCCTCGTCGCCAAGCGGAAGGTACTTTTTCCAGATGTGCTCCATGTCTGCGTGTGTGAACTCTGTTCCGTACTCCTCCAGCGTGAGCAGCGCCAGCAGCGTATAGATCGTATCGTCGTCCGGCGGCACCGCATCCATGTGCTCCCTGGTCAGATCCAGCTTTTTCCCCGTGATATAGTGTTTCGCCATCGGGTCCTTAATATGACTCCAGTAATCCGTCGGCGGATAGTTATCGCCAAAGTATTCCGCCCACGCTTTCATCGTGTCGATCGGATTAAATTCCAGCGCAGCACCCAGCGTACAGCCCGCCATGCGCCCGTAAAATGCACCTCGTAGCCGCTCTCCGTAATCGGGCGGAAGCTCTGTCGCAAGCCGCCTTGGCCCATCCGGTCTAAGCGCCCGGATGCTCTCCAGATCGTCCGGCTCATCCGGATCCTTCTGCGCCAGGACGAGCGCCTGAAAGCGGTCCAGCGTGCGCCCGATCTCGGCCTGAAAATCCTCATAGATCTCACGCCCCTCCATGCTGCACCCAAATTCCGCGGCCACGCGAAGATACCTCGTAATATCCTCCGTTCTTTCGCGCAGCCAGGTATCAGAATACGGCACGTACCTTACATCCTGAATTTTCATTTTCATTCATTCCCCCTTTTTTTCATTTCCCCAGGCAACAATCCAAGTAGCCATGCTTGCATGGATATTTGGCGACTGCCGCGAGGATCAAATACCCTGTTGCTTGCAGTGAGGTATTTGATTACCGTGTGCGCACACGGTCTTTGCTTATTTAAAACAGATAAAATTGCTCTGCATCTTATCTGCCTCAAACCTGGTGACTCTGACTTCTTTTAAAGTTCTTTTTTCCTACGTGATTGCTCTTCCATCACTACCTGCGTGCGCTTCCGTGTGCGCACACGGTCTCGTCTTATTTAAAACAGATATGTGACATATCTGTTTCAAATTCTCCTGTATTCACATCAAAACCGCAAAACCAGTGCCGTCCGTTACCGGAGCTCCTCATTCACAGCAGCGTCCCGCCCTCTACAATCCTGTAATCCAGCAGACACTCTCTCCTGTATTCCGGATCCTCCATACACTGAAACAGCATATCAATCGCCGTACAGCCCATCTCTTTTACCGAGTACGCAATGGTAGTCATGCGCGGCTTCATGTAGTCCATCGACGCGATGTTGTCAAACCCCATGACGCCAACCTGCTCCGGCACACGGATTCCGTGATCGCTCAGCGCCCGCATCACTCTCAGCGCATAGGAATCGCACAGACACAGAAGCGCCGTCCGCTCTTGGGGCACATAGCTCTTGACAAACTGCTCCGTCTTTTCCTCCGCGCTTCCCTTCTCATAGACCTCCGCGCGCTCCAAACCTGCCTGCTGTATGCCGCTCAGATAGCCCGCCTCCCTCTGGCGAAGTGTGTACGTGTTCAGACCCTCCGACTCCTGCGCCTCAATCTCCGGAGTCATATAGCAGATTCTCCGGTATCCCTTTGACGCGATGTAAGCCACCGCATCCTCCATCGCTTTTTTCCCATTCACATCCACAAACGGGAAATCCGCTGTCAGCCGATTGTAAATGGTTACAATCGGAATGCCCAACTGCCTCAATGACGCGATGTACTCCCTGCTCACACCGATCGGAAACAAGATAATGCCGTCCACCTGCCGCTCACACAGATAGCTGAGCCCGTCCTTCTCCAGTCTGGGGGCCTTGTGCGTCAGAATCAGGTAAATAAAATACCCTCTCTCCTTCGCTCTTGCCTCGATCGTGTCAATCAGTTCCGGGAAAAAATTATTATACAGATCAAAACAGACGACACCGATTGTCTTTGTCTTTCCCATTGCCAGGCTTCTACCCGTATGGTTGCGATGATAATTCAGCGTCTCGATTGACTGCAGTACCTTCTCCTTTGTCTCCTTGCTGATCCCGGGTCTGTTATTCAAGGCCCTGTCCACTGTCCCGACAGACACCTTGCAGTAATCCGCGATATCTTTAATTGTCGTCCTCATGCTTTTCACCATGTGTTTTCTGTATTTTATTACATTCTAACACATTTTCATCCAATATCTACCAATTTTCGGATGAGTCAGCGCTTTTTTGCGTTTTTTCTGTGTCTCCAGTATATTCGAACGGTTACTTTATCGCAACCAATAATAAAGCTTTTATCGCTTTATTATTACTTTATTCTGTTCTTGCGTATTGCGAAACGTTTCCTTTATCCTTATAATATTACTAAAGTCAATTTCTATTTTTTTGCATTCACGATAGAAAAGGAGTACGCCATGTCCATCACCGCAAAGGAACTCGCCGAAAAACTGAATCTCTCCGCCACCGCCATCTCGATGGCGCTGAACAACCGTCCCGGTGTCAGCACGGAGACGCGCCGCATGGTGATCGAAGCCGCGGAGAAATACGGCTACGACTTTTCGAAGCTTTCTCTGAAGAAAAATAAAGCGGGCTGCATCTATGCCATCGTCTACCGCACGCACAACGCGATTCTGTCGTACTCCCCGATCTTCAACGAGCTGATCGACGGGATCGAGCAGGCCTGCCGGAGGGAGAACTACACGCTCAAGCAGATTCAGTTTTACGAAAAAAAAGAAGACCTCCAGAAGTATCTGGAAGATCTTCGCGTCTCTGACTGTATCGGCATCGTGCTGCTGGGCACGGAGATGAAGAAGGAGAACGTGCAGCAGTTTCTCGCACTGCGCGTCCCCCTGGTGATTCTGGACTCTTATTTTGACACGCTCGACGTGAGCTGTGTCCTGATCAACAACCGGCAGGGCGCTTATCTGGCGACCGACTACCTGATCAGCCGCACGATGAAGCAGCCGGGCTACCTGCAGTCCTCCTACGCGCTGCGCAACTTCGCCGAGCGGCTCGACGGCTTCTACAAGGCGGTCGAGGATAACGGAATGTCCCGCGCGCGCTGCATTATCCACCGCCTGTCGCCCTCCATCGACGGCGCGATGGCCGACATGCTCGAGATCCTCGACCGCGGCGACAAGCTCGCGGACTGCTACTTCGCGGACAACGACCTGATCGCCATCGGCGCGATCAAGGCGCTGAAGCTGCGCGGCCACCGGATCCCGGACGACATTGCCGTCGCGGGCTTCGACAACATCTCAGAGAGCCGTATCATCGAGCCGTCCCTGACCACCATCAACATCCCCCGCCACTACATGGGCCAGCTCGCCGCCAAACAGCTCATCGAGCAGATCAACACCCCCGTGCCCCACACCTGCAAGATCGAGGTGCCGACTTCGCTCGTGAAGCGTTTCTCAGCATGATGGATATGCAAAGTGGTCGAATCCATGCTGCCGATTCTCATGAAGACAGCACAACTGTCTGAAATCCTCGGCTTTCTGAGTTCTCACGCACCGACATCCTTACCGGACGTATCTCCCAGATACCGCACAATTCCCTCAAACACCGCCTGCGCGACCTGGTCCTGGTAGTCCTCCTGCTGCAGTTTTGCCTCCTCCTCCGGGTTTGAGAGGAAGCCGCACTCTACGATCACCGTTGTGCTCTCCGAACGCTTCAGTATGTAGTACGTCGCATTTCCCTTCTGCACGCGCGGACGTGCCACGGCAAGCCCGGTGTTCAGGCTGTCCTGTATCTCCTTCGCGAGCTTCTCGCCCTCGCCGGAATTCTCATAGTAAAAGACCTGCGGCCCGCAGACCGACGGATCCTGGTAGCTGTTCTGGTGGATGCTGACGGTCAGAAGCGGCTGCTCCTGCGCGATCACGGCGACCCGCCGCTGCATATCCTGCGCTTTCTTGTGCGAGGCGTCCGCATCGTACAGCCCATCCTCCGTCGTCCGCGTCATCACAACGCGGTAGCCCGCATCGCCGAGCAGCTTCGCCAGCTTCTTCGCATAAACAAGGTTCAGCACCTTCTCATTGATTCCGCTGCCGCCGATCATTCCGGGGTCATCTCCTCCATGTCCGGGGTCCAGAACGATCGTTCCCTTCCCGTCCCCCGTCTCCACCACTTGGCCCTGGCCGACTCCGGGTGTCTGGCTGGTCTCACTTCCTGACGACTGGCTCCCTCCGCATCCTTCCTGCAGATCCGCTCCGTTTCCCATCGCCTGGCCCGTACCATTTCCCGTCACCTGACCAACTTCGCTTCCCGCTCCCTGACCTGCTCCGTTTCCGGTTGCTCCTCCCGCTCCATCCTTCGCCTCCGCGGTCACCTGCGCTCCGCTGCTCTCCTTGCTTCCCTGCTCCGCCAGCTGTTTCGGAAGGACAACCGCGCTGATCAGCAGTAGGGCGAGCATCACGTACTGGATCGCCTTTACCGTCATCAGAATCTCGCTCAGTTTATTAAAATCCGGCATAAAATCACCCTGACCGATTTTGTACTATCCTATACAGGTAACCGGAACAATATGAATAAAATTTACTGCGAAAGTAAGCCAAGTGAGCATAGCTGAGACGTGCTTGCACGAGAGCAGATATGAACATTAGGGACACCCCGGCATGAGCAAGTAAACCGATCGGTCGGATTGCGAATATCGGGGGCGATTGCAGGAGTGCGAAACACGGAGCAATCGACTTCCATGCGTAGTGGTACCTGCGAAGCAGGCAAGTAAGTTTAACGCAAAACGGGCACAGGAATTCCTATTCCTGTGCCCGAACCTATTTCTCCGATTCCTGTCAAAGAGCTGCTCTAAATCAGCCTCTCTTCTCTCCTTATAACCTGATCACCATCGTCCCATACCCGTCAAGCTTCTGCGCGCCGGACACGGTCTCGCCTGTGTACAGGTCCGTTCCACTCTGGTGGAGTGTGATCTCTGCCGGAGTGGGCTCGTAGTTCAGGACAAAGAGATACTTCTCTCCGTCTTTGCTGCGGACTGCCAGCTCACAGCTCTCCGGCACCTCGACGAGCGCGCGGTACGGCGATGCCACGCCGAGCTTCTCCAGGAAGATCCGCGCGGACTCCTCATTGAAGGCGCTTCCGTAGTAGTACGCCTTTCCCTTTCCGAGCGCACGGCACACGAGCGCGCCTGCCCCCGCGTAGTAGTCGGAGGTGTACGTCCCGACGACCTTCGCGTCGCCGACCGCCTCGAGCTGATCCGCAAATACGTTTGCCGTCAGCTGCGTGTCTTCCCAGTCGACCGTCACCGCCCCTGCATCCGGTGCGATGAAACTGTACTCCGGAACGTCCGTACCGGTCAGCTCCGAGAGCACGCCCGGCAGCTTGTCCATCACGCACTGCCCCGTCGTGTTCTTGTAGCCGCTGCGGCAGCCGATCACCAGCGTGCCGCCGTTTTCCACGTACGCAGTCAGCAGCTCGGCCTGCTCCTTCGTCGCGATCGTCATGTGCGGGTAGATCAGAACCTCATACTGCGCCAGCTCCTCTGCCGTCGTCCGCTTTGTCAGATACACGAAATCGAGCGGTGTGTGCGATCTCTGTGCCGCCGCAAAGAGCGCCTTCTGGCTCGCGCTGTCGACCCGGCCGTGCCATACGTCGAGCTGCGCATCCCAGATGTTGTCATAGTCCTTCAGCACGCCGACCTTCGCCTCATAGCGCGCGCCGGCGATCCCCTTCATGCCCTGCAGCTTCCGGTGGATATCGCGCACCTCGCGGATCCTGCGGTTCTCCCGGCCCGAGTAGTCGAGAATCCCGTGCCAGTAAATCTCCGTCCCCATCGTGCAAGTTCTCCAGCGGAAATAGCTCACGTAGTCCGCACCGTGCGCGATCGACTGCATCGTCCACAAGGTCATCTGGCCCGGACGCGGCGTCGGCGCCTCCATGCGCGTATTCCAGCCGTTCGCGCCGGACTGCTGCTCCATGATGCCGAAAATCGGCGACACCGAGCGCGTCTCGGAGAGATTGCGGCTCCACTTGCGGTCGCGCAGATTCCTCGGATCGTTGGAGTACGCATCCAGACAGTACGCAAAATTCGGGTACGAATCGTACGTGATAAAGTCAAGGCTCTCATTTGTCATCGCGTGGTTGTCCAGATTGCCGAACAGTCCGTTGGTCGTGATGAAATCGCCCGGCTTCAGGTAGCGGCGGATGATGTCGCTCTGCAGCTTCGCAAACCTGCGCGCGCTCGCGGAGATGAACCGCGTATAGTCGAGCACCTCGTGCGGATTCGTCGAGTTGCTGATCGTCGTGCGCGGCACATGGACCTCCTTCCAGTCCGTGTACGTCTGGTTCCAGAATGCCGTCCCCCACGCTTCATTCAGCGCGTCGATCGTCCCGTACTTCTCCTTCAGCCAGACACGGAATGCGCGCGTGTCGCTCTCGGAGTAGAACTCATTCGTCTCACAGTTGATCTCATTGTCCAGCTGCCAGCCGATGATACAGTTTCTCCCTGCATAGTGGCTCGCAAATTTTCCCGTAATCCGCGCGCACAGCTCCTGGTACACCGGGGAATTGTAATTGTAGTGGCGTCTCGCCCCGTGGCGCAGCAGCACGCCGTCCATCCGCGCGTTCAGCACCTCCGGATACTTCTCCGTCAGCCACGCGGGCGGCGTCGCCGTCGGCGTGCAGAAGATCACCTTCATGCCCACCTCGTCCGCGATGTCGAGAAATTCATCGAAAAATTCGTAGGTGAATCTCCCCTCCTCCGGCTCGACCTTGCTCCACGCGAACTCCGCAATCCGGACCACCTCAATGCCGGCCTCGAGCATCCGCAGCAGATCCTCCCGCCACAGCTCCTTCGGCCAGTGCTCCGGATAGTAGCACGTGCCGAGCACCAGCCGCTCTCCGTTCAAAATCTCGCTCATGTCTTTCCCTCCTCCTACATATTTATCATACTTTGCATTACAATCTGCTCACGTCCGCAATTCACCGCGCCGACAATCGTCACCATGTAGATCGCAGATTCACCGCACGGACAATCCTGCGCCATGCAAGCCGCAATTTACCTCACGGACAACCGTCGCCATGCAAGCTGCAAATTCGTCGCACGAACGATCCTGCGCTGCGCACCTCCATCTGCAGCCACATGCCGATAGCAGAACTGAATTTTATTCTACTCCTTCACCGCTCCCGCCGTCAATCCGTCCATGAAGAACTTCGACGCGCACAGGAAGCAGATCAGAAGCGGCAGCACCGCGCAGGTGCTCGCGAGCATCATCGCGCCGTAATCCGTGCCGCGGTCCGACACCATTGACCTCAGCAGCAGCGGCAGCGTGAACAGTTTCTCTTTTCTCAGGATAATCAATGCCTGCGTGAACTCGTTCCACTGGTTTACAAAATTCATGATGCCCAGCGACGCGTACGCCGGCTTCAGGATCGGCGCGATGATGCGGAAGAAGATCGTCCACTCGCTGCACCCGTCGATCCGGGCTGCCTCCATCAGCGCCTTCGGCACATTGTTCTGACAGTACTGCCGCATCCAGAAGATGCCGAACGCGTTCGCACAGCCCGGGATGATCAGCGCCTTGAAGTCGTTGACCCAGCCGAACCGGCTCATCATGATGAACCACGGGATCATGCCTGCGGTCGCCGGGATCATCATCGTGCCGAGCAGGATCGCGAAGAGCACATTTTTGCCCGGGAACTCATAGACCGAGAACGCATAGCCGCCCATCGAGCAGAAGAACAGCACGAGGATCACGTACGAGAAGGTCACGATGCAGCTGTTCAAGAACGCCCGCGGCATGTTGACCTGATCCACCATGCTCTTGAAATTCTCCACCAGGTTCGTGCCGAACGTCACGATCGGCGGGAACGAGTAGATCTCGTTCGTCTTCAACGTCGACATCACGAACATCATGTAGAACGGCAGCAGCATGATCAGCGCAATCGCGATCAGAATCACGTACAGGGAGATTTTTTTGCCGATCGGGTGGACGATCGAAATCACGACCATCACGACCGCAATCGCAATAAGGAGCAATAACAATGTTTTCATACCCTATCTTCTCCCCTTTCTCTTCTTCGGCTCGTCCTTGTCCGCCGTTACCTTGTTCAGCACAATCGAGATAACCACGATCATCATGGTGATGATATACGCAACCGCCGACGCGTAGCCGTACGCGTTTCCGCCCTGCGGCGCCTTGCTCAGCAGGTAGATCATCAGCGTCAGTCCGCCGTTGTTCGTTCCGCCGCCCCAGCTGCTGTTCGTCAGGATAAACGGCTCAGTGAACAGGTTGAACATACCGATCGTCGACTGGATCAGCGTGAACAGGATGATCGGCTTCAGGAGCGGGATCAGGATGCGGAACACGATCTGTACGTGGTTCGCGCCGTCGATCTCCGCCGCCTCGTAGATATCGTTGCTGATGCCCTGCATACCCGCCAGGTAGATGACCATATTCCAGCCGATCCACTTCCACGCGAACATCACGATGACCGCCACCTTGATCAGGGAGCCGTCGCCGCCCAGCCAGTTGATCGGCTTCTCCCCGAACAGGCTCAGGAACCAGTTGATCAGGCCGTAATTGTTGCCGAACAGGTTCATAAAGATGATCGAGATCGCCACCGAGCTCGTGACCATCGGCATAAAGTAAATCGTCTTAAAAATATTCTGTCCCTTTACCAGCTTCGAGTTCAGGATGTACGCGAGCACCAGGCCGCCCAGCAGGATCGGGATGTGCGCGATGATACCGATGAACAGCGTATTTTTCAGCGCTTTCCAGAACAGCACATCTTGAAAAAGATTTACATAGTTGTCAAACTGAATAAAATGCATCGGCCCAAGGCCGTCCCACCGGAAAAAGCTCAGCGCAAATCCGGCAATCATCGGGAACAGGTTGAATACCGCAAACAGGATAAAAAACGGCGCGATATACACATAAGCGACGCGGTTCGCATACAGGGTGCCGAGCAATCCTTTTTTCTTCTTTACACTCACTGATTTTTCACCTTCCTCTGTCTCCTTGACACAACGATAAACACAGCTATCCTTCCTGAAAAAAAGAGGCCGGATTCTCCGCTCCGGCCTTCTTTTCCTGACTGCTCTGCAGCCATTTTCATTCTCTGTCAAGCCTTCGGCTATTCGGTTACCTGGCAATCAAAGCCCCGGCTCATTGCCCGCCGGAATCACTCGCCGTCCCACACGCCCGCATCCTTGAGCGTCTGGATCTGCTGCTCCTTGAGCTCTGCGCATGCCGCCTCAATGTCGTTGCCCAGTCTCTCGCGGATCTGCTCCGGCGTCTCGCCTGCCTCAGCGCCTGCGTTGAAGGAGCTGTACAGATAGCCCTCAGCCGTCGTATCCATCATCGTGTTGTAGACAACCGGCACCTGCGAAGCGATCTCCGTCGCGATCGCATTCGGAGCCTGGCCGCCAAAGTAATCGTCCGGATCTGTGTAGAGCTCCGGAGCCGCATCCCATGCCGGCTTGTAGGACGGGAAGTAGTCAACTGCCTTGAACATGGTGTTCTGGCCCTCGGTGGTTGCCAGCATGTACTTGATGAACGCCCATGCAGCTTCCTTGTTCTCGGACTGCTCCGGGATCACGAGGAAGGAACCGCCCCAGTTCGTCGCAGGCATACCTGCCGGAAGCACGGTAGCGCCCCAGTGCCCTGCGCCGTCCGGATCAATATCGGTCTTCAGGAAGCCGGAGAACCAGGATCCGGATGCCACAGATACGCACGTACCTGCCGCATACGCTGCATACGCCTCTGCGGACCACATGTCAACGTTCATATCCCAGCCGTTCTCACGGATCTTCAGACATGCCTCCAGGCAGTCCAGATCGCCGTCGCGCTCCAGTCTCAGGTTCAGATCCTCGTCGTAGTAGTCGCGGTTGATGAACAGCCACTGATACGGATATGCTGCGGACGGAAGGAACCATCTCTCGCCCGGGATCGACACCTTCTCCGCTACCTCGAGCACGCCGTCCCAGGTGCTCATCAGATCCGCAACCTCCTGCGGGTCAGTCGGAAGTCCTACCTCCTCGAATACGTCTGTGCGGTAATAGTAAAGCGTCGGGCCGAGATCCCACGGGATTGCGACGAGTCTCTGTCCGTCGTCCGAGATCGCCTGATTCCACTTGAACTCCACGAAATCATCCTTCAGCTCGTCTGCGCCGAGCGTGTACAGATCCGTCAGCGCGGAGCTGTTGCGGTACTGTGCAATGTAAGCGCCCTCTACCATCGCCACGTCCGGAGCGCCTGAGCCTGCCGCCAGAGCAGTCTGCAGCGACTGGTGATGTGCGGTTGTGTCTGTAAATACCAGCTCTACCTCAACATCCGGATACGCCTCGTAGAAACCGTCCAGAGCCGCCTCAAACGCGTCGTCGCCGGACGGCCAGCCGCCCACCTCAATCGTGCCGGAGATCTCCTCGTCCGCCGCTGCGGTCAGCTGCATCCCTGTCATCATCGACATTGCCATCACCGTCGCCAGTGATCCGGCCAGAAGCCGTTTTGCGTTTCTTGCTTTCATATACATCCTCCTTAACTTTTTTATAAAATTCCCTGCACATGGCAGGGGAATTTCCCCGTTTTTCTATCCCGCGCCCGCCCGGCTCTCTTCTGCCGCCCGACCTGCGTCTTGCTTTTGTCCGGCTCTCTTCTGCCGCCCGACCTGCGTCTTGCTTTTGTCCGGCTCTTTTCCGCCGCCCGGCTTGCCATCCTGCTTTTGTCCGGCTCTCTTCTGCGCCCGGCATTGTCTAATAGCGCCTGATGGATCTGACTGTCTCTCCCTCCACAATCTGCGTCGGGATATACGTCGCGTACTTGAATTTTTTCCCGTTGATCACATCCAGCAGCACCGCCGCGCACTTCTGCCCCTGCAGATACGGATTGATCGCCAGCGTCGTCAGCGTCTGGTCCGCATATTTGCGCGCCTCGATGCCGTCGATCCCCATCACAGACAGATCGTCCGGGATCCGGTAGCCCAGCTGCCGCAGCCGCTTGCAGAAGCCCATCGCCATCTCGTCATTAAAACAGACCGCCGCCGTCGCATCACACCCGCGCTCCCGAAACACCTCCGCCGCCAGCGTCCCTTTCTCAAAGAACTTCTCCGGCAGCAGGATGCCGTCCATCCGCTCCTCCGGGATCTCCATGATCCTCGGGTCCATATGCATACTTTTTCGATTGATTTCGAAACAGTAATCGTCGAGATTGCCCTCGAACTCCTGCGCCATGTAGGATCTCCACGCGAGATCGCGCGCGCTTGCATCGTCCGCATCGTTCGGACTGATCAGCGCAATTTTCCGGTGCCCCTTGCCTCTGAGATAGTCCAGCATCTTCACCATGCCGCTCCACAGATCGCTCTCGACCACCGGAAGGGATCTCGGATAGCTCATCCGCCGTCCATACGTCGCCGCAACCGCAGGGAGATAGTAGTTCTTTCCGACCATGCGCATATAACTCTCAGCGATCGCCTCGTCTGCCAGGATGATCCCGTCCGCCATAATCCCCCGCACATACCGGAAATCCAAGGAGCCATTCACCGCTACCATGTAGCCCTGCTTTTCTGCCTGCTCCTTCATGCCGAGATACAACTCTGTATTGAACGAGTTATCCATATTTCTGCAGTAGAACAAAAGCTGTTTCGTTCTCTGCCGCATCAGCGACATCGCCACGGGGTTCGGGTGATAGTCGAGTTCCTCCGCGATCCTGAGAATCCGCTCCCGCTTCTCGGCTTCCACATATCCGCTGTTATTCAGCGCTCTCGACACGACGGAAACAGATACCCCTGCTCTCTTTGCTATATCTTTTCTGGTAACCATATCATTCACCTCGGTTAATCCTTATCACAGATACAGCCATGCTGTGAACACTCAAAGTTTTCTGCTCTGTTCTTTCGTAATTATTGATAACGGCGGACCTCTTTTTTCAATTTCTCCTGACAATATTTTTTTGTTTTTCGCTGTTTCGATGTCATTATTTTAAACATTCCGGCATTTATCCGCAATTCGCAAATATGTGGTCGCGCGTCCACATGGCAAAACTACCACTGGCTCACTCTGCGCACGAAAATTTTCTGTCCGAACATCTTCTGCCCGCAAAATCTTCTGCACGCAAAATTTTCTGCCGAACATCTTCTGCCCGCAGAAAACAAAAACGGCAGACTTCATATGGAAATCTGCCATTCTTCGCCATACCGTCCTCTCTGTCCGGTTCCGGTCCTCTGTCTTATGATATTTTATTTTCCGGCGGCTTTTGCATACCGCGCATTGCCGCCTCTGCCCGGCCGCCTGAGCTTTCTGCCGCTCTTGCCCGTTCTTACCTGCTCTTTCCTGCTCTTGCCAGGCTTCCTTTTCCCTGTCACTTCGCCTCGTGCCGCACTGCTTTTTATATCTATGCGTAGCTGTGCGGTTTATATGCAAAGCCAATCTGCTTTTGCCAGCAAACTACTTCTTATATTTATGCGTAGCTGTGCAGCCCCGACAGCAGCGTGTTCACACCGATGTAGGTAAAGATCACGCATAGAAATCCGATCACCGCGAACGCCGCGGCCTTTTTGCCCTTCCAACCCTTCGACAGACGGATGTGCAGATACAGCGCGTAGATAATCCAGGTCACGAGCGACCACGTCTCCTTGGGATCCCAGGACCAGTAGCTGCCCCAGGCGCGCTCCGCCCAGATCGCCCCCGTGATCATCACGAGCGTCAGGAACAGAAAGCCCAGCGAGATCGCCCGGTAGCTGATCAGATCGAGCTTCTCCGCATCCGGGAGGTTCTTCTGGTTAAACTCATTGTCCGCCATCCTCGCCCGGAACAGGTAGACCATCGAGACGCCGAACGCCACGCCGAACGAGCCGTAGGAGACGATCGCACACGACACGTGAACCGCCAGCCAGTTGCTCTGCAGCGCAGGCATCAGCTCGTTGATCTCCCGGCTCTGCATCGACGCGTAGCCGATGATCAGGAAGATCACCGGGGCCACGAACGTGCCGAGCGCGCGGAAATGATACTTTTTCATGAAAACCAGGTAGCACAGCGCAATCCCCCACGCGAAGCTCGTCGCAAATTCATACTGGTTCGTCAGCGGCAGCCTGCCCGCCGCCACGCCGCGCACCGCCATCGCCGCCGTGTGGACGACGAACGCCGCCGTGATCACATAGCCGGCTGCCACGCCGAGTTTCTCCTTTTTCAGCGCAAAAAACAGGAAATACAATGCCACCGACACCAGATACAGCGCCAGAGCGCCCGTAAAAAGTATGTTCTCCACGTTCCTTCCTCCTGTCCTCTATTGTTCTGCGGAATCCTGTCCCATCGGGTCCGTGCCCCGCCCATCTGCATGGGCTGACGCATCCGCCGCATGACCTGACACATCCGATACTGGCTCTTCTGCCGCATGACCTGCATCATCCGATGCCGGCTCTTCCGCCCCATGACCTGACACATCCGATACCGGCTCTTCTGCCGCATGACCTGCATCATCCGATGCCGGCTCTTCCGCCCCATGACCTGCATCATCCGATACTGGCTCTTCTGCCGCATGACCTGCATCATCCGATGCCGGCTCTTCCGCCGCATGACCTGCATCATCCGATACTGGCTCTTCTGCCGCATGACCTGCATCATCCGATGCTGATCTATCCGCCATATGACCTGCATCATCTCCCGTCAGCTCGTCCACCTTCACCCCTAGTTTCCCGAGTGTCGTCCTGAGCCGGTCCTTCATGAGCTCCGCGCCCTTGCGGCTGCGCATGCAGAGAATCTGTCTTCCGCCCGCATCCGCGTACATCCACAGTTCCTCCGTCCGCACGTAGAACGCGAGCACGAGCGCCAGCAGCGTCAGCAGCCCGCCGAACGCCACAAAATGCATCGTCGGATCCTTCAGGATCTGGATCAGCGTGTACTGCTGCGGGTCCTCAAACACAAAGCGGTACGCATCCACATCAATATTGTAGCCAACGCCGATCGAATCCATCGCGATCACCTCGCCCTCGTAGTACAGGGCAAAGATCGCGTACGGGTTCTTCAGCGCGGACGAGAGCGTCATCGGGCCGACCGTGCGGTCATAATAGTAGTCCGGGTAGAACCGCGTAAAGACCAGCACCAGTTCCGGCATATCGTCCGGCGAGATGGTCTCCCCCGCACAGAGAATCTGCTCCTTCTGCAGCTCGTCATCCTTGTAAATCTTCACATTGCATGCCCAGCCGGTCGAATTCTGGTACAGGCGCATCCCAAACGCGTCCATCGGCGCGTTCACCTGCGCCGTGCCGCTGACCTCACGGCCGCTCGCCGCATCTGCCACGGTCAGCGCAGCCGTGTACTGCTCCACCGTCTCATCGTCGCGCAGCGCAATGTCAAAATCGTCAATCCGAAGAGTACAGCCCGTCCCCGGGATCTCCTTCGTCATCCCCGGCACACCGTACACGCTCGTCTCCAGGGACAGCATCTGTCCCAGCCCGAAGCCGATGATAATCACGAGCATCCCGAGATGGCACAGCCATGCACCCCAGACGCCCGCCCGGTTTCTCACCGCATATGTATATTCCCGCCCGTCCACCGACACCGTCTGCTTCTTTTTGAACCCCATTCTGCTCCACAGCTCCTCGGGGAGCGCTCCGGACACCGCCACGGTATCATCCGCGTCACGGCGCGCAGCGCGGTTTTCGGGATTGTATTCCTTTTGAAAGCGCCTAAGCACCTGCGGAAACCGCGAGATGCTGCACAGCAGCAGATTCACGCACAGAAACGCCGCAAGCGCCACAAACCACCAGCACGTAAATACCCGGTCAAAGCCCAGCCGCAGAATCAGCTTTGCCAGCCACTCCTGGTAGGTATTCAGATAATAGCTCTCCGGCTGCCCCTGCGTCACCAGCGAGCCGAATGTGCACACGACCGCCAGCACGATCAGGATCACGACCGCCAGCTTCATCGAATGCAGGAAGGACCACAGCCGCCCTGGCAGGCTCCGTTTTTTCTGTCGGTTCTTCTTCTCTTCCAAAATAATCTCCTTCTATTGCAGTATGGTCAATCCCCCTTACAATCAGTAAAGAGTGATCCATCTATATTTATATAGCCCTGCAGGCAAATCCTGCCCGCAGGGCCCTTCATGCTCTGCGTTCTCCCGGCGCACCGACAAATACGTCAGCCAGAACTCCTCTGGCCTTGCTGCGCTTCCACACGTCAGCCAGACTCCTCTGGCCTTATCGCGCTTCCACACGTCAGCCGGACTCCTCTGGCCTTATCGCGCTTCCACACGTCAGCCAGACTCCTCTGGCCTTGCTGCGCCAGGCTACGCTGTCTTACTTAAATAATGCCATCGCCTCTGCGCAGATGCTCTCCGCCTTGTCGAGGCACTCCTTTGTCAGCTTGGAGTTGTGCGCTCCTTCGCTGTTCTCCACGAAGACGAAATCCCAGTAGAACTGCGCGTCGCGGTTCTTGCTGCGGATCGCGTTCAGCTCGTCCTCGGTGTACTCGCCAGATGCAACTGCCTCCGCAAGCTTTGTGGTCAGCTCCACGAGCTGGTCTGCGATCGCATTCACGCGGGTCTCTTCCTCTTCCTGGATCGCCGCCACCTGACTCTTCAGGTCGTCGTGGCAAGCCGAGCATGTGCTCGCGATCAGCTCCTCATTGTTGAGCGGGCTGGTCCACTTGTGGTTCACATACTCCACGCCCTCAGCGCTCGTCGCCTTGCCCATATGACAGTCTGCACAAGAGAACGTTCCCGCATGCTGGCTGCCTGCACCCATGAAGGTCTCAAACTCCGGATGCTGCACCTTGATCTGCTGCGTGCCGGTCTGCGGATTCGTGTAATCCGTAAAGCCCGTCTCGTTGTAGAACGCGAGAATGTCGTCCGGATTCATCGTATCGAGGCTCGTGTACGGCAGTGTCGTCGCCTTGGTCTCCGGGTTAAAATAGTACTCATTGTGGCACTGTCCACAGGAGAGCGTCGCCGGATCTACCTTTTCCTTGTCCGCACCCATCGCATTGTCCAGATAGGAGTGCGTCACCACGAGCTCGCCGCCGTTGCCCGCATTGTTCGCATGGCAGTTGTAGCAGCTCACGGTCTCGTCCATCTGTGCGTAGACCTCCTCGAAGTCCATCGCGTACGCCTCATCTCCGAGCTCATTCACCAGCGCAGTGTAGTCCGGCGTCTTGCAGGTCAGGCAGTTTGCGAGCGGATGCGGGCGTCCCGTCGCCGCTACATCCTCCAGCGTGTAGGAATGGCCGCGCGCGCTGTTGTAGGAGTGCGCAAAGCCCATGCCCTCATACAGCGTCGCGATCTGCGGATACTCCTCCACATGGTCGATCACTTCACTGTTCTCCTCATTGGCCTTCCAGGACTCGTAGATCTCAGGAAACTGCTCCTTCCACGTCTCTGCGGAAACGACGCCGTTCTCCTTCGTCGGGAGCTCGACCGTGATATCACCGCCTACCGCCTCCGTCACCGCCTCTGTCTCCGCCGCAAATGCCTGCATCGAAGCTGCCCCCGCGAGCACCATCGCCCCTGTCAGACAGACTCCGATCATGTGTTTACGAAGCTTCATACTTTTTCCTCCTTTCTCTGAGATTTTATAACTATCCGCCGCGAGGGTGGATAATTACCTGGATTGTACCATATCTTGCTATGTTTGTGTACTATCATTTCAGTATTATCCATTCATTCATGAAAAAAATGGGAAGACAGACCGCGCAAGCTCGCTTGCCAGGTACTGTATTCCCATTTTTGCATGCGCGGAACACCGATTCAACCACAGACAGGGTTAGCGCCGACCGAAGCAGTGCGCAGTTCTGCGGCTTGCATGGTGTTCCGGCTGAACGATAACTCTTTTTGCGCCGTCCTTACAGGTATGCCTTCATCTCATCGACCATATCCTGCTCGACACTGATCAGTTCCTCCGCGATTCCCTTTACGCGCCTCTCCGCGGCCGGATACTGGTTCAGGTAGCGGCGCAGCGACTTGATCCCCATGTTGCAGCCGTCCGTCATCAGGTCGGCGATCGTCGCGTCAGAATGCTCCATCGCCATTTTCATGTTCGTCTTCATCCAGGACATTCCCTTCGCCATCGGCGTCGGCTCCCGGCCCTCGTCGTGGTACTCGTGCAGAATCTCTGTCACATCGCTGTCCAGCTTCTCGTGCTTCTCGCGGCTTTTCTTCAGAATATTGGAGAGCATCTCACTCTCCACGTCCCCGACGACCTCATTGATCGACGAGAGCCCCATCTTCACCCCTGCGTCACACTCGCGCAGCAGCTTAATCGTATCATCCTCTACCATTTCGCACCTCCAAGATAAAACGGCGGCAAACCGCCTTTTCCTCAGTATGCGCACAATCACGGTTTTTATTCCCGCGGGCAACGAGCCAAGTAGCCATGCTTGCATGGATATTTGGCGACTGCCGCGAGGATCAAATACCCCGTTGCTTGCAATGGGGTGTTTGATTCCCGCGGGCAACACGCTAAACTGCTCTGCATAATACCGGCGTCGTCATGTGCCGGTGCACTCGCTTAGCGGCGGACACATCTGGAAGTTAACCTTCTCCGGTCCGCACTACCTCCCTGCTTTTCAGAAACCACAACTCCTGGCCTGCCCCGGAGTACAACGCCAGCTGTATGCCGATCTCCGCCATGCGCCCGTTCAGGCGATGGTACATCGGCTTTCTCTCCCAGGGAATCCCGAGAAGGTACTCCCGCTCTCTCGTGCTCAGGCAGTCGAGCAGACGTGCCAGGCGCGCCTCGCGGTCCCGGTAGATCATGCCGTACGTGCAGGTCAGATACGAATTCTCCTCCCCGTTTTTCTCAATCTCATCCCGGATCAGAGTCCCAAACCCAGCGGCCGACGGACGCCGCACCCTCGTCACCGCAAACTGCTCCGTCTCCCCGGGAAGTGCCTCCAGCAGGATCCCGCTTTTCTGCAGATATTCATACACCGTGCGCTGCACCCGCTCCCGCGGAGTCGGAAAATCCAGCCGCCGCCAAATCTCATCCACCGAATACCCCAGGTTCACCATATGCCGGATAGCCCCTCCGCTCGCCACATCGTGAGCAAAATTCGACAGCGCCTCTCCAAAATAATCCGGCTCCTCCCGCTTCCCGCGCTCCGGCACCCCATGCACTCCGTACACATCTATTCTCTCATCTGACATCTCATCTCTCCTCCCGAAAACCCTTTCTGCTATATGGGAACTTTCTCCGCTCCATATGAACTCCACCCGCTATATCGAAGTTCGTTTCACCAATCGGCCTCATCCAGTTGCATAAACTATAACGCATCAGGCAATCCCTGGCAATTCCATTTTCTCCTTCCCGTCTGTGATCACAGTTCTGCTAGCCACAGTCAGAGAAGATCACAGGGCCGTACGGTAGCGACTGTAGCGAGTCTTTACAAATTCTTGGGCCTTGGGATACCGGAGCAGCTGTAAAAATCCTGCCCTCCTGCAGGATTTTTAGCCGGCACTGTCTGAGCCTCATGTGCATCCGGCACATGGGGCGAGTTGCCCGCGGCAGCTGCACAGGTATTCCAAGGCCCTAGAATTTGTAGACGAGCGATTCGGAGCTACCGTACGGCCCTGTGATCTTCTCGTCCGCGAGTCATCCGACCCTCGCCTGTCCATTTCCAACTGAAAAGTAACGCCCCAGCCATTGACAGCCTCCACGCCCTGCATTTATAATAAGTAGGCAAAAATTTACGTTATTTCTACCCAGGCAGGCACCCCTGCCATAAGGAGGCATTTATGCTTGAATTAAAGAATCTCGTCTGGACGTTACCAGGCGGCGAGGAAATTATAAAAGGCATCACCATGCACGCCGCACCCGGCAAGCTCACCGTCGTGACCGGGCCAAACGGCGGCGGCAAGACTTCGATTGCAAAGCTGACCGCGGGCCTGTACGCCCCGACGAGCGGCAGCATCCTGCTCGACGGCAACGACATCACCGGCCTCGACATGACCGAGCGCGCGAAGCTCGGCATCGCCTACGCGTTTCAGATGCCGGTGCATTTCAAGGGACTGACCGTCCGCGATCTGCTCGAGATCTCAGCCGAGGACAAGCTCGACGAGGGAAGACTCTGCGGCCTGCTCGGCAAGGTCGGCCTGTGCGCGCACGACTACATCGACCGGCCGGTTGACGCCAGTCTCTCCGGCGGCGAGATCAAGCGGATCGAGATCGCGACCGTGCTTGCGCGCAAAAACGCCCGGCTGCTCGTCTTCGATGAGCCGGAGGCCGGCATCGACCTCTGGAGCTTCACCAGCCTGATCGAAGTATTCCGCGCACTGCGCGAGGAGCGCGACCGCGCGATGCTCGTCATCTCGCACCAGGAGCGTATCCTCGAGATCGCCGACGAGATCGTCGTCATCGCCAACGGAAAGGTCCGCGTCGCAGGGACGCGCGAGACTGTCCTCCCGACACTTCTCGCAGAAGAAAAGCAGGCCAGCTGCCCGATCCGAACTCAGACAGCGGCAGTCTCCTGCTGACGCACGCAGCCTGGCTTCGGCAACGCATTTTTATACAGATAGCGCTCTATATCCATATCGGGCGCTTCAGGAAAGGATCGCACATGGAAAAAATTACGGAAGAGCTTCTGCAGAAAATCTCTGATTTTAAGGAACAGTTCAAGGGCGCCTACAGCATCCGCGAGAATGGATTCTGCACCGGGCGTCAGTCCTCCCCGCACATCCACATCGAGTCAAAGGAGGATGCGCCGGGCCTGGTCATCCACATTGACTCCGAGGCGCAGGACGAGAACGTCTACATTCCCGCCTGTGTCACCCACGGCGATGTAGACGACCTGGTCTACAACGATTTTTATGTCGCAGAGGGCGCAAATGTCACGATCATTGCGGGCTGCGGCGTTCACAACGACAGCGAGGAGAGCGCCCGCCACAACGGCATCCACCGCTTCTTCCTCGGAAAGAACTGCCACGTCCTGTACAAGGAAAAGCACATCGGCACCGGAACCGGCAAGGGCCTTCGGACCATTGACCCGGTAACAGATGCCACTTTGGAGGAAAATGCCATCCTCGAGATGGACACAATCCAGATTGGCGGAGTCGACCGCACGACACGCACCACACGCGCAACGCTCGCCGCAGGCGCACGCCTGACCATCCACGAGAGCCTTCTGACGGAGTACGATCAGACCGCCTCCACCGAGTTCGAGGTCTCGATGGACGGCGATGATTCCTCCGTGGATCTGATCTCCCGCTCCGTGGCGAAGGGCAATTCCAGCCAGCAGTACCACTCCTGCATCAAGGGCAACTGCCGCTGCACCGGCCATTCCGAGTGCGACGCGATCCTCGTCGACCACGGAACCGTCAACGCCGCTCCTGAGCTCTACGCCGGCAACATCGACGCAGCCCTGATCCACGAGGCCGCCATCGGCAAGATCGCCGGCGAGCAGATCATCAAGCTGCGCACCCTCGGGCTGACCGAGGAGGAGGCCGAGGCAAAGATCATCGACGGGTTCCTGCGCGGGTGAGCGCACTTGACAGGCAAAGCTTTTCCTCACATGAATGTTCTTGACAGGAAGGCTTTCTCCACCGATGAACCTTTTCGCAGATACAGCTGATACACGGATGTCTCAGGTTCTTCTGACAGTCCGCATTACGATAACAAAAAGCGAGGGCGCTGCAAAGCTGCTGACAGCTACAGCTACGGTATACGGCTCATTGGCCTAAACCCGTGCTTCTAGCTTGCCGCATTTTGCAGCACCCTCGTTTTTCTTATTTCTATATTCTTATTGCCGACACAGCGCCGAAAAATGCCTTTCTTATTCCTACTACGACGCAAGACACCACACCCGTCACCGGGCATGCTGCCAAGTGACACCATTCATACCGTCAAATCCTCCGTCAGATACATCATCGCCTCATCCGAGCACCTGCTCCAGCACTTCCCTGACCTTTGTGACCGGGACGATCTCGAGCTGCTCGCGGATCTCCTTTGGCACATCCTCGAGGTCCTCCACATTCTCCTGCGGGATGTAGACCTTCTTCACGCCCGCACGCACCGCGGCCATCAGCTTCTCCGGCAGGCCGCCGATCATCATCACTCCGCCGCGCAGCGACACCTCGCCGGTCATCGCGATCTCCGGGGAGGCCGTCTTCCCGGTCACGAGCGACGCGAGCGCTGTCACCAGCGTGATCCCCGCCGACGGGCCGTCCTTCGGCACCGCGCCGGACGGCACATGGATGTGCAGATCATTTTCCTTGAATTTGTCCGCATGTTCCGGGAACATTCCCTTCACCAGCGTGACCGCGATCTGCGCCGACTCCCGCATGACGTCGCCGAGCTGCCCTGTGATCGTCACCTCGCCGCTGCCCTTTGTAAATGCAGTCTCGATAAACAGAATCTCTCCGCCCGCCTGCGTCCACGCGAGCCCGGTCACGACGCCGGCCTGCGGCTGTTTCTGGATCCGGTCGTGGTGCAGCGCATGGCGCCCGAGGAACTCCGGCACCCGCTTCGCACTCACGGAAATGCTCTTCTGCTCTCCCTTCACGAGCTTCACCGCCGCGTACCGGCACAGCGTATCGAGCTGCTTTTTCAGACCGCGCACCCCGGACTCCGCCGTGTATTCGGCGATGATCCGCGCGATCGCCTTGTCGCTCACCTTCAGGTTCTGCGATTTGATCCCCATGCTCTTCATCGCGCGCGGCAGCAGATGACGCTTCGCAATCTGCGCCTTCTCCGTCGCCGTGTAGCCCGGGAACTGAATCACCTCCATGCGGTTCAGAAGCGGCTCCGGAATCGTGTCCACCGCGTTCGCGGTGCAGACAAAGAGCACGTTCGACAGGTCATACGGCACATTCATATAGTGGTCGGTGAACGTGTGGTTCTGTTCCGGGTCGAGCACCTCCAGAAGCGCGCTCGCCGGGTCGCCGCCGTAATCCTTCATCAGCTTGTCGACCTCATCGAGCACCATGACCGGATTACTCGCGCCGCTGCGCTTCATGCCCTCCATGATGCGGCCTGGCATCGCGCCGATGTACGTCCTGCGGTGTCCGCGGATTTCCGCCTCGTCGCGGATGCCGCCCAGGCTGATCCGCACGTATTTGCGGTGCAGCGCCCGCGCAATGCTCTGCCCGATGCTCGTCTTGCCCGTCCCGGGCGCCCCCACAAAGAGCAGGATCGAGCCGGACTGCCGCTTGTTCAGCGCCATGACTGCAAGCTGCTGGATGATCCGGTCCTTCACCTTTTTGAGGCCGTAGTGCTCCTCGTCAAGAATCCGCTCCGACTCCGCGAGATCAATCTCCGGCATCTCCTCCGTCTTCCACGAGAGACCGGTCACAAAATCAAGATAGTCGTAGAGCATTCCGTACTCGTGCCCGTCCTTGCCCTCCTGTTTCATCCGGTTCAGCACTTTTTCCGCTTCCTTTTTTGCCTCCTCGTTCATGCCGGACTCCGCAATCTTCGTCTCAAATCTGCGGACATCGGAGATATTTTCCGGGTGCATCTCGTCGAGCTGCTTCTGCAAAAATTCAATCTGCTTTTTGAGTGCCGCCTCGCGGTACAGCTGCTCGTTCGAATCCTTCTGCGCCGTCTCCGCCTCCTCGCTGACGCGGAACACCGCCATGAGCTCATAGACCGCTTTCTCGATCCGCTCCATGCGCTCCCTGCGGGAATCCACCGCGAGCAGCGCGTACTTTTCCTCCCACGGCATATTCAGATAACTGCCGAGCGCGCAGGCAACCTCCTCAAAGCTCTTCCAGCGCAAAATCATCCCGCGCGCCCACATCCCCCAGCTGAAATCCTTCGCGAAGTCCAGAATGTCCTCCCGAAGCTTGTCAAAGTGTGATTTCTCCTCGTCTGCCGGGAGATCCTCAGCCGCCGCACAGACGCGTGCATACGCATGCATCCCCTCCGGCGAGGGCTCGATGTCCGTCAGCTCCACGCGCTCCTGCGCCTGCACGCGCACATTTCCCTCCTCGTCCAGACTCTCAATCTTTCCGGCCACGCCGATGGGATAGAAGTCCTCCCGCGCCATCTCGGCCAGACTTCTCTCCTCCTTCAGCATCATAAACAATATATCCTCACCGACGTTCTCCGCCGTAATTCGCTTTTCGGGAAACATATCTTTTTTGAAATAGAATGTCACGCCTGGCAGTATCAACAAATCATGTACAGGTATAGTAATCACTATGTTCCCTCCTCTGTTTTGTCAGCACTCTGTCTCATTGAGTGCTAATATAATCTGAAAGAAAACGGCGAACCGTCAGGATTCGCCTGTCGTCCTCTGTAAACCTGTTGTCCTCATGCTCCACAGCGCGCAGAAAACCGCCATGAATTTCTATTATTGTAGCACGAAATGCGGATTTTGCAAGTAGCTTCGGAAAATTTTCCTGCGGAAGTCACTGCCATAATTACGTCAGTCCTTCAGCACCTCGACGACACAGCCGTGCTTTTTCTCTTTTTTACTGTACCCGATTCCCACCGCCAGCACGCGGCCTGCCAGAGCCTGCCTCTCACCGAGTCTGCCCGCAAACCTGAGCATGTATTGCTTCTGCTTGATCTGACGAATCGCTTCCTCCGGCGTGTGATCCACCTTCAACTCCAGAATGATCCCGTCCTCATTTCGATTGTATGGGTAGAAAATAAAATCAACGTACCCCACTCCCGCCTTATCCTCCCGCTCCACACGGTACCGGTCCCGCGCAGACAGATAAACGAGATTGATAATCGCAGACAGCTCCGTCTCATGATGATAGTAGAGCAGCGGCGCTTCTGTATTGTGCGCAAATTCCAGTATTTCCGCCATAGTCTCTGTATCCCGCGCCAGAGTCGCCCTCAACATTTTGTCGGACTGCCTTGCCAGTCGGTAAATGTATCCGAGAGACGCTTCATTTCTGAGTACATCGTCAAATTTGTCCATCAATTCCTTGTTCGGAATCACGACCTTGCCGCCGTCCACGCTCAAAAACCCATAGACGACCATCGCGGAGAAAATCTGATCTCTCGTCTTCAGTTCCATCGCCGTGGCTGCATATTCCTGGATTCTTGCTTGTACCGGCTCCCCCGACACGAGAAGCGCCAGATCCTCCCTGATGTCCGCGATATTATTTTTAATATAGTAGAAGATTTCATCATACGGGCCGGAACTCGTCCAGTAGCTGCCCAGATTATTGAACTGCAGCGCAAACACGACGGAGCGCGGATTGTACACCTGATCGCCTGCAGCCGTATGATACCCGTTATACCACAGTCTCAGCCCCTCCCTGGAGACCTTTCTGTCTGTGCACACCCTGCAGTACCGCCCATACAGGTCGTCTACCTCCTGCCCCGTAAATCCAAAATATTCCCCGAACGCCGGAGAATTTGCCATCGTAAATTCCGCAAACATATTCAGCTCAGAGCCGCTTGAATATTTTGCGATCGGAAGCACTCCTGTCATATACGCAAGGGCTACGTACGCGCCGCCCTTCAGCAGCCCCTTCAGAAACGCAAGGTACGAGACTTTATCCGCTTCTCTTACGAACGGCATATGAAAAACCGCATCCCACTCATCCAGAACAAAAAGGAATTTCTCTCCTGTCTCTGAATAGATCCTCCGCAGATCCTCCGCCGCATTTCCTTCTTCCCGAAACGAAATCTGCGGATATGCTCTGCGCAGATCCTCGCGCAGAAGAGTCTTAATATTGCCAATATAGGCGCGGTAGCTGTCACATTCATCGTCTGAGACGCTGAAGTCAATGTATATCACATGGTATTGATTCCGGTAAGCCTGACAGCCGGCATAATCAGCGATCCGCAGCCCGTCAAACAGCTCGCCGCTGTCCGCTCCCTTTGAGAAAAAGGCGCCGATCATATTCGCGATCACTGTTTTTCCAAAACGACGCGGCCTGGTAACGCAGATATATTTCGTATTGCTCTCCAGCATCGGAATCAGTTCTGCCAGCATTGCAGTCTTATCGACAAAGTACGGGCTGCGCACTACCTCCTGATAAAGTGACGCAGGTCCCGCGCTGTCTAACAGCATCCCCATCCCGGCTCCTCCCTTCTCCAAACGCGCCTGCGGCCATTTCAAATGCACCGCACAGCGCTTTCTGTCTTTCGTTCATCATACCATGCACCGATAAAATGCGCAACAAGCAAAGTCACCCCGCCAGCTCGCTCACCGTCGCCAGCTCGTAGCCCTGCTCCTGCAGCCGGCCGATCACCGCCTCCAGTCCTTCTGCGGTGTCCACGGCATCGGTGTGAAAGCGGAGCACAGCGCCTTTTTGCAGGCTGCCGGATTCCGTGACGGTGCGAAGCATCGCGTCCGCCCCGTAATGTTTCCAGTCCAGCGAGTCGACGCTCCAGAGCACCGTCTGGCAGCCGCAGCGCCTGGCCTCCCAGAGCAGTTGCTCGTCATATCTCCCGTACGGCGGGCGGAACAGTGTCGCCTCGACGCCGGCCTGCGTCCGCACCGTCTTCTGCGCGCCGAGGATACTGCTGCGGATCGACGCGGCGGACAGTTCCGTCATATCCTCCCGTTTCTTGCCGAGGCAGCCGATCTCATGGCCGGACGCGGCGAGCTCTCGAATGCAGTCCGGGTACTGCTCCGCCCACTCTCCGGTCACAAAGAAGGTCGCCCGCACCCCGCACGCATCCAGCGTCTCCCGCACTCTGCCGACAGCCTCCGGATCGCCTGCGACCTCAAAGGTCAGCGATACCGCCTGTCTCCTGGTGTCCACCGCACACACCGGCCCTTCCGCGACCACCGCCCGGCTCCCCGCCGACATGCTCCTCTGATCCACGGCGTACGCCCCGACAAAAAATACCGCAAAGCACAGACAGATCAGCCCGAGCCCGCGCAGGCGGTACCAGAGAATCACGCGCCCGCCATCTTTTTCTTCCATATGAATCACGCTCCGGTTTCCCCTTATTCCAGTATATGACAGCAGAGCGCCCCTGCATGCAGCAACTTTTCACCCATCGTAACGCATTATAGTTTCACCTCTCCACAAAAATTTTAAACCTGCAGTGCCGCAAAGCATTGATCCTTTCTTCCGTCAGTATTTTATAAGTAATTTATCTGCCGCCCAGCCCCTGCAGCATCAACCGTTACTGTTCATGGCCATCCTGGCTGCGCACAGTAACGCGCTTCGCGATGCGTGAACAATAACTATCAGCCTTCGCTGTCAGCAATATTCTTCTTGTCCGAATGTCCGCTCCATGTTACACTGTAATTACTTACAGCGTTTTGTCCTGCTGGCCAAAGTTGCCGCACCAATGAAAAGGAGGATTTTCAGATGATTGAAGAGATGCTTGCATTTAACAAAAAATTTGTGGCTGAAAAACAGTACGAGAAATATGCGACCGGAAAGTACCCCAACAAGAAGGTCGCAATCCTGACCTGCATGGACACGCGGCTCGTCGAGCTGCTCCCCGCGGCGCTCGGGATCAAGAACGGCGACGTGAAGATGATCAAAAATGCCGGCGGAGTCGTGACAAATCCGTTCGGGAGCGTGATCCGCAGCCTGCTCGTCGCAATCATCGAGCTTGGCGTCAATGAGATCATGGTCATCGGCCACACGGACTGCGGCGTGCAGCACATCGACAGCGAAATGATGATCCACCACATGAAGGAGCGCGGCATCCCGCAGGAGTCCATTGACCTGATGAAATACTGCGGCATTGATTTCGAGAAATGGCTCGCGGGCTTCGACACGGTCGAGGATTCGGTGCGCGAGACCGTCGACACCATCCGCAACCATCCGCTGATCCCAGGGGATGTCAACATCAGCGGCTATGTCATCAACACAGAGACCGGAGAGCTCACACCGATCTGCTGAACGATGTCCGAAACTCCGCTTTCTCATATGAAATGGTTTCATACCGTTTTCTATCGAAAGAAACCTTCCGACGAGACAGGGTGCCCCGGCATCCTGTTTTTTACAAAATTATCCGCTTCCTTTTAAGAATACATTCATTTTTTGCCGGGATATGCGTGCTAAAATACAGGAAAAGAAATGGTGTAAAATGACACAAACTAAGGGGGCTCTGATATGAGGAATCGTATTTTTAACACTGGAAAAATGAAAAAATCCGGAAAGGCTCTGCCGCTCGCGCTGTTGACCGCCTGCATGGCATCCGCTTTCTCCATGACCGCTGCCTGCTCCATAACGGCCGCTGCCGCGCCGGAGGATCTGTTTGCCTGCTCCACCTCCCGCAATTCCGACAACAACATTGTCGTCGATTTCAAGGAGGTACAGCTCACCCTTCCCGCCAGCTGGTCCGGCAAATGTCAGGTCACTACCTCGGCCAACTCCGCATCATTCTACCAGACAAAGTCGCGGAAGCTCTGGTCGCAGGAGCTCGGCTACTCAAACGGCGGGCTGCTGTTCGAAATCTGCTACAGCGAGAATCTTGATTTCCTGGAGTACCCCGCGTACCGGATCATCGGGGACACCGACGAGGGGCACTACTATGTCGAGTACCCGACAGACGTGCAGGCCTACGTGGACAACGAGGAGGCTGCCAACGAGTTCTGGGTGATGAGCGACGATGTCCAGTGGATCTCTGACACAATCACGATCAAGCCGGAATATCAGAAGACCGAGACGGACTTTGCGAACGATGAGGATTACATTCTGCCGCAGAGCTCCACCGCATATCTCACAACCGAGGACCTGAAGACGCTGACCGGCGACGAGATCCAGATGGCAATCAACGAGATCTACGCGCGTCACCACCGGAAGTTCGTGGTCAAGAAAGTGCAGGACTACTTCAACGAAAAGTCCTGGTACGAGGGCTACGTCGAGGCCTCCGAGTTCAGCACGGACGTCATGAATGACTACGAGGCTCAGAATATCGGCCTCATGGTAAAATACATGAAGGACAACGGGATCACCAGTTCCTTCTAGACAATTTAAGGGTGCTGCAAAACGCGTCCAGCCACAGATCACGGTATCCAATTAAATCTGCGATACCGGATCCTGTGTCTGTCAGCGACTTGCAGCACCCGCCGTCACTCAGCCCGTTATTTCTCGAATACCGCCGCGACCTTCTTCAGCCACTCGATTGCCGTCAGATGCTGCGGGCATGCGCCCTCGCACTGGCCGCACTCGATACAGTCGGATGCCTTGCCGTGCTCCTTCGTCAGCTCCTCGTAGCGCTTTGCGTGCTCCGGGTTGCCCTTGTCCGTGATCTCCTCATTGTACAGCGCAAAATACTCCGGAATCGCGATGCTCTGCGGGCAGCCCTCCACGCAGTACCGGCATGCCGTACACGGAATCTTCGCCGCCTCGTGGATGATGTCTACCACCTGCTCGAGCACCTTCTTCTCCTCCTCGGTCAGAGGCGTAAAGTCCTGCATGTAGCCGGAGTTGTCGAGCATCTGATCCATGTTGGACATACCGCTCAGCACCACCATCACATTCTCGAGGCTCGCCACAAAGCGGATCGCCCAGGATGCATTTGACCAGTCCGGATGTACTGCGCGCAGAAGCTCCTCCGCCTTCTTCGGCAGGTTTGCCAGCGTGCCGCCCTTCACCGGCTCCATCACGACCACCTTCTTGCCGTGCTTGACCGCCGTCTCGTAGCACTTGCGCGACTGCACCTTCGCATCCTCCCAGTCCAGATAATTGATCTGAAGCTGTACAAATTCCGCCTCCGGATGATCCGTCAGGATCTGATCCAACACCTCGGCGCTGTCGTGGAACGAAAAGCCGACATGCTTCACCTTTCCCTCCGCTTTCTTCTGCATCGCAAACCCAAAGCAGTCGAGACGCTTCACAGTCTTATAGTGCTCCGCATCCAGCGCGTGCAGCAGATAGTAGTCGAAATACTCTGCGCCCGTCTTCTCGCGCTGCTCATTGAAGATCCGCTCCATATCCTCTTTTTCCTTCAACTGCATCACCGGCAGCTTCGTCGCCAGCGTGTAGCTGTCGCGGTCCTTCCTTGTCATGAGCACATCCTTGACCGCGTGCTCGCTCTCGTACTCGTGGTACATGTAAGCCGTGTCAAAATAGGTAAATCCACGCTCCATGAACGTGTCCACCATCTGACAGACCTGCGGCCGGTCAATACTCTTCTTATCCTCCGCGTCCAAAAGCGGAAGCCTCATCATGCCAAAACCAAGCTTCTTCATCGTCGTATGCCCTCCTGATTCCGTGTGTCGTTCTCTACTGCTTCCCCATAAAAAAATAAGTGCAGACTCAAGAAAATGCTTCGCATTTTTCCTGTTGAAATACAGACTCGAAAAAATGCTTTGCATTTTTCCTCGTTGAAATATGAGAAGCTGCGCTTCTCATATTTCACATTATACACTCTCCCCCTTGAATCCTCAAGCTTAGGATTGAAAAATATTGACCACAGTCTCCTTCCTCAATCCACAGCCAGAGAAGATTGCAGGGCCGTGCGGTAGGGACTGTAGCGAGTCTTTACAAGATCTTAGGCCCCAGGATACCGGAGCTGCTGTAAAAATCCTGACTTCTGGCAGGATTTTTAGCGGGCACTGTCTGAGAAAAATGTGCATCCGGCACATTTTTCGAGTTGCCCGCGGCAGCTGCGCAGGTATCCTGGGGCCTTAGATCTTGTAGACGAACGATTTGGAGCTGCCACACGGCCCTGCAATCTTCTCGTCCGCGGATATGCAAATACGTAGATATGCAAACGCCCCAATATACAAACTAAAACACCTACAATACTCAGCTCAATTTTCAACTCTAAAACTTAAACACCGCCACCCCATACGCCGGCAGATCATACGCGAAGGAGTACGGCCGGCCGTCGCATTCGCCCTTGACTGCCTTGTAGACCTCCGGCTGGTCCTTGCCGCTGCCGCCGTACTGGATTTCGTCGCTGTTGAGGATCAACTTATACTGCTTCTTTTTCGGCACACCGACGCGGTAGTCCGGGCGTGCGACCGGCGTGAAGTTGATCACGAACAGCAGATTGTTCTTGCCGTCCTCCGAGTGCCGCACGAAGCTGAAAATACTGCGGAAGCAGTCGTCCGCGTTGATCCACTCGAAGCCTCCCGGCTGGCAGTCGAGCTCATACATCGCCTTATTCTTCGTGTACAGATGCTGCAGTGCGCGCACGTAGTTCTGGAGCTGGCGGTGCTTCTCCTCACCCAGCAAATACCAGTCGAGCTCCCGCTCCTCACTCCACTCCTGGAACTGTCCGAAATCCTGCCCCATGAACAGCAGCTTTTTGCCCGGATGCCCCATCATAAACGAGTAGCCCGCCTTCAGGTTCGCGAACTTATCCTCGTACTCGCCCGGCATCTTGTTGATCATCGAGCATTTCAGATGCACGACCTCATCGTGCGAGAGCACGAGCACGTACCGCTCCGAGTACGCGTACGTCATCGCAAACGTCATCTTGTTGTGGTTGTATCTGCGGAAATACGGGTCGAGCTTCATGTACTCGAGGAAATCGTGCATCCAGCCCATATTCCACTTCATTGTAAATCCGAGCCCGTCATCCTCCGGCTTGCCCGTCACCTTCGGCCACGCGGTCGACTCCTCAGCGATCATCATGAGCCCCGGATAACGGCCCACCATCAGGCTGTTCAAATGCTTGAAAAACTCAATCGCCTCCAGGTTCTTATTTCCACCGTACTTGTTCGGCACCCACTGGCCGTCCTGCCTGCCGTAGTCGAGGTACAGCATCGACGCCACCGCGTCCACGCGCAGACCGTCGATGTGGAACTGCTCGACCCAGTAGATGGCGTTCGCGATCAGGAAATTCTTGACCTCATTTTTGCCGAAATCAAACACCTTCGTGCCCCAATCCGGATGCTCACCCTTGCGCGGGTCCGCGTACTCGTACAGACACGTCCCGTCAAAGTCCGCGAGTCCCTCCGCATTGCGCGGGAAATGCGCCGGCACCCAGTCCAGGATAACGCCGATCTTGTTCTTATGCAGATAATTTACAAAGTACGCAAAGTCCTCCGGCGTGCCGTACCGCGAGGTGGGCGCATAGTAGCCCGTCACCTGATAGCCCCAGGAGCCGTCAAATGGATGCTCCGCGATTCCCATCAGTTCCACATGCGTGTAGCCCATGTCCTTCACATAATCCGCCAGCGCGTGCGCGAACTCGCGGTAATTGTAGAAACCCGGATCCTCCTCGCCGTGCGGGTGCTTCTTCCAGCTGCCCGGATGCACCTCGTAGATCGAAACCGGGCTCTTGTCCTGCACAAAATTCTTCCGCGCGTTCATCCACGCGGTATCCGACCACTTGATCTTTGCGAGATCCGCAATCTTCGACGCCGTGCCCGGGCGAAATTCCGCTGAATTGCCAAACGGGTCTGCCTTGTACAGCTTGCGCCCGTCCGGAGTCTCAATCAGAAACTTGTACATCTCTCCCTCTCCGATGCCCGGGATGAAGAGCTCATAGATTCCGTTCGCCTCCCGGCGCTCCATCTCGTGCGCCGTCTCGTCCCAGCCGTTAAAGCTGCCGATCACGTGCACGCGCTTCGCGTTCGGCGCCCACACCGCAAACGCCGTGCCCTTCTTTCCATTCCAGGTCATCGGGTGCGCGCCGAGCTTCCGGAAAATGTCATAGTGCGTCGCCTGCCCGAACAGATACTGATCGAGATCGGAGATCAGATGCTCCTGCACCGCTACCGCATTGCGCTCTGCGCGCTTCGCCGATCCGGCTCTTCTTCCCGCTGACGTGTTCTTCGTAGTCGTCGTTCCGGCTGCTTTTTTCCTTCCAGTCGCTGTTCTGCCTGTTGTTTTCTTCGCTGCGCCGTCATCTGCGGCCGCTGTTCTCTGTCTGCCTGCCATACTTACCGTCTCCTTACCTTTTTCCATTTTATCATGATCATTATGCCCCGCATGATGTCATATTTTACCCATTCACTTTCAGCAGCGCACATCCGCCTGCCTCCAGCGTCAGCCTTATCTTTCCGTTCTCCGGCATCACAGCTTCGCCGGTCGCAAGGTCCGTGATCTTCTCCGCCGCCACCGGAAGCGGGATGTAGAGCTCCGCGGGATTCTCGTCGTTGTTCACCGCTGTGATGACCGCCTCATTGTCCAGGATCCGCGCAAATGCGTACTGGCGGTTCGTCAGCAGCAGCTCGCGGTACCGCCCTTCCCCGATCACCGGATTCTCCCTCCGGCACTTACCGAGAAATGCGAGATATCCGGCCAGCCACGGCACATTCGGATGCTCCTCCATCTCCTTCAGGTCGAGCTTGGGGCGGAGCGCCGGGTCGCCGCCGTTCGCCTTTCTCCCGTCGATCCCCCACTCCGATCCGTAGTAGATCGAGGGCACACCCGGAAGCGTGTACAGAAGCGCGTACACCGGCTTCAGATGGCGCTTGTCATTCAGCTTCGCGTAGATCCGGTCGACGTCATGATTGTCGACAAACGAGTACAGTACCCGCCCGCGGTAGATCCCGCCGTTCTCATCAAACTGGCGGCGAATCGTGTGCGCGATCTCAAAATAATTGTGATCGTTGTGTCCGGAATACAGCCCCTTGTGCAGCTCATAGTTCGTCACCGAGTGCAGCATGTCCTGGTTCGCCCACCGCGCGTAGTCGCCGTGAATGACCTCGCCCATCAGCCAGAAATCCGGCTTCTCATTTGTCGTCATCCACCGCATTTCCTTCATAAAATCAAAGTCCAGACAGTCCGCACAGTCGAGGCGAATCCCGTCGATATCAAATTCCCTGATCCAGAAACGGATCACATCAAACAGATAATCCTTTACCTCGCGGTTCTGCAGATTCAGGTTGACGAGCTCAAAACAGTTGCGCCATGCCTCGTAGCCAAAGCCGTCATTGTACGGATTGTTCCAGCCGAAATTGATGCCCTTGTACCAACCGCAGTAACGGGAGCCCTCCCGATTCCTCTGAATATCCTGAAACGCAAAAAACTCGCGCCCCGTGTGGTTGAACACTCCGTCCACCACGATGCGCAGTCCCAGCGCATGTGCCTGCTCCACAAACGTCTTAAAATCCTGGTTGTCGCCGAGCCTGCGGTCGACCATTTTGTAATCGCGCGTGTCGTACCCATGTGTCGTCGACTCAAACAAAGGCCCAATGTAGATCGCGCCGCAGCCGAGCTCCTTGATGTGCGGCAGCCACTTTTTCAACTCATCAAACCGGTGGACAATCCCCTCCCCGCGGTTCTCAAACGGCTCACCGCTCATCCCAAGTGGATACATATGATAAAACACTGTGTTTTCATACCAGTTGTGCATTTTTCCAATCTCCTTGTTGATTTCTTTTTTTAGGCGACCATTTCCTGTTGTCATGCTAACTCCGCATCTAATACACCATAAAATAATCCTCGCAGATATCCGCCCCTCTAACCCCTACGAGAAAATTCCGTACATGAACTGCCGCACTACGGCGTCGATCTCCGTCTCGCTGATCTGCACCTTTTGGGCGCCATCCTCCTCGAAGCGCAGCATCAGGTAATGGTTGATCGTCCCGATAAACCCGATCGCAAACTGCCGCTGCCGCCCGTTCATGTTGCCGAGCTGACCGGACGCGCGGTCGAAAATTCCGACGACGAGCTCATAGAACTCCGTCACATACGGCTTCACCGCCTGGTACGCCTCGTTCTCCCTCGCCGAGTAGTACAGGGCCATAAACAGCATGTAGAACTCTCTGTCATTTTCAAAAAAAGAGCAGTAGGTCCGTGCAAATCGGTACAGGACCTCCTCGATGCGGCAGTCCAGCCCCTCTACCTCGTGGAGCTGCACGCGAAACTCCCCGAACTTCACCTCGATCAGCGTCTTCAGAAGGCCAAACTTGCTGCCGAAATAATAGTAGAGCGTCGGCTTCGTGATGCCGGCGCGGTCCACGATCTCCTGTACGCCGACTGCATCGTAACCCTTCGCATAGAAAAGAGTCTTCGCACACTGCATGATTAACTCCCGGTTCTCCACGGACTCACCTCCCTCTAGTATTATCTTAGTATTATCTGCATTTTCCGTTAAAACAGACTCGAAAAAATACTTCGCGTTTTTCCCGTTGTGCAGACTCGAAAAAATGCTTCACGTTTTTCCTCGTTGTGCAGACTCGAAAAAATACTTCGCGTTTTTCCCGTTGTGCAGACTCGAAAAAATACTTCGCGTTTTTCCCGTTGTGCAGACTCGAAAAAATACTTCGCGTTTTTCCCGTTGTGCAGACTCGAAAAAATACTTCGCATTTTTCCCGTTGTGCAGACTCGAAAAAATGCTTCACGTTTTTCCTCGTTGAAATGTGAGAAGCGTTGCTTCTCACATTTCACATTATACCGTTCGGTATACTGGATGTCAATTAGTTTTCAAAATATATCTGCCCCTTTTCTGCAGCACCGGCAGTTGAGAGGGCCGAAAAAAGAGTGTGGCAGGATTGAAGCCGATCCATGATCCTAAAGCGCCCCATAAAAGAAACCAGCCCGAATATCTCAGACTGGTTATTTTATGCTTAGAATTTGCAATTTTTTGCCGGGCTCGCTATTTCCTGCTCACTCAAATCTTCTCTGTTAATACAACGGCCTGCTCACTCAAATTTTCTCTGCCAGCCCAGCGGCCTACTCACTCAGATTTTCTCTGCCAACGCAGCGGCCTGTTCACTCAGATCTTCTCTGCCAGCGCAGCGGCCTGCTCACAGCCATCCGTCTTCTCAATGTCGCCTGCGTTCAGGACACCGGGAACCAATACCTCGCCGACCATTTTCCACTTCATCAGAGCGGCAGAACGCTCAACCGGAATGCGAACGCCGTCCATAACGGACATGTCGTCCTCCTCGCAGCAGGTAATCAGGGCACATTCCTTCCCTGCAATATTCTTGCCGGCCACACAGAAAGAAAACAGTTTGTCGATGACGCCTTTGATCTGTGCCGGAATAGAGTACCAGTAGACAGGGGTGGTAAAGACCACGGCATCCGCCTCTAAAATAGCAGGTGCAATGACATTAAAATCGTCATCGAAAGAACAGGCCTTTCCCGTCTTGAAGCAGGTTTCACAGGCATGACAGCCGCCTACATTTTTCATCGCGGCATCAAAACGAGTAACCGTATGCCCCTTTGCCTCTGCTGCCTTGATAAAAGCCTCCGTCATGGCAAAGCTGTTGCCGTTTTTGCGCGGACTTCCGGTAATCACTACAATTTTCTTGTTCATATCACATTCCTCCAAATTCTGCGAGATTGACGTTTCCCGTCGCTGTCATTATCATCATAGCGAGAATGCGGCAGAAAACAAGTACGCACTTTCAAGTGCGATACTTACATCGGGGTTTTATACTTACCGGAAGGAAAGCGGAAGGGAAGCCGAAAGAGAGCCTAAAGAGAGCATATGCTGCACTCAAAATACACCCCCGAAGGAAAGAAGCTTTGGCAGCAGCGCAATCTCTCATTTGTCATAATTACCCGTTGCTGTATCGCCGGAAAATCCCTGTTTTGTTTGCTATTCTCCATCGAATATTGTATAATTTTTCCAGTATCTTTCAAAAGATCATTTTCATAAGGAGCGGAATTATGCGTAAATTTTTTAACCTGGAAAATCCGGTCTGGAGTTTTTTTTCTAAAATTTTCTGTATGGTCTATCTGAATCTGCTGTGGCTGGTCTGCTGTCTGCCGGTCGTCACGATCGGGCCGTCTACCACGGCGCTGTACTATGCGATGTTCAAGGTGCTCTCCGGCGACGACAGTGAGCTGACCAGGCACTTTTTCCATTCCTTCCGGCAAAATCTGAAGCAGGGCATGGTGCTCGGGATGATCGCCACCGCGGCGGGAGTCGTCTGTGTCATCGACTACATTTACTATATCGTGGCTCCGGGGCACATCGACTCCGTCATGCAGGTATTTCAGATCATCATTGTGCTGCTCTATCTGATGATCCTGACGTGGCTGTTCGGGGTCCTCGCAAAGTTTGAGAACACCTCCCTGAACATGCTGCAATTTTCATTTTTCCTCTCGTTTAAGCATTTTGGGTACACGCTGATGATGCTGGTCATGGAAATCAGCATTTTCCTGATCGAATTTTTCTATGTTCCGCTGCTCGCACTTTTCGGGATGGGACTGATCAGCTTTGTGAAATGTATCTGCTTCCGGGCCGTCTTTCAGAAATATGTTCCGGAGCCGCCGGAGGAGATTCTGGATGACGCAGAGATTTCAGAAGACTGCGAAACCGATACGAAAGACATGACAACGTTCTGACACTCCGCAAAAAGGGGACTGCAATATGCAGTCCCCTTTTACAACACCCTTTTACAATACCTTCTTCGCAATACCCTCTCTTCCTACCACCTCGCGGGCGTGTCCGGGCAATGGCGGTGGACGCTGGCTGCGCGGATCTCCACGAAGCAGCCGCAGAGCCGGCAGGCTCCGTTTTGCAGGTAGGCGCACTCCTTGCAGTGCCCCAGACGCTCCTCATAGTCCGCATCCGCCGCCCGATCCTCCGGCAGCATCGAGTCCAGATAATTCTGAACATACTTCGAATAAGCGCTGTCGCTCATCTCCCGGAACAGGCATCTGCGGCAGGCATCCCGCGCGTTCTGCATCTCATCCATACAATCACTTACTCTTCACAGCGAGCGAAACCACGGACTTCGACGGCATATGGATCGTGACGGTCTCTCCGTTCACCTCGTAGCTGGAGAATGCAGCCGGCTTCAGCGTGTCCGGATGCTCAAACGTGTTCATCGTGTTCATCGCGTCGGCAGTGAGCACCAGTCCCTCATCGACATGGAACGCGCCGAAATCTGCGATATGGCAGGTCACGTCAGCCCCCTCGTTCGGGTCAATGTTTACCAGCGTCATGTGGATCACGCCCTCCGCATCCTTCGAGACCGTAGCATTGACCTTGTTCAGCGTCTCGCCGCCGTAGGTGTAGCCGTCCGTGATCATCGCCGACTCCAGCAGATCCGCATCCTGATGTACCTTGTACATGTCATATACATGGTAGGTCGGGGTCAGGACCATCTTGTCGCCCTCAGTCAGAATCACTGCCTGGAGCACATTGATCGTCTGTGCGATATTCGTCATCCGCACACGGTCGCTGTGGTTGTTGAAGATGTTGAGGCTGGACGCCGCCGACACGGCATCGCGCAGCGTGTTCTGCTGGTACAGGAAGCCCGGATTCGTGCCAGGCTCGCAGTCAAACCAGGTGCCCCACTCATCCACGATCAGCGCAACCCGCTTCTCCGGGTCGTACTTGTCCATGATCGCGCTGTGCTTGGAGACGATACTGTCTGTGCGCAGCGTCGCCTTCATGATGCCAAACCATGCGTCCTCCTGGAAGTCCGTCGCGGAGCCTCTGGAGCCCTCGCCGCGCAGGTAGCGCTCGTTGCCGTCGCGCCCGAGGAAGGTGCGGATCTTGTCGCCGACTCTCGTGTAATAGTGAAGCGCGATCGCGTCAAAGTACATGCTCGAGTACTCCATCAGGATCTCGGTCCAGTGATAGTTCTCATTTCTCGGACCCGCAGCGATGCGGTAAAGCGTATTGTCGCCGTAATCTCTCGCGTACAGATTGTAACGGTTGACCACATCGGAGTAATACTCCGCGCGCATGCGCCCGCCGCAGTTCCAGTTCTCGTTGCCGACACCGAAATACTTCAGACGCCACGGCTCCTCCCGGCCGTTCTTCTTTCGAAGGTCCGTCATCGGGGACTTTCCGTCGAACGTCATGTACTCGACCCACTCCGACATCTCCTGCACCGTCCCGCTTCCCACATTTCCGCAGATGTACGGCTCGCAGCCCAGCTTCTCGCACAGATCAAAAAACTCGTGCGTTCCAAACGAGTTGTCCTCCACGACGCCGCCCCAGTGCGTGTTGATCATGCTCGGGCGACTCTCCTTGGGCCCGATGCCATCCTTCCAGTGGTACTCATCCGCGAAGCACCCGCCCGGCCAGCGCAGCACCGGAATCCTGATCTTCCGCAGCGCTTCGATGATGTCGAGGCGCAGGCCGTTGACGTTCGGGATCTTGGAATCCTCCCCCACATAGAATCCGTCATAGATACATCTGCCGAGATGCTCCGCAAAATGACCATAGATATTCTTGTCAATCTTATTTTTCGATTTCTGTGCGTTTACAATGATTTGATTTGCCACAGCTATCATCCTCCTTAAACTTATTCTTTTGTTAGCCCTTCACACCGCCGCTGGTCAGACCTGCGATAAAGAACTGCTGGTTGCACAGGAAGAGCACCAGGATCGGCAGAATCGCAACGACAGAGCCGGTCAGCATGATCGTGTAGTTCGCCGTGTACGGATTGATCAGGGAAGCGATACCTACTGTCAGCGTAAAATGCTCATTGCTTCTCATGACAATCAGCGGCCACATAAAGCTGTTCCACTCGTACATCGCCAGCAGGATGCACATCGCGCCAAACGCAGGCTTCATGAGCGGGACAACGATCTTGACGAACAGGCCAAGCTCGGTACAGCCATCCATGCGCCCGGCCTCCTGAAACTCCTTCGGCAGGCCGTCCACAAACTGGCGGAAGAAGAAAATCGCAGTACAGTTTACCACAAACGGAAGGATCACACCAGCATAAGTGTCAATAATTCCCATGTTTGTGATCAGCTTGTAGAGCGGGAGCACGATGATCTCGAGCGGAATCATCATCACGATCAGCACAAGGACAAAGACGACGTTCTTTCCCTTGAACTGATAGCCTCCGATGCCGTATCCCACGAGGGACGAGAGCACCAGGCCGCCGACGGTGTAAATGACGGTCAGAAGGAAGCTGTTCATAAACCACTTGACGTACATGCCGCTGTTGTACATGAACAGATCCAGATAGTTCTGGAGCCGCAGGGTCTCCTTCGTTATCGTGAGGCTCATCCCATTTGTAAACAGCTCTGTCTGATCCTTGATCGAACCGACGAACAGGAAAATGAGAGGAAACAGCTCATAAACGGCGATGCACACAAAGAGGAGAAACACAAGGACAGTTAAAATGCGATTTTTTCTCTTCATACTCAGCGATCCTCCTTGTCAAACATGCCGAACCCCTTCAGCTGAATGAGGTTGATGACCAGAATAATCAGCAGCAGGACCACGCCGATCGCGGAGCCGAGTCCCATATCATTTTTCTGGAACGCCTGATTGTAGATGTAGCGCACAATCGTCAGGCCGTTATCGCCGGGGTTCGTCTCATTCCAGTACACGTAGCCCTCCGTGAACATCCGGTAGCCGTTGATAATCGTCAGCGTCAGGACGTAGATAATGATCGGCTTTACCTGGGGGATGGTGATGAAGACAAACTGCTGGAATTTGTTGGCTCCGTCCATCTCCGCAGACTCGTACAGCTCGGCTGAGATCGTCTGCAGCGCCGAGAGACAGTAAATCATGTTGATTCCCATCTCGCGCCAGCTGGCCAGAATCACCATAATAAAAATACCGGTTGCATAGCCCATCTTCCACTGAATCGGCTCTCCACCCAGCTTGACGATGATGGAGTTGACAAAACCGATGTCCGTGTCTCCGAAAATCAGCCGGAACGCGATACCTGCGGAGATCGTGGAGACCAGGGCCGGAATGAAAATGACCGAGCGGAAAAAGTTCTTGAGTTTCAGCATTTTGGAATTCAGAAATACAGCCAGTGTGATCGGCATAATCAGCATAATGCAGACCATACAGAGCGTGTAGATGGTGCTGGTCTTCAGCGCATTAAAGAAATGCGCATTATCCAGACGCGCATAATTCTTGAAACCGACAAAACGACCGGTATTCAGATTGATCACCTTCTGAAAACTCATCGAAAAGGTCTCCATGATCGGATATGCGAAAAAGACGCAGAACGCAATCACAAACGGAAGAATAAACAAGTAGGGAGCAAGCTTTTTGCTGTAGGCCAGCCTGGAAAAGCTGCTTCTTTTCTTCGTCTTCAAACAACATCCCCCTTTCAATAATCGAGGGCATGAAACCTGACGACTCCATGCCCTCGATGAAGTTTTTAATTATAGGATGGCAACCCTTGCCATGCCGCGATTAATACTGCTTGTCACGAAGCTCCTGAGCCGCCTCTGCCAGAGTGTCCTCTGCGCTCATGCCGCCGAGGAACGCATTGTACATAGCGGAATTGTTCACTACGTCCTGTGCGTCTGCGGACAGTGCCTTGTTGTTCGGAGAGAGCACCTCTCCGCCGCCCTCCACGTACTCAGAGAGCAGTGTGAACGGAGACTCGTTGTAGAAGTACTCGCTCGGAGCCGTCAGCGCGTCATCCTTCCATGTGTCGACACGCACCGGGTCGAACATCAGGCTCGTCCAGATATTTACATTTGCCTCATACGTGAGCTTGGAGAGTGACAGCACTTCCTTGGCAAGCTCAACGTTCTCACACTGATTCGTGATCGCTGTACCGGTGCCGCCGATACCGACAACGCTCGCGTCTCCCTCTGCCATGATCGGCATCAGGCGAACTGCGATCTTGCCCTTCAGATCCGGCATATAGTTGATGAAGCGGGACATGAACCAGGACGGCATCGACAGGGATGCGTAGGAGCCCTTGTTCATCGCGGTCCAGAACTCCTCCACGGAGGTATTTCCGCCGGCTGCCTGCACTGCAACGCCTGCATTGTACTGATCCAGCATATAGTTCAGCGTGTCGATATTGACCTCGCTGTCCAGGACAACGTCGCCGTTCTCATCCAGATAATCTCCGCCTCTGGACACGATCATCGGCCAGAACGGTCTCTGGTTCGATACCTCGTAAGCCGTCATCGGGATGCCTGTCTTCTCGAGGACATCCGCGCCGATCTCATAGTACTGATCCCAGGTCTTGATCGCGTTTACATCCTCGATCGTGTAGCCTGCCTGCTCCATGATGTCCATGTTGTAGTACGTGAACATAGCGCCTACGTGCGTCGGGATCCCGTAGTAGTGATCGTTGAACTTGTAGATGTCAAATCTGGAAGCGATGCAGTCGTCAATCACGTCCGCCACGATGTCATCCAGCTCGATCAACTGGCAGTCCTCACCGCAGTAGTTCGCGAAATAGTTGATATTGATGTCAGCGATGTCCGGAGCGCCCGTGCCGGACTGAAGCGCGATCAAGAGCTTCTCCGCCATCTCCGCGTTCGCGTACACCTCGACATTCACATCTACCGGAGCGTCCGGATGCGCCTCGTTGTAAGCCTTCTCGCCGAATTCGAAGATGCTGTTGTGGAGCTCATTGGACACCCAAACCGTGAGCTCCGTCGGCTCAGCGGCAAAAGACGTCATGCTGGCTGCCATTGTCATAGCTGCGATCGACATGAATAATGCACGTTTCTTCATTGAAAAACCTCCCTTGTGTTCTGCCAGTTGGCATAATGTTGTTGCTGGTCTGCGGGTTCCGATTTACTTAAATATTTTAGCAATTATTCAATTATATTTTAGAAAATACTAAATATTTAAGTTTTTACAATAATAACAAATATTCCTCGGTTATGCAATATGTCGATTTCAACATTATTAATCCATCGAAACTATGCAATTTGCACAATGTTATACTTTTTGTTATAATACATTTGCGATTTTCCGCAAAAAGTTTTATACTTACATCGAGTATTTCATTTTTTTCTAAAATATAAACTATTTTTTATCTGTTGACGCCGGAAACTATTTTTCCGGCCCATCTGTTTAGACAGGAGGAACCTATGTTGCACGTAGTAAATTTGCGCGACGGCATCGAGATCCACAAGGCGCTCGGCTCGAAGGTCCGGGTCCAGATCATGGAACTGATGCTCGAGAACGACGGAATCAACCTCAACGAGATTGCCAACCGGCTGAATCTGACGAACGGCGCTTTGACCGGCCACATCAAAAAGCTCGAGGACGCGGGGCTCATCGCTCTGAACAAGAGCTACGAGGGGAAAAGCAATCACAAGATTTACAAGGTCACGTACGACCGGGTGCTGACGGAAATGAGATCCGAGAAGGTCGAGCACAACGTCTACCAGGCGGAGATCAAGCCCGGGCTGTACACGGATTTTCAGGTGTACCCGACGTGCGGGATCGCGACCCCCGAGAGCGTCATCGGCGATTACGACGATCCGCGGTATTTTCTCGATCCCAACCGGGCAAACGCCGAGCTGCTCTGGTTCTCAAAGGGGTATGTCGAGTACATTCTCCCGTCGATCATCCCCAAGTCGCAGCGCATCGACCAGATCTCCGTCTCGGCCGAGCTCTCCTCGGAGGCGCCGGGATCGAATGATTTTTATCCGTCGGACATCCATTTCTCGATCAACGGGACAGAGCTGGGGTACTGGACCAGCCCGGGGGATTTCGGCAACGTCCGGGGGCGGTACACGCCCGAATGGTGGAGCATCACCTCGAACCAGTACGGCCTTCTGAAAAATCTGGAGATCAACCACTTCGGGACCTTCATCGACTCCGTCCGGATCTCCGCCGTCACCATCGACGATCTGCGGCTGACCAGCGATTCCACCATTCGGTTTCGCCTGTCCGTCCCGGAGGATGCCGAGCACAGCGGCGGGCTGACCATCTACGGCCGGAATTTCGGGAATTTTGAGCAGGATATACGCGTGCAGATTCTGTACAGTCCGCTTTAAAGAAAACGCGTGTGCCGCAGACCTGCGGATCGCCGGCGCACTGTAACTTCTGGCAGTTTTTGCGCTGCATTGCGCTCTTTTTTTGCGCATATGTTACTATATTTTAGAGAATAGTATAAGTTTTATCAAAATCTAAAATAACTGTTGTAAATACAGGCTTCATGAAATATAATAGCATTATCGGCTTCCGTGACGAGGCGAGAAGGAGGATACCTGAAATGGAAAATTTTAACGTGGCTTTGACTGCCGTTCTGCCTTTTTTGTGCTATATCGGCTTCGGCTATCTGGTGAAACAGCTCCAGCTGGTGGACGAGCCCTTTATGAAAAAATTAAACCAGATGATTTTCCAGTTATTTTTTCCGTTTATGATGTTTTACAACATCTACAACACCGAGGATGGGCTGCAGTTCGACGTGAAATTTGTGCTCATCGGCGCGGTCTCGGTGCTGGTGCTGGTGACGCTGCTGATGGCAATCGTCCCCAGGCTCGAGAAGGAAAATCCGAAGCGGGGCGTGATCGTGCAGGCGATCTACCGCAGCAATTTCATCCTGTTCGCGTTCCCGCTGACGGAGAGCGTGTTCGGCTCGGAGGGCATCGCGGTGGCTGCGCCTATGGTCGCGATCATCGTCCCCCTCTACAACGTCCTCGCGGTGGTGATTCTCGAGTACTTCCGCGGCGGAAACATCTCCGCATGGCAGCTGGTCAAAAAGATCCTCACGAACCCGCTGATTGAGGGCGCGATCGTCGGGATCCTGTTCGTGATTTTCGGATGGAAGCTTCCCGCCGGCATCGAGAAGCCCGTCTCGCAGTTTGCCGGGCTAACCACCCCGCTGGCGCTGTTTGTGCTGGGCTCCACCCTGCACTTCTCCTCCCTGAGAAAGCACATGAACTATGTGACAAGTGTGATCGGAGTCAAGATGATCCTCCTGCCGGCGATTGCCATGCTTCTGTCCGTGCCGTTTGGCCTGACCGAGGTACAGCGGTTCATCTACCTGACCATCTTCGCGACCCCAGTGGCGGCGTCCTCCTTCGCGATGGCGGAAAATATGGGCGGGGACGGGGAGCTCGCAGGGGAACTCGTCGTGACCAGCACGACGGCCTCGATCGTCACCATTTTTCTGTGGATTTTTATTTTGAAGAGCATTCATTTGATATAGAGATTCCGGTGAAAGGCCATACCGCACTGCTCTATGGCTTTACAACTCATATATCACAAAATAAGTTTACAATTCAGCACAGACAGGATCCTCGCAGAAGCGGATCACCTGCGTATCAGGCGGCACTTTACGTCAGCGGCACACGGTCAGTGCCGCCCGAAGCGGCGCGCAGGCCTGCGCTTGCATGGTGTCCAGGCTGAACTGTAGCAAAAAATAAGGAGGCAGCAACGATGAGCGCAATTCATGTAAAGACAAACGAAATCCGGTTCCCGGTGGCCCCCAATCTCTACGGCCTCTTCTTTGAGGACATCAACCGTTCCGGCGACGGCGGCCTGTACCCGGAGATGCTCCGCAACCGCACCTTCGAGGATTCCATCCTCCCGGAGCGCTGTACCCTTCTTGAGAACGGGCTCGATTTTACGACGCCCAGGGGCTGGAAGGATCAGTTCAACAACGGAGAGGGACTCCGGCGATGGATCACAGACCTGGAGCCCACCGACATTCCGGGCTGGTACTGCCGGGACGCCGCTATCCGGCTCGAGCGGACGGATGTGCTGAACGACAGGCGGAAGGCGGCGCTCTCCGTCTCATTTCAGCCGTCCGGCGTCGTCTACAACGTCGGCTACCGCGGCGTCCCCGCGCAGAAGGGGGCGACATACAACGGCTATTTCTTCCTGAAATCCGATGCTCCGTGCACCCTGACCGTCTCGATCGCCTCCAAGGATCTCGGGACCGTCTACGGCTGCGCCACGATCCGGGTGACCTCGGATTGCTACACGAAATATGACTATACCATCACCTGCGACGCGACGGACTACGAGGCCGTGCTGGCGGTGTCCTGCGCAAAGCGCGCCGAGCTCAGGCTGGGCTACTCCTCGCTGATGCCGTCCGACACCTTCAAGGGACACGGACTCAGAAAAGACCTCGCCGAGCTCTTAGCGCACACCTCCTCGAAGTTTTTCCGCTTCCCCGGTGGCTGCATCGTCGAGGGCTTCACGAAGGAGACCTCCATGCGCTTTTATAACACGATCGGGCCGGAGTGGGAACGCCCGTCACACAATCTGATGTGGCACTACCGGACCTCCAACGGCCTGGGCTACCACGAGTACCTCCAGCTCTGTGAGGATCTCGGCCTCGAGCCGCTGTACGTGATCAACTGCGGCCTCACCTGCCAGGGACGGCGGGAGGAGCTCTTTGAGGGCGAGGAGCTGACGCAGTGGATTCAGGAGGCAAAGGATGCGATCGACTATGCCATCGCGCCCTCCGACACGCCGATGGGAAAACTGCGCGCGGCCGCAGGGCACCCGGAGCCCTTCAAGATGACCTACGTCGAGATCGGGAACGAGAACATCGGACCGGAGTACGTGAAACGGTACCGCCTGTTCTATGACGCGCTGAAGGAGCGCTACCCGCAGATTCAGTTTATCGCGAACATTCACGTAGAGCGGCAGGGCTGCCAGGCGGACATTGTGGATGAGCACTACTACAACACGCCGGAATTTTTTGCCCGCCAGTTCCACATGTTTGACGAGTACGACCGGAAAGGGCCGGATATTTTTGTCGGGGAATACGCGGTGACGAACGGAAATGACGTGGGAAATCTGCGCTCCGCGATCGCGGAATCCATGTACCTGATGGGGATCGAGAACAACCAGGATATCGTCACTTTGACGGCCTACGCCCCGCTCTTCAACCATGTGGATTATACGAGCTGGACGCCGGATCTGATCGCCTACAACAACCATGCATCCTACGGCATCCCCTTTTACCACGCGCTCACCATGCTCGCTGCCAACAGGGGCGAGCACGTCGTCGCCGTCGACATCGACTCCCCGGCCGCCTACGAGGACCTGACCGGGCTCACCGGGATTGTCGCCTCGGGGGACGGTGTACGGATCCGCAATATGACCTGCAACGGCGTGCCCGTCGCGCCGACTCACAATATCGTCTCCGAGCTTCGGGAGGAAGACGGGACGTATCTTGCCTGGGAGACGGACAACAGCGAGCTGATGCGCTCCCCGGGCCTGTCCGTAAAGGAAGTCCTGCAGGAAGTGAAATCGTACATTACCTTCGGCGAGAAGGAAGTCCGCAGCACCGTCTTCGAGGCGGAGCTTTGGCTCTCGGATCCCTCCGTGAAGACCTCCCTCGCATTCTGGATTCACAACAACACCATGCTGCACAACCAGGACGAGACGCGCTGCGGCGAGTCCAAGCTCTGGACGCCGATCTACACCAACCGGTACGTGTGGAGTCTGGACAACCACGAGGGCTACATCGACGCGATCACCAGGAGCCGCTATTCCTTCCGAGGCCCGCACAAATATCTGCCGGAGCTCGCGTACGGCTGCTGGATGAAGGTGCGCATCGAGGCCGAGCACGACTGCATCCGCTGCTACCTCAACGGGAAGCTGGTGCAGGAGCAGCCAAATGTCCACTATCCGACCGTCTCCGCCACGGCCGCGATTGCGGGGGATGAGATTATCCTCAAGGTGGCAAACCTGGGCAATGCGGAGGATCCGATCGCAATCGGGCTGGACTGCGACGTGGCAGCAGACTATGAGGTGACGATTCTGACCGGGGATGACCCGAAGCTGGAGAACGATTTCGAGCACCCGCTGGCGGTATCTCCTGTCACGAAGGACGGGCACGGCGCGGCGAAGAACTTTGTGTATTACGCGCCGGCGTATAGTTTGAATATATTGAAGTTGAGGAGAAAATAACGAAGGAGGCAAACACCGAATGAAGATAACAGCTGTCCACACCTACTATTGCAGGCCGCGGTGGGGATTTGTGTCCATCGAGACGGACGAGGGGTACACCGGCTGGGGCGAGGCGGTCCTGGAGGGGCACTGCGACGCAGTCCTGGCCTGCGTGAACGAGATGTCCACCTACCTGATCGGGAACGATCCGTCCAGAATCGAGGACATCTGGAGCACCATCTACCGCGCAGGCTTCTATCGCGGCGGCGGCGTTCTGATGAGCGCGCTCTCCGGGATCGACCAGGCGCTATGGGACATCAAAGGAAAATATTTCAATGCACCCGTCTATCAGCTGATGGGCGGCGCCTGCAGGGAGAAAATGCAGGTGTACTCGTGGATCGGCGGCGACAGGCCGGACGACACGGGCCGCGCTGCCAAGGAGAAAAAAGATGCGGGCTTCCGGGCGATCAAAATGAACGCGACCGAGGAGCTGCAGATGATCGACACCTACGACAAGGTCGATGCGGTCCTCGCGCGTGTCGCAGCAATCCGCGAGACGTGCGGCAAATACTTCGGGATCGCCATTGATTTTCACGGCCGCGTGCACAAGCCGATGGCAAAAATCCTCGCAAAGAAGCTCGAGGAGTTTGACCCGATGTTCATCGAGGAGCCCGTGCTGTGCGAAAGCATGGAATGCTTCAAGGAGATCGCGGCGTGCTGCAACATCCCGATCGCCACGGGAGAGCGCCTCTTCAGCCGCTACGATTTCAAGCGGCTGCTGCAGGCCGGCGGAGTGGACATCATTCAGCCGGATCTCAGCCACGCCGGCGGCATCACCGAGGTCAAAAAGATCGCCGCAATGGCGGAGGCCTACGACGTAGCCCTGGCCCCGCACTGCCCGCTCGGCCCCATCGCCCTCGGCGCGTGCCTGCAGATCGACGCCACCTGCTACAACGCCGTGATCCAGGAACAGTCTATGGGCATCCACTACAACAAGGGCCGTGAGGTCCTCGACTACGCGCTGAACCGCGAGGATTTCCGTTTTGTCGACGGCTACGTCCGCCTGCCCATCCGTCCGGGAATCGGCGTCGAGGTGAATGAAGCGCTCGTATTGGAAGAGAACAAGACACCGCACCAGTGGAAAAATCCCGTGTGGAGACACGCGGATGGGTCAGTGGCGGAGTGGTGAGAAAAGAATAGGAGAAGCGGCCGCTTTCTGCTGACTGCGAAGCGGCCGCTTCTAAATATGGTTTTCGAGCCACTAAATCAAAATGCCGACATACGGCAGTTTAGGATCATCCATCGCTCTTATCCGCGACCGCTTCCGCACGGACACGGATCATCTATCTCGACGCGGTATGCAGCCTCCTCGCCGCAATAGCAGGAAGTCCTCTGTGATAGAACTCAAATTTGCAGGGTGCTTTGCCGTCAGAGTCCATCATCTCATTCAGCAATACGCCCAGCGCCGAAAATGTGATTCCGCCCGGTATGATACAGCACTTCCACACCGACGGCTTCGTGCCCTTCACAGATATTTTGACCTGAAAACTGTTCATCTCCCGTCACTTCTCTTTGCGTCATTATAGGCGTATTTTGGAGTTTGTACAATAGAAATCAAGATGCCCTCTCCAGCATATCCTGAATATACGTCCGCAGACCTGTCTCTCTATCTATACCATACTTCTCATTCACTGCCATATAATACTTCATAATCCTCTCTTTCGGCAGAAGCTCACTGGACGGGATACTGTCGCCATAACCTTTCCTGGCTTCCTTCCACGGATCCTCATTATGCGTGATCCGCTCCAATACCTTTCCGCTATACATGCCGAAGGTATTTGCAACAAGATCGATGACTCTCTTCTCTTCCTCTGTCAGCGCGTCCGCAGTTCCCTCCAGGAGTGCAAATCTCGCATCATCGATTGGATTGTACTTAAAATCCCGGAACAAATGATAGACCTCAGAATAGACCGGACCATGAATCCATGCCCTGCAATCCTCCACAAAAATTGGCCTGCCATATAATGCGGAATAGATACCCTGAATAAAATATAGCAATTTCTGCAGCATAAGCGGAGTCACCTCTTCCAGCCTTTCAAATACATAGGCAATCACCCGAAGCATCTTTTCCGATACGGAAAACAGGCTCTCCATGCTGTCTGCTGCCGCCATCGCCTTCCTATATGCTGCATCAGTCAGTTTATCACGGTTCTCTGTAAGCTTCCGCTTCATATACGCCGGGGATGCCAGGGCTGTTCTCACTATATCCGAATACTCTCTGGACGGAACCTGCCCTTCCAGATACCTCGGTATCGTCACCTCACCAAAACCAAGAGCCAAAGACAGCGGCGCTTTCCCAATCTTATATAGCTTCATCAGCTTCTCAATATCATCAATGGACACCAGACCTTCCGCCGCTCTGTACTGCTCATCAATCTCCTGAACATTTTGATCGATTAGCCCCGGAAGGCTCATTTCTCCGCCACATTCTGCACATACGGCTACTGTAATTCCAAACGTATACGCTTTATCCCTTATCGTTTTTACGATGTCCCTTTTTTGCAAAAGGTACTCTGTCTCTTTCCGGCACTCAATGCAGAAGTCCCTTCTTCTCTTTTCTGTCATCCTGATCACCTCCGATTTACTTTATGTCTATTTGAAATAGTATGTAAGCGGATATTTCTGCTCATGAAATGAAATGATAATCACAAAACAGTTTTCCAACTTATTAAATTTGATATATAAAGAAACTGTTTTCTCTTCTGTTCCATTTCTCTCTAAAAGGTTCACATCCTTACCAAACACGTACAGTCTTTCGTGTTCATATCCTGCATGCTCATTTTGCAGAACCGCTGAAAAATCCATTGCCGTAAGGCTTAATATGATTTCCTTCGCTTTTGCTTCGTCTATCACATAATCAAGAAAAAGATTGATGTTATCCTGCCGCCTGGCATTCCGGTCTAACCGGTATCTGTCATTCCCAACAGCTTCTTTTACCTCAAAAAGATACTGTTCTATGTCTTTTTTATCTATGCTCAATCCTTTATCCTCCGCAAAGTATATGATGCGGTTTTTTAATTTTCCCATCATCAATATAACAGTATGATTGGATTTTGTCAATATCCGATCATAAAAAGTGGCGGTAGAATTACTTCTATCGCCACTTCATCCTGTTTCTGCGATTTTCGGATCACTCCACAACCATCACCGACACCCCGTCCGGAATTACGACGACGTGCTTTTCCTGTGGGTCGGCCATGCGGATTGCCGCCTCGAGGCTCTTGGCATACTCCATCTTCATATCCGTCACGACCTGCGCCAGCTCGCCTCCTGTGACGAAGATCACGCGGTGCTTCTCCAGGATCCTGCAGAGGATCTGGTACTGCCACTGATCCGGGACCGTGTCCTCGGGCTCCACCTGGCGGATCTCACCGAGCAGCTGCCCTGCGCTCTCGCACTCCTTCACGGCTCTGTAAAACTGCTCCCCGCCTATGCCGTCCGCGCACTCACAGCAGACGATAATCGTCCCGCCATCCGCCGCGGCCGCCTCCGCGGCCGACATACATTTCACCGACTGGTACAGGTTCTGATCCAGCGGCGCGCCTCCGTTCGAGGTGATGACGATATCGCCCTTCTTCTCCGGGCGAACCGCACAGATCCCGGAGATGAAATCACATCCCGCCCTGTGTGCCTCTATCGCGTCTCCCGCCACCGCATGAATCACCTGCTTTTTCGCATCCAGCACGACATTCACCACATAGCTCAGCTTCGCCATGCGCGCCGCGGCCATCATATCCGCGTGGATCGGATTCTGCTCCAGGATTCCGGTCCTCGCATGCGGATCGTCAATCAGCTTGGCACAGTGATTTGCCATCACCGTCCGCCGCGCGCAGACACCCGGCAGGACGCTCTTCCGTCCTCCGGAAAATCCTGCGAAAAAGTGCGGCTCAATGAATCCCTCCGTCAGCAGCAGCTCTGTCTCGGCGGCAACCCTGTTCACCCAGAGATCGACGCCCGACGGAAGTGTGCCCAGATTTACCATGTTGTCCCTGTCATCGCAGTCATGCACCAGAATCCGCTCGCGCTCAAAAATTGCATCCCCAAGCTTCTGCCTGAGCTCCGCCTCCGTCGTTCCCCTGTGGCAGCCTGTCGCGACCAGGAGCGTGATCTCAATCTCCGGAGATCCTGCCCGCAGCGCCTCGAGCATCGGCGGCAGAATCAGCCTGCTCGGCACAGGGCGGGTGTGATCACTGATGATGATGACCGCACGTTTCTTCCCTCTTGCCAGCTCCTCCAGCGGACGTGAGCCAATCGGATTCGCCATCGCCCCGGCGATGATCTGCTCCTGCGTCTGTTCCTCACATCCTGCGCTTTCCTGCGCATGGATCACCTCGCAGGAGGAGAAATCTCCTTCCCACTCCAAAACGGTATTTCCATATGGAATCTTTACCTGCATATCGTTTCCCCTTTCCCACTATTTCAAACAGTCCATCCAAGACCAAACTGTAACTTCCCATTACAATGTAAATATCGTTCCTATCCTTATAATCAGTAAAGGCTTACCCCTTTGCTATTTTAAATGCAAACGTACCTATCTGTCCAGTCCTCTCGCGAACGAATACACCTGAACAGTCACACACAAACACTTTGAGGGTGTCGTAAACGATCCCGCCGCAGCCTCCGGTATCTGCACCTTCTCCGATACCACGCACTGTAGCCATCCGCACGTTACAACACCCTCATGCTCTTATTTATTTACGATCTTACTAAAGTCCCCGTCGACTGCCGCGCGGATCACAGGGCCCATGTACGGGTCTACGTCCTCCGCCGTCATCGGCACCGGCATGTTTCTCAGCTTCATGGAAAGCTGCGGGTCCTTCGCCGCGGTCAGGATTTTCCCGACATACGCCTCAGAAAAGCCCTGCAGGTCGCTCAGCTTCGTCGGCGCGCCGATGGATTTGCCGAACGCGATCAGCCCTGCTGCCACCGCCTCCGCTCTGGCTCTTCCCTCCAGAGCCGACACATCCTCCGCGATGAAGCCGTGCTGCGCAAGCACCTTCCCGACCACCTCCAGCTGAGGCTGAATCGCCGGTGAATAGAACACCGCATAGTACGGATTCATGATACCGCAGGCCGTTCCATGCGCGACCAGATCCACCAAAGAAAAGCTCGTCTGATGCGCTCCGCTCGTCCCGCCGACCATGATCGCGTACCCGCCGAGATCCGTCGCCAGCCCGAGCGCCTCCCTGGCCTTCCTGTCTGACGGATCCTCGATGACCTTCTTCGCATACGTCAGCACAAGGTCGATCGCAGTCTCTGCCAGCTTTCCGGTCAGCTCATACGTCTCCGGCTTCGCACCGCAGAACACCTCAAACGTATGCGCAATCGCATCGAGCGCCCCGTCGATCGTGACACTCACCGGCATGGACACCGTCATCTCATAGTCAAACAGGCTCGCCGCCGGCACAATCGCCGGATCCACAATCAGAAGCTTCTGGCCTGCCACCGGATCTGTGATGTTCGAATACTTCGTCAGATGTGCGCCGGACGACGCGGAGGTCTCCACCGCGATCACCGGCGTCATCTCCCTGCCCGTCTTCTCGCGGACCTCGGAGACAATCCCTGTGCCGAAATACCGGTCAATCTCCGGGCTGTACGCTTCCCCGTATGCCGCCAGCATCGAGGCCGCCTTGCACGCATCGATCGTAGACCCGCCGCCGATCGCCACAATGCAGTCCGGCTTATAGTGCAGGATATAGCTCTCCAGACGGTAGACATCCTCCCTGGGCGCGTTCGGACGCGCCCCCGGGATCACCCCATCCGGAACTACCTCTACTCCGGCTTCCTTCAAGTATTCCATTGCCTTCTCCGCCACCGGTTTCAGTCTCCTCCCGGTTCCGATTACCAGCGCGCGGCTTCCATATTTTTTCACCAGCTCACCCAGCTGATCCATCACACCCAGTCCAAAAATGTAAGAACCCTGCTTCCATTCCTCCAAAAGGGTGTATGCTTTATTTACAGAATCATTCATACAACTTCTCCTCTTTTTCGTTGGACAGCTTTGTAATACCAGATACTCTGTATATCGCAAAAATATCCTTTTTACTCTGCGGGTGCGAAGCTCTTCACATTGGCCAGAGAACCGCCCATGTCGCAAAGCTGCTCTTTGACACAAATCGCATCAATAATGTACGTCTTTCCGGATTCCTTTGCCCGAACCAGAGCCGCCTTCAGTTCGTCCGGCGTAAAGACTCTCTCTCCGGCACAGCCAAAGCCCTCTGCCACCTTCACGTAGTCAATCGTTCCATCCTGATTATACGGCATCTCAACCGCATATTCAAACCCATATGCACCCTTCTGATTCTGCCGGATCAGGCCCAGGAACGCGTTATTGACAATAACGACGATGATCGGCTTCTTAAACACCGCCGAGACAGCAATTTCCTCTCCCAAAAAGGTAAAGCCGAAATCGCCGAGCACCGTAACCACGGTTCTCTCCGGGTGTGCGACCTTCGCTCCGAACGCTGCCGGCACTTCATATCCCAGCGTACCCGCTCCGCCTGACGGAAGGTATCTCATCGGCTTATTAATTTCCTGCAGCTGTCCGGACCAGATCTGAACGATTCCGCAGCCTGTCGTGAACATGGTCTCATCGTCAAAGGCGTCGTTTACCTCTTTGAACACTCTGTGCGGCATGATCGGAACACTGTCGTAATCCGTCTTTCTCGCAAGCTTCTTTCTCCAGGACGGGATCTCCGCAACTCTCGGATTGCCGGCCGCAGTCAACCCCATCTCCTTCGCCGCATCCTTCAATGCCTCGATCGCCAGCTTTGCGTCAGAGACAATGCCAAGATCCGGGTCAAATACCTTTCCGATCTGCTTCGGCTCAATATCGATATGAATAAACTTTCTGTCTCCGCGGTACACGTCCAGCGCGCCTGTGTGGCGGTCTGAGAAACGGCAGCCAATCGCCAGCACTACGTCTGACTCCAGCATATACTTATTTCCCAGCGGCTGTCCTACCTGGATTCCGCAGTGGCCGACATTCAGCGGATGATCCACCGGGATTCCGCCCTTCGCCATATAGGTCGTGATCACAGGAATCTGGTACTCCTCCGCAAATTCCACCAGCTCGCGCTCAGACTCAGAGAGAATCACGCCGCCTCCCATGATGATGATCGGAGCCTTCGCCTCCTTCAGCATCGCAACGGCTTCCCTGATCTGGCCCATATCCGGTCTGACCTCTTCCACCGGCATCGCCTCGTAAGCGTCAATGTCGAACTCCGTCTCCGCCATCTGGACATCCAGCGGGAAATCAATCAGGACCGGCCCCGGCTTTCCTGACCGCATCAGGTGGAACGCCTCTCTCATCATCACCGGAACATCCTCAGCCTTCATCGGCCGGAAGACCTTCTTCGTCACGGTATCCGCAATGCTCACCATATCCACGCACTGGAACGGATCCTGCGTCAGCTGCCACGTATTTGCCTGTCCCACCATAGCCAGCATCGGGATGGAATCAATATTTGCAGTGTACAATCCTGTCACAAAGTTTGTCGCTCCCGGGCCGGCGGTACAAATGGCAAGTGCAATCTTATGACTTGCTCTGTAATACGCATCTGCCGCATGTGTGCAGGCCTCCTCGTGCCTCATCCCGTAATGCTCGATGGGCGCCGTCTCCAGATATTTATATACCGGGTTAATTCCCGCGCCAGGGATACCAAACGCATCTGTGATCCCTTCCTTTACCATGATCTGAACTGCTATCTCAGCCGCTTTCATCAACATTTCGTATTCCTCCTTGTCTCTCAAATCCTATCAACCAATTCCGTCCGCCGCTTCGCCGTCAATTCGTCTTCACGCACAGCGGTTCATCCTCGAACCAGACACCGCCCCGCAGGAGCGCGCTCTTCAGGTCTGCAAACGGCAGATCTCTGAAATTGTCATAGCCGCCTGTCGCGAGCAGCGCTGCCGCAGTGCCCGCTGCCTGTCCCTGCGCCATACAGGAGACCGTATTTCTGGTAGACATGTGCGCGTTATGCTCAGATGTAATCATCATTCCGATGCACAGCAGATTTTCCAGCTTCTTCGGCAAAATCGCCCGGAACGGAATCCCGTACGTGCTTCCGTTTTTAACCTGGAATCTCGGCGCATAGTCATGGAAGCCGTACGCCAAGACATCATCCTCAAAATGTGTGCCGTTCAGGATTTCTTCATTTGTCAGATCGTACTCGCATGCGATGCACCGTGCTCTCCGGATCGTGATCGCCGGGCTGGTTCTTGCGATGAACGCATTCTCGCTCCCCGGAATGACACTCTTTAAGAGCTTCAATGCTTCCTGCTGCCTTCTCCTCAGCTCATACTCCGCATCCGCCAGCGCATCCCGGTCTGTGGGAGACTTCGGCATCATATAGTTCAGCTTGATAAACATAAAATAGTTGTCGTGAAGCGTCGTCGTCACCGTGTGCATGCCAAGCTCCAGCTGCTTTTTATGTACCTCCGGATCCAGCTTGCCCCAGTCTCCGTCGACGCGGATCAATTTGCCATCCCCGTCTCTGGGGCCGAATGCGTACTCCTTCAGGGCTCCGTTATCCTTCAGGAACTGATAATACTTGTCAATGTCGATCCCGCCGATTCCCATGCTGTTTGCCACCGCATAATCGTTCGGGTCCGTGAAATCAGCCCCGGCTCTCGCCGAGAAATCGCCGTACCCGGTTGCGTCAATGACTGCCTTCGCGAGAAGCGCCTCACAGCCCTGGTGTGACTCCGTAATGACGCCCACCACACGATCGCCTTCTGTCAGCGCATCCGTCACCATCGTGTTCAGCAGCACGTCCACCCCGGCCTCCCGAAGCATACAGAGCGCCACGTATTTGTAGATTTCCACATCCACACACAAAGTATCGGAATCATATTCATAGCGGAGCACCGTCTCGTTGTGCCCGGAGGCGCCGCCGACCTTCGTCAGGCGGTTGATCAGCTCTTCCGGGATTCCCCGAATGACCTTCTTCTTCTCGACACCCGGAAACGCCTTCCACAGATTGTAAAAGCTATGGAGCCCACAGCCGCCCTCCGTGGCGATTCCTCCGACGTAACCCTTGCTCTCGACCACCGCGGTCTTTGCGCCGTTTCTTGCCGCGGCCAGAGCCGCAATCACACCGCCTGTGCCCGCGCCGCATACAACTACATCATAATTTCTTGCACTGACCTTCTGCTCAGGACGTACGATATATTCCATTTGTCTCCTCCTTTAATCCCCCAGATACACCTTCTGCTTCAGCAGCTCTTTTCTGAGCAGATCCGTATCCAGATTCCGCACCAGAACACCTTCTCTCGCCGCAAGCGCTGCAGCCACACCGACCGCCTGCCCCTGCGCCATACAGGACGCCGTATTTCTGGTAGACATGTGGGCATCCCACTCGCTCGTGATCAGACGCCCTGCCACAAGCAGTCCCTCGACCTTCTTCGGGATCAATGCCCGATAAGGAATTCCATAGTAGCCGCCGTCCTTGATCATAATGCGCGGCGCGCAGTCATGGAAGCCGTAAAGCATTACCTCGTCGTCGAACCGAGCGCCATTTACGATCTCCTCCAGCGACATGTCATGCTCGCACTCCACCACTCTTGTGTAGCGGACTCCTATGCTCGCAGGCGTCCAGCTCACATAAGCCTTCTCAAATCCCGGGACATGTTCCTTCAGCATATGCGCCAGAGTCATTGCCTGGTGGCGGAGCTTGATCTCTGCCTCCGAAAAAATCTGCGTGTCCGTGGCATCAACACTCTTCAGCGCGCAGCCATTTATGTAATTGAAGTTGCCCTCGTGGTACGAGAAGCCCAGCGGCCCCCATATGCCCTCTTTCTCCATAAACTCCTTGAACTCCGGGAGCTTTTTGAGCTCGAAGCCGAGCCGGATCACATGGTCTGTCTCACTTCCCTTGTCGCCCTCGATGATCTGGTTAATCATATCGTGTTCTCTCAGGAACTCGACCAGACGGGTCATGTCCACGCCGGTCATGCCAAACGGGAAGCCGACCGTTGTCGTCTCGTGCTTTTTGATAAAGGGAGCCCCTGCAAACGCCGCCACATCGCCGTCACCGGTCGTATCGATCACCGTCTTCGCAAGGATTGCCTCTCTTCCCGACTTTCCTTCAATGATCACTCCGGTCAGCTGGTCTCCGTCCATCACTGCGCCCGCGACCATCGTGTGCAGCAGCACCTTGACGCCTGCCTCCTCCAGCATCGTGAAGGCCAGATCCTTGAATTCCTCCCAATCCATCAGGGTAATGCGCGAATCGTAGTTTCCGCCCTTGTCCTGCTCCAGATGGCCGTAAGAATTTCCGCTTGCCTGCATCCGCTCGATCAGCTCTCCCGGTATTCCCCGGATCACCTGCTTCGGCTCTACTCCCGGAAATGCCTTGTACAAATTGAAGAAGCTGTGCAGCGGCCCTGCTCCGTTGATCATAGAACCGCCAATGTAGCCGAACCGCTCGATCAGAATCGTCTTTGCCCCTGCTCTTCCTGCCGCCACAGCCGCGATAAAACCGGCCGTACCGCCGCCGCAGACCACAACATCGCACTCCTCACGCACCGGAGTCTGCAAATTCTCAGTGATTGTTTTCATTTTATCTCTCCTCCTCCCGCAGTACACGGACCACATGATACGGCCACGGATATGTCGGGTTATAGATTCCCGGATAAACGGCGCACGTATTCTTTTCTGCCTCCAGAGTCACATAGACCATCAGATCCCAATCGCCCTTCAGGTATTCTGCCGGAATCGTAGCCACGTAGAAATCCCCGTCCTTCTGCATCGCCATCTCGTGGAAAAGCCCTTCCGTCTGATCCACGTGCCGATAGTGCAGAACCGGTATCTGAGCTGCGTCCGACGGAGCGCTCACCGCAATGCTAAGCGGCTCTCCGGCCGGTACCGTCTCCGGCCACACTCCGGCAAGCTGCACCGCATTTTCCGGCCATGCAGCAACAGCAGCCGACATCTTCACATTGTTCTGCTTCGCAAGCTTCTCTAAGGACTCGAAATCGGCCTCCAGCTCCCTGGTCAGATCCGCCCACGTTCCGCGCCTTGTCTTTGTCCCCGCCGTGCTGAAATCAAGATCATGGTAGTAATACGTTTTTCCCATCTCAGCCAGCTTCTGCCATGCATCTATTGCCTTCTTCATCCACGCGAGCGCATTTGCCAGACTTGTGCAGTCAAAATGCCGTCTGAAAAAGCCAAGCTCCATCGCCGCATAAATCTTATTCGCGTGATAAGCGGCGAAGGCGACGAGCATGCTCATATCGACCACAAATGCCTTCCACTCCGGCCCGTCCGCATGTGCGCACGCCTCCGCAGCAGCGAGGGATTCCGATACCTTCCGCGACATCTCAAACAACTCATTTGCGTACTGAACCGGCGTATATTTGACGAGCTTCTCCCCGTCACTCACCGCGGCTACATACTCATCAATCCCGTAGAACAATCCGTGATCGCTGGGCTCCGTGCTCCCGTATGTAATGTGCTGATGATAATCGCTTCCGTCACTCGGATACACACAGTTCTCGTCAAACAACGCCCATCCTGTATTCAGCTCCGTCCAGTAGCGCAGAGACGGATGAACCGGCATATGAACGGTTGTCACGAACGGTACAATTTTACTCGCCTCTGCGACCGTTCTCATCACAGCCGCCCCTGCGTCAACGCCGAAATGCTCTTTAAATTCTTCCTCAAAGATCTCGTCCGGAACGTCATGTTTGTACCCGATTCTGCCGAACATGCTGTACCATGCGAAAAACCGCTCGTCCTCCCACGTTCCGTACCGGAGCGCCGGGTCGCGGAAGGTCTTCCACGCCTCCTTGTGAGACAGCTCATAGCCGTACTTCAGGGAAAGCGGCGCATTTACCTGGAATCCTGCCGATCCGGACAGGCCGCAGCTCTTCGCGAAACGGCGGATGTAGTCGGAATCTGCCCACAGGAACAGGTTCGTCGAGCCATAGTTCCACAGCCTGTAGATGACCGGGTAGCGCAGCGGCTTCTGGAGCATATCCGCGTAGGAATATCTTCTCGAATGATTGAAGTTGTCGAGCTGGGCCAGCTCCTCGCTCCGCATCGTGGAGAGGTGGTACGGAAGCGCCGCGTGCTCACACCAGTACTTCGTCGGAACCTCCAGCTCCAGGCCGCGCTCATATGCGTGCGCTGTCATCTTCTCCGTCAGTCCCTTTGCACGCAGATCCAAAATGTAAGGCTTCCCGGTCTCCTCCTTTGCGTCCGCCACCGCATCTGCACAGTGATTCCAGAAATCCTCCGCCGAAATCTGTGTGCCGACGCCGGACTCATGATTCACCCGGAACGAAATGACGTCCATATCCGGAACCGCCCGGAGCAATGCTCTCAGACCGGCATAACAGTACTCCGACAAGCCGCTCTCCGTCTCCGGCAGCCCCTCGACAAGGACCTCCTGCTTCTGCGTCCACGGGCGCTGCTGCCACGTCGCAAAGACGAACTGGATACTGTAGGAATGACACAGCTCCACAATTCTCCTCAGCATCTCCAGATTCTTCTGGACAAACTCTTTCGAGAACGCAGTCATTCTCACATCCGGATACCCCTCAACCTGCTCCAGGAAGAACGGATAGGGCGGCGCCATATACGGCGTATCAAATCCGACGATCAGGCTGAAGCGGTTGAATCTCCCCTCCGCCAGTCGTCCGAGATAGTAGTGCCAGAAATCCTCTGACCAGAACCACTCATTGTCGAGATGTCCGACCAGATACCGGTCCATACAGCGCACTGCGTTGTCCGGGGATTCGTCAAAATCTTCCGCCTCCTCCAGCGCCTTGGCTCCGTACAGCCGAACTCTTCTTGCCATTTCCAGAAGGAGATACATCAGCCCTGCATGGTCACTTCCCGCAAGCACCAGCACGGTTCCCTCTCTCGTGCTGCAAGTTCTGCAGTAAAAGCTCTCCGGCTTCGAGACCGCTTCCTTCGCGCTCCCTGCCATCAGCGTCCTGATCCGAAGGTCATTCAGAGTACCTGCGGCGAGATACACGGTATCCGCATCCTGCTCCGTCACCCAGCTTTTGGACTCTGTCACGGCTATCTTTTTATCTGACAGTGCTTCCAGCAGTCGTCTCTTTCCGAACACCGCTCCGTTCTGAATATCGTAGGACAATAAAACAACCTTTGTTTTCATCGCGTCTCCTTTCTCTCATCTGCGCTACTCCTTCATTCCAGAGGTCGCAATACCGGCGACGAACTGCTTCTGGAATAACAGGAATACGATAAATATCGGGATCAGCGAGCAAACGGAAGCCGCCATAATCGCTCCGTAGCTCACAGAATTTTCGTCTCTGAAAAAGTTAAGTCCCAGCGGAATTGTCGCGAGCGCCTTCTCACGGATGTAGACGAGCGCGCTCTCATATTCGTTCCAGGACGAAACAAACTGGAAAATAATCAATGCACTGAACGCGGGCTTTGCCAGAGGGACCACGATCTGCCCGAATATACGGAAATGCCCCGCTCCGTCAATCTTCGCCGCCTCGCACAATTCATCCGGAATGGACTTAAAGAATGAGCGAAGCATAAATGTGCCGAACGCCGTAAACATTCCCGGAAGAATCAGCGCCAGATGCGTGTTGTACAGTCCAAGCTCACGGAACAGTACGAATCTCGGGATCAGCATCATCTGCGTCGGGAACGCCAGCGTAGAAAGGTAGATCAGGAAGACAACCTCTCTCCCCTTGAATTTGATCTTTGAGAAGGCGTACGCTGCCAGGGCACTTGTTGCCACTTCACCCGTGACAGAGATCAGTGTAACCTTCAGTGAATTTTTCACGAATGTTGTAAATGGGACACTGGAATTCCACACCTTATCATAATTTTCCCATGTGATTTCCTTCGGAATCCACTCGATCGGAAAATTAAAGATCTGGTTGTCCGGCTTAAAGGAAGCCGACAGCATCCAGACAAAAGGAAGGATCATGGCAATCGACAACGCTCCCATAATGATTGTGCAGATTATTTTGATTGTCCTGCGTTTTGCTCTCAAGCTCATTATTTTCCCCTCCTCCCTTAATCTTCTTTTTTTCTGTTCATCAGCATACGCGCTGCAGAGAATACAAACACCAGCAAAAACAGTATCCATGCCATCGCACTCGCATATCCAATGTCATTCTGCTGGAACGCTTTTTTATAGATATAGTAGACCAATACAGAAGACGACGTTCCCGGTCCTCCCTGCGTCATGACCTGAACCGGCGTGAATACCTGGAAGGAGCTGATGAAGGATATCATCGTCAGGAAAAACAGCGTATTGGAAAGTCCCGGAATGGTAATATAGAAGAATTTCTGTACGACATTTGCCCCGTCAATCTCCGCCGCCTCATACAGAGACTGCGATATCCCCTGCAGACCTGCCAGGACAATAATAATGTTGTATCCAAGGCGCTGCCACACACCTACAATGATGATGGAGATCAGCGAGGTGGATGAAGCATTCAGCCATCTGGGCGGATTTTTTATTCCCAGATTCTGCAACACGGTATTAATCGGACCATAGGACGGCAGAAACAGAATCATCCACACGACGGATACCGCCACCATCGACGAAATGTTGGGCAGGTAATAGGCCAGCCGCATAACGCCTTTCCCATAGACATATTTGTCAAGAATAACCGCCAGAATCAAAGAAAGGAAAATAGCAACCGGAACCATTACGATTGCATAGAGAATCGTATTTGTGACGGAAACCCGGAAGATTTTGTCGCCAAACATCTTCACGAAATTTTCAACCCCGACAAACTCCATCTTCTTAAATCCGGCCGCAAGATTGAATTTTGTAAAGCTTAATACACCGGCGAGAACCAGCGGTACCAATTTAAAAAGAAAATAGCCAATCAGGTTCAAAGAAATAAACGCCCAGCCGGCAAGATTTTCTCTCGTCTGCATCCGCATTGGCTTTCTCACTTTATTTACTCCCGATGCTTTCAATGAAATCACATCCTTTCCTCTGCAATGCCCGCTGCATCACGGAAATGCAACGGGCATCCACTCATTTCTTATAAAACCCTCCTGACAGGCATTACTGATTTGCCGCTACGATTGCGTCTCCCTCAGTCTTCAGCGTCTCAAGCGCTTCCGTCGTGCTCATCTCTCCGTTAAACACGAGTGTCATCGTGTCGTCAATCAGAGTCTGGAGCTCTGTCTGTCCCTTTTTAATCGTACAATCCTTAGACACCAGCGTTCTGTCAAGCGCCATCGTCTCCATACACATGTCATAGTCCACGCCAGGCTTGTCACTGAAGATCAGGCTGTTGAATGCTTCCTTCTCCTCAGCTGTCTTCAGCTCGATACCAGGATGCATTGCCTTCGGGCCAGCGAACAGGTCCGGTCTCTCAATGCAGATGTACTTGATCAGCTCCCATGCAGCGTCTGCATCTTCGCAGTTTGCCGGGATACTTGCCGTCGAAGAATAGCAGGTCGTGATCGTCTCTCCGCCTTCCCATGTCGGCATATCTACAAGACCGATGTCCGTTCCCTCCGGAACCTCGCCGTAGCTCGCCTTGGTGTAAAGCACGCCGTACACCGGAGCGATCCACATCGCGAATCTGTCGTTGTAAAGTCCAGCCATTCCCGTCGGGTCGACGTTGTACTTCAGAGCGGTATACTCCTCGTAAGGAACGACACACTTGTCTTCCATAGCCATCTTGTAGAAGAAATCAAGGCTCGTCTTGAACGCCTCATTCTCGAACTGAGTAGCGGTGAAATCATCGTTGTAGTATACATACGCTCCGAGCTTCTGACGCGCGATCAGATCCCAGTAGTTATCTCCGCCGCCTGATCCTGCGTAGTCAAGCATTGCACCGTAAACCTTGTCTGCACCTTCGCCGTGCGTCAGTGCAATCGCGGTTTGACGGAAGTCCTCCCAGGTCCATCCTGCCTTCGGGTACTCTATGCCGGCCTCGTCAAACATTTTCTTATTGAACCATACCATGTTGATATTGTTGCAGTACGGGATCGCATAGTAGCCGCCGTCAATATTCTCGGTCGCCTCGATCGCAGATCCGCAGATGTCCTCGTAGGTCCAGCCCTCTTTCTCGAAGAACGGCTTCAGATCGAGGTAAACACCATCGTCAGCGCGGACACGAAGATCCATTCCTGAAGCCTGTGTCATGACGTCGATCGACTCACCGGACGAAAGCGCTACATTGATCGTATTGGTCGCCGCATCTGCAAGCTTCACATAGTTCAGCTCGTACTGGCCCTCATAGTCCTTATTGAACGCTTCCGTCAGCGGCTTTACATTGTCCTCGTTCGTCCATGCAGCAAAGTATACCGGCTTCACGTCTCCCTCTGCCTTTGCGGACGCTGCGAGCAACGGGGTAACCACCATTGCCGATGCAAGTGCTAAAGTGACGATCTTCTTGTGTTTCATTTGAAATCCTCCTTCCTTATAAACGCGTTTTAAGATGTTTTAAATATTGAAACCGCGTTTCATTTATAGTCACATTATACATTACCTTTTCCGGGCTGTCAACAACATTTTAAAATTTGACAAAAAAGCCAAAAACGCATGCGCATTTTTGGCCATTTTTTCTACATCTGCTGAATATTTTTTCTTCTGGATCTTCTGATTTGACGAAACGATTTCTATGAACCGGTCTGATCTGACCTTCTACTCGAACGCTTTATAGCCTAATTTGTGGGATATTTCCATTGTGATTCGACGGAATTCCTCTATCTTCGGGGCAATCACCTCGTCCGTCATGCGATTGTCCGGCCCGGTGACGCTCATGCCGGAAACCACTTTCCCCTTATCGTTGTATATGGGAAACGCAACGCACCTGGCGCCCAGCTCTCTCTCCTGCTCATCGTAAGCGAACCCGCGCTTCCGGATCTTTGCCAGCTCCTGCTTCAGCTCTTCCTTGGTCGTCAAGGTATACTCGGTATACCTCTCCAGCCCCTTTACGCGAATCAGCCGGTCAAGATCCTGGTCTGAGTAATTCAGCAGCAGCACCTTGCCGTTTCCGGTGCAATGCATCGGCGCGGCGTTTCCGATCTTCTGGACTGTCACAAGAGACTGGCTGCTGCCTCGTATGACATCGACATACACAGACGTCATTTTATTTTCTACCGCCATATTGACCGATTCCCCAAAGATCTTCGCTAACTGCTCCAGATAAGGGCGCGCTATTTTTCTCAGCTCTGTATGTAAATCGACCTTGTTCGCCAGCGCGCAGATCTTGTACGTCGCAACGTACCTGCTCGTCTCGGCCTCCTGATCAATATAGCCTGCATTCACCAGCGTCTTCAGAAACCGCAGCGCCGTGCTCTTATTCATCCCGAGCTCCCCCGCAACATCCTGCAGCCGTTGCGGTTCCCCCTTTAAAATAATAAACTCCAGCACATTCAGCAGTTTCTCTCCGGACTGGTTGCCGGGTGTCTTTTGTCGCATTCCTTCGTCCAATGTTCTAATCCTCCGTAACTGTACTCCTTACAATTACTTCCATTATGACGAAATTTAGAAAAAAATCAAGTCCCGTCACTCAATTTTTTCGACCCGGCACTCTTTCTCGCCCGATTTTCCCCGCCGCTCAATCCGCTTCGAGATCAGATACCGCGGCCGGCCCTTGACTTCCTCGTAAATTTTCGCGATGTAGTAGCCGATGATGCCCAGACTGATCATGATGATGCTGCCGATGATCAGAATCAGCAAAATCACGGTCGTAAAGCCCTCCACCGCGTGCCCGGTGAAATAGCGCACGAGAGACTCGATGCCCAGAACGATCGCCAGCAGGAAGACAAAGACTCCGGCCACCGTCACGCACTGCATCGGCACGGTGGAAAAGGCGACGATATTCTTGACGGCATATTTGATCAGAGAGGTGGTCGACCACTTCGATTCCCCCTCGGTGCGCTCCTGCACATCGAACTCGACCGAGGCGGTGCGGTAGCCGATCCACGACGAGAGCGCGCGGAAAAATACATTGCGCTCCGGCAGCGAGAGCAGCGCGTCAACGGCCCTGCGGTCGAGCAGCTTGAAATCCGAGGCGCGCGTCATATCAATCTTCACTGCACCCGAGATAATCCGGTAGAACAGCCCGGCACTCGCCCGGTGCAGCGCGCTCTCCTTGCCGCGGCTGCGCTTCACGCCCTCGATCACCTCGTAGCCCTCCGTCCACAGACGGTACATCTCGATGAGCGTCTCCGGCGGGTGCTGCAGGTCGCAGTCCATCACCGCGCAGCAGTCGCCGGACGCGCCGGCCAGCCCTGCGAGCATCGCCGACTCTTTCCCGAAATTGCGCGAAAAATGAATCCCTGTCACGTTCGGATTCCGCCCCGCCGCCCGCTCGATCTCCTGCCACGTCGCATCCTTCGAGCCGTCATCGACGAAAACCAGCTCATACGCAATCCCCGCTCCCGCAAGAATCCCGTCGAGCGTGTCCGCCGCCTTCTGAATCATTTTTTCTTCATTGTATGCCGGTAAAATTACAGAGAGCATACATGTCCCCTCTTTCTATCCTCATCTTAAATTTCCCCGATGCCGGATTCCGTCTCCGCATCCTCCGCGAGCCGGAACTCTGTGTATGCGCCCAGGTCCGTCAGCACGATGCTGTGGCTCGTGCGGCGGTGGCTCACGGGGATCATCTGCATGTAATCCCCGTACAGATACGTCAGATATTTGTCGTATTCCTTGGGCACCGGGAACGCGTAGCCCTCGAACTCCACGTAGACCGCTTCGTCCAGCCACGCCTTCGGGAAGGGGCCGCGCTTGAGATTGCGACCCATGCCGTCGTAGAGATACTCCGTGCGGCGCTTTTTGAAGAAGGTCAGCGACTTGTTCTGCGCCCACTCGGCGAACCGCATCGGCACCAGGTACTTCGCCTTGTCCACAATCTTGCAGATCACCGGGTGGTTGCCGCCGCTCTTGATGTCCGTGTTTCCCCATTTATTGAACACAACCGAGCGCGTCAGCATCGTCACCATCAGGTGCAGCTTCTGCGACCACTTGTGGTTGCCGGTCCGGTCATGCGAGAGCACATCAAAGAAGATCCCGTTGTGCAGCTCCATAAAGTGTCCGGTAAACTCCGTCGCAAACATCGTGTTATTGATCCGCAGCTTCGTAAACGGGTTGTGATTGCCCTTCTCCGTCGTCGGGAGCTGCATGAAAATGTTGTCCGGCAGCTCTTTTTGCACCACCGCCTGGAACCGGTCGTAGTCCTCGCGCATCATCATGACATCCGCGTCGTCATCCCACGGGATGAACCCGTGATGGCGGATCGCGCCCAGCAGCGTCCCACCCGCGAGAAAATATTTGATATCGTACTTTCTGCAGATCCGGTCGATCTCCAGCAGATAGCCGAGCAGGATCTTCTGCACCTTCTCGAGCTTGCCAAGGTACGTATTGTCAAAAATGAAGACCTCCCCGGTGTTCTGAAGGCATTTCACGAGAATGATCAGGCCATCCTCCATCGAGACCGAAGGCACAAAACCATAGTGCTCGATGAGCTGCGTATTCAGCAAAATGCCTGGCTGCGCAGAAAGCCCGAAATTATCATCCACGCCCACGCCCTGCCTATCTGCGCCCGACAGCTTTCCTCCGCCCGCCGACATGCGCAGCTTGCACTGCGCCGGGAAGTTCTGATAGAGCATCACGGCCAGCTCGGCCGCCGATTTGTCTGAGTCCGGCCCCTTCACGTTAAAAATTTTATTTTCCGGGCACACCGTCAGCACAAACTGGAGCGCGGTCAGCACGTCATGGATACAGACATACGAATCCCGGTCCGGGAGCAGCTGCAGCTCGATCTCCGATCCGGAAGCCGTCTTCTCCGCCAGCCGTATGGCCGTGTGATTTTGCATCGGGATGCACGGGCCGTAGATCTTCGCCGTGCGCAGAATATTGCACGCCCTGCCGGCAGCCTTCGCGGCGGAAACCAGAATCCCCTCCATCGCCTGCAGCAAATATTGCGCAGAAAAAGCTCCGTCCGACACCGCTGCAGTCCCGGACTCGTACTCAGACATCATAAATTCTGCCGCGCCGTCCCCGCGGACCCGCCCGTAGACTCTGCCGTCCGAGAGCAGCAGGATGCGCTTGCAGTTCACCCGGCAGGCCGCCTCGACAAGCCGCCCGAACTGTTCCAGATATTCCATGCGCTCCAGCACCGTTCCCGGAATCTCACAGCAGCACAGTCCGGTCAGGATCACATAATCCGCCTCCGCAGCCGCAAACGACTGCTCCGTAAACAGATGCGTCACCGCGATGCGCCCTTCTTCTCCGTCTGCCGCCGACAGCTCCCCCTCCACCGCGCGAACTCCGAGCTTCTTCTCGTCATTCCACGCCATAAAGGACCACGCGATCGACTCCTGCAGATCCGGCTGACTGCCTGCGAGCAGGATTTTTGCACCCTTCAGCTTCTTCGGCGGAATCAGCTCCGACCGAACCGCGGCCTGCGCCCAGTCCAGCTCAAATTCATTTAAAAAATCACGAAGTAACATAGCTTCCCTTACTTTCCAAGTCTGTCCACTTTCTCTGTATCAGTAACAATCGCGATCGGCGCAAGCGGCGAGCTCCCATCCGCAGCCTCCTCATAGCCGCGCCCGGCCGCTCGTTCTGCGGCAAATCTTCCGGCAAACAAATCGGCAGACTGTCCGGCTGGTGATCCGGCTGGCTGTCCGGCCGTTTCCGGCCCGCATTCCGGATATCCGCCTGCAAGTTTCTGCTGCGCAGCCTCTTTCCCGGATATCCCGAATCTGCTGACAACAGTTGCCTCTTCCTTCGCAGTATCATTTTCTTTTGCCCGGAACCGGACAATCTTTCCCGATTTCTGACTGCTCGTCATCGTTTTCCATCCGTCCTGCAAGCCTGATTGGCTGCCCGGCTGCGACTCTCGCTCGTCCTGATTCCCCGAAATCATTTCCCGCTCATCCTGCCAGTCTCCCTGGCTGCCCGGCATCGTCCTTTGTTCACTCCACTGTTCCGCTTCACTGCCTGGCACCGATTTCCGCCCGCCATGCAATCCCATCTGGCTGCCCGGCATCATTTTCTGTTCGTCCTGCAGGCCCGCTTGACTGCCCGGCTGCGGTTCCTGTCCATCCTGCAAGCCCGCTTGACTGCCCAGCTGCGGTTTCTGTCCATCCTGACTCCCCAGAATTGTTCCCCGCTCGTCCTGCCAGTCCATCTGGTTGCCCGTCGCCGACCCTTTCGTCGCGCTTCCCCGCTGCCGCCGGTTCATCTGCGCGATATAACTATGTTCCGTGTCGTAAGAGATATCTTCCGCCTCTGCGTCTGCCCTCTTCTCTCCGGGCAGGTTGTAGATCTGCGCATCCTCCCCGTACAGCAGCACGCGCGCGCACGCCTCGAGCATCTCGGACGGCACCGCCTCATCCGCTCCCAGTGCGCCCATTCGCACGACCCGCACCGGAAGCTTCTGCTCCGCCGCGAGCTGACATGCGAAATGCTCCGCCGTCCGCAGACACTGCGCCGCAGCATCGTCGCAGTCCGTATGGCTGAGATAGCCCAGCTCCGCCTCCTTGAGCGCATGCGGCACACCAAAGCATTTTCCGTAGACCTCATTCCCGGAGATCACCAGCACAGCCTCAGGATGCACTGCGGTGAGCGCCCGAAGCTGCGGAAGCAACCCAAGCAGTTCCCGCCAGTCCTCTCCTGCGGCCTTCACACTCCCGGGTGCCTTGCGCCAGCTATAGTGCGCAGCCGGGTCGTCAAACGGCGCCTCCCAGTCGGGATTCCCCCTCCTCGATGGCCGCCGCGCAGCCTTTCCGTCGCCTGCGCCGCCCCCGGTCATCCTGCCACCGGACGGTCTTGCGAACAGCAGCACATAGTCTCCGTCCAGCACATTTTCCACTCCGTCCACCACCCGGAAGCCTGCCCCGGTGCGGCTGCTGACCCCCGCCAGGCTCTGAAAAAATGCCTGGTATTCCGGCCCGTCCACGCCTGCGAGCACAAGCCTTTTTCCTGCAAACCGCTGCCATATGTTATCCTGCGCTTCCATACCGCGCACCTTGTCCTGCTCCATCCGAACTCCTCATTTCCCTGCCATCCGGCGCTTGGTGTGTCAACGATCGGTCGCTGACCATCCACCATATCAATCCCTTTACCCGATCTTCTGACTGCACTGATTCTATACTGCACACATCCTGGATTATGTCTACCGACAGCAGACACCGCTATCTTGTGACGATTGATTTCTCCACATTACACGCTTCCGTTCAAGCACGTCACTGTCATGCTTCTCCCGCTTACTTTCCCGTTAAATTCCCGGCGCAATCCGTCTCATGTGCCTGTCTTCTTCACTATATCATCTTTTATCTGTAAAATATATTATTCTTTTCCTAAATTTCCTGCTGCGATCCGTCACTAGATGTCGTATATCGCTGTGCGCATCTGCACGTTTTTTCCAGTTCCTCTGTCCATTTCTCACGGCTGCACACGAAACCGTTCCCAGTCCTCCGCACAGCCGCCACCGCATCTCCTTCATCAGCCGTTACCTTTTTACCGTTCGTGCACGCCCTCCATCCATCGTTACCTTTCTGCCCAGCCGCGCATGCTCTCCATCAGCCGCGCAAACATCTCCGGCAGGTCAACCTGCGCCTGCCAGCCGAGCGCATGCAGTTTCTCCGCATTCACGAGCATCCGCGAGGTCGGCGCGTAGCCGAACTGATTGACATCCTCCGGGATGTCAAAGACCAGCCTCGAACCGCTCCCGGGATAATTGCGCACGAGCATTTCCGCCATCTGGCGGATCGTCCCGAACGTCGCCTCATTGGAGACATTGTACGCCTCGCCCGAGGTTCCCCGCAGCAGAATCGTCAGCAATCCGCACACCGCATCCGACGTGTAACAGTAGCAGTGCGCCTTGCTTCCGTCCGTGTGCAGCACAATGTCCTGGCCGCCGAGGATGCTGCGCGCAAACTGCGCAAATACACGGTTCTCGCTCTTCGCGATCCCCGCCCCGAAGGTCTGCGCGAGCCGCGCCGTCTTCACCGGCACGCCGTACTCATGTGCATAGGCCCCGCAGAGCCCCTCCGCCATCCGCTTGCTCTCCGAGTAGCTGCTGCGCACCTGCAGCGGGTCAATATAGCCATAATCCTTCTCCCGCACGATATAGTGCGCGTCGTCGGCCACACCGTACGCCTCCATCGAGGAGAGGTAGACCATCGACTTCACCTGCTTCTCCCTCGCAAGCTCGAGCAGATGCTCCGTGCCCGCCAGCGTCGTCCGGATCGTCTCGACCGGATGATCCACAAACTCTTTCGACGCAGTCAACCCTGCCCCGTGGATGATGTAGTCCACCGGACCGTCGACCGTGACCGGAGACAGGATGTCACACAGCACCAGCTCTGCCCCGCAGCCCAGAAATCCTGACAGCTCTCGCTCCGCCTTTTCCCGGCTGCGCGCCACGGCCAACACCTGGATGTCCAGCCCTCTGTACTCGCTCGCGCACACGAGCGCTCTTACGAGAAGCCCGCCGATCAGCCCGGTCGCCCCTGTCACCAGCACCCGGCTGCCGCGCAGCTGCTCCCAGTCGATCTGTTCATCCTGTGCAATGCGTTCAAGATCCTCCTGCAGCACCCGATCCTCTACCCAAGTTTTCATCGTCTATCTTCCTCCACAACCATTGCAGTTTCTTTCCTGCCGCTATCTTCCGCGCCGCGTTTCTCGTATCCGCGCTATGCTTCCTCTTTGCCGCCGCTCCCCGCGGTTCCCTCCGCCGCTTCCTTCCTGCGGTACCGGTTCATCTTCGCCGCCAGCCGGTTCGTCAGCCCGAAGCCGAACGCCTGCTCGTTTTCCTTGTACTGCAGCAGCGCGCGGAACATGTAGACATCCTCCGGCGTCGTGACCTTGATGTTTCCCCGGTTTCCGATCACCATGTGCGGCTTCCGGCCGAGCGCGTTGTAGATCGTGCAGGCGTCCACCATATTTTCATACCGGCTCTCGGTCGCGCGGATCATCTCGTGCGCCTCGATGATATCCTTCAGATAAAAGCTTTGCGGTGCCTGGGCCGAATAGCTCTCCTTGCGCAGCGGCAGACTGTCCACGCTGCAGCCGTCGCTGCTGAGCAGAATCGTCTCATAGCACAGTGTCGACGTAATCGCGCTGCCATATTCCTTCACAGCCTCAATATTTTCGCTGATCACCTCATACGCGACCACCGGGCGGACCCCGTCATGGATCAGCACGATCGAGTCCTCCGGATTCTCCTCCGCCGCTTTTTTGAGCGCATTGTAAATCGAATCCTGCGCCGTCTCGCCGCCCGGCACGATGGCCGCCAGCTTGTCAATCCGGTAGTCCAGCACGAGCTGCTGGGCATACCTTATATAATCTGCATTCATCGCCAGATAAATCCGGTCGATCTCCTCATGCTCCTCGAACAGCTGCAGCGTGTGGATCAGAATCGGCTTCCCATTGATCTCCAGAAACTGCTTCGGCACGCCCGCGCCCATCCTCACACCGCTGCCTCCCGCAAATATAATCGCAATATTCATATCCGTCCTCCGTTTTCCTGCTGCATCCGCAAAAATCCTCTGCATCTATCTCCTGCTTCTATCCAGCATTCTGTATACGTTCCTGCAATTTCGTTTTCTTCACATGCCTCTCTGGATGCATTACAAATTCGTTCGACACTGTCGAACCTTTCCCAAATCGCAGAAGCGTCTGTATGGATCCTCTGACTCCACTTTTCGTTTTTCAACGCGGTAATTTCTTATTCTCCATCAGCCAGCCCGACCAGTCTCAGAATCCGCTCCGATTTCATTCCGCGCTGCCGGGGTATAGCGGTTTCCCGCTTTCCAGCCCGACCAGCCTCAGAATCCGCTCCGTCGCGTGGCCGTCGCATGCGCCAACGTACTTCTCGCAAAAGGCTTTGATCTCCGGCTCCCGCCGCTGTGCACAGGCTGCGCTTTCCCGAATTGCCCCGGCGAGCCTATCGCCGTCCTCGACAATCTCAAACGGCATCTCCCTGTAGTCAAGATAAAACCCACGCTGTTTTTCGTACTCCCGCAGATCCGGTGCAAAGAGCAGCAGCGGTTTCCCATAGAGCAGATAATCAAACATCACCGAGGAATAATCCGTAATCAGCAGATCCGCGACGGCGAACAGCTCCTCGGTCGGGATCTCGCAGTTCGACACCCTGCCGTGCGCGTCAATGTGCGGGTGCGCTTTGATCACCACGTGCCATTCCCCGCCAAGCTCGCGGGCCGCGGCACGCACCTCCTCCAGCCCCGCAAGATACGGGCGTCCCGCATTTCCGCGGAAGGTCGGCGCCCAGACGACGATCCGTTTCCCCTTCGCCTCCAGGTGCAGCCGGTAAAACTGTTCCCGGCACCGCGCATTCCAGGCCGGATCAAAATAGAAATCCGTCCGGCTGATCCCCGTCGCCCGGATCCGCTCCGCCGGCAAACGCAGCGCCCGCGCGTGCACCGGGACACAGACCTCGGCGCTCATCGTCAGATACGAATAATTTCCGAACAGATCGCCGTGGTAATGCTTCGGAATGTCATCCCCCGCGTCAAACGCGATCCGCTTCATCAGCCCGCAGGAATGCCAGAGCTGCACCAGCGTCGTCTCCGGCCTCTTTTTGCACGACGATGCGGGCAGGAAATAATCACAGATAAACACGTACTCCGCCGTCGCGTACGCCCGCATAAACCGCACCAGAAACCGCGCCATCTGCCCGAATCCCACACTGCCGAAATCCGCGATAAAGAGCTCCGGCTCGCGCCCCTGTGCCCTCAGCGCCTCGTACATCCTGCGCATCGAAAACGGCATCTCGGCATGGTGCGCGTCCGCCATCAGGATGCGCCCCTGCTCCACCGGCCTGCGGCGGTACACAAAATAAATAAGCGGCAGCACCACGTTCTGCAAAAGCATCTTAATACACTGTTTGATCCGAAACATCCCGCCGCCTCCTTTCATTTGCACCCATCGCAGCCACTTTTTCCTCATGTCCTCCACCGCTCATCACAGCGTTTTCCGGTTCACTCATCTTTTACCTGCGGCTCTTCTGATACTCCCACGCATCCTCAAAGATCCGCCTGCAATTTTCATGGTCGTCGAACGCGAAAAACGCATCCTCCCGCTCGCGATAGAGGGGCTTCAGCGCACAGCCCGTCTCCAGATATCCGCACAGCACGGACACCAGCTCCTCCGTCTCTGTGCAGATCTCCCCAAAGCCCTGCGTCTCGTACTCAAAGCCGCCCTCCACGTAGTGCGGCGGCAGCTTTGGCGGGTGAAAATAGACCACCGGCTTTCTCATATACGCAAAGTCGAACTGCACGCCGGAGTAATCCGTCACCATCAGGCTCGACTCCGTCAAAAGCTGCTCATAGTTCGCCTCTGTCGCCGCCAACAGCCGCACGCAGCCATCCACCCGGAAATCACCCTTCTGCGCACTGATGACCGGGTGCAGAAGGTATACGATCTCATATCCTGCGCGTTCCGCCGCCTGCTTCAGGCGCTGATTTTGCAGCAGCCCCTGGAAAATTCTGAAATAATCTGTGTCCTTAAAATCCGGATTGTACGGCCGCGCCGCTCCCATGACCGGCGGCATCGCAATGTACGCGCGCCACGTCGGCGTAATCAGGATCTGCTTCTTGTCCCGGTTCACCAGCCCGTCATAGCGCGGCACTCCGGTCAGACGCAGCACCTCGCTGTCATAGCCGTACGCCGGAGCAGACAGATTCTCGATCTCGCACGGAGACGCACAGTAATAGCGCTTGTTGTTGTTCACGATCCGATTGGAGTCAAACGTCAGATCCTGCACGGACAACCCGTGCTGAATACACGTGTTGACTGCGCGCAGCCGGTCCTGCACGAAGCGGACCTCCCACTTCGAAAATCCGCAGAAGCCGTGCACACTGCTGTGCGTCGCAAACACCATCGACGCGTGCAGGTACATCAGCCGCTGCTGCAGGCTGCGGTACAGAAGCGGCCGCAGACCCTCCCGGCGCATCCGGGCACAGTCCGGCGCATCCTCCCGGATCACATACCCCGGCGTGATGCCTTCCGACCGGCGCGTCAGCATGTACCTGTAAAAATATTCGCCGCAGTCGCCGCCCTTGTACAGCTTGTCAAAGGTCAGCCAGATATTTTTCCGCCCATAGACCGGATACGTGAGCCAATACAGCACACGTACCAGAAACATCTGCTTCGAGCCGTAGGATGCCCGGAGTATCTCGTGCAGCAGCCGCAGCTCCTGACGAATCCGCCCGCCTCTCCCCGCGCGCTGCAGGACAATACCTTTTCTGCCGCCCTCGCGCAGCCGCGCCATATAGCGGTCAAAGCACCAGTAGGACTGCTTCAGCATCCGTGTCAGCTTTGCCTCATAGTCAATCGTCACGACCGGGAGCACCTGCTCCCTCTCCCCGTCCGTCAGACGAAATTCAAGCTCCTCCCGCTCACCCAGCTCTGCGACCGGAATTTCGACCGCAAACGTATCGCGGGGGGCCAGCGGCTCCCGGAAAAACTCCACTCCGCGATATCGCTCTGTCCTGCAAAAGCCGTACTCCCTGCCGTTTCGGAACACCTTCAGCGCAAAATGTTCCGTCACAAAACGGTCGACAGAGCAGTCGATCCTCCAGCTTCCGCGCTCGCATTCCATCAGATCCAGTGTCACAACCGGGACAAACTCACCGAGCTGCCAGCCATTCCCGTACTTCACGCACATGAGTGCAGACCACACTGAGTAGACCAGCCTCCGCTCTGGATGCACTGACTCCTCCGGCGTAATCAACTCGTTCGAAATCTGCGCCAGCACGCCGCGGCAGCCGTCCAGAAACTGCTCCAGCTCCGCACCCGTCAGTACGCCTCCGCTCCGGTTCCCCCGATTTACGAGAAAACAGCTGCGCAGCTCCGACACAAGCTGTGCCTGCAAAATCAATGGTGCGCCTCCGTCCGGGCAGGCGGCAAGTGCTGCCTCCCAGCGGTGCACCTGCGCCAGATACCAGTCCGGCTCCAGCCACCCCGGACAGAACCCCTCCAGCTCCGGCAGCACGATCTCCCCGTGAAAATACGCGTGCTTCGCGTATACGGGCTTCCCCTTCCGGCCGATCACGCGGCACAGCAGAAGATCATCCCAGCACGCGGCCAGACGCTCCACAGTGAGCGCACCGCCCTCCTGCCCTGCGCCATTCGTCCGCGGCTCTCCTTGGGCCGCTTGTTCTCCTGCATTGCTCCCTTGGCATCTTACCAGTCTGTCTTCCTCATTCTCCTTCGGCCACGATCCGCTCCGTATGGCTTCTTCTCCTGCCTCTCTCTCTTTGCTTCCTGCAGGCGTCTCTCCCACACCACTCTCTGACCACGGTTTTCTCCGAGCGGTTTCCTCGAGCACCGCGCGGACTGCTCCCGCACGCACGAGCATGCCGCGCATGCACGCCGGAAGCTTCTGCACCTGGCTGGCGCTCTCGACCGACACCAGCGCCTCACCTGCATCTGCCGCAGCGGTCTCCTTGATTTTCGTCCGGCTCGTCACGTTCGGCAGCAGCACGACATCCGCCTGTCCCTCATACTTCTTCAGACACGCGCACACGCGCCGCAGTGCGTCCCCGTGATAGTATTCCCCGGCGCGAATCACCGTCACAAACTCCGCATCCGGCACTGCAATCCGATCCATGCGCGTCGTGCCGGCCCACTGCGCTGCACTATCAGAACATGCCGCCCCATTCAAAGACACCGCATTGTCCAGGCGTGCAATCCCCTCCGAATGCACTGCACCGCCTGAACCCGCCGTCCCGTCCGGCTGCCGCCCGATCACCTCCACCCTGACCTGCCCGCAGAGCTCCGGGTCGTCCGTCCCGAGCGACGCCATCGTCCTTTTCAGTTTTTCCTCGTCATCACCAAGAATGATTACCGTGACCATACGCAGCCGTCCCTCTTCTTCCTGTCTCTCTGACATCCCTCCGCACGCCGAGCACATCTTCCGAATTTCCGTTCCTTACCGAACCCTGCTCTCTTCCTCGACTGCCGCAAGCGCCGCCCGGATCACCTTGTCCATATCATAATACTTGTACTGCCCGAGGCGGCCGCCGAAGATCACATCCTCCTCCTTCTCGGCGAGCTCGCGGTACTTCTCGTACAGCGCACCGTTCTTCTCATCGTTCACCGGATAGTACGGCTCGATGCCCGGCTTCCACTCCGTCGAGTACTCGCGCGAGATGATCGTGTAGTCCTTCGGGTGCTCCCGCTCCTCCTCCGGCGCGAAATGTTTGTGCTCGATCACCCGCGTGTACGGCACCGCGCGCTCCGTGTAGTTGATCACCGCATTTCCCTGATAATTCTCCTCCTCGACCCGCTCCGTCTCAAACCGCACCGTCCGGTACTCGAGATGCCCGTAGCAGAAGTCAAAATACTCGTCGATCATGCCGGTGTAGACCACCTTGTGAAACATCCCCGGATGCTCCTTGCGGTACGCAAAAAAGTCCGTCCCCGTCATCACGTCGATATTGTCGAGCAGCTTCTCGACCATCTGTGTGTAACCGCCGACCGGGATCCCCTGATACCGGTCATTAAAATAATTATTGTCATACGTGAACCGCAGCGGCAGCCGCTTTATGATGAACGACGGCAGCTCCGTGCAGTCTCTGCCCCACTGCTTCTCCGTGTAGCCCTTGATCAGCTTCTCGTACACATCCCTGCCGACGAGCGAGAGCGCCTGCTCCTCCAGATTCTTCGGCTCCGTAATGTTCAGATCCGCGATCTGCTCCCGGATCCGCTCCCTGACCTCCTGCGGCCGTTTGAGCCCCCAGAGCTTGCTGAACGTATTCATATTGAAGGGGAGGTTGTACAGCTCATCCTTGTAAATCGCGACCGGAGAGTTGATGTAGTTGTTAAACTCCGTCAGCTTCGTCACGTACTGCCAGACCTCTTTATCGCTCGTGTGGAAAATGTGTGCGCCGTACTTGTGCACCTGAATCCCGTCGACATCCTCCGTGTAAATATTTCCGCCGATGTGATCCCGCTTGTCGATCACGAGACAGCGCTTGCCGCGCTTCGTCATCTCGCACGCAAACACCGCTCCGTACAGGCCGGCGCCGACCACGAGGTAATCGTACGGCTTGCCCTCCTTGCGCAGCTCCTCGCGCTTTTTCTCCTTTTTCTCCCTGCGCAGCCGGTCCTGCTCCGTCCGGTACGCCTCGCAGACCACCTCGGACGGCCCGGCCATCCGCACCCGGCCCTTGTCGAGCCACAGTGCATTCTGGCACAGATTCTTGACATTCTGGATGTTGTGCGACACAAACAGCAGCGTCGTGCCGCCCGCGAGCATCTGCTGCATCCGCTCGTTGCAGCGGCGGCGGAAATTGTAATCGCCGACCTCGAGCACCTCATCCACGATCAGGATATCCGGATTCACGACCGTCGCCACGGCAAACCCGAGCCGCGCCTTCATACCGGACGAAAAATTCTTGATCGGAGAGTCGAGGAACTTTTTCAGATTCGCAAACTCGACAATCTCGTCAAAATGCGCCTCCATAAACTCCCGCGAGTGCCCCAGCACCAGCCCGTTCAGGAAAATGTTCTCCCGTCCCGTCAGTTCCCCGTCAAACCCGGCGCCCAGCTCGATCAATGGCGAAATCCGCCCCTTCGTCTTCACCTCACCCCGGTACGGCTGCAGGATCCCGCTGATCACCTTCAGAAGCGTGGACTTCCCCGCTCCGTTCGTCCCGATCAGCCCCCAGGATTCCCCCTTTTTCACCTTCAGGGACACATCCTGCAGCGCCAGGAACTCCTGGAACATCAGCTCGTGCTTCGCCAGCTTGATCGCATACTCCTTCAGATTGTCCACCTTCTGGTTCGCCAGATTAAAGCGAACCGACACCTTATCCACATCAATCACGTAATCGCCCATGTCTCCTCCGAACTCCACGAAAATAACACCGCTTTTTCCCGATACGACCATACAAATCCGCTTACAGCCAGTCGTATCATTCTCACTGCCATCAGGCCATGCAAGCCATTTCCACTCAAATGTACAGAATAAATTTATCCTTCGCCCTCTGGAACGTCCACACGCCGAACGCCAGCATCACAAACGCCAGAATCCAGCCGCCGAAGAACACCCGCGGTCCCGGCAGCCGCCCGTAGTAGATCAGATCGCGGAACTGTGCCACATAGTAGTAGAGCGGGTTGAAGCCCTTGATCAGCACGACCAGCCACTTCATGTCCGCGAGCACCTCGAGCGGGTACATGATCGGCGTCAGATACAGCCAGGCCGTAAGCACCGCGTTGTAAATATACTGCACGTCCCGGAAAAACACGGTCATCTGCGCGAGGAAAAATCCAAGCCCGCAGCAGAAAATGTACAGCTGCACAATCACGAGCGGACACAGCAGGAACTCCCAGTAGAACGGCGCCCGCGTCACCACCATGACGACCAGCAGCGCCCCCATCGAGAGCACCATGTCGACCATACAGCTCGTCACTTTTGCAAAGGTGAAAATGTACTTTGGAATATAGACCTTTTTCAGAAGCGCAGCGTTGCCGGTCACGGACTTCATCGCGTTGGTTGTGCTCGCCTTGAGAAAGTCATACAGCATGCGGCCCGTGAACAGATAGACCGGAAAATTCTTGATATTTTTGCTGAACAGATTGGAAAATACCAGTGTCAGGACGATCATGATCAGCAGCGGATTCAGCACGCTCCACAGATAGCCCAGAAAGCTCCTCCGGTACTTGAGCTTCAGATCTCTCTGCACCAGCTCCCACACCAGATCCTGGTATTTGATAAAGGTTTTGATACGATATTTCAGCAGGCTCATAGTCTCTCCTTTTGCATTCCTTCGTTATACCGCCGGGGGATGCCGCCTCCCCGTTTTTACATTACAGATTATCTTACCATAACCGGTACTTCATTTCAACGGTGGAAATTCTCAGCTTTTCAGCTGGTTTCGAATGGTTTTTCCGCTCTTATCCCCTTCCCTCTGTGGGTACAATGCCAACATCAAGCCTGCAACCGCGCATATGCAGCTCGTTGTATATCACATGCTCCACTGCATGGGGCTGTTCGAGCCAGCAGAAGTCGATACGGGCATTCCGCAGAACAACAAGGAGAATTCCGCCATATTCAAGTTTTCCCGTATATTTACGAAAGATTTTCGCAGCAATTCACATTTTTCCTTCTGCACTAAACATCCCTCGCACAGCTTCTCCATAGATTCCGAATCCCACAGGATCTTTCTTTGCTACAGCCGCCGGTTAAGATACTCACAGTCCTTGTCCGGAACAATTCTATAATGTGGGCTCTATTTCCATAAAATATTATCATTTGCTCCTTTCGTTTCCATATTTGGTGATAAAATGGTTGCGTTTTTCTCTCGATCTGATATAATGATGTCAAATTAAAAAAGAGGCAGAGCGTAGACGCAGCTGCCCGATCAGGAGGTGTATTTTTATGAGGACCATCACAGAAATGAAAGAGCGTGTCCGGGAGCTCGGCTACTCGTATGCGATGCTCTCAAAGCTCTCCGGTGTCCCGCTCGGCACGGTGCAGAAGATTTTCGGCGGCGTCACGGCCTCGCCGCGCTACGATACGCTGCGCGCGCTCGAGGACGCGCTGTACCCGCACATCAACTGCGGCATAGCGGAGAGCCTCCCTTCCTGGGGAACAGGGGAAAAACAGCCCGGCTCCTACACCCTGGAGGATTATTACCGGCTTCCGGACGACCAGAGGGTAGAACTGATCGACGGATACTTCTACGATATGAGCGCGCCCTCCACCGCGCATCAGATCATCTGCGGGCATCTCTACGCCAGGCTGCTCGCCTACGTGTCGTCAAAAAAAGGGGCCTGCCTGCCCCTGCTTTCCCCGGTGGATGTCCAGCTCGACTGTGATGACCGCACAATGATACAGCCGGACGTGCTGGTCGTCTGCGACCTGGGCAAGGTGATCAACCGCTGTGTCTACGGCGCACCGGATTTTGTCATCGAGATCCTCTCCCCGTCGACGCGGAAAAAGGACCTCACCCTGAAGCTGAATAAATATATAAATGCAGGTGTGCGCGAATACTGGCTCATCGACCCGCAGCACCGCTCCGTCCTCGTCTACGATTTCATCGCGGACCCCTGGCCGACCCTCTACGGCTTCGACGCAAAGATCCCGGTCGCCATCTGGGGCGGAGACTGCGTGATTGACTTCCAGGAGGTCGATGACGCAATCCGGTTCCTGTACGAAAAAGAGTAACCCCTATGAAAATGAGTAGCGCTCTCAGCGCCCTCCCCGGCTAGATGAACCGCCGTTTGATCTCCTCAAACTTCTCCGCCGTCAGCAGCGCGTCCTCCTTCCGCCCCTGGAAGTGCACCACGTACGTCCATCGGCCATACGGCTCGATCCTGCGGATGCGGGAGAGGTTGATGATGTAGGATTTGTGGCTGCGCAGAAACTGCTGCGGGTCGAGGCGGCGCTCCAGCTCGGCGAGGCTCGCCGACGTCACATAGCTGTCCTTCTCCGTGTAGATCACCGTCGCGTTATTCTCTCGCTGGATCAGAATGATCTCGGGGATCGGGATAAAGCTCATGCTCTCCTTGCCCTTCACGAGCAGCTTGTCGTGCCGGTACTGCGGGCGGACGACCTTCTCCTCCTGTTCACAGTCCTCCGGCATGCGCTGCGCCGCGATCCGATCAAGTGTCTGGTTGACGCGCTCCAGAGAGAACGGCTTGACCAGGTAGTCAAACGCGTACAGCTCAAACGCCTCCGGCATGTACTCCGCATGCGCGGTCGCGAAGATGATCTTGACCTTTGGATTCAGATCCGTCAACAGGCGCGCGCACTCGATCCCGTTCTGGCCGCGGATCGCGATATCCAAAAACACGACCTCCGGCTGCCACCGCCGGAACTGCACAGCCGCATCGCCGAGCTCTTCGCACTCTGCGACCACCTGAAATTCCGGGTGTTTCTCTATGATTTTTTTCAGGAGGAGGCGCATTCCCGCCTCATCCTCGACCAGCATGACTCCGATCGCCATTGCTCTCACCTTCTTTTTTCCTGATGCCTTAGAGCGTGTTTGAAAAATCATTCCCATGATCTGCATTTCCTATTTTGTGGGAAATTTGCCCCTCATTCGGTCGACTTAGCCCGCACCGCTCTCTCACTGCCTCTTGCCACTCCGCTCCCTCGCTGCCTTTGGCCGTTCTGCTCTACTTTCTCACTATCTCTTGCCGCCTCGCTCTACTTTTCCACTGCCTCTCGCCGTTCCGCTCGCTCACTGCCTTCAGCCGCTTCGCTTTATTTTTTCACTGCCTCCCGCCGTTCCGCTCGCTCACTGCCTTTGGCCGCTTTGTTCTAATTTGTTCACTATCTCTTGCCGCGTCGCTCCCTCACTGCCTTTGGCCTCTTCGCTCGCACTGCTTCTGGGTGTTCCGCTCTCTTCTGCGCCGCTTTGCAACAGGCTCGCCGAGAACCTCCGACCAGACCACCGCCTGGCGAAGCATTTCCGGGGAGTTTGGGAGTGCCACATTCCAGCCATCGCGTCCGTCAGATCTGCCCTTGCATGCGTGACCTGCGCCAGCGCCCGGCAGTCCTGTTGTTCTGCCTGCGCCCGCTCTCCCGCCGTCTGCTCCGGCTGCCGCTCTGCCTGCGCCAATCCTCTCACTGCCTGCTTCGGCTGCCGCTCTGCCTGCGCCGGTCCTCTCACCGCTTGCTCCAGTTGCCACTCTGCCTGTGCCTATTCTTCCGTCGCCTGCCTGGCCATCCTCCCGGACTGCATCTTCCGCCTGGGAAGCTGCGTCCGCTGCCCCACCGACTGCCTCCGTTCCTTCTGCATCCGCTTCCGTTTCCGCCTGTCTGCCCCTTCTGCTCTTCTTAGAGAACGGCAGCGCAGTCTTTTTTCCTAAGGACACATTTACATTTTCCAGACCTGCCAGCATCTGCGAAACATTCATCTGCGCCTGGTTCCGAAACAGGGTGTGATACTGCCAGATTCCCTTTCCCACAGCAGCCCCTCCTCTCATACATCTACGGTATTTCCTGCCGCCGCACCCAACCGGCATTGCAGGAATCTCTCACGCCACATAACTGCAATGAGCTACTCATCCAGCCCTGCCTCGTTCGTCTTCTCCCCGATCGTCTCGCGCATCCGGGTGTCGGCCTTGAGATTCTGCAGCTCATAGTAATCCATCACACCCATGCGGCCCTCGCGCAGCGCACTTGCCAGCGCCTTCGGCACCTCGGCCTCCGCCTCCACGACGTAAGCGCGCATCTCCTGCTCCTTCGCGACCGCCATCGCGCGGCGCTCCTCCGCCTTCGCCTGTGCGATATTCTTGTCAGCCTCCGCCTGCAGGCTCTGCAGCTGTGCGCCGATGTTGCGCCCGACGTCGATATCCGCGATATCAATCGAGAGAATCTCAAACGCCGTCCCGGAGTCCAGGCCCTTCCCGAGCACACGCTTCGAGATGTCATCCGGATTCTCCAGCACTTCCTTGTGGGAGACCGCCGAGCCAACCGTCGTGACAATTCCCTCGCCGATTCGCGCGAGCACCGTCGCCTCCCCGGCTCCGCCGACCAGACGCTCCAGATCCGCCCGCACGGTGACTCTCGCCTTTACCAGCAGCTCAATACCGTCCTTCGCCACTGCGGAGACGTTCGGCGTCTCGATGACCTTCGGATTTACGCTCATCTTCACGGCTTCCAGCACATTTCTTCCTGCAAGGTCGATCGCCGCAGCCTTCTCAAACTTCAGCTCAATGCCTGCACGCTCTGATGCGATCAGTGCGTTTACGACATTGTCTACATTGCCGCCGGCGAGGTAATGCGCCTCGAGCTGGTTCACGCTCAGGCTCAGCCCTGCTTTGCGGCCCTTGATCAGCGGCATCACGATCTTCGCCGGCTTCACGCGGCGCAGACGCATGCCAATCATATTGAAAATGCTGATCTTTACGTTCGCAGCCAGCGATGAGATCCACAGCCCCACCGGCACAAACACAAAGAATAAAACGACCAGCAACCCGATCACTCCCAGCAATACAATCCACAAAATGTTATCCATAGTTCTCCTCCTCTTCCCGATTTATTTCCGCTGAATCTGCCCTGCACTTTTCCTGATATCCTGCCCGGCAGATCTGTCATGCGCTCTTTTCCGGATCGTTTACCCGCTTACGCTGCTATGTTTTTCCGCGTCCTGATCCCGCGAAACCGTCACACTTTTCTTTCCCGGACCACCAGCTTCGAGCCCTCGACCTTGATGATCTCGACCTCGGTTCCCTTCAGGATATAGTCTCCCTCAGACATCACGTCGAAATTCACACCGTCAAAGCTCCCGATGCCGGACGGCCTCAGATCCGTGACCGCCGCGCCCTGCTTTCCGAGCAGATACTCGAGGTCGCTCGAGCTCAGGTATCCTTCCTGCCGCTTCTGCTCCTCCTTCAGGATGATCGGCGTCTTCAGCTTTCCCCTTGACAGGAGGCTCAGCATGACGGCCATCAAAATGCCGAGCAGCGCCAGCACCGCAATCGTGATCACAGCCGCCTCCATCGCCGAGTCCGCCAGCACAAACACTCCGACCACCAGGCAGATAATTCCGCTCACGCCCGGCACAGAAAACCCGGGCAGCACCATCTCAATCCCGACCAGCACAAACCCCGCAATCAAGAGCAGGATGCCGACCACCATAACCGTATCAACCGCATTCATTTCCCCCCTCCTTTCCAGCACGGCTGCTCCTGCTTCCGCAGAGATAACAGAATTTGATTCCCTGCGCACGGAGCACCTTCGTCCGGCTGCTTCTTAAACCACTCTTCCCAGCCGCCTCTCGCAACTGATGCCTCTATTTTACAGACTTCTCCACAAATGAAAAGGCGTATTGCGCCATTTATACACATTTGCTCCCAACCTGTCACTTTTTCCGCACAAAACTGCCGCGCGAACAATTCTCTCATACATGACTCGATCTCACAGCTACAAATTCTACTTTCTTCTCAATTTATTTCACACGCAAAGCTGCAATTCCTACTTCCATTTACACACACTTCGCCCGTGAGTCCATTTTCTCCGCCCTCTTCTTTTCACGCTTCGGCAGCGTGACCGTGAAGGTCGTCTCCTCCTCGCTGCTCTCCACCTCGATGCGCCCGCCCGCCTCCTTCAGCGCAGCGCTCACGATCGCGAGGCCCATTCCGTGGCCCTCCCCTTTCTTGGTCGTGTATCCTCTCGAAAAGATCAGCTTCTGCTGCTCCTTGGGAATCTGCGGCCCGTTGTTCTGCACCAGAAAGCAGTATTCCGACCCGATCTCCCCGATCCGCAGCATCACCCGCCGCTCTCCTTCCTGTCCGGCCACCGCCGTCACCGCGTTGTCAATCAGGTTCGCGAGAATCTTGCACAGCTCCCACGGCTCGGTTTCCAGGTTGGCGAGCTGCGTGCCGACCTCCAGATAAAAGTCAATTCCCTGCCGCTCCGCCTCCTCCATCTTCGCCTGCAGCAGCGCATTCACCGCGGGCTGCGACGTCCGAAGGGCACGGCTGACCTTCATGAGATCCTTGAACACCGGCTGCAGATAGTTCCGCGCCTCCTCGTACTCCTCCAGCTCCAGAAGCCCGTAGACGACCTGCAGTTGATTCAGATAATCATGCCGCTGCTCCCGCAGCTTTGTGTTGAGCTCCTCCAGATTCTCCATGCTTTCCGCATAGCTGTGGTTCTGGTAGCGCGTCACCGACAGCAGTCCTGCGATCGACAGCAGACTGGACAGCAGCACAAGCGCGACCGACAGATCCAGCACCGCCTCCGATTGCCCGATGACGTCCATGTGCAGCCCCAGCAGAATCCCAACGCCCACCAGGAACTGCAGCCCGTTGACCAGAAACAGCATTCTGGATAATTTACGCACCGACATAATACTCCTCCTTTTCCCAGCCTGTCTCATTATGCCACACGCACCGTCAAATAACAAGCATTCCGGGCGCTCGTACCCTCTTGACTTTTCCGGAAATAGCTAGTATAATGCCCCACGAAAGACAGAACAGCGCGACGGATAAGGCTGTTTTGGGAAAAGAGAGGTATGGCGATGATTCAGAAGTAATTCATCTTTCATGGGAACAAACGGAACACACCCTTTCCGAGAGGGAGAGGGACTGATTCTGTCACCTGAAGTTGGATTACTTTGCCGGAATTTCCGGCCCGCACATCGCTGTCTGATTGCGGCGAGGATCAAAACGCTATCGACTGCAGCCAAATCCCGGATCACTCCTCGGCGATCTCGGAGCTGCCGCCGGATGGTTTTGAGAATCCTCCGAATCAGCTGCAGGATCGCTCTGAAAATCCTCTGAGCAGCTGCAGGATTGCTCTGAAAATCCTCTGAGCAGCTGCAGGACGGCTCCGAAACCCATCCGAGGTTTCGCAGGAAATGCGGCAGGCTTCTCTCTGCAGCAGCGCGATGAATCCACTATTGGTGACAGGACAGATGCACCAATGGTGGTTTTTTTATTCCCGTTGCTTGCAGCGGGAGATTGAACCGCCTTGACGAGGCAGAGGATCTCGATAGGAGGCGATTGCATGCTGCAGATTAAGCATTTGAAGATCATACACAAAAAAGACTTACGAGTCATTCTCGACGACTTTTCCCTTGTCCTGAACCCCGGGGACAAGGCGGTTATTATCGGGGAGGAGGGGAACGGGAAATCGACACTTCTGAAGTGGATCTATGATCCCGCGCTGGCGGAGGACTACGCGGAGATTTCCGGTGAGCGGGTGCTCACACAGGAAAAGCTCGGCTATCTGCCCCAAGAGCTGGCGCGGGCGGACTACGAAAAGAGCGTCTACGAGTTTTTCTGCGAGGAGCCTGCGATCTGGGACCGGACGCCCAGGGAGCTGGAAGCGCTGGCCGCGAGGCTGAAGCTTCCCCTCGAGCTGCTTTACAGTGAGCAGCTCATGAAAACACTCTCCGGCGGTGAGCGCGTGAAGGTCCAGATGGCGCGGATCCTGCTGGGTGAGCCAAGCCTGCTTCTGCTTGACGAGCCCTCCAACGACATCGACATCCCCACGCTGGAATGGCTGGAACAGCAGATCACGGCGTGGAACGGCTCGGTCCTGTATATTTCCCACGACGAGACCCTGATCGAGCGGACGGCAAACCGCGTGATCCACCTGGAACAGATCAGGCGAAAGACACTTAGCCGCTATACCGTGGCAAATATGCCGTACCAGGACTATATCGCACAGCGCAGCGCGCAGATGGCGAACCAGAGGCGGCAGGCGGAAAACGACCGGCGCCAGGAGCAGATCCGACAGGAGAAATTCAACCGGATTCAGCAGAAGGTGGAACACGACCTGCGGTCCGTCTCCCGGCAGAACCCCCACGGAGGGCAGCTGCTCAAGAAAAAAATGAAGGCCGTAAAATCGCTCGAAAAACGGTACGAGAGAGAAGCCCGGGACATGGCGCAGCTGCCCGAGGAGGAGGATGCAATCTTTATAAAATTCAAGGACACGTGCCGGATCCCGGCGGGCAAAACGGTTCTCGACTTCACACTCGCACGGCTGGAGATTCCACAATTCTCCTGCATGCCTGTGGAAAACACATCAGATACAACGCAATCTTCCTGCACGCCGGGGGAAAATGCATCAGATACACCACATTTCTCCGAAGTGCCGAGAAAAAATGCGCCGGCCCGCCTGCTCGCCTCCGACATCCATCTGCGGGTCAGGGGAAGCGAGAAGCTCTGCATCGTCGGGCGAAACGGCGCAGGGAAGTCCACGCTGCTCCGGAAGATCGCCGCGGAGCTGCTTCGGCGGCCTGATCTCAAGGCGGCCTACATGCCGCAGAACTACGAGGAGGAACTGGACGGCGATCTGACTCCCGTCGAGTATCTCGCGCAGAGAGGGGACAAGGAGGAGCTCACGCAAATCCGCACCTACCTGGGCGCGATGAAGTACACGGCACAGGAAATGCTGCGCCCGGTGCGGGAGCTGTCCGGGGGCCAGCGGGCAAAGCTCTTTCTGCTCAAACTGAGTATGTCGGAGGCAAACGTCCTCATCCTGGACGAGCCTACCAGAAATTTCTCCCCTCTGTCCAACCCTGTGATCCGGGAGGTCCTCTCGGAGTACGGCGGCGCTATCCTCAGTGTCTCCCACGACCGGAAATATATCCGCGAGGTGTGCGACCGCGTGCTGGAGCTGACCCCCGACGGGCTGCGCGAACAATCGCCGGAGATTCGCGCATGAAACTGCGCAGTGCAGACAAAACGGATCTTTCATGACAAAAGGGTGCTGCAAGCCTGACCTTGCTGCCCGCGGCTTTGAGCCGACCGGGCAAACGCCAGTGCCTGCAGCACCCTCTTTCTATTTTCTCCTCAGTATCTCTCGTTCCGCTCCACATCCAGGACGAACAGTACCACGCCGCCGCACCGGACCGGGACCGGGATGGTGGCGCCGGCCATCGACACCGTGCCGGCGCCGCTCATGCCCGCCGGCTGATAGTGCGTCTCCATACGCTCCCCGTACCGCTTCAGAAGCCCGATCGCCTCCTCCAAATACGCATGATTCAGTCCGATCATAACGGTCACGCTCTTCTTCTTCAGAAAGCCTCCGCTCGAGTTCAGCACGGTGGCATAAAAGCCATGCCGGTTCAGCTCGGCAATGGCCTCCTGATAGTCCTCCCCCTGGAGCACCGCCAACAGCATTTTGTCACAGTCAAGATTTTTCATGGTCATTCCTCCCTTATTTATGGAACACTTGTTACAGTTCAGCCAAGGCTGAACCGTAACGCATCCAGCAATAAAATCGCTTCGCGATGGGCTGGATGCCTGTCTCCTTCACGTGTTCTCACGGTCTGCACAGTAAATGTGCAGACCTGCCTAAGCTGTAACGAATACTTCATCCAGAAAACCACATATGATCTCCCGTATGTTCGGCTGATAAAACGCGTCTGTGCCGTGGTCCTCGCCCTCCAGCACATAGAAATCCGCGCGGACCCCCTGTCTCGTCAGGGCCTCGTAGAGCGCCTCGCTCTCTGCGATCGGGACGAGCTGATCGCTGTCTCCGTGAAAGATCAGAAACGGCGGCGCATCCGGGCCGACCCGATGAACCGGCGAGGCCTGCGCCAGCGCATCCGGATCGCTGCTGTCCGCAAACTCCGCGATCTGGCGATCACAGACGGGATCATTCCCGGTCATACTGAGATCTGCCACCCCGTAGTAATCCACCACCGCCTGCACGGCGGATGATTCTTCAAGCCAGTCCCCCGTATCGTAGACCGGATCGTTTACGCCCGCCATCGCCGCGAGATAGCCGCCCGCCGACTCTCCCATCACAGCGATATGCTCCTTGTCGATGCAGAATTCCTCGCTGTGCGCTCTCAAAAAACGGATCGCCTGCTTCACATCACAGACTGCGGCCGGGTATGGCGCCTGCGCGGTCACGCGGTAATCGACGGCGGCCACCGCATATCCCTTCTTCACGTACGGCATCAGCGTCGGCAGCCAGATACTCCGGTCCTGCTGCCACATCGCACCCCCGCAGATCCAGACGATCAGCGGCAGCCGCTCCTGCAGCTCCTCCCGGTGCTTCGGCACGATCAGATCCAGGCACAGCGGCCTCACCGTCCCCCCGAACCAGTACGGCGCATACCCGTACGGAATGCCATTGATCAGGGAATATACCTCCTCCTCTGACTTCGACGGAATACAATATTTCATAGCTTCCCAGCCCCTTCTGTGTGCACCCTGCAAGGCGCATTCTTTTCCTTTAACAATAACACTTTTTGAGCGAAATTTCTATCTTTTTTTGCCCAATCCCCGTTATCTGACCTGAATTTTCAGCTACAATTCGCCTGGCAATCTTCCCGTCCAGGTCAGCTGAACTGTATCGCCAGTAACACGCGCAGACGGCAGCCATCGAAAATTCCTATTGACAATAATTTCTTATTTCCTTATTATAGTTAGTACTGCATACCCTCAAGTCCAACAGCTCCCAAAAGCTTCATTGGGCTTTTTGTATTGCCGCTGCATCTGAGGGGGTATGCGCCCACACGTTTCTTTTTTTACAGATAGTTTACCATATAAGGAGGGATCTTTGGAAATGAAAAATGAAACAAAAGAGAAAGTAACCGGAACTTCCGGCGAGCCCAGGCAGGAAAACAAGATGGGCGTCATGCCGGTTCCGAAGCTGCTCGTGACGATGTCGCTGCCGATGATTCTCTCGATGCTCGTGCAGGCGCTCTACAACATCGTCGACAGCATCTACGTCTCGCAGATCGACGAGAACGCGCTGACCGCCGTCTCGCTCGCATTCCCGATTCAGAGCCTGATGATCGCGGTGGCCACCGGTACGGGTGTCGGTATCAATGCGCTGCTCTCGCGCAGCCTCGGGGAAAAGAATTTTGAGCAGGCGGACAAGACTGCAAATAACAGCCTCATCCTCGCCGTCCTGAGCTACCTGGTGTTCTGCGTCTTCGGCCTGCTCGGCTCGCGGCTCTTCTTCGCGTCGCAGACCAACGACCCGCAGATCCTGGAATACGGCGTGCAGTACCTGACGATCATCTGCGGACTGTCGATCGGCATCTTTCTGCAGGTCACGCTCGAGCGTCTGCTGCAGTCGACCGGCCGCACCATCTACAACATGCTCACCCAGGGCACCGGGGCGATCCTGAACATCATCTTCGACCCGATCCTGATCTTCGGCTACTTCGGTTTCCCGAAAATGGGCGTGGCGGGAGCCGCGGCGGCGACCGTCTTCGGACAGATCGTCGCGACCTGTCTGGGCATCTACTTCAACCTCCGGAAGAACCCTGAGATTCACCTCTCCTTCCGGCAGATGCGCCTCGACGGCAGGACGGTGAAGGCGATCTACATCGTCGGCGTGCCCTCGATCCTGATGCAGTCGATCGGCTCTGTCATGACCTTCGGCATGAACAAGATCCTGCTGATGTTCTCCTCGACAGCCGCGGCGGTGTTCGGCGTGTACTTCAAGCTGCAGAGCTTTTTCTTCATGCCGATCTTCGGCCTGAACAACGGAGTTGTCCCGATCATCGCGTTTAATTACGGTGCACAGAAAAAAGAGCGCATCCTGCACACGATCCGGCTCGCATGCCTGGCCGCGTTCGCCATGATGATGCTCGGGCTCGCCGTCTTCCAGCTGATCCCGGACAAGCTGCTCCTGCTGTTCAACGCGTCCGACGATATGATCGCGATCGGCTCGACGGCGCTGCGCACAATCAGCTGGAGCTACCTCTTCGCTGCATTCTGCATCGTGTTCGGCTCGGTCTTCCAGGCGCTCGGCAACGCCGTCTACAGCCTGATCGTCTCCATCGCGAGACAGCTCGTCGTCCTCCTGCCGTCCGCGTGGATTCTCGCGAAGGCGTTCGGCCTCGACGCCGTGTGGTGGTCCTTCCCGATCGCAGAGATCATGTCGATCCTGATCTCGGTGATTCTGTTCCGGAAGATTTATATGGAAAAGATTAAGCCTCTGCCGTAAAGGACAGATACACAGAAAATGCAAAGCAGCCCACCGGATCTCTCCTCGCCTGAGAATCCGGTGGGCTGTTCGTTTTTCTGTCAGCTCCATCTATTTTGTCTGCTTCTCAATTTTGCACGTATGTTTTTTGGTACCCTCGTCATAGCTGATCCCGACCAGATAAATATCCCCGCCGTAATCCTTGAACGCGTGCGGATAGTCTCTCTTTTTGATCTGCTCGATTGCACTCTCGCTGCTCTTATTCCACTTCAGCTCAAACACGATCACCGGCCTCGCCGATCCCCGTTTTGGCATGAACACCATATCCGCATAGCCTGTTCCTGACGGGAACTCATCCACCTCGATAAATTCGTCCAGATACGTGATATAGGCAAAGCGAATCGTACTGCGAAGCGAGTCCTCCTTATTATAGGAAAGCGGCGATGAAACCACCTTGTGTGCCTCCTCTATGGCCCTTTCCACCGCTCTTTCATCCATATTCAAAGTCTGTTCCAATAAACGGTCTGAATTTTGGATCAACCTCGCCAGCTCCGCGTGTCAGCCCTTCGTCACCGCCAGCACAAATTCTTCCCGCACTTCCTCGTTCGGGATAAAGACCGCCTTCTCTTTTGCGTCATAGACAAGGTAGCCCAGATGAACCATCAAGGTCAGCACGTCATCCTTGCTCTTCATACTGGTCATATCATTTTGGAAGGAACCTGCCATGATTCGAACCCGCTCACCGCCCAGCATGCAGATAATTGCTTCCTTCAGCCCGTCCATATCCATGTCAATATAGATCTTCAGCGCCTCGTACGTCTCTGTCCGTGTCCAATAGCTCCCGAACTCCTCACTTCGGATCGCCTCCATCACCGAATTCGGGCTGTAGACCGAGTTCGTCCTGCTGAAGGAATACCCGTCATACCAGCGCTTCATCTCCTCAAAATCCATAGCATACTCTTGGCAGAGCGCTTTTACCTCCGCCTCCGTGAATCCGACATACTTTGCCAGCTTTCCCGGCGTGAGCATCGTGTACTCCCGAAAATCGGACACCGCAGACTGGGTCCCGTATTTTTTGATCGGCAAAATTCCTGTCATATACGCAGCTTCGATCATCTTGTCTGTCTTGCCGCTGTTCTTAAACAGGCCACGCAAAAGGCCGATATACTCCTCCTGCAGACCGACGTCCTCCTTCGCCTCGCGGAACAGAGCATCCCACTCATCAATGATGAAAATGAATTTGTTCCCGGTCGCCTCCGTGATGCTGCAAAGCAGATTCGGCAGACTGTTCTGCTCCTCCACGGTCGGATAGACCTCGCGCAGCTCCTGCATCACCCGGCACTCGATTGTCCTGACGATTTCTCTCGTACTTCCCTTCACCAGTGCATCAGAGGTAAATTCCGTGATATCCAGATAAATGACATCATATTGATTCAGGTGTTTTTCAAAGGAGGGATCGCGTGCGATCGCCAGACCGTCAAACAGCGCGCGCGAATCGCAGCTCTTGTCATAATACGCGCACAGCATTTTCGCGGCGAGAGATTTTCCGAAACGGCGCGGTCTGCTCACACAGGTCAGCTTATCCATCGTTCCAAGCGTATCATTGATGTAAGAAATCATCTCCGTCTTATCGACATAGATACCCTTGACCGCCGTTGCAAACCCGGCATTTCCCACATTCAGATAATTTCCCATGTTCTGACCTCCTCCCTGGCGGTTCCAAAGCAGCCCTGCAGTAAATATCCACGTGGTATTACTGCCATTATACCCTATTATCCCGAAACATCAAGGGAGAACGATCGACTCCCAAGCAAATGAAGGTGCTGCAAAACTGTCGGCAGCACCCTCATTTTTACACAAATGCATTCAGCGAAGCATCGTATGCGTAATCCACGCTTCCGAGCTTCTCCTCCAGCTGCGCCCGGTCGAGCCCCAGCGACGCGCAGAGCTCGTCCAGGGAAGCATAGTGATCCCGCAGCTGAGTATTGACATAGCTCAGCAGCATGATCGGATCCTGTGGCAGATTCATGACTCCTCTCACTCCTTTCTGGGTATTGGTAACTTTACATACGCACTCCTGTTCCGATACACTTCCTCCCAAACGCCCGTCTTTGCACTCCCGGGCTTCTGTCCGGACACTCATCTTCACACTTCCAGGCACCCTGCCTCAATCGCCAGCCGCCTGTTCCTTTCGTTTCCCGGGCCGAACTCTTTTACGCAGCAGATCACCTCGCCGCACGTCCGCATCACCGCAAGCGCGCGCCGGTACGTCTCCTCCGTGACCGCGCAGAACGCCTTCTCCGTGATCACCTCGGCGGCCAGCGCCCGCGCCACCTGGCAGTCGACGTCATTCTCGTGCAGCACACCCGCCGCAAACGGAATTCCCTTTCTCTGCAGCCGGCGGTACACCGGAATGCCGCTCCCGTTTCCGCCGATCACAAAGACCTGCGGCGCGCCCTTCGCAGGCTCCAGCTCCAGACAGCCAAAGGCCGCGTTATAGCTGCCCTTCGTCACGCCGTACAGCTCCTTGATATAATCCGAGGTGAAAATCTCCTCCGGGGAGCCGTACCGCGCAATCGTGCTCCCGTGCACGCATACCACCTGGTCGGAAATCTTCTGCGCCAGATCCAGCTCATGCAATGACATCACCACCGCCACATGCCTCTGTTCCACCATCGCCTTCAGAATCGTCAGCAGCTCCAGCTTGTGGCGGATATCGAGGAAGGAGGTCGGCTCGTCCAGCACGATGATCTCCGGCTCCTGGCATATGGCCCGCGCCAGCAGCACTCTCTGCCGCTGCCCGTCGCTGATCTCGGAAAAATCACAGTCCGCCAGCTCCTGCGCGTGCACCAGCTCCATTGCCTCGCGCACCTTCTCCCGGTCCGCCGCGCTCAGGATCCCCAACCGCCCGGTATACGGGTAGCGGCCTGTCCCGACCACGTCCTCGCACGTCATCAGCTCCGGGCGCAGCCGCTCGGTCAGCACGACCGCCAGCTTTCTCGCGATCGCCTTCTCCGTCATCCGGCTCATGGATTCCCTATCAATATAGACCGTCCCCGCAACCAGGTCAAGCTGCCGCGTGATACTTTTTAAAATCGTCGACTTTCCCGCCCCATTCGGCCCGATCAGCGTCAGGATCTCTCCCCGCCGCACCCGAAGCTCAATATCCCTGATCAATGGCGTGCCGTGATAGCCCACGGCCATTTTTTCCGTATAAATATAGTAATCGTTCATCTGTCCGCCTTCCCGCTGATCTGCCACTGCGCTCCCGCATGTTCCATACAGGACGGCCTCTGTGCCCTGCTTACATTTACTCCCTCTACAACGCCCGGCTCTGCCTGCGCACCATCATATAAATCACGACCGGGGCGCCGAAGACCGCCGTGACAGAACTGATCGAGAGCTCTGTCGGCGCAAAGACGGTCCGCGCAATCAGGTCGCAGAACAGGCAGAAGACTGCCCCGCCCAGGAAACAGCCCGGGATCAGAAGAATCGGCTTCGCGGTTTTCAGCATCGTCTTGATCAGATGCGGCACCGCGATGCCCACAAACGAAATCGGTCCCGCAAAGGCCGTGACGCAGGCCGAAAGGATACTCGAGAGCAGAATCAGCGCGATACGGAACCGCCGGATGTTCACTCCCATATTTCTCGCATAGCTCTCCCCGAGCTGATAGGCGCCAATCGGCTTCGACATCAGAAACGTCAGCGCCAGAGTCACCGCAATCACTGCCGCCATCACCCGCACATCCGGCCACGAGGTGCCGGAAAAGCTGCCAAGGGACCAGTTGTGCAGGTTCACAATGTTCGAGTCATCCGCAAAGGTCACTACAAAGTCCGTCACGGCGGAACAGATATAGCCGATCATCACGCCGCAGATCACAAGAATTGACATCTTCTTGACCCGCTTTGAGACCAACAGGATGAAGCCCATCGAGATCATTGCCCCCACAAAAGCGGCGGCAATCAGCGTCCCGGACCCGGCTGTCAGCCCCTTCCCGAGCAGGAAAATCATCACCAGCGCGACGATAAATTTCGCGCCCGACGAGATTCCGAGCACAAACGGCCCGGCGATCGGATTCCCGAAGAAGGTCTGCAGCAAAAAGCCGGAGACGGACAGAGCCCCGCCCAGGATCAGCGCCGCCAGAATCCGCGGCAGCCGGATCTCCCAGACAATGTTGCACGAAGTCGTATCTCCCTCACGGCTGACAAGAATCCTGAAAATCTCGCCCACAGTCAGCTCTACACTGCCGGAATTGATATTCGCAAACACCAGCAGCAGCAACAGCACGGCCAGCGCCGCAAATGAGACCGCATAGCGAATCTGTGTCTTTTTCCTCATCCGTACTACCTCCCGCCATCCCGCACGCGCATGCCCGTAATCTGCCTGACCTGTGCTCTTTCTTTTCCAGCCCCGCTTAGCTCAGTCGGTTCATATAAGTAAGCTCTGTCAGTTCCGGGTCGTCGGTCGTCAGCATCCTGTGAATATCCGCGATCATGTTGGCGATCCCTGTCGTCTCCTGGAACAGGTTCTTCTGCGTGCACCAGACATTGCCGTCCCGGACAGCCTTGAAATCCTTCAGCACGCTGCTCTTCTCAAGCAGCTCATCCAGCGAGTGCAGCTCTCCCTCGATCGCGCTGTTGTAGATCAGGTAATCCGCCTCACACGCGCCCGCATAGAAATCCTCCATCTGCATGTTCATCGTCGACAGCGCATTGTCGTCGCCCAGATCCTCAAAGATATACCGGCCGCCGGACAGCTCGATCATCTTTGCGACATAGTCCCCCGATTTGCGCACCGTCACGTAGCCGTTTGAGCTGATCGAGAAAAAGGCCACCGTCTTTTCCGTATTCTCCTGCCCGAGCACGTCCGCGAGCAGCTCCTTCTGTCCGTCAAAATACGCTTCCGCCTCTTCCTCCCGTCCCAGAAGCGCCGCATACAGCTTCAGCCACTCGGTCCTGCCAAGCGGATGGCTCTCATAGCTCGACCGCTCCACCAGCACCGGAATGCCAAAGCTCTCCAGCTTCTCTTTTACCTCCGGCGAGTGGTAGATCATGGTGGACTCGACCGCGAGATCGCAGCCCTGCGCGACAATCCGCTCATAGTCCGGCGCATTGTATTTTCCGGCGTACTGCATCCTGCCTTCCTCCAGCGCTTCCCTCGCCTCCTCGATATACCAGCCGTCCGCATCCGTGCCCGAGAGCGTGACGCTGTCGATCCCGCCGATCGCCCGGAAAAGATCCATCGCCGAGGTTGCCACCAGGTAAATATGATCCAGCGGCTGCGAGAGAACCGTGATCTCCGGATCCAGCCCCTCCGGCGCCTCCATACCCTCCGGCACCGTCAGAAAGCGCTGCCCGTCCTCAATCGAGATCAGCGCGTAGCCGTCCTCATAGTAATCCACCGCAAACTGCGTCGCATACTCCAGCTCCATGCTGTGATCGTACGTCAGCCCCGCGAGTTCCTCAGCCCTGGCTCCGATGCCGACACATAAAAACGCCGCCAGCAACCCGAACACGGCCGCCACCCCCGCCGATCTTATCTCCGATAGTGCCCTCTTTCTCATACTCAAACGCCTCCCTGCTGCCACGAACTGTCTCTGTTCCGCCCTGAGCTTTCCGGCAAAACACAGGCACTGCACACGTCTGCTCTTACTTCCCGCTTTCGTCTGCTTGCATTGCCGGTTCTGCTTCCTGCTATTATTTTCCGCTGCCGTCTGCTTGCATTGCCGGTTTTATTTCCTGCATCTACTTGCCCCGTCCGATAAAAATGCGCCTTTCTTATTCTGTCTCCGCAATCGTCGATGAGTCGAACGTAATCAGGTAGTCAATTTCGTGCGGCACGCTCATCGCGATCGTATCTGCAACCACCGGCATCGCATAGTCGAATCCGGCCAGCGGGATCAGGAAGGTCGAATTTCCCTCCGTATTGACGATCTCGTACTTTTCGCCGTCGACCAGCATGTAGTCATAGTTGGCGCTGCCGAACACAATCTTCGCGGTGACTGCACCGTCCTCCACCGTAAATTCTGCCGGCGACTCGATGCTCGCCCTTCCGGAGCCGCCCTCCAGCTTTGCCTCCGCGGTGTACGTGCCGTCCGCGAGACCCAGGTCAGCGACGGTCGTCATCTTCACTTCCTTAAACGCAGCGGTGTCGAGGGATTTGGAGTTGAACACGAGCACGCGGTCATACCATTTTTCCTTCTTCTTGCTGAATGCCGCGCAGTCGATCCCCATGTCCAGAGCCTCCACCGGCACCTCAAAGGTATGCGCGCCCGCTTCGTCCTCCACAACCGGAATGTACGCCGTCTCCTCGGCCCCGGCAGCCTCTTCCCCGGTGCCCATAAACAGCTGCAGATAACCTTTTCCGCCCATCGTCATCACGGCCGTCATGCTGCCGTCCGCTACCGTCAGCTCACAGCTCTCGATCTTGAACATGGAAGAACTGCTCTTTACCTCGATCTCATACGTGCCGTCGTTCAGCTCGTCCGCGTAAATCGGCACCATCCAGTCCTCCACCACGTCCTCCGGCTCCACCATCTCATCCGCGGACGCCACCTCTCCCTTGGCGTCTGCGCCGGAACCGGCCTTGGCTTCCCCGGCCTCCGATTCCGCCTCAGTCTCCGCAGACACGGCGGCCTCCGTCTCTGATTCGGCAGACACCGCCGTCTGCATCACTCCCGCCATCATTACCGCCGCGGCAAACAAAACCGCACATCTCATTTTTTTCATAATAAAACTCCTTTCTCTGTCTACACTCCGTTCCGGTCCGTGCTAAACGAGTCCCGCTGGGACTCAGCACCGTCCCGCCCATCCCAAAATACAAATCCAGGCCGAAGCAAATAAATTTGCTTCTTCCTTCCTTTGTATTTTGCTGCTGCTCGGGACTGGTTACTAAAAAGCTGCCGCGGGGCTGGCTTGGGGGCAGCTCGGTTTGCGGCAGCTCTTGTTCCTTCTTTTTACAGTGTATGCCCTTGTCGGGGCTTCCGGCCTGTGCTTACTCGGCGAGGCTGTCCACTGCGGCCTGTGCGTGAGCGACGTACAGATCCTGGATCGCCGGGATCTGGCCAAGGCCCTCGAGGACCGTTACCACCTCATAGCCTGCATCCTCGAATGTCTTCTTCCAGGTGCCATCCTCGTCGCCTGCCATGTCGTTGTTCGCATGGTCGCCTGCCACTACCATCAGCGGGCGAAGGACCACTCTCTTGTACTCGCCGGCCTGAACTACCGCGAGCACATCATCCAGCGACGGAGTTGCTTCAACGGTACCTACGTAGTAGTTCGCCATGCCCTTCTTGGTCAACACATCCTGCATCTTCTGATAAACCTGATTCGACTCGGCCTCTGTGCCGTGGCCCATGAAGCAGATCGCCGTCTCGCCGTCGTCGTACTCCTTGGTCGCCTCAACGATCGCATCTGCAACCGTGTCAAAATCCTCATCCGAGGTCAGCAGCGGCTCGCCGACTACTACCTTCTCGAACGCATCTGCATACTCAGCAAGCTTGCCCATGATCTCATCATACTCAATGCCGTTCATCAAATGCGTCGGCTGTACGACCAGCTTCTTCACGCCATTGTCCACTGCACGGTCCAGAGCCTCGTTAATGTCGTCGATGTGGATGCCGTCGCGGCGCTCTACATGGTCGATGACGATATTCGCCGTAAAGCCGCGTCTCACGGACCACTCCTCCGGGAGCGCCTCGTCGATCGCATCCTCGATCGCACCGATCGTCAGTCTTCTGCTGTCATTAAAGCTCGTGCCGAAGCTCAACACCAGAAGCTCATTCTCCCCGATCTCATCCTGGTTGCGGATGTTGTCAAGGCTCGCGTCGCCGGTATCATAGTTCTCCTCGTCGTCCGCTTCCTCTTCAGCTGCTGCGTTTTCTTCGGCCGCTGCCGTCTCCTCCTCGGCTGCCGCCTCAGTCGCCGCCTCTGTGACTGCCTCTGTCTCAGCCTCCTCAGCCTGTACACCCATCGCTCCCATCACGAGCGCTGCCGACAGACCGGCTCCCATAAACAGTGTCTTCCATGCCTTTCTTTTCATCGTTTTGTCCTCCTCTGACAACTATAAAATTTCTGATGTATCCATGAAATTTAAGTCCCTGCCGGGCACCCCACGCGCTAACCACAGAACTCGCGATAACTCCAGAGTCCGCGACATCCCAAAGACGCTTCGCAGCACGACAGCCGGCAGATTCTTAAACTGGCATCAGCCAATTCAAGTACAGGAGTCCGGACGTGAAACAGAACGCTTCGCAAAAGCCATTGTATAGAGAAAGACATCTTGCAGAAAAACTTTGCAGAAAAATAGACCTTTTACCGCAAAGTAAAAGGTCCTGCTGTCTCAAGCGATAAGGTACGACCAATTACTCGTGATCCGGAAACAAACTTCCTGTACCAGCACCTGGCAGGTTTCCTGACTCACAGATCCTCATGCGCGGCCGCCTTCCCGGTATCCCCAGTGGCATATCTGACCGTGCACTCCCTGCTCACAGTGACGAGATCGTACAGGACTTTCACCTGTTTCCCTTTTACCTGACAGCGATTCCGCACCTGCGCAATCGCCTCAGCACCAAATGCTTTATTTAATTTTCCTCATCTTAGCACTTTTACATAGAAAAAGCAAGTATCGGCTCCTCTTTTTTATAGATTTTTATTATAAAAGAAAGACAGTCCTTCGCAAGCGAGCTTACAAGGCCTGTCTTCCCATCTTTTTTGCATAGCGGAACCGCCACAAACGTTCCTTACTTCAGCACCCGCTCCAGGAATGCATAGATCCTCTGATAGTACTCCTCCCCGTCAAAGAATCCGTGTCCCTGTCCCGGTACAGTAACCAGCTCCACATCATTACCTGCCGCCTGCAGCGCGTACAGCATCTCCACGCTGGCAGAATAATTCACCAGACGGTCCGCGTCGCCGTGCATCAGCAAGGTCGGCGGATTCTTCCGGTCTGCATACAGGATCGGGCTCGCCGCCTCCATCATCCTCTGCCGCTCCTCCTCATCCTCATACGCAAAGAGCCGGACGAACGGGCTATCCTCCTCCGGGCCGCCTTCTTTTTTTGCGCTTGCCTCCCTGCGCAGGTCAATCGGCGCATACCACGGGATCACACCCTGCAGTCTCGACGAGTACTCCGGATTCGTGCCGTCCATAAACTCTGTGTCATCGCTGTAGGCCATCAGCTCCACCAGATGTCCCCCTGCGGACTCGCCCCACGCTGCGATGTGATCCGGATCGATCTGGTATCTCGCCGCATTCGCTCTGAGGAAGCGAACCGCCGCCTTGCAGTCCTCAATCTGCGCCGGGAACGGTGCCACCTGGCACAGCCGGTAGTCAATGCTGGCCGTCACATACCCCTGCTTCGCCAGATCCGCCAGCTCACGCGACGGCAGATATTTCCGCGTCAGGTTCTCGTCCGACCAGCCGCCGCCGTGCACCCAGACCACCGCCGGGTAAGCCCCATCTGTCCCCTCGGGACACACAATATCCATCCGGCAGTCCACACCCTGCCACGTCTTGTAGACGACCCCCTCAAAAAACTGAAGGCCCTCCTTCTCATACTCGATCTTTGGCGGCGTCACTACCTTCGCCACCGGAACCTCCTGTAAGTTCATTCCAATTCTCCTTTCAAATGCAGGTCTCGCTGCACTTTACGATTATTTTTAATTTTATCATACACTGCTTTCAATGTCACATATTTTTGGCACTATCATTCCCCCGGCTTCTGAATTCATGGTGATCTTGACCATCGGTCTTCTGCTCGCAGCGATTCTGAATTTGCAAAATAAGCAAGCCGCCTTATCCCTGCAAAAGATAAGCGGCTTGCTTATTCAGAACTCTTTTTAAATACCTGATCAATTCCCCGCATAAATACCGATCAGCTTTGACGCATAGCTCCTGCTCACTCCCAGTAAAAGTTGGCGGCTATTTCTTAGCTAATACTCACGCCGGGATGGGTAGTACGCACCTACCTTCCGGCTGTCCTGTTAAGCGTATTATAGGTTAAACATCATGATTTGTCAAATCGGTGGCAAAATATTTTTTATTCACAACATTCACCGGCTCCCCGCTCAAAAATGCTTTCACATTTTCCGCCGTGATATCCATAATTCTCTGCCGGGAGGCCTGCGCTGCCCAGGAGATGTGCGGGGTGATAAAGCAGTTTTTAGCCCCGAGGAGCGGATTGTCCCCACGGATCGGCTCTGTCGAGACGACATCGAGGCCGGCGGCGTACACTTTCCCGCTGTTCAGCGCCTCCGCCAGATCCTGCTCCATAATCAGCTGTCCCCGGCTGTTGTTGATCAGAATAACCCCGTCCTTCATCTTGCGGATGGTCTCCCGGTTAATTATGCCCTCCGTTGCCGGAAACAGCGGGCAGTGCAGGAAGATCACATCCGAGGCTGCGAGCAGCGTATCAAGATCCACATACTCCGCGAGTTGCCTTCCTGCCTCACTCTCCGCCGTATCGTATGCCAGCACCTTCATACTCATGGCATTCAGGATCCTCGCCGTGGCCTGCCCGATGCGCCCCAGTCCGATGATGCCCGCGGTCTTTCCGTACAGCTCGATCATCGGATAGTCCCAGTAGCACCAGTCCTCGCACTGCTCCCATCTGCCCTCTGCCACCGTCCTCGCATGGTGTCCGTAGTGCGAACAGATCTCCAGCAGCAGTCCTACCGCGTACTGTCCAACGATCTGTGTCCCGTACGTCGGCACATTCACCACCGGGATTCCCTTTGTCCCCGCATACACATAGTCCACCACATTATACCCTGTCGCAAGCACGGCGATCAGCCGGATATTCGGGCACGCATCTATCGTCTCCCTGGTAATCGGCGTCTTGTTGACAATCACGATCTCGGCGTCCCCGATTCGCTCCTGTACCGCCTCAGCCGCTGTCCTGTCGTAAACCGTCAGGCTGCCAAGCTTCCCCACTTCCTCCCAGCTCAAATCGCCAGGATTTTCCGTATAGCCATCTAAAACTACAAGTTTCATCCTTATCCTCCTGTATCCACACGACCGCATCCGTTTCCGGCAGAAGCTCTGCCTTCCCGCAGACTGCCTCCGCCGTAATCCGCACAGCCGTTTACTTTTCCGGCAGAAGCTCTGCCTTCCCACAGATCGCCTCCGCCTTCATCCGCACAGCCGCTTACTTTTTCAGCAGAAGCCTTGCCTTCTCACAGATCGCCTTCGCCGTAACCCGCACAGCCGCTTACTTTTCCAGCAGAAGCCTTGCCTTCTCACAGATCGCCTCCGCCGTAATCCCGTTCATCCTCAGCAGCTCCTCATACGGCGCCGATTCCCCGAATCTGTCCTGCACCCCAATACGGACCACCTTTCCGCTGCCTGCCTCCGCAACGACTTCGCACACCGCCGAGCCAAGTCCATTCAGAATATTGTGGTCCTCCACGGTGATGATCCTTCCGTTCTTCTCAATTGCAGCCTGCACAGCCGCCGTGTCCAGCGGCTTGATCGTGTGCATGTCATAGAGCTCTGCCTGTATTCCCTCTTCCGCCAGACGCTCCGCGGCCTCCAGCGCGATCGACACCGTGTCTCCGTTGGCAAAAATCGTCACGTCCTCTCCTGCCCTGAGCAGTCTGGCACGCCCTATCTCAAATTCCTCGTCCTCGCCGTAAATGCAGGGAACCGCGTCCCGGGTGAACCGCATATAGACAGGGCCCGGATATGCGTAGGCCGCCGCGATCAGCTTGCGGGCAGATGCGTAGTCTGCAGGCATGATCACCGTCATATTGGGGATCGTGCGGAGCACGCCCATATCCTCAATGCACTGGTGGGACGCCCCGTCATTGGCCGGAGTCAGACCGCCGTGGGAGCACAGCAGCTTCACATTCAGCTTCGGGTAGCACGCCTCCTGGCGGAGCTGCTCGCAGGCACGCATGCTCCCGAAAACCGCATACGTAACTACGAACGGCACCTTCCCCGCCGTCGCCAGGCCGGCGGCAATCCCCACCGCATTCTGCTCGGAAATCCCGACATTGATATGCTGCTGCGGCAGCGTCTGCGCAAATTCCAGCGTCCTGCAGGATTTTGCCACATCGCAGTCAATGACGTAGACCTCCTCGTGTTCCTTTCCAAGCCTCAGTACCTCTGCCCCCAGGGCATCTCTCGTCGCACGCTTCTCCATCAGAATCCCCCCTCAATCTCCTGCATCGCCTGTCTGTACTCCTCATCATTCGGCGCCACGCCGTGCCACTTCGGCACATTCTCCATAAAGGACACGCCCTTGCCCTTCACCGTGTTGCACACGATACATTTCGGCTTCCCGTTCTTCTGTGTGCCCATGAAATCAAGCGCCGCTTCCAGCTCGAGCACATCATGGCCGTTGATCCGCACCGTCTGAAACCCGAAGGATGCAAACTTCTTCTCCAGGTCGAGCGTCGGCATAATCTCCGCCGCAAAGCCGTCGTTCTGAAGGCCGTTGTTGTCGATCAGCACCGTCAGGTTGTCCAGCTCATATTTATTCGCCGCCATCGCGGCCTCCCACACCTGGCCTTCCCCGCACTCGCCATCTCCGAGCAGCGTGTACACCCGGTATGGTCTTTGATCTCTTTTTCCGGCAATCGCCATCCCGACCGCACAGGAAATCCCCTGTCCCAGCGACCCGGTGGAGATGTCAATGCCAGGACACCGCTTCATGTCCGGATGTCCCTGGAGCGGGGAGCCCTGCTTCCTGAGCGTCCCGATCTCCTTCTCCTCCATAAATCCCTGTTTGATCAGGGCCGAATACAGCACCGGACACACATGGCCTTTGGACAGCACGAACCGGTCGCGGTCCTCCCACTTTGGCTCATCCGGTCTCACATTCATCGTGTGAAAATAGAGCACCGTTATGATGTCGGCCGCCGAGAGCGATCCACCCGGATGCCCCGACTGCGCCTCATAGATCATCGTAAGAAGCGTCTTGCGAAGCTCCTTCGCCTTTTCCTTTAATTCCGTTCCACTTGCCTTTATCTGCTCCATACCTTCCTCCCCGAAAAATCATTTAATCTTATCCTGCCACGATTCCAGAGTACCTTCCACCACCTCTTTCACCCGCGCTTCCCGGCGGTCTCTGATGCAGTCCAGAATCGCCTGATGGTGCTTCACCACCGTGGTTCTCTCCTTTTCATACTCTACCGTATTGATGATAGACTGCTCAAAGATACTGTAAACGCCGCTCATAATCCGGACAAAAAAGGGATTTTTGCACATCTCGATCAGCTTCATATGAAACGCAAAGTCCAGCGCCTCTGCCTCTTCATAATTCTGTCCTGCGATCGCATCTGACATCCTCCTGACGTTCTCCTCCAGCTCCCCCAGCTCCTGCCCCGTCACCTTCTCCATTGCGAACCGCACAATCTCCTCGTCGATCACGCGCCGCAGCTCCAGCAGCTCCGCGCTTGTGCTCATATCATAGATAATGCTGTACGCCGCGTAGTCAAAGACAGAGGGCTTGATCTGAGAGCAGACATACGTCCCGTCCCCGCGCCGGATCTCCACGATGCCCGCAGCAGAGAGGATCTTAACCGCTTCCCGCAGAGAGTTCCGGCTCACCTTCAGCTCCCGCATCATCTCATATTCGTTCGGCAGCTTCGATCCGGCCTTGTACTCCCCTTTGATAATCCGCTCTGTGATGCAGTCAATAATCTGCCTCACCACATTCCTGGTGCGCACGGGCGCAAAACACTGATTCATCCTTTTCCCATCCTGTCTCTTCTGATCTGCTCGCTTCCTCCTACTGCTTCATTCCTGTAAACGCAATACTCTGCACAATGTATTTCTGGCAGAAGATATAGATCGTTGAGAGCGGGATGATACTGATGACAGAGAGCGCCAGCGCGGTCCCGGCATGTGTCGTACCGGACGCCCCGGAATTATACATCTGCAGACCGATCTGTACCGTATAGTGATCCTGCTGTGTCAGCACAACCATCGGCCAGAGCAGGTCATTCCAGACATTAATCGCATCCAGCACCACAATCGTCGCGATGATCGGAGTCAGCAGCGGAAAATAAATTTTCCAGTAGACTCTCAGGATCCCTGCCCCATCCACTCTGCCGGCCTCGTACAAATCGTCCGGAAGCCCGTCGCAGAAGGTCTTCACGAAGAAAATATACATTGCATTCGTGAGTACGCTCGGAAGCACAACGCCAAGCGAGGTATTGCTCAGCCCGATCGTGCGGATTACCGAGTAGATCGGAAGAAGCTTCGACTCAAACGGAACCATCATGTTCGAGAGGATCACCATCAGAATGACCCCCTTGCCCCGAAAATTTCCTTTGGACAGCGTAAAGCCCGCAAGTGTCGCTGTGATGATATTCAGGACCGCGCTCGTCGCCACGATAATCGCCGTATTTTTCAGGTACTTCAGCATCGGCACATTTGAAATCGCCATCTTATAGTTGAAGGTGCTGAACTCCTTGGGAATCAGCCTGGGCGGAAACCTCAGAGAGTAGGATTTCACATAGTCAAAGCTCGTGGACACAAACCAGACAAACGGCACCACTACGACAAGAGCAAGCACAGTCAGCAGCAAATAGGTGGCTATCATTGCCGGCTTTATTTTTTTCCTTTTCTTCATCTGACCCGCCTCCTTCTTCCCGATGCAGACTCGTCCGCAGATTTCTCCTTCGTCAGATAATTGTTCAGCAGCGTTGCCGCCAGAATGATCACAAACAGCGTCACAGACGCAGCAGCCGCCTGCCCCTCATCTTTATAGTTGAGGGTTGAAAACGAATTTTTGTAGATATACAGCATCAGCGTGCCGAGCTTCCCGGCCGGGTTCCCCGTCTCGCCGCTCACGGCATAGACCTCGGTAAACCGCTTCAGCGCGGCAATCGTGGACGTCATCAGGACAAAGGTGAACGTGCCCTTGGAACACGGGATGGTGATGTACCTCCAGCGCTTTAAGGGCGTGGCTCCATCCACCTCCGCCGCCTCGTACAGCTCAGGCGAAATTCCCTGCAGCCCGGCGAAAAACAGGATAATGTTGTAGCCGATTCCCTTCCAGATCGCTATGAAAATCAGGCTCTCCCTCGCTGTTCCGGGATCGTTCAGCCACAGCCTGGGCTGCACTCCCCAGAAAGAGAGGATGTAGTTAAACGCGCCGTCCGGCGACGGCATCATCAGATATTTAAACAGTGTGACCACGGTAATCATGGACATCACCATCGGCAGCAGGAAAATGACTCGGTAAATCCCTTTTCCTCTCCCGATGCTGTTCATCAGGCTGGCAATAATAAACGCAAACGGGACATTGAAGCCCACACCCAGAACCGCCATGTACAGAGTGTTCACCACGCTCTGGCGAAACTCCCCGTTGGCGAACATGATCTTATAGTTTGTCAGTCCGATAAAATTCCCGTTCATATTCTGCAGGCTCGCAATGAAGGTCTCAATCAGCGGATAAAAATTAAATACCAGTGTCCCGACCAGGCTGATCAGCAGCAGCCTATACCAGCTCATATAGCGTTTTAGCCTCGCACCTTTTTTCATGAGCAATTCCCCCTTTCGCTTTCTCACGCTTCGCACAGCTTCCAAACATATCGCTCCTACACTTCACACTCCCTGGTCAGCACAGTACCGTCCGTCAGGGTAATGACCGCCCTCCACTGCTCTCCCGGCAGAACCTCTTCCACGGGCTTCTGATACCAGTTCACCACGTAATGGACCGTGAACGGATCGTTGTACGCCGTCTCAAAATACTGCCCATTCCTGTAGAACTCCACCTTGTGAACCTTTTCCGGATACATGCACGCAACGCGGACCCAGCGCTTTCCGCCGCACTCCATATGGGGCTCCAGCCCCTGCAGATAGAACTGCTCCTCGAGCGGAAGCGTATTCTCCTCGATTCCAAGGCTGTCTGCCATCCTGCGCGCAAAAAAGTCATCCTCGCCCCTGGTAATCTCCCAGTACACCGGCGGCTCCTGCTTTGTCATATTGTTGTAGTAGCCCCAGGACACTCCCTCGTCCAGCGCCACCTGCATCTCGGCCAGCGCCTGCGAGTCCTCATTGCACACAATCGGGCGCGCCGGGCGGATCTGCTTCGCCTCCCGGATATGATTGTAAAACATCTGCCGCGACATATTATTTCCGTGGATCAGGATCACATCCGAGGCTTCCGCGATCTCCTTCGAAAGATAATGCCCGGTCGTGCTGCACCCCACCGGCATCCCGCCGGACTCTCTCTGGGCGATCCGAATCAGCTGTGCAATCCCCTTCTCATCAAAAAGGATCGGATGGATCTTGTAGTCCTCAACGTTGTGCTCATTCGCGATCTCGATGATTACATTCGTGAAGCGCTCGTCCCGCAGCCAGTTGGCCGCCGTCTTCACCGCCCGGATCACCGCCAGGTCATCCTGCAGGAAACGCGTCTGCGCCCCGTAGAAAAAGCTGACAATCACCAGCATCCCGATTCTGTCCGCCGCCTCAATCACCCGCTTCATACGCGCCAGGTAAGCCGGATCTATGGCGCTTCCGTCCCTGCCAAACGGATTGTTGCTGATCGTATAGTTATCCGTCGTAAAGCAGGGGCCTCCTCCCTGAAAGCCTACCGTGAATGCCCGCAGCCCCTTCTGATACCACATGGGAAGCGCTGCGATCAGCTCCTCCGTGTTCGCCTCCGCGTCAAACTCCTTTCCAAAGCGGTCAAACCGCTCCGGCGCCTCCGCATCGTCAAATATGCCCTGGATAAAGCGGGCATTCATCAAAAGCCCCTGATACTGCTTCGGGCACTTCGGATACTCACTGTACGTCAAATGCCCATTGATGAAAAAGCGATCTCCCTCGATCGAAAACGTCGTCACCATCTCGCGTCCTCCTGTCTTTTATCATACGTTGTACGTAGGATGTTTATGTATGGAGTATAACAAGTCGCACGCGACTTGTCAATACTCTTTCGTCAAACTGACGTTTTATACAGATTTATTCTTTCAAAACTATATCATTTGCACAACAAAAACAACTCACACGTGGTTTTTCCACGTTGTCAGGGAATCCTCCACCGCACGGTATACTCCCTCGTAATTCCGCTCCCTGATGCAGTCCAGAATTTCCTGGTGGTACTCAGCCGCCTTTGAATCCATTCGCTCCATATCCACATTTGCCAGAATGGAATTTTCAAAAATACTGTAGACGCCCTTCATAATCCGAATAAAAAAGACATTTTTGCACGAGTCAATCAGCATCATGTGAAACTCCACATCGCAGTGCTTTATGCTCTCTACATCCTGATTCACAATGGCCTGGCGCATCTTTTCAATGTTCGCCTGCATCCGGTCGATATCCTCCGCGTCTGCTTTCTCAATCGCAAAGCGCACCGTCGATTCGTCCAGCACCTGGCGCAGCTCCAGCAGCTCGCTGCTCGTGCTGGACCCGTAAATCATGCTGTAGACGACCTTATCGAACATCGACGGATTCATCTGGGAGCACACGTAGGTGCCATCCCCGCGCTTGATCTCCACAATCCCCATCGCAGACAGGATCTTCATCGCCTCCCGCAGAGAATTGCGGCTCACCTGCATCTGCTCGATCAGCTCAAACTCGTTCGGGAGCTTCATCCCCGCCCTGTAATTTCCTTTAATAATGGAATCCACAATTTCATTTATAATCTGGTTGACAACTGTTTCCTTCCCTATCGCCTTCAATTTTCCCCCTCGGCTTTCTCTCATGATATCGTACCTCTGGCTTTCTATGTAATGTAGGATGTATGATGTAAATATCCTCCATTTTACATACAATTTGACTTTAAGTCAATAAAACCGCACAAAATGGTACCGGCAGCGCTGAGGAAAAAGACCGCAGCCCCATCCGGACTGCGGCCTTCTTGTTATGATCGCTGGCAAGCTACAGCTTACTGTGCAGACTGCAGCTTAATGTTGTTGACCCAGGAGCTCACACCCTCATAAAGCGCATTTACGGCCTCATCCACGCTGTACTGCTTTGAGAGAATCTGGTTGATGACGCTCTGCATCGCGGTGCGCCAGTACCAGTAGTCGTCTGTAATCAGCATATTGTTCAGCTGATACTCATGTCTCGCCTTATTGACCTCATAGTCCATCATCGTAATTCCCTCGGTGTCCCTAAGACAGGTCACCTTATCCGACGCATAATTGGTCAGGTAGAAATTGATCACTTCCTTGTTCGTCGTAATGGCCTTGATCACTTCCCACGCTGCATCCGGATTCTGTGCGTTCTGTGCAATGGCAAAGCGGAAGAACTCCGGGAAGCCCTCTCCATACTCACCAGCCGGGATCAGAAGCGGCTTATAGCGGTCTGTGATGCTCTCATCTCCTGCATAGACGTACTTCATGTAGGTTCCTGTATTGTTGTTCGTATCAAAGTTAATCGCGATGTCATTGTCCTCTGTCAGCCAGTTCTCTCCGCCGCTTCCGGTCGCAACGGCCGCGTTGCAGCAGTCGACGAGGCGAATCATATCTGTGAAAAACTTGTTTACTTCCGGGGACGTCTTGATATATTCCACATACTCATCCATATCAAGCTCATTGATATCCATCGTATCGCTCATGTACGGCTTCACTGCGCTGTAGCACAGAGCATACCACTCTGCCCAGGTTGAGAAGATGTATCCGCCGTAGTTGGTCCGCCCGGTCACAGGGTTCGTTCCGGTCATCTTCTCCGCCAGGTCGACCAGCTCGGAGAAGGTCACGCCCTCGGACGGCTCCTCGATCCCCCAGTCCTCGAAGATCTGGCTGTCGTAGATAATCATGTTGCAGGCAAGCGTAAGCGGGATGCCGAATACCTTTCCGCTGTCCCCCGGATAGTTGAAGGACTTGTACGTGCTGTATTTCACAGCCGGGTCGATAAACCACTCGGACAGATTGTCAAAGTTCAGCTCCTCATCCTTCTCCAGATACGGCGTGAGGTCCGTGTACCAGTTCGGAACTCCCTCCTGATTCGTAAAGAACCCGATGTCCACCTCTCCTGCCGTCACCATTGCCTCCATACTCTGAATCCAGCCATCCCAGGCGATCGTTTTCACCTCGATATCATAGCCCGGAATCTGCTCATTCAGGAAATCCTGAAATTCTCCGCGGCCCTTTGTCTCCAGACCGGAGACCGGATCAATCGTGGATTCCTCGCTCAGACCCGGAACCAGAATCCGCACTGTCTCCTCCGCCTGCGCACTCATGCCTCCTGTCATCAGCCCGAGTCCAAGCGCAAGACTCAAAGCCATGCTTGTGTTCCTCTTCCATCCTCTTTTCATGCTTCATTCTCCTTTCTTTTTATATGCATCCGCTCATCAAACCAATGACCGGATGTAATCCATGATTTCAAAAGTAGCCTGCTCCTTCTGCAGCTTTTTCAGCTTTTCATCGTCAATCCTGTCGGCGATATCAAAGATATAATCCATCCACTCAAAGGTCTTCTCCATGATCTGGATGGGGTCATGTCTCTGTGGGAACACGTCTGCCGTAATCCACCCGTCATAGCCCACCTGCTTTAATGCCAGCGCAAACTCGAGATAATCCCAGAAATTGACCGTGCCGGGCACCATATCCCAGTCCCAGTTTCTGAAATTGTCATTCACATGCACGTAAAACAACTTTCCGGTCTGCCCCAGGAAGCAGGCGGAGTCCGCAGGTACCTCGAGCGCCTGCAGCGCATGTCCGAAGTCCAGCGTCACCCCGACATTTTTCTGTCCGGTCATCTGTGCAAAGTAGGCCATCTTCCCTGCATTGTTCAGCAGGCAGTGGATTCTCGGCTCTGACTGCTTGTACTCCAGGCTGATTCTGACATCCTCCCTGTACTGCGCGGCCTCCCGGATTCCCTCTACCGCATAGGAAAACGCATCCATGTAATTGATCTCAAACGGATAGTCCACGCCGTCATTCAGGAGTGCGCAGGTCACAGTCGGGCACTCAAGCTTTGCCGCCTGGTCCATCGCGCGCTTCATCGCATCGACCGCCTGCGCCCTGACCGCCGCGTCCGTGCTGGTAAACGAACCCCAGCGCCAGATCGGATCTCCTTTTACATTCAGATTTACCGTCGACACCCCGAGCCCGTAAGCATCCAGCATGTTTTTCAGCTCCGCCGCATCCGTAAAGTTCTGCGGATACACGACCTCAAGCCCGGAACACCCCTTGACCTTCGACGCCATCCGCACCATCTCTTCCATCGGTCTCGGCGGCTGATACTCAATAAAACGATCTCTCACCGCTCCCATAAAGCCGGTGATTATGGAATATTTTCTTGCCATAGTCCTCTCCCTTCTGCTCTCCCTGTCTCGCTTCGCCCGCCTGGCTCAGGCGCGCTGCTCTCTGAGTTCCCGCAAATTTGCGGTCCGCTCCACCACTTCCCCGCTGTGCAGGAAAATCTTCACACGGAATCTCTCTGCCTGCTCTGACGGCCTGTACGGCTTCTGCTCCCAGGTCGTGAGCGAATCCATCATGAACGGCTCCGCAAATGCAGTGTACAGATGCACCTCGTCCTCATAAAACTCCACGTAATCAATCTTCTCCGGGTACAGGCTGGCGAGCCGCACGTAGTACCCGCCGTCGATGTCGCTGTCCTTCTCCAGGCCCTGCAGGTAGAACTCGTTTTCCTCCTCCTGTTTCCCCAGAATCATGGATTTCAGCCGCCGGGCAAAAAACGCATCCTCCCCGGCTGTAATTCCCCAGTCTGCAGGCGGCTCCTGCTTTGTGAAATTGTTGTAATACCCCCAGGAAATGTGGGACGCATACGCTACCTTCAGCTGTCCGAACATCTGCGAGTCCTCATTGCAGACAATCGGTTTTTGTGCATCCACCTCCCGGATCTGGCGGATGAACTGATACAGCTCCTGCCGTCTCAGCGTATTTCCGTGAACCAGAATCACATCGCTGTTCTCGATCACTTCCTTCTTGCAGACGCCACCGCCGCCGCTCGATCCTACCGCGAACTTGCCGCCGCTCCACTCCCGCGCCTGATTTATGACGCTCGCGATTCCTTCCCCGCTGCAAAAGAGCGGATGCTTCGCGAAATTCCCGACATCGTGCTCATTTGCGACCTCGAGGATGATATTCTCATAGCCGCACTCCCGCAGGAACACACTCACCGTCCGCACGGCCTCAAGCATAGCGACCCCATCCCGGAACAGGTGCTCCTGCGCCTGGTAGAGCACGCTGACAATTACCAGCATTCCCAGCTCGTCACACGCGCGGATCACCTTGAGCAGCCGGTCCTTATAGTCGCTGCGCAGCTCGCGTCCATCCTCGGAAAAGCTCCCGGTGTCGATCACGCTCCAGTCCTTGTACGTGTAAATCGGCCCTCCGCCCTGCAGCCCGACCGTAATCGCCCGCAGTCCTGCCTCGTACCAGGACGGCAGGGCGCGAATCAGGTCGTCCGTGTTGCGCTCTGCGTCAAAGCATGTTCCGAACCGGTCATACTTCCCTTTGTTGTTCTCGTTTTTATCATCAAAAATTCCCTGTATAAACCGGGCGTTAAACAGCAATCCGTGCACCGCCGGGTCACTCCCCGGTATCTCCTGATAGGTCAGTTTTCCGTTGATGTAAAACTCCCCATCCCTGATCTCATAGCTTGTCTTTCCCATTCTGCCTCCTCTCAGACAATCACCGTCTTCCGCACCACCTGCGGGTCCGAAAACGGATCACGGCTGTCACTCGTCATAGTAGACATTGTATAAAATACGCATTCCCCGCCGACCGCCTGGAACCAGTGCTTCATCCCGGGATACAAGGTCAGGTTCTGGTTGGGCTCAAGGAGAATCTGATGGCGGCAGGTGTAATACTCCTCCTTCCCCGCCGGAATGCAGGTAACGTCCAGATTGTCCTCCCCCTCCACACATACCCGCAACACTCCCTTGATGACCCGAATCGTCTCTTCCTTTCCCTCGTACTCGTCCGTGCCGACATGCCAGTGCTCCGGCTCCGTCTGACCTGCAAAGAGGAAAATCACGCGACATGCGACTCTCTCCGTCTCAAACAGCGAGAGAATCTGCGCTCCCTCGGCTCTGATATGCGATAGTCCGAAGTCTGCCACGTCCATCTGTGCAAGCTCCTGCTCTGAAAAAGTGATCCCGGCTTCTGCAATATGACGTCCCGCTTCCGCTCTCGCTGTCTGCTCCTCCTGCCTTGTAATCATAGCATCCTCCCTTCCTTCCCAATCGCTTGGCTTTCATAGTACATCCTACGTTTCGTTTGAAAAAAAAGAATAATTGAGTTCTTTTTCATCGCAAAAGTCATTTTTGTCATACGTAGTATGTACTATGTTTGTGACTTAACTCTACACCAGAATTGACAAAATGTCAAACATTTTTCTCGCTTTTTCTGTTTTTAGGCATTATCAATAGTTTTTTCTTCTGATTTTGCCGAAACTGTCTGGATTCTTATCTATTTTGTACAAAGATAACGTTTTCCGGATCTCTACGCGGCCCACGGCTGCTCTATGTTCACGGGAATAAAAACAGCTTCCACTTGCGCGCAATGCGGTTCATGGAAGCTGCAATATTGAAAAATTTCTATTTGACTTTAAAGCTACTTAAATTTCCAAAATTCTCTCACCCTCGCCGGACCTCCGCCGCGAGCTCGCCATCCCTGACCGTGAACATGATCACATCGTCCATGCCGACCTGGCCGGAGAGGATTTTCCGGGCGGCGAGCGTCTCCACGTTCTTCTGCAGGAAGCGCTTCAGCGGGCGGGCGCCGTAGACCGGGTCGTAGCCGCCGTCGATGACCCAGCGCTTCGCCGCGTCGTCCAGCTCGAGCCGCACCTCCTGTGCGGCGAGGCGGCGGTTCAGATCCTTCATCATCAAATCGACGATGCTGCCGATGTTGTCCTTCGTCAGCGGCTTGAACATGATGATCTCGTCGAGACGGTTCAAAAACTCCGGGCGGAAGCTCGCGCGCAGCTGCTCCATCACGCGCTCCTGCGCGTCCTCCCGGATGCTGCCGTCCTCCTCGATGCCCTCCAGCAGATACTGCGAGCCGATGTTCGACGTCATGATCAGAATCGTGTTCTTGAAGTCCACGGTCCGGCCCTGCGAGTCGGTGATCCGGCCGTCGTCGAGCACCTGCAGCAGCACATTGAACACATCCGGGTGCGCCTTCTCCACCTCGTCAAACAGCACGACCGAGTACGGCTTCCTGCGGACCGCCTCTGTGAGCTGGCCGCCCTCCTCGTAGCCGACGTATCCCGGAGGCGCTCCGATCAGCCGGGACACGGAGTGCTTCTCCATATATTCACTCATGTCGATACGAACCATATTCTGCTCATCGTCAAACAGATTCTCCGCCAGCGCCTTCGCGAGCTCCGTCTTGCCCACGCCCGTCGGCCCCAGGAACAGGAACGAACCGATCGGCTTCGTCGGGTCCTTGATGCCCGCCTTCGAGCGCAGGATCGCCTCTGTCACCTTCGTCACGCCGTCGTCCTGTCCGACGACTCTCTGGTGCAGCTGCTCATCGAGCGCCAGGATCTTCTCGCGCTCGCCCTGGGTCAGCCGCTGTACGGGGATTCCGGTCCAGCGGGAGATGATCCTGGAGATCTCCTCCTCGGTCACACTCTCGTGCACGAGTGACATGTCGCGGCTGTGCACCCTCTCCTCCTCGATCTCGAGCTGCTTCTGCAGCTTCGGCAGCTCGCCGTACTGCAGCTGCGCCGCCTTGTTCAGGTCGTAATTGCGCTGCGCCAGCTCGATCTCCTTGTGCATCGCCTCGATCTGCTCGCGCAGGGACGAGAGGTTCTCCACGGCCTTCTTCTCATTGTCCCACTGCGCTTTCTGGGAATTAAACTGATCGCGCAGCTCCGCGAGCTCCCTCTGCAGCGCCTCCAAGCGCTCATGGCTCGGCTTATCCGTCTCCTTTTTCAGGGCCGCCTCCTCGATCTCCATCTGCATGATTCTGCGCTGCAGTTCATCCAGCTCCGTCGGCAGCGAATCGAGCTCCGTCTTGATCAGCGCGCACGCCTCGTCGACCAGGTCGATCGCCTTGTCCGGCAGAAAACGGTCAGAGATATACCGGTGCGACAGCGTCGCGGCCGCCACGAGCGCACTGTCCGTGATCTTGACTCCGTGGAAGACCTCATAGCGGTCCTTCAGGCCGCGCAGGATCGAGATCGTGTCCTCGACCGTCGGCTCATCCACCAGAACCGGCTGGAACCGCCGCTCCAGCGCCGCGTCCTTCTCAATGTATTTGCGGTACTCATCCAGCGTCGTCGCGCCGATGCAGTGCAGCTCGCCGCGCGCGAGCATGGGCTTTAACATGTTCCCGGCATCCATCGCGCCCTCGGTCTTGCCCGCGCCCACGATCAGGTGCAGCTCGTCGATGAACAGGATGATCTCGCCCTCACTCTTGCGCACCTCCTCGAGCACGGCCTTCAGCCGCTCCTCGAACTCGCCGCGGTACTTTGCGCCCGCGACCAGCGCGCCCATGTCCAGCGCGAAAATCTTCTTATTTTTCAGTCCCTCCGGCACATCGCCGCGGACGATCCGCTGCGCGAGGCCCTCGACCGCCGCCGTCTTGCCGACGCCCGGCTCGCCGATCAGGACCGGATTGTTCTTCGTCTTTCGCGAGAGGATCCGGATCACATTGCGGATCTCCGCGTCCCGGCCGATCACCGGGTCGAGCTTCTGGCTGCGCGCCTTCTCGACGAGATCCTGACCGTATTTATTCAAGGTGTCGTAGGTCGCCTCCGGGTTGTCCGTCGTCACGCGCTGGTTGCCTCGCACGGTCGAGAGCGCCTGCAGGAACCGCTCCTTTGTGATCCCGAACTCCCGCCAGAACTGCTTCATCGACGGGCTCTGGTTGTTCAGCATCGACAGGAACAGATGCTCCACCGACACGTACTCGTCGCCCATCTGCTTCGCGACATCCTCCGCACTGATGAGCGCCTTGTTCAGATACTGCCCGACGTACGGGTTGCCGCCGCTGACCTTGACCTTGCCGTTCAGCGCCTGCTCCAGACGGTTCTCAAAATACTCCTTCTGGATCTCCATCTTCTCGATCAGCTTCGCAATCAGGCTATCCTCCTGGTGGAACAGCGCGTACAGCAGATGCTCCTGCTCGATCTCCTGATTGCCGAACTGGTAGGCGACCTTCTCGAGATTGTTGACCGCCTCGATCGACTTCTGCGTAAACTTGCTGATATTCATAAACACACCTCCCTGGTGGCCTGCACTGCGGTGAGGGGCAGATTCCCTCTTGGCTAAATTTACGTGTTCTCACGGACTTTGCAGCAAAGTGCAAAGTCCTGGCTGAACTGTAACAGCGGATTTACTCTTCTGCGCCGTTCTGCCTGCACCGCGGTGTCTGGTATGTGTAGGTTTTCTTGTTCTAGCGGAACTATAACACACTTTGTTAGCCACGTCAATAGGTGAGTGCTAATTATTTTTTAAAAATGGTTCTTTACATAAATCGTTCTTCGCGCTGCGCCTTCTTTTCTCAAGTAAGCACCCTCAACCATATCCATCAAAACGGCTCTTGCTCTACGGTGTTTTACTCCTAAAAGCTCTGCCACCTTAGCTGTTGTAATGGAGCCATTTTCCAATACATATTTATAAATCTGCTGCTCCTGCTCATTATCCGGCATTTTATTGGCACTATCCGGCACTCCCTCAATAGTATCCGGCATTTTATTGGCACTATCCGGCACTCTCTCAATAGTATCCGGCACTTTATTGGCATCATTGAGGGCAATCTGACCTCGATAAATATTGATACGCAAATCAACTTCGCCGCCAATAAACTCCGGTTCCCGCAGTCCGGCAATCTTTACTTTATCAATAATTCTCGGAATACCGCTTCCCCAATGCTCGATCAGATTCATATAAGCAAACGCATGAGCAAGAGCTTCATTTCTGATTTTGGAATAGCCTTCTTTCATACGCTCTATAGTTTGTCCCATTGGCAGCTTTCCTGGGGAAGTGATTTCCAATCTGTTGTCATATACCGCAACCTGTATCGTACCATGATCCAGATAACTGCGATGTATCATGGCATTGATAATCAACTCCCGAATGGCATCCGGTGGAATCTCATAAACATCCTGGCGATAAATCCCCACAATGGTAGCACCCAAGTGAATATTTCGCAGAACAAACTGAAATGCTTCGTCTATCTGCTCCCAGAGCGGACCGGTATACTCCCGTCGATCAACAAATACCGATTTCGTTGTACCTTTGAACACGCCACATTGCGTTGCAACATGAAGTCCTCCATTACCTGTTAAAATAGCAAAGGCATTGGACGGATAATCTTTCCCATCACGCTCAATCAAAACACCCCAGGAACGGAGCTGCTGTCTTCCAACCTCTTTGACAGATGCTTTCTGTTCCTCCGTATGAGCGTTTTTGATTGCCTGCTCCTTCATGGCTCTGCAAAGAGCATCAATATCTTCATCCGTGATATTCAACCCGGTACACAAAGCCTGATCGTAGTAGCGGTTGCTGCCCTCGAACAGCAACTCTTTTATCATATACTCATCAGCAAGACGGGTAGTTCCGGCAACACGGACATATACACCGCCTTCTCTGCCAAGGGCTTTGATATAATATGGGCGCTGTCTGCCTTCAGAAATCTCTACCACAATAACAGTCTTACCGTCAACCGTCTGTAAAGTAATATCCGGAATAATTGCCGGTTCGCAGCTATCTGATACGACATTGGCAATGGCATCCATTTTTTTGAACACATCTTCCTTGTCAAAGCCGACAACTTCTCTGGTTTTATCAGCAACTCCGAAAATGATTTTTCCTCCAGTCCCATTTGCAAAGGCAACCACAGATTTCATGTATTTGATGCTTTTCTCCGGCAGGCTCTCTTTGAACTCCACATTCTTAGATTCTCCCGCAAGAATTTCTTCTATGGTCATCATAACACCTCGCTCTCTTTGGCAATCCTAACCACCACATTTTTTACTTAATTGATGAGGATATTGCACTCAGTAAGTACCTCCGGCAGGTAGCCCTCTACTATCATCCGGGCGGTACGATACAAAACGCCAGGCTCATATCATCCAGACCGGCACGATGTAGTTATCTGCGTCGATTGCGGACAATTCCGGTCTCATGCAGATGACCGCACCCTTTCCTCGCGGGACAGAGCCCCGCTCCAGAATCTGGAAGGAGGCAATCATTTTTCTCTCCGGACTGGCGGTCTTCTTGATCTCAATCGGATGAACCACTCCGTCGCGCTCAAGAATCAGATCAATTTCTTTGCTGTCCTTATCCCTGTAGTACCAGAGCAGACAGTCCTGCGCCGCATTCTGATACGTTTTTCGGACCTCGGACACTACATAGTTCTCCAGAATCGCTCCGTTCAGCGCGCCTGACTCAAGAATTTCCGGCGAAGAATACCTTGTCAGATACGCTACAAGGCCGGTGTCAAAGAAATAGAGCTTCGGCGTCTTCACGGTTCTTTTCAGCAGATTGTTCGAATAGGGTCTCAGGTAAAAAATGACATCGGATTTTTCCAGCACCAGCAGCCAGCGCTTTGCCGTGTCATCTGACACGCCTACATCACCGGCAATATCATGCACATTCAGGATCTGCCCTGTTCTGCAGGCTGCCGCCCGTATAAAATCCCGGAATAGAAGCTTGTCGACACCGCTTACCAGCTCGCTGACGTCCCGCTCAATGTACGTCTGCACATAGCTGGAATAAAACACCTCTCTGTCCTTGAACCTGCCGCTTCGATAGCCCGGAAGGGAACCGCTCCAGATCCGCCCAAACAGCTCCGCCGCATCTGCGGCCCTTCCCTTCTCTCTGCGGTCCTTCAAGGCTGCCAGATCCAGCGTGAAGGGAACATTTTCTCCGGCGCCATACAGCTCATGCTGAGACAAAGAGGTCATGTGCAAAATCGCAACTCTTCCGGCCAGGGACTCCTGCGCCAGCTCCATCAGCTTAAATGATTGCGAGCCTGTCAGCCAAAATGACGACGGCGGGGCTCCTCGATCAATTTCAATTTTGATATAAGAAAAAAGCTCCGGGGCGTACTGAACCTCATCTATGAAAATCGGCAGACTATGCATCTGCAGAAACAGAGCCGGATCCTCTTTCGCCAGTCTCCTCTCCTCCAGATCATCCAACGTAACATACTCTCTGTCCGCTGCCATCAGCTTCTTCAGAAGCGTTGTCTTGCCGACCTGTCTCGGTCCTGTTATCAGAATACAGGCATAATCTTCAACTAATGACAGAATCTTATTCTCCAGATCTCTTTCGATATATTCCATCGGCTTCACCTCGTTCGGCTAATATTTGATCTGATCTTATTTTAGCCGAACAAGGATAAAAAGTCAACCGCCTTCACCGCCTGAAGATTTTTTTGAACACCGCGCGGACGAACGGCTGAATGAAAAACAGCTGTGAGAAATAGGCAAACAGGAAATTGAAGCACACGAGCTTCAGCCAGTTTGCGAGCAGCGTAACGAGATGGAATCCACTGTAATAAGGATAGTACAGCCACGCCGCGATGAAGCTCATCACCGGGCACATAATGCCCACGGTCGCGCAGATGATCGCCGTCTCGAACAGTACCGGATGCGTCTCTTCCGGGCGAAACACTTTGCACGCGAGCTTGAAAGAGCACGGGCTCCCCACAAGGCATTCCAGGCAGTAGGCAAACAGGAACTCGACCAGCACGACGGCCCAGATCGGCAGAAAACGTCCGCACATATAGACACCGCCCTGCTTGTTGATTGCCTCGATCACGCCGGATGCCTCATTGAGGCTCATCAGCAGGCTGCCGTTCACTACGTAGAGGCTGTAAAACACATAGCCGTGCACCGTCACGATCACCGTGATCAGCGCGAACATCATTCTCTCAAATTGGTTTCTTGGCATAACACATTCTCCTCACCTTCCCGACAAAAATACCCCGCGGAGTCTCTGATCGCAAAAAAGTGTACCGTAATCAGATTTACATACCGCAGGGTATTACATGTGTCGTTCTTATTATTTTGTTCAACCTATTCTACCAAACATAATTCTCCAAAATCAAATGGTAATTTTCTACAATTTTTTCAAAAGGATCCTGTAAAATCAAATGATCCCTCTTTTACAATTGTCTCAGCTTTACCCTGCGCAAGCGGCTCATTCTGCAGACGGAAAAAAGGATTCCGACAACCTCAGAAATCCAGAACGCATACCACAGCGCTCCTACCCCGCCGATTTTGGACAGCAGATAAGCGCACGGCAGCAGTGGAACAAACTGGCGCAGGAACGCGCCGACCATGTTCGTCACTCCGTCCCCGAGTCCTGACGCAAGATACCCTGTGATCATCGTGACGGCCGCCGGGAGGAACGAGACGGAGATCACGCGCAGCGCCGGGACACCGATCTCCAGCATGGCCTCACTCGCGGAAAAGATGCCGAGCAGCGGTCTGCCGAACAGCTGAAACACTGCGGTTCCGATCACGGCAATCACGGCTGCCGCGATGTATACAACTTTCGACGCCTCCTTGATGCGCGCCCGATTGCGCGCCCCGTAATTGTACCCCACAATCGGGATGGCGGCCTGCCCAAGACCGTTCATCGGCATGAACAGAAAATTCTGCAGCTTATAGTACACTCCGAAAAATGCAACCGCGGTCCCCGAGATCGGCAGAAGGATCGCGTTAAATGCGGACACCATCAGGCTGATCATAGCCTGGGTGATTATGGTCGGAACGCCGACCTTATAAATGCCCCAGATCCGCTCTTTTCTCAGAGAAAACCCTTTCCCGGTCAACCGCACCTGCGGATTTTTTGCCAGATTCAGGTAGATTCCGACGAGCATGCTCACCCACTGCCCGATGACCGTCGCCCAGGCGGCTCCCCTGATGCCGAGCGCCGGAAAGCCCAGCAGACCGAAGATCAGAACCGGATCCAGGATCAGATTTACAATCGCGCCGGAAATCAGAATCACCATGCTGAGGACCGCTTTTCCCGCCGCCTGGAGGAGCCGCTGAAACACCATACAGGCCATGTTCCCGAGGCAGAACACCATGCAGATCCACAGGTAATCCGCGCACTGCCCTGATACGACCACGTCGTCCGTAAACCGCTCCGCCAGCAGCTTCGCACCGGCTAACCCCGCAGCCATAAATACAACTGCACTGATCACAGCCAGGACAATTCCCGTCTGCGCAATCCGCGACGCTTCCTCCTCATCCTTCTTTCCCAGGGTCTGTGAAAGCCGCACGTTGACGCCGACCGCCGTCCCCACGCCCACCGCAATCATCAGCATCTGAACCGGATAGGCCAGCGACGTGGCCGTCAGCGCCTGTTCACTCAGGCGCGCGACAAAGATGCTGTCCACGATGTTGTACAGGGACTGAATCAGCAACGACAGCATCATGGGAAGCGACATCCCGAAGACCAGCCTCCCCATCGGCATTGTTTCCATCTTGTTTTTCTTCTCCATGCTCATTCTCCTCCTTCATAAATGATGTGCTGCACACATCCAAGCGGGCCGTTTTGCGTCGTAGGAAACAAAGTTTTCCACAACACAAAAAAATATGCGCGAAACTAGAGGACAGCACTCCTCCCATTTCACGCATAAAGCCGGCTTGTGACATACTCCGTGTTCTGTTTTCACCAGGCATCCGCGCGGGACCAACAGCCATGCTGCAGCGCTGCGCAAATGCTAACAAAAAAATAGCACTAACTGGATTTACGCAGTCACTGCCACTCGTTATCTTGATTTTACATGATTGTCCGAGTAAAAGTCAAGCAGAAATTTTCTACCGCACCCGCCGTGCCGTGCAGTGCCGCTCAAACGGCGCGCGGCCCTCATGCAGCATGTCTTTATAGACTGCAATCTCCAGCGTGGCAGAATCCGCACGCCTCAGGATGAGCTCCGGCGTGCACCAGCCGTTCAGCCATTTCAGGGTGAGGTGCAGTACATCCTCGTCCTCAAAATACGCCGTGCCCGCATACGCGCCGAGTCCGACAAGCGGAGTCGGAGTCTCGCCTCTCTCCCATCTTCCGTCCAGCCGGAACTCCATCTGACTCACCCCATTCCAACACACCCGGATGCAATCCGCCTCCAGCTCCAGCGAAAAGCACCGGATCTCCGATCGAAACGACGGCTCGTAGAATAAATGATAGAAGTCCTCCTGCTCCGGCGCCACCTCAATCCACGGATTCAGCGTGCCCTCCGTCACACGGTATGCACCGGAAAAGCCATCCGCGCCCTCCGGTATACGGCTGACCCTTCCCTCCGGCAGCGCTCTCCTCCTCAGATACGCAGTCAGCTCCCGGTGCGCCGCTGGATTCTCCGGAAGCGGATGCTCTGCGGCACTTTCCAGCAGCTCCTTTGCTTTCACCAGCATCCGGTAAGCGCCGCCCGGGTGCCAGCCGCCCTGATGAATCGCGACTGCCATATCCCGGCTGCGGTCCAGCAGGCAGAACTGCCCCTGGCCTCCGTCGAAGCGCACCATACTGTCCGGGTGACAGAGCCACAGCTGCCAGCCGTAGCCGCTGTTCTGATCATCCGTCGCGCGCCCGTCCCCGTTGGCCACCTGCCTGCTCATTGCCTGCTCGATCCATTCCCGGCTGATGATCTGCTCTCCGTCCACCGCGCCTCCCGCGAGGTAAAGCATCCCCAGTCTCAGGTTTGCCCCCGTCGTGGCCGAGATGCCGGGCTCCGCGCACACTCCGTTCTCAAACCGGCGCCACACCAGGTCCCGCGCGCCGATTCCGATCTTGTCAAACAGATGCCTGCGCATATACGTTTCCAGATCCATCCCGGTTACCTTTTCCACCGCCGCGCCCAGCATACAGCTCCCGGTAGAATTGTAGAGGAACCGGCTTCCCGGCGTGTACTTCACCGGCTCCCGCAGAAAATTCTCCATCCAGTGCTCATCCAGCGCCGGCATCCGTTCCATGCCGACACTCATGCTCATCAGATGCCGCAGGCGCAGCTCTTTCATCGCCTCATCCGGCACAATCCCCCACTGTGCGAACTCTTCCCCAAAGAGATCCGTGATCCGGTCATCCACAGAGAGCAGCCCCTGCGTGCACGCAATTCCCACCGCCGTGCACGTGTAGCTCTTTCCCAGCGAATGGCACGTGTGCGGAAGGTCGCCCGTATACGGCGCAAGGTAACTCTCCGCAAAAATGTATCCGCTCCTCTCCGCCACAAAACCGTGAATCTCATTCTCGGACGCGTCCATCTTCCGGATACAGCGCAGCACCTCCCGGCTGTCCAGCCCGCAGGCCTCCGGCGACCGATATCCTTTTACAATGTCTCCCTTTCCCATAGAATGCCTCCTCTCAAATCATTTCTTCCTCCGCAGCTTGAGCATGCTCAGCGAATACGGCGGCGCACAGTAGATGAAGCTTGCTCCCGCCCCGTCCATCTGCTTTCGGACCGGGTGTACCGCGTCGGGATGCTCCATCGTATTTCTCACATACGGATTCTCGGCGCCAAGCAGGTGCAGCTCGTACTCTGACTCTACATCCTCCCCCGGATGGATCTCCACAGGCTCACTGCCGCCCGCCAGATGGAGCAGCTTCACATAGAGATAAGTGTCATCCAGCTCCGCCACGCAGTCGACCACGGGCACGCGCGGCTGTCTGGCCTGATGAATCAGCCGGCCATCGACGTAGCAGTCGAAGCCGTACTCCGTGCCGACCATCCGCATCTCATGCCAGACCTCCGGCTCCACCTCACACGGCCTGTCATCACACAGCTCCCGGTCTCCCCAGATGCTCGGCCCCACGACCCGGCTCGTGCCGTTCTCCATAATCCACCGGTAGTTCCGGACCGTCCGGTGATTCCAGACCTCCTCCCCGTGGCTCTCCTCCGTGAAAATGTACGCCTGCTCCGCCCGGTTCAGCGCGGTCAGGATGACGGCCTGCCCTGCCTTTGCGCAGATCTGTACGGTAAACTCACCGTACCTGCACGGCTCGGCATCAAAGGTCAGATACGCATACCGTGAGGTATCCGGCATCCCCGGAAACGGTCTGGCCGCAGGCTGCGACGGATCGATCGCCGTCACATACACTCCGTCCTGCTCCACCGCATAGTTCTGCAGGAAACGCCCGAGACCGACCGGTCTGCCGTTCCTTCTCGCATCACAGAATTTCATCCCCGGACCGGACGCGCCCAGTCCCGGCACTCCCTCATACGCAAAGCAGTAGTCCGGCGACTCGACACAGGCGGGGACTACCTTCTTCCCGCGCGCGCCCGCCTTTTCACCCTGCTTTTTTATCTGCCATGCGCGCCCGCCTTCTCACTCTGCATTTTTTCATCTGCCCTGCTGCCGTCCTCTGTCCGCAACAAAATTTTCTCTCAATCCTGCGCGCCCTTTGGCATCATCAGGAAGCGGTATGCTCCGTAAAACGCGACGCAGATCCCCGCGCACAGCCAGAACATCATCTCCATTCCGGTGTGATCGATAATGACCCCCCAAAGACCTGCGCCGAACCCCGCGCCGATGTCCATTCCAGTCAGGAAGGTGGCCATCGCCGTCCCGCGGCGCTCCGGCGCGGCGTGAACGATCGCCATCGCATTGAGCAGCGGATAAATCGTGCCGTAGCCCAGTCCATGCAACCCGGCCGCAATCCAGAGGAAGACCGCCGCTTTCGAAAACGGCACGATCAGGAATGCGACGAGACACAGGCTGACCGACAGCAACATGATCCGCTGCTCGCCGAGCCGCCGGGCCGCCCGCCCGCCGAACAGCCGGGCCGCCGCTGTCGCCACCGCGTTCACCGTGAAGTAGATGCTCATATCCGCGGCGGTAAATCCCCGCCCAAGGGCATACACAGCCATGAACGTCGAGATCCCGGCATAGCATCCGCTCAGAACCATCATCATCAGCGCCGGCTTGACCGCCTGCTTTTCCCACAGCCGCTCGGCCAGAGACAGGGCGGGCTGCGCCGTCTCGCCGGCTCTCTGATCCGGATGATGCACCAGCACGAGACAGATCACGGCCAGCAGCCCGGCGAGCGCTGCCGCCAGAAAACCGCCTTTGTATTCACCGCTGCCCGTCAGCATCAGCGCCAGCCCCGGCGCAACCGCGAGCGATACGGAGCTTGTCAGACCCATGTAGCCGATTCCCTCCGACATCCGCTCCTCCGGCAGGATATCCGTCGCCATCGTGTTGACCGCCGTCGTGTGGGCCGCAAACCCGGCTCCCTGCATCACGCGGAACAAAAGCAGCACAGCCAGCGCGCCGGACAGGCCGCAACACAGCGTCGCCGCCGCAAACAGCCCCGTACCTGCCAGCACGATCCTGCGGCGGCCGAACCGGTCCAGCATCCCCCCGAGCAGGGGGCGCAGCACGAGCGACGCCACCGTGCACATCGTGGCCGCAAGCCCCACCGCCGTCGCAGCATAACCGAGCTTCTCCATATACAGCGGCATCAGCGTGTTCTGCATCTGATAGCATACCCGCATCATTCCCGCGGCCGCAAAGACCAGCAGAAAATCACGGGTGAAGATTTTTTTCGCTTTTTCTGAATCCCTCATCATAACTTCCTTTTTCCTGTTCTCTCCCGGCAAATCGCCTGATCCATCCACGGCTGCTGCTTTCTGGGCGCTTCGCACAATGCGCGTTCCGATCCGCTCTGCCCCGGCACTTCGCACGATGGATGCAGGAGCTCGCCTCACCGCTCCCGATCTGTTCTGCCCGCCCGGACACTTCACGCCCCGGACACACAGCAACCGCGCTTAACTCCCCACGATCAGTTCTCTGCCTTCAGCCGCTTCGCACACCATACCACGGCGCGCCGCCACTGCTCCTCGCGCGTCCCTGCAAGAGCCTGCTGTTCCCAGCCGCACAGCCCAAAGCGCGCCGCACAGCCGCTCACTCTGTCCTCTGCCCCGATCAGGCAGCCCTCCGTCCCCCGAAAGCATTCCGGAGTCCACCGGCCTGCACAGTTGTCAAACACGCCCATCCACTCCTGCGCTCTGGGCCACTGTGCCTCATCGCGGCGATCCACCATTCCAAACGCCGGATCAACTGCCGCACAGACAAACTGCGTCGCCCCGGTGAGGCGGCAGATCTGCAGTGCGCCTAGCGCGCCGGCTCCGATCCCGGCCACTCCTGTCCGATCAATCCGCAGTCGGAAATCATGCTGCATCCGTCTGACCTGCTCCCCGGCAAAAAACGTCGCCCAGGCCGGGCCGTGCGCCATATCGAGGAAACACGACCGCCTGCCGTCCGGAATCAGAAGGGCCACGCCGAGCTCGTCTGCCAGCACACCCAGCCCCATCTCATAGAGCAGCGTCTCCCGGCTCTCCTCGAGGTCATGCAAACAGAGAATCAGCGGCGACGCCTCTCCCCTGACTGCTCGCTCCGGCAGCACCACCGTATAATGGCACGGAAATCCCAACCCGCTCCTGTGCTCCTTTCCGTCTAACATCAGCATACCGCATCCCCCTCTCCTTCCTCATTCCTGTCTCGCACGTTTTCTCCCAGAGCCTCCTCTGAGCGCTCAGTCAAATTTCCTCCCAGTCCTTCTCCTGCGCCTTCTTCCAGGCTGTACTTCTGGCTCTCAGACCGGATGTCCTCCTCGCTGCTGCCATCTGCCTCCTCCAGCCAGTCTAAAAACCGCGGGAGCTCCGGGTCCCAGCAGTCGTAGCTGTGCACACCCGGCACCTCTCTCCAGATGACGCGCGCGCCCACCATCCTCAGATCATCGCGCGCGATCGTGTTCAGCGCGTAGCCGAAATCCTCCGTCCCGCAGATCATGTAGACCTCCGGCATCACACCTTTCTCCACACACGTTTTCGCCATGTAGATCACATCGTTTGAATTGTTGATCATATTCTCATAGCCGCCGAATGCCCAGCCGAAATCCGCTCCGCCCGGCTGGATTCCCCGGCTGTTCCGCTCCACGATCGTCGGCATCTCGATCGAACCCGCAAAGGACCCCACCTTGCAGAACAGATCCGGCCGGTTGACCGCCAGGCGGCACGCGCCGAAACCTCCCATCGAGGCCCCCGCAAGGTAGTTTTTCTCCCGCTTCACAGACAGGGCCGGAAACAGACTGCGCACCGTCTCCACCCACTCCTGCTCCAGAAAATCCGCGTACGCCGCCCCGCAGCTCATGTTCACATTGAAACCGTTGTAGGTGGAGGTCGTCACAAAGGCCAGATTGCGGCCTCCCGCATAGCGGATCAGCGACGTCTGGTCATACCACTCCTCATACTCGCTGTTCGCCCCGTGCATCAGCCACAAGACCGGAATGTCCCGCCCTTCATCCGGCAGGCACACACTCACCTCGACCGGATAGCCCAGCACCTTCGATTTTACCTGAAAACTATAAAATGCCATTCCATACACCTCTTTTCCCGTCTTCCTCCTCAGACGCATCCTCTGCCATACCTCTGTACACTTCTTCTTTAGATGCCTGCTTCGCAGGCGCCACTACGCATGAAAGTCGATTGCTCCGTGCTTCGCACTCCTGCAATCGCTTGGCTTACCAGTAAAAAGGAGGGCGCTGCCATCTGCAACACCCTCTCTTTCTCGCATTCCCGCTGCCGTCACGGAATGATCGGCAGAATCAGCGCGGACGGATGCTCTGCATCGTGGTAAATTGTCTGATGCGCCACAATGCCCTCCGTCTCATATCCGACCTTCCCAAAGGTATTCATGTTCCGGTCCGCGTCCGGGAACAGGGCGCTCGTCACGTCAAGCCGGATCGCCTCGCCCGGCTGGAGGAAGAGACACGTGTTTGCCGCCTCAATGCGGAATTTGTAGATTTCCCCCGGCACCATCGGCTCTGCCTTGTGCCCGTTGCGGTAGCGCCCGCGCACCAGCTTCGCGCCCAGGCGGTACGTCGTGCCGTCGCGGCGGACCAGGCTGACGCGCGCCGCAAAATCCGTGTCAAGCCCGCTCGTCGACGCGTAGAGATCCACGTACAGCGGCCCGGTAATCTCCGTCTCCTCCGTAAAGGCCGGCGTCGTGTAGACCAGCACATCCTCCCTGCGGTAGAGCGGCGCCTGCTCCTGCATCAGCATCCGCAGCGGCTCCCCGGTGCTCGACGGACACGGATCCATCGGGTCATAGTCGTAATAATCCGCTGCCTCCGCCCCCGGCCGCTTCTCTGAGAGCACGCCGTCCCCATAGATTGTATTCGCATGTCCTGCAGAGTGCAGATAATACTCCGTGTACTTCGTCCGCGCCAGCGGCCACTCCTGCTCCTCTCTCCACGTATTTTTCCCAAGCTCAAACAGATGGACCGGCGCGCCGGATGTAAACTCCGTCTTCTCGCCCTTCATCCAGCAGTCAAACCACTGCATATACTTCTCGACCATCCCGTAGCCGTCGCCCGAGCCCTGCGGCCCGTAATTTACGCCCTCGATCACGCCGCTCATCTGACTGTCATGTCCCCACGGCCCGATCACCAGCATCGAGTGCTCCCTGCACGCCTCGCTGCCGCCCCGCTTGCAAAACTGCGTGTAATTGTAGATCGTCTTGTCCCGCAGGAAATCATTCCAGCCTGTGACGTTCAGGGTCGGCACCGTCGTCTGCTCGAAGCCCTCCACGCGTCCGATCGACGCCAGATATTCCTCATCGTCAATGTGGGCCAGGAGATCGCGGTGGAACTGCAGCTCCGGCACCCCCGGGACATTGCCCGCCGGCATATCCTTCATCGGGAGGAATGCCACCTGCTCGTCCATATGTGCACAGCAGTCCGCGAGCTGTTCAAGCGCCTCCCTCGTATACTGGCCCGGATAATATTTTTCGCGATCCATCGCCCTGCCCGCAATCCAGCCAAACAGCACCGGAGAAAAGATCCCGAAATCATAGATCGCGGGGAATTTCGTCCACGACGTCATCGCGGGGCAGATCGCCCGCAGGTGCGGCGGATTGGATCTCGCGCACGCCAGCTGGGAGAAGCCGTGGTAGCTCTCCCCGAACATGCCCACATTTCCGTCGCACCACGGCATCTGCGCGATCGCCTCGATCGTGTCATAGCCGTCCTCATCCTGATGCCCGGCAGGGTCACAGATCCCCTCGGAGTACCCGGTACCGCGCACGTCCTGGATCACCACGTTATAGCCCGCTCCCGCGATCACGCACGCCCGCATGTAGCCGGACAGAGCGCCCGTGCCCTCTTTCAGGTACGGCGTGCGGTTTACAATCGCAGGGTACGGCTTGTCGTCATTCGGACGGTAAACGTCCATGTACAGTGTCACGCCGTCGCGCAGCGTGACCGGCACATTATACAGTATCTTTACATCTTGAATGATTCTTCCATCCAGCTTCTTCGGCATGGCCTACCTCTCTCCTTTCACCCACACAGCCCGCACCGTCTCGTCCGGCACGTCAAAGCCGCCCACCGGAATCCGCGACGTCGTGATGTCCGCCCCTTCCTCGTCGAACCGGAAGGTGAGCAGATGCACCCGGCAGCTCTCGAGCCACCGGATCTCGAGCCGCAGCTCCCTCTCACCAGGAAAACTGCCTGTCACAGAGGCCATTCTCGCCGGATTGTTCGTCACCGGCGCGATCATCTGCACCGGGCGGTAGCCGTGAAACGCCACATTGCAGTCCGCCTCGCCCGTCTCTGTCACAACGTGAAGCACCAGCTCTCCCATCCGCTCCCGGAAGGAAAATCCCTTCACCGGAGCGCCGTACGCCAAATCAAAAATGGTCAGATCATCCGCAAAGAAATGGCTGTTCCCCTCCGGAATCTTCAGACTCCTGCCGGAGAGCGCGGCGAGCGCATCGCCATCCTCCCGGCAGACCGGCGCCGGAATACACAGCCGCTCCAGCCGCCCGGCGAAGCGCTTTTTTTGTCCGTCCGTCCACTCCTCCTTGCTCTCGGTCACGCTGTCCGCAAACTCACACACAGCCCTGCGCACCGCATCGTCCACATCCGGACGGCAGATCGTCTGGTTGAGTGAGATCACGAGATCCTGTCTCGGGAACAGCAGACTCCACTGTCCCATCGCGCCGTCGGCCACAAAACAGCCCTCGCGCACCCACAACATCCCACCGTACTGCGCGTCGCCGCCGACATGCGGATTCTGCACCTGCAGCGCAAAGTCCACCCATTCCTCCGAGAGAATCCGCTCGTTGTTCCACACACCTCTGCGGCGGTACAGCTCCATCAGCAGCGCGTTGTCCCGCGCGGTGGAGATAAAGCCCCCGCTTCCGTTTTCCATCCCGTCCGCATGGCAGTGCCACCGCAGATGCGCCGGGTCGATCCCGATCTTCCGAAAGACCCGCTCTGACAGGTACTGCAGCAAGCCCTCTCCCGTCCTTTTGCGGATGCAGGCGCCCACCATAGAGCAGGCAATACTGTTATAAAAATAAGAAGTTCCCGGCCGGTGGTCGATCCTCGTCTCAAAAAATCCGCGGATCCAGTGTCGACCGGTCACGCTCGTCTGGCTGTCCATCCCGCAGGACATCGTCGCCAGATGTTTCACCCGGACCTCCTCCCACCACCGGCTGCCCTCCGTCAGCGGGGCATACTCCGGGAACAGATCAATCAGCCGATCCTCCAAAGAGAGAATCCCCTCCTGCAGCGCACAGCCAAGAGCGATACCCGTCACCGTCTTCGTCAGCGACTGGCACCCATGAATCACGCCGGGCCCGTAGGGCGCCCAGTACCCTTCCAGGACCGTTTCTCCGTGACGCATCACATACAGTGCGTGCGGCTCGGTATCCAGCTCCTCGAGCGCATCCAGCAGACGGCCGGCGGCCTCATAGGAGATGCCGACCGTCCCCGGATTCAGATGAAGTCTCATCCTGCGATGTACGCCTTGAGCTGCTCGCGGTAATCGTTGCAGACGTCGTCGATTCCGATCGCCTTGCACTGGGCAATAAACTCATCCAGCTTCGCCTCCGTGTCGTCCCCGAACAGGCCGAAGCAGAAGGAGAAACGGAACTCGTTGAACAGCGCGGACAGCGCGGAAATCTCCGCCTCATACTCTGCACTGTCGTAGTTGAACCCGTTGATCGGGAAGGTCTCGCTCGGCACGATTGCCGCCTCATACATGTCCTGATACGGCTGCATGTCCTCGGCCAGCGCCTGTGTCGGGTTCGCATCATTCTGAATCGCAGCCTGGTTCGCGAAGCTGTTGTACGCGTAGTCAGCCGCCTCCGGGCCCGGCGTGTACTTCGTGCCGTCCTCGTTCAACACGTAATGACGTCCCTCGATACCGCCCACCAGCAGCATATTGATCTCCGGGTCGAACTTCATGACATCCAGCGCCGTCGCCGCGCGCTCCTTCTTCTGGGAGGCCGGTGTGAGGCAGGTCGCATAGCAGAAATAGTTGCCGCGGCGCGTCACGCACTCATCATCCCAGTAGCAGTTCATGAACGCAGGCGTCTCGCCCCCGAGCTGTGCCGTGATCGACTCCTTGCTGCTCGGCCCTGCATTCAGGAACGCGCCTGTGCCCGCATAGAAATTGTCGTCCAGCGTGCTCGCGTTGCTGATGACGCTCGCCGGGAAGTAGCCCTTCTTGTAGAAGTCCGCCATCTGCAGACAGAACTCGCGGTACTCATCCGTCTCCGCAAACCACTTCAGATCCTCCACCGCAAACTCCTTGCCGGTGTTGTACTTCCACACCATCCAGTGCGCGGCGCCCGCATTGACATCCATCAGATGATAGCGGGTCGTGAACCAGTGAAACGCCTCCATCGGGTAATTGCCCTGCGGATTGATCGCGTAGACGCCGGTCTCTGCCGTATCCGCCGCCACACAGTCCAAGAACTCAATCAGCTTCTCATAGCTGTTGATGTCCTCCGCCTTGTACCCGTACTTGTCCAGCAGCGACTGTCGGGTCCACGCGCCGTTCCAGCCGATGCTGACCATGTTGTTCGGCACGCCGTAGTACAGCCCGTCATACAAGGTCTCCTTCCAGCTGCTCTCCGCCTGATTCTTGGCGCTCATCGGCATATTCGCCTCGACGAAATCCCAGTCAAAGCCGTAGTAGCCGCCGTTTTTCACATAGTCGGTGTAGCCCAGCCACGACGCGCCGTAGATCAGGTCCACATCCTCGTCGCCTGCCAGGAACAGGCTCAGCTTCGTGTCATAGTCGCCCCACGATACAAAGTGCACGTTCACCTTTGTGTTGATCAGCTTCTCCATCCGCTCATTGACCGGAGTGATGATCTCCTCCCAGTCTGCCGCAGGATCGCCCGGCACGTAGAAATTGATCTCCATATACTCGGAAGTGTCAATTCCCGCCCACGGGTTCTCCTCCTCGGCCGCGACGGCAGACATGCACAGCCCCGGGATCATGGCAAACGCCAGCAGTGTAGACAGTAACCTCTTTTTCATAAAAAACCCTCCTTTATTTTTCGCCATAAATGGCATTTTTTACATTTAACCCTTCACCGCTCCGATCGTCAGGCCCTTGACAAAGTAGCGCTGTACGAGCGGATACAGAAAGATGATCGGACCGGTCACGACGCACGTCATCGCCATGCGCATCGCGGTCGTCGGCAGCACCAGATTTTCCGTGACCTCCATATGCCCGTCCGCGATCAACTGCTTGAGCGCCTGGATCGTGCTGAGCATATCCTGCAGGAAATACTGTAAGGACTGCATCTCCTCCTTCGTGCTGAACAGCATCGAATTGTACCAGTCGTTCCAGTAGCCCAGCGCCGCGAACAGCCCCAGTGTGGCGAGCAGCGGTTTCGAGATCGGCAGATACATCTGGAAATAGATCCGCAGCTCCCCCGCGCCGTCCATCTTTGCGGACTCCGAGATCTCGTACGGGATTCCCTTCATGAAATTTTTCGCGATGATCATATTCCACACCGAGAATGCCATCGGGAGAATCAGCCCGTAGTACGTGTTCTTAAAGTGCAGCGTCTGCGTGCACAGAAGATACCACGGGATCAGCCCTCCGCTGAACAGTGTCGTGAAAAAGAAGAAAAAGGAAAACCCGTTGCGCCACTTGAAATCTCTGCGCGAGAGCACATAGCCCGTCAGCGTGTTGAGAAACAGCGACGTCACCGTGCCCACGCACGTCACAAAAATTGTGTTGAGATACGCTCTCCCGATCCGCTCCGGATTCGTGAAGACCATCTTATACGCCTCGAGCGAGAACTCCTCCGGAAAGAGGGTAAAGCCGTTTCGCACGAGCGCGGACTCGCTGGTAAACGAGGAGACGATGATCAGCACAAACGGAATCACACAGATCAGTCCAAAGGAAAACAGCAGCACGTAGCCCAGCGCTCGAAAGGAAATTTCACTGGCAGAGCCCGGCAGCCTGCGATGATGTCGATGAGCCATTTTCTCTCCCTCCTCCTAGAACAGTGTATAGTCCGGCTGAATCCTCTTCACGATATAATTCGCCAGCAGAATCGTGATAAAGCAGAGCACCGACTGGTAGAGTCCCGCCGCGGCGCCGTAGCTGATATTCGCGTTGCCGGCCATCGCGCGGTAAATGTACAGGTCCAGGATATCTCCCGCCTCGAGCAGCACGCCGTTGTTCCCGATCAGCTGATAGAACATCCCGAAGTCCCCGCGGAAGATCTGCCCGCAGGCCAGCAGGAACATGATGATCATCGTCGGCACCAGCTGCGGGATCGTAATGTGGAACACCTTCTGCCAGCTGTTCGCGCCGTCGATCTCCGCCACCTCGTACAGCTCCTGGTCGATCCCCGCGATCGCCCCCAGGTACACGATGCTCCCGTAGCCCACGCCCTTCCACATGCGGAAGAACACCAGCAAAAACGGCCACGGCTTCGCATTTGTATAGATGTTCGGCATCTCCATCCCCAGCGCACGGACGACATGGCTGATCAGTCCGTTGTCAAAATCGAGCATCGTCTGGATGACGGCTGCCGCGGTGACCCAGGAAATGAAGTACGGCAGAAAGATGAACGACTGAAACGTCTTCTTGAACCATCTGCACCGCATCTCGTTGATGACGATCGCGAACCCGACCTCCATCACCATCCCCACCGTGATGAACGCAAAATTGTACAGCAGCGTGTTGCGCGTCAGCGGCCACAGCTTGTTGGAGACGGTCAGGAACTCAAAGTTCTTCATCCCCACCCACGGGCTGCCGAACAGTCCCTTGCTGTAATTGTAGTTCTTAAACGCCATGATCACTCCGCCCATCGGAATATAGCTGAACACAATCACGTAAAGCAGAGCCGGGGACAAGAGCAGCAGATACACTCTGTTCTTTTTCAGGTCATAGAGAAACCCTCTTTTGTCACTCTTTTTCGGGGCGCCGCCCCCTGACGGATGCTTCATGATACCACCTCCTGTATCGCCTCAGGCGCCACATACACGCAGCGCACTCCTGCCATTGAATACCGGCTGCTCCTCGCCTTGGTCATGCCGGTAAAGAACACTCCCGCGTGATCCACCGCGCGGTACGCGCCCCCGCAGATCGGCATGAACTCGCCCTGTGTGCTCACCCAGCGCCAGCCCTCATTCTCCACAACGCTCCAGTTGCGGTCCGGGCACAGCCCGCACAGCCTCAGGAACTCCGGCGCCTCCGCCGCCTCCCCGGCGGAAATCTCCCCGAACGAACAGTTTCCGATCCCCTCGCACTCCTTGCGCACGACGAGGCGGATCTTCCCGCCCTTCACGTCGTAGTGCAGCGCATCCGGACTTCCGGGCGGAACCGGACGCCCCTGCGCATCCACGGCATGCCAGGCGGAGGAATCACTCTTCACAGAGGACGCATCCAGCAGCTGCGGCAGCTCCACAAACTGCAGCTCGCCGTCCATCAGGCGAAAGCCGCCGTCCCACTCGCTCAGGTTGCCGTTCAGATCCCACAGCCCGTTCTCCGAGCGGTCATGGCTCCAGGTGCGCGGCCCGCTCCCGGTCAGTACCAGCCCGGTCGCGCCGACCGGCGTCCCCCGCTCCTCCGGGTGGAAGTAGTCTGCGCCGCTGTCATTGTTCCCGCCCGGGAGGAACCCCTCCCGCCTGCAGCTAAGTGCGATCGCCATCCTCAGGGGAAACGGCATCGCCATCCAGCCGTGTCCCTTGCGGTAGCACAGCCCGGCCGCGTCATCAAAGCTGTTCGCCGCGAACGGCTGCGCAAGCGGCAGGGAGCACGCGCGTCCGTCCACCACGCAGTTCAGATATTTGGAGACCAGGATCTCCCGCACCGTCTTCTTCCCGCTCCGGAAGGCCGGGTGCGGCGCTGCATCCTCCGAGGACGCCAGCACATCCCGGCAGCGCACCATCGGGACGCGCACCATCACAGACGGATACCCCGCCTCGTCATAGCACACCGTGTTCCTGTCGCCGGACAGCTGCTCGACGGAGAGTCGCAGCTGCTCCCTGGCCGCGGAGGAATCCCGGCACACAGCGGGCTGTGCGAGCACCTCCGCCGCCGCTTCCGCCTCTCCCGACCGTCCGCGCACACGGTATTCTCCGCAGAGCGTCTGCACCAAAAGCCTTTGTTCCTCTTCTCTGCTCCTCATATCCTGCGCCCTCCATCCTCGTTACTGTTCCTGGCCTTCTATCCGCCGGCAATCACACACCCCGCGATAACAGGTATGTCTCTTTGCTGTAATGACATCATTATAGTTGACTTTTGTCGAAGCCGTGCAATATAATATCTTACACGCAGCATTTATGGAACATATTGTCTAATTAATTGCAGGAGGTGCCGCGATGCCTTTTCCATATTCCGCACAGCTTTTTATCTCAATTACCCACTGTGAGTCGTACACTTTCACCAAAAAAGGCGTACTGGAGAGCCCTCAGGAGGGGAACTGCATCTTTCAGCTGCTCTCCGGAAAGTGCAATCTGATCTATAAGGACAAGACCACCTCTCTGCCAGCGCGTACCGTCCTGCTTCTGGCCCGGAACATCGCCTGCACCCTGGAATGCGAGACGGCCTGCCAGGGCATTCTCCTGCATTTCACCCACTCCAGAACGCCGATTTCCTTCGACCTGAATCACCTCTGCCTGCAGGCGTCCTCCGTCGACACCTTTTTCGGATACAAAAAAAAGCTCTGCCTGCTCAGTGACCAGGAGAGCATCCATATTACATTAAGTTCTATTCTCTATGAGTGGGAGCACCGGCAGCCCGAGCGGGACATGATGCTCCGGTTACTGCTGAATGAGCTGATTATCCGGCTCGCGCGCTCCTACTTTGCGCACCGGAAGCCAAACGGCATTCAGTTTCTGGCGCAGGCGCGCGAGTACATCCTGCAGAACTACCAGCGCCCTCTGACGATCGACGACATCGCAGACGCGGTCGGCATCAGCCGCTCGTACCTCTCCATGCTGTTTTCCAGGCATATGTCGCGCACCATCGTGGAGTACATACAGGCGGTCCGCTGCGACCACGCCGCCTTTCTCCTGAGCACCACACACTTCTCCATCATCGACATCGCGGTGGAGGTCGGCTTCAACAACCGCCAGCACTTTGCCAGAACCTTCGGCAAATTCTACGGCATGTCCCCGAACAGCTTCCGGCAGGCGCACAGCCTGGAAAAGACATAGCTGCAAAGAAGCTACAATCACTGGTATTTCCCCTCCAGTGATCATAGCTTCCGACAACTTTACATCGCACTCTTTTGGCATATTTAAGATTCTCAAATTTACTGTTTTCTAAATTGATCAACAGTGCTCACAATGAATCTTAAAATCTTAAAATAAGTTTGCTTTTATCAGCTGCCTGCGCAGCTGCGGTCCGATCAGCATCGCGAGCACGATCTTGATCAGGTCGCCCGGAAGGAACGGGATCACGCCTGCCATCAGCGCCGCCTGAAAGTCCATGCCCGCCTGGTATGCGAGCCACGCAGTGCCGAATGCATAGCAGACCACCGTCCCCGCGATCATGCCCAGCAGACACGCGAGCTTTTTTGTGAACCACTTGTCGATCACGAGCCCCGCGATGATCGCCATCGGGATAAACCCGATCAGGTAGCCGCCCGTCGGCCCAAACAGCTTGCCCGGACCGCTCGTAAAGCCCGAGAACACCGGCAGGCCCACAAGCCCCAAAAGCAGGTACACCAGATAGCTGATCGTCCCCTTCGTCGTCCCCAGCACATACAGCGCAAAATAAATCGCCAGATTCGTCAGCGAGATCGGCACCGGCCCGATCGGCAGCGACATCGGCGCCAAAATACACGTCACCGCCGTCATCACGCCGATCACGGCGAGCTGCGAGACCGTAAGCTTTGCATGTACATTCGATTTTACAGTTGTGTCACTCATCTTTCTCCTCCTACATCGAGCCCCATCTCTTTGAGCATCGCGACATCCTGCTCCGTATTATTCCCAACCGTCGTCAGCATGTTCCCGGTAATCGTCGCATTGACGCCCGACGCGAACAGCCGCCTCCCGCCGTCCTTAAAATAGCAGCGCCCCGCCGCCATCCGGATGTACGCCGTCGGGTTGAGGTAGCGGAACATCGCCATTGTCCGAATGATCTCATCCTCGGTCAGCCTCGGCAATTCCCCAAACGGCGTCCCCTTCACCGGGATCAGAGCATTGATCGGGATCGACGTGATCCCAAGCTCCGAAAGCTCCAGCGCCATGTCGACGCGGTCCTGCCACGTCTCCCCCATCCCGATGATCCCGCCGGAACAGACCGTCAGCCCTGCCTCCTGCGCCGCGCGGATCTCGCGAAGCTTGTCCTCGTATGTATGCGTCGTGCAGATATTCGGAAAATTGCGCCGCGAGGTCTCGAGATTGCAGTGCGCCATCGTCACGCCGGCCTCTCTCAGCCGCGAAAATGCTTCCACGGTCAGCATCCCGTGCGACGCACAGAGGCGCACGCCCCCAAACTGCCTGTGCAGCTCCCGGTAAATCTCCGTCAAAAGATCGAGGTCCCTGCCGGCCACGGTGCGGCCCGCCGTCACCATCGAGTATGCATGCACGCCCTCCGCCACGCGCTCCTTACAGTCCGCGAGCACCTCCTCCATGCCCAGCATCCCGTACTGCTCACAGCCCGTGTGATTGTGCGATGACTGCGCGCAGAATTTGCAGTCCTCGCTGCATCTCCCGGATCGCCCGTTGATGATCGTGCACAGATCCACATGATCGCCGCACAGCTCCCTGCGGATCTCATCCGCCCCCGCCGCAAGCTCCTCCAGATCCGCATGCTCAAATACCGAGAGATCATCCTCCCGCGTCAGCCTCCGCCCATCAATAATTTCCCTGGCAAGTTCCCTCATGATCACTATCCTCCGTCATCTGCATTCCCAGTACGCCCAAAATGAAATAACCGACCAGATGGACCCGCTATTTTATCTCCAATGTACCGGTTCAGGCACATTATAAACAGAGGAAGACAGTTTGTCAACCTTTTTTATTATTTGGTTGACAAGCTGTCTTAATACTACTTTCCACTTGTTATTAGTACTCATTGTGCCGGAAGAATCCTCTGAGCACGCTAAATATCGCCCCAAGGGTAATCTCATTATTTTTATCGCTAACGAACGCATTTTTCCAGGAGCTCGACGATCCGTTCATGTCATCAGATCATCCTCTGAATAGTCTGAAAATTTATCCACAACTGCATCTATTAATCCCTTGTTGACCACACAAAAACAGGCTGACAATCTCCTACCAGCCTGCATATCTATTCATCAATCTCCGTGACCACAGGATCCTTCCCGCAGTCGAAGAAACGAATTACTGTGCTTTTTCGTCAGACTCCGCTGTCTCCTCCGGAACCGTATTGTGCACCGCTGTGACGGTGACGACCACCATCTCCGGGTCCGTGATCAGGTCGATCTCCGGGTTCTTGGCGAGCTCGAGATCCTTTACCCGGATGGTGTCGCCGACCTTCAGAACCGACGCATCGACCGTCACCTGATCTACAAGCGCTGCCGGCAGCGCCTTGTACGCGACCTCACTCAGATTCTCCTGGATCACGCCGCCCTGCAACTTGTCATGGTTCACCACGACGACCTCTGCCACGGAGTGTACCTTCTCGGTGCTCACGAGTGCCTGAAACTCGATCTCATTCACGCGTCTCGCCAGGGAATCGTACTCCACATCCTTAATCAGCACGTTGTACGTCTGTCCGTCTACCTCGAGCATGATCTGACTTCCCTTATGGCTCGTCTTCAGCAGACGCTCCACCGCCGACTTCTCCATCTGCACCGGAATCGAGCGCTCGATCTCTCTGCCGAACACATTGCCTGTCACATAGCCTTCCCTTCTCAGACGCTTTGCCTTGATCTCCATGTTTCTCTTTTCAGCTTTCAAAGTAGTCATTTTATCTTTTCCTCCTGATTCTGAACGGCACTGCTGCCCTGCTTCTTTTCACTCTACCTCCGCGCAAATCGCCGGGCACGGACTGCTGCCCTATTTTCAGCGATCTCGTGCCCGTCCTCATGCATGGATCTTTCTCTCAGCCTTCGATCGTGATGAACCTGCTCTCCTCGACCGCCGGCTTCTGCTCCTTCTTGGGCACGAACAGTTTCAGAATGCCGTGCTGGAACTCCGCCTTGATCTCGTTCTGCTTCACATCCTCGCCGATGTAAAAGCTTCTGCTGCAGGAACCGGTGTAGCGCTCTCTGCGGATGTACCGCCCGGTCTCCTGATCCTGCTCATCCTTGTCGAGGCCCTTCGCCGCGCTGATGGTCAGATAGCCATTCTCCAGCTTCGCCCGTATCTCATCCTTCTTGAAGCCCGGCAGATCAATCTCCAGCTCGTAGCCGTTGTCCTTTTCCTTCACATCGGTCTTCATGATCTGGTTCGCTCTGCCGCCGTACAGCTTCTTCTCGGCCTTTCTCATATCCCTGTCATCATAGAACGGAAACCCGTCAAAAAACTCATCAACTAAATTCTCTCCAAAAATACTCGGCATCAACATAATCATCGCTCCTTTTCTAATCCATACGCTGTTTACCTTGTCTTCTTTGGACTCAGGATTTTGTTCCCTTTGTTCTATATGTGTTATAGCACGTATTATTAGCCACGTCAAGTAGTGAGTGCTAATTTTTTGTGAAGAATTTGTGAACACAAGGAAAAGGAGGATTTCGCTTGAAATCCTCCGGTTGTTTCTTATAAATATGGCTCTATCCTGAACTCTGTCTGTTCCCCTTTGCTCTCGCTCACCAGCTCAAATAAATTTTCCCCTGTCGCAAACAGGTTTCTGGGATTCCTTCCGATAATAAGATATTGATTGTTATCATCCAATGAAATATATTTTCTCGCTTCATCATTCAAAAGGATGTCCGCGTTATCTATCACAATCAGTTTTCCTTTTTCTTTCTCCAAAAGTTCCTGAATATTCTTCTGATAATCCAGATAATTCAGACACAAGATCGTAGGATTTATTGTCATGCATTCTTTTATAAAAGAAAAAGCGGCTGTCTTTCCCGTTGCTGATTCACCCGTCAAGATCGTGATATTATTTGTAAATTTAAAATTCACAATGTACGAAGTATGGACCGTAAAGAAATGATCCATGATAATTGGCTTACTCTTCATCGCTCCACCACTCCTTTAGCATTTCATAATCCTGGATCCTTTTGGTTTCCGTGCCCTCACATACCTGCACCTCTTCCATATCAAACGGTATCATTGCATAATCACAGTACACGGCCCCCTGACTCAAGGAATATAGTACTTCCAGAGCATTCTCTCCACATTCTTTGAGACAGAAAACCTTTTCCGGAAAATAGAGAACATTCAACACCGTCTTACATCCTGTCGACAGACAGTCGACATCCAATATTACTCCATTAAATTTTGATTTTATTTTGAATTTACCTACAAGCACTGCTCCATCGATTTGCTCTGCGATTTTTTTTGCCCGCTCATCCAGCACCAGCGCTGTGTTTTTATTAAAAAATACATCGTTTAACTCCACGTACTCCATATTTTGAGGGATGTCTTTTCGATCCTTATAAATGGTAATCACAGCGACACCTCCAATCCAATTTTGGGAAATTCTCTGCACTAGAGCTGAACATTATCAAAGGAATTATCAAATGCAATGATATAACGATTTGTCCTGTCTGTTAATGCTTTGACAGACTTAACGAGTTCACTGTTATTTTTCTTGCTCTCAACAATGACCTCCGGGCAGATCTGAGACATCAGGGCCGTCCAAAATGTGTAGCTTGCCTTCCCTTCGCGATCCTCTATCCACAAGTATGTCTTTGCGACCATCTATTCACCCGCTTCCTGTATCTTTATAGAAAGCTCTTTTCTAAGCGCCACGTATCGCAGATAGTATAACACAAAAGTCCGCTTTGGAGGAACTAAACAGGCCAGATTCTCATTTTTCCTACCACTCCTCCTTCCCGAACTGCGACGGTGTCACGCCCACATACCGCTTAAACGTCCGCCGGAAGGTCACATCGTTCGTGAAGCCGCACTTCAGGGCGATCTCCTGGATGCTCATCTTCTTGCCCTCGGGGTCGTCCTGGAGGTACTGCTTCGCGCACTCGATCCGACGAACTGCCACATACTGCTGGAAGGCGCACCCGAACTGCTCCTTAAAATACTTTCCGAAGTACGTGGAGGTATAGTGCATGACCCGCGCCGTCTCGTTCAGGGAGAGGTTGGCGTCTGTCAGGTGCGCTTCCACGTACTGGCGGATCTTCTCATTGCGGGCCGCATACATGGGATTTTCCCGGGACTGACAGCGGTTCGCCAGGTGCTCAAGCTTGAGCCGCAGCGTCTGCAGGTAGCTCTCGAGGCTGCCGAAATTCTCCGGGTCGAGGACCTCCATCGGCTCCACGAGACTGCCGCACTCCCAGAACAGCCCGGCGACATACTCATTCAGCCTGCGCACCGCATCGAACCAGCGCTCCTTCGAGAGCATCCTGCCGCTGAAATTTCTCATGACTACGCGCTGATAAACCTCATACAGCTCCTCCACACCGGATATGCGCGACCCCCTGCTGTCTGCCGCATTCGCTTTCTCGCCGAGTGCATTGCCGCCTGCCACACTCGTTTTCTCCCCGGATGCCGCTTTGCAGACCGCGCGGATCTTCTCCTCAAGCTCCTCCTGCTCCTGCTGTGTCACCTCGAACTCCGCCTCATTCTGCTCTCTTAGCTCAATCCCGTTCTCCCCGAACAGCAGCATCTTCTGCTCCGGGTAGAAGAAATGGTAGCCCAGCGCGGCCACCGCCTGGCGGCACGCTTCCGGGACCTCGCGGATTTCATCGTGGACATTGCCAAGGCCCATCACGGCATCCCGGTAGCCCAGCTCCCCGAAGGTCTGTCCGAGCAGCTCCGCGATCTCAGCCATCAGGCTCTCCTCCCCGTAGCTCAGGATCCAGAAATAGTAGCCATCCTCTTTCAAAAATGCCGCGTGAATCTGCGGATACACAGCCAGGCACGCGTCAATCTCCGCGATGTACTGCCGCGCCTCCGGCCCGTCGCCGAGCACCAGACTGCGGAACAGAGAGTACTGGCGCATCATATTCACGTACTTTTCCTCGACGGCGCCCAGCTTTTTCGCGTTCACCAGGCCGTGCAGAATATACTGCTCGATCAGCGGATTCTGCTCATACACCGCCACCTCCAGCTCTTTTTTCTGGCTCTCCAGATCCCTCAGTGCCTTCTCGATCATCTCATATTCGTCCACGCCGTCCTCCTGCTCCTCCTCAAGCAGGTTGATGATATGCTCCAGCGGCTGATAGCTGCGCTTCGCCATTTTCGACGCCACCACAAGAATCAGGCAAAACAACAGCAGATACCCCATGACGATCCACTTTAGAAACGCAAAAAAATCCCGGTACAAAAAACCGTGATCGAGGACCTGCAGCACGCCGATGTCCATGCCGACCTTCGTGTACTCAGAGATATAAGATGCAGTCTCACTGTGGTAGACGAAGCCCTTCTCCTCCGATTTCAGATCCATGATCAGATCTCCGGGCGCAAATTTCCCGGATTCCGCAGCTTCTTCCTTTGTGTACAGCACCTTAGTCCCGTCCGTCAGGCAGAGCTGCCGCGTGCCGTCGTCTGTAAACTTTTCGATATAGTTGTAGATATTCCGGTACGGCACAAAGAACAGCATGTTCACTTCCCCAGAGTAGGAGTTCTCCAGCGGGATCGTCTGGATCAGAAAAAATCCGCGGATCTGCTTTGCATTTTTGGTCAGCGTCACATCATGGCAGATCACGCGCTGGTTATTTCTCCTAAGGAGCTCCCCGCTCATCAGCTCCTGATTCCCGCTCTGGATCTCATAGACATCCGTGTACTCTTCCCAGCCGATCCTGCCGCTGCTGCTGATTCCAAACTCGCCCAGGCTGTAATAAATATAGACCGACTCTATAATGTTGTCGTTGATCTCGGTCAGGCAGATCGTGCTGGCATAGTCGGAGATATCCGAGGCCGTGATATTCCGCTTCATCATTTCCGGAATTTTCTGCATGTACTTCAGCCGTTTCACCCACGGCGTCATCGAATACTGGGATGCGGATTTCAGAAGATTGTCCATCGTATTTTTCAGCTGGTCGTCCACGTTCTGGCTGATGGCGTTCTCAAAGGTCAGGATCCGCTCCTTCGACACGCGATAGTAGCCAAACGTAAAGGCAACGGAAAAGACAGACAGGATCAGAACCGGAATCACAATGTAGGAGATGTACATCTTCTGCTTTGTCTGATATCTTCTTTCTTTTTTCATCCGAATCCTCCTTTTTTCTCCATACAAAGGATGGCAGCGCTCCTCACACTGCCATACCGAACTAAAACAATGTACTTTTCTCCAATGTCGCCAGCCCGATCTGCTCGAACACCCAGATTGGCTCATCGTATGCAGCTCCATTATACCACATCATCCAGCGATTTCCCACCTTCAGCACAAATGGCTTGTACACCGCCACGGAATCCCAGTCTCCCTCGGTCGGGCAGATCAGCGGATTCTCCGGGTGCTTCTCCCACCCGGTCATGCCGTCGCGCGATCTGGCCAGACCGACCTGCGCGCGCTCCTCGTGCAGATGGCCCACATAGAACATGTAAAACCAGCCGTCCTCCTTGAGCACACACGGCGCCACCACCTTGTGCTGCTCCCACAGCTGATTCGGATCCGGGGCGAGCACCGGATTGTCCGGATGCTTGACCCAGTGAATTCCATCCGGGCTGTCCGCGTAGCCGATCGCGTCCGGCTCATGGTTGCAGCCCGCCGCGTACCACATTTTATACTTCCCGTCATCCTCGTCGTAGAGCACATGCGGGCACATGATCGCCTGCTGCTCCCACGCCTGGTCTGGCGCCATCACCGGCTCCTGCCTCCGCTCCCAGTGGATTCCGTCGCCGCTGACCGCCAGCCCGATCACGGACCGCCCGTCCTCCCGGTACGGCTTCATCTGCCCGGAATACCACATCAGGTACTGCCCGTCCCTGCAGATCACCGTGGGACGGTTGATCTCGTCCGCCTCCCACGCGGAACCCGGCACCGGCCCGAGCACGACCACCGGCTCCTCCCAGTGAATTCCGTCCCGGCTCGTCGTATAGCCGATGGCCCGCTTCGGCCTCCAGGAAAACCACATCTTAAAGATCTGCTCCTCGCTGCCCTCATGCTCCAGCAGCAGTGAGACGTCAAAGCAGGTCTCGTAGCTCCCGCCGAACACCGGATTGCTGCCGTATTTTACCCAGCCGCCTGCGGTCCCGTACTGATAATATTTTTTGTTCTCCTCGCAGTCATAGAACGCGATCCGCTCCGCGCTGCTCATCGCCTCCGGCGCTTTGATTCTCATCGTCCAACCTCCTCTCACTTCACCGCCCCGATCAGGACGCCCTTCTCAAAATATTTCTGAATAAACGGGTACAGCACCATGATCGGGAAGCACGCCACCACGATCACCGCGTATTTCATCTGCTCGCTCATCAGCACCGCGTCCATTCCCATCCCCGTGCTCTCGCTGGTGATCAGGATGCCCCGCAGGTACAGCTGAATCGGATGCAGCTTCTCGTTCGACAGAAAGATCAGCGGCGCAAAGTAGCTGTTCCAGTAACCCACACCGTAGAAGAGCACCAGCACGGAGATAATCGGCTTCGACAGAGGAATGAAGATCCGCGTCATGATCGTCCACTCCGAGCCCCCGTCGATCTTCGTCGCGTCCGCCATCTCCTCCGGCAGCGACTCGAAGAACGAGCGCGTGATGATCAGGTTGTAGGCACTGATGATGTACGGCAGAATAATCGACCACCGCGTATTGTAGAGGTGCAGCTTCTGCACCAGCACGTACAGCGGAATCAGGCCCCCGCTGACAAACATCGTCAGCGTCATCAGGAAGGAGAGCTGTTTTCTCAAAAAGAACTGCCTGCGCGCCAGCGGATAGGCCGTCGTCGCCGTGAGTGTCACGCTCATGAGCGTTCCCACTGCCGTGTACCACAGCGTGTTGACAAAAGAGCGGACTACCGTCTCATTCTGAAGCGTCATGGCGTACGCCTTCAGGGAAAATCCCTTCGGCAGCAGGTAGACATCCTTCGCCATGATGTGCTCCGCCGAGCTGAACGACATGCTGACCACATAAATCACCGGATACAGTGTGATAATTATAATAAAAATGGTTCCAATCGTAATCAAAACGTCTGGCCATCCTGTTTTCGTTTTCTGTTTCATACTACCCCTCATTTCTCCTGCGCGCCGCCTGATATTGCATCTGACACATAGCGATACCAAACACGTAAATTGCTTTATCCGGGTGTGCAGGTCAAAATACAGAAACAGCGGTACACCACTAAAAAATACTGGTATCTGTCGTCTTTTTTGCCATAAAATTCGCTGTCAGCAGGATGATGACATTGATCACCGAGTTCGCAAGTCCGACCGCCGATGCAAAGCTGTACTGTGCATTCAGCAGTCCTTTTCGATACACATACGTCGAGAAAATATCTGCCGTAGAATACGTGGCTGCGTTGTACATCAGGATCACCTTCTCGTATCCGATGTTCAGCATGTTGCCCATATTCAGAATCAGCAGGAGAATGATGGTCGGCGCGATGGAGGGCAGCGTGATATGAATCAGTCTCTGCCATCTTCCGGCCCCGTCCAGCGCCGCAGACTCGTACATCTGCTGGTCGATCCCGGAGATCGCCGCCACATAGATGATCGAGTTCCAGCCAAATTCCTGCCATACGCCGGAGCTCACATACAGGGTGCGGAATGCACTGGGGAGATTAAAGTAATTCTTCGGCGCCACCCCGAACGCGGAGAACAGCTGTGTCAGCACGCCCCCGTCCGACGCCAGCAGGTCCTTCAGGATTCCCACCACCACTACCACGGAAACAAAATGAGGAAGGTACGCTGCCGTCTGCGCAAGCCGCTGGAAGCGCTTCCTCTTGATCTCATTGATCAACAGGGCAAAGGCGATCGGGATCGGAAAGGACCAGAACAGCTGCTCGATGCTCAGGAGGAAGGTATTTTTCACCAGCCTGCCGAAATAGACGGAATTGACCAGCTCCTTGAAATGCTTCAGTCCGACCCAGGGGCTGCCCCAGACCCCCTTGGAAATGTTGTAATCCTTAAATGCCATCAGGATCCCGTACATGGGCCCGTAGCAAAATACCGCAAAATAAATCACGCCCGGGAGGATGATCAACAGCAGCATCCAGTCCCGTTTTACATTTTTTCTCAGTCGCTCCATCGCTGTCATAGGTCCTCCACTCCTCCGGCTCTGTGAAAGCTGCGGTCTGTCCCGATCAGACCGCAGCCTTCGTGTACTGGCTTACTCTGCCGTAATCTCCTGGTATCTCGCGTACTGGTCACCCTTAATCCGGATGATCTCTTCCATACCCATGCTGTTTGCTGTCTCTACATAGCTGTCGAAGTTGTCCAGAGATTCGGTTCCGATTACGAATGCCGTAAACATCTCATCGAGATAGGTGGAGAGATCCGGCCACATGCTTGTGTAAATCTCAGACTCCTCTGCGGTGCCAAGCATCTCCGGGAACGGGTCCTTCATGTTGCCGTACGCAGCCTGGCAGGCTGTCTCGACTTTTGTTCCCTCGAAGATCTTCATAAACGCCTCACCGGAATCGTCGATGAAGTAGGTCGGCCATGCTCCGATGCTTCTCAGTGCGGAGAATGCGGAGGTGTACGTCTCGTTGTTCGTGATCAGATCCGTGAAGGTGATCTCGCCGTTCTCGTCGCGCTCATAGGACAGACCCTCTACGCCGTAATTGTAGAGCATCATGCCATCCTCACTCGCGTACACGTAGTCGATCCACTGAATTGCCGCTTCCGGATTCTCACAAGCGGATGTAATTCCATAGTAATGCCAGGTCAGCGCGCGCTTTGTCATCTGTGCGGTGCCGTTCTCGTCCGCCTGGATCACCGGCATGAACTGATAGTTGCAGTTCGGGTTGCTGGTCATCGCGAGGTCGTCGGAGGACGCCATGTTGTCTGCCGGGTCGTGGCAGACGATGCCAACCTTGTCCTCGGTGATGTTCTGCGTCAGCAGCGTCCCGTCCAGATCGTCGGAGATGAGGCCCTCAGAATAGCACTTATTCAGGAAGGTCAGCATATCCTTGTACTGCGGCTCCACTGCCGCATAGTGAACGGCGCCGTCCGCGTCGGTGTACCACAGGCTGTTCGTGTCATAGCCGAAGCCTGTCATCAGATAGTAGAGCTGCTTGAGGCCGTTCTTGGTGGCCAGCGGGATCTCGTCGTTCGCGTCTCCGTTTCCGTTTGCATCCTGCTCCTTAAACGCCTTCAGCACGTTGTAGAGCTCATCTACCGTGTTCGGCATCTCCAGACCCAGGTTGTCCAGCCAGTCCTGGCGGATGTAGAGGTAGTCCGGGACGTAGTCGTTGATGTCGCCCCACCAGCCTGCCAGCGCGTAGATGTTTCCGTCCGCGGAGGTACACATTGCCTCCAGAGCCGGATATTTCTCAAACAGTTTCTTGATGTTCGGCGCATGCTGCTCGATCAGATCGTTCAGCGGAATCAGAACTCCGTTGCTCGAGTACGTATCCACGCCCACGTTGGAATCGAACGGCGGGACCTCCACCATGTCCGGCAGCCCTTCAAGAGAAGCCATTCTCGTCTGAAGCACCGTCTCCACATCGCTGCTGTAGGTATCCCACTCGATATGCACGCCCGTGCGCTTCTCGATCTCCTGCTGCACCGGCAGCCCGTCGTTGTAGCTCACGCCCGCACACCACGTGTCATTTCCCATATAAGTAAGAGACACCGATCCCGGCTCGCAGATCGGAAGTGTGAGTCCTCCCAGATCGTAGACCGTCCCGGTCACCTCGCCTGCGGCCGCACCAGCCTCCGCTGCAGCTTCTGTTGCGCCCTCTGTCTCCTCTGCCGCTGCCGGCAGCACTGTACCTGCCATCATAGATACCGCCATTGCCGTAGCAAGCAATCCTGTCACTAACTTTTTTTGCATAACCTCCTACCCCTTTCCGGTTCCTTCTGCGGAATCCATCTAATGATCGATAGAATCCCGGAATCCATCGGAGGGTGATGCAAAATTGCGAGCAACTACGACTACTGATATATGAAAAATCGCTTCCATAACCAGTCCTTGTAGATCTGCCGCATTTTGCGACGCCCTCATCTTTGCTGCACCCGCCCAGAGATCCGATCGGATCGCGAATCCTTCTGTCGCAGAACGTTCTGTCACAGATTGTTTCATCACATCTTTTTATCACTGATCCTGTTTTGCAGATCGTTTTGTCACGGATCGTTTGGGCTCATCATCCCACATCGGATTTCCGCCAAAGCGGGGCGCCCCACCCGGCTGAGAATCCGCATCCACATAAGTTCGGCCGAAACTCACAAAGGATTGTTGATTGATGCAAGGATTATATGTCTATTTTGCATAATTTTAAAGAGGCAAAATCCGGCTTTTTAGATGTATTCCTTCGTAAAATGCTGATTTTGATCGGAAACATTTATTTTGTTCGTCAGAAAGCACATAAAAATCCGGGCACAGGGGCCGTCGAAGAACCGTTTGGCGCTGTGTCCGGATTTCATCGAATCTTTCATTTTGCTTCGGGTGGTGCTGTACGCGGGCCACTGGATCACTGTCGTCCCCACTCCGCTTCACGCAGAGCCGTACCTGGATCACCGGCTTACTGTGGCCTTTGCTCCACTTTAAGCAGCGCTGTACATGCGTCACCGACTCGCTGCGCCACCTGATTTCGGTATATAGGATTGCAAGGGCCGGCTCGGAATTGCTTGGAGGAAGTGGTGCGGCCGCTTTCTTTTGATTAACGGAAGCGGATCGTCACCGGGCAGATTTCCGCGATCGTTCCCACGCGCATGCAGGGGCCGAAGAGGCCGACGCCCGAGGTCACGATGGTATGCATCCCGTCCTTTTTGAGGTAGCCGTAGGAGTTCTCCCACATCAGCGACGTCACCAGGTTGCCCGGGAACAGTTGGCCGTCGTGGGTGTGGCCGCACAGGGCGACATCCACCCCGGCGTCCGCCAGCTCCTGCAGCTCTCCCGGCTCGTGATCCAGCACGAGCACCGGCTTGTCCGAGTCCAGCCCCTCCGTCAATTCGGCGGCCGTCTTTCTCGTGCCGATTCCGCGGCCCGGCCGTTGGGCGTCCGGCCTGCCGTAGAGGTACACGCTGTCGTCGATCAGCACCGCCTCGTCTCTGAGCAGCCGAATGCCGGCCTTATCCAGAAACGCATCCATCTCCGGGCTGCTCTGCTTCTTCGCGCTCCCGCCGAAGGAGAAGCCCGCCAGAAGTTTCTCCTCGACATCGTGATTCCCGTAGCACGCGTAGACACCGTACCTCGCACGGATCCCCCGCAGGATCGCAGCCAGATTCTCCGGATCCTCCAGCGCTTCATACTCGTTGTCAAAGATATCCCCGGCGATCACCACGAGATCCGCATTCTGCTCATTGATCCGCTCCGCCATCCGGGCCATCTGCGCCGCCCCGACGCTGTATCCCAGGTGCAGATCCGCGATCAGTACCACGTCCAGCGACTCTAGTTTGCCGCCATCCTTATCCACGGTGATCTCGTAGGGCGTGACACGGATCACACGCGCATTCCACGTTCCCCACAGACAGACGGACGCCACAACGGCCATGCAGAGAACTCCAACCATAGCATGGAGCCTCCGGCCCGCACATTCTCCACTGCCACACATCTGTCCCTTCTTTCCCACGTCTGTTCCGCCCTCCAGTGACATTCTCCATTCGCTTGCACGTTTCCCTCTGCTACACGACAGTTCGCTCCTCCCAACACCCATCTGCCAGTTTGGTTGTCCCTGTGCGGTATCTATCCCCTCCGAATTTGTCGCTCTCTTTTCCCGTCTTCCCCTCCTCACCAGAATATATAAGATCCGACCTCCTTCTGCCGCCAGCACTGCCATCGCCAGGTAGAGCATCACTCCCAGCCACTCATTCCCTATCACCTTCAGGATTCTTCTGGCCGGACCGACAGGCAGAAAGAAGGCAATCAGCATCGACGATGCCGCCAGACTGTATCCAAACGCCACCGCCGCGCGCACCCACCTCCTCCGAAAGATCGCGTGGCACGCGCCGAGCCAACCCTGAATCCGAAACAACAGCCAGACATTCACCGCGATATAGAGCGGCGACAAACAGACAGCTAACATGCCTTTCCTTCTTCCTTTCCCTTTGTACTTCCGCAGTATCCGGAAACCGCCGTGACGCCTCTTCCCGTATTCGGCTCTCTGACCGAGCAGGCCAGATCGATACAGAACAGCACAACCAGCACCGCGCACACCGCAATCATCCCTCTTCGGGGAATGCACCGGAACACTCTATCCAGAAACGGCGCAAAAATATAGACCATCGCCATGCCGCCCAGCCCAAACGCCAGCAGCCCCTCCACACAGATTCTTCCATTCAGATTCAGAAAGTAATCACTGTAGTCCCACCATTTTCTGCCGTCATAGAGCTGCTCCAGCAGCCACGACGCGAAATATTCCATACATCCGCACAGGACGACAATCACCAGAAATTCCAGCAGCGGCTTTTTTTGCAGTCCGCGCGGCAGCGCCAGGATCATGACGCTCCCGAGGCCATAGATCGGCAACCACGGCCCATGCAGCATCCCCCGATTCACAAAACCTCCGCCGCCAAGGAGATGAATCCCCACCTCCCACAGCCACCCCACAAGGCTCATGACAAAAAAGCTCATGGCCAGTTCCAAAAAATAAGCGCCTCTGCCGTCTCTCTTCATTCTACACTTCCTCTAAAATAGTCCTCAGACCCATACAGTCTCCAAATACCGGTTCTTCCAGGAAATAACCCTACCTAAATTATAGAAAAGAGACAACTCTGCTGCCATACAATCGCCTTACATTTTCCGGGGCAAAGCTTACGTTTTTGTAAGAGACCCTCCCTTGGGGCGCAAAAAAGACGTATGGTTCCTTTTCCGTTCCATACGCCTTGATCCCTTTACATTCCATTTAAATTGTTTACTTCCTATGCCAACTGCATAACCCGCGTGTCCAGCAGGCTGCCTCAGTCGAACAAAATCACCATTTTCTTTGCCGACTCATCCGGATGCTCCATCAAATCGAAGACCTTCTCAATTTCACTGAACCGGATAAATGTCGTCGCGATTCCTTCCGTCTGAAACTCCTTGTTCTCCATTCGCCTGATGGTCGGCTCAAACGCGTTCTGGGACAGTCTCGATCCGATGATATCCAGCTCGCGCTGATTAATCATCGCCTGCGTAATGCCCTCCTGCGCCGTACAAAATCCCATCGGAACCATGCGCGCGGCGTTGCAGAGGATGCCCGGCTGCAGGCACAGCGTCAGAGAGCCCGGGAAGCAGGCGGAATCAAACGCGACCGTGCACCCGTGTCCGTCCGTAATCTCCTGCACTCTTGCGACGATATCCTCCTTCTTAGAGTTGATGACGTAGTCCGCCCCATAGCCCTTGGCCCGCTCCAGAGAAGAGTCGCTGACGTCGCAGCAGATTACCGTCTTACAGCCCTTAGCCTTGCAGGTCTGCAGAATAATGGACCCGATCGTGCCGACTCCGAGAATGAACACCACATCATCCTCCGCCACGCGTCCCCGGCCCGTACAGTGAGAGCCGATCGCAAACGGCTCCACCAGCGCCGCGTCCTCCCAGCTCACCTCGTCAGAAATTTTGTACACTTCCTTTGCCGGCGCCGTAAAATACTCTCTCCAGCCTCCGTCCACCCCTGCACCGCGCACCTCCAGATGCTCGCAGACATTTTTTCTTCCGTGCGTGCACTGATAGCACGTCCCGCAGGTAGAGATCAGGTCCACGATCACATGATCTCCGACCTTGACGTTTGTCACGTGCTCCCCGACCTGGGCCACGATACCGGCGTTCTCATGCCCCGGAACGCGCGGATAGGTCGCGCACGGATTCTCGCCGTGATAATTGTGGTGGTCACTGCCGCACACGCCCGCCGCCTTCATCTGAATCAACACCTCATCCGCTCCTGGCACCGGCACAGGCACCTCGCGCACCTCCGCCCTGTGCGGCTCCACGAGCACTACTTCTTTCATCATCTTGTTCATAAGCGCCCCCATATTTCGTATGATAAATTGAATTTTCCGCCGCAGCGTCTGCCTAACTGCTTTTTCTGCCGGATCCGGCCGCCCCTGTCAGATCACTCTTTCCGCGGGGCTCCGGCCACCCCTGTCAGATCACTCTTTCCGCTGGGCCCGGCAGCCCCTGGCAGATCACTCTTTCCGCCGGGCCCTGGCAGCCCCTGTCAGATCGGCTCTTTCCGCGGGGCTCGGCAGCCTCTCAACCTGCTCTTTTTGCCAGCTCCCGCACAATCTGCTGCGCGACATAGACGCCGCTCGCGGAGGCATGGGACAGCGAGTGTGTGACACCGCTTCCGTCTCCGATAATGTACAGACCCTTGTGCCGGCTCTCGAGGTTCTCGTCGATATCAACCTCCATATTGTAGAACTTGACCTCAACGCCGTAGAGCAGCGTGTCGTCGTTGGCCGTGCCCGGCGCGATCTTGTCGAGTGCGTAGATCATCTCGATGATTCCGTCGAGGATCCGCTTCGGCAGCACGAGGCTCAGATCGCCCGGCGTCGCGGCGAGCGTCGGCGTCACCATGCCCTCCGCGATCCGCTTCTGGTTGCTGCGGCGTCCGCGCACGAGATCTCCGAACCGCTGCACGATCACACCGCCCCCGAGCATGTTCGAGAGCCGCGCAATGCTCTCGCCGTAGCCGTTGCTGTCCTTGAACGGCTCCGAAAAATGCTTTGCGACGAGCAGCGCAAAGTTCGTATTCTCCGTCCGCTTCTCGGCGCCCTCATAGCTGTGGCCGTTCACCGTCACGATGCCGTTTGTGTTCTCATTCACGACAATCCCGTATGGATTCATGCAGAAGGTCCGCACATTGTCCTCAAACTTCTCGGTGCGGTAGACGATCTTGCTCTCGTAGAGCTCGTCTGTCAGATCCGAGAAAATCACGGCCGGCAACTCGACGCGCACGCCGAGATCGACGCGGTTCGATTTCGTCGGGATGTCCAACTCCTGGCAGATCTTTTCCATCCACTTGCTGCCGCTGCGCCCCACAGAAATCACGCATCTCGTACAGTCCGCATACTCCTGGCCGTCCTCGCCGTAGCGCACGCGGTAGCCGCCGTCCGCGAGAACCTCCACATGCTCAACCGGCGTGCGGAAGTAAAAATCCATGTGATCCTTCATCTCGTTGTACATATTTTCCAGCACGATGTAGTTGATGTCCGTGCCGAGATGGCGCACAGAGGCGTCCAGAAGTTTCAGCTTGTTCTGCATGCAGAGCTTCTTGAACTTCGTCCCGGCCGTCGAGAACATCCTCGTCCCCTCGCCGCCGTGGCTCACGTTGATCTCATCCACGTACTTCATCAGGTCGATCGCTTCCTGCCGCCCGATGTGCTCATACAGCGTGCCGCCGAAATCATTTGTGATGTTGTATTTTCCGTCCGAGAACGCCCCCGCGCCGCCGAATCCGCTCATGATCGCGCACGTCTTGCACTTGATGCAGGACTTTACCTTCTTGCCGTCGATCGGACAGCGCCGCTTCTCCAGCGGATAGCCGGACTCAAAAACAGCCAGCTTCAGCCCCGGATTCTTCTGCATCAGCTCGTATGCGCTGAAAATGCCTCCCGGCCCTGCTCCTACAATAATGACATCATATCTCATAATCCTTCTCCTTTTCTGCCGGGTCAAATTTCTCCCGGTATTCCCTCCCTGTTGTGTTTTGGCCTGTTGTGTTTCAGCCTCTTGTTGCCGTCGTTCGCTTTCGCGCTTTATTCCCACGAGCAACGAGCCAAGTAGCCATGCTTGCATGGATATTTGGCGACTTCCGTATTTTGTTTCTGTATTCCGCCCCATACACGAATGCAGCTATTTCGGCCCGCTTTTCCAAAAGTACAGCTCAAAAAGTCTCGGCATAGCCCGGCGCGTCACAACGACAGTATACCACAGCTTTTCCATTTTGGCGAATACTTCCGGCAACTCCTGGCACGGAATGCAGGCCTCTCATCCTTCCCTTTATTACAGTTCAGCCATGCATAAAAATGGTAAGACAGACCAAGATGCTGTGTGTCAGAACAGTTACTGTCCTTCTACGCGTCCCATCACCTCCTGCAGCTCGTACTCCTTCGCCTTCACGATTACTGCATTTTCCGAAAACACTTCCTCCAGGATCCGCTTCTCTAGCCTCTGTCTGTGATCCAGGTGCTTCACCAGTCCCTCCATCCCGGTCAGCCCGTCCGCCTGTCCGCGCGGGGAATTCTCGAGATACCAGAGCATGAGCGGAAACCACAGCTCGTTCCCGTGCTCGTCCACCCGCTCCTTCCGGATCGCCGTGATGCTCTTCTCGATGTCGCCGACCTCCAGATAAATGATCCGGTACGCCCTGTCCCCCAGCACTTGTTTCAGCCGCCTGTAAAATTCCACGATCTCCTCGTCCGTCATCGAATAAAAAAGAATCTGGTTTTCTACAATATTCTGGAACATCGAGCACTCAAACACGCCTCCGTCGCCGCTCCATCTGCCGAAACGCTTCAGCACGACTTCCTCAAAATCCTCTCTGCTCCATCTGCCGTTGTAGATCTCGTACTGCTCCAGATCCCTGTGAAACCCCGGCACATCCGTCAGAATCTGCGTGTAGCGGATGATCCTGCGCCCCTCCTCCGCTGCCGTCTTCGCCTCAATCTCCTCTGCGAGCTGCGGATATCTCTCCAAAATCTCTCGGTACTGACCCGGCGTCACATACGCGCACCACGCCAGCTCCACCGGCGAATAATCTCCCTCCCGGTATGCCGTCAGGCCCGCATCCTCCCTCACGATCCTCCCCGCCAGCGTACTCTTCCCCGAGCCCTCCAGGCCCTCAATAAAATAATTCATACATCCTCCTTCCGAAAATAATGATTGCATTTCTTTTGTTCCTGTGCTATACTCCCAAAAAGTTAATAAAGTTAACTATTAGGAGGATAACTATGATACGCATTCTTACCGATTCTGCTTCAGATATCAATACACCGCACCGCCCGGAGATCACCGTGCTGCCGATGACCGTCACGTTTGGCGAGATCCAGTACAAGGACGGCGTGGATCTGACCCACCACCAGTTCTATGAGAGGCTGATCGAGAGCGACACGCTCCCGGTCACGAGCCAGCTCACGCCGTTCGATTTCCAGGAAGCATTTCGCGCTGCCACCTCGGCAGGCGACACAGTCGTCGCCATCACGCTCTCCTCGAAGCTCTCCGGCACCTACCAGAGCGCCTGCATCGCCGCGCGCGAGTTTCCGGGCCAGGTCTTTGTCGTGGACAGCGAGAATGCCGCCATCGGCGAGGCGATTCTCGTCCACCGCGCCGTGCAGCTCATCGACCAGTCCTGCGACGCGGCCACCATCGCCAGCCGCCTCGACGCGGAAAAAAAGAGCATCCATCTGGTCGCCCTTCTGGACACTCTGGAATACCTGCAGCGCGGAGGGCGGCTCTCCAAATCGGCGGCCATCGTCGGCGGACTGCTCTCGATCAAGCCGGTCATCGCCGTAAAGGACGGCGAGGTCTGTGTCCTCGGCAAGGCCCGCGGCTCCCGCAACGGGAACAATCTGCTGATCCAGGAGATCGAAAAGACCGCCGGCATCGACTTCTCTAGGCCGTACTGCCTCGGCTACACCGGGCTCAACGACACCCTGCTCCAAAAGTACATCTCTGACAGCCGCGCGCTCTGGGGCGGACGGACCGACGCGCTGCCGATCAGCACGATCGGAGGCACCATCGGCACCCACGTCGGGCCCGGCGCCATCGCGGTCGCGTTCTTCCGCAACGATACGCCGGAGCGCTCGTGATTGCCGCAAAAGACCGTCTGAGCCGTGACACATGCTACACAAAAGGCTGTCCGAACCGCAGTACATGCCACGACAAAAGACCGTCTGAACTTCACGAATACTACAACAAAAGACTGCCCGCCCCAAACGCTCGGAGCGTCCGGCGGGCAAGCCTCGCACCGTGCGCCGGCAAACCGCTTCTATCTCTCCGGCGTCGCCCGCCAGTCGGCAAGCAGCCGTTTCACCCAGTCACACAGCCGCTCGCTGCTCTCGTTTGCGATCCGGACGACCTCCTCGTGCGTGTGCTTTTCCTTCGCGATCCCGGTTGCCATGTTCGTGATGCACGCGATCCCCAGCACCTTCATCCCCAGATAATTCGCCACGATCGTCTCCGGGACGGTGGACATGCCGATCGCATCTGCTCCCAGCCGCTCATAGGCCCGGATCTCTGCCGCCGTCTCATAGCACGGGCCGGAAAAAATCGCGTACACTCCCTTTTGGTAAGCAATTCCGAGCTGATCCGCGGCACGGACCGCTTTCTCCATCAGCTCATGAGAGTACGGCTCTGACATGTCCGGGAAACGGACGCCCAGCCGCTCATCGTTCGGCCCGACCAGCGGATTCGTCCCGAGCATGTTGATGTAATCGGTCAGGAGCATGAGGTCCCCCGGCGCGAAGGAGCGGTTAATGCCGCCGCACGCGTTCGTCACAATCAGGCTCTCCACCCCCAGCAGCTTCATCACATAGACCGGGTACGCGACCTCCTTCATCTCAAATCCCTCGTAGAAATGGAACCTTCCTTGCATCGCTGCCACCACCTCCCGGCCGATCCTGCCGACGACCAGGTTGCCCGCATGACCGGCCACATGGGACTGCGGGAAATTCGGGATTTCCGCGTACGGGATCACGGTCCGATCCTCCATCACATCGACCAGTCCGCCCAGCCCGCTCCCCAAAATCACGCCGATCGACGGCGCCTCCTTGATTCTCTCTCTGATATATTCAGCGGATTCCATCAGCTTGTCGTAAAACATGTCTTTATCCTTTCTCACGGCTCGTGAAATTTTTATTAATGCATTTTAGGAGACGGAGCTGCCGCTTCCTCGGCATTCCTCCGATTCTCTTCTACTTTACCATGCGAAATCTATTTTCGCAAGCACAGCGCATACCGCATTGAACAAACAGCTGTACGGATGCAAGAAACAGAGAAGAAAATGCCGAAAATACGGCAAACCCGTGCAACAAAACTGCGGAAGGCTTGTTGCAGCCCTCCGCAGCTCTGATTATGCCGGTTGTCCAGCCTCCTGGCGCTTATGCGTTTTTGATCTCCGGTGCATCTCCCGTGTGGAGATTCACCGTGACCTCCCCGGCGTCCTTCCCCTTCAGCGAAGCCCCGAGAAAGCCCGCCAGCAGCGATTTCACATCCACCCCCAGCGACTCTCCCAGACCGTCGGAAATCTGTGTGACCGTGTTCAGGATGTTCCCTGTCAGCTGCGAGGAATCGCCGCCGAACAGCTTGATCGAATCCACATTCGTGTACGCCTCGCCGGCTGCCTGCGCGATGGCCGGGAGCTGCTCGAAGTACGTCTTCAGCGCCTGAAGCTGCATATCCAGCTGCGCCGCCTCCCCGTACTGCTTCATCGCCTCCGCCTTTTTCAGAATGCCCTCCGCTTCAGCGAGCGCCTTGGCCTGAATCGCCTCTGCCTCCGCACGGCCCTTCGCCGCAATCGCTTCCGCCTCCGCGAGTCCCGCAGCCTTGACGGCCTCCGCCTCCTGCTCCCTCGCAAACTTCTCCGCCTCGGCTCTCGCCCTCTGCGCCTCTGCCTGCTGCAGCGCCTCAAACTTTTCCGCCTCGGCCTGCTTCTGGCGCTCGTACAGCTGCGCCTCCGACTCCTTCTGAATCTTATACAGCCGCGCATCGGCGCCCTGCTGCTCGGCGTACCGCTGTGCCTCCGCCTGCTTCTTGACCGTCGCCTCCAGCGACTTCTCCGTGATCGCCACCTCGCGCTCCTTCAGCTCGATCTCCTTCTCCTGCCGCGCCAGGTTCGCGTTCGCCGTCGTGATCTCGATCGTCCGGCGCTGCTCCTCCTGCTGAATCTGGTACGCCGCGTCGGCCTCCGCCTTCTTGCCGTCGGATACCTTTTTCAGCTCGGCTCTCCGGATGTCCAGCTCATTCTGCTTCTTCGCGATCTCCGTGTCCGCCGTCACCTGCGCCTCGTTTGCAGCTCTCGCCGCTTCCGCGCGGGCCACCGCGATTTCCCGCTCCGCGTTCGCCTTGGAGATGGCGGCATCCTTGCTGATCTGGACTGTATTTTCCAATCCCAGATTGTCAATCACGCCATTGCGGTCCTTGAAATTCTGAATATTAAACGTCGTGAGGTCCAGCCCCATGTCACGCAGGTTCGGCGTCACGTTCTCAATCACCTTCTCTGCAAATGCCTTTTTGTCGCCCTGAATCAGCTCCTTGAGCGTCGTCTGCGAGATGATCTCACGGATGTTGCCCTCGAGCACCGGGGTGATAATCTGGCGAATCTGCTCCGGCTTGTATCCGATGAACTTGGAAGCGGCGACCTTCAGCCGCCCCGGATCCTGCGACACCGACACGTTCGCCACCGCATCCACCATGATGTTGATCGCGTCGCGCGTCGGAATCTCATCGCGCGAGGTAAAGTCGGACTGAATATTTTCCAGCGACAGATAGTCGACTCTCTGCAGAATCGGAATCACGAAGCAGCCTTTCCCGATCACGGTTCTGCAGCCGCGCGGCCCCGTCACGATCATCGCGACATTCGGCGCCGCCTTTTTGTACATCAGCTTCGAGATCAGCAACACCAAAGCAATCACGGCCACGATCACCGCCGCCACCGTCAGTACAGGAACGAAAACAGCCAGCATTGTATCTTTCATACTCATTCTCCTCCTCGGTATACCGTCACCCGGGGCGCTCCGCCCTTTTTTTCAGGATGCCCGGCTGGCCGGTACACCTGCCACAATTTTTTCTGTCAATAAGTCACTAAAAATTTCCGGAGCCTTTCTCCCGGGCGCTCCGTTTGCCAGTTGCAAGAAACGGTAGATCAAACGAACGAGCTCTCCCGCTCTACGGTTCTTCGCAAAATTCCCATCTGTCACCACCTCCTTTCATTCTCTGATTCCCTGCGAGAAATTGTCATGTCACATCTCCCATTCGATTCTCCGGTTTCCTCCGAGAAATTATCATGTCACATCGGTTCTTCGATTCTCTGATTCCCTGCGAGAAATTGTCATGTCACATCTCCTCTCCGATTCTCCTGTCCCCTGCGGCAAATTCTCACATTACTTCTCCTCCCTTCCTTCTCCCTCCCGCGGCAAATGGCATGTCCCGGCGGCTTTGTCGTATTAAAAAAAGACCTACTGCGATAAGCTATCGCAATAAGTCTTGCCATCTCATTTGATACGGGTGTCTGCACACCGTTCTGACGATTTCAAACCCATCCATTTTGGATGTTCGGCTACTCCCTTTTTGTTTGTTAAAAATTTAACACTTTTTCTTCCGTTTGTCAACCCTTTTTTATAACTTTCTGCAAGTTTCGAAGTGATTTTTAGTTACAGTTCAGCCAACCCGGACGAGAAGGTAGCTGGCTGAACTGTAACGATTTTTATAATTGTGTATTCATTCTTACTAGTAGTTAAGATTTCACCCCCATTGTTCCGTCTCCGCCATGTCGGATTTCCAGCGAAAGTGCAAAAGACAGCGTTCCAACCGCAGCCCCAAGCGTGTTACAAAGCACATCGTCCGTCTCGGCCCTCCCAAGCCGGAACACATACTGCAGAAATTCGACCATCATGGATGCGAGCATTGCACAGAGAACCGATACCAGAGCTTTGTGATCCGTCTTCTCGGGAAGCGCAAAGGGCAGCGTCAGCCCCATCGGCACAAACAGGAACACATTCATCAGCATGGTTCTGTACAACTCCGGCTGGATCCGCGCTTCTATGAAACTGTAAAAGGGAATCAGCTGAAGCTCCGAGCCATTTGCCTGTCTTGACACTACAGTAAAGTATACGAGAAACACTGCAAACATTGCCATCAGGCAAACATTGACCGTTTTCCACCATCGTTGCACGTTCCTGTTTTTCCGGGCCAGAGCTCCTGCGACTCCCCACACGAATACACTGGCAATGATAACCGCGACAATGCTGCTTAAAGGTTTTCCGTATATGAGCCGATATACCATTTGATTCATGTGTTCCACGCTTTCCGTTTCTTAACTCTTCATTCCGATTCTTATTTCTGCAAATCTTTACAATCTCTTTCTTTTATACCCGTCGAATACGTTTCCCTCTCTCCCGTCTTCCATAATTGTCTCGTACATTTGCTCAAAAATGTCCTCCTCGCCAAATCCGCCTGATTTTGAAATCACTTGAATCCGTTTTCCATTCCAGCGCATTGCGGACAGCACCGCGCCTTTCCCGATTTCACAAATCGGCGCCAACTCTGTCACTCCCGTCACTCTCATAAATCCCATCAAAGTATCTCCGCCGGTCATACTGATTGTATAATTCAGGCCCCTGCGAATCATTTCTGCCGCAACGAGACCCAGTGCAGTGGAGATACGAAACCGAACATCCGCAGTATCCCAGTTCATCCGTTCGCGGTAATGCTCTGCCGTCTCAAATCCCTCCCGGTCCAGCGTGTCGAGCATATATTTATCCGTACTGCAAATCTCTTGATACAGATCGTCAAGATACTGCTTCCCTCTGTCTGACTTCATAAAATCCGGTT
>JAETOO010000042.1 GCA_021771715.1 Oscillospiraceae bacterium
GACGTTCTTTTCGCCGGAACGCCGGAGAAATGCCGCGAGCTTATGGGGCAGCTCAAAAGCGGGGAGCTGACCGAGGGCGACGTAAAGCAGCTCTACGCAAAGGCACAGGAAACGGCGCAGACCGCCGGACAGGACAAGGACACCTTTTCCATTTACCAGATAAAGGGCGGGGACGAAACAAGGGACTTCCGCTTTGAGCCTTACGACCGCCTGCAGGCGGCGGGGAATGTGGTTGACAGGGCGAACTATGAGCTTGTCTATACCGCGCCCCTTGCGCCGGAAACTTCCCTTGAAGATATTTACACCCGTTTCAATATCGACCACCCCAAAGACTTTAAGGGACACAGCCTTTCCGTTTCGGACGTGGTAGTGCTTCATCAGAACGGACAGGACGCGGCGCATTTCGTTGACAGCGTAGGCTTCCGGCAAGTGCCGGAGTTTTTACAGGAGCAGAAGCAGCTTACCCCGGACGACTTGGAAACGGGCGAAACTATCAAGACACCGAGGGGGACTTTCCATGTAACCGCCATGAGCCGGGAGCAGATAGAAACCGCCGGATATGGCTTTCACCACCAGTCGGACGACGGAAAGTATCTGATTATGGGGAACGGGACGCGGGCGTTTGCCGTTGCCGCAGAGCAGCCGGAAAAGGAAAACCCGTTGAAGTACGTCGAGGACACCGTAGAGCAGAACGACAACAGCTTTGACGGTATCATCAACAACACCCCTACCGTTGACGAACTGGAAGCAAAGGTTAAGGCGGGAGAAACAATTTCCCTTGTTGACCTGGCTAACGCGGTCAAAGCCGACAGGGAGCGCGGCAAGGAAGCGAAGCCGGAAAAGAAGCCCTCTATCCGGGCGCAGCTTAGGGCTGACAAGGAAAAGGCGCAGAAGAAAAACGCAAAGCAGAAATCACAGGATTTGGAAAGGAGCTGACCCATGCCGGAACAGAGTAAATTTGAGGACGTGGATTTGTTCGCTTCCCTCAATGCGGTTATGAAGCAGAACACAGGCTTTTACCAGAGCGACTTGGAGATTGACAAGGAGATTATCGCAAAGGCGGCGGCAAGCCCCCGCAAGGAGGACAAGACCCTTTTGTGGTTCTGCCGCCCGTCCGGGACGCATTGCTTTAGGGAGCGCGACGTTTTCCTCAAAGACACCGCGCCCCACAACACATGGCGTTTCTACATGGAGCAGACGAGCGACCGCGTCCTTGCCTATGCAATCGAGCTGACGGGAACGGAGCGCGGGAAAATCAAGGGCAATCTGTACGAACTGGACTACGCTAAACACTATGAGCGCGTCAAGGAAAAGGAGCTGCCCGCCGATACGGTGAAGCTGATTTATGAGCATGGGGAACGGGAGATACCCGCCGGACAGTTTTTCAACGGCAATCCCGATTATGAGCTTGGGAAGTTTGAACGCTTTGAAGCCGTACCAAACGACCCGGACGCGCTGCAATCGCTCTTACAGGAAGAACGGCGCAGCCGGGAGCAGCTTCCACAGGGGGATTTCAAGGCGCATATCGCCGCATTGCGGGACGGGCTGATTGAAACGGAAGCGCGACGCATTGTGCGGGAAATGAAGCGGCACTATGAGCCGAACAGCCCCAACAAGACCCATTTCATGGTGGAGCTTTCCCCGGCGTTCATGCAGCTTGCAGCCACAAAGGACACTGACCGCCTTTTCTCCATGCTGCCTTACAAGACCCTTTCCTTTTCCAAAATCGAGGGCAGACATGGGACGTATGCGCTGATTGGCAAGGGGGAGAACCGGGACAGGGAGATAAGGAAGCCCCGCCCCTCTGTCCGGGCGCAGCTTAAAACAGACAAGGCAAAGACCGCCCCGAAAAAGGCGGCGGCGAAAACAAAAAATCACGATTTGGAGGTGTGAACATGACAAAACTGACCGTAGAGGAAACAAACCTTTTGAGCATTTACAAGACCGGGAGCCGACAGGGGCTTATCGTCGCCATGAACGCCGCGCTGCCCTTTATGGACGGGGAAATGCGGGGCTTTGCCGCCCGTACCCTTGCCAAAGTGGAGCGCATGGGCGAAGCGGAGTTTGCGGAGCTTCCCATTTACGCCGCTGATGAAGCATGAGCGAGATTAAGCGGCTGACGCCGCCCCAGAGCCGGAAAGTAAATGCGCTTGTGCGCCGGACGTGCTGCAACTGCGATAACGGGAACTGTATCTTACTGGACGACGGGGACGAGTGCGTATGTCCGCAGCTTATTTCCTATTCGCTTCTCTGCAAGTGGTTCCGGGTTGCGGTGCTTCCCGCCGACAAGTTGCTCTATGCGGAGCTTTACCAGACCGGGGACAGGAAGAAGTGTACCGAGTGCGGCGCGTTCTTTGCGTCAAGCTCCAACAGCGTCAAATACTGCCCCGACTGCCGGAAGCGTATCACCCGCAGACAAGCCGCCGAGCGCATGAGGAAAAGACGCGCCCCTGTTACGCAGTAGGCGCGGAAAATCCCTTGATTTACAGGGCTTTCCGGGCGTGAAAATCAGATAGGCGGTACTTTATACCTTTACCCCCGAAAATGGCGTTCTACTGCGTAACATTCACAAAAAAAGCACCCATAAAAAGACAGGGCGCGGAAGTCATATACTGGCTTTCCGCGCCCTGTTCTTTTTTTGCCCTTATCCGCGCTCTGTTCCCTTTTCCCGTTCCGGCTGCCTGTCTGCCTGTAAAATGCTGTCAATGTTCTGCTTGATTATATCGTATTCCCGGACTTTCTTTTTCAGCTTCCCATAGTCGGCGTAAAGGGCTTCTTTCTGCGCTTGGAGGGCTTCATATTCCGATTGCAGCGCGGCGAGGTTCGGGAGCTTCGCAATGCCCGACGCTTTCAGCGACCTTGCGGCGGCTTCATGTAGGATAATCGCCTGTTCCTGTCCGGCGCGGTACTTCTCCCTGTTCCTTGCCTTGCGGTATGCGTCATAGACGGGCTTTGTCTTTTGGTAGGTGGAAACATTCTTGATAAGCACCGC
>JAETOO010000027.1 GCA_021771715.1 Oscillospiraceae bacterium
GGGGAACGAAGATGAGGACGAAAGTCCTCGTACATATGTCTTAAGCATGGATTACAGCAACATAAGTGTGACAGCAAAAAACGCCTATCAAAGTTACGTTCTGCACAGGCGGCGATCGCGGAGATGAATAACTAAATCAATATGTTAAAAGAAAGATGATATAAAACAATGAGAGATGAGCCTCGGAGGAAATGCCAGTTTTCCTTTGAGGCCATTTCTTTTCAAAAATTTCATAAAATTCCGGTTGCAAAGTCAGCGCTTAGATAATAAGATATAAGTAGGAAAGTATGCGAAATGGAAGATGAGATATGCTAGAAGAGGAGGTGTTTCTATGGCAACTTCAAGTATCACTAAGAATTTCGTTATTTCCGGTAAGGAACAGGTGGAAATGTTTGTCAATGCGATTGAGGAATCTGCCAAAAACCGTCCTGTTCGTACACCTGTTGCTGCAAGGCAGATAAAAGGGGAAACAGAACTGAGAAAATTTATGAAGGAATGGGAGAGAGCGAATGTCGATTCGTGATACGTTTTTCTATATCAACATTCGTGATTATCTGGCATTAGGAAATGATAATGAAGCCGGAGAGCCAATGCTTGACAGAGTGCTTTCCGGTTTTTCCTGCCCCAAGAATCCGGATGTGGAACGTTTTTTGAAAAAGAGTGCTGTTGAATTCGCAAAGAAGAATCAATCAGTTACCTACCTTGTTTTTTCGGTGGAGAGTAAAGAACTGCTTGGATATTTTACCCTTGCATTAAAGCCTTTAACAGTCCGAGGTGAAATGGTAAGCAATACCATGAAAAGAAAATTGCTGCGTGTCAGTGAACTGGATGAGAAGTCAGATACATATACTATGTCAGCTTATTTGATTGCTCAGCTTGGAAAAAACTATGCGAATGGAAGAAATAAGAAAATTACCGGAAAAGAGCTTATTGAGCTAGCGTGGACTGTGATTGAGGATGCACAGTATATGCTTGGCGGCATGGTAACATTTTTGGAAGCCGAGAATGAGGAAAAGCTGCTATCGTTCTATCGGGATAATCGTTTTTCACAGTTTGATACCAGGCAGACCTTGTCAGCCGCAGAGGAACCGCATGAGCTTGTGCAGCTATTAAGACTCCTATAATGGCTGTTTGCACTTTAGAAAGAGAAAGGTGTCAGGATCGTAACAGTAGCATGAGGCGGAGGCGAGAGGACGGGAATGGAAAAAAATCAGATTATCAAAATTTACGGGACAGAATACAAGGAGATGACGAGGCAACTTCTGGCGGATGCGGATCTGATCGGGCAGATTCCGGATCGGGGCTGCCGGATTGGGATTAAGCCGAATCTGGTGTCGCCGAGCACGGCGGATTACGGGGCGACGACGCACACGGAGATTGTGGCCGGGATCATTGAGTATCTGCAGGAGCACGGCTGCCGGAACCTGCTGATCGCGGAGGGCTCCTGGGTCGGGGATCGGACCTCCGATGCGATCTCTCTGTGCGGGTATGACCGCCTCGCCGAGCGGTACGGCGTGGAGCTGCGCGATATGCAGAAGGACGGCTCGTTTGTGCGCGACTGTGCCGGGCTGAAGCTCAGCCTGTGCAACACGGTGAAAGAGATCGACTTCCTGATCAACGTCCCGGTCATGAAGGGACACTGCCAGACAAAGATGACGTGCGCGCTGAAAAATATGAAGGGCCTGATCCCGAACAAGGAGAAGCGGCACTTCCATGCGATGGGACTGCACCGGCCGATCGCGCATCTGGCGACGGGGATTCATCAGGATTTCATCGTCGTGGACCATATCTGCGGCGATCTTGACTTCGAGGACGGCGGCAATCCCGTCGTGCGCAACTGCATCATGGCCGCGCGCGATCCGGTGCTGGTGGACGCCTATGTGTGCGGACTTCTGCACTATGCGATTTCGGAGGTGCCGTACATCGGCCTCGCGGAGCAACTGGGGGCAGGCTGTGCAGACCTGACAAAGGCGGAGATCGCAGTGCTGCTGCCGCAGCGGGGGACGAAAGAGAGAAGGGAAACGGAAGGACAGATCCTGCGCGAAGACGAGAAGGAAGAGAAAGAGCAGATTCCGCATAAAGGTGGAAAGAAAAGCGAAGAGTTGAAGTCGCGTAAAGGCGGAAAGAAAATCGAAGGGCAAATTGCGCGTATGGATGGAAAGGAATGCGAAGAGCAGAATCCGCACAGAGATGACAAGAGAAAGGGAGAACAGCTTTCGCACTGCATAGAGAATGGAATCGCAAGGCGGATGCTCTGCGGCGAGGAGATCTGGGACGAGGAGCTGCCGTATGCCGATAAGGTGGTCGCGGTGCGCGACATGGTGGAGGAAGTGGAGTCCTGCAGCGCCTGCTACGGCTATCTGATTCCGGCGCTCGACCGGCTGCGCGCAGAAGGGCTGCTGGAGCGGCTGCACGAAAAGATCTGCATCGGACAGGGTTACCGGGGGAAGAGCGGACGCCTTGGCGTCGGCAGCTGCACGTCGGGCTTCCAGTTCTGCGTGAAGGGATGCCCGCCGACGGAGACACAGATCTATGAGGCACTGCGCCAATATATTATTGCCGATTCTAAAGAGTAGGCCGCAGATTTGCGGTATAAGAGATACAACCAACAACTGTATATTCTAAGACCCGTCGGAATAGATTATAGGGAGAATTGACAGCGACGGAGGGCTCGCTTGGAGCAAAGAAAGAAGATTCTGCTGGTCCTGCTGCTTGTAGGGCTTCTGGGACTGCTCGCCGGGACGGCGCTTCCGGAGCTGTTTCACATGGGGACCGGCTCGTACGCCGGGTTTGTCAGCCTGTACGGGTTCCAGAAATACGGGCAGATGCAGGTGGATGTGCTGCGGCTGTTCTCTTACCTTGTCGTGATCCGCGCGCGGACGCTCGCCTTTCTCTGGATGAGCACGTACACGCCGGCAGGGCTGCTGGTGCACGTGGGTTATCTCTTCTGGCTGACGGCGTCGGCGGGAATGCTGCTCGCCCTGTTTGTCCTGCGGGACGGGTACGAGGGGATTCTCCTGTTTTTATGCTGCATTTTTCCGCAGTGGATTCCGTACGCATCCGTCTGGCGGATGGAGGTGCGCTTTTTCCTGAGACGCTTCGGGGAGGGAGCTCAGAGAGAGGGCAGCTTCCGTCTTCCGCGGGGAGGGCAGCTGTCCGGAGCCGTGCGCATGGCGCTGCTCACGTTTTTCGGCTGCGCGGCCGAGGCCTGCCTTGGCCCTTACATTCTGAAACTGCTCCTGGGCGTTCTTTCGTGACCCGGAAGCGGGCGGAAAAATGTTCTGACAGGACAAAATACTACATTTTGTGGGTAACAAAAATAGTAAAACGAAATCTTGTAAAATGGCTTAAATCCGGCATTTTTCGGCATTTTTACGGGAAAATAACCGTTGATTTTACAGGACAAAATGCGTATAATACAAACTGTGAGAAGCATTGCTTCTCATATTTCGATGAAGGACAGAGTATGAGAGTCCAGAGAGCAGGCGCTCGGTGCCTGCCGGAATCATCGGGACACAGACAAGGATAGAAAAGCCATCGCGCCGCTGTGGGAGCCGGGCGTGGCGACAGTTTGGACGGCAGGCCGCGCTGGCCTGCTGCGCAGTTGGGACCTGCGGAGCGTCCAAGCGGTTGCCGGACATGTCCGGAAGCGGCTGGTGGGACAAAATACGGGGAAGAGAGAAAGTTGAGGAGTAAGGGTATGGGATTTGAGCTGCCTCTGTTTATCGACTATTTAAAAGAGACAAAAAATGCATCGGAGAGTACGGTCAGTTCCTATCAGCGTGATCTGAAAAAACTGAAGAATTATCTGGAAGAGCACGGGGTTGACGATGTGGAGCATGTGACATCGACGAACCTGAATTCGTATCTGTTGTATCTGGAAAAGCAGGGTCTGTCGACGGCGACCGTGTCGCGCAATGTCGCGTCGATGAAGGCTTTTTTTCACTATGCGTGCCGCAGCCGCCAGCTCGTGGACGATCCGACGGACCAGGTGAAGGCGCCGCATATCGAGAAGAAGCTGCCGGAGATTCTGAGCATGGAGGAGACGGTGCGGCTGTTGGAGCAGCCGTCCGGCACATCGCCGAAGGAGCTGCGCGACCGCGCGATGCTGGAGCTGTTGTATGCGACCGGCATGCGCGTGACAGAGCTGATCTCGATGAAGCTGAGCGATCTGAATTTGATGATGAACTATGTGATCTGCCGGGACGATGACAAGGAGCGCGTGATTCCGTTTGGGAACAACGCGAAGCGCGCGGTGGAGCGGTACCTCAGAGACGGCCGCGGTGTGCTCCTGCACGGCAGCCAGAGTGACTATCTGTTTGTGAACTGTTCCGGGAAGGTGATGAGCCGTCAGGGCTTCTGGAAGCTGATCAAGCAGTACGCCGCCCGGGCGGGCATCGAGGCGGATATCACGCCGCACACGCTGCGCCACTCCTTTGCGGCCCACCTCGTGCAGAACGGAGCCGATTTGAAGAGCGTTCAGCAGATGCTCGGCCATTCGGACATCGCGACGACCCAGATGTATGTCAACCTGAATCTGGAGCGCATGCGCAGAGTGTACAGCGAGGCGCATCCGAGACATTAGGCGGCATGGCGTCTGTCTTCTAAAAGAATATTTGGATAAATAGAAATACGGCGGGAATTAATATCCTGCCGTATTTTTTAATAAAATCCGAAAATAAATTAGAATGTGAATAGGAATCGACCGCACCAAACATGCAAAATCCTTTTTCGATTGTGCAGATCAAAGCACAGGCGTAACGGCTGCGCTGAGTATTTTTGATCCGTGTACTTGAAGCGGATAGATGAATCTATGTAGTTACGCACTACCGCGACATCTTGCCGAGCTCGTCGTAGATCTCGTACATCAGCTTCTCCGACTTCTCCCATCCAAGGCACGGGTCGGTGATCGACTGGCCGTATACGTGCGTGCCGGTCCCGATCTTCTGAGCGCCGTCCTCGATGTAGCTCTCGATCATGAAGCCCTTCACGAGCGTGCCGAGCTCCGGGTTGTACTTCATGCTGTGCAGCACTTCCTTTGCGATGCGGATCTGCTCGAGATACTGCTTGCCGGAGTTCGAGTGGTTCGTGTCGATGATGGCCGCGGGGTTCTGCAGGCCGCGCTTCGCGTAGAGCTCGTTGAGCAGCATCAGGTCCTCGTAGTGGTAGTTCGGGATGGAGCTGCCGTGCTTGTTGGTCGCGCCGCGCAGGACGACGTGTGCGAGGTCATTTCCGTCCGTGTAGACCTCCCAGCCGCGGTAGATGAAGTTGTGCTTGCTCTGAGCGGCCTTGACTGAGTTGAACATCACGGAGAGATCGCCGCTCGTGGGATTCTTCATCCCGGCCGGGACGGTCATGCCGCTCACGGTCATGCGGTGGTGCTGATCCTCGACCGAGCGCGCGCCGATCGCGACGTAGGAGAGCAGGTCGTCGACGTAGCGGTAGTTCTCCGGGTAGAGCATCTCGTCCGCGCTGGTGAGCCCGGTCTGCTCGATGGCGTCGGCGTGCAGCTTGCGCATCGCGACGATGCCGGCGAAGACATCCGGCTTCTTCTCGGGATCCGGCTGGTGGACGAGCCCCTTGTAGCCCTCGCCCGTCGTGCGCGGCTTGTTCGTGTAGATCCGGGGGATGAGCAGGATGCGGTCGCCGATCTTGTCCTGCACCTTCGCGAGGCGGTGGATGTAGTCGAGCACGGAGTCCTGGTTGTCCGCGGAGCACGGACCGATAATCAGAAGAAATTTATCAGAAGCGCCGGTAAAGACATCGCGGATCTTGGCGTCGCGCTGCTTTTTGATCTCGACAACCTTCTCGGAGAGCGGATACATTTTCTTAACCTCCGCCGGAATCGGAAGTTTCTTAACAAAATTCATAGCCATTTTCTGTACCTCTGTAATTGATATTCTGCTGCCATTTGCGGCCGATGCGGCGGCAGCGGGCTGCGCAGAGTCCTGTACGATGTCATATTTTCTACAGCTTTTACCATACATTCTCTGCAGTACGTTCTTTGCAGTACTTTTTCAGAAAAATTTCTTCTACATTATAGTATACTTCCTTTCAAATGTCGACCTGAATTTTTTCTTTCCTTTTTGAAATGACCTATGGTATAATACTTGCAGTCTTATACCTGCGCACGGAGTCTTCTGCAGGGATCGCGGAAATCTGCCGTGCATTTCAGGGTATATTGGAAAGTAAGGATAGATAAGTGAGGCAATACTATGAGCAGCAATGAAAAACTGTATTTTCCGATGTTTGTAGACCTTGCGGATAAGAAGGTGGTCGTGGTCGGGGCCGGTACGATCGCGAAGAGGCGCATCCGTGCGATGGTGGAGTTTACAAATCATCTGGTAATGATTGCGCCGGAGGTGAACCCGGAGCTGCGCGAGCTGGAGGAGGCCGGGAAGCTGACGATTCTGCGGAGGCCCTATGAGCGGGAGGATCTCTACGATGCCGCACTTGTGATTGCAGCGACGAATGACAACAGGACGAATCAGGATATTTACGCGGCTTGCAAGTGCCTCGGCATTCCGGTGAATGTCTTCAGCGACAAGAGCAAATGTGATTTCTTTTTCCCCACGCTGGTGACGCAGGAGGACGTGGTGATCGGAATCAACGCGAAGGGCAGCAAAAAGCGCAGGCAGAAGGGCATTGCGGCGCTGATCCGGAAGCTTCTGGACCAGGAGCCGGGGTGCTGACGGCCGCGCATGGACAGGAGGAGAGACGGCGAATGCTGGTGAAGATTTATACAGACGGCTCCGCGCGCGGCAATCCGGACGGGCCGGGCGGGTACGGGACCATTTTGCAGTACGTCGACGCGCGGGGGACGCTGCACGAGCGGGAGTACTCCCAGGGCTACGTGCGCACGACGAACAACCGCATGGAGCTGATGGCGGCGATCGTCGGGCTCGAGGCGTTGAACCGCCCCTGCGAGGTGGAGCTCTACTCGGACTCCCAGTATCTGATCCACGCGTTCAACCAGCACTGGATCGAGAGCTGGATCCGGAAGGGCTGGATGCGCGGGAAAAATGAACCGGTGAAAAATGTGGACCTCTGGAAGCGTCTTCTGGAGGCGGCGAAGCCGCACACGATCCGCTTTATCTGGGTGAAGGGCCATGACGGACACCCGGAGAATGAGCGGTGCGACCGCCTGGCGACCTCGGCCGCGGACGGGGAGGATCTGATTGAGGACGACAGGTAGCTTGCACGGCCTGTCTTCCCATTTTTTATGCATGGCTGAACTGTTGTAAAAAATTGGTTGAAATGAGAATCTTGCTGTGCTATGATGGAGAACAGGCTGACAGCATGAGAACAGAAAGGATGGACGAGATGGCAGCAGCATTTATAAGTGAGTTTTTATTGGAACTGGTGAAACTGGTTGTCCTTGCAGCTGTCGCGGCAGCCGCTATTTTCTGCGGAAAGAAACTGCGTGACAGAAAGGATGCGAAGTCAGCGCCGGATCAGAAGGAATAATCGTCCGGAGACGTTTTACTGGATGGAGGAATGATTGTGGAAAAATATGGAGTAAATGAGTTACGGAAAATGTTTCTCGACTTCTTCAGGAGCAAGGAACATCTGGTGATGAACAGCTTTTCCCTTGTCCCGCACAATGACAACAGTCTTCTGCTGATCAATGCGGGCATGGCGCCTCTGAAGCCGTATTTTACGGGTGCGGAGATCCCGCCGAAGCGCCGCGTGGCGACGTGCCAGAAGTGTATTCGGACCGGCGACATCGAGAATGTCGGGAAGACGGCGCGTCACGGCACATTTTTTGAGATGCTGGGTAACTTTTCATTCGGCGATTACTTCAAGCACGAGGCGATCGCGTGGTCGTGGGAGTTTTTGACGAAGGTCGTCGGGCTGGATCCCGAGCGGCTGTACCCGTCCGTCTACCTGGAGGACGATGAGGCGTGGAACATCTGGCATGACGAGATCGGCGTGCCTGCGGAGCGCATCTTCCGCTTCGGCAAGGAGGACAATTTCTGGGAGCACGGCGCAGGCCCGTGCGGCCCGTGCTCAGAGATCTACTATGACCGCGGGGAGAAGTACGGCTGCGGCAAGCCGGACTGCACGGTGGGCTGTGACTGTGACCGCTACATGGAAGTGTGGAACAACGTCTTCACGCAGTTTGAGAATGACGGCGAGGGCCATTACGAGCTGCTGAAGCAGAAAAATATTGACACTGGCATGGGACTGGAGCGTCTGGCCGTGGTGGTGCAGGAGGTCGACTCGATCTTTGACGTCGACACGATGCAGTCCTTGCGCGACAAGGTCTGTGAGTTCGCGAAGACCGCGTACAAGACGGACGAGACGAAGGACATCTCGATCCGCCTGATCGTCGACCACATCCGCTCCGCGACATTTATGATTTCCGACGGTATCATGCCGACGAATGAGGGCCGCGGCTACGTGCTGCGCCGCCTGATCCGCCGCGCTGCGCGCCACGGCAGAATGCTCGGCATCGAGGGCACGTTCCTCTCTGAGCTTTCCCGGACGGTGATCGAGGGCTCGAAGGACGGCTACCCGGAGCTCGAGGAGAAGAAGGACTTCATCTTCAAGGTGCTCGCGCAGGAGGAGGAGAAGTTCAACAAGACGATTGACCAGGGCCTGAGCATTCTCGCGGGCCTCGAGGCAGATATGGCGGCAAAGGGCGAGAAGACCCTGAACGGCGCCGACGCGTTTATGCTCTACGACACATACGGGTTCCCGCTGGATCTGACGAAGGAGATCCTCGAGGAGAAGGGCTATGCGATTGACGAGGCCGGCTTTAAGGCGTGCATGGAGGAGCAGCGTGTGAAGGCGCGCAGCGCCCGTGCGGTGACGAACTATATGGGTGCGGATGCCACGGTCTACGACCAGATCCCGGCCGCTGTGACCTCGGAGTTCACAGGCTATACATCGCTGACGTGCGAGTCGCGGATCAGCGTGCTGACGACGGAGACGGAGCTCACGGAGGCTCTGACCGAGGGCGTGCGCGGCACCGTGATCGTGGATCAGACTCCGTTCTACGGCACGATGGGCGGACAGAACGGCGACAAGGGCGAGATTACGTGCGCATCAGGCAGGTTTGTCGTGGAGGATACGATTCATCTGCTGGGCGGCAAGATCGGCCATGTCGGGTATATGGCTGAGGGTATGATGAAGAACGGCGACACGGTGACGCTCTGCGTGGATCCGGCGAGCCGGAAGAATACGTGCAAGAACCACAGTGCGACGCACCTGCTCCAGAAGGCGCTGAAGACCGTGCTGGGCGCGCACGTGGAGCAGAAGGGTTCCCTCGTGACGCCGGACCGCCTGCGCTTTGACTTTGCGCACTTCCAGGCGATGACGGCGGACGAGCTCGCCCGCGTGGAGGAGATCGTCAACGAGGAGATCGCGGCGGCGCTCCCGGTGGACACGACGGTGATGAGCCTCGAGGATGCGAAGAAGACCGGCGCGATGGCGCTGTTCGGGGAAAAGTACGGGGACGAGGTCCGCGTGGTGTCGATGGGTGACTTTTCGAAGGAGCTCTGCGGCGGCACGCATGTGGGCAACACCTCGGAGATCTCCACGTTCAAGATCGTGTCGGAGGCAGGTGTCGCGGCCGGCGTGCGCAGAATCGAGGCGCTGACCGGCGACGGCGTGTTCGCGTACTACCGGACTGCGGAGCAGGAGCTGGCCGAGGCGGCGAAGGCGCTGAAGACGACTCCGGCGGGCGTGCTGGAGAAGATCGCGGCTCTGCAGGCGGAGGTCAAGGCTCTTTCCAGCGAGAACGAGTCCCTCAAGAGCAAGCTGGCAAAGGACGCGCTCGGCGACGTCATGAGCCAGGTGTGCGAGGTCAAGGGGGTCAAGTTCCTTCCGGCGAAGGTCGAGGGGGTCGACATGAACGGCCTGCGCGAGCTGGGTGACCAGCTGCGCGAGAAGCTCGGCGAGGGCGTCGTGCTGATCGCATCGGTGACGGACGGGAAGGTCAGCCTGATGGCGGCGGCGACGGACGGAGCGATGAAGCAGGGCGCACATGCGGGCAACCTGATCAAGGGCATCGCAGCGCTTGTCGGCGGTGGCGGCGGCGGACGTCCGAACATGGCACAGGCCGGCGGCAAGAACCCGTCCGGCGTGGAGGCGGCGCTCGAGAAGGCGAAGGAAGTGCTGGCTGGACAGATTCATTGAAAAAATTTGAAAAAGTGATTGACGAAATATGGAAAGCTGGGTATAATATATCTCAGTGCAGTAAAATACCCAGACAGTTGTATTATGCACAATCTGCAACTGGAGGGAGGTTAGGTGTGAGACAATGTCGAATGTAATCGTAAAAGAAAACGAGACTCTTGACAGTGCTTTACGTCGTTTCAAAAGAAATTGCGCAAAGGCTGGTATTCAGCAGGAGATCCGTAAAAGAGAGCATTACGAGAAGCCGAGCGTAAGACGGAAAAAGAAGTCCGAAGCAGCTCGCAAGCGTAAATACAATTAATGTGCAACGAAATCCCCGGTTCTTAGGAATCGGGGGTTTTTGTGTTCAGGCGGGCGGCGCTGCATAGTTCTGAATCCGGCGTACGGGAAATATACTTACAGTGAGGATTTCTTTGGGCGGTTCGCATGAAAAAAATAGTATCATTACTCCTTGCAGCGGCGCTGCTGTTTTCTGGAGCAGGGACAATACGGGCGGAGGAGGTGCTGCCGGAGCTGGCGACCCCGCACGCGTGCGTGATGGAGGTGTCCACGGGCGAGGTGCTCTATGAGAAGGCGGCGGATGAGAAGCTGCACCCGGCGAGCGTGACAAAGGTCATGACGATTCTGTTGATTTTTGAGGCGCTGGAGAGCGGGAAGCTGACGCTCGATGAGGAGGTCACGACAAGCGCGCACGCCAAATCGATGGGCGGCTCGCAGGTCTTTCTCGAGGAGGGGGAGCGGCAGAGTGTGGAGACGCTGCTCAAGTGCATCATCATCGCCTCCGGAAATGACGCGGCGGTGGCGATGGCCGAGCAGATTGCGGGCAGCGAGGAGTCGTTTGTCGGAAAGATGAACGAGCGGGCAGCTGAGCTTGGCATGAGTAATACGCATTTCGTGGACTGCTGCGGGCTGACCGACTCCGCGGAGCACTACACGTCCGCCAGGGATGTCGCGCTGATGTCGCGGGAGCTGTTGCTGCGGTTTCCGCAGGTGGTGGAGTATTCGGACATCTGGATGGAGGACATTATGCACGTGACGGCGAAGGGGAGCAAGCCGTTTACGCTGACGAACACGAATAAGCTGCTGCGCAGCTTTGACGGGTGTGACGGGCTGAAGACCGGGAGCACGAGCTATGCGAAGTACTGCCTGAGCGCGACGGCCAGGCGGGACGGGATCCGTCTGATCAGCGTCGTGATGACGTCGCCGGACTCGAAGACGCGGTTCGCGGAGGCCGGAAAGCTGCTTGGCTACGGGTTCTCGCGCTGCTCGATGTACTACGACGAGGAGATGCCGGAACTGCCTGCCGTCGAGGTGCGCGGCGCGCTCCAGGAGCAGGTTGCGGTGCGGTATCCGGACGAATTTTCGTATCTGAGCACGTCCGGGGAGGATTTCTCCCAGATTCAGAAGCGCCTGGAGTGGGCGGAGACGGTCGAGGCGCCGCTCGAGGAGGGCGAGCAGGTCGGAGCGCTCATCTACACGCTCGGGGAGAAGGAGCTGGGGCGGATGCCGGTCGTCACGGCTGAGGCGGTGGAGGCTGCCGGCTATCTCGACTGGGTCGGGCGCATGTGGGAGTACTGGGAATTGTAAAAGAATTTTGTTAAGTTGACTGGACGGCGATCAATATGCTACAATAAACAAATGGTCAGTCGTGAAAGGAAGAAACCATATGTCGGAGTTTAAAGTGACACGGTATAAGCTGCGGGCGGAGGAGAGCGGCAGGCGGGGGCCGGATGCGCCCTTCTCGCTGGTGGTGCTCAGTGACCTTCACAATAAGAGCTATGGGGACCGCAACGGGCGGCTGCTGCAGGAGATCCGGGAACAGAATCCTGCGGCGGTGCTGGTTGCGGGGGATATGCTGACGAGCAGTGACAGCCCGCAGTACGATGCGGCGGTCAGTCTGATGGATGAATTGACGAAGCGCTACCCGGTCTACTATGCGAATGGGAACCACGAGCAGAGGCTCAAGGGCTGCCCGGAGAAGTACGGCGACAGCTATGCGCGCTACTCGGACACGATCCGCAGCTTCGGCGTGCACCTGCTGGAGAACGGCTGTGAGCACGTCGAATTCTGGCACATGCAGGTGGCGATCTGGGGCTATGAGCTCCCGCTGGAGTGCTATCGCCGGGGGCGGATGCGCGCGCTGGCCGCGGGGCAGGTGGAGTCTGCCCTGGGGGAGCGCAGCCAAAAGGAGTACAATATCCTGCTGGCGCACAATCCGATGTATTTTCCGGCGTACGCCGCGTGGGGGGCAGATCTGACCCTGAGCGGGCACATGCACGGGGGCATTGTGCGGCTGCCGGTGCTCGGCGGCGTGATCAGCCCGCAGTTTCGGCTGTTTCCGAAGTACACGCGCGGCCTGTACGAGCTGGACGGGAAAAAAATGATCGTGAGCGCAGGGCTCGGCAGCCACACGATCCCGCTGCGGATCAACAACCCGGCGCAGCTCGTCGTGCTCGATATTGTGTGAGCGGCTGCCTGACGCTGCCGTGTTTTGCCTGGCGGTACGCGGATAACCGCCGCTTTGCGGTGTCAGGCCGTGTCTGAGCGCTGTGCGCGGCGGAACGGTTCGAAGGAAGAGAGGAAGCGCTATGGGAATACCCGTGAAGCTTCAGGCGTTTGAGGGGCCGCTGGATCTGCTGCTCCACCTGATAGAGAAGAACAAAGTGAATATCTACGACATCCCGATTGTCGAGATCACGGATCAGTACATGGAGTACCTGCACGAGATGGAGACCGAGGATCTGGATGTGATGAGCGAGTTTCTGGTGATGGCTGCGACGCTGCTCGACATCAAGTCCCGGATGCTGCTTCCGCCGGAGGTGGACGAGAAGGGCGAGGAGGTCGACCCGAGAGACGAGCTGGTACAGAAGCTGCTCGAGTATAAAATGTACAAGTACATGTCCTACGAGCTGAGGGACCGGCAGGACGGCGCGGCCTTCCACTACTACAAGCAGCCGACGATCCCGGATGAGGTGAAGGAGTACAGGCCGCCGGTGAATATCGAGGAGCTGCTGGGAGATCTGACGCTGTCGAGGCTGCACACGATCTTCCGGGATATCATGAGACGGCAGGAGAACCGCTATGACCCGATCCGGAGCAAGTTCGGCAGCCTGAAAAGGGAAGAAATCGACCTGAGCGGGACGATGCGCTTTGTCCAGCAGTATATTTCAGGGAAGAAGACCTGCATGTTCCGCGAGATCCTCGTCCTGCGCTCCGGGAAGCTGTACAAGATTGTGACCTTCCTGACGCTTCTGGAGCTGATGAAGGAGGGGAAGGTCGCAGTGGAGCAGGAGGAGACGTTTGCGGACATCCGGATCGACTGGACCGGGACGGACGACGGTGTGTCGGAGGAGGAGTTCGCGCAGGACTACGCGTAGAGGAGAAGAGCGATGGAATTGGGAAAGGCGGAAGCTGCCATCGAGGCGATTTTGTTTGCAATGGGGGATTCCGTGGAGTTGGAGCGGATCGCGAAGGCGATCGAGCAGGACGCGGAGACGACGCGGAAAATCATTTATCATATGATGGAGGGATACCGGACGGACCGCCGCGGGATCCAGATCACGGAGCTGGACGGTTCGTTTCAGCTGTGCACGAAGAGCGAGCTGTACGAGTATCTGATCCGCGTGGCGAAGCAGCCGAAGAAGCTCGTGCTGACCGATGTCGTGCTGGAGACGCTCTCGATCATTGCGTACAAGCAGCCGATCACGAAGCTTGAGATCGAGAAGATCCGCGGGGTCAAGAGCGATCACGCGGTGAACCGGCTCGTGGAGTACAATCTGGTCAGGGAGCTGGGGAGGCTCGACGCGCCGGGGCGTCCGCTGCTGTTCGGCACGACGGAGGAGTTCCTGCGGCATTTCGGGCTGCACTCGCTCGAGGACCTGCCGATGATCAATCCGGTGCAGCTGGAGGACTTCAAGGCGGAGGCCGAGGAGGAGATACAGACGAAGCTCGAGGTCTGAGGCTTGCAGGGCGTCCTGGCGGAACTGTGAGTGCAGGTCATTGCGGATGGCGGCTGCGCGGCTCTTTTGATTCCGGGCAGCTGGGACGGAGGCAGGCGGCAGGTATCGATGCCAGAGTCTTCCGGTTCTAAGTGTCCGCGCCGGGACATATTTATAGAAGAAAAGGTTCGGCGAGGGAGAACGGAACATGGGCCGATGGAGAAACCGAATTTGCGTGCTGCTTTCTGCCGCACTGCTTGCAGTCTGCCCGGCTGGGGCGGGACATGCGGCGGCTGCGCAGGAGGAAGCGCTGTCACTACACGCTCGCGGCGCCGTCCTGATGGACGGTGACAGCGGGCGTATTCTTTATGGCAAGGAGGAGGCGGCGCCGCTGCCGATGGCGAGCACGACGAAGCTCATGACGTGCATCGTGGCGCTCGAGGAGGCGGACCCAGAGCTCGTCTGCACCGCGTCCGCGAATGCCGCCGCACAGCCGGAGGTGAAGCTCGGGATGCAAAAGGGCGACCGCTTCTGCCTGGAGGATCTGCTGTACTCTCTGATGCTGGAATCGCACAACGACACGGCGGTGTGCATCGCGGAGAATGTCGCGGGCTCCGTCGAAGCGTTTGCCGCGCGGATGAATCAGAAGGCGGCCGAGATCGGCTGCGTGGACACCCACTACGTCACGCCGAACGGCCTGGACGGGGAGGATGCGGGAGGGATTCACCACACGACCGCGGCGGAGCTGGCGCGCGTGATGCGCTACTGCATCACTCAGTCTGCGCGGGCGCAGGAATTTCTGGAGGTCACACAGACGATGAACTATTCGTTCACGGACCTCTCCGGCACGCGCCACTACAGCTGTGTGAACCACAATGCGTTTCTGACGATGATGGACGGGGCGCTGACCGGAAAGACGGGCTTCACGTCGCAGGCGGGTTACTGCTACGTCGGGGCACTGTACCGCGACGGCCGGCTGTTGATCGTCTCGCTCCTCGCGTGCGGCTGGCCCGGCCACAAGTCCTGGAAGTGGTCGGACACGAGAGCGCTCATGGAGTACGGGCTGGAGCAGTTTCACAAGCGCGAGGTGACAGATCTGTCGATCAGCGCGCCGCCGCTTCCGGTTCTGGACGGAAAGCAGCCGTCCGTCGCGCTCGCCGTTTGCCAGCAGCCGGTGGAGCTTCTGATGCGCGCGGACGAGACGGTGACGTCGAGGCTGGAGCTGGCAGAGTCGCTCGCGGCCCCAGTCGCAAAGGGCCGGCAGGCGGGGGTGCTGCGCTACTATCTGAACGGGACGGAATTCCTCTCGTTCCCGGTGGTGACGGCGGAGGCGGTGGAGAAGGTGGATTTCCCGTATTACCTGTCGCTCGCAGCGGAGCAGTTTCTTTTATAAAAAGGCGTGCGTTTTGCCTGCGTTAATTAATTGACGAAAAAGCTTGCAATTTTGAAGCAAACAATGTACTATATAGTCGGCAGAAATTGGATAAACATTTTAATATAACATGGAGGGCTGAGAGAATGAGTAATACAGCACAAAGCTTAGCAAGTAAAAGAATAGCCTCTTTGCTTGATGAGAACAGTTTTGTTGAAATCGGTGGATACGTAACTGCCAGAAGTACCGATTTCAACATGCAGCAAAAAGAGACACCGGGAGACGGCGTTGTGACTGGCTACGGTGTGATTGACGGCCATCTGGTTTACGTCTACAGCCAGGATGCATCCGTACTCGGCGGCACGATCGGTGAGATGCATGCGAAAAAGATCTGCGGTCTCTACGATATGGCGATGAAGATGGGAGCTCCGGTGATCGGTCTGCTCGACTGTGCAGGACTGAGACTCCAGGAGGCTACCGATGCTCTGAACGCATTCGGCGAGATTTATCTGAAGCAGACAATGGCTTCCGGCGTCGTTCCGCAGATTACTGCCATCTTCGGAAGATGCGGCGGCGGACTTGCCCTTGTACCGGCGCTGTCAGATTTTACATTTATGGAAGGTAAGAAGGCGGAGCTTTTTGTAAATTCTCCGAATGCCCTTGACGGAAACAGCAAGGAAAAGTGCGACACGGCATCTGCGGCGTTCCAGAGCGAGGAGACCGGTGTGGTTGACTTCGTCGGCACGGAGCCTGAGATTATGGCGGGCATCCGCGAGCTTGTGACCATGCTTCCGGCGAACAATGAGGATGACGACTCCTACGAGGAGTGCACGGATGACCTGAACCGCGTCTGTGCAGACCTGGCGAACGCAGTGACCGATCCGGCGATTCTGCTGTCCAACATCGCAGATGACAACCGCTTTGTCGAGACGAAGGCTGCCTACGCAAAGGAGATGGTGACCGGTTTCATGCGCCTGAACGGTGCGACGGTCGGTGTGGTGGCGAACCGCTCCGAGCTCTACGGCGAGGACGGCACGGTAGCTGAGACGTTCGACAGCGTGCTGACGGCGAGAGGCGCTCTGAAGGCGGCTGAGTTCGTGGAGTTCTGCGACGCGTTTGAGATTCCGGTGCTCTCCCTGACGAATGTGACCGGCTTCAAGGCGTGCAAGTGCTCCGAGAAGCGCATGGCGAAGGCTGTCGCGAAGCTGACGTACGCATTCGCAAACGCGACCGTTCCGAAGGTAAATGTGATTACCGGCAAGGCGTTCGGCAGCGCTTACGTGGCGATGAACAGCAAGTCCATCGGCGCAGATGTGACGTTCGCGTGGGAGGACGCGCAGATCGGCATGATGGATGCGCAGCTTGCGGCGAAGATCATGTACGCGGGCGAGGATATGAAGGTAATCAATGAGAAGGCCGCAGAGTATGCGACGCTCCAGTCCAGCGCGATGGCAGCGGCAAAGAGAGGATATGTAGATAACATGATCGCCGCTGAGGATACGAGAAAATATGTCATCGGCGCGTTCGAGATGTTATTCACAAAGAGAGATGACCGCCCGTCCAAGAAGCACGGAACAGTCTAAGAGAGGTGAATCACATGAAACGTAGATTAAGCGCAGTTTTGCTTGCCCTGGGCCTTACGGTGTCTGCTCTTTCGATGGGCGTATATGCGGAGGAGACAGAGACCACGGCGACGGAGCAGGTGACAGAGGCGGCGACCGATGCGGCCGAGGAGGATCTCGCGGAGGTAGAGTCTGAGGTGGCTGAGGCCGAGACCGAGCAGCTCTCGCAGGAGGAGCAGCTGAAGCAGGCGATGGCTCAGTATCTGACAGAGATCTCAGGCTACACAGATGAGCAGCTCGAGCAGATGCTCGAGAGCGACGACGCGAGCACCGCGGCGATCGCGGCGAACTGGAAGTCCGTGAAGGAGGAGCTCGGTGCATTCGTGGAGGTGACGAGCGTCGAGAGCAGTCTCTCCGAGGATATGACTTCCATGACGATCACGAGCCATGCGAAGTACGAGAAGGTCGACGACAAGACAGACGTGGTCGTGACCTATGAGGTAAATCAGAAGAACCAGACGGTGTCCTTCAACTGGGATATCCAGTACACGATGGGCAAGCTGATGCAGCGTGCGGCGATGAACACCGTGATGGGAATCGGCATCGTGTTCCTCACCCTTCTCTTCCTGAGCTGGCTGATCAGCAAGCTCCATATCATCCCGGATATGATTGAGAAGAGAACGAAGAAGGACGAGCCTGCGGCACCTGCGGCTGCTCCGGCTGTTGCGGCAGCGCCGGCAGTCGAGGAGGAAGAGGAGCTGACCGACGATCTTGAGCTGGTGGCAGTGATCACGGCGGCGATCGCGGCATCCGAGAACACATCAAGCGACGGATTTGTAGTCCGTTCGATCAGAAAGTCGAATAAAAGAAACTGGCAGAGAGCCTAAGATCAGGAGGATATGAAAATGAAGAGCTATACAATTACAGTAAACGGCAATGTATATGATGTAACGGTTGAAGAGGGCACCGGTTCCGCAGCTCCGGCAGCGGCTCCGAAGGCAGCGCCAAAGGCAGCTCCGAAGGCTGCACCGAAGGCAGCGGCTCCGGCTGCAGCAGCAGGCGCAGGCTCCGTGAAGGTGACGGCTTCCGTTCCGGGCAAGGTATTCAAGGTAGAGGCGAGTGTCGGACAGGCAGTCAAGAGAGGCGACAACATCATCATCCTCGAGGCTATGAAGATGGAGATTCCGGTCGTTGCTCCGCAGGACGGCACGGTGGCGAGCATTGATGTGGCAGCCGGCGCAGCGGTAGAGTCCGGCGACGTTCTTGCTACGCTGAACTAAGCATTGGCAGCATGATGCTTGCTGAAAAAACATGGAGGTAAAAGAATGTCTTACGTTACAAATACGTTGCTGAACTTACTGGATCAGACAGCGTTCCTGAATCTGACATGGGGCAATTATGTCATGATTGCGGTGGCGTGTGTGTTCCTGTATCTGGCAATTAAACACGGTTTTGAGCCTCTGCTTCTTGTTCCGATTGCATTTGGTATGCTGCTGGTAAATATTTATCCGGATATCATGGCAGAGCCGTATATCGATGCGAACGGAATCAGCCATGCAGGCGGTCTGCTTCACTATTTCTATCTGATGGATGAATGGTCCATTCTTCCGTCGCTGATTTTCATGGGCGTCGGCGCGATGACAGATTTCGGTCCGCTGATTGCGAACCCGAAGAGCTTCCTGCTCGGAGCGGCGGCACAGCTCGGTATCTACATGGCGTACTTCCTTGCGATCTTTATGGGATTCAACGGCAAGGCTGCGGCAGCGATCTCCATCATCGGCGGCGCTGACGGCCCGACCTCGATCTTCCTGGCAGGTAAGCTCGGCCAGACGACCCTGATGGGACCGATCGCCGTGGCGGCGTACTCCTATATGTCCCTCGTCCCGATCATTCAGCCGCCGATCATGAAGCTGCTGACGACCGAGGAGGAGCGGAAGATCAAGATGGAGCAGCTCCGTCCGGTATCGAAGCTCGAGAAGATCCTGTTCCCGATCATCATCACAATCGTTGTCTGCATGCTGCTGCCGTCGACGGCTCCGCTGGTAGGTATGCTGATGCTGGGCAACCTGTTCCGCGAGAGCGGCGTGGTAAAGCAGCTGACAGAGACTGCTTCGAACGCTCTGATGTATATTGTTGTTATCCTGCTCGGTACTTCCGTAGGTGCGACCACGAGCGCTGAGGCATTCCTGAACATGAGCACGATCAAGATCGTAGTGCTCGGTCTGGTTGCATTCGCATTCGGTACGGCCGGCGGTGTGCTGTTCGGCAAGCTGATGTGTAAGATGACCGGCGGCAAGATCAACCCGCTGATCGGTTCCGCGGGCGTGTCGGCAGTGCCTATGGCGGCGCGTGTATCCCAGAAGGTCGGCGCGGAGGCAGATCCGACGAACTTCCTGCTGATGCATGCGATGGGCCCGAACGTGGCAGGTGTTATCGGTACGGCCGTAGCGGCAGGTACGTTTATGGCGATCTTTGGAGTTTGATAATATAGGAGGACAAAATGGCTGGACAGGCAAAAAAACCAATTAAGATTACTGAGACGATCCTTCGTGACGCGCATCAGTCTCTGATCGCGACACGTATGACAACAGAGCAGATGCTTCCGATCGTCGATAAGCTTGATAAGGTCGGCTACCACTCTGTAGAGTGCTGGGGCGGCGCGACCTTCGATGCATCCCTTCGTTTCCTGAAGGAGGATCCGTGGGAGAGACTTCGTAAGCTGAGAGACGGCTTCAAGAACACAAAGCTGCAGATGCTGTTCCGCGGACAGAATATCCTCGGATACCGCCCGTACGCAGATGACGTGGTAGAGTATTTCGTGCAGAAGTCGATTGCAAACGGTATCGACATCATCCGTATTTTCGACTGCTTGAATGACCTTCGCAACCTGCAGACCGCAGTGACGGCTGCAAATAAGGAGAAGGGTCACGCACAGGTAGCGCTTTCCTACACACTCGGTGATGCTTACACGCTGGAGTACTGGACGAACATCGCGCGCCAGATTGAGGAGATGGGTGCAAACTCCATCTGTATCAAGGATATGGCGGGCCTGCTGCTCCCGTACAAGGCAACCGAGCTCGTGAAGGCTCTGAAGGAGACCGTAAAGATCCCGATTCAGCTGCACACGCACTACACCTCCGGTGTCGCTTCCATGACCTACATGAAGGCGGTAGAGGCAGGCGTCGACGTCATCGACTGTGCGATGTCACCGTTCGCGCTGGGCACTTCGCAGCCGGCGACCGAGGTGATGGTCGAGACCTTCAAGGGCACACCGTACGACACGGGCTTTGACTCGAAGCTGCTCGACGAGATCGCTGACTACTTCCGTCCGCTGCGCGACGATGCGCTGGCATCCGGACTTCTGAACCCGAAGAACCTCGGCGTGAACATCAAGACGCTGCTGTATCAGGTGCCGGGCGGCATGCTCTCGAACCTGACCTCCCAGCTGAAGGATCTGCACGCGGAGGACAAGTACTACGAGGTGCTCGAGGAGGTGCCGCGTGTGCGTAAGGACCTCGGCGAGTGTCCGCTCGTTACCCCGTCCTCTCAGATCGTGGGTACGCAGGCGGTTATGAACGTCATCCAGGGCGAGCGCTACAAGATGGTGCCGCAGCAGACGAAGGACATCCTCTCCGGCAAGTACGGCGCGACCGTAAAGCCGTTCAACCCGGAGGTACAGAAGAAGTGCATCGGCGACGAGAAGGTCATCACCTGCCGTCCGGCAGACCTGATCCCGAACGAGCTGGATACGCTGCGCGGCGAGATGGCGCAGTGGTCCGAGCAGGACGAGGACGTACTGTCCTACGCACTGTTCCCGCAGGTAGCGACCGACTTCTTCAAGTACAGAGAGGCACAGCAGAAGAAGGTAGATCCGGCTGTAGCGGATTCCGCGAACAAGGCATATCCGGTATAAGGACAGCTGTGGGCTATCAGAAAACAGAATGTAAGGGAGGCCGCCGCAGGAAATGCGGCGGCCTTTTTCAGCACTTTGTGGTTTACAGAGTGTGCATTTTCGGATATACTGCGCAGAGAGGAACTCGCAGGTATCGTGTATGGATGAGGGTGAATAGATGGGAAAGAGGACTTGCTACATTGTGGGGGCGGGGAGCTTTGACGGATTTCTGAGCCTCCCGCAGCCGGGAGACCTGGTGATCGCTGCGGACGGGGGCTACCGCTATCTGAAGGAGCTCGGGATAGAGCCGGACGTGCTGATGGGGGACTTCGACTCGCTGCAGTACGTGCCGGAGCATGAGCACCTGCTGCGCCACCCGACGGTCAAGGATGATTCGGACATGGCGCTGGCGGTCGCCTACGGTCAGGAGCAGGGGTATGAGCGCTTCTTTCTGTACGGGGGCCTCGGCGGAGCGCGGATGGATCACACGATCGCGAATATCCAGCTCCTCTGCGGCCTGTCGCGCGGCGGTGCGGAATCGTATCTGATCGGGCAGGGGAATGTGATGACCTGTCTGACGGAGGAGCGGATCCGGTTCGGACCGGAGGCCGCCGGGATGCTCTCGGTCTTCAGCCTGAGCGAGCGCGCGACCGGCGTCTGGGAGCGCGGCCTGAAATATCTGCTGAACGACGCCACGCTCGTCTTCGACCGGGCACTCGGACTCAGCAACGAGTTCGCGGGCCGGACATGCAGCGTCGAGGTGCAGGAGGGCACGCTCCTTCTGACCTGGGAGCAGAGAAACGGCCTGCCCGCAGGGCGGGAGACAGTCCGGGAGGAGGAAAAAGAATGAAAAAGGATCATTTGAAAAAATCATACAAATTGTTTTGGGCATGGACGGCGCTGTTCTGCATCGGCCTGACTGTTCTGTCCCTGCAGGAGCCGCAGCCAAGCTACTTCGGACAGATGAAAACGATCGGACTTGTGATCTGCCTGCTGCTGGATCTCCTGTTTGTGCTGATCTACGTCACCGAGAGCGTCTACTGGATCAACGGCGTCACATACGAGCAGGCAGTGCAGGCCGGAAGCCAGGCGCGCCGCAGGTACGCACTCCGCCACCTGCTCTGCTTCCTGGGAGCGACCGCCGTGTATATTCTGTATTGCTTTCTGGATAAATATTACCTCCACTGGGGAAACGATATCCGTAATGCCCTGGTCGCAGGCGGCGCAGTCTGCATTGCCGCACTCCTGACCATCCCCGTGAAGCTGGACCTCCCACAGTGAACTGATATTTGGGCAGGCGCCATGCCGCTTTGTATGCAAAAAAATACACAAATTTCAATTTTACCCTTGCATATTTAAAAAAAACGATTATAATGAATAAAAGTTGACACAGATTTATATTTATTCAATACATGCCGCCTGCAACGGCATGCGCATGAAAAGAGGAGGATTTTTATTATGAAGAAGAAATTTGCAATCCTTGCAATCGCTGCCTGCCTGGCAGTGTCGATGACTGCTTTCGCCGAGGAGGATGCAGCGGTTGAGACGGTGACCGAGGGCAAGCTGACCGTGGCGACGAGCCCGGACTTTGCTCCGTACGAGTTCTATGCGATCGACGAGGAGGGCACTCCGACGCTGGCAGGCTTCGACATGGCGCTGGCACAGTACATAGCAGACTATATGGGACTGGAGCTCGAGGTTGTCACAGTGGATTTTGACGGCGTGCTCACAGAGCTGCAGACGAAGTCGGTAGACCTCGGCATGGCAGGACTCTCCCCGGACCCGGCGCGCGAGGCGGCGATGGATTTCTCGGACATCTACTACGAGGGCGGTCAGTCGCTCGTGACCGTAAAGGACAACGCAGAGACGTACAACAGCTTCGAGGCGGTCAACAGCTCCGACGTATCGGTAGGTGCGCAGACCGGTTCCATTCAGCTCGACCTCGCAAATGAGAACACCCCGGACGCGGACATCGTATCTCTTCCGAAGGTGACTGATATCATCTCCGAGCTGCTCGCAGGCAAGCTGGATGCGGCTTATATCGAGACAGACGTGGCGAAGAGCTATCAGAAGAACTACCCGGATCTTGAGATCGTGCTGGATGTTCCGTACGATGTGGAGGGCTCCTCGATTGGTATCTGCAAGGGCAACGAGGCGCTTAAGGCAGCGGTGAACGAGGCGATCGCAGCGGCGAAGGAGGACGGCTCTCTGGAGAGCTTCATCGCAGAGGCAAACGCACTCGCTTCCGGTGAGAAGTACGAGGGTCTGCTCGACGAGAACGGCGAGGCAGCTGCAGAGGAAGATACTGAGGCGGCTACCGAGGCAGTGACCGAGTAATCGACACAGGAACGGCAGACATCCCGTGCACGGGTACAGAGATAGAAGAACAGCAGGGAAGCTGTGGCATGATGGGCGATGGATCAAAGTGCTGCAGCTTCCTGTCGTGTTGTTCGCGGGGTATTTGATTTTGCAGGAATGGCCGCCGAAGTCAGGGGCTGCCAGAGTCAACGAATGGGAAAGGAGTCCTGTATGGATAGCTTTATTCAGTTAAGTAATTTTCCAAAGATCGCACCGTACGCGAAGCTGTTTGAGCAGGGAATGCTTGTGACGGTACTGCTGTCGCTGTTTACGGTTATGATCGGCTTTGTGCTGGCCCTGGTGCTGGCATTGATGCGATTGTCAAATTTCCGGCCGCTGCGCTTTCTCGGGCTCGACCGGGACGGACATCAGAGAGAGGGCGGTGTGCTCGCGGTGATCAGCCGCTTCAATCCACTGAGTTTTCTCGCGACGGCCTACGTGGAGATCCTGCGGTCGACGCCGGTGATCGTGCAGATTTTCATCATCTACTACGGTGTGTTCACGCTGGTCGAGCTGCCGTCGTTCCAGCTGTTCGGCTTCATCAAGTTCGACCGGTTCTTCCCGGGAGTCGTGGCGCTGGGGATGAATTCGGGCGCTTACCTGTGCGAGATCATGCGCTCCGGCATCCAGTCCATCGACGGCGGACAGACGGAGGCGGCGCGCTCGCTCGGTCTTTCCCAGGTGCAGAACCTGCGCTACATCATTCTGCCGCAGGCGCTGAAAAATATCCTGCCGGCCATCGCAAACGAGTTTGTCGTGATCATCAAGGAGTCGGCGATTACGTACACGATCGGCGTGCAGGATATCATGTCCGCGGTCAACGCGGTAAAGGGAGCGACCTTTATCATTATCGAGCCGCTGCTCGTCGCGACGGCGATTTACTTCTGTCTGTGCTTCCCGACGTCGAAGCTGATTGCATATTTTGAGAGGAGGATGAGCCGTGGCGACAAGAGATAGCCTGATTCAGGTCACAGATCTGAAAAAACATTACCGGATGGGGACGATCAAGGCGCTCGACGGGGTGACGACGGATGTCAACAAGGGCGATGTGATGGTCGTGATCGGCCCGTCGGGCTCCGGCAAATCGACTTTCTTGCGCAGTCTGAACCTGCTCGAGGAGCCGACCGGAGGTGCGATTATCTTCGACGGGGTCGATATCACAAAGAAAAAGTATAAGGATGCGAGCGGCAAGACGGTGAAGCTTGACATTGACGGGCTGCGCCAGAAGATGGGGATGGTGTTCCAGCACTTCAATCTGTTTCCGCACATGACGATTCTCGAAAACATGGTGCTCGCGCCGATGAAGGTCAAGGGCCTTGACCGCGCGGAGGCGGAGAAAAAGGCGATGGCGCTTCTCGAGCGCGTGGGGCTCGCGGACCGGGCGGACGCGTACCCGATCCAGCTCTCCGGCGGGCAGAAGCAGCGAGTCGCGATCGTGCGCGCGCTGGCGATGGAGCCGGAGGTCATGCTCTTTGACGAGCCGACCTCGGCGCTCGACCCGGAGATGGTCGGGGAGGTGCTGGACGTCATGAAGGAGCTCGCGCGGGAGGGCATGACGATGGTCTGCGTGACGCACGAGATGGGCTTCGCGCGGGAGGTCGGCAACCGTGTCCTCTTTATGGCGGACGGCAAGCTGCTCGAGGAGGGGACGCCGGAGCAGATCTTCGAACACCCGCAGCATCCGAGATTGCGGGATTTCCTCTCCAAAGTATTGTAAAAATGAGAAAAATCAGGTAAGATAGGGGCTGACGGAGATTCCGGCAGCCCTTAGCTGTCCCGGAAGACGGTATTGTCGGCGGGAGCAAGGCATTCTGTGTCTGTGATGCAGATGGTTGTTGAATAGTATAGCGGATTCGACGAGAGTAAGGTATTCTACATCTCTGATGCAGATAGGAGTCGGACGATATACCGGAATAGGCAGGATTGGGCAGAGTACAGAAGGAGGATCAGTATGACAGAGGAGAAACAGGTCGCCATCGGCGCGATTGAGGCGAAGGAAGCTTTGATCTGCGAGGTGGCGGACCGGATTTGGGAATATGCGGAGCTGTCTTTGCAGGAAGTGAAGTCGGCGGCGCTTTATTGTGACGTGTTGGAACAAGAAGGCTTTGCGGTAGAGCGGGGGATCTGTGGGATCGAGACGGCGTTTGCGGCGCGGTACGGCAGTGGTCGCCCGGTGATCGGGATCCTGGCGGAGTATGACGCGCTCTCCGGATTGTCCCAGAGGGCCGGCAGCGTGACGCGGGAGGAGCTGGTCGCAGGAGGCTGTGGGCATGGCTGTGGGCACAACCTGCTCGGCGCGGGGGCGATGGCGGCTGCATTCGGCGTCAAGGCGTACCTGGAAGCGTCCGGGCAGCCGGGAACTGTGATCCTGTACGGGTGCCCGGGCGAGGAGGGCGGTGCGGCGAAGGCGTTTATGGCGCGCGACGGTGTCTGGAGAGATCTGGATGCGGCGCTGACCTGGCACCCGGAGGACTGCAATGAGGTCGAGACCGGGTCGTCGAACTCCTGTATCCAGGTGCAGTACAAGTTTACCGGCGTGGCTTCGCACGCGTCGGGGGCCCCGGAGAAGGGGCGCAGCGCGCTGGACGCGGTGGAGCTGATGAACATCGGCGTGCAGTTTTTGCGCGAGCACATGAGCAGCCGCGCGCGGATTCACTATGCGATTACGGATGCGGGTGGCTGCAGCCCGAATGTCGTGCAGCCGCGCGCGAGCGTGCTCTACATGGTCCGCTCGAACCATGTCTCTGAGGCGGTGGAGCTGCAGGCGCGGGTCGACCGGATCGCCGAGGGGGCGGCGCTGATGACGGACACGAGCTTTGAGCGGAAGTTTATCGACGGGCTTGCCGACACGGTGTCAAACCACACGCTGGAGCGTATTCTGTATCAGAACTTTGCCGAGCTGGGCGTCCCGTCCTACACCGAGGAGGAGCATGCGTTCGCGGATGCGCTTGCAAAGACGTACCCGGGCAGCGACGGAGTGCCTAGTGTCGCGGCGGAGAACGATCCGCAGCTGCGGGAGCAGGTGAAAGAGCTGCGCGCGAAGAACGGCCATGCGATGAACGCGTTTCTCGCGCCGCTGTACCAGGGGGACGCGTTTAGGGCGGGCTCGACGGATGTCGGCGACGTGAGCTGGCTGACGCCGACCGCGCAGATCCACGTCGCGTCGTGGCCGAACGGGTGCCCGGGACACAGCTGGCAGAACGTCTCGTGCGACCGCACCGGGATCGGCCACAAGGCGGCCGTCCATGCGGGAAAGGTACTTGCGGCTGCCGCGGTAGATCTGCTGCGCGACCCAGAGCTTCTGCGGGAGGCGCGCGCGGAGTTTGAGCGGCGGACGGCGGAGGGCTACACCTGCCCGATTCCGGCAGACGCCGTTCCGGTGGTGCCGGACTGAGCGAGGGCACAGAGGCGGGCTGCCGGATGAGGCTGGGATTCTTGAAAGAGACAGAGCCATGCAGAGGGACAGAGGCCAGACGGAACTTGTGAGCTCATGGGAAAGGCTGTGGGCCGGAGATCAGAAGTTACGGTTCAGCCGGAACGCCATTCAAAAATGGTAATACAGCCCTTAACAAGCAAGCTTGCACGGTCTGTCTTCCCATTTTTTATGCATGGCTGAACGGTAAAGATCAGAATCAGAACAGGAGGGGTAGGCGAATGGAAAAGAAGAGGCGCAGCGCTGCAGTGTTTGGCCGGGTGCGGCTGTTTGCCGTGCTGGTGTTTGCGGTGACGGTGCTGCTGGCGCCGCAGCCTGCACGGGCGGCGACGAAGATCAAGGGGATCGACGTGTCGCGCTGGCAGGGCACGGTGGACTGGAAAAAGGTCAAGAGCGACGGGGTCGAGTTTGTCATGCTCGGGGTCGGCAGATACCACAACCGGACGCGCGTGCCGGACACGCGGTTCGAGTACAACATCAAAAATGCCCTGGCGCAGGGGATCCACGTCGGAATCTATCTGTACTCGGAGGCGACGACGGAGGAGATTGCGCGCGAGGAGGCGCAGTTTGTGCTGGACATGATCGACGGGTACGAGATTTCCTACCCGGTCGCGTTCGATATCGAGGACGATGTGCACCGGAAGCTGACGACGAAGAAGCGCACCGACATCACGATCGCATTTCTCGAGGTGATCGAGAAGGCCGGCTACTATCCGATGATCTATGCGAGTGAAAACTGGCTGGAGGAGAACATGGATCTGACCCGGTTGACAAAGTATGACAAGTGGGTGGCGCGCTGGTCGGGCTCGGTTTCCTTCAAGCCGCTCTCGATGTGGCAGTACAGCAGCACAGGCCGTGTGAAGGGAATCAGCGGAAATGTGGACCTCGACTACTCCTACAAGGACTACGCGAAGCTGATCACGCCGCGCAGCCACCCGGAAAAGGTGCCGGAGGAGAAGGTGGAGGCGGGCTGGAAGAAAGAGGGCAAGCACTACTGGTACCTCAAGGAGGACGGCACCCGCGCGAAGAAGGGCTGGCTGACCGTGGGGAATGCGAAGTACTATCTCGACGCGAAGGGCTACCGCGTGACCGGCTGGAAAAAGATCGGCGGCAAGTACTATTACTTCGTGAAAAAGACCGGCGTCATGAAGACCGGCTGGCTCAAGCTGAGCGGAAAATACTATTACCTGGATGCGAAGGGCGTGAAGAAGACCGGCTGGGTGAAGGTGGACGGCGGCCGGTATTATCTGGACAAAAAGGGCGTGCGCCAGTACGGCTGGCTGACCTTAAAGGGCAAGAAGTACCTGCTCGGGACGAAGACCGGCAAGGCGTGCATGGGCTGGACAAAATATAAGGGCAAGATGTACTATTTCAGCACGCAGAACGGCCAGATGCGCAAGGGCTGGCTGACGTTCGGCGATCAGAAATATTACATGAAGAGCAACGGCACGCGCGCGGCGGGCTGGACGAAGATCAAGGGCAAATGGTACTACTTTAATAAGAAGGACGGCGTCATGAAGAAAGACTGCAAGGTCGGGAAATATAAGTTTGATCAGAACGGCGTCTGCAGGAATTATAAAAAATAGCGGTTGGCTGAACTGTAACAGCAGATTTCAGAAAGCAGGCGGCAAAGGATTGCGTTTCGAAAAACAGCGTGCTATAATCGGAACGGATGACAACAAGTGTGTGACGGCAGACGCCAAATAGACATGCAGGCATGTCCGCCTGGCTCGCTGCCCGCGGAAATAAAAGGACAAGGAGAACAGAGATGAGCAAGAAACCAACGGTTTTAATGATTCTGGACGGATATGGATTGAACGATAAGACGGAGGGCAACGCGATCGCGCTGGCAAAGCGCCCGGTGATGGAGGGGCTGATGGCGACGTGCCCGTTTGTGAAGGGCTACGCGAGCGGCCTTGCGGTGGGCCTTCCGGACGGCCAGATGGGCAACTCGGAGGTCGGACACCTGAACATGGGCGCGGGCCGCATCGTCTACCAGGATCTCACGCGGATCACGAAGGAGATCGAGGACGGCGTGTTTTTTGAGAACAGCGAGCTGAAGCGCGCGATGGAGAATGCGAAGGAGAACGGCACGAGCCTTCACATGTACGGACTGCTCTCCGACGGCGGCGTGCACAGCCACAACACCCACCTGTACGCGCTGCTCGAGATGGCAAAGCGCTACGGCCTCACGAAGGTGTACGTGCACTGCTTCCTCGACGGAAGAGACACACCGCCTGCATCGGGCAAGGATTACGTGCAGGCGCTGACGGATGAGATGGCAAAGATCGGTGTCGGCGAGGTGGCGACCGTGATGGGCCGTTACTACGCGATGGACCGTGACAACCGCTGGGACCGCGTGGAGAAGGCGTACCGCGCGCTGACGCTCGGCGAGGGTGAGCAGGCAGCTTCCGGCGTGGAGGCGGTGGCGCAGTCCTACGCGAAGGACGTGACGGACGAGTTTGTGCTCCCGACGGTTGTGATGAAGGACGGTAAGCCGACCGCGACGATTCAGGACGGCGATTCCATCATTTTCTTCAACTTCCGCCCGGACCGTGCGCGGGAGATCACGCGGACGTTCTGCTGCGATGAGTTCGACGGCTTCGACCGCGGACCGCGCAAGAACGTGGTCTACGTGTGCTTCACCGAGTACGACGTGACGATCCCGAACAAGACGATCGCGTTCAAGAAGGTATCGATCACCAACACGTTCGGCGAGTACCTGGCTGCGCACCACATGACGCAGGCGAGAATTGCGGAGACGGAGAAGTATGCGCATGTGACATTCTTCTTCAACGGCGGAGTGGAGGCTCCGAATGAGGGCGAGGACCGCATTCTGGTGAAGTCCCCGAAGGTGGCGACGTACGACCTGCAGCCGGAGATGAGCGTATACCAGGTCTGCGACAAGGTGACGGAGGCGATTCGCTCCGGCAAGTACGATGTCGTGATCACGAACTTTGCGAACCCGGATATGGTAGGGCATACCGGAGTGCTCGAGGCGGCGGTCAAGGCGATCGAGGCAGTCGACGAGTGCGTCGGCAAGGTGGTAGAGGCTGTGAAGGAGACGGGCGCAAAGCTCTTCATCTGCGCGGACCACGGCAACGCAGAGCAGCTGGTCGACTATGAGAACGGCGAGCCGTTCACCGCACACACGACGAACCCGGTTCCGTTCATCCTGGTGAACTGCGATCCGAAGTACACGCTGCGCGAGGGCGGCCGTCTCGCGGATATTGTGCCGACGCTGATTGAGCTGATGGGCATGGAGCAGCCCGCGGAGATGACCGGGGAGAGCCTGCTGGTCGAGAAGTAGGCGCTTCAGACAACCGAAAAGATACACGGGAAAACCGACGGAAAGCGCTTCAGAATGCTCCTGACGGATGGAGGAGGTTCTGGGGCGCTTTTCTTCCCTCCGGGCATTTCCGACGGTCTGCGTGCACTTCACAAAATTCCTATGTTTTTTTCACAGATTTGACACAAACATTCAGTATAGTGTAGGAGATCTGAGAAATACAGAGGCTTTAGAACAGGAAAACGGGCTGCCGTCTGCGGCCGGAGGGCCGGGCGGGACAGAAGTGAAAAATAGAAAGGAGCTTTCCATGAAAAGGAACGAGAACCGGGACGAGAAACTGAATCAGAACAGGAGGTCCAACGCGTGGAAGCGCTACGGCGCGATGGCGATGGCGGGCATGCTTCTGGTGGGAGCGGCTGCAGCCGGGGCAGGCAATGCAGGCTCACAGGTGAGCGCGGAGGAGACCGAGAAGCGCATCACGCTGAATATCGCGCAGGATGACGAGGAGGAGGCGCAGATTTCTGTCGAGACCGAGCAGGAGACGGAGAAGCGCGTCACCCTGAACAGCACGTCGAAGGAGGAAGAGGAGACGGAGGAGGCTGCATCTGCGGACGAGACGGAGGCGGAGAGCGAGGAGGCCGCAGAGGCGGAGACCGAGAGCGCGGAGGCTGCCGGGACCGAGGAGTTGAAGGTCGAGACGAAGGAGACGTATGCGCCGATCGAGAGTGCCGGTTCGACGGAGTCCGGCGTCATCACGACGGACGTATCGGGTGTCGTGGAGAACTGCATGCCGTCGATCGTGGCGATCACGGGCAAGTCGGTCGAGGAGATTGAGACATACTATTACGGGAAGCAGGAGTTCGAGGCGGAGAACGCGGCTTCCGGAATCATCGTGGCGCAGAATGACGAGGAGCTTCTGATCGCGACGAACAGCCATGTCGTTGCGGCTGCGAGCGACCTGAACGTCTGCTTCACGGCGGAGGCCGAGGACAAGGATGACCTGGTGGCTCCGGCGAAGATCAAGGGGATGGACAAGGACAATGAGCTCGCGGTGGTCGCGGTGCAGCTGTCGGATATTCCGGAGGGAGTGCGCAGCCAGCTGAAAATCGCAAAGCTCGGCAGCTCTGACGATCTGAAGGTCGGTCAGGCGGCGATCGCGATCGGAAATGCGCTCGGCTACGGGCAGAGCGTGACGTGCGGAATCATCAGCGCGCTGAACAGAGAGATCTCGATCGACGATTTCTCCAAGCCGGTGATCATGACGGACGCGGCGATCAACTTCGGCAACAGCGGCGGAGCCCTGCTGAATGCAAAGGGCGAGGTGGTCGGCATCAATGTCGCGAAGGAGGCCGGGGAGGCCTCGGAGAGCATGGGCTACTCGATCCCGATCGACACCGCGATTCCGATTCTGAATGAGCTCGTAAACCGCGAGACGAGAGACAAGATGGCAAATGAGGAGCGCGGCTATCTCGGGGCGACGGTCGTCAATGTGTCCGAGGATGCGAAGGAGCTCTACAATATGCCGCAGGGTGCGTTCGTCTACGAGGTGACAAAGGATTCCGCGGCGGAGAAGGCTGGCATCCGCAAGGGCGACATCATCACGAAGTTTGACGGACTCAGCGTGACGAGCTCGGACGACCTGATCGACAAGATGGGCTACTACGAGGTGGGCGAGACCGTGACGATCGAGGTGCAGAGCGCGAACAGTGGCGAGTACGAGAGCCGTGAGGTGGAGGTGACACTCCAGAAGGGCGAGCAGACCGCCTCCTCCAATAACGACACCCAGAGCAAGGACGACAGTCAGGATTCGCAGGACGACGGCAGCGGCGATTGGAATGAGGAGAACCCGTTCGACGGCGGCTACTACGAGGACAACGGCGGAAGCTGGTTCGAGCAGCTTCCATTCGGAAACGGCGGCGGACTGTTCTAAATTGTTCTAAGAATTCCGCACGGATCGACTCAGGACTTCATGCGGATGAGGTCAGAGAAGCATTGATGTTCAAATATGGATGAGAGATACCGGAAGACCTTCAGATGGAGAAGGGCTTCCGGTATTTTTGTGGTGCGCCTGGCGGCGCACGTTTCTAACGGATGAAAGTTCCGAATCCGCCCGGTAGTGGGAAGGATATAGTCGAAGGCAAGGGTGTCCATCGTGAGGTGGAATCTGAAGGAAGCC
>JAETOO010000007.1 GCA_021771715.1 Oscillospiraceae bacterium
AGTTCTTAGGTCTCAGAATGCCGGAGCAACTGTAAAAATCCTGCGTTCAAGCAGGATTTTTAGCTGGCTCTGTCTGAGGAAAATGTGCATCAGGCACATTTTTCGAGTTGCCAGCGACAGTTGCGCAGGTATTTTGAGACCTTAGAACTTGTAGACAAGCGATTCGGAGCTTTCGGACGGCCCTGCTATCTTCTCGTCCGGGTTGGCTGAACTGTAACTATACCGTATCACGGTTCGGCCAACCGCCGTCAGAGCAGATTGCAAGGCCGGCCGAGCGGTCACTATACCGTCTCGATCTCGTACCTTCCTTCCGCCAGCCACACCGTCACGGTCGTCCCGTCCGCGAATACGGTGCGCTGTACCGTCGGATCCCCGCCGACAAATTCGTGCCGTTTCATCTCCTGCAGCGCAACGCGCTCGTGCAGTTCGCTCACGATGCGGCAGCGCGCGCGGTTCTCCTCGGGCGTCACGCCCTCACAGCCGCCAAAGGAGCCGTCCGTATCGGGGTAAGCTCCGTCGCGCACCAGATAGGGCGCGCCTCCGTTCAGCAGCGCGTACAGCATATTGTCCTCCCCCTCGGACGGGCGCTCCATCATCCACGGCTCGATCACGCAGTCGTGATAGACCAGATTCTGCAGCGGCACGCCGATCCCCGGGCGCGGGCACTCCGGCCGCATCAGCTGGAACAGATACGGCGCATAGTGACAGAACACGAGGCTGCGCATACTCCAGTCGGACACCTCCTCGGAGCTTGGCAGGATCCCGTTCGCGGTCAGGAACTCAAAGCACTTTCCCCGGTACTCATAGCACGCTCTGCGCGTCATGCGGTGGCGCGGGTTCGCGCACTCATCTCCCTCGTTGCACGTAAACACGTCCAGATACGCGCCGTCGAGCGAAATCCCCTGCGCCTGCAGCTCCCGGAAATTCCGCTTTACATAGTAGGGCGCCTGCGTCCCGCACAGGTACGTCTGCGGCCCTCCCGCCCAGCGCGCGTGCCCGGGCACCGTGCCGTCCGCAAGCCGGCAGGCGTACTCCTCGGAGAACGACGGTGCGTTGCGGTAATAGTCGCGGTACTGGTCATGGATTCCGAACCCAAAGCCCAGCGCCTGCATCGCATCGGCGAGCTCCCGCATCCCCTGCCAGCCGCCGGCCTCCTCGCAGGCGGGCAGGTAATCCGGATGCTGATTGTCATAGCCCGGCTGCGCCCAGCCGTCCAGGTGCAGGTAGACCTTCTTCACACCGGACGCGTGAAGCTGTTCCATCTGCTGCCTCCGCACGGCAAACGGGATCAGCCGGTCATTTTTCTCCGGATTCTGCGGGTCGAAAAAGCTCGAGAGCGGATGCACGTGCGTCTTGATCCCGAGATGGACGAACTGCGCCCCGATCAGCTTCTCCACCGACGGCAGCCGCACCTGCTTCTCCCGCAGCGTGGCCGCCAGACCGTTCTCAAACACGTACTGCCGATAGAGCTTGCACATCTCATTGTAATCGCAGTGCTCCCGGAAGCTGTACCGCAGCATCCTCCGGTACTCCATCCGGCCAAGGCTCGGCTCCCACGACACGGCCGCCTGCGTGTACGGCCCGCCCGCCGGATGCTCCACCTGAAGACACCCGTTCCACGGTGTCAGCGCGATCGCGAGGTAACCTGCTCCCTCCCGGATCTGGGAGAACCACGACATGTAGCAGTCCGCCGTCAAAAACATCCCGTTAAAGTGCATGGGCGTAAACGATTCCGGCCAGTCGTTGGGGATCAGCAGTCCCTGTCCGCGCGGGATGAGCGTGTACCAGTCACTCCGGTTCGCGGCAAACTCCATCGGCCCCGGCCAGAGCACCCGCTCCACCGTGCCGTCCTCCGCAAGCGGAATCCACTCAAAATACACGTCCCCGGTGCACTCCTCGATCCACACATATGTCTCAAATGCAAGTGTGCTCGGTCTGCCCTCCACGGAAAATCCACGGTAGCTGCTCCGTATGCCGCTCCCTGTCCCGTTTCGGACCATCTCATGGCGGATCTCACCGGCGGACGCAAACGCCACCTGCCTGCCGCCGATCACAACGCAGGGCGTGTACTGTTCCGCCCAGCTCCAGAGCTCGCTGTCCGCCCGGACCGAGCAGCGCAGCGTCCCCTCATCGAAACTCAGAGCTCTTCTCCCTGAACATCCTTCTATCTGCATTTCATCCCTCACTCAGCGCGATCACTTCACCTCGATACAGCGCCCCTCGCCAAGCGCCGCGATCCCATTCCGGATCAGCGCCGCCGCCTCGTCGAGTGTCACCGTCACCTGCTTGTCCGCGTCGTCCTCGCCCGCGAACAGCTTCTTCAGCGTCACCTTGTGCTCTCTCAGCTCATCCTCCCCCAGGAATATCGCATACGGGATTCCGAGCTTGTCCGCATAGCCGATCTTGTGCTTAAACTTTTTCTTCTCAAAATAAATCTGCGCGCGGATCCCGCTCAAACGCAGCTGCGACGAGATCTCGACTGCCGACGTCATGTCATCCGTCATCGGGATCACGAGCACATCCGCGGGGGCCGAGAGGCCGCGGTTCAGATACTCAAACTCATTCAGAATATAAAACAGCCTGGTCAGTCCGATCGACATGCCGACGCCCGGCAGCTTCTTCTTCGTGTAGAAGCCGGCCAGATTGTCATAACGGCCGCCGCTGCAGATGCTGCCAATCTCCGGGTGGCGCAGGAACGTCGTCTCGTAGACCGTCCCCGTGTAGTAGTCCAGGCCGCGCGCGATCGTCAGATCCGCACGGAAATACTCCTGCGGGACGCCGAAGCGCTCCAGATAGTACAGCACCTCCGAGAGCTCCTGCACGCCGAGATCGAACCGCTCATTGCGCCCGGTCAGCGCGCCAAGCTTCTCCAGAATCTGCGCGTTCGTCCCCTGGAAAGCCAGAAGGTCCAGCAGCGCGTCCGCTGCCTCCGCCGCGACGCCGAGCTCCCCGAGCTCTGCCTTGACATTGTCCGCGCCGATCTTCTCGAGCTTGTCGATAATCCGCATGACCTCCGTCGTGCGCTCCCCGAGCCCGTACAGCTCGAACAGGCCGTTCAGGATCTTCCGGTTGTTGAGCCGGATCACAAACTCTGAGAGGCCAAGCCCGGTAAACACCTGGTACATGATCGCCGGGACCTCCGCGTCATTCACCACACTGAGCTCCCCGTCGCCGACGATATCAATGTCCGCCTGATAGAACTCGCGGAACCGCCCCTGCTGCGCCCGCTCCCCGCGGTACACCTTGCCGATCTGATACCGCTTGAACGGGAACGTCAGCTCCGAGTAATTTTTCGCCACATACTTCGCGAGCGGCACCGTCAGGTCAAAGCGCATCGCCATATCGGTATCGCCCTTGCTGAAGCGGTAAATCTGCTTCTCCGTATCTCCGCCCGTCTTCGCGAGCAAAATCTCGCTGCGCTCGAGCACCGGGGTGTCGATCGGGTAGAAGCCGTACATCTGATACGTCTCCTCCAGCTTCCGCTTGATCCGCTCAAACAGCACCTGATCCTTCGGTGCCAGCTCCATAAAACCAGACAAATTCTTCGGGGTAATCATATTCATCATCCATCCTTTTTCTGCATATTCTAGCTATTCTACCACTCTGCTCCCGGAGGTTCAACCCTTCGCGATTCCTTCCCGCACAGAAAAGCCCTCGAAGCGTTTCGCTCCTGCCTTCTACAGTTCCCCGTCAAAGGCCCTGCCAAGGATGCGGGAGACCTCCTTGATGTCGATCGGCTTCGCCACATGGGCGTTCATCCCGCGCGCCAGACACCTCTGGATATCCTCGGAAAACGCATCCGCCGTCATCGCGATGATCGGCAGGGAGGCATCCGCACGCTCCATGCCGCGGATCAGGCCGGTCGCCTCATAGCCGTCCTTGACCGGCATCCGGATGTCCATCAGGATCGCATCGTAGTAGCCCACCGGGGACTTCGCAAACAGGTCCGCGCAGATCTGGCCATTCTCCGCCCACTCCAGCTCGAGGCCCAGACCCTGCAAAAGCTCGCTCGCGATCTCCCAGTTCAGCTCATTGTCCTCCGCCACAAGCACCCGCCTGCCCGCAAAGCTGATCTCCTCCTTCTCCGGCACAACCACGCCCTCAGACGAATCAATGTACGGCTTCAGCCCATAGTACAGCGTGGATCGGAAGAGCGGCTTCGACAGGAAGCCGTTGACGCCCGCCTCACGGGCCTCGTCCTCAATCTCGCTGCAGTCGTAGGCCGAGATCAGCAGAATCGGCACATCGTTGCCCAGTTCCTTCCGGATCTCCCGCGCGATCTGAATCCCGTCCATCCCCGGCAGCCTCAGATCCAGCAGAATGATATGGTAATCGTTGTGCACGCTGTGGTGCTGGCTGACCATCCGGATGGCCGTCTTGCCGTCCAGCGCCCAGTCCGCCCGAATCCCGATGGATTGCAGCGAGGCCGTCGTGCTCTCGCAGAGCTGCTTGTCGTCATCGACCACCAGCATCGTGAAGTCAGGCAGCACCATATCCGCCTCCTGCTCATCTGTCCGCGCAAAGTCCAGCGTCACATAGAATTCCGTGCCCACGCCCTGGGTGCTGTCCACCCGGATCTCTCCGCCCATCGCATCCACAATGTACTTTGTGATCGCCATGCCCAGGCCGGTCCCCTCCGTCTTCTGGACACGCTTGTTGTCCTCGCGGGTAAACGACTCAAAAATCTGCGCCTGAAACTCCTCCGACATGCCGATTCCGGTGTCCTTCACCCGCAGCAGAATCCGCACGAACTCCTCTCCCTTCGGAGACGGCTGCTCGTGCAGCGACACCTCGATTGCCCCGCCCTCCGGCGTAAACTTGATGGCATTCGAGAGCAGATTCAGAAGGATCTGGTTCAGCCGCACACTGTCGCACAGCACATTTTCCGACGAGATGTCGTAGATAAACACGTCAAAGCGCTGCTGCTTCGCCTTGATCTGCGGCTGTACGATGCTGACAATGCTGTCCATAACCTCCCGCAGGGAGACCAGCTCCACATTTAACGTCATCTTGCCGCTCTCGATCTTGGACATATCCAGCACGTCATTGATCAATCCCAGCAAATGCTTGCTGGACAGGGCAATCTTCTTCAGGCAGTTTTCTATCCGGTCCCTGTTGCCGATATTCGCCAGAGCGATCGTCGTCATGCCCACAATCGCGTTCATCGGGGTGCGGATATCATGGCTCATGTTCGAGAGGAACTCACTCTTCGACCGGTTGGCCTCCTCCGCCGCGCGCCGCGCATCCTCCAGCTCCCTGACCTGCTCCTGATTCATCCGGAAATACTTCGCGAACACAGTGAGCAGCGCCAGCAGGATCACCGTGCAGCTCAGCAAAAATACCACCAGTGCCCGTCTTCCCTGCGCCTCTACCGCCTCGTTCAAGGTGCCGTAGGGCAGGATCGTGACCAGATACCACTCCGATGCAGGCAGGGCGGAGCAGTAGAGCTGCCGCCGCTCTCCATCCATCTTAATCATCGTGGAGTAGTCCGTCCCGTCTTCCATCGCCGCCTTCAGCTCGGCGACAAACTGTCCGATGTCCTCTTTCCCAGCCGCCTCGTCGTAGAGCGCGATGGCCCGGTCAAAAAACGTCTCTCTGTAAGCGCCGACACTGCGCACGACAAAACTTCCGTCCTTCCGGATGACAAAGGAGTACAAAAGCGCATCCTCGTCGTCCAGAGACAGCGTCTCGCTGATATATTCAATGGGCATCCTTCCCACAATGGCAATGCTCGTTCTGCCATCCTTCACCGTGGTCTCGAAGGGGACACCAATGACCGCGGACCGCTCTCCGTCGGCATCCACGCCGACAGAGACCATCCTCTTCCCCTCCTGCATCGCCTCGAGAAACTTCCCCGGATTCACGGAGTCCACCTCTGTGCCGTAGAGCATTTCAAAGCTCCCGTCCTCGAAATAGTAGGCCAGCGACTCCAGCCCGCGGATTTTGGCATTGTACTCCAGCCAGTCCCGCATCTCCTGGCTGTCCTCCCGGATGTCCGTCGGAAGTGCCTCCACTAAGGTATCCAGCTGCGTCAGCCGCAGATCCACCATTGTCGAGAAGTGCTTGGAGATCCGCTCATTCATGCTGGCCATGTAGACACCGCCCACCTGGTTGATCGTCTGCTCGCTCTGCGCGTTCATATAGATCGCCAGAAACGCAAAAATACTGACGCAGACAATCCCGATCGCGACCATGCTCTCCTTCAAAAAATGTGTGATTTCATGTTGCTTTTGCATCTCACTGCCCCTCCGCATTTTTTTGCATGTTTGAACATCCTTTGCGACAGGCCGGCCCTCCGGCCCCGCGCCTCTGCGATCCCTGCCGCCAGAAGCGTTTGCCGCGCCCTATATTATAAGGGAAATCCCGGACAATCTCAAGCCTTCATTCGCATTCTCGACAACTTTCTTTGCCTTCGGATCCGCCGCCCGCACCGATGCCGCGGTAAACCTTCAAAAAATGTGGAGGGACGCTTCCTCTAACCTGCTTTATTTTCTGCCGGCCAGCGCGCGCACCATCCCGTACAGCGCGACAAACAGCACGCCCGCCACCGGCCAGACGACCCATGACTGCTCCCAGTTCCCCCGGTAAAAGCTCACCCCCAGATAGACCGCCGTGACTGCGCACCAGTAGATCCCCGGGAAATATCCGGTCCGCCGGTTCAGCTCCTTCTTCTCCACCGAGTAGTCACCTCTCTGAAGCAGCTTGTCATAGCTGCCCTGGATGCTCCCCGACCGGACGAACAGCACGGTGGCGCAGGCGACAAAGCACAGCAGCACGGAGACCATGCAGATCCAGACAAACTCATTCTCGCTGAGCACTCCGGACAGAATCAGCGGCACCACGCCCACAATGCAGAGCGCCGTCCCGACGGCGATGCAGATCCTGCCGGTCGGCGCATACTCCTCCCGGCGCTTTTCCACCAGTCCGCGCACCCCGTACGCCAGCTCAATGTTCTCCTTCTCCAGATACTCATACCTTGCCAGCTGCTGCCCGTCGAGCACCAGCACCAGCACACCAACTGCCACGACCACGAGCAGAACGGCCACCCCGATTCCGCTCCACACCTCCTCGCTTATGCCCAGGCCATGAATCATTCCCAGTCCTGAGCACAGGACCAGGAAAGCCGCGCCCAAAATGATTCCGGCCACTGCCGCCGCCGTCCGCGCCGACGTTCTCCGCGTCAGCTCCATGAACGCGTTCGCCTCATCCACCGAGACCTGCCTTACGCCCTCTGCGACATCCCCTTCTTCCTTTCCGGTGCGCTCGACCTCCTCCTGCTCATCCTTTAACAGATAGTCCGTCGTCACGCCGAACAGGTCCCCGAGCCGCAGCACCCGCTCAATGTCCGGGATCGACGCGCCACTCTCCCACTTCGACACAGCCTGCCGTGACACGCCGAGCTGCTCCGCCAGCTCCTCCTGCGACCAGCCGTTCTGCTTTCTCAATAAGGTAATCTTTTCTGACAGTATCATACGCTTCATCCTCTCTTCTTTTTTTGGCAGCTCTGACCTCTGCTCTGCCCCAACTCTATCAAAAAAGCCGGTTGACAGCCACCAAATACCCTTGGAAATCTGTCAACCGGCAGTTGCAACCGGCCGTTTTTTTGCCTGCACCGCGAAAAAACGCGCGATTCACAGCCCTACAGATGCCCCAGCCGCTCCTTTTTCCTCCAGTACCACCTGTAGTACACCAGCAGCGTGACACTGCAGACGATCCAGCCCGCCGGATAGCCGAACGCGACGACCTTCAGCGTGCCGACAAGCCGCGAGGCGAGAAACAGATACACCTGCCGGAACACGACGAAGGCTCCCAACATGATCAGCATCGGCGCCCTCGTGTTGCCCAGGCCGCGCAGGGAACTGCTGTAGATCTGGTTGATCGCACAGACCAGATAGAAGGGCGACATCAGCCGCAGCAGGTAGGAGCCATACCGGATGACCTCCGACTCGTTGTTGAACAGGGCGACCAGCTCCTCCGCAAAGCCAAGCACCGGCAGCATGAGAATGACTGTGAGCAGGAATGCCATCCGGATCGCCGTCCACGTCCCCTTTTTGATCCGGTCGACCTGCCTCGCCCCGTAGTTCTGCCCGACAAACGTCGTGACGGAGAGCGCGACGCTCTGCATCGGCAGGAGGATAAACTGGTCAATCTTCGTGTACGCGCTCCACCCCGCCATCACGCTCGAGCCAAACGCATTGATGTAGGACTGGACAAACACATTTGAAATGGAAGTGATCATCATCTGAACCGCGGCCGGGAACCCGATCCGCACAATCTCCCGCAGCATATCCATATGCAATCGCAGCGCCCGGAAGCGGACGCGGTAGGCCCCCTCCGAGTGCATGAGCACAATCATCACGAGAACCGCCGACAGCAGCTGCGAGACGACCGTCGCGAGCGCGGCCCCGGCGATCCCCATCCGCCAGTACGCAACGCAGACGACATCCAGCACCGTATTCGTGCACGCGGAAAAGATCAGGAAATACAGCGGCCGCTTCGAGTCGCCGACCGCGCGCAGGATCCCGGCGCCCATATTGTAGACCATCAGGCCTGACACGCCTGCGAAATAGATCTTCAGGTACTCGGCGGCCTCCGGGAACACATCCTCGGGCGTCCCCATCATGCGCAGCATCGGAGGCGTCATCGCAATGCCCGCCGCCGTGAAGACAATGCACAGAAGAAAGGTCATCGTGAGCGTCGTGTGCACGGCACGGCTCACCCGGCTGCTGTTTTTCGCCCCGTACGCCTGCGAGATCACGACGCCTGCGCCGGTCGACAGCCCCATAAAGAACCCGATCAGAGAATTGATGATCGGCCCGACCGACCCGACCGCCGCCAGTGCCTCCTTTCCCACATAGTTTCCCACCACAATGCTGTCCACCGTGTTGTAAAACTGCTGAAATACATTTCCCGCCAGCAGCGGCAGGGCAAACAAAAGGAGCTGCTTCCAGATCACGCCGCTCGTCATGTCAATTTCTTTCTGTCTCTTCTGCATGATAATCTTACTTCCTTCTTTTGTTTTGATTGATGGTAACTTGCTCCGGCAGGCGTTATGGGAACGCAGGCAATCGACTGGGGTGCGCATTTGCGATGCGCGAACCGGTATACTGACCGTCTGACGCGCATCGCGATCTCAGAACAGAAACTCCGCCATGACCAGATTGCTGACGCTGATGCCTTCCTCCGTCAGAAAGACGCGCCCGTCCTCCCGCGCAAGCAGCCCCTGGCCGGTCAGCTTCCCCAGCACCGAGCCGTACATCGACTCCATGCTCCGCGCAAACCGCCGCAAAAACTCCTCCTCCGACACGCCAAAGATCAGCCGCAGGCCGAGGAACATGAACTCCTCCATCTCGTCTTGCACGCTCAGGAACTCTGACTCACGTATGCGCAGAGCTTCCGGCTCACACACACTCGGTGCCTTTGTCTCTCTCTCGCCCAGGACTTCCGCCGTCTGCACTTGCGAAACTTCCGTCCCTCTCTCTCGCAAAATCTCCGCTTCACGCGCGCACGGAGCTTCCGTCTTCTGCGCTGACTCCTCTCCGTGCGCGCGCAAGATGTCCTCTTTCACTTGCTCCCTGCTCCCTCCTGTCAGCCTGTACATACTCACACTGTCATACACTGGCCTAGTGTATCGCGCGAGATACGCTTCCATACACTCCGTATTCCGGTAGCGCGTATGGTGCAGCAGCGACGATGCCCCGAGTCCGAAGCCGACATACTCCACCCCGGTCCAGTAGCCGATATTGTGGCGGCACTCATACCCAGGCAGCGCATAGTTGGAGATCTCGTACCGGTGCATTCCCTGTCCGCCGACCAGTCTCTCCGTCAGGCGGTACATCGCGCGCTCCTCCTCCTCGGAGGGCAGGCTGACCGGCGGGTCTCCCCGCTCGCGCCGCACGTCGTCGTCATGATACCTCTGATAGAACGGCGTGCCCTCCTCTATGATCAGGCTGTAGGCCGAGATATGCTCCGGCCGCAGCGCCAGCACGCGCTCCAGCGTCCGCTCCCACGAGGCCACACTCTGACCGGGCAAAGCGGACATCAGGTCGATGTTGATATTCTCAAAGCCAGCCGCTCGTGCCAGACGATACGTCTCCAGAAAATCCGTCCACGTGTGGATCCGCCCCAGCAGCGCCAGCTCCGCGTCGTCCGCAGACTGCAGCCCGATGCTGATGCGGTTGATCCCGGCCTGCCGGTATTCCTCCAGCTTCTCCCGGCTCGCCGTGCCCGGATTGCACTCGATCGTGATCTCGCCCGGCGCCTCCCTGTGCGGAAAATTCTCGCGAATCGCCCGCAGGATGCGCGCAATCATCCCCTCCGCCAGGATCGAGGGCGTCCCCCCTCCCAGGAATACCGTGCTCACCCGATACTCCTTTTTATAAGGAAACATCTCGATCTCCCGGATCAAAGCTTCCACATACCGTTCCTGCTCCGCCGATGACGCAGGCGCAGACAGGAAATCACAATAGGCGCATTTCCGCACGCAAAACGGAATGTGGACATAAATCTCCAGCTCTCTCATACTGCCAACCTCTCACTCCCGAAGGAATTTCTTCAACCCGATGGCTCTCTGCACCACTCCCCGGCAAAGCCAAACAAAAAAAGCCTATCATAAATTGATCTGCCAGTCAATAGAAGATCCGGCCGCCATTGTAAGCGGTTCTGCCTGCAACGAATATAGTTTTCAAAACTGCTTTACATAGTATTCATAAAGTGCTATGCTATCTCACAAGTAAACTGCCAGCGATACCAGGCAGTACACGGAACAGAATTTACATACCAGTCAGGAGGAAATGGTTTTATGAAGTATCAGATTATCAGCGACGGCTCCTGCGATCTGCCGCCTGAGATGGCGAAGGAGCGGGGAATTCACGTAGTGCCGTTCTATGTGTCTTTTGACGACACGCATTATTATAAGGAAAATGTTGAGATTCACATCCGGGACTTTTACCAGAGTATGGTGGAGCGAAAGGGCGTATACCCGAAGAGCTCTCTGCCGTCCATCCAGGACTACTGCGACGTGTTTGAGCGGTATGCCAGAGAAAATCTTCCGATGATCTGCATCTGCATCACGGAAAAGTTCAGCGGTTCCTTCGGGGCGGCCACAAATGCAAGAGAGCTGACACTCGAAAAGTATCCCAATGCCCGGATCACGGTGATCAACTCTCAGATCAACACCGTTCTCCAGGGCATCTATGTGCTCGAGGCGTGCCGGCTGCGGGATCAGGGCTTCTCCTACGAGGAGAGCATCGAGCGGCTGCTCGCGATCCGCAGCTCCGGGCGCATCTTTTTCACGGTCGGCGATCTCGAATACCTCCGGCACGGCGGCCGCATCGGCAAACTCGCCGGGCTCACCGGCTCTCTGCTCGGTGTAAAGCCCCTCATCACCCTGAAGGAAGGCGAAATCTTTCCGTCCGGCATCGCAAGGAGCCGAAAGCGTTCGATGCAGAAGGTCATCGACCTGCTCCAACAGTACCTTTCCGAACGTTTTCCGGACACGGCAGACTGCCAGCTGTGCATCGGGTACGGCTACTCCCGGGAGGAGGCCGAGGAGTTCCGGGCGCTCACGCTCGAGCATCTGCCCAACCTCACGGAGCAGGATCTCCCGCTCTTCCAGATCGGCGCGACGATCGGCGTCCACACCGGACCATATCCAATCGGATTCGGAGTGCTGCAGAAGGCTTGTTGAACATAAAGCGCCCGGCTCTTCCCTGAAGGAGGGAAACGCCGGGCGCTCCTGTCATGCTAGAGCGTGTTTGAAAAAGGCTTTCCGTGAGATGTGCTTCACAGTTTGTGGGAGATTTGTCTCGAATGAGGGAGGCGTAGCGGGCTACGTCGACCGAATGAGGGACAAATATACCGCAAAATGGGGAGTGCAGATCACGGGAATGATTTTTCAAACACGCTCTAGGGCTACCTTGCGCCCTTCGCCAGTATTTTTTTGATGTTGAGCACGAACGCCGTGCCGCAGACGGTGGCCGAGATCGCATCCGCGGTGCACTCGGCGAAATAGATGCTCATCACGTTTCCGGTGACCAACGGGAAGATCAGCGCAAACGGCACGAGCAGGAACACCTTCCGCAGCAGCGCCATGAACAGCGAGATCTTCGCCTGCCCCAGTCCCATGAACACGGTCTGGCAGCCGTTCTGGATGCCGAAGATGAGCATGCCCGCCAGGAAGATCGGCGCCACACGACCGATCAGCTCGATCAGCTCCTCGTCCTGCGTGAACATCCGCGCGAGCACCTCCGGAAACAGCATCTCCACAACCGTGATCACGAACGAGGCCGCCGCCGTGATCAAGATGATTTTCCGGTATGCCTCCTTCACGCGTTCCAGATTGCCGGCGCCGAAATTGTAGCTCAGGATCGGCTGGACACCCTGGGTGAAGCCGCTCGCCGGCGTGCTGCCCAGCTGCATGATGCTCTGCAGGATCGTCAGCGAGCCGACGTACAGATCGCCACCGTACCGCTGCAGCCCGCTGCTCATCACGATCGCGATCAGGCTCTCCGTGCTCTGCATGATGAACGGGGAGACGCCGAGCGCTGCGATCGCGCGGATCTGCCGGAAGTCCGGCCGCAGACACGGCAGCTTCAGCCGCAGGGAGGTCTGCGGCGACGTCATAAAGCGAAGCACCCAGACGGCCCCGGCAAACTGCGACAGGATCGTCGCGAGCGCCGCGCCCTGCACTCCCATGTGAAACACAAAGATAAAGATCGGGTCCAGGATAATATTGAGCGCCGCACCGATCAGCACCGAGCCCATCGCGATCTTCGACTGTCCCTGCGCCGTGATGAACGGGTTCAGCCCGAGCACCAGCTGCACGCCGAACGTGCCGATCAGGTAGATGCGCAGGTACGCGCTCGCGTACGGGTACGTATAATCGCTCGCGCCCACCATGTACAGAAACGGCTTTTCGATCAGGTAGAACACGATCATGAGTGTCACGGTGAAAAAGCAGAGCATCGTGAACACATTTCCGAGGATCCGCTCTGCCTTGGCCTTATTGCCCTGCCCGAGCGCAATCGCGGCGAGCGGCGCACCGCCCGCCCCCGCAAACGCGCTGAACGCGGACACGATCGTGATGACCGGCAGCGCAAGTCCCAGCCCTGTGAGCGCCTCGCGCCCTACCCCCTGCCCGATATAGATACGGTCCACGATGTTGTAGAGCAGGTTAATCAGCTGGGCGACCAGCGTCGGGATTCCCATTGAGAGCATCAGCCGTCCGAGCGGTTCCCTGCCCAGTTTCTCTTCTGAATTGCCAGTTTGCATGTTCTCGTCTTCTTTCTTGTACTATATTCCTGTGATGCCCCTCTGCATCCTTGCCCGGCTGCACCGCGCCCACAGAAACTTATTTGTCGTCCAGCTTCAGGACGCTCATGAACGCCTTCTGCGGGATCTCCACGTTTCCGATCTGCCGCATGCGCTTCTTTCCTTCCTTCTGCTTCTCCAGCAGCTTCTTCTTCCGGGAGATGTCGCCGCCGTAGCACTTTGCGAGCACATCCTTGCGCATGGCTTTGACCGTCTCGCGCGCGATGATCTTGCTGCCGACCGCGGCCTGAATCGGGATCTCGAAGAGCTGACGCGGAATCTCCTCCTTGAGCTTCTCGCACATCTTCCTGCCGCGCTCGTACGCCGTCTCCGCAAACACGATGAAGGAAAGTGCGTCGACCTCCTCGCGGTTCACGAGAATGTCGAGCTTCACCAGCTCGGAGCGCATATAGCCCTTCAGCTCATAGTCAAACGACGCATAGCCGCGCGACCGTGATTTCAGCGCGTCAAAGAAATCATAGATGATCTCGTTGAGCGGCAGCGTGTATTTCAGAAGGGCGCGCGTCCCCTCGATGTACTCCATCCCCTCATAGATGCCGCGGCGCTCCTGGCACAGCTCCATGATAGACCCGATGTACTCGGTCGTCACCATCACCTCAGCCGCCACGACCGGCTCCTCCATATACTCAATCTCCGAGGCATCCGGCAAATTCGACGGGTTCGTCAGATCGATCACCTCCCCGTTCGTCTTGTGCACCTTGTAAATCACGCTCGGGGCAGTCGTCACGAGGTCCAGATTGTACTCCCGCTCGAGCCGCTCCTGAATAATCTCCAGGTGCAGCAGGCCCAGAAAGCCGCAGCGGAAGCCAAAGCCCAGCGCGATCGACGTCTCCGGCTCAAACTGCAGAGAGGCATCGTTCAGCTGCAGTTTTTCCAGCGCGTCGCGCAGATCCGGGTACTTCGCGCCGTCCGCCGGATACATCCCGCAGTACACCATCGGGTTCACCTTCTTGTAGCCCGGCAATGCCTCCGCGCACGGGCGGTTCACGCAGGTCACGGTGTCGCCGACACGCGTCTCCCGCACGTTTTTGAGGCTCGCGGTCAGATAGCCGACCATCCCGGCCGAGAGCTCCTCGCAGGGGATAAACTGCCCCGCCCCGAAAAAGCCGACCTCGACGACCTCCGCCTCCGCCCCGGTCGCCATCATGCGGATCCTTGTGCCCTTTCGCACCGAGCCGTCCCGCACGCGCAGGAATACGATGACGCCCTTGTAGGAATCGTAGACAGAATCAAAGATCAGCGCCTTCAGCGGCGCCTCCGGGTCTCCCTTTGGCGCCGGTATCTTTTTTACGACCTGCTCGAGCACCTCACGGACGTTCTGTCCCGTCTTTGCCGAGATGCGCGGCGCGTCCTCCGCCTCGATCCCGATCACATCCTCGATCTCGCTGACGACACGGTCCGGGTCCGCGCTCGGAAGGTCGATCTTGTTGATCACCGGCATGACGTCGAGATCGTGGTCGAGCGCGAGGTACACGTTCGCCAGCGTCTGCGCCTCGATCCCCTGCGCGGCGTCCACGACAAGGATCGCCCCGTCGCACGCCGCAAGGCTCCTGGACACCTCGTAGTTGAAATCGACGTGGCCCGGAGTGTCAATCAGGTTGAACACGTACTCCTCCCCATCGTCCGCCTTATAAATAATCCGGACCGCCTGTGATTTGATCGTGATGCCGCGCTCGCGCTCCAGCTCCATATTGTCCAGTACCTGCTCCTGCATTTCCCGGCTCGTCAGAAGGCCCGTCATCTCGATGATGCGGTCCGCCAGCGTCGATTTGCCGTGATCGATGTGTGCAATGATACAAAAATTTCTGATTTTACTCTGATCTGCTGCCAATGACTGTGCTCCTCTCCATGTAACGCGGAACCGGATCCCGTACGTCTCCACAGTTCCGCCTGTTTCTTTTCTATATTTCCTTTTTTCACATTTCGATATAGTTTAGCACACTCTTTTGGGAGTTGTCCATATGTACTTCTCTCTTTTCCGGCAAATCCGGCGCCGCAGCTTTCGGCAGTTTCACGACAGGACCTCCGCCAGAAGCGCGGCGAGCGGCGCCATCGCGTTGCGCTCCTCCTCGACGGTGTTCAACTGGGTGCCTGCCTCGATGAGAAGGGAGCGCGGCCGCAGGTGCAGGTTGAAGCGCTCTGCTTTCAGATAGATATTGCGCGTAAAGCCCGGGTACTGTTCGCGGGCCAGCAGTTCCAGCTGCAGGGAAAATGCCAGGTTCTCCGCGATGTACGGATTCGCGAGATAGGTCAGCGGCTCATCCTCGCTGTTGCGCGAGATTCCGTTAAAAAACATGATCATGGAGGTCGGCTTTCCGTCGATCTCCGTCACGAACTTGTGTCCCTCCACGCCGTCCCGGTGCAGGTCGATAATCACCTCGATCGTGGGATGTTCATCCAGTATCTTCTGCACGGAAGCGCGCGCATAGTCGTACGCCGCGCTGCGGTCAATGACGCCGTCGACCAGGTCATAGACGCCGGTGTCGTGGATTACCTGGTATCCGTAGCTCCTGAGTTCCTCCGCCAGCACCTCGCCCATCCCCACAATCGTCGTGCCCGCGTCCCCCGGAACCGAGTCGGCAAACTCCTCCTGGGAGTGCGTGTGGTAGATCAGAATCTGCGGAACCTCGGGATTCCGCTCAATGCCAAGCTCCTTCTCCAGAAGCACAGAGGCATCCAGCAGCGCTTCATCCGCCGTCGTCCCCGCATCGACGGTATAGTAATTCTGCAGGAGGTATTCATAGTCTGAAATCTGCGCCAGCACCTCGTCCGAAATGGTTGTCCCAAGTACCTCCTTTACTGCCTCCGTCTCCGCGGTTTCCTCTGGAAGAATCTGCGTCTCCCCCAGAAGTCCTCCTGTCTCAGGTGTTCTCGCAGTCTCCTCCGAAAGACGTTCCGTCTCCGATATTCCCACGTTTTCCTCCGAAATGCCCTGCTCTTCCGCCGATTGCTTCGCATCTCCCTGCGTCTCCTGTTCCTCCACATGGTTCCCGCTATTCTCAGACGGCAGAGCTGCCGTTTCTTGCTGTGCGCCCTGCATTTTTCCCTCGTTTCCGGCGGACGTCTGTGATTCCGCGCCGGACTGCGAATCCTCCGTATCGGTCCCGGGCTTGTCCTGCTGTCGCCCGGCATTTTCCACCAGATAACTGTACACCGGGACAGCCTGCCTCATCCAGCCTGCGATCCAGCCGCCCTGATCCTTTTCCCCGATCACCGCCGTATAGCCCGGCATCCAGGTGTCCGCAGCCGCATCCTCCAGCGACCGCTGTACCGTTCCTGTGTCGAGCGCCTCGCGCACCGCGCTGCTCTTTTGCAGCAGTCCGGCACCCTTATATATAATGTAGCTTCCCAACAACACCATCAAAACATAAAGTAATTTTTGCAGCCAGCCATCGCCGCGCATACGATCCCTCCGTCTTCCTGACCAACCGAATCCTGTATCTTCGGCGAATCCTTCTATCCTGTCAACGCTCTATGCTCAGAGATCTCCTCTCATCCCGGCAACGCTCTATGCTCAGAGATCTCCTCTCATTCCGGCAACGCTCTATGCTCAGAGATCTCCTCTCATCCCGGCAACGCTCTATCTTCAGAGATTTTCCCATCCTGGCCTCTCTTTCTTCGCGCATCGATCTATACATACAGAAAACAGGCACTCTCCCGGAAGGCATTTCTCCGCCCTCCAAAAGCCTGCCTGTTCTATTCTATGCAACGGCACCTTGAAGTATTCCGCTTTCCTGTTATGCCACAGCGCCGAGCGCCTCTTCCTGCTCTCCTTTAGTTGTGACATCCCTCTGCTTTTCTCCGTCCTTCTGCGCGCCTGCCTCTATCTCTCTTTCCCTGAAAACGCGATGTTCAGCCCTTCCGAGATCGTGTAGCTCAGATATTTGACTGTCTCATCAATGTCCTTTGGCGTCACAAACATGGTGTTCAAATGCGGCGAGATCAGTTCCCGGATCATCTGGTGCTTCTCCGCATGATCCAGTGTGCCGAGCGTGCCGCCGAGCTGCTGCATCCGGTCAGAGCGATCCATCTGGACGATCAGTTCCTCCAGCGTATCATTCACGATCGTCGCTGCGTCCACTACCGTCGGCACACCGACCGCGATGACCGGGACGCCGAGCTCCTCCTGGTTGATCGCGTTGCGGTGGTTGCCGACACCGGAGCCCGGATTGATCCCGGTGTCGGTGATCTGTATCGTGCGGTTCAGCCGCTTTGTGCTGCGCGCCGCGAGGGCGTCAATCACAATCACGACATCCGGCTGCGTCTCCTCAACCACACCCCGGATGATCTCGACGGTCTCCATTCCGGTCTGCGCCATCACGCCGGGCACAATCGCGCTGACCTCTCCTGAGGTGCGCAGCTCATCCGAGATCCGCCCGTACACACGGATCATATGCCGCGTGATGTTCAGGTTGTTGACCACATCCGGGCCGAGCGCGTCCGGTGTCACCTCGCGGTTTCCCAAGCCGACCACCAGTACCGAACCGTCCGGTGGGCAGACACCCTTCATCAGCTCCCGCAGATGATGCGCGAGCTCCTCCGAGATCTCACGGTGATATCCCTCGTCCGGCGCTGACATGTTCGGCGCCTCCAGCGTGATGTACGTCCCGGCCGGCTTGCCCATCGCACGTGCCCCATTTTCCGTCTCAATCACAACGGTCGTCGTGTAGATCTCCTTCTCCTCATCCTTCTCTTCCTTCACCCGCACACCCCGGATCCGCACATCATCCGCCTCATAGCTCTCCTTTGCCTCCAGCGCCAGATCCGTCCGTACCTGAAAATCTCCCATCATAGCCATTCTCCTTCGTATTCCCCCGCCGCGCTTCCTTTTCAAAGGGGGGAGTTTTATACCTATTTTTCCGCACTTTTTGAAATTTATGTATGAAGCTTCTTTATTTATGCCGCATTTAATTCACATAAAATATCAGATATTTTAGAAAAAAATCTGTAAATTCACGTATTGGATGCTTGTCATTTCGCAAATGCTATGGTATCATGAACATGGATGAGGACTTCATTCACATTTATGCGGAGGTGACTGTCGATGAACGCAGACAGAGTAGTATCTTTTGTACTCGGCGGCATGACCTTTGAATATGACGAAGAAAAAAATCAAAAAAATATCAGGAAACATGGAATCTCTTTTAAATCAGCAGCGCGTGTATTCTTCGATTATGACCGCATAGAATACTACGATGAGGAACACAGCGAACAAGAAGATCGGTACAATACGATCGGTGACACCTCAGCCGGCAACCTCAAGAGTTCCGGCCCTTCCGCCGCCAAAGCAGGGACTACAATTATCGGCAATGTCGAACCGTTCATTGGAAATGTCGGGGATATTTTATATGTCGTATACACCGAGCGAGTGCGGATAGAAGAAGGCGGATTAAAGACAGATATTACAAGGCTGATTTCCGCGCGGCTTGCCACCAATTTTGAGAGGGGGCTTTACTATGGTAAACTTGACTGACATGACAATAGAAATGAAAGATGAACTCGCCTTCACGGAGGAAGAAAAGAAAGAGCTGGAAAGAGCCAGAAGCATGCCAATCACCTTCGATGCGGACTGCCCCGAGACAACGCCGGAGATGGCAATCCGCTTCAAGAGGGTGAATCCGCCAAGAAGAGCAGCAGAAGTTCATATGGCGTAGCTTTTTCCGCACTTTTTGAAATTTATGTATTGACACGCCCAAAAGATTGGACTAATATATATGAGTATGTTTACATTAAACGTCCGTGTCCGGTTTTAATGAAACAGCTGCAGTTGTGGCGGTACCGCTATCCGTGATGGGGCCGGCGATTGCATCCTACTTTTAATTTCAGAATGTTTGGAGGTGTACAGATTGGCTAACATCAAATCCGCGAAGAAGAGAATCCTGGTAGCTAAGACCAGAAACGAGCGCAATAAGTCCGAGAAGTCTGCTGTCAAGACTGCGATCAAGAAGGTAGAGGCTGCGGTTGCTGCAAACGATAAGGCTGCTGCTGAGGCTGCATTATTGTCCGCTACTTCTATCATTGACAAGGCTGCGAAGAAAGGTGTTTATCACAAGAACAATGCAGCCAGAAAAGTATCGCGTCTGGCTAAGGCAGTCAACACCCTCGCATAAGCATAGATTTCAGCGAAAAATGAGATAGAAATAGAGGAGGAACAGTCGATTCCGTCATTTCGACTGTTCCTTTTTTATTCCCACAAGCAACAAGCCATGCTTGCATGGATATTTGGCGGTGCCATGTATGAGTCGCACACGTTTCGCAGCGTTCGAACTGAAACGCAGAACTGCCGCGAGGGTCAAATCCTATCTCCATATTTTCCAAAACAAAAACAAGCCCTGCAGACTTCCTGGCTGCAGACAGCGGGAAGTCTGCAGGGCAGCGCGCCTACGCACGCTGCAGATACACCGTGGACCTAATACACCTTACAGGCACGACCGGTACGGAATATTCTGCGGCGCCTCGAAGCAGTCCTCGAAGCCTCTGCGGTGATGGTAATACAGCTTATCCTTGTCCTGCGGGTACACGTACTTGCCGCCGACCTGCCAGAAGAACGGGTGGAACTGATACTCGTTGCGGTCCTTCTTGAAATCGTACAGCAGCCGGATCTCCTCGCAGTCGGCCTGGAAATTGGTCCACACATCCCAGTGGATCGGAACCACGACCTTGCACCGGAGGTTCTCAGCCATGCGCAGAATATCGATGGACGTCATCTTGTCCTGCATTCCGATCGGATTCTCGCCGAAGGAGCCGAACGCCACATCAATGTCGTAATCCTTGCCGTGCTTTGCAAAGTAGATCGAGAAATGCGAATCTCCCGAATGGTAGATGTTGCCGCCCGGGGTCTTCACCAGGTAGTTGACCGCCTTCTCGTCCATGTCGGTCGGGCAGACGCCGGTGAGCTCCTCGCGATCCGGGCCGGTGGAATCCGTCGTGACAATGCAGGTGCGGTCAAAGCTGTCCAGGCACACGATCTCGATGTCCTTGATCTTGATGACGTCGCCCGGCTTCACGGTCACGCAGCGCTCCTTTGGAACGCCCCACTTCACCCAGGTCTCCACAGATTTCTTGGGCCCGATAAACGGCACCGGGATCTCCCTGCCGTTTTCGTCCGTCGTCGTCATGCCGCTGTGCAGGACGTGCGCCGCCCACTCTGCGGACATGTGATCCTGATGGTAGTGGGTCGCCAGCACCGCATCCACCTGCTTGAACGCGAACGGATCGATCACAAACGGCACGTTGCGCAGGTTCGGCTGCATCGCGCGGCCGCCGCACATATTCGCCATCTGATGGCCCACCGCCATCTTGCCGTTGCCGTGTGTGCGCTTTCCGTTGCCGCACCACAGGTCGATCGAGATATTCGCCCCGCCCGGCGTCTTGAACCAGATGCCTGTGCAGCCCAGCCACCACATAGCGACGTTGCCCGGCTGTACCACTTCATTCTCAATGTCCTCGACCAGCCACGTTCCCCACTCCGGGAAGGTGTTCATAATCCAGCTCTCTCTTGTCATTTCGCTCACTTTGCTCATGCTCTTTCTCTCCTTTTCCATTTCTTTTCAAAACGTATACATCGCAATTTCATTGATCTCGCGGTTCGCCGCGATCAGCACGTCTCTTCCCTCAAACGTGTACCCGTACACATTTGCCGGGCCGCAGTCCTCGTCGAGTGTCCGGAACCGGTAGTCCTGCTTCTTTGCATCCCAGGTAAACGCCATCAGCCGTCTTGCACCCTTGCGGTATCCCAGCACCGCGGTCGGCGTCCCGTTCAGGCTGCCGCTCCAGATCGCATGGAGGAACTCTGCCCGCTCCGGATAGCGGTAGACCTCCCGGTACGCGCCCTCCACAGCCCGGTAGATCCGGATCTCATCGCCGTGAAACGGGGAAAATACCACCAGCTCCATGACGCCGTCCTGATCCAGGTCGATCATCGTCGCATCGCTGGCCGGCGTATCCAGCAGCTGTGTGACCGTCCAGCTCTCGCCCGCATGTCTCGGCGGCCAGCACCGGAACACACCCTCGGCGCTGCACACAAGGGAGGACACCTCGCCGTGCTCCACGACCCTGTAGTAGCCGTGATTCTTCAGCATACCGCTCCTCAAAACCTCCAGCTCGAGCTGGTGCTCGTCATCGTACGCGGACAGATCCGCCGGGAGCTTTGCCACATAAATCTTTCCGGGATGGTTCCAGTCCTCCTTGTACTCATGGTCAGACTTTAAGGTGCACGCGATCAGGTAGTTCTCCCCGCCGCTCGTCAGGATGTCGAAGCGGTGCACAAACGGCAGCTTCACCAGTGTCCGGATCTCCCAGCGCCCCGCGCCGTCCGGCGTCGCGATCACGATTCTGGCCTCCTTCGAGTCGTTCGGCGAGTAGAACTTCTGCGTCGCCAAAAACTGCCCGTCCGTCCCCGGGACCTGCACCATCGTCATGACTCCTCCCGGTCCGTCCCACACGGTCGCCTTCTCATTTCCTGCCGCGTCGAACAGGATGCACCGGTCCGTCTTCTCCGCCGCCACCAGGATGTGCGGCGCGCCCTGGTACTGCAGGGGTGCGATCGAATAACATTTCTCCAGATTTGCGAGTACTCTCTTCTCCATAGCCTTCTTCCTCCATACCTACGTCGTTTCCCACACGTTTCTGTACAAGCGGTTCATCTGCGCCCTGCACGCTCTGTACTGCAGGACATCCTGCTCTCGCGGAACATACACCTTACAGTCATCGTTCGCGCCGATGACGTGAAACGCTTCCTCAGCTGATTCATAGACGCCCAGCGCGGTGGCCGCGATCATGAGTGCCCCGCGCGCGGTCGCATCCGCCTTTCCTCTGCGGATGATCCTGGTCCCGTACACGCTGCTCTGGATCTCATTGAACGGCTCACTGTTCGTGAGGCCGCCGTTTACATAGATGTCCGAGATTTCCAGATACTTTCTCATCGTGTCGATCCCGTTTCCGATCTCATAGCAGATCCCCTCGAGCAGGCTCCGCAGCATATCCGCCTTCGTCGTCGCCAGCGTCACATTTGCGAAAATCCCCTTCGCCATATTGTTCCAGTCCGGCGTCGACCGCCCCTGGAAATACGGGACGCAGAGGCAGCCGTTGGAGCCGATCGGCGTGGCCGCCACAGCCTCATTGAGTTCCTGGTAGGAACAATCCCCGTAGAACTCTCTGCGGAACCAGTCAAACGCCGAGCAGCACGTCAGCACGCTGGATTCAAGTATGTACTGGCCCTTCACAGAAGAGAAATTGCAGATGACATCCTGCTCCAGATTCTTCGGAACCTCGTTCGCGGCCGTCACCAGAAATCCTCCTGTCCCGGCGGTGACGGACAGAACGCCCTCCTTCACGACGCCCTGTCCGATCGCCCCGCACTGCTGGTCCCCGCCGGCCGTGATGACCGGAATCCCCGCCGGACAGCCGGTCAGCCCGGAAAATTCCTCCGTGATCGTGCCGCACACACTCCCGGGCTCCACCAGCTCACACAGCTTCTCCTTGTCCACGCGAAAGAGGCCCAGAAGCTCCTCGTCCCACTCATGTGTGTAGAGGTTCATCAGGAGAGAACGGCTCCCGTACGTGTAGTCGGTGCATACTCTGCCGGTCATCAGATAGTTCAGATAGTCCGGGATCACCATAAATTTGCTCGTCTTACGGTACAGCTCCGGCCGCTGCTCCCGGATCCACGTCATCTTGCTCGCGGAAAACACCGGATTCACCCTTGAGCCGCACAGAGAAAAAATCTTCTCATTTTTTGCGTTCAGCGCCTCACAGATGGCGTTCGTCCGCTTGTCCTGCCACATAATCGCATTGCACAGCGGGCGCATGGAGCGATCCACCGGGATGACCGACGATCTCTGCGCCGTCATCGTCACCGCGTCGATCGCCCACGCCCGCTCTCTCGCCTCGGCTGACAGCTCCTTCACAATGTCGTACAGTGCGTGTTCCCAGTCAGAAGGATTCTGCTCGACACAGCCATGTTCCATGTAGGAAACCTTATAAAAATGCTGTTTTCTGGTCAGCTCCTCCCCCGCATGGGTCAGCAGCACCCCCCGCATACTCGAGGTGCCCACATCCAATACCAGAATATTCATAGGTCAGATTTCCCCTTTCCTCTCCGCTCAGAGCGGTCGCCGGAGCGCCTTTCTCTGTGATTGTATCCTAACATATTCCAATTTCGCTTTCAACATTTTCTCGGGGGCAACGCGCAAAAGCAGGGCTTCCTCCTGCGACTCTCTCGTCGCGGGACAAAGCCCTGCCGTTTCTTCCTTATATATTGTGTCTGTTCGCTCAGTCATGGCGAACCTGTCCATATCTCGCGTTTCTCACCCCGTTACTGTTCACAGACCTGCCAGCCACGAACAATCACACGCCTCGCAATGCGTGAACAGTACCTCAACCGCTCTACGCCGCGCTGTACTTGACGATCAGCAGCTCCACCGCGAGCCGGTCTCCCAGCCTCCCCGTCTTCACGGCGGTCTCCATCTCGACGCAGTCCTCCACTGCCTCCCGCAGCCGCTCCTTCGAAAACCGCGCGGCCTGCGCGAGGCTCCGCTTTGCGACGAACGGGGCCACCCCCGCCCGCGACGCGATCGTCCCGCCGTCGAAGCCCTGCTCCTTCAAATCCTTGATCTGGTACATCTGGTTGAACTGGCGCGCGATCAAAAACAAAATCCGCATCGGCGGCTCCTTCAACGAGAGCAGGTCATAGTACAGGTCGAGCGCCTGCCTCTGCTTCCGCTCCGCCACCGCCCGGATCATGTCGAAAATCTTGTTCTCCGTCGTCTCCGTGCAGACCGCCTCGACGTCCGCAGCCCCGATCGCCCCCTGCTCCGCCGTGTAGCAGAGCAGCTTCTCGAGCTCATTCGCGATATTCTCCATATCGTCGCCGACCTTCTCGAGAAACAGATTCAGCGCGTCCTGCGTGATGTTTTTCCGCTCCTTCTTCAGCGTCCCCAGCACCCAGGCCGTCAGCGTCCGCGCGTCCTGCCGCCCGAGCTCGACGATGCGCCCCAGCGATTTCACCGCCTTGTAGAGCTTGCCGCGCTTGTCCACCTCGCTCTCGACAAACACCACAAACGTCTCCTTTGGCATCGTCGGCAGATACTCCGCGAGCTCCGGGCACGCGTTTTTGAAAAATCCGCTGTCCTCGATCAGGATCAGCCTGCGCTCCGCAAAGAACGGCATCGTCTCCGCGCGGTCGATCACCTGCCGCACGTCGATCCCCTTCCCGGCGAAGGAGGTGAAATTCATCAGGTCGTCCTCTCCGACCAGCGCGTCCTTCAGCCGCTTCTTATACCGGTTTTTCAGATAGGCCTCTTCCCCCGTCAGCAGATACACCTGCTTGAACACGCCGGATTTGAGGTCCGCGTTCAGATTCTTCATCGCACCCTGCTCCCATTCCAAACGATTACGTTCTACGCTATCATACCATCCGCTCCCCTTTGAATGCAAGCTCTATTTTCCGGTCATACTCCGCACTGCGCGAGCACACTTTCTGCCCTCCCGCACCGTGCATTCGCTGTGCGCCGGTCATACTCCGCGATTGCCTCCCGCATCAGCTGGGCGTCCATCGGCGCGGCGATCGCCCGGCCGCCGATCTGCTGGTACTTCTCACTGCCGCGGCCGAGCAGCAGGATCAGCGTCCGCTCCTCCCCCGCAGCCGCCAACGAGATGGCTGTGTCGACCGCCGCCCTGCGGTCTGTGACCGAGCGGCACGTGCAGCCCGTCATCTCCACGTAGCTCCGGATCTCCTGCTGAATCTTCTCCGGGCACTCCGTTCCCGGGTCGTCCGAGGTGATCACCACCCCGTCGGAAAACAGCCCGGCGATGATTCCCAGCTCCCTGCGCCGGTTCAGCGCCTTGCCGCCCGGACAGCCGAACACGGTCAGGATCCTGCGGTACGGCGCGTACTCCTGAAACGCCGCATCGAACAGTTTCTCAAAGCTCAGCCTGTTGTGCGCGAAATCCACAATCCCGCAGAGCTTGCCGTCCGCGCTGCAGAAGGTCTCCATCCTGCCCGGCACCCTCGTCTCGCGCAGCGCCCGCTGCATATACTCCACCGGAACGCCGTACACATACCCCGCGGCGATGGCAGCCGCCGCATTCTCGATGTTGAAGCTCCCCTGCATCCCCAGCGTAAATTGCTCGGAGAACCGGTCGCAGGTCACGCAGAAGGAGACCTGTCCCCCTTCGATCCGCACTCTGCTCACGCGCAGGTCCGCCTCCGGATGCCGCCCGAAGGTCACGATCCGCTCCGCCTTGCGCGCGGCCTTCACGATGCGCCCTGCATAGTCGGAGTCGAGGTTGACGCACGCCGTCCGCACCTGGCGGAACATCGAGAGCTTCGCGCTGAAATAATCCTCAAAATCCACATGCTCCTTCGGGCTGATGTGATCCTCCGATATATTCAGGAAAACGCCGACCTCGAACTGCAGCTCCCGCACCCGCTTGTACTTGAGCGCCTGGCTCGAGACCTCCATCGTCATGTAGCGCACTCCACAGCGGTCCGCGTTCGCGATCAGCTCGTGCAGCGTCGGGGCCTCCGGCGTCGTCATCACCGCCTCGTACCGCGACGTCCCGTCATAATTTTCGACCGTGGACACCAGCCCGGTCTCCGGCTGCCCCAGCGATTGCTCCCAGCCGTCGAGCATCGCCTTCAGATACCACGCCGTCGTCGTCTTCCCCTTCGTACCCGTGATGCCGGTCAGAATCGGGGCTCCCGGCCGATACCCGAAAAAGAACGCGGATGACGCCGCCATCGCCCTGCGGATGTCCGTCACAATAAGCGCCGTCACCGGTGCTCCTTCGCTCCCGGCCGCAGCGTCCGCGAACCGGTTTTCGCTGATATAGCAGATGGCCCCGCGCCTGACTGCCTCCTGCAGATACTCCGCTCGAAATGCCTGACCCTTGCAGATAAACACGGTTCCCGCCACCACAGACCTCGAATCACACGTCAGCCAGCGAAGCGCTCCCGAAAGCGGCGCCTTGCCGTCCTCCCCGGCCTCCAGCCGTTTTCCGCCGATCCATACCTCTCCAAGCAGCCCCTTTTGCCGCAATACTTCCACCAAAGCTCCTATCGTTTTCATACCCTTCTCCTGCCTGTTTTCTGTCTCTTCTCCTGTCCCGCCAACCGGTCACTGCTCGCCCAGATATTCCTCCAGCGTGATCCCGCGCTCTGTGATCTCCTGCGCCGCCTCCTCCCCGACATACCGGAAATGCCAGGACTCATAGTCGACTCCCGTGATCTCCTCCTTGCCGCGCGGGTAGCGCAGAATAAAACCGTACTTGCTGCAGTTCTCCCGCAGCCACTGATTCTCCCTCGTCTGTTCCTGCGCCTCGTCCAGCACCTGATAGTCCAGCGACACGAGATCGACCGCCAGCCCTGTCTCGTGCTCACTGTGTCCGGGCGGCATCGTCTCGCGCGTCTCCTTGTCGTACGCCTCCTGCCACGTCATGCCCTCCTGCTCCATATCCGCCGCGATGTCCTCGTCGAGCAGCCTCTGCTGCTTCTCGGTATCCCGGTAGCCGGAGGCCACCACAAACTGCCTGCCGTCGGTGCTCCCGTCCGTCAGCATCCTGTGCAGTGACTCGTACATCAGCTCCGACACGGCGTTTCTCCCGTTCTTCAGCCAGTGCAGCTCGACCTTGTAGTCTTCCGGCAGCGCATGTTCCTTATTCACGAGGATCAGCGGGTCCTGTCTCGCCAGCTTCAGATCCCCGACCAGAAGCAGTTCTCCCAGAGGAGAAGCCTGTCCGCTTGTGGCCGCGACGTTCCTCGCCAGAAATGCCCGAAGCGCAAGCGCTCCAACCAGCACCAGCGCCAGGACGGCGAGCACCATGCACTGCCGTTTCTGCCGCCGCTCGTGCCGCTCCTCCTGCTCCCGCCGCTGCCTGCGCGCCTCGCCGTCTCCCACCGCTGTCCGCCCGGCATAACTGCCGCGCGCCTCGCCGTCTCCCGCCGCTGTCCGCCCGGCATAACTGCCGCGCGCCCGCTCCGGCTGGATGCTCCGGCAGATCCGCTCCGCCCGCATCTGCACCTGCTCGTCCCGGCTGTACCGGATTCCGGAGCTCTCCCCTCGCTCCTTGGCGCACGTGTTTCCAGGATACCCTTTGTCACTGTATTCCATATAAAATCCTCCCCGCAGTTCCGTCCTAAGCTGTCCCTTGTTACCAGAATCTCGTGTAAAATCGAAAACTCCTCCCCGCAGGCCGCTTCGGAATGATGCATACCATCCCTTTTGCATCCTACGAGAAGGATTATAGAAAGTGCGTGTATCGAAATCTCCTCAAAATTGTATCATTTTTGTATCATTTTCAAAAATTTTATTTCTTTTCGTACTGTTCCTCCAGCGCCTCCGTCTCGGTCTCCACAGCCGCGTTCTTCGGCACGGAATCGACCGCAATCCCGGTGTACCAGTCGTCAAACGGATCCACAACCCAACCCTCCACGCTCCCGGGCCGGATCACCGACTGATACTCCATTCCCTCATTGAAATAATTGAAAACCTCAAGGATGAAATCGTTCCAGCACAGCGTCCCCAGGGTATACGTCACCCCGTATCCGATATCGTCAAAGAACGCCAGCTGCTCCCGCGCGAAACCGTCGAATTTCTCATAGCTCAGCGTGTAATCCGTGTACAACCCGCCGCCCGTAGCTTCCTCCTTTGGCTCGAGCCGCTTGACGTCCAGCGCGCCGCACACGGCTGCCAGATCTCCGCTCCCGTCCAGACGCAGCTTCGGCAGCCCATTATGATCGTAGTACAGCTCACGCAGCATCTCGAAGGAGCCATATGCACCCGGCCACTCCTCCGTCACCAGCTGCTGCGCCATCCAGTCCCAGACACTGTGTCCGAACACACCCACATAGTAGAACAGATCACGGTCCATATCCATCACGATAACGACCACATCCAGCTGATCTGCCGTGTAGCCATACTGCTCCTCGTAGATATCCGCTCCGCCCTCCACATCAACGCACGCACAGCACAGCATCATCACATTCAGCGCGTTCTGACCTACCAGTATGGAATAACTGTTGCCCATAAACTCCCGCTTTCCCTTATCCGTCTCCAGCTGCCCGACACTGTCCGGAAGGATCTCCAGAATCTCCCCGGGCAGCACCTCACTGTCCACCCACTGCTTTGCGAGCCGGTTGGCTCTCTTCAGAATCGCCTCCACATACATGTTACCGACACTGTTCTCGATCCAATCCAGCCGCTCGGCGTCCTTCAGAAGCGACATCCGCCCCGCGATGTCGAGGGAATCCACATCCAGAAAGCGAATCGTCTCCCGCTCTGAGACCGTGATCTGTCCCTCCATGTGCTCGTCCTGCCACGAGGCATACAGATCCGGGCCGAACAGGGCGAGCAAAATCGACACCACCAGCACCAGAATCCCGATCTCATATTCCAGCAGGACCTTCCACCGCCTGTTTCCACTCTTCATACGCTCACCTCCGTCGGCGGTCCGCCTGGCTTCTCCTGCGGCGGCGCACCGGCTTCTCCGGGTTCCAGAACATGATCGACACCGTCAGCCCCTCCCCCGGCTTGCTCTCAAATCTCCAGCCTGCCTTGTGCACCTCAACAATCTTCTGGCAGAGCGCCAGCCCCAGCCCGGCGCCGCCCTCCTTGCGCGCACGCGATTTGTCGACCATGTAAAACGCATCCGTGATGTGCGCCAGCACCTCCTCCGGGATGCCTCTTCCCTCGTCCCGCACCGTGACCAGGTAGCCGCCCGGCTCCTGCAGTCCCGTGATATGGATCGAGGTGTCCGGCTCCGAATTTTTCCTCGCATTGTCGATCAGGTTCAAAAAGAGGGACAGCAGCAGGTCGCGGTCCCCGTAGAGCACGCCCTCCTCCGCCTCCGTCACCAGCGCGATCCGCTTCTCCTTGAGCGACGCAAACGAAGTCCGCCGGATCTCCTGCAAAAAGTCCGGCATCCGAATCTCCTCCGGCGTGATCTCCTGGCGCCCCGTCATCGTCAGCTCCAGCAGTTTGTACGCGAGCGTCTGCAGCCGCTTGCCCTGACGGAAGATGTAGTCGGCACACATGTCCGTCTCCTCCTTCGACAGCTCCATCTGACGGATCGTGTCCGCATAGCCGATGATCGAGGTCAGCGGCGTCTTCAGCTCATGCGCGAAAGCCGCCGTGAACTCCTCCTGCCTGCGCACCTCGCCCGCAAGCTGCTGCATCTGCTTGCTCATCGCGTCCGCCATCCAGTTAAAATCGTCCGCCAGGCGTCCGATCTCATCCTCACTTTTGATGTGCACGCGCGCATCATACGCGCCCCGCGCGAACTGCCTTGTCGCGTGCGAGAGCTTCTGCATGTTGCGCATGACAAAGAACAGGACCACCAGCGTCACGCCGCCGACCGCCACGGTCAGCAGAAGGACGCCGATCTGATACCGCGCGTACATCGCGTCACGCCTCGCGTAGACCGGTGAGATATTCCGCATCGTCTCAATATAGTCGCCAAAGCTGCTCCGCCCGACGACCACCACGTACCGCTCCTGGCCGAGCACGGCGATCTCGTACCCGACGTTATGTACCTCGTCCAGCCTGGACAGAATCGCTTGGCCGATCGACGTCTCCTCGCTCCTGTCTGAGAGCGACTCGAAGCTGACCGCGTTGTCCTGATACATCACCGCTCCGTCGGCGTCGTAGATTCTCGCCCCGCCATCGCCCGCCGAGCCCTTGTGGTAAAAGCTCTCCACGACCTTCTGGACCGTCGTCTGGCTCCACTGCTCGTTGGAGAGCGAATTGCGCGTCAGCTCATAGGAATTCTGAAAGGTCTGGTTCTCCGCCATGCACCGCTCGATCTCCTGCTCCAGGCTGTTCCAGAAGCTGTCCTGTATGATCCATGTGCCGAATACCGTCAGGAACAGCACAAACACCGGCGTCGTGATAAAAAATAATTTCCACGAAAGTCTCATATCGCCCTCCTGCCCCGGCGCACCCGAAGCTTTCCCGTCAGCATTCCAGCCGGTAGCCTACCTTGTAGATCGCCACGATATGCTCCTCGAGCCCCAGCTTTTTCTTCAGCCGCTGCACATGCAGGTCGACCGTCCGTCCGGTCCCGCTGTACTCGCCGCCCCAGACATTCTCGTAGATCGTCTCGCGGTACAGCGCGCGGTTCTTGTTGCGCAAAAACAGGAGCAGCAGCTCGTACTCCTTTGTCGTCAGGTCGACCGGATGCCCGCTCTGCGTCACGGTCCTTGAATCCGTGTCGATCTCGATGTCAAGCAGCCGGAGCTTCCGCTCTGTCTTGTGGTAGCGCCGCAGCACCGTCTCGACGCGCGCGAGCAGCTCGGCGATCTCAAACGGCTTTGCGATGTAGTCCTCCGCACCCAGCTTCAGCCCCTTCACCTTCTGCTGCGTCTCGCCCATCGCGGTCAGGAAAATGACCGGGACATCGACCGTCTTCGCATACTCCAGCACCTCATAGCCGTTCAGCTTCGGCAGCATGATATCCAGCAGGATCAGGTCAAAAGGCCGCTCCGCGATCGCATCCGCCGCGGCTTCGCCGTCCGCGGCGATCTCACACTGGTAGCCCGCCTTCACCAGATTCATCCGGATCAGATTCGCGATCGGCTCCTCATCCTCTACAATCAGTATCTTTATCATCGTCTCTCAAACCTCTCCCCGTCTCTTTGCAGTCTTTCGCATCTGTCTCTTTCGTACCGGGCGGCGCCCGCTCTCTCCTTGAACCGTAGCCTTCCAGCCAAGGACGGCAGTTCCCGGACACTTACTGCTCACAGCCCCGTCGGCTGCGAACAGTCACATCCCTGCCATGCGAGAGCGATACCCCCGAACTCTCTCCATCATACCTTGCGCGCGCAAAAAAAGCAACCATTGCTTTTACGCTTCCGCCGCGCGCTCCGCCTGGCCGGCCTTTTCTTTGCGTTTTCTCTTGGTCATCAGGCCGCCGATCCGGCCGGTCTCCTTTGCGGAGAGCGATTTCCAGCCCTGCTCCTTCACCTTCTCCAGCAGCCCCAGCTCCTCCGCGATCTCATATTTCATGCGGTCATCCGGGCTGAGTTCTTCCCAGATCAGATTTTTCTGTTCTTCCTTCTTCATAAAAACAGGTCACACTCCTTTCCTTAGGAGTATGACCTGTTTTTTCCATCCTATACACCGCCGGCGGTATCCCTTGTTGCTGCCCTCCGGCTTAAAATGCGTCCTCCGGCGGGATCAGGATCGCTGCCAGAATGTAGAACACCACTCCGACCGACGCCAGCCCCAGGAACACAAAGATCAAACGGATCACCGTCGGGTCAATCCCCAGATACGCTCCGATTCCTCCGCACACGCCGCAGAGCTTGCGGTCACTCTCTGATCTGCACAATCGTTTCATATAAATACACTCCTTCCAGAAATTCTTTTCATCTACTCCCATTCATCCCTGAGAAAATAAAGCTTCGCCGAACCGATGCCGCACTCGAGGTCGAGTGACTTATCCGCACCGCGATCCACCCGCTCGCTGCTTCCAAGGCCGCCGTGCGTTTTTCCGTCTGCCACGACCTCCCCGATCCCTGTCTCCACGCTGTAATTGAACTCCGACGCATCTCCCAGCACATTCAGCGTCACATCGCCGACACCGCACTCGATGGCGGCCGACTTCTGAATATCGAGCCAGAGGTCGCTGTCCCCTGCGCCGCACTCGAGGTCCAGCAGTTGGCATTTCAGCCAGCCCTCCTCCATCGTCACCTCCCCGGCGCCGCACTCGATCGCCAGCTCCCGGATCAGCTCCTTCTCTGGAATATAGATCTCCAGGGTCGCTGACTTGTCTCCGATCAGCCCCCAGAACCGCCAGCCGTGTCCCGGACAGTCGATCTCGAGCGTGCTCCCGTTCATTTTCGCCTGGAAGCCGGACGGCAGATGGTGGCCCTTTACCCGCCAATTCTCCTCGTCGCTCGGGATCAGCACACAGTTTCCTGCCCCGATCTCCAGATCCAGGCTGTGGACGTCCTCGTAGCTCTCATCGAAGTCTCTGTCCCGCGAAATCGTGTTGTCCACAGCGCTCTCCAGCTTTTCCCGCCATCCCGACGGCCCTACGAACTCCAGCTCGCCGGACGCGGCCTTCGCGCTCAGTTCCTCCGGGCGAAAGCCCAGGCAGAGGCTCACGATACAAAACGCAGCGCCTACGATACCGCACAGCAGCGCCGTCACCAGGAATCCTTTTGTTGATTTTCTCATTTTCTGTCACCTCCTGCCAAATATGGCGCGAAAAAACCCACCGATCCAGCCGCAGACCGTCCGGATGAGCCAGCCCATCAGCCGGAACACGCCCGGCACCGCGATCGTACAGCCCCACCGGATAAAAAGAATGCAGAGCACCCCCAGCGCAAACGCGAAGAACCCCAGCCCGATCAGCATCAGGCCTATCGCCGGTGAGAGCATGCTGCCGATCCCGGTCAGAATCAGGCTGACTCCTGCCGCAAACGCGCCGAACGCAGCCGCTCCCGCCCCGCAGATCAGGCCGAACAGCCCGCCGATAATCCCGAACAGTGCGCCGATAATCGCTGCGATCACGGAAAAGCCCGCACCGATCAGCGTCCCGGCGAGCGGCACTCCGAAGATGACAAACAGAAGCAGCACGAGCAGGCAGCTCCCGCCTCTCCTCTCCCGTCTCTCCGGCCATCGCTCATCCCCGGCACCGCGGCCGTACTCTGAACGGCGGCTCTCACGGTCCTCCCGGTCGTACTCCGAGCCGCGGTCTCTCTCATAGTCATCGCCGTATTCTGCGCGGCGCTCATCTCGATCCGACCAATCGTACTCCGAGCAGCGGTCTCTCTCATAGTCATCGCCATATTCTGCGCGCCGCTTATCTCGATCCGACCGACCGTACTCGGAACGCCGTTCATCGTGATCCTCACGACCGTACCCGGAACGCCGCTCATCACGATCCGCTCGGTCGTAACCGGAACGCCGCCCATCACGATCCGCCCGGTCGTAACCGGAACGCCGCTCATCACGATCCGCCCGATCGTACCCGGATCCGCGGCTCTCTCTGCGGTCGCGCGCTGAGTTCCATGCGTCCTGCGCGCGCTGTCCCCACTCGCTGTCCCTGGCATCGTTCCACGCGCGCTCCGCCTTCCGCCCGAACTCGCTGGCACGCGCCCGATCCCAGGCTTCCCGCAGGCGCACCCGCCAGTCGTTGGGGTCCCCATTCCTGTCCCACTGGACGCGTCCGCTCCATGCTTTGGACTCTCCGTCCATCCCACGATCGGAGCCATCCTCCTGCGCTCCGGCATCCGCCGCATTTTCCTGTTTCTCTTTTCTCCTGTCTGACCACACCAGCTGCGTGTACTGATCCGGCGCCTGGGCCGCCTCGTCAAAGCGCTGGTCCCGGTATCCATTCTCCGTAAATTCGCCCGCGTGCTCACTGCCGCCGACACCGAGCCGTATCTCGGCCGCGACCTTCTCCGGACTGCCAAGCCGTGCAAGGATTTCCGCCTCCTGCTCCGGCCCCGCTTCCTCCAGGTAATCCCTGTAATACTCCAGCGCTTCCTCCCGCTCATCCTCCGTGAGATCCGAGAGGAGGTAGCCAAGCTGTTCCAAAAATGCTTCCTTCTTCATACCCGTTCCATTTTCCCTTCTTGCTCCATACATCCAGCCTGACAGCTCATGTCACATTTCTTTGAGATCCCTTCCCTATTCATCTGTATGAAGGATCCCGGAAATCTTTGCCGAATAGCTCTTCCATTCTTCCCGATACATGTTCAGCATGGCCCATCCCTGCTCCGTGATCCGGTAATAGCGGCGGTTCCTCCCGCCGTACTCCCGGTCATAGACACTCAGGCAGTCATCCTTCTGCAGCCTGCGCAGCACCGGGTACAGAGTAGACTCTGACACCTCCAGCACACTGCGCACCTCCTGCGTGATCCGGTACCCATACGTCCCCTCCGGCTCCGCAGAGACCACAGACAGCACAATCGCATCGAGAAGCGCGGCACCAGTATTAAAAACCATAGCGTTGCTTCCTTTCTATTTTTTTCCGTTTTTCCTCGTTGTGCAGACTCCAAAAAACGCTTCGCGTTTTTTCTCGTTAACACAGAAAATGCATAGCATTTTCTGTGTTATATTATATGCTATATAATATTATTCTATGCGCACATTGTCAACCCCCATTTTTCAAAATTTTTCTAAAAATTACCCGAGCGTTGTTATCGTTTAGCTGGCCACTGTCAGAGAAGATTGCAGGGTCGTCCGTAAGTGACTATAGCGAGTCTTTACAAACACTTAGGTCTCAGAATGTCGGAGCAACTGTAAAAATCCTGCTCTCTGGCAGGATTTTTAGCTGGCACTGTCTGAGGGAAATGTGCATCAGGCACATTTCCCGAGTTGCCAGCGGCAGATGCGCAGACATTCTGAGACCTTAGTGTTTGTAGACGAGCGGTTCGGAGCTTGCGGACGACCCTGTAATCTTCTCGTCCGGACCGCCCCCCCCCCACAATCCCCAAACTTTCTTATTGACCATCAGAACACTTTGTGCTTATTATAATATTGGAGGAATAAAAATGAACACAACTGAAAGTATAAAGAAAGAACTGCCATTTGATTATACCCACTGGCAGCAAGAACATTTTGATGCCCTAACCCCAGAGCAGATCAATTCTGAGGCTAAGCAGTATGTAAGTGACCATCCATTTAAAGGCAAAGCAACCATTGTCTTATAATCAATCCTCATCAAAATCAAAGTGATTCTTCAGAGCCCGTTCCACCGGAATCATCGACAATACGAGCGCTAGAGTCTCCAGCGTGATCAGAACGGTCGCGGCGATCCCGACGGCGCCCTCCCCTTTTCCGAACAAACAGATCATGACAAGCAGCGCGGCGGCCAGCATGGCCGCCCCCATTTTTTTCCACAGTCTTCCGCAACAGGCGTGGGCGAACTCCCAGGTATCCTTATTTTTCATCGACCGCTTCGTCCGGTACCCGATAAACCCGTTGATCGTCCTCGGCGGGTGCTTTTCCATACAATAACCGGAAATGAGCATAATCAGCGGAACCAGCAGATTGCACACCGTCATCCCAATCCAAAATCCCATAAACAGCCTCCCTCTACAGCCTGATCTTCGTCCACTTTCCTCCTCGGAAGCGCAGCGAATTGAAGGTGAGGCGGCAGAACTGGTCGGCGACGATTCCCATCCAGATGCCGTAGATGCCCCAGCCAAAGAAATAGCAGCACACGTAGGACACCGCGGTACGCACAAAGGTTACACTGATCATGGAGCTGATCATCGTGTAGAACACATCGCCTGCGCCGCGCAGACATCCGGTGAAGATCACCTGCACGATCTGGAACAGCACGATAATCATGATGATCCGCGTGATGCCCACGCCGATCTCGACGATATCCGCCTCCCGGAAGAACAGGCCGTACAGCGCCTTTCCGAAGACAAAATAGAACGCGGACATAAACAGCGCCATCACAAGCCCCACCTTCTGGCAGATCATCCCGTAGCGCTTCGCCAACTCCGGGCGGCGCTCGCCGAGGCTCTGCCCGATCAGGGCGACCGCGGCCGCCTGCATGCCGTCGCCCAGCGAAAACGAAATGCTCAGCGCGTTCATTCCGACCTGATGCGCGGCGAGCGCGGACGTCCCCATGTCCGCCGCCATCACCGCGGTCGACATGAAGCCAATCCGCATCAGCACCTGCTCCACGAAGGTCGAGCTCGCGAGCCGCAGGATCGTCCCGATCACCCCAAAGTGCTCCCAGAGCTTCTCCTTCACGATCAGCGGCAAACTCAGGAACGAATCTCTCCGGAACAGCGACACGATGCTGATCACGCAGGCCACCACCGTGCCGAACACGGTGGCGATCGCCGCGCCCTGAATCCCGAGCTTCGGGAAGCCCAGATGCCCGCCGATCAGACAGTAATTCCCGATCATGTTGATCACGTTGGAGATCGTGTTCGTGTACATCGCGATCTTCGTGTTCCCGGCTCCCCGCTGCGCCGCGTTGATCACCATCGAAAGAATGTTGAACATGGTCCCGCCCATGATGATCCGGAAATACACCACCGCCTTGTCGTGCGTATCCTCCGCCGAGCCGCAGAACCGGATGATCGGATCCGCCAGCGCGACGCACGCGATGCTCACGACCACGCCCAGCACAGCCGTCAGCAGGAGCGCCACGGCCAGCGTCTCATTCGCCTGCCTCTGCTCCTTGGCGCCCTTCCTGCGCGCGACCAGCGCGGCGACCGCCACATTGATCGCGATGAACGCCGCCAGCCCCAAAAACTTCGGCTGCGTCGTCAGCCCGACCGCCGCGACCGCCTCCGACCCGATCCCGCTCACCATCAGCGTATCAATCATGCCGGCCAGCGAGATAAAGAAGGACTCCAGCACTGCCGGCCACGCCATTTTCAGCACGCGCTGGAGCTGCCCTCTACTCTCTGGTTCCGCCATCGTTCTGTCCGTCTCTGCTCCTCGTTCCCCCATGTCCCTTTCTCTCTCCTCTCCGTAAACCCGTCTCCCGCGCCTCATGCAACACTCATGCACTGTGACCGGGAACCAACGCTTTATCCGTCCCTCTATTATACCGAAGGTTCGCGGGACGGACAAGTCCATTTTGGCAAAATCGCCTGACTTTTGAGGTCGTTCCCGCGCCGGTGCGAAACGGAGCGTAGATGTGGTCGCTTGCGACATATTACATCTTCGCACGAGTACGCATCCACGCGGACCATTTTGTGTCATAGGAGACAAAACTTTCTATGACACGAAAGAGGGCGCCGCAGCACCCTCTTTCAGCAAATTCTTTTACTTTCCTCTTCCTACCACCAGATCAGGTAGAACAGCGTCAGCATAAACCCGATGCACAAAAGCAGCAGCGCAAACGACAGGCTCCGCCCGATCACAATGTTGCTCTCCTTGATGCTCTCGCGCTTCACGGCAAGCACATGCTCATAGTCGACCTCAACCGGGTGCTTCCTGCGTACCGTCGCATTGAGCAGGCGGCGGAACAGGTTCATCACACAGCCCGCGCAGTGCGTCAGCACATTTCCCTCCGCGAGCTCATGCGGCAGCGGGCTGTCACGGTAGATGCTCTTGCGCAGCGCCACCACCAGCAGATCGACGAGGCTGTCAAAGCTGCGACAGACGATGCCCGCCAGCGGCAGCACCGCGTGGAACACCCGCTCCGGCAGCTCGTCGAGCACCTTGCAGATTGTCCCGAACAGCCCCGGCAGCACCACCATCAGCAGCGGCCGGTAGACCAGGTTCTCCAGATCCAGCCAGGTCGGCCAGGCATTGATGTAGGCAGACGTCTTTTTGTCTCTGCGCATCAGCAGCCTCCGGATCACCAGCGCGTAGACGAGCGCCCCGATCGTGATCGAGATCAGCGCACCCGAGAGATTCTTCAGGCTGAAATAGTCCACCACATGGCCGAACTCCTCCAGCTGCATAAACTTCTGTCCCATAGCCGCCGCGCGGTCCATCAGCTGATGCGGGAACAATCCCCAGATCAGAAGCACAGCCGCACTCCCCGTGAGCGCGAACGTGCTCTCTGCATTCATATAGCTCGTTTCCTTGTCGTACCGTCTCTGCAGCTCGGCACTCTCGTTTTTCTCGATGAAGATGGCTGTGAACAGCTTCGTCATATACGCCACGGTCAGTCCGCCCGAGAACAGGAAGATCCACTCTGCCGCCTTCATCACCGCGCCGCCGCCGAACTCCACGATACTCTCGTGCAGCAGCGTCTTGCTGACATAGCCGCCGAAGAGCGGAATGCCGCCGATCGCCAGCGCGCCCACCAGGAAGATCGCCTTCAGGAGCGGCTTTTTCCTGCCGTAGCCGCGGATTTCATTCAGATCCAGCGAATGCGTGTTCATGTAGATCACGCCGGCCGCCATGAAGAGCACCAACTTGATCATCGAGTGGTTCACCATGTGCAGCAGCGTGCCGTGCACCGCCAGCGCATTTTCCTCCCCGAGCAATCCCTGCATCCCGACGCCGACGAGAATAAAGCCGATCTGCGACATCGAGGAGCACGCGAGCGTGCGCTTCAGGTCGATCGAGAAGACCGCCAGCAGCGCCCCGCCGAACATAGTGAGCACGCCGATCGCGAGGATCAGCCGCCCCCAGAGGGCGTCATGGTAAAACAGCCCGGTGCTGATCACGAGGATCCCAAAGATACCGGTCTTCGTCAGGATGCCGGAGAGCAGCGCAGAGGCCGGGGCCGGAGCCACCGGGTGCGCCTTTGGCAGCCAGATGTGCAGCGGAAACGCACCCGCCTTCGCCCCGAAGCCGAACAGCATGCAGATCCCGGCCGCGTACAGCAGATTCCGCCGCTGCGCCAGATCGCCCACCGAGACAAGCTCCTGCAGCGACGCGCCATCCGCAGCGAGGTATGCGCGCGCGGCGGGCCAGAGCTCCGACATCGTCACCGTCCCGAGCTCATGGTAGACGAGGAAAATCCCCATCAACATCACAAGGCCGCCGATCACCGCCACCGCCAGATACGTCAGCGCAGCGCGCAGCGAGGGCTCATTCTCCTCCTGCGCCACCCAGACGTAGGAGGTAAACGACATGATCTCAAAGAACACAAACGTCGTGTACAGATCCGCCGACAAAAACACGCCCATCGTCGCACCAAAAGTCAGCAGCAAAAACACGTAGAACCGCGTCCGGTTGCCGTGGTGGCGGAAATACTCTCTCGACAGAATCGTCGTCATCATCCACATCAGGCAGGCGACCAGCCCGTAGATCAGCCGGAAGCCGTCCATCGTAAAGTGCAGCCCGAAGCCGCACACACCCGGCAGCGTCCCCGCGAGCACCGCGTCGCCGCCGCGCCCGGCATAAACTGTAAACACTACTGCCATGAGAACAAACTCACTGACCACAAGGAAGTCAGCCAGCACATCCCGAAACACCTCATTTGCACCGCTATTGCCGCCGAAATGGCCCGCTTGCGGCTGTCCGCTCCTTTTACCCGCCATGCGGTGCGAGCCCGACGACGCCGGAACGTCCTTTCCGCCCGGCGCATGATGCACCCCCAGCGCCGCCAGGATCCGCTCACCACGGCAGCCCGCAAGCCACACGAGCAGCGCCCCGAGGAACGGATACAGCACCAGCGCTCCCAGTATCAGATTTCCTTTCATCTCTCCGCTCCTCCTTTCTAGCCAACCAGCGCCGCAACCGCCTGCAGCCGCACGAGAATCGGCTCCGGGTGCAGGCCAAACAGAAACATCGCCGCGACAAAGACTGCCAGCGGCAGAAGCATCTTCCAGCCCGGATCCCGGACATCCGCGATCGACGCGTCGTCAAAGCCCTTCGCCGGGAAGAATGCCCGGACCGAGATCGTCAGCATGTAGATCGCCGTCAGCAGCGCGGAGATCATCAGGGACGCGATTCCCAGATACGCGAGCGTGCTCCCGTCCGCGACCGCCGCCTTCACCAGATTCCATTTACTCACAAAGCCGCACAGCCCCGGCACGCCCATCAGCGCCAGGCCGGACACCGTGAAGGCCGCAAAGACCTTCGGCATCCTCCGCCCGAAGCCGTCGAGCTGATGAATATACTCCCGCCCGGTCTTGCAGATCACAGCGCCCGCGCAGAAGAACGAACAGATCTTCATCGTCGCGTGGAAGATCATGTGGCAGAGCGCGCCGACCAGCCCCAGCGGCGACATCAGCACGACGCCGAACAGGATGTACGACAGGTTGCTGACCGTCGACCACGCGAGACGCCGCTTCAGATGCGTCTCCTTGAGGGCCCGGCTGCAGCCGTACACGATCGTAAAGATAACCGGGATCATCACAACCGCCTGCGCCCAGGTCCCGCGCAGGAACTCCGCGCCGAAGCTGTAGTACGTGATCCGCATCGTCGTGAACGCCCCCGCCTTCACGACCGCGACCGCGTGCAGCAGCGCCGTCACAGGCGTCGGCGCGACACCGGCCTTGGGCAGCCAGCCGGAAAACGGCCACATCGCCGCTTTCACGGAAAATCCCATAAAGCACAGCACATAGATCAGCAGCAGCAGGTTCGTGCGGTCCCCGATCTTCGCGAGGTCCAGCACCCCGCCCGGCACGAAGTTCGACGTCGTCCCGTAGGACAGGATGAAGATCATCCCGACAAACGCAAACGCAGCGCCGCCCAGAGAATAGTACAGGTACGTCCGGCTCGCGAGTACCGCCTCGCGCGTCAGTGTGTGCAGGATCAGCGGCAGCGTCACCAGCGTCAGCAGCTCGTAGAAGCAGTACATCGTCACGACATCCTCCGCGAGCGCGATCCCCAGCGTCACCCCGTACGTGACCGTGTAAAACGCAAAAAATATTTTTTCATGCCCCTCGTGCTCCATATATTCAAACGCATACAGCGTCGCCAGCGGCCACAGCACCGAGACAATCCCGGCGAACACCGTCCCCAGCCCGTCCAGCCGGAAGCTGATGGACAGATTGCTCGCGAAGCGGAACAGCTCAAACGCATCCTGCGGCTGGGCGATCAGCAGCGAGATCGTGAGCGCCGAGTCAAGCAGCACAACGCCCTCGATGTAGACCATCATCTGCCGTCTGCTGCCAAAGGGCAGCACCGGGATCAGCACCCCCGCCAGGATCGGAAGCAGCACGACAAGCACTAACATAGCAGCATTCATTTTCTCTACTCCTTCCTACAGTACGGCGGAAGCGATCTTTCCTGCAAACTGAATCAGCGGATTCGGGAACAGGCCGAACAGCACTGCCAATCCGGCAAGGATAGCCAGCGGAATCAGCATTCCTCCGGGCGCCTCCTGCTTTTTCAGCGATGCAGCGTCCACCTTGTTGCCCGGGAAAAATCCGTTCGTCGTGACCGGCAGCAGATACCCTGCCGTCAGCAGCGCGGAGATCAGCAGCACCGCCGGCCCCAGCCAGCCGAACACCCCGACCTTCGCCTCGAGCGCGCCCTGCGCCAGATACCACTTGCTGACAAAGCCGCTTGTCGGCGGGATACCGATCAGCGCCAGCGCCGCGAACGTGTAGCACCACAGCGTCTTTGGCATCTGCTTTCCGATCCCGTAGAGCTCCTCCACCCGCGTCTTCCCGAACCGGTAGATAAAGATGCCGGCCGTCGAGAACAGCGCACACTTGATGACCGCGTGGAAGACGACGTGCAGCAGCGCTCCGGTCATGCCGGTCTGCGAGAGCACCGAGAGCCCGAACAGGACGTACGACACCTGGCTGACCGTCGAGTAGGCCAGCCTTTTTTTGAAGACCTTCTCCCGGAACGCCATCATCGAGCCCATGAAGACCGTCAGAAGCGCCAGCGACATCCAGGCCGTCTGCACCCAGGTCCCGCGGATAAAATCAGGCCCGACCACGAAGAATACGACGCGGATGATCGCCAGCACGCCGGCCTTCGCGATGATGCCGGAGAGCACTGCGGACGCCGGGGACGGAGCCACCGGGTGCGCCGCAGGCAGCCACGCGTGCAGCGGGAACATACCGGCCTTCGCCCCGAAGCCGATCAGCATCCCGAAAATTGCAACGTACAGGATTCCGGTGTGCCCGGATGCAAGCGCCAGATTTAAAGACCCGCCCGGGGTAAAGGTCAGCGTGTCGCAGTACTGATACAGGAAAAAGATGCCGAACAGTCCCAGGTACGCGCCGCACATCGAGTAGAACAGATATTTCAGCGCCGCCATGATCGCCTCGCGCGAGCCGTTGTGCAGCACCATCGGCATCGAGGTCAGCGTCATGATCTCATAGCACATATACAAGGTCACCAGATTGCCGGAAAAGCACAGCGCGACGAGCACGCCGTACACGATCAGATAAAACCCGAAGAACCGCGTTTCCTTCCCCTCGTGCTCCATATAGACGAAGGAGTAGAACCCGATCACCACCCACACGACGCTGATCAGCGTCACGAACAGCCGGCTGACATCGTCGATCCGGAAAAACACCGGGATTCCCTTCATCAGTTCAAATAAGGTGAGGCTCCGCTCTCCGCTCCACGCCGCCAGCAGCGCGGCCGCCGCCGAGAGAACCAGCGCCGCGGCCACCGCAAGGTGCAGGCTGCGAAGCTCCTCCCTGCCGGGCTTTTCGCACGCTCTCCCGCTGCGCTTCTTTGCCGTCAGCGAAAGCAGCAGAAGCGTGCCCGAGAGCACCGGCAGAAACACCGCCAAAATCATGATAGCATCCATTTTCTTCTCCTCCTATGCGAACATTTGCAGGCCGCTCTGCAGCAGCTCCACGATCGGCTCCGACTTCAGGCCCAGAAGCAGGTTCAGCGCGATAAAGCAGATCATCGCCACGGACTTCGCCTTCTGGTCGCTCATATGGGCCGGGGTGAACTGCTTTGCCGCGAGCACTTCCTTCTTCTCCGGCGTGTAGATCCGGATCACCGTCTTCATGAAATAGACTGCGTTCAGGACCGTGCTGACCGCGAGCGCGATCAGAGCCGGCAGCAGCTTGTGCACAGCCTCCACCGACGCCTGCGCAAACAGAAGCTTCGAGATAAAACCGGCACACGCCGGGATACCCACCATCGACAGCGAGCCCACGGTAAACGCGACGCCCGCCAGCTTGTTGCGGTAGCCCGCCCCGGTCAGATCGAAGAAATCCGTGCTGTCGTTCGATGCGTCCGTCAGCCCGGAAGCGGCGACGAACAGCAGCGACTTCGTCGCGGCATGTGAGATGATGTGAAACAGGCTCGCAATCACTCCCGCCGTCGTCCCCAGGCCGAGTCCCATGTAAATGTAACCGATCTGAGCGACGGACGAGTACGCGATCATGCGCCGCACATTGCTCTCGCGGATCGCGTCGACCGAGCCCATGATCATGCCCACAATGCCGAAGACGAACAGCACGTTGACCACGCGGCTGTCCCGCACGATGTCAAAGCCGATGACGCGGCTGAAAATTTTGATCAGCAGGAAAATGTACCCTTTCGACACCAGGGAGGAAAGGATCGCCGCCGAGGATACGGTCGAGTAGCCGTACGCATCCGGCAGCCAGCCGTGGAACGGATAGAGCGCGCTCTTGATCGCAAGTCCGACGGACATCAGGCCGAGCGCCACCAGAAGCGGCATGCGGTACTGTCCGACGCTGTAGATTTTCCGCACGATCTCCTGAATGTTGCTCATCAGCAGATGCCCGGTGATCCCGTACAGGAAACAGATGCCCAGCAGCAGCATACCGGAGCCCAGCAGGCTCATGATCATGTAGCGCGTCGCGCCCACGATCGTCCGGCCGTTCTGCTTGATCATGATCAGGCCGCACGCGGAGATCGTGTTGATCTCGACGAACACGTACGCCGTGAACAGGTCGTTCGTGTAGATCAGCGCCAGCAGCGAGGACAGCAGCAGATTGACCATGATGTAGTAGAGATTCTCCTTCGATGGCTCCAGCTCCCGCTCCCGCTCGAGCGAGCCGCCGATCATCGAGAGCAGCATGATCACGCAGAAAAATACGGCCATCACCGCCTCGAGCACCCCGACCCGGATCTCATTGCCCCAGGGCGCGGAGAAATGTCCCATCCGGTAGACGTAGGCCTCCCCGGTGCGGATCACAAATTGCAGCACGGCCACGTTCATCGCGCCGATCGCCGTGATCACTGTGATGTTGACCCACTTCGCCTTCTTCCGGTCCAGGATCGAGGAGAGCGGCCCGGAAAACAGCGAGAGGATGATGCAGATAAACGGAAAATTCTGAACAAACTCCATCACAAGCCCTCCTTCTCAAGCCGGGTCGTGATCTCATCCAGATTCAGCGTGTGGTACCGGCGGTACAGCCGGATCGTCAGGGAAAGCATCAGCGCCGAGACAGACACCGACACGACGATGCCGGTCAGCACGAGGCCGGCCGGGATCGGATTGATGTACGCCTCCACACTCTGCACCCCGTCCACGACGATCGGCGCCTTGCGCCCCTCGATGTAGCCCTTCAGGGCAAGGAACAGGTACATCGCCGTGTCCATGATATTCAGGCCGATGATCTTCTTGATCAGGTTCTGCTGCAGGAGCAGGTTGGAGAAGCCGATTCCGAAGAGGATCATCGCGATTGCTTCCTCGTAGTTCGTAATCAGGTTCGGGAAATTCATATCAGTATCCTCCTTTCCGGAACATCACATAGAACGTGTACATCGTGCCCGCGACGACGATTCCGACACAGATATTCAAAAGCAGGATCAGGCCGCTCGAGAGAATCGCCCCCGGAGTGCCCAGTGGGATCACGCTGTGGATCTCGTTCGCCCCTGTGTAGAAGGAGTAGCTCTTCGCGAGCGCATAGCACGCCAGCGCGCCGAAGCTCATCCACTTGTACGTCTTCGCGGTGAAGAACCGCTCTGTCCTTGCAAAGCCGAACGCGTTCAGGTACAGGATCAGCCCCGCGCCGATCACCGCGCCGCCCGAGAAGCCGCCGCCCGGCCCCAGGTGTCCGCAGAGGATCACGTAGATCCCGAAGATCACGATCAGCGGCACGAGAAATCTGGCCGAGGTCTGCAGGATCACGTCGTTCTTCGGCTCATGGCTGCGGTCGTCTGCCTGCAGCGATTCCATGCTGTTTCTTCCCTTCTTCTTGTCGATGCGCAGCAAAATCAGCACCGTGCAGGTCGCGATAAACAGCACATGCGACTCTCCCAGGGTATCGAACGCACGGTAGTCCAGAATCATACCGGTCACGATGTTGACCGCGCCGGTCTCCTGCAGTCCGCTCTCTATGTAGCGCTCGGGCACTTCATTGTTCACCGGATTGCTCGCCTGTCCGAACGGCGGCAGCCCGGAGACACCGGTCAGCAGTACCAGCACCAGGCTGATGCAGAAGATCACGGAAAATACCCGATAGATTTTCTTGAAAATGCGCAGCTCCGCGTTGTGCTCCTCGTCGAAGACCGTCTCGATCACGCGCTCCTTCTCCGCCTTGCGCTGCAGCGCGGATTCATGGGTCTCCTGGTACGGGCGCTGCGGCTTCATCTCCACCGTGTCGAGGAACGGATCCTTCGTCCCGTCGAGCCACTGCCTCAGGCGGAAGGAAAGCGTCTGCTCATACTCCTGTTCCGATTTTTTTCTGCTCATCGGTACGCTCCTCCTCTCCCTCTGATTCGTCCTTCTTCATGATCGCGTGAATCTTTTTCAGCGTGATGAAGAACAGCACGCTCGTGATCCCGGCCCCGACCGCGGCCTCCGTGATCGCCAGGTCCGGCGACTCCAGCAGAATCCAGATCACCGACGCGACCAGGCTGTACGACATATAGATCAAAATCGAATTTAACAGGTCCTTCGAGAGGCTGACCGACACGGCACAGACCACAAGAAACGCCAGCAAAATAAAACGAAACGCTTCCATATTATAATGCCTCCTGTTCTGCAGTTACATCCTGCGCCTCTACTTCTTTACTCTGCGCCAACTCCGCCTCGAGCTCCCGCAGATCGACGACGCGGTAGTGCTCCTCCTCGTCCTCGTTTGTCGTCACCTCCAGACGCGCGATCAGGTGCGACGACACCGGGGATGCGAACCAGAGGAAGACGATCACGAGCAGGAGCTTCGCCGAGATAAAGTTCACTCCGCTCATCACGATCAATCCGATCAGCGCAAACCCGATCCCAAGGGTGTCTCCCATCGCCGCCGCATGCATCCGGTTCAGCACATACTTGAAGCGGAACACGCCGATCATCTCCACGAGAAAGATCGCAAGCCCGGCGAGCAGCAGGCCGGCCCCGATCAGAAACTGCAGCCATTCAAACACCGCCATGCTTTCTCTCCTCCTCTTCCTTCTTCTCGAGGTACACACCCATGTACACCTTCGTCAGCACGATGACCGCAAGGAAACTGATCATCGCGTAGATAATGCAGATATCCACGAGGTAGCCCTCTCCTATCATCACTGCGAGGATCGCGATGATCACCATAATCATCGTGCCCATCATATTGACCGCGACGATCCGGTCCGCAATTTTCGGCCCGATGATCGCACGGATCAGGCAGAGCATCACCATCACCGCCAGAAAAATCAATGCGGCTACAAACAGTCCGTGATACGCCTGCGCAAGCCCCGGCACTCCACTTCCCATGTCAGCACCCTCCCTCTCTACTTTTTACACGTTCCATTTTCATGACAACATCCTCTCTCCTACAGCTCCATGCCCCTTAGCAGCTCGACAAAGACCGACTGGTCGATCCCCTCCGCGAGACTCTCATCGAGGCAGTGCACCGTGTACTCCGGCCCCTCCAGCGTCACCGTGATCGTCCCGGGGGTCAGCGTGATCGCATCCGCCAGAAACGCCTGGCCCGCAGGAGAGTTCATATCCGCCCGGAACCGCACAATCGTCGGCCGGAGCTCCTCGCGCTCAGAAAGGATCATATGGATCACGGCGAAGTTCGCCTTGACAATCTCGCTCACGAGTGTGTATGCATAATGGCCGATCTGAAGCACGCGCCGAAACAGCCGCTTCTCCTGTTCGATGCTGTAATCCAGAAACTTACAGGTGAACCAGAACATCACTGCGGCGATTACGACTCCGAACGCGCAGATTTCCAGGGTGAACGCCCCGTTGAAGATGACCCACAGAGCAAAATACAGCAGATACATGGACTTCCCTCCCCATTTCTGATAGAATAGACTGCGGGATGGCCGCAAAAAGACGCGTCCATCTCGCTTTATCCGACCTATTTTAACTCATTCTTTTCAAATAGTCCAGCATGGATTTTTCCGGTTCCGCTGACCCGGATTCGACGCCTGGCTGAATGGGAACTGTGCAAAAAGGAGAGCAAGATATGAGAAATGGAATCACGATCATCGCCGGTCTTTTCTGGGTTTTGACCTGGTTTGGCTTTATGCTTTTGTATACCTTTCTCGATGTCGCGGTGTGGAGAAAGCTCACGCCTGCGAGTGCAAAGTATCTGAATCTGGTTTCGATTGTTGTGTGTATGGCGGCTTTCCTGCATTTGCTGCGGGCTAAGACCGGTTTTGAGCCCCATTTCTCTCAGGGAATTTCATTTCAGAACTTATTGTTGGCCGCCGGCTGTGCGCTCGCCCTCTATCTTCTCCTGGATCGGGGCATAGACCCTCTGTTTGAGAAAATTTTTCCGGCGAGTGAGGACACCTATCAGGAGACGCTTCAAACGCTTAGCAAGGCCCCCATTGTCAGCCTGCTCCATGTCTGCCTCCTTGCACCAGTGATAGAAGAGCTTTTGATGAGAGGTTTTTTGCTTGGCGGATTGTCCGCAACATACGGGACAGGAATCGCACTGGCGCTGTCCTCATTCCTGTTTGCATTGCTCCATTTTAATATGGTACAGACTCTTTCCGCGCTGATCTGCAGTGCTGTGCTTGGCATGCTCTACCTGCACACCGGATCCATCGTCTGCTGCATCGCCGCCCATATGGGCTATAATCTGATCTCTTATCTCACGACAATTCTGCCCTTGTTTCACGCAGGATCGTGATCGAATCAACGGTGCTTCTCTCCTATTACCGCCCGATTTATCCGCCCAGGGGCGATGCGCAGGCAAGTGGCCCCGTATAGGTTCTTTGCGATAACAATACCAGGCATACCGCCTGTCTAGTCTATGAAGTGTCAGAACGCGCCTTCGAGGTACGATCCTCCCTGGTAAATCATCCAGGAGAAGGACAGGCCGCACGACAAGTGCCACAGAAACAGCACAGACGCCAGAAGCAGGTACAGCGCCCTGCCCCGCTCCCGCCAGGTGGCGGTCCGAAGGAAACGCAGCCAAGAGCCCGGGACGGTAATACCGGCGGCCTTGCAGCGGCCGATGTAAGCGCGCAGCTCGCGGTAGAGGCGGCAGGCGCAGACGGCGAAGACCAGGAACACGCAGTAGCTGTAGCCCCAGGAGAGATTGCCGTGGGTGCGGCGCGGGCCGTCCTCGGAGAGCATGAGATACTCCAGAAGGCCGGTCAGCCAGATCAGCCAGGTGGCGCGGTAGATCCGGTCCCTCCCGAGCTCCCGCCAGGTGCCCGCGAGGATCACGAGCGGAAAGGCCACAGACTGAATCAGCGCTGCGACCGGGTGACGGTTCCAGTGCAGGAGGCCGTAGGGCAGCGCAACAATGATCGAGGCGCCGCTGTTCTCCCCGTCAAAGAGCACCTTCGCCTCGAAGACTACCACAACCAGGGAGATCAGCACCGGAATCCCGAAGAGCACCTGTCTGCCGAAGGTCCTCCCCCTGTCCGCGATGCAATCCGCCAGGAGCAGGATCGCCATCGCCGGGGCAAAGCAGAGAATAAAATTCGGCTTCATCAGATTGACGAGGATCAGTGCCGCCGTGAACAGCACCCACTCGCAGACGCGCAGTCCGCCGCGATACCGCTCCTGATAGCGGTAATACAGCAGCAGCACAATCGTCCCCGCAAGCTTCATGCCCAGGTACGTCGAATTGTGCCAGACTGTGCCGGACTGCATCCCCATGTAGTGAAACGGATTGAGGGAGGGCAGATAGATCGGCATGGTGAACGTGCACGCGAATGCAATCAGATGCAGAACTGCCGCATTCCCCTCCGGCATCAGCCGGACGAGCAATCGCCAGGTGACGAAAATCACCCCGAGCGTCACCAGCGCCAGGACGACGGCGATCGGCTTCTGATTCAGCCTCAGCGTGCCGCGCAGCAAGCCGAACGTCCGCTCCATCAGGCTGTAAGCCGTGTGGTTCACGCCCTCCGAGATATGCGCCGGCAGATCCGAGTCATAAAAGCCAAGGCGTCCCGGGTAGTGAATCGCCTGCCGCAAATACACCCGGTAAAACAGCGCGCCCAGCACCGCATAGGCCGCCGCAAAACATCCGTCCATCACATACGTTCTTCTGATTCTCCTGTCTGTTCCGTTTCCCTGTTCCACTTTCATCCCACACACTTTCTGTATCCTGCCCCTGCCTGCTCACTTCTGCTCTGCCGTCAGTTTTCTCTTATCCCTGCATATTCCCCGTCAATCTGTCTCCCGACAAACCTCTGCAGCGATCCCTGGCAGCCTCTATCCGGAAAATTCCCGGAGTTTCTCCCTTGTCCGATCCTGCCCTATCCTATCCTGCCCGGCGCTTCCTACCGCCCGACCAGCGCGCCGTACAGCGCCCGGATGGCCCGCTCGAAGTCCTCATTTTTCACGCCGATCGTGCAGTTTACCTCATTCGACCCCATGTCGATCATCTTGATGTTCACGTTCGCCACGCCAAGGCAGGTAAAGAAGGTCGCCGCGATACCGCTGACCGAGCGCATGCCCTTTCCGACGACCGTGACGAGCGCCAGATCGCGGTCCACCTCGATCTTGTCGGGGGCCAGATGGCGGCGCAGCGACTCCGTGATCGCGTCCTCCTTCTCCTCGTACTCCTCCTTAGGGAGGATCACGCTGACCGTGTCGATTCCGGACGGGATGTGCTCAAACGAGATCGCATTTTCCTCAAACGCTTCCAGCAGCTTTTTGACGAAGCCCGGCTGCGAATTCATGCAGTTCTTCGCGATGCTGACCGCCGCAAAATGCTTCCGCCCCGCGATGCCGGTGATCGGCACCTCGTCCTCCTCGCGCAGCTTCCGGCAGATCAGCGTGCCGGAGGCCTCCGGGTGGTTCGTGTCGCGGATATGGATCGAGATTCCCTCCCGGCGCACCGGGTACACGGCCTCCTCGTGCAGGACTGTCGCCCCGCGGTAGGCCAGCTCCCGCAGCTCGCCGAACGTCATCGCGTCGATCTTCCTCGGGTGGTCGATGATCGCCGGATCGGCCAGCAGAAAGCCGGAGACATCCGTCCAGTTCTCGTAGAGATCCGCATGCACGGCACGCGCCACCAGCGCGCCGCTCACATCCGAGCCGCCGCGCGAAAACGTGTGAATGTTCCCCGCGTCGTCCGCCCCGTAAAAGCCGGGAATCACAGCGCGCTCCACCGTCTCCAGCTTCTTTTTCAAAAAGAAATTCGTCCGCTCCTCCTCGAAAATCCCGTCCTTGTCGAACCGTATGACCTCCGCCGCGTCGACAAACGCGTACCCCAGAAAGTCCGCGAGCAGAATCCCGTTCAGATACTCCCCGCGCGAGGCCGCGTAGGCCTCCCCCGCCTGTCCGAGAAACGCCTGCTCCATCTTCGCAAACTCCGCATCCAGCGTCACCGAGAGCCCCAGCTCGTCGATAATCTCCTGGTATCTCCTGCGGATCGCCGCAAAGGTCGGCCGGTACTCCCCGCCCGACGATGCTTCGCGGTAGCAGCGGTACAGAAGATCCGTCACCTTCTCATCGTCCCCGCCGCGCTTTCCCGGCGCCGACGGCACCACATACCTGCGCGCCGGGTCCGATTCTATGATTGATTTCACCTTCCGAAACTGCTCTGCGTCCGCCAGCGAACTCCCGCCGAACTTTGCCACCTTTATCTGCCTGTCTTCCATTCCTTTTCTCCTGTTAATCTGCAGCCGGTTCTCTCCGGCCCCAGTATCCTCCACTTCTCCAATTACTGCGATGCCCCCGCGCATTCCCTTCCCTCTGACCCTCGTCCGACAATACGCGTCCATACCAGCACTGCCTTCCCACTGCGGCCCCCATTATGGCTGTTATTCCTGTGTCGTCTCTGTCATCCCCGCCTTGCGCCGCGAGTCTTCGCGCACCGTCTCCCTGAGGTGGTCCATGTACGCGCAGAACGCGCACTCCTTGGTCCCGTACGTCATCTGCAGGTCATACTCGAGCGGCAGCCACGTCGCCAGATCCGCCTCGTTGTGCTGGATCAGCGCCTCGAGCTTGTCGAGTGCCTTGTACAGCTTCGCCTCCGGCGTCTTCCGCTCCTCCATCTCCGCCCACAGCGCCCGGATCTCCCCGCAGTACGGCTCCGGCAGGCTCGCGAACAATCCCTGCACCGCGTCGTTCTCCGTCTCCTCGTCCTGCCGCGTCTTCTCGAACGCCGGGATATCGCCCGTCACAGCCTCCCCGAGGTCGTGGATCAGACACATCCGGATCACCTTGTCGATATCAGTATCCGGAAACGCATCCTTCATCAAATACGCCATCAGCGCCAACCTCCAGCTGTGCTCCGCGACACTCTCATGCCGCCCCGAGGAGGTCCAGGAATGGCGGGTATTGCATTTGAGCTTTTCCGCCTTGCCAAGGAACTCAAGTAACGCTCTGTCTTCCATCGTCGTCTCCTTTTCCGATTCACAGTATTCTCACATTTCAACATCTCATTCTATCATCACAGCGTGCAGAAAGCAATTCCTAAGTCGAAATTGGGCACAACCTGACGCAAAAAAATCCCCGCCCAGGCGACAGCCTGCCGCCGGGCGGGAACCGATTCTGCTCATGACATTTTTACAGCCGACCGTCCGCCGGCTGTGCGGCTACTCTCCGTAGCACATTTCGAGGATCCGTATCACACTCTCATATGTGACCTGTCTCGGATTCACGATCACGGCACCGTCGTTCAGCGCGACTCCCGCGACCTCCGGGAACTTCGCCGGATCCACCCCGGCCTCCTTCAGCGTGAGCGGCAGCCCGGTCAGCTGGTGCAGCCGCCGCCTCAGCCGCAGCACCTCCGTGATCGCTCGGTCCGCGCGCTTCTCCTTCGGCGTCTGTACATAGACCTCCGGGCCTGCCAGATACAGCAGAAGTCCGGCGTATTCCTCCCTGCAGACCTTCCGGTTGAAGATCATCCCCGCAGGCAGCAGAATGTTCATCGCGTCCCCGTGCGCGATATGGCAGACACCGCCGAGTGCGTGTCCGACCGCGTGCACCACGCCGACCATGCTGTTCGAGAACGCCGCTCCCGCAAGGAAGCTCGCATTCGCCATCGCAAGGCGCGCTTTTCGCGAGCGCCCGCAGCAGACCGCTTTCATCAGGTTCCCGCGCACCAGCTCAATCGCAGCCACCGCGTAAGCATCGCTCAGCGGATTCTTCTGCATGCAGCTGTAGGCCTCAATCGCATGGCACAGCGTGTCCATCCCGGTCGACGCCGTGATGCGCGGCGGCAGCGTCTGGGTCATGCGCGCATCCAGGATCGCGACATCCGGCATCAGCTGCTGGGAAATGTACTCCATCTTGATGTTCCGCTCCGTGTTCCGGATCACGGCGACCGCCGTCGCCTCGCTGCCCGTCCCGGCCGTCGTCGGAATCGCGAGAAACGGTATGTGCTCCCCCTGCGGCAAACATTCACAGCCCATCAGATCCAGGAGATTATCACTTCCCTGCCCGATCAGCAGCCGGACACCCTTCGCCGTGTCGAGCACACTGCCCCCGCCCAGCGCGACGATCCCATCGCAGCCGTAGTCCCGGTACTCCTGCGCGATCCGGTTCACCACCTCAACGCTGCTGTCGCGCGGGATATCCGTAAAAATCCGCCCGATCTTCCGGTCTCCGAGCGCCTGCAGCACGACGCGCAGCGTGCCGATCTTCTCCAGCACCGCGTCGCTCAGGATCATCGGGTGCTGCACTCCCAAAATCTGCAGCTCATACGCCAGGTTGTCCACCGCACCCTTTCCGGAGCACAGCTTTGTCGGATTCGTAAATTCAAAATATGGTGTCATCTGTCTTCCATCTCCATTTCCCGCGGCCCTGCCGCAGCCGCTTTCTTTGCCGTCTCTGTCCGGCTGCAGCCACTTTTCTTGCCGTCTCTGTCCGGCCACGCCTGCGCTATCCTTCTCACCGCTTTTTCCTTGTCTTTTCTCACTGCTTCTGTATGGTCCGTCACCGCACCCGCTCCACCGCCGCCAGCGCGTAGACGCGCAGCGAGCTCAGCTTCTTCTCCGGCACTTCCCGCAAAATCCGCCTCGCCATAAAGCCTGGGAACAGATACGCCTCGATGTACTCCACGCAGCGCACAAAGCTCATCGTCTGATAAATGTCCCCCTCCAGCGCAAACAGATGCCGCGCATACGCGTCGGAAATCCCAACCTGGCCGCTCAGCACCTGGAATGCTCCGGAGACCGATTTGAACCGCATCGTGATATCTGTGCGCTGCGCCCGCCGCACCTGCACCACGCCGCACGCGTCGTCCTGCCGCACCGCAAGCGCCGCCCCGCCCGGGCCGCAGACCAGCTTCAGCGTCAGTCCCTTCCTCCAGGAATCCATCTCCGCCCTCACACGGTCATCCGAGCGGTAAAGTACCCGCAGCCCGCGCAGCAGCACGGCGAGCACCAACCGGTTCATCTGATTCATCATCTCATTTTTCATACTGTTCCCCGCTCCTTTTTTCCGCAGTCAGCTTCCCGGCATCGCTCTTGGCCGTCATATCCTCAAAACAGCGGGCAACCTCCTGCATCATCGCCGCAAAGCGTCTCATCTTCTCCTCCCCGAGCCGGTCGACCAGCCCCTGCGGGAGCGCGAGGAGCTTCCGGTGCGCCTCCTCGTAAAAGGGGACGCCCTGCTCTGTCAGCAGAATATGCATCTGCCTGCGGTCTTTCTGAGAACGAACCCGCCGGATCAGCCCGCGCTGCTCCAAGCTGTTCAAAATCACATTCATCTGCGGCTTCAAGATCCGCAGGCTGGCGCACAGATCCGTCGCCGTGAGCGGCTGCCCGCCCAGCTGCTGCTGCCGGTACAGCGCGCCGCAGACCATCGACTCATTGTACGTCATCGCCGAGACCAGCCGGTCATTGCTGATTGCCGTCGACAGCCCCAGCCACCCGTCCAGAATCTCCTCGCAAAGTGCCTCATTGATCTCCATCCTGTTCTCCTCACCTCGATTGCCCGAAAAGGCTTCGCCGCACCGTGCGGTTCCACCTTTTCCCCTTGCAATAAGTTCACTTTATTAACTATTTTCCTTGAACTAGAATACACAGGATTCGCCGCAATGTCAAGCTCTGATTTTTTTCGTTCAACTATCCGTTAGCTAAGCGGAATAAGCGGTGGAGAAATAATCATATACCACCGCCTATCCCGACTGGCTATTGCTTGTAGTTATACTCCGTAATAATGCTGAATGGCATGTGCAACATATTCAGAACAGCCCTTTCCGAATTGGCGATCGGTCGCTTCTGCAAGTTTCCCACTTTGCAAATATTCCTTTGCCAGATCCAGTAAAATATTTCTTGCATTATCAAGTACAAACATTGCTTTGTAATTCTCTGCAAGCATTTCAACTGCAGAATGAGCCATATCCATATCGTTTGCTTCTTTCGCAGTCATAAATTGTTTATAAATTTTGAAATTTTCATCTTGTTCCTGCTTTATTTCTTCCGCATTCCCAGTTGACTGCATGACAGCTTCCATTGCTTTTTCTTTGCTTCCATACCATCTCAATAAATCCGCAACAGTCTGCTCATTCGTAAAGCCGGACGCTAAAAACTCTTTGTATCTTTCCATGCTCCCATATTTCTGCACTTGTTCATCGAGGCTTTCTTTTGACATACATTCTAACGTGTGGCTTACGATTTTCTGCACATCTTCATTGCTAAATGCTTCAAAACTCATAGTATTGACTCCTTCCATTACATCTGTTATTAACTCAATAATCCCATTTAACCTATTTCGTTTCTGCTCCAATAAAGATTTTTGAGCGAATAAAGCCTGTTCTTTATCATAATCAGGGTCATCCATGATTTTTTTTATATCAATCAATGGGATTTCCAACTCTCTAAAGAACATAATTTCCTGTAGCTTTTCCAGTGCTTTGTTATCGTAGAGTCGATAACCTGCTTCTGTTAATTGAGTTGGCTTCAATAGACCGATTTCGTCATAATATCTTAGTGTCCTTATGCTTACTCCGGTAATCTCCGACACATCTTTTACGGTTTTCATTTTTCCCTCCTTTCGGTTTAATCGTAAACCGTTACGCTACGAGAGAGTCAACACCAAAAATAAAAATTTTTCCTTTCCATCTGCAGCTCGCAACATATCACATCCATGAAATATTACCGTTCATTCGCCCCGGATGTGATAGCTGCACGAGCACGAATCTACGGAACAGACACCGGCCGGATAAAGGTCAGCAGTGCCTCGCTCGTCCTTCTGGCATACGACTGCGGCAGTTCCTCCATTCCGTCCGCAATCCAGCGGTGGAGCAGCATCAGGAATCCGCCTGCGGAATAGGCGGCGAAGCAGGCGATCTCCTCGCCCTTCGCCTCCGTCCTGCCGCCGATCCGGCCTCTCACCACTGTGTCAGAGGCCCTCCGGATCTCACTGTAGAGCAGCTCCTCGAGCCCGCAGTTGTACAGAAGGAGCAGAAACCTCCTGTGCGCATACCAGAACCCGAAAAATTCCTCTGCAATCTGCCTCAGATCATACTGCTCAAGCACCGGAACCGTCCGCCGGTACTCCTCACACAGCCGCCCAAAATAGCGGTGCAGCACCTCCTCCTTCCCCGCATACAGCCTGTAAAACGTCCGCCGCGCCACGTCTGCGCGCTTTACCAGCTCGGAGACCGTGATCTCCTCATACCGCTTCTCCCCCATCAGGCAAAACAGTGCCTCCTCTATCATCCTCGCAGACTGCTCTCTCTGTCTCTGATGTCCATCCACGCTTCTTCCCTCCGTCTCATCCAAACATGTCACAGATTTGCGCCTCTGTAGCACTTTCGCGCCACAGCTTGACTTCTCCTCCTCCCCAGTATAATATAAATCCAGAAAAGGCACAAGTGTGCCATTTCATATCCAAGACAACAGCAGGAGGATTTTTTATGAATCAAACCGTCGTCATCTACGAATCCAAATACGGCTCTACCAGGCGCTACGCGCAATGGCTCGCTGAAGCGCTCGCCTGTCCGCTCTTTGAGCGGAAACAGTTCTCGCCGAAGTACTTTGCACAGTATCAGATGATCCTCTACGGCGGCGGCCTGTACGCAGGCGGGCTGAGCGGAGTCCGGCTGATCACGCAGAACTGGAGCCTCCTCTCTGACAAACACGTGATCCTGTTTACCTGCGGCCTCGCCAACCCGGACGACCCGGACAATATCGCCCATATCCGCGAGGGTCTGTCGAAAACACTCTCCGCCGAAATGATGTCCTCCATTCCGTTCTTCCACCTGCGCGGCGGCATCTGCTATCCGGGCCTGAGCCTCGTCCACAGAACCATGATGGCGATGCTCCGCCGCATGCTGCTGAAAAAAGCGCCGTCCGAACGGAGCGCTGAAGACCAACTGCTCCTCGCCACGTACGGAAAGACGCTCGACTTCACAGACCGCGCCGCGCTCGAGCCGATGCTCGCGCACATCCGGGCACTGCAGGAGGCTGGTTCAATAGGATAGAAAAACGGCGGCCTGAAATTTTGATTTTCAAGCCGCCGTAACACATGCAAAATTTACTTATTTTCCCTGACCACAAGCATATCGGCCGGTTTTCCACTTCTTCAGGAGCCTGCCCTTCAACCGATCCCAGCTTATAGTCCTTTACTGATCTAAGCGTTCGATCGCCTTACTGATTCAGACTCGCGAAGCGATACATCGGCTCGCCCTTGTCGTTCGTGGTCACGCCCTCAAGCGCCGGGTCCTTCAGACAGATGTACACCTGCGTGACTGCCGGGATCACGTAAAAGTTCTCGCTGACAAGGATGTTCTGCGCCTCGTGCAGATACCCGTTCCGCTCCTGGGGATCCGTCGCCGCGTCGGAATTTGCGATCGCCGCGTCAAACGCCTCGTCCGCCACACCGCTGTAGTTCGACGTGGAGTTTGTGGTGTACAGGTTCAGGAAGTTGATCGGGTCATTGTAGTCCGCCGTCCAGCTGTGGCGGATCAGCTCATAGTTGCCGTCCTTCTTGTCCTGCGCATAGACACCATCCTCCTCGCCGACCAGCTCGATGTCGATGTTCAGCACCGCCTTCAGCTGCGCCTGGATCGCCTGCGCCATCAAGGACTCCTTCTCCGCGTTCGGATACTTGTAGGTCAGCTTCGGGAAGCCCTCGCCGTTCGGGTAGCCTGCCTCCGCGAGCAGTTCCTGCGCGCGCGCCGGATCCTCAGTGAACAGCGGATCCTGCTCATCCTTGAAATACTGGTCGCTACAGTTCGAGAGCATGTATTCCGCGACATAGTTCAGCGACGGGATGTAGTCGGAACCGATGACCGCGCAGATCGCCTCGCGGTTCAGCGCCAGCGCAATCGCCTCGCGCACCCGCACATCGTTCAACGGCTCCACGCTGAGGTTCGGCAGCATAAACTTCGAGGTCAGCATCGTCCAGATAAAGAGCCCCGTCTCCTCGGTGTACTCGTCGCGCACGTAGTCCGGCAGACCCGTCACGACGTTCGCCTCGCCGGTCTGGTATGCGGAGAGCATCGAGGATGCATCGCCGATAATCACCACATTGATCTTGTCAAGGTTCACACGGTCCGCCTGATAATACTCCGGATTCTTCACAACCGTGTAGCCGACGCCCTCGGTGTAGGACTCCATGCAGAACGCGCCGTTTCCGAGCGACGTCGCCGGGTCCTTGTACCAGCCTTCGTTCTCATTCGTCGCCACACCCGCTTTGGACGGGTAGAAGACCGGCATCGCAAGCATTCTCAGGAAATAGCCGCACGGTGCGTTTAAGGTAATTTCCAACGTGTAGTCGTCGACTGCCACCGCCTTCACATCCTCCAGCGCGCCCTCGCCTTTGTTGTAGGCCTCCGCGCCGGCAATGTTGTACAACATGTTCGCGTAGATCGCGTTCCCGTTATCCGGGTCGAGCGCGCGGTAAATCGTGTTCGTAAAATCTGCGGCCGTCACAGCGGACCCGTCGCTCCACTTTGCCTCCTCGCGCAGGTGGAACGTCCACACCAGGCCATCCTCGCTCGTCTCATAGCTCTCCGCCGACTCGCAGATCACATTTCCCTCCGCGTCAAAGCTCACCAGACCGTCGACGCACAGCTTCGCGTACTCCGTCCAGACATCCAGCGCAAAGCCCGCCGGATCCAGTCCGCCCGCCCCTGAGCTCGTCGCAATCGTAATCTCGCCGCCCTTGGTCACGCTCTCCTGCGCGCCCGCGCTCATCGGCAGCGAAGCGAGCATGGCCGCCGCCAGCAGCACACTGATCCCTTTCTTTTTCATCCTTTTCCTCCTCCTGGCATATTCGCCTCTCTCGTTTTTCCCGCGCACTACATCCTCCGCGCGGATCTATAGCAGGACCGCCCTCCGCCTGTGCACGCCATACAAGCACTCTGCTTATACGCGCATGACATGCGCGCTCTATGCGCAAGAGCCATCCAAACTATCTCACAAAGGTATTTCTTTCCTAACCCACCGTTTCCTCACAACTCCTGACAAATGCCTGCCGCAACGCGTTCTACACTCCACCGCATCCTGCATCTCATACCTGCCTGATGCCTGCCGCCACAGCCTGCACGCCCGGCAGTCCGGCTGTCACAATCTCTTTCACATACTTCCTCCTCACAGCACAGCCATGCCGCGCCTCAGTACCGCACGCACGCCACCTTCCGCCCTCCGACGTCCTTCAGCTCGGGCATCCGCTCGCGGCACTTGTCCGTGCAGTACTTGCACCTCGTGCAGAACGGGCAGCCGGACGGCACGTCGATCGGGCTTGGGACCTCGCCGGTCAGGATGATCCGGTTCATCATCCCCGCCGCATCCGGGTCCGCAGCCGGGATCGCGGAGATCAGAGCCTGCGTGTACGGGTGCAGCGGCTCGCCGTACACCAGCGGCGCCGGGCCGATCTCGACCAGGTGTCCCAGGTACATGACCCCGATGTTGTGGCTGATATGGCGCACCGCATTCAGATCGTGCGCCACGACAATATAGGAAATCTTCTTCTCATCCTGGATCTTCTCCAGCAGATTGATAATCTGCGCCTGAATCGACACATCCAGCGCGGAAAACGGCTCGTCGCAGACGATAAAATCCGGATCCAGCGCCAGCGTCCGCGCGATTCCGATCCTCTGCCTCTGACCGCCGGAAAACTCATGCGGATATCTCCGAATGTGATCCGGCTTCAGCCCGACCGTCTGCATGAGCTGCTGTACGCGCTCCGCGCGCTCCTGCTTCTCGTACAGATGATAGACCTCCATCGGCTCCTCGATCATCTCCCCCACCGTGAACCGGGGATTGAGGCTCGCGTACGGGTCCTGAAAGATCATCTGCATCCTCCGGCGAAGAGGGTGCATCTGCCTGTAGCTGTACGCCGTGATGTCCTCCCCCTCAAAATAAATCTTCCCGCCATCCGGCTCATGGATTTTCAGAATCGTCCTGCCGAGCGTGCTCTTCCCGCAGCCGGACTCTCCGACAATCCCCAGGGTCTCCCCTTTTCCGATCGAAAAGCTGACATCGCTGACTGCATTTACATATTTTTTCTGCTCAAACGGCTTTCCCTTCACCCGGAACCGCTTGTTCAGGTGCTCCACACGGATTACAGGCTCCATCATAGCCGTCCCTGCCTTTCTCTCTCCTGCGCCTCTACCAGCTCCTGCGCCCGATCCTTACAGTAGAGCCAGCAGCTGCAGCTGTGCTCCTCGGAGAACACCGTCTCCGCCGGCCGGTACTCCTTACAGATTTTCATTGCCCTGTCACACCGGCTGCAGAACGTACAGCCTCCGCTCACATGCAGCAGATTCGGCGGCGTGCCCGGGATAAAGCCGAGCGGCTTGCGCTCCTCCTCGATCTTCCCGATGCTGTTCAGCAGCCCCATCGTATACGGGTGCTTCGTCTCATTGAAGATCTCCCTGACGGTCCCGCGCTCCACGATCTCCCCGCCGTACATGATCACGATCTTGTCGCACAGCTCGGCCACCACGCCGAGATCGTGCGTGATCAGCAGCGCGCTCGAGCTCATCCCCTTCACCAGGCGCTCAATCAGGCTGAGAATCTGCGCCTGGATCGTCACGTCGAGCGCCGTCGTCGGCTCGTCCGCGATCAGCAGCCGCGGGTCGCAGGCCAGCGCAGCCGCGATGATGATCCTCTGGCGCATTCCGCCGGAAAACTCATACGGGTACTGGTTCAGCCGCTTCTCCGGGTTCGAGATGCCGACCTCGCCGAGCAGCCGGATGGCCCGCTCGCGCGCCTCCGCCTTTGAACAGCTCCGGTGCTTCCGGATCCCCTCTGTCAGCTGCAGGCCGATCTTCAGCACCGGGTTCAGGTACGTCATCGGGTCCTGGAATACCATCCCGATGTCCCGCCCCCGGATGTCCATCATCATCTTCTCGTGCGCCCGCCTCTCTGATCTCGTGGAAAGTCCCGCGGTGCTCAGCTCTTTCCCGTCAAACCGAATGCTGCCCCCCGTGACCGACGCATTGTCCGCGAGCAGATTCATCACCGCGAGCATGCTCACGGACTTGCCGGAACCGGACTCTCCGACAATCCCGATGATCTCCCTCGTGTTGATCTGAAAGCTGATATTCCGCACTGCATGCACGGTGCCCTGCTTCGTCGCAAAATCAACCGATAAATTTTCTACTTTTAATAATTCTCTGTGTAACGCATCCATCAGCTTCTCCCCTTCGGGTTCAGAGCCTCCTCCAGCCCCTCCCCTATAAAGTTCAGCGCAAAGATCACCAGACAGATCACAAGCACCGGATAGACCATCTGCATCGGATATTTTGCAAGCAGCATCTTCGCATCCTGCGCCAGCGTGCCAAGGCTTGCCTGCGGCGCCGAGATCCCGATCCCGATAAAGCTCAGAAACGCCTCGTTAAAAATCGCCTGCGGCACCATCAGCGTTGCCGTCACGATGATCGGCCCCATCGTGTTGATCATCAGATGCTTGAACAGGATCCGCTTCCGCGACACGCCGAGCACAAAGGCCGCCACAGCGAACTCCCGCTCCCGCAGGGTGACGATCTGTCCGCGCACGACCCGCGCCATATTGACCCAGCCGTTCACGCAGATGCCGATCATGACGCTGTACACATTGGAGCCGAGCAGCAGCATGATCAGGATCATGTAGATCATCGCCGGCACGGACTGTATGACATCCATGACGCGCATCATCACATTGTCCACCCTGCCGCCGACGTACCCGGCGATGCCGCCGTACACAATCCCGATCACGACGTTGACCGCCGTCGCGACAAAGCCGATCATCAGGCTGATGCGCGCGCCGTACAGCACCCGCGTCAGCTCATCTCTTCCCATCTGATCCGTCCCGAACCAGTGCGCCGCCGACGGCCCCTTGCTCAAGGACAGCGGATCCATGCCGTCGTAGGGATACGGCGAGACCAGCGGACCGATCACGGCCGCGAGCACGATCACCCCGAGCAGAATCAGACCAAACAGCGCGCGCCTGTTGCCGCAGAAGCGCTCCCACGCGTCGCGCCCGAACGTCCTGCTCTCCATCGCGACATACTCGTCGCCCTTGTCGGCGGGATCCAGAGGCTCAAAATATTCACTCGGATTCAGCATACCACTTTCCTCACTTTTCCAGCTTGATTCTCGGATCCACCAGCGCGCACAGAATGTCAGAGATCAGGTTGCACACCAGCAGGATCGCCCCCAGGAAGATCGTCAGCCCCATGATCACCGTGTAATCGCGGTTGCTCACGGAATTGACGAACTCCTTCCCGATGCCGGGGATCGTAAAAATATTTTCCACCACGAAGCTTCCCGTCAGCAGGAACGCGATCATCGGCCCGGAGATCGTCACGACCGGGATCATCGCATTTTTCATGACATGCACGAGGATAATCCGCGCTCTGCCAATCCCCTTCGCCCGCGCCATGATCACATAGTCCTGGTGCAGCGCCTCCGTCATGCTGCTCTTGACCAGCTTCGCGATCTGCGCAAACGGGTACACCGCCAGGGTGATCACCGGAAGCACGTAGTGCTGCCACGTCCCGAGCCCCACGACCGGGAACCACTGCAGCTTCACGCCGCAGACCAGCATCAGCAGCAGCGCCAGCACGTAGTTCGGTATGCTGATGCCCAGAATCGTCATCACCATCAGCCCACCGCGGACAGATTCTTTTTTCGTCAGCGCCATGCAGATCCCCGTCACCGTCCCCAGGATCAGCGAGATCGCGTAGGCCAGAAGCCCAAGCCGCATCGTGCACGGCGCCGCCGCCGCGATCAGCTCATTCACGGTCGTCCCCACCTTTTTGTAGGAGACGCCCAGATCTCCGTGCGCCAGATTCTTCAGGTACATCGCAAACTGCGTCATCACCGGCTGATCCAGCCCGTAGTAGCTCATGATCTTGTCCTGCACGGACTGATTCACATTTTCGATCTGAAACGGATTGCCCGGCATCAGCCTCGTCAGAAAAAACGTGACGAAGATCAGCGCAAACAGGCTGATCAGGCCCATCAGGATCCGCTTTCCGATATATTTCGTCATTCTGCTGCTTCCTTTCCCGCGGCAGAGCACACGCCCTTTGGCGCTCTGCACACTCAGATATCCTTTCTCACGCCTCCGCGGACGGCCGCTTCACCGGGACGAACCGCGCCTGGTTCATCAGCGGATGCTGCAGCCGGATCGCGCCCTCCTGCCGGCAGACCATGACACAGCTCCCGCAGTAGTAGCACTCTCCCGGATAGGCGACGATCGGCGTCTTCCCCTTCTCCGGGTTCGGCAGCAGAATGTCGACCTGACAGATATTGACACAGCGATTGCAGCCCACGCACTTCTCGCTGTCAAATACCAGCGGGCGCGCGCTGCACGGAATCACGGATGCATATAACTCTTTTTCCATTTTCTTTTTCCCTCACGTAATTAACGAATCTATTCCACGAACAGGACACAGGAACTATCCTTTTCGTCAAACCAAACGAGCATCTGCGACCTGCCCCCTCGAGATGAACGCAGGTCCGCTCTTCTCGTCAAACCTCACATCTGTACCTCGCTCCGCAGCCATCTCTTCATCGCTCCCCAGATTATCCCCTACGGTAGCGCGCGTCCCCGTCGACATAGTCCGCGTTCCGCTTCTCGTACTCTTCCTTCAGATCTCCGAAGTACCCCTTCGGCACCGTCCCGCGCACCACCTGGCCGGACGCGTCGAGCCGGATCGTGATGAAGCAGTCGTCCTTCGGCGGGTCCATCTCCGGGAAATCGCTCCGCGAAAAGCACAGCGGCTCCGAGCTCGACTCGCGCAGCAGACACGCCTGCAGGATCAGCTTTGCCACCGTCAGGATGTCAAACACCTCGTGCGCGCGCATTAGCTCGTGCGGGTTCGACGCGCCGACCTGCGGCACTGCCTCCCGCTCATACTGCTCCAGAAGCTCCAGCCCCTGGTTCAGCAGATCCCTGCACTTGACGCCGCCGCAGTAGTTCTGCATCGCTTTGGAGATCGCCATGTTCAGCTCTCTCCAGTCCATCCCGTTCTCCACCTCCATCGGGTGATACAGCCGCGCCTTCTCCGCGTCGCAGAATGCCCGGTCAATCTCGCCGTACTCGACATCCTCGGCCGCCTTCGCCGCCTTGCGCCCCGCGTAGTAGCCGGTCGCGCACGCGTACCCGCAGCAGTCCGACGCGTAGAGCTGATCGCCCGCCGCGTAGATGCCGTCAATATTCGTCTTCAGATCCCAGTCGGTGATGATGCCGCCCGGCGCTCCGAACAGCTGCCGCTCCTGCGGCAGAAAGTCCGCGGACTGCCAGCCGTTCCCGTAGCTCTGCAACATGTGCTGCGTGGGATCAAAGCCTCGCTCCGTATAATTCTTGAGGATCGGGATCTTCGTCTTCCCCTCCTCCCCTACCATCACGCCCCAGATGACCTTGCGCTCCATCTCCGGCATCCGGCTCAGGTCCGCGTAAAACGGAAGCTGGTAGCCTCTTCGCATCAGCTCGGCAAAATCCAGCGTCTCCGGCCCGCGGTACTCGTACTTCGGATTGTCGATGACGCCGCCCTTCAGGAAGAACTTCTGTCCCGGAGCCGGATAGTACCGCTCCGAGACCGTCTTGAGCTCCACGCCGTCGCGGTTCACATACGGGATCTCCACGCCTCTGGCATCGACCATCGTCGCCGCGTACCACGTATTGTGGTTGTTCCCCGTGCCGTACGGCGGAAAGCTCCGCCCCGCCGAGGAGAACTCTGCCTTGACCGACTTCTCCATCATCGTGAACGCGACGCCCGCGCGGTATCCCATCGCATGGCCGCTGCCGATACTCTGCATCGGCCGGAACTCACACAGCCCGACGAGATCCGGGTGGAACAGCCAGATCCGGGCCGGGCGCGACATCGCCAGAATCGTCTCCTTCGCCCGGAAGATCAGGAACTTTCCTGTCCGCACATTCATGCCGGTCGCGCCGATTCCGCGCCGCCGCCCGTTCGTTTCCTCCACCATCAGCGCCGTCGCCTCCGTCCGGTCGTACACCTTGACGCCAAGGCGCAGCAGCTCCTTGTACAGCGCCGGCTTAAAGGTCGAACCCCAGACGCGCAGCGTAAACTTATTCTGATAGTCATACGCAAACATCAGCTTCGTCTCGTCGTCCCGGAACTCCGCCCCGGCGAACTCGTCCTCCGTATCGCGGATCTTCCCGCCGAACGACTCCATATCCAGCAGACGGTCGTAGCCCTCCTGGCACTCGATGTAGTGCCCGATGCCGTTGCTGTAGCCGTCCTGTTCATTCACATACGCCTCCGCGATTTCCTGCGCGCTCACCTGCGAGCACGGATTCGTGCACGCGCTCTCCCAGTGGTCAAACCCGCTCCCTGCCGAGCCGCTGCGCTCCGTGGCGCCCTTCTCCACCAGCACCACCGACTTCCCGCGCCGGGCCGCCGCGATCGCCGCATAGCAGCCCGCCAGGCCGCCGCCCAGCACGAGAATCTCGCTCGTCACGATCTCCTCCTGTCCAAATTCATTCTCATAAGGCCATTTTAAGTTCTGCATTCTGTCATTCACCTTCTGATTCCATCATTTTCTATTTTGCCGTCCTTTTCCCAGCGCGCAAACAGCAAAAAAAAGAGAACCCGCTCTCGCCGTATCGAAGCACGCTGTTACTTCGTCCGTTTAAAGTTCTAAATCATGTCCAGTGTACCATCTTTCGACCGGATTTGCAACCTGTTTTTACGGTTTTTCTCCGTCTTCCCATTTTTTATGCATGGCTGAACTGGAACGCAAAATATCCCGGGGCGTACTGTCCGCGGCCTGCCGGCTCCGAACAATCACGCGCCCCGGGATCTCCGACGCTCTTTCCTATTTTAACATGCCCCTCAGCACTTCCACCAGCTTTTCCACGTCGACCGGCTTGCCGATGTGGCCGTTCATGCCGGCGGCCAGCGCGTTCTGACGGTCTTCCTCGAATGCATTTGCCGTCATGGCGACGATCGGGATCTCACGCTTCGCGTCCGGGAAGCTGCGGATCTCCCTGGCCGCCTGGTACCCGTCCAGCTCCGGCATCTGGATGTCCATCAGAACCAGATCGTAATAGCCCGGCCCGGCGTTCCGAAGCAGCTCCACGCACGCGCGGCCGTTCTCCGCGTGATCCACCGCAAATCCGAGCTCCTCCAGAATTTCTATGGAGATCTCCGCGTTCAGCTCATTGTCCTCCGCGAGCAGCAGCCGCTTCCCGGCGAAGCCCTCCGCGACGGTCAGAGAATCCGTCTCGTCCGCCGCCTCGGCCTGTGCCCTCTCGGCAATCCGGTGCGGGATCGCCACCGTGAAGCGGGTCCCCACACCGACGCTGCTCTCCACCTCGATGGTTCCGCCCATCAGCTCCACCAGCTTCTTCGTAATCGCCATTCCCAGGCCCGCCCCGGCAATCCTGCTCTGCGTCGTGTTCCGCTCCCGCGTAAACTCCTCGAAAATGTGCTCCTGGTACTCTTTGGACATCCCTCTCCCGGTGTCTTCCACCACCGTCTCATAGACGGCGCACCCCTCCTGCTCGCAGGGCAGCTCCCGCACCCGCATCAAAATGCGCCCGCCCTCCGGCGTGTACTTGATCGCATTTCCCACGATATTGGAAAAGATCTCCTGAAGCTTCGTCGCGTCGCACCAGACATCCGTGTGCGCAACCTGCGTCTCCCTGCGAAAATCCAACTTTTTCCGCTCGATCTCCGCCTCAAAGCCGAGCATCAGCGCCTCCTGGAACTGACTCAAATTGCAGACCGCCTCGTGGAGCGTCAGCTTCCCCTTCTCGATCCGCGCCAGCTCCAGCACGTTGTTGATGAGTCCCAGAAGGTAGGTTCCCGACATCCGGATCTTTGCCAGATACTCCACCCGCTTCTCCTCATCGTCCATATACTTTTCCAGCAAATTCGTAAAACCGATAATCGCGTTCATCGGCGTCCGGATATCGTGCGACATGTTCGAGAGAAACGCAGATTTCGCCTCGTTTGCGGCGTTCGCCTGCTCCAACGCCTGCTCCAGCCGCTTCTGGTACACTCGCTCCTTCCGTCTCTCCTTGCGCTCCATATAGTTTACGACGTGCACCAGCACCACCGAGGCGATCAGCAGATAGATAAAAATGATCACCGAGCTCAGGTTTGTGCCGCTGTAGACCGTTCTCCTTGCCTGGCCGACCCCGATCACGTAGCTGCCGCAGAGCTGGAACGCCGCAAAGCACGCCGTCCCGTCGAGCTTCATCTCAAGATGGGCCGCCTGATCTTCCGCAAACCGCACCTGCCCGACCCCGATCTCAGACAGCTGCCTGCCCACAAAATTCTCCTGTGTGCATCCGACAATCTCCCCGGTCGCATGGTCCGCCACAAAATAGATCCAGTCATTTGCGGGCATCTTTGCCAGCACGGCAGACGCCTGATTTCCCGCCATCTTCTCCAGAAGCCTCGTCGGCGTCAGCCCGATCTGGACCAGTCCCTTCCGGTCCTCCCGCCAGACGATCGCGTACATCATCTGCTTGCCCTCCGCCGTATTGGGCGTGACATCCTGGCAGAGGGACAGCGATTCATCCGCAAGCACCGGCTTGAAAAACGCCATCTGCTCCCCCGAGTCAAAGTTGTAGCCGAAATACTCCGGATTCGACCCCGCGTAGATCGTGCCCGTCCTGTCAAACAGGTGAATCTCATCAATCTCCAGAAGCCCCGCGATTTTCCTGAACTCCTCCACATCCTGCTCCGAAAATCCGCCGTGCTCCACCATGTAGGAACACGCATGCGCCCGGATCGTGTACTCCTTTTTCAGGGAATCCACCAGCTCCTTTTCGTTTTCCTCACTCTTCTGCAAAATCTCGCGAATCTGTCCGATCAGAAGATCCGCAGACTGATAAAAGTGGCTTCGCACGGAAGAGAGCTGCAGCATACTCTGAAGCGCAAAAAGCAGCACCATGAACAATGCCACAAGCTTTACCACTCTGTTCTTAAATTCTCTCTCCACTCCATACCGCCCTTCTTCGCGTTCCTGCCACAGACAGCGCGCCGCGGACAAAACGAACACATCTGACTTATCTCTAAGCCCCGGCCACATCCATCCGAAACGCCGGCTGCCGCCCGGCCCCCGGCCAGACTGTAACGAACGCGCACTATAGCCTGGACATATGAATGTCAACACCTCGCTGCAAAGGGCAAAATTTCGCCCCTGTGGTTTGATTCTATCACAGGGGCGTGGATATTTCCAGAAGTTTCCATTCTCTTATTTATTGACACGCTGTAACGTAGCTCTCTTTTTTCTAAACTTACATGCCTGTTTCGCGGGCGTCACCGCACATGAAAATCAATTGCTCTGTGTCTCGCACGCACCGCAGTCTCCCTCAAGCCTTGCCGGTGGTGATCCTGGCGAGGCGCTCCCGGATGCTCTGCTCAAATTCTTCGTCCGAGAGCGCGGGATCCTTCGTCTTCCTCCAGATCTCACACGGGGCACTGCCGCACGTCCCGCAGCCCGCCAGCTGCTTCTGGTTGACGGCACACTCGTAAATCGGACAGGCCTGTCCTTCGGGGGCATGGAACACCCGCCCGAGGCTCTCGTTGCAGCCCTTGCACAGGCTCCCGTAGCACCCGCAGGTCGCGCACTCCGCCCCACAGCACGTCGGGGCTCCTGCCAGAATCTCCCGCTGTTTCTTTTTGCTGAGGCTGCCCAGCACGAGCTGATACGACTTGTCCAGCAGATCCCTCAGCAGGTCATCCGGCACGCTCCCGTCCGGTTTGATTGAGTTCCAGTGCTGCTTGTTCATATAGTAGCCCGGTATAATGTCCTCATACTGCTGCCGCAGAAAATCCCCCTCGACCGGATTCAGCTTCAGCGCAATATAGTACGGCTCGTCGTTCTCTCCCAGGCAGAGTGCCGCAAACATCTTCCCGCCGATCTGATACCGAATCCAGTTCCAGTCCTTCTGCAGATCCTTCGTCACGCCTGCCTTTCCAAGCAGGTACGCATCCATCCATATGTACCTCATTGTAGTGCCTCCTCTCCTCATACCTCTTTTCCGCGCGCAGACGGTTCTGTTCCACACACGCTTCCCACACAGCTCATTCGCATTTTCTTCTCATGCTCAGCCTGACCACATCTCACATGCTTCTTTCTCATGCTCAGTCTGACCACATCTCACATGCTTCTTTCTCATGCTCAGTCTGCTCACATTTTACAGCCTTCTTTTCCATGCTCAGCCTACGTGCACTTCTCGTACTTCTTCCGGATGCACTCCAAGGCTGCGCAGAGCTCCGCCCTGATCTCCTTCGGCTCGAGCAGCTCCACCTTGTCCCGGAACGTCATCAGCCAGGTGACCAGTTCCTCCCTGCTCGTATAATCCGCCTGGAACAGCAGCTTCCCGTCATCCTGCTGCACAAAGCTTGCGCTGCCAAATTCCTCCACCAGCCTCCACCGGCACTCCGGTTCAAACAGCGCCTTCACCCGGATCCCGCCCGGGAAAATCCGCTCATTGCGCAGGTCCGGCAGCGCGCTTGGCCGCTTCACAAAGGTCCGCTCCGTCACACTGACGCGCTCCATGCGGTTCAGCTTGAACAGCCGGAAATCCTGCCGTTTTCTGCACCAGCCCCACACGTACCAGTTCGCCCACCGAAAGATCAGGTAGTACGGCTCGATGCAGCGGTCCGACTCCTCCTTCGGAGAATAGTAGAAAAACTCCAGCTTTCTGCACTCCCCGATCGCCCTGCGGATCTGCTCAATTTTCGGGGCGAGCGACTCCTTGTACCAGGAGGACAGATCAATCAGCACCGACTGATCTCCCACCATAAAATCCGAGGAGCCCGCTGACAGCTTTTCCATCAGCATCCCGTAGCGGTTTGTCCCGTTGACACTGTCCAGGCTGCGCAGCCCCGCAAGGATGTCCTGCATCTCACCGCGCGTGAACAGCGTCCTGTCTAATTTGTAGTTCTCCATGATGGAGATTCCGCCGTTGGCCCCCTGCCTCGTCGCGATCGGGATGCCCGCCCTGCACAGATCCTCGATATCCCGGTTGATCGTCCGCCTCGAGACCTCAAAGCGCTCCGCAAGGAAGGGCGCCGTCACCGTGTCCTTCTGCAGCAGCACCGACAAAATCCCGATCTGCCTGTCTATTTTCATGGCGACTCCTCTCATAAAATGTTACCGTTTCGACTGTCTTTTCGTTGAGCAACCGAATTTTACATGTTTCATTGCCATCACAGTGTAACCTTATTCAAGTACCACTATTTTTTTACTTGACATACTCGCTCATATCGCCTATACTGTACAGTAAGAAATGGGTTCTCACCGTACGGTTTTATGACTCAAGCGGGCTGCTCGTTTCTTTTTTTATTGCTAACAGATCATACAAATATTTCTTTCCATCTTCATCATGTCTCACAAGCATTCTAGCCGAAAAAATATTATATCGAATAACCTGTCCAGTTTTATCATCATATACAGGCAATGCAAAACGCACATCATACCTATACCATCCGAACTTAGCATCCTTCACATGCTTTTTCTTAGTATTTTCAGAAAAATTGCGATTTGTGGCAATTTGAATTATTTCTGGAATTCCCTGAGCTGCATTTGCTTTAGCCTTCGCCACTGCACCTTTCAAGGCTAGCCTGCTCTCTGAATTTGCATATTCATCCGGGAAATCAGTGGAAATAAATATTTTCTCTGATGTCTCAGCAATTTCATAGAATTCTTCCACATACTCTTTTAAATATGCTTCTACATCTTTCCAATCTTCCCGCCGTTTTGCTTTAAAACGAATATCATTAATCAGAACAAATTTTTTGCCATCAAGGTCTGTTATAATGTTTACATTCCTATCCACCAGTCTACCCTCCCTCATTTGAAAATACAATCCAAAATACTCATTGCGCCAGCACCGCCATATATATTCCGAATCATGACCACTTCCAACATTCTCCTTGCATTCATAATAACAGTGAGTTGCTTTTATCTCAAAAATCCTTTTGTGTTTAAAATTCTACCATTCAAATACGCCTGCACGCCTTCTTCTGTCTTCCCATTTTTTTATGCATCTCTGAACTGTAGCAACTCCTATTATACGCCCTCAAACATGTCAACTATCTGTCATGTTTGTATCCGCCCCGTTTTCGAAAGCAGTCCCACACAATCTGAAAGATGACCGTCGTCGTCGTGATCCCCGCCGCCATGCTCGCGGCAAAGAGCAGCGCATACGTGCTCTGTTCGGTGAAACCCGGCCAGTCCCGGCTCATGAGGCACGCCATCGTCCTGTAAAGCGACGCGCCCGGGATCAGCGGAATCGCCGCGGAGACGAGGAAAACCGTGACCGGCGTCTTGTGGATCCGCGCCATGCACTCCGCATACAGTGTCAGCATGACGGACGAACAGAACCCGCACGCGTATGGGTTCGCATTCACGTGCTCCACCGCCAGGTAGACTCCCCAGCCAAGGAATCCGCCGAGCGTGGCGAAGACCAGTTTTTTCCCTCGGATATTGAACAGCGCGGCGAACCCCAGCGAGCCGGCCGTCGCCGCCATCAGTTGAACAAACTCCTGCATATGTAACTCCTCTCGACTCAAGCTGCCGGATGTGCCGCTTCCGCGCGGCCATGCAGCTATGTAAAACGGCCTCGTCCGCACCTAAAAAAGAAAGCCCGCAAACGTGAAGCCCAGCGCGATGATCACAGACCGCAAGACCGACTCCACAAACCGAATCGCCCCGGTGATCGTATCACCGGAAAACATGTCGCGCAGGGCATTGGTGAACGCGATTCCCGGAATCAAGAGCATGATATTTCCGATGCTGATCAAATCCGTGTGGGCTCCGATGCCGGTCAGGACCAGCAGATTTGCGCAGAACCCGCCGGCGACAGAGCACAGAAGCGCCGTGATCAGCGTATTGACGGGCGTCCTGCCAAGAACTGTCTCCAGGAATTTCAACAGCACGCCGATGATCGCGGAGGCGGCCATATCCTTCAGATTGCCGCCGAAAAACAGCGAAAAGGACCCGGATATCAGCGCGTAGATCAGGATCTGCACGCCCAGAGAATACCGCGGCCCATTTTGAATTTTTTCCAGCGCCTCCGCAATTCTTTCAGGCTCCGGGCGCGTTTCACAGATGTTCCTAGAAAGTTCGTTCAGTTCATCCAGCTTGTTCAGATCGTTCGACATTCCGGACACGCGCCGCGTCTGCGTGCACGTCCCGAATCCTTCCCCGTACATCGTCGTGACAATGCTCGAGGTGATCGAAAACACGTCTACCCGCAGCGCGCCGTACGCCATACAAATGCGGCGAATCGTGTCCTCCACCCTGCTGACCTCCGCCCCGTTTATCAGCAGCTGCTCCCCGATCGACATCGCGCAGGAGAGGTACTGCTCTGCATCGTCTCTGTTCATAACGCTCCTCCGAAATTCCAGCATTGGAAGCTCCCCCTATCTGCCTTCGAGACAGAAATAGCTTCTGCTCCATGAATCTGGTCATCCACTCTTCCGGATTTCATTGGGCAGACCGGATTACCTGATTTTCATCCGATTATATCACGTCCGCTCTCCATTGACCATAAAAATATCACACATCACAGCCCACAAAGCCCCTCTGGCCGCTCTCCTCTCAGCGCTTACTTTTTTCCTGCATCCGCCTTTCCCATCTTCAGATCCCCGTTCGCCGGGTTGTCCAGCAAAACTCCCTGCGCGTCAAACCGGGAGCCGTGACAGGGGCAGTCCCAGGAATGCTCCGCCTCATTCCACTTCAGGGCGCACCCCAGATGCGGGCAGCGCTTTTTCGAGATCGCAAGCAGGTTGACCGTCGCCTCCCAGCCATTGACGAATAGCTGCGGCTTCCACAGGCTCCTCGACGGGTCAAACACCGGCGCACAGCTGTTTTCTCTCTCCAGGACCAGGTCCGCCAGAATCATGGCCGCTGTCATAGCTGAGGTCATCCCCCACTTGTTGAAGCCGGTCGCCACAAAACATCCCGGCATCCGCTTCGAGTACGGCCCGATGTACGGAATGCCATCCAGTGTCATGCAGTCCTGCGTCGCCCAGGCGTATCTCTCGCGTGCCTCCGGATAGTACCTCGCAGCGACCTCACGCAGTTCCTGCCAGTTGCCACCCGTTTTGCCCGTCCTGTGAGAGCCGCCGCCCAGCAGCAGGAAGTCCCCGCAGCCGCGAAACGACAGACCGCCCTTTGCCTCATCCAGATACATCCGCTCGATCCCCCGGGCATTTTCCAGAGCGAGCACATACGAGCGGTGCTGGTACAACTTCAGAAAATACATGCCGTGCTTGTTGTCCATCGGAAAATGCGTGGCAACGATCAGCTTTTGGAAGTGAATGCTGCCCTTCTCGGTCACCGCCGTGTGTTCTGCCAGCTCCTTGACGGGCGTATGCTCGCGGATATTCAAGTTTTCTGCGATCCGCGCAAGGAACTTCAGCGGGTGAAACTGCGCCTGATTCGCAAAACAGACTGCCCCCGCGGTCGGAAACGGGAGCTCCTCTGTCCTGGCGAGCTCCGCCGCAAAGCCCAGCCGCTCCAGCGACACCACCTCCCGCCCGAGCTTATCCAGTGCCGCCATCTCCCGCTCAAGCGTTTGAGCATCGTCCACCGCATACACGCACGCTGTCTTTTTCTCAAAACCACAGTCTATGCCGGCGCAGAGCTCAAAATATTTCTGCACGGCGCGCTGATTCGCCTCCAGGTACATCCCCGCCCGCTCAGCCCCGACGCTCTGCAACAGCTTGTCATAGATCAGCCCGTGCTGGGAGGTGATCTTGGCCGTCGTATTTCCCGTGACCCCGCAGCAGATCGTGCGCCGCTCCACGAGCAGGCAGTCCACGCCCCTCTCCCGGAGAAAATACGCGCACAGAATCCCCGCGATCCCTCCGCCGATAATCAAAACCTCCGTCTCCGTGCTGCCCTCCAGCGCCCGAAACCGCGGCAGCGAAGCGCTCTCTGTCCAAATCGAATCCATGCACCTACCTCCAAACTATTTTCTGCTCACACAAATCCCTGCCTTTTTCTCCCAGGTAATGTCTATTTCCGCAAGATCCCTGCCTTTTTCTCCCAGGCAATGTCTGTTCCCGCAAGATCCCTGCCTTTTCTCCCAGGTAATGTCTGTTCCCGCAAGATCCCTGCCTTTTCTCCTTGGCAATGTCTGTTCCCGCGAAGCCCCTGCCTCTTTCTCCCAGGAATTATCTGTCCGGATAGTATGTGCAGGTGAGTGGGTTTCATGCATTTTTTCCACTCTTCTTATATCGAAATGATTTCACCGTCTAATCCGCCGCCGTCAGGGACGATTGCAGAGACCACGAAACCGTTACCCTTCAACAAAACAGCTTATCTCCTATTTTTTTCTCAGCGCTCAGCATGATTTTTCAAAATACGTTTCCTTCTTCCTGCGGAATGTGATATACTCATCTCAGCTCTTCTGCAGACACGCGCCGCCTCCTGTGACTACGGACCATGTGCCGCAGTGCAGCAGAAGAAAGAAAGGGATCCCACACATGTATACTTATGAAGAATTAAAAAATTTTGTAGATCACTGTCCGAGGTGCCAGCTGGCGCGCACGCGGAACAGGGCGGTTATGGGGAAGGGCAATCTGAACTCCCCCATTCTTTTTATCGCCGAGGCGCCCGGGAACAGCGAGGACCGGGACGGAATCCCTTTCACCGGCCCCTCCGGAACCGTGTTCGACGACCTGCTGGGGAGCATCGGCCTGAACCGGCAGGACATCTACCTGACAAATATTGTCAAATGCCACCCGCCGAACAACCGCGATCCGCTTCCCCAGGAGCAGGAGGCCTGCATCGCCTACCTGAAATACGAGACGCTGCTGATCCGGCCCAAAATCATCGTCTGTCTGGGACGGATCGCCGCCCAGCGGATCATCCGCCCCGACTACCGGATCACCCGGGAGCACGGAACCTTTCTTTATCGCAAAAACACCTGGCTGACCGCCGTCTACCACCCCTCCGCGATTCTGCGCGATCCGGCAAAGCTGGAGGAGACGAAGGCGGATTTCCGGAAGATCCGGGAAAAATGGGAAACGCTCTGAGATAGTGGAGAAAATCAAAAATGATTGTATCTGAGATTCCGATAAAAGAATTTTTGCCCAAGATAAAGGCTGCCGCTCATCAGGATGGGTACGACTGGCTCATGGTGCTGGCCGCGAGAGAATTGGATGCGCAGAACGCATATCGCGACTTAGCCGAACACTGGTCCTCCTTTCACAGCCTGACAGGAAGACAGGTTCTGTTTTTGTTCGCCGGAAATTCACTGACGAATCTGACCGGTGTCGTAAAAAAGGATTCCTGTCATTCTGAAACGGCTCCAAACCTGGGGATCCTGCCTGTCAAAATCGGAAATCACACGGAATCCATCGAGTTGTACCGCTATACATCTAAAACGGAACTGCGAAAAATACTCGATTCGCACACGGATGCCATAAACGACCTGAAGGAATACTACCGTCTAAAAGAATCCGACATTCCTTCCCTGATTGTATATGCAACCGATACCGGGCAGGAATGCACAGACCGCATTCTCCTCCCCTTAGCCGGCCCGCAAAGTCTATACCAGCTGATCAAAGAAGTGCTTACTGTGATGGAGGACTGCTATGACCAATATGGCGGACCTCTGCGCCCTCCCGCAAAACCGGTCATACGAACCAGCAAAAAATCTCCTCTGGTCCGTTTCCGCGCAGCGCGGGATGCTCTGGATACGTTTGTCAGAACAACAGACTGGGAGACACCGGATGCTCTGTTAGCGGACATCCGGCGCAACGAGAATCCGGCACACTTTATGAAACAACAATTTGATCATCAAACGATCGCTTCCATCCGGCAATACAGTGATCTGCTTCAGGCATATCCCGACATCGCCAGGGAAGAGGCAGCCGACCGTCAGCGATATCTTCAGTGGAATGCAGAGCGCGACAGGTATGAGGCCTGCCGACAAGCCATTGCCGCAACACTTCGCGCATGGCGCCCAAAAGGAAGCGCGTTTTCCCGCGGCACGCCGCCTTCCCCTGACCTCGAAGCAGGTATCCGAAAAGCACTCCAAAACATTATGATTACTCCTCTTTACAGAGGGTGTAACGAAGATGAGCTGAATCGCGCGGTCCGCAATCAGTTAAGTTTGCAATATCACATAAAAGATCAAACACAGCAGGGAAGCTCCGCCAGCGGAAACGGGGTCGGCGAACCGGATCTGCTCATTTGCGATTTCTCTGACCAACCGCTTGCAATCTATGAGGGCTTAGTTCTATCCTGCCTGAACAGAGGTTATTTCAAGAAACATCTGGAAAAGGTCCTGCTGCCAACCCGCTACAACCCTCTGGGCTGCAAATCGATCTATGTTGCCATCTACGGGACCGCGAAGGATTTTCAAGCACATTGGCGACGCATTTGCCGCTATCTGTCCGAGTACGATTTTGAATATCCTATCCAGAGTCCCTTCACGGAATACGAACACAGGTACACAGAGCTGCGCGAGGGCTCCGTCACGCTCCTCCACAACAGCGATCGTATCGTAATCCATTTCTCCTTAATTAATATGTATACTAAGTGAAAGTGGCGTACCCTGCGCCCATAGACAAGCCAACACCCAGGAATCTCAACATATTCTATTGAGACTCTTGGGTGTTGTTCTTATCAAATCAGTTCTATCAGAAAGCATCAATCATATATTATCTTTCCTGGATACGACTGACACAACCGCTTATTATAAAATTTCGCATTTCCAGTAAATTTTTGTTGCCGCAGGATCTGAATCATGCCAGAATATAGAAAGAACACAGAAAACGAAATTTGAAAGGAGCACTATGCACTATACAATACGAGAGCTGCAAAAACCCGACTATCCGCTGCTGGATGACTTTTTATACGAAGCGATTTTTGTTCCAAAGGGCAGCGAACCTCCTCCAAAAGCTATTATCACATCTCCCGAATTGCAGGTTTACGTTGCGCACTTTGGAGAACGAAAAGATGACAGGGGCCTCGTTGCGGAGGTTGACGGCAAAATCGTCGGCGCTGTCTGGGTTCGCATTATGGATGACTACGGGCATATCGACAATGAAACACCCTCTCTGGCAATTTCCCTCTATAAAGAATACAGGGGATCGGGCATTGGAACCGCCATACTGAAAGAACTCCTCGCTCTGCTAAAAGCACATGGATATGGGCGTGTTTCCCTCTCCGTTCAAAAAGCCAACTATGCGGCAAAGCTGTATCAGAAGGTAGGATTTGAAATTGTAAGGGAAAATGAGGAAGAATACATTATGGTGAACTACTTATAAATCTGGGAATGGATATCATTTATTGCGGAGGAATTACCATGAATTTCCCTGAAATCACGTCGTCGGATGATATGCACGAATCATAAAAAATTTTATTATACGCCACAAATTTTGTTCTGTTCCAAGTTTTGAAAAAAAATTGTCTTACAGACACCGCCTATCCTGTTGGCGGACAGGATAGGCATTTTTCAGGCGTTGCAATAAGGTTTTGATTTACTAAATCCTTTTGATAAGAATACTTTTTTCGGAGTCAGAAACTCCCATTGCTGCCATTGCCTGCTCCGCTGTCCATCCTAAATTCTTCATCAAATTATGGAGTGTTTCATGCATCAGTTTACCAAGCTCCGTCTCGTCTTTTATCTGCGAATTCACATATACGATATGCGCCTCATCTTTAAATACTATACCTGTTTCTTTGATCATCCGGTCAACATGGTAAATAGGCAATCCGGCTTTTAAGACATCATTTTCTGTGATAAAAATAACATAAGTCTCTGCAAGATTCTCATACTCATCACCTGGCTCCGTTACATTTGCATCCAGCAAACTGCTGTTATATCTGGCCCGTTTAATACTGGCTCCCCGATCACTTCTCTGGATTTCGATATTATAGACACGATCATTTATGTCAACCGCTATAATATCCAACCGAATAGATCGTCCCTGCAAATTCTTTACATCATGCTGTGCGTGTACTTTACGGACATCCAGGTCTTTTCTGTTTAAAATAATCTGCAGCAAAAACTGTGCACACACTTTATCCTCAAAAACCTTGCTCATGAAGTCATCAAACCTCTTTACTGCCACCTATATCATACCACAGAAAGCACTTCTTTACAATTCGCATTCACTCGCTCACTTGGTTAATTACGACCGGTTTTTATGAAATTCCGCATTTCCAATAAATTTTTGTTGCCGCAGGATCTGAATTATGCCAGAATATAGAAAGAACACGGGAAACGAAATTTGAAGGGAGCACGATATGGCGAATATCCTGGTTGTTGAGGATGAGAAGAATATGCAGGAAATCATTGCCGACTATATGCGGCGGGGCGGTCATACCTGTATGACGGCGGACGATGGTGTGGATGCGCTGATGGTATTGAAAAGCAATCCGATGGATCTGATGATACTGGATCTTATGATGCCCCACCTTGACGGCTTCTCTGTCTGCAAAATGGCGCGAGAAATGAGCAGCCTTCCCATTATTATCCTGACGGCCAAAGACGGCGAGGACGAGAAACTGCGAGGCTATGATCTGGGCGCTGACGATTACATGACGAAACCGTTTAGTCCCAAAGTGCTGCTGGCAAAAGTCAATGCCTTACTGCGCCGCTCCTCTGCGCTCCCGACAGATACCGTGTGCGCCGGAAAAATCTCCCTCATGCCCGCTTCCCACAAAGTCTTCTTGGACGGACAGGAAATCGCTCTGACCCACAAGGAGTATGCGCTGCTCTCCTTTTTCATGGCGAACCCGGAACAGATTTTCAGCAGAGAACAGCTTCTAAACCGGATATGGGGCTATGACTTTGAGGGAACGACCAGAACGGTGGACACGCATATCAAGACTCTGCGCCAAAAGCTGGGAAGCGAGGGAAAGCACATTACCACGCTGATTCGCTCTGGATATAAGTTCGAGGTGACAATATGAGACGGAAAGACACCTTCTCCCTTCGTACGGTTCGCAAAAAAATCATCCTGATGTCCAAGCTGGCCGGAATTTTCCTGATCGCCTCCTATATCGTATCGACCCGTCTGCCGATTGCGCCGGATGCCTCCTTTCTCCTCTGGATCGCCTTCGTCACTCTGCTGCTTCTGGCGATGGATCATCTGATGGGACGCTTCATCTCAACTCCCATCTCCAAGCTGAGTCAGTCCGCGCGAAGCATGGCGCAGCTGGACTTTTCCATCCCCTGCACGGTAAAAACGAACGACGAATTTGGAGCATTGTCCGAAAGCCTGCAAATCATGGCCGAAAATCTGCAGCTGGCACTTGCAAAGCTCGAGGAGGCCAACGGCAAATTAGAGCAGGATGTAGAGCAAAAAAAGCGGTTACTGGCCGAGCGAAAGGAGCTGGTGGACAGTCTTTCCCATGAGATGAAAACTCCGTTAGGTGTGATCCGCGCCTATGCCGAGGGCTTGCAGGATGAAACAGACGAGGCAAAAAGGCAGCACTATTCCGAGGTCATCATAGCGGAAACGGAGCGCATGAGCAGCCTGATTACCACGTTGCTCGATCTGTCCGCGCTGGAAAACGGGGCTGCACAGCTTCACCCGGAGCGGCTCGACTTTGTTGAATTCCTGGAAACGGTTGCCGGGAGACTGCTGATCGATACGCCAGACGCTGATTTTATTCTGCAACACGAACTGCCGGAGCACCCCGTTTATGTCGCTGCCGACAAGGCCCGGATGGAGCAGGTACTGGACAATCTGCTCGTCAACGCCAAAAGAAATGTCCGGCCCGGCGGTATTTTGCATTTATCTCTGACAGAAAATGACGGTATGCTGCATTTCTCTGTTTTTAATCAAGGACCGCCAATCCCGCAGGAACACTTGTCAAAAATCTGGACGAAATTCTACCGTGACAGCACCTCCGGATACAGCGGTTCGGGACTGGGGCTTGCGATCGTCGCACAGATTTTGTCTATGCAGCACCTGGACTATGGCGTTGAAAACAGATGCGGCGGCGTAGCGTTTTCTTTCTCTCTCCCCACTGTAAAATGACAATCGGATCTTCGCGTAAGGGCTTCTGTTTCTAAAAAACGGGAGCCTTTTCGCTGCGCTTTCTAAAAAATTTCACACCGGCTTCACACCAATCTCACACCGACTTCAACGCGGTTTTCTATCTTTATCCCATCAAGAATCAACAGAAGGAGGGAGTACGAATGATTGAGGTAAAGGACCTGACCTTCTCCTACGGAAAAGACAGACAGGCATTGCACGGCCTGAACTTTGCCGTAGGGGACGGGGAAATTTTTGGTTTCCTGGGGCCGAACGGTTCCGGCAAATCCACGACCCAGAAGATTCTGACAGGGATTTTGAAAGGGCACGGCGGCACGGTATCCCTGTTCGGGAGCGACATCCGGGCCGCACACACAAGGGAATTTTTTCAAAAAATCGGCGTCCTGTTTGAGTTTCCCTATCTGTATGCGAACCTGAGCGTCCTGGACAATCTGCGCTATTTTGCCTCGTTCTATCCGCAGGACCAACTGCGGGATGCAGAAGAGCTGCTTGACGAGCTGGAATTTAAGCCGGACTTTCTGAAAAAGCCGGTTTCCTCCTACTCAAAGGGGATGCGCCAGCGTGCCAGCATGGCGAGGGCTCTGATCAGCAATCCGAAGCTCCTGTTCCTGGACGAGCCGACCAGCGGTCTCGACCCTGCCGGAGCTGTCCTCTTTCGCCAAATCATAGAGAATGAACGGAAAAAGGGCACCACCGTATTTTTGACAACCCACAATATGCTGGACGCCGACCTGCTCTGCGACCGAGTGGCATTCCTCTCCAACGGAACCCTTGTCGCTCTCGATACGCCCGGAAACCTGAAAGAGCAGAATCGCAATCACAGCATCGTGATTGAATACCTGTATCAGGGCAAGCGGGCGGAACAGACGATTGCGGCCCCGGAGCTCAGAGCCGGGATTCCGTTTGCGTACGATGAAATCATCCGCATCCACTCTCAGGAGCCGACCTTGGAGGATATCTTTCTCCGGTATACGGGAAGGAGGCTTTCGTAATGAGACATTTTCGATCCCTGCTCAAAAAAGACATCCGGCTTCTGGTCTCAGGAAAATTTTTTCTGATGTCGCTGGGCTGTCTGATTCTTTACACGTTATATGTGAACTTTGGGTATCTCAGATTTGTGAACGCCCAGTTATATAACGTCTACCTGTACGACCCGGTGGGAACGCAGGCGGCGGTTTCTGAGCTGATGCAGCGCGTTTCCTCCGCAGAAGAACTTGACATGGCATTGCGCGAGGACACGAACGGCGTGGGCATTGACGCCGGCACGGGAACAGTCCGGATTCTCATGTACGAGGGAACGGAACATGCGGACCGCCACCGCGCGGACTACGCCCTTTCCCTCCTGCGGCCAGCAGAGCATGGCGCCGCCGAGACGATCGGTTCCAATACGCCGGAACAAAAAGCGCGAAAAGAAATAACCTGCGAACTGCTCTTTTTTGAGATTACCGCCGTCGGATTTCTGGGCATGGCCTCTGTGCTGTTTAAGGAAAAAAGTATGGGCATCATTCGCGTTCATGCCATCCTTCCGTTACAGAAAAACCTGTTTGTCCTGTCCAAGCTGGTGATTTTCCTGCTGTCCGATCTGCTCTTTGCCGTGCTGCTCTCCTCGCTCAATGCAGGGCTGCCGGACACCATCGCTCTGTTGCCGGCAATCCTGCTTCAAACGACGTTCCTGTCCCTGATTATGGCTCTGGCCGGTTTAATCTGTTCCCTGCTCCTAAAGGACTTTCGACAGTTTACGCTGGCCTATCTGGTCCTTGCTGTTTTTGTGGCAACTCCGGTATTTTTATCCGCAAACACAGCGGTAAAGCTGGATTGGATCCGCTTCCATCCATTCTATCACCTTTACATGGGGTTAAAACATGCGTACTTTCAGACGTCCACGCCCGGCCCGTCTTATTGTTTGGGGTGTGCCGCCGCAATCGCGTCTCTCTTTGCCGCGGTGCAGGTTCTGTTTCTGAGGGAAATGAGAAAGGAGATTTGAATATGAAAGGCTTACACTACCAGCTCAAAAGCGTGCTGCACGACAAATTTTGTCTGATGAGTTTCCTGTTGCCCCTTGTCGTCGCTGCCGCTCTGAACACGGTCGGCATGATGGACTTCTCCTCCCTGGGGGAACTCCACTTCGGCATTCTGGAACATGACCTGCCCGGGCAGACCATTACATGGCTGGAACAATACGGCCCGGTGACCGCTTACCCAACACAGAAGGATCTGGAGGATGCCATCAAGGAACCTTCCACGAATTTGATCGGAGTGAAAGCGGATGGGAAGGCGATTCGGACGATTCTCTCCGGTGATGAACTGGACCTGTTCCGTCAAACCGCTGACACACTTCCCGCCCTCTATGAGCAGAGGGAGCTCTCCCGGCAGGCGGAGATTTGCGTGTTAGAACGCCCTGACGTGATGGCAAAATTTCACGAGATGTTCCTCGTCGTCACGCTGATCGTCGCGATGTTTATGGGGTGTACCTTCAACGCTATGAACATGATCTCCGAAAAGGAGGACGGTGTTGCGCTGATCAATGAAATCCTGCCCATGACAGCCAGACAATATGCGCTTCAGAAGCTCGCTATCGGCTTTGTACTCGGCTGCCTGTCCGCCATTTTTACAGCGGCGATCTGCTTTCGGCTGCCTCCCGTCAAGGCGGCGCTCCTGCTGGCGCTGATTGTCCTCTCCTCCTTTGTGTCTGCGCTAATCGGCCTGTTGATCGGCAGAATCTCGGATACGCTGATGGTTGGCGTGATCTATATAAAACTTGTCCTTCTGGTGTTTATGGCGGTGCCGATTCTGAGCTTTCTTGTGGGAATCCGCAATCCGCTTGTCCAATCCATCTGCTATTTCGTCCCCTCACAGGCGACCTTCGAGGGGATTATGGATCTGGCAAACGGCGGCACGGCCACAGCGATCCGGGATGGTGTGATCCTTGCGGGACACTGTGCGGGTTGGTTTTTGCTCTATCTGCTCCTGTCCAAACGGAAGAGAATGCACGCATCGCTTACCTGAAACGGTCTGCCCGGCCCGGTGGCAGAAAGTAAAAATGTGTCTCACTTCTCTGTATCATTTTTCTCCTGCATAGCAAGGACAAAATACGTTCGATCCCTTACGTTGTGTTTTTATCTCTGCTCCTCGATTTTATCATATGAGCAAGAATTTGGCCACAAAAACCACACGCACGGACACGACTGAAATTTTATGCTGAAAACGCTGCACATGTTTTTCAAAAGTTCAAAAACAAATACCCTGTGAACTGCTGTTTACCAGACAAATAAATGGGGATACTAAGAATCGAAAGGGCGAATTATTATGTCACACAATCACTACGTCTCAGAAGAAAATCTCAGAAAATTTCACAATCTTCAAAAACAGATATCGGCATGCCGCGATTGTCAGGACCACTTTGGTTTCGAACCCCACCCAATCGTATTCGGCAATCTTAACGCCAAAATCATGCAGATCAGTCAGGCGCCTTCCCTGAACGTTCATAATACAAGGATCCCCTTTTATGACGCCAGCGGAAAGCGACTGCGTTCCGAATGGTATCAGATACCTGATGAAAGTTTCTATAACCCGGATAATTTTTATATCGTGTCTGTCGCACATTGTTATCCGGGCAAAGCCCCTGGCAGCGGTGACAGAAAACCGCCAAAATGCTGTGCCGATAAATGGTTAGCCCAGGAACTTGCATTCGTACAAAATGAAATCTACATTCTTATTGGCGGATATGCTGCCGCCTATTTCTTTCCAGGTGAAGCGTTAACAAATCTGGTTTTCCAGGATCTTGAACTCAACGGGAAGAAGGCGTTTGTTCTGCCCCATCCCTCCCCGCTGAACATAAAATGGTTCCGGGATCACCCGGCGTTTGAAGAAATAAGGATCAAAAAAGTGTCTCAGGTAATCCATGAAGTGCTTGGATTATAATTCCATGATTACTCGATCCGAGACTAGCTCTATTTTTAGTTTCTCATCTTTTGTACCAATGTTTAATTCAAAGATCGATTAAGTCCCTTATTTACAAAATTTAAAGAATAAGCAGTTTTCGCTCATATCCCAAGGCTTAATTTTTTCTGTTGGGCGCTAGTCATTTTTGCCCTTTTCAGGATAATGACTATTAAGAAAAAAGTAAGTTCAAATTAAAATTATAATTTCCTTGCTTTAATAACAAAAGAGGTTGGCAACATTAATGCCTTTCTGCCGTAATCGTTGCCTGCCTCTGTTGCTTTTTCTCTGTCGGTTTGTTCAAATAGCTTGTCAATTATAAATCCATTATCAGCTAATGCATTGATATATGTGCTCAGCATACGGTTAGAGAGCATTATTTTTTTATCGCTCATATCGGCACAATACCATTCTTCGTTAAAATAGGAATTGCTGAATATCAGTTTGCCGTTCTCGACAGAAACGCACTTGTGGATCGGGTGCGACCATCCAAAAACGAACACGCCGTTATCTTTTAGATAGGAATAAATACGCTTAAATGTTTTATCCAAATCGGTAGTCCATCCAATTCCATAAACGGAATAGACCAAATCAAAATGATTACAGGGCAGTCCGCAATCATTTTCCATAGGCGAGCAGACAAGATTCGCAATAACTCCTTGTGAGCTTAGAAAGTCTCTCGTGCGCTCTATCTGATTAGCAGATATATCCAACCCCCATAAGTCAGCAGCACCTCGGTCAGCTATGTATTTCAAGGAACGACCATTACCGCAACCGATTTCAAGGACGCTTTTACCCGATAAATCTTCAAGTAAGCCCAATTTATCCTCTGATGGAAGAAAACCGCCCCAACTCGGCAGAGCAGTTACACCCAGGAACTTGCTTCCGATTGTATCCCAAAACTCGGTGTTCGTCTTATGTGCGCCGATTACATTCCTATCCACATTAGCCACCTGACCTAAAACCTTGCCGCCAACAATATTCTTTTTCATTTCTTCCGCTTCTTTTACAAGTTTCATCATATTTTCCTCCGCTTTCTGTTTGTAGTCGGCGTCGGTCAGCTTTTCTCCTGAAAACAATTCATTGAGATTTATTTTAAGGCTTTCGCAAATCGGAAGCATAAGTGACAATTCCGGCATTCCATTTCCACATTCCCACTTACTTACGGTTTTATCACTAATTTTAAGAATATCAGCAAATTCACGCTGCGTTAAATTCTGCTGTTTTCTCATTTCAGCAATGAACCGCCCAATTTTAACTTGATCCATACCCGGCACCACCTTTCGATGAGGACATTATATAGTAACTGTTTGTTAAATCACACCCACGAATCGTAGAGTTTTCATTATTTAGTCAGGAGAGTCACAAATACAAAAACGGTGACGGGATAAAAACCTCCTGCCACCGTATGTTTTGCTTGCTACCTATAAACTACTTGCAATGATTTTTACTCGAACTCGGCGTGTCCTTTGCCGCTCTTAACTATCTCAAATGCAACACAAAATCCAAACTTTTCATAAAATTCAACTGTCGCTCTCATATCCTTGGTCGGAATTCCGATGTGCTGGATGCCACTTATTTTTGCATTCATTTTATTGTTCCTCGCTTTCCTTTCTATTTCTTTTGCCATTACCGGCATAGATTCGATCCCTTACGTTGTGTTTTTATCTCTGCTCCTCGATTTTATCATATGAACAAAAATTCTGCCACAAAAACCACACGCACGGACACGACCGAATTTTTATGCTGAAAACGCCAGCGACTTTTTAATCATTTCATAGCACCTTCTTGTATATTCTATAAACGAGGAAATATCACTTAACAACCCTTGTTGCAATCTATGACTTGTTTCGATTGCAAGATTAAATTGCTCTTGTGTAATATCTTTCTTTGACAATGCTCCTTCCAGTTCGTCCATGTCATCCACTATAATGGTTCCATCTGGATAAACTACCAAATCTAAATATAAATCATCAAAATATGGCACTCCATCGACATCAATACCTTGCGATGCTATCATATCTATATACCAAAGTAAAACTTTTTCATTTTCATCCATCATGGCTGTTATACAATACCAATCATTCCGGGGTAAGATTGATAGCCATTTTCTTCCTTTATCACACACTACAATATCTTCCCCGTTAAATTTCCAAGTCTGTATTTCGCTTACCTCTTTAATATCTATAAAACCAATATATCCGTTCAGCAATTCCGAGTTTACCGTTTTTCCAAATAGATCTTTCGAAAAAATACATTGCCACTCATCATATGATAACCGACTTCTTTTCATAAGTTCCTACCTCACATAGTACAAATTTGTAGATATGATTATACCACTTCCAATTTCTATTCACTACAAATATGGCAGGCAATCCTATCGATTACCTGCCATATAAAATAAATTGTGTGAAATTTTTCATCACTCAAACTCAATGGTCCCGGTCGGCTTCGGCGTGAAATCATACAGCACGCGGTTGACGCCCGGCACCTCATGCGTGATGCGGTCAACCAGATGACACATGAGCTCAAACGGGATATTTTCCACGGTTGCAGACATCGCATCCGTCGTGTTGACTGCGCGGATGATCACAGACCACTCAAAGGCGCGCTCGCCGTTCTTAATCCCAGTGGACTTGAAATCCGGCACAACGGTAAAATACTGCCATACTTTGCCCTCTAACCCATTCTTCGCAAACTCCTCGCGCAGAATCGCATCGGATTCCCGGACTGCTTCCAGTCGGTCGCGCGTGATCGCACCCGGACAGCGAACACCCAGCCCCGGTCCCGGGAACGGCTGACGGTATACCATACTGTCCGGCAGGCCAAGCTGATGCCCTACCATGCGCACCTCATCCTTGAACAGGATTTTGACCGGCTCCACCAGTTCAAACTTCATATCCTCCGGCAATCCGCCTGCATTGTGATGCGCCTTGATTCCTTTTTCACTCTCCAGAATATCCGGCCAGATCGTTCCCTGTGCCAGACACTCTACGCCGTCCAGCTTACGCGCTTCCTCCGCAAATACCTCGATGAACTCCCCGCCGATGATCATGCGCTTCTGCTCCGGATCTGAGATTCCTGCCAGCTTGTCCAGAAAACGGTCTGTCGCGTCTACATAGATCAGATTTGCATTCATCTCATCGCGGAATACCTGAATCACCTGCTCCGGCTCGCCCTTGCGCAGAAGTCCATGATTTACATGTACACATACCAGCTGCTGTCCGATCGCGCGGATCAACAGCGCTGCAACTACGGATGAATCTACACCGCCGGACAGCGCCAGAAGCACCTTTCTGTCACCGATCTGCGCACGCAGCTCCTTCACCTGCTCCTCAATGAACGCATCCGCCAGTGCGGGCGTCGTAATCCTTACCATGTCCTCTGGACGTCTCTCTGTTGCCATCTCGTTATCCTCCGTATGTTCCGTATTCTGCTAACCCGACTTCCCGGCTGTTTTCCTCTCGCACACGATATTCCGCGCCCGATATCCACGACCCGACAGCTGCCAGCAGTTGTTCTTTGACGTTACCTACTTTACCATAGTTTCGCTTCTTTGGGAAGAAGAAAATCGTGCTCAGATTTCTCTGGATTCCCGCCCTTGTCTGTGCTATACTCTCTCTGACAAAATCCGGGGCAGCGAGTGCCTGCTCCGTCTACTACGCTAAAGGAGCATTTCATCATGAAGGACAAGTACCAGAGTACCATCTACGCCTGCTTTCTCGGCTACATCGTGCAGGCCATCATCAACAACTTCCTGCCGCTGCTGTTTCTGATGCTTCAGAAGACCTACGGCATCCCGCTCTCAAAAATTACCATGCTCGTCACCTTCAATTTCGGCGTGCAGCTGCTCATCGACCTCGCCTCGGCCGGCTTCGTCGACCGCGTCGGTTACCGCATTCCTATCGTCGCCGCGCACATCTGTTCCGCCGCCGGGCTGGTGCTGCTGACCGTGCTGCCGGGCGTTTGCTCTGATCCGTTTGTCGGACTGCTGATCCCTGTCACGATCTATGCCGTCGGCGGCGGACTGATCGAGGTGCTGATCAGCCCGATCATGGAGGCCTGCCCGACGGAAAATAAAGAAAAGGCGATGAGCCTGCTGCATTCCTTCTACTGCTGGGGCCATGTGGGAGTTGTCCTGCTCTCCACCGTATTCTTCGCGGTATTCGGAATTGAGCACTGGCGTATGCTCGCACTCCTCTGGGCCATCGTCCCGCTCGCAAACACGTTCGTCTTCCTGAAGACACCGATCGCACCCCTGATCGCCGAGGGGGAGACCGGCCTTACCCTGAAAGAGATTTGCGCGAAAAAACTGTTCTGGGTGCTGATGGTCATGATGGTGAGCGCCGGCGCCAGCGAGCAGGCGGTCAGCCAGTGGGCCTCCACGTTTGCCGAGAAGGGGCTCGGCGTCACAAAGGCAATCGGGGACCTTACCGGTCCGATGGCATTTGCGCTGCTGATGGGCCTGGCGCGCGCCTACTATGGAAAGTACGGCGACCGGATCAACCTCGACCGGTTCATGGCATGCAGCGGCATCCTCTGCGTCGCCTCCTACCTGTGCATCTCGCTGATTCCGAATCCGGTAGTCGGCCTGATCGGCTGCGCCGTGACCGGCCTGTCCGTCGGCATCATGTGGCCCGGCACCTTCAGCAAGGCGGCCGCTTCCCTCAAAGGCGGCGGAACCGCGATGTTCGCGCTGCTCGCCCTCGCGGGTGACGTCGGCTGCTCCGGCGGTCCGACGCTCGCCGGCATCGTCTCGAGCCAGTTCGGGGATAACCTGCGCATCGGCATCCTCGCCGCAGTCATTTTCCCGGTGCTCCTGCTCGCCGGACTCCGGCTTTGCCGATCAGAGCATGCTGCAAATTAATCAAGTGATCTCGACTCCGATCGCGGGCCTACGTCTGTGCCAGCTTCAGTATTCCTTCCGCACCTCAGACTCGTCGATCTGGTACAGCTCCAGAAATCTCGCGCGGTCTGCTGCGTTTTTCAGCGCCATGACCTCCTCGAATTTTCCGGTGCGGATATCCTTGAAGCCTGCCACCTCTTCCCCGTTACAAATGGACGCCCGTATGACCGGCCGCAAATGCTCCCGGTCATACGTCCGCGTCTCTTTTTTCTTTTTTCCAAACATTCTGATCCTCCTTTTGAGCCGAATTTTATCGCTCTGCGTGCTGTACTACGGTTTCATTTTCCAGGCTTCCCGTCACCTCGCGCAATTTACCGCAGAAGCCTTTACACTTTTCTTTCCTTTCTCACCTGTATACGGCTTCTTTCTTCTCGATGACCACGCGCTCCCCGGTAAACGGCTGCCGGAACTCCGCGCGGTATGCGGACAGCATCGCGTGCGTCTGTCCCGGCGTGCCGTTTCCGTAGAGGGAATCGCCGAACAGCGGATGGCCGAGCCATGCCATATGTACGCGGATCTGATGCGTGCGCCCGGTCAAGAGATGCAGCCGCAGCAGGGCACCGCGCCCGGTCTGCCGGAGCACCCGGTAGAAGGTCACCGCCCGCTTTCCCTCCGGCGTGACGCACATTTTCATGCGCTCCCCCGCCATCGGCCCGATCGGCGCGTCCACTCTCTGCTCGGCCTCTGCCGCCTCCTGCGAAAACTCCCCCTCGCACCACGCCAGATACCACTTGCAAAACATGCCGTCTTCGCGCTGCTGCCAGAGTCTTGCCGCGGCAAACTGGTTCTTCGCAAAGACCAGAATGCCGCTTGTGTCCGCATCCAGCCGCCCGATACTGCGGATGCACACGCTCTCCTGCTTCCGCTCAAAGTATCCGTGCAGCCGGTTGGAGAGCGTGTCTTTGTAATGTCCGCCGGACGGATGCACCACCACGCCCGGCTCCTTCCACAGCGCGATCACGTCGCCGTCCTCGTACAGGATCTCCGGCTCGCTGTATTCCGCAACAAGCTGCTCCGAGCTCCTCGTCTGATCCCGGAGACACAGCTCAAGCAGATCGCCCGCTCTCAGGCGGTGCGTGACGCGCACCTGCTCGCCGTTCACGCGGATCCCGTTTTCCCGGAATTTCATCTGACTGATCTGCGCCCGCGTAAACCCGAGCCGCGTTCTCAGAAAGACGCCGACCGCGCAGCCCGCATCCGCGGCGGCGATGTTTACTTGATACTGTCCCTGATTTCCATGCTCCAATCTCGCCATTCTACCACATCTCTCCTGTATTTCTGCTCCCTCCCCGGCAATCATTCTTACTGCCCCGCGCGCCTCTGGCCACGTCACGTCTCACTGCTCTGCAGCCGCTTCTGACCACGTCACGTCTAACTACACTGCAGCCGCTCCAGCCCACATCACGTCTGACTGCTCTGCAGCCGCTCCGGCCATCCAATCTCACTTTGCATCCTTCATCTTCGGGTCGAAGATCCAGCTCGCCAGATAGGAGAAGATCAGCGCCGCACTGATTCCGACCGCACTGGCCTTGAAGCCGCCCATGAACAGGCCGAGAAATCCCTCCTTGTCCACCGCTTCCTTCACGCCCTTCCACAGGGTGTTCCCAAATCCCAGCAGCGGCACGGAGGCCCCGGCTCCGGCATAGTCGATCAAAGGCTCATACAGCCCGACCGCACCCAGCACAGCCCCCGTCACCACAAGAATCACCATCACTCTGCCCGGCAACAGCGTCGTCTTCTCCAGAAGTATCTGAACCAGCGCACAGATCAGCCCGCCAACCCAAAACGCATTGATATAGTCCATCTGTCTATCCTTTTCCTTTCTATATTTCTCAACTGCAGATCTCTGTAAATCTTTCCGGACAGTTCATGCTCACCATCCAGAACCATTTTTCTTGTCCTCCTCCACAAATCCCGCTCTCATCAACAGTGCTCCAGGATGACTCCGTGCGCGATCCCCGGGATCGTCTGTCCCTCGTTGAAGCTCACCTTCGAGAGCAGCGCTCCCGTCGGCACGAACAGCACGCGCTTCCAGACTCCCTTTCGGATCTTCGGCAAGATCATGGACGCGAGCACCACCGCGGCGCAGCCGCAGCCGCTTCCGCCTGCGTGTGTGTCCTGCCTCTCGGAGTCATAGATCTCGATCCCGCAGTCCATGTGCTGCTGCGAGATGTCAAACCCTTTTTCTTTCAGAAGGTCGATCAGAATCCGCTGTCCGATCGTGCCCAGGTCACCGGTTATGATTTTATCGTAATCTCCCGGCTGCCGGTTGAAATCCATCAGATTCTGATAGATCGTATCGCAGGCCGCCGGAGCCATGCAGGCTCCCATGTTCATATTGTCCCGCGCTCCCATATCGACAATTCTGCCCGGAGTGACCCCGCACACCTTCACATGCCCTCCCTTGGGGGCAAGTACAAAGGCGCCGCTTCCGGTAACCGTCCAGGTAGCCGACAGGGGACGCTGATTTCCATAGCCCTGGGGAAACCGGAACTCCTTTTCCGCGCTGCCGAAATGGCTCGAGGTCAACGCGGCCGCGTAGTCCGCATAGCCTGCGGCGACCGTCATCGACGCCAGCGCCAGCGCCTCCCCGCACGTCGAGCACGCGCCGTACAGGCCAAACAGCGGCGTGTTCGTCTCCTCACTTCCAAACGAGGTCGCGATCAGCTGTGCCAGCAGATCCCCGCCAAACAGATAGCGCACCTGCGACGGCAGCAGCTTTGCCTTGCCGATCGCCGTCTGGAGCGCCTCACTCTGCATCGTGCTCTCCGCCTCCTCCCAGGTCTGCTCCCCAAAGTCGGCCTCCGGCGCGATCAGATCGAACCACTCGCCCAGCGGCCCCTCGCCCTCCTTCGGCCCGACCACGGATGCGCTGCTGATGACATGCGGCGGCTCCTGAAACTCAATACTCTGCTTTCCGGTCATCTGATTCATTCTCATAGGATCCTTTCCGCGGCTGTCCCTGGCGCGTTCCAGGCGATCCCTTCAAAAAAGGGAGACAACCGCCTCTTTTTCTCTGGCACTATTGTCTCCGCATCTCATCTCTTTTATACCTGCCGACCGTCCCGGCAGACACGTTATACCATCCCCGGCTCGCTCTTTTCGCCGGTGCACTCTGCGATTTTCGCCTCGATCCGCGCCTTGACCATCGCTGCGATCTCGGTTGTCTTCATGCCCTGATACTCCTCGTAGCCGATCGGATCCAGGAAATGCACCTGCACCGTCTGCTGCGCGATCGAGCCGGTGTCAAATGCCTTGTAGGAATCTACGAGCGCAACTGGCACAATCGGGCTCTTCGCCTTCACCGCACACTTGAAGCTCCCGCCCTTAAACGGAAGCAGCGCGTTCCCGTTGCGGCTGCGCGTCCCCTCCGCGAAAATAATGAAGCTCCTGCCCTGCTTGATGTCCTCTGTCATCTTGAGAATGACCTGCATCCCCTGGCGCGGATCGGACCGGTCCAGCGGATACGCATCGAGGCACGCGAAAACCTGCTTCAGAAACGGGATGTTCGCCAGCTCTTTTTTCAGCACGAGCGACACCGGGCGCTCCAGCAGATAAATCAGCGCAAGCGCATCGAACATTCCCTGGTGGTTCGGGTAGAGAACGTATCCGCCCTCTTCCGGCAGCTTTTCCATGCCGTCCCCCTCGATCCGAAGCCGCCCGCCTCTGACCGCCCGGTAGTCAATCTGCCGGATCAGCGCATACTTCTCCTCCTCCGTATAGCGCTCCGGGTGCGCCGCCATCCGCAGCAGCCTCGTCAGACCATACGGCACATACCACAAATTCATCAGTACCATCCATAAAATACGCTTCATATGCGTTCCTCCTCACCGGTTATCCTTCCTCACAGGAAACGCGCATCCGCCCGAAGCCTGCCGCGCCTTTGCACAGGCATGCATTTGCGCAGAACGTCCTGCGCCACAGAAACCTGCGTTCCCTGTGACACAAGAGAATGCCTTGTGCCACAGAACGCACAGCCTCCCGTGACACAAGGCATCCATATCCGTCATATCAGTTTCAACAAATCCTCAAATGCAGCAAGCTCTGCATCACTCTGCGATGCCGTTCCGAATCCATATGCCGCATGGATGAACGGAATCCCCGCCTTCCGGGCCGCATCACAGTCTCCCTGCGTATCACCGACATAGGCCGGATGCTGCAGCCCATTCCGCTCGACGACGAGGCGGATGTTCTCAGCCTTGCTCTTCCCCGTGTCTCCAAAACACTCCGTGTCTGCAATGTAGGGCCCGAGTCCCGTCTTTCGCAGAAACAGCTCGATATAGCCGGACTGGCAGTTGCTGACGATAAACAGCCTCACCTTTCCGTCCAGCTCCCGGATGGTCTCAATCACTCCGGGATAGCAGATATGACATGCATCTTCCTCGAGCGCCCGCTGCTCATACGCACAGCAGACATCCATAATCTCATAGCGCTGCTTCGCCGGCAGCTGCGGCAAAAGCCGGTCCGCAATCGCGTCCATCGTGAGTCCAAACAGCCCTTTCAGCCTATCGGCTGTCACCGTCATATCCTCACAGCCGCCTTCCCGCACCGCCCGTGTCCATGCCCTGGCCACGATCGGCGTCGAGTTCCACAGCGTTCCGTCCACATCCAGTATCAGACTGTCGATCTCCATCTCCTGTCCTCTCTATATCATATTCGCCTGCCTCATCAGTGTCCCGTGACACCAGTCGCGTACAGCTCTCCGTTCGACGCAGTCTTCGAGTAGTCCACGTCCGCGCTGACATACAGTCCCTCATACAGTCCGTCCGTCGTGCTGACGCTTGCGTCTGTCGTGTTGATCACGTAGGTGTTTCCGTCGTCGCCTGCAATCGTGATGCCGTTCAGGCTCGTGCCGGTCACCGTGCCGCTGATCGTGCCGACGTTCGTGCTCGACGAGCCGCCGTTCCCGGAGTCGCCATTGCCTCCGTTGCCCGTACTGCCATTGCCGGAACCATTATTGCCGGAACTGCTCACCGGAGTAGAGCTCACATACGATTTCGACACATACCCGGTCGAGCCGTTAATGGACACCACGTACCAGTTATCCGTCTCTCCGATGACCTGGAGCGACTGCCCGCTGCCGAGGACATCGATCATCCCGCCGTCCGTGCCCGGCTGCGCACGCACATTGACGTCCGTCGTCGTGTACAGTGTCGTCGACGAGCCATAGTCAATCTTGCTGTTCATCTCAGCGCTGACCTTCGTCGAATCCGACACCGTGCCGTGGCTGTTGTCGGTCGCCGACGGGCTCTCTGTCGATGTATTCGGCTTCTGATTCACCAAAAACGCCTTGCTGATATACCCGATATTGCCCTGAATATTCACCTTGAACCACTGCGGGGTCTCCCCCACCACCGTCACCTGATCCCCCGGCATCAGAGAACCGATAATGTTCGCACTGGACTCCGTGCTCGGCGTGCTGCGGATATTGACGTTGTCGCGCGCATACAGCGACGCGGACGTGCCGTAATCCGTCAGGTTCTTCAGCTCGGCGTCCGCACTCTTCTGACTCTCAGACTGCGTGCTCTCCGACTGCGTCTGGACAATCTTGCCGCCCTGCACCGCGCTGAACACAGAATTCCGCAGCACCGTGAAGCTCTCAACCGACTTGCGCACGGTGTTAAGCAGCGCCTGGTTGTCATCCGTCACCGTGCCCTGGATCACATACGCCTCCTTGTCGCCAAAAATCCCGTACATAATCGAGTACGCCCACATACTCGTGGCATTGTACTTGACTACGTACTCGTACGTCCTGAGTGTCCCCGCCTGCGCCGCCTGAAAATCAATCACCTCAAACGCATTCGCGTTCGGGTACTGCTTCGCCAGACTCTCCGTGAGCGCTTCCTTCGTCTCCGCAACGGAAAGATTCTTCGGCTGGGACTCGTTCGGCGCGTGGACAATGCTGATCATCGCCGCTGACCCGGATGAGAACACGCGCATCTCGTCCGCGTCCTGCGTTACCTTCCAGGTGCTGTCCGGCAGCGTGATCCGGATGCTCTTATCCTGCGAGGTGTAGGCGATATCCGTCTTCGTCTCTGTCTCCGGCTCTGTTTCTGTCTCTGACTCGGTCTCCGATTCCGTCTCAGTCTCAGACTCAGACTCCGTCTCCGGCTGCTTTTTCAGCTTGCTGCAGCCTGCTGCAAGGCACACGACGGCCAGTGACATTCCAAGAGATAGGATGAATCTCTTTACTCTTTTCTTTACCATGTCACACCCTCCATTTTTTCATTCTCCCCATCTGCCGCAAGAGCAGATATCAATTCTTTCATCACCATTCCTAAAGATCATACCACGCATTCAAAACTTGTGCAAGTCACACACTGCTGTTTTCACATTTTCAGGCTTATTTTTAACAATTTCGTAACGTGTATTTAACCAATCGCCCGGACGGTTTGCCTAAAATCTCCGCCGCAGTTCCTGCTCCGCCGCCAGAAGCCGCACATCCAGATCCGGCATTTTTCCCTCCATCAGCGCGTGAATTTCCCGATACTCATCCAGAAGCCCCTGCCCGTGAAACACCCGGTAGGCCCCCGCGTCGCTGCCAAGCGCAATCTGCGCCCCCAGCTCAAAGCCGCGCCGGATGCGCATGCCCGTCTCCTCCTTCAGCGCACTAAGCGCCGCATCGTCGAAGCGCCCGCTCCCGATCAGATTCGCGATCGTCACGAAGGTCGGCACCCAGACGGCCTTGCTCTCTGCGAGGGCCTGCAGCGCCTCCTCGTCCATAAAGTTCCCGTGCTCTACGGAATCCACGCCGGCCTCCACGGCATCCTTCACGGCCCGGGCCCCGTTCACATGCGCCATCACGGCGAAGCCCTCCTCATGCGCGATGTGAATCATCTCGCGGATCTCCGATCGCGCAAGCGGCGGCTCCGTCACCGTCCCGCAGTGCGAAAAATCCAGGATCCCAGAGAGCATCACCTTGACAAAATGCCCGCCCTGCGCGCGCAGCCGCCCGATCAGCTCCCGGTATTCCTTCCAGTCGTCAAACGGAAATCCGACAATTCCCCCGTAGTGTCCCCGCTTGTGAATCGCAAACAACGGTGTCCGATACGTGATCCCGTACTCTGGCGCCAGCTGCAGCGCCCGCGCCGACACACCGTGCGAATCGCCACCGTCCCGCACAAACGATATCCCGCAGCGCACATACTCCTCGAACCGCTCGCGGATCACCTGCTCCTGCACCCCGTCCGCGTGCAGCGCAACTGCCTTCCTATAATTTACGCCATCCATAATCAAATGTGCATGGCACTCTCCAAACATATCCGTCCCTTCTTTCCGTCTCCCGGCCCACCGGCCGCCGTGCGCAGGCCCCGCACCCCTCCGCGGATATCCCGTGAGCGCGCCGCTGCAGACCTGTGACCTCAGGCATGTACCAGTATACCAAACTTTCCTGCAAGATCAATCCCCTTCTGCAAATTCCTCCGACGGCTTCCGATCCGGCAGTCATCATGAATTCCCCCGACGGCTTCCAATCCGGCAGTCATCATGAATTCCTCCGACGGCTTCCAATCCGGCAGATATCCCGAACGGACAAGACATCCTGCTGCTGAATCAGGAACGGGCGGATACAAAAAGTTCCAGCGTGCCTGCGCACCCGCGGCCTCCTGCAAAATTGCAGGAAATCCACAGACGCCTCCGCACTCTGGAACTCTCGTTTTCAGCTTTCACTTCTTCTTAGCAATCTGCGCTTTGGCGATTCCCCTTCGGCCAGCCTGCGCTTCCGGCTATCCTCTCTTTGGCGCTTCTCTTTTGCCCGCCCGCGCTTCCGGCTATCCTCTCTTTGGCGCTTCTCTTTTGCCCGCCCGCGCTTCCGGCTATCCCATCTTCTCCGCCTCGTCCGTCTACTCCTCCGCCAGCCGCTTCAAGATCGCGATCGTATGTTTGAACTCATTTCCGAGCGGATAGCAGTCTGTCATATAGCTGATCCCGGCCTGCTTCCTCGTCCGGAATCCCAGATAGGAATTGGAGTGGTAGATCTGCTCAAAGGACAGCGTCCTGAGATCCTCCTGGTAAGCCGCGAGCACGGCTCCCAGCTCCCCGGCCGGAACGATTACCTCGCACCACTCGTCACTGCAGTCCAGATCCTCCAGCTCATTCGAATAGAAGGTCCCGGAGATTTCCACGATGTCCGCTTCCCTCCAGCCAAGCACCGGATAAAACCGTTCTTTATAGGAAGGATCCTGCTCCATCAATTCGGTCAAACCGCTCACGTACCGCTTGACATCCACCTCATAGCTCCGGCAGACCTCTTTTCCGCTTTTCAGGCAATATTTCACATTGACTTGCCGCAGATTTTCATCATAGTTGCCGACTCCGTCCGTCTTTGCCCTCTCGGCACCGTCCTCGCAGATCCCGTACAGCAGTCCGACCTCGTCGCTCTCCAGATAATCCAGCAGGCGCGCGTTCTCGCGCGTCGTTTCCCCCTCCGATGTCGGGTAGTCCCAGGACGCGTACTCCTCCCTGACCGCGATCGCGGCGAGCTCGTCCTGCTCTGGAAGATAAGAGTTGTACCCCAGCACATCGTACCGGAAGCCAAAAAACACTGCCAGCGCCAGCGCAACGGACACTGCGATGTGCCACTTATGCATCAGCACCTGCCGGATATCCCACCGGTAGATGAACTCCATCAGCATGCAGAACAGCGCGCCAAACAGCGCGATGAACACCAGCTCCCACAGCCCTGAGTCATAGAAGGTGATGTAGGCGATAATCGCCGTGACCAGAGACACCGGAACAGCCAGCATGATCTTGATGACTCCCTCGAGCCGCCGGAAGGCCAGCGCGCCCCCCGCAGACTCCGTCTTTCTGTGGCGGTACAGCACAAGCGACAGAAGTGAGAGCAGCACAGCGACCGCAACCAGCTGGCACAGCCCCGCAAGACTCGGCCACCGCCCGGTCAATCCGACCCTGCCGACCTCCACGCCGTTGCCCCAGAACACGCAGAACGCCCACGGGGAGGTGTGTTTCAGAAGGCTCCTGTCGCTTTGCGCCCACAGCCAGTTTGTCCCCTCGCAGAAGGCAAGGAACTCGTGCACAAAGTAGTCTCCCAGGACAATGAGGAGCGGCAGATAGCACCCGAACACCCCGATCGCCAGGACCGTCGTCAGCAACTTTCCGGTCAGCATAACCGCCACCAGCGTCATCGAGTAGCTGCACAGGAAAAACAGGATCAGCTGGACGGTGCACACGACGACCTCCAGCGACAAGGTCACCGAGCCCGCCCCGTACAGCACGCCGGTCAGAAGTCCCAGAAGCTGCGCCGCGCCAAACGGGAGCACAAAGGTCAGAAAGCTCGCCAGATATTTTGCCGCAAACAGCGTGTCTCTCTTCACAGGGAGGCTATGGTACAGATCCAGCTTTGTCTGGGAGTACAGGTACGAGAAGCCGCACAGGGCGCAGGCTCCTCCCATGACCAGCACGACCGGCGCATTTTCAAACCTGGCGAAGCCCATGCTTCCGCACAGAACGTCCAGGGCATTCAGCTCCTTCACGGACAGGGCCATCAGCACCCGGAACGGGATCAGCAGGAGGAAGAGCACCGCCTGCAGAGCCGCCAGCCACGACATCTGCCGGAACTCCGCGCGCACCAGCTTAGAAAATGAGATTGTTGATGTCATATCCGGCCACCTCCGTTTCACTGATAAAGATTTCTTCGAGCGTCAGCGGCAGAATTTCGGAAAACAGCGGCTGCTTTTCCATGATCTTCCGCTCAATTTCACGGTATTCCCCGCGCACGATCACCGTGAGCAGCGAGCCACGCTTCTCATGCCGCAGGACCGGGAGCTCCGAGAGCAGCTCTTCCTCCAGCAGAGGCTCCGGTATCACGCACTGGATCTTGTGAATGCCCAGCTTCATCTCGTCAAGGTCCTTTGCGAACAGGACGCCGCCCTTGTGCAGCAGCCCGACGTGGTCACAGATGTCCTCGATTTCCCGGAGGCTGTGGGAGGCGATCACAGGCGTGAATTTCCGACTCAGGATCTCCGCGGCAAACATGCTCTTCACCGCCTGGCGCATCACCGGATCCAGCCCGTCAAACGTCTCGTCGCAGAGCAGGTACTCCGTATTCGTACAGATTCCCAGCAGCACGGACACCTGCTTTTTCATCCCCTTGGAGAAGGTCGCGAGCTTCCGCTTGGGGTTCAGCCCGAAGTGCTCCAGCATCTCATCGTACCGCGCCACGTCAAAGCGCGGGTACAGCACCGCATAGTAGTCACGCATGATCTCCGCCGTCGCATTCGGGAAAAAGCAGGCTGTGTCGGGGAGAAAACAGATCTTCTCCTTCGCCTGCGGATTTTCCCAGACGGGAAGCCGGTCGATCCGCACCTCCCCCTCGTCCGCCTTCAGGACACCGGCGAGCACACGCAGCAGCGTACTCTTCCCCGCGCCGTTCGTGCCGACCAGCCCGAAAATGCAGTTCTCGCCGATCGACGCGCTCACATGGTCCAGCGCAAGGATCTCGTCAAATTGCTTTGTCACATTCTCAATCTCAATCACAGCACTTCCCCCTTTCCCGTTTTCTCAGACCGCTCCTGCCGCCCGGCAGCACCGTCCGTCGTCTTCTCACCGGGCTCCTCCGGCTCCTGCTCTGTCAAGTCCGCTATGCCGCCTCTCCGCCATTTTTTCGGCACGCGGCCCGGCCTCTCTTCTGCGTACAGCTCGCGCGTCTTCGCGACAAACATCTCGCAGGTGATATCGAGCTCCTTCCCCTTCTCGACCAGCTCGCCGAGCGATACGTAAAGGCTCTCCTGCTTCCGGACCTTCAGGTCCTCATTCCCGGAGACGAAATTGCCGCGTCCCTTCACCGGGTAAATGTACCCCTCCTGCTCGAGCACGCCGTACGCCTTCTGAATCGTATTCGGATTGATCGAGAGCTCGACCGCCAGCGAGCGGACCGACGGCATCTGGCTGTCAGGCTCCAGGATCCCGTTTACAATCAAGGTCTCGAACCGCTCCACAATCTGTTCATAAATCGCCTGCCGGTTCTGCAAATCTATCGTAATCATCGCGCGCCTCCTTTCCCCCGCTCTTTTGCATTCCACACACCAAAGTCTGCCCCGCTTTTCCCGGAACACGTCTTCTTGGGCAGCCCTTTTTTCATGGTGTACCATCCATGCTAGTACACTTGATTTATACTATAAATATCCATACGCGTCAACCACATTAAGAGAACATTAAGGATTTTCCGCACAACAAAAAACAGAGGCCTCGGTTTCCCGCTGCCTCTGTTCCTATCCGCACTTTCTTCTGTCAGTCTGCCTTGAACAGGTTCTTGTTCACATATCCGATCGTGCCGTTGAAATCGACCTTGTACCAGCGGTCGGTCTCGCCGAGCGCCGTCACCGTCGTACCGGAGCTGATCGTCTGGATGATCTCGCCGTCCTGGGACGGGGTCTTGCGCACATTCGCGCCGGTCGATGCCTGGATCGGGAACGACTCTGCGAACGCGCCGACACCGAACTCCGCGTCTACCGACGAGGTGTCCGTGCTGCCGGAAGAAGTCTGTGTACTCTGCGTGCCGTCGTCCGTCGGCGCAGTGGATGCCGGCTGTCCGCTGAGCTCCTGCTCAATCGCCTGCTGGCGCTCCTCCTCAGTCTTCTCCGCTACCGCGGTCTCCGACACGAACTGCTTCGACACGTAGCCGTGCACATCGTAGTCGTCGACATCTACCTTATACCAATTCGGCGTCTCGCCGACCACGGTCATCACATCGCCCTGCATGAAGCTGCTGAAAATCTCGGACGTCTCCGCCGTCCCCGGCTCTGTCCGGATGTTGATATCATCCTTCGCGTACATCTGGCGCAGCTGATCGTACTCCGTCTCCTGCGCTTTCTCCTCCGCGGCGGTCAGCACCTTCGGCTCCGTCTCGGACTCCGTCTGCGTCTCACTCTCTGTCGGCGGCTCTGTCGGCGGCTCCGTCTCGGACTCCGTCTGCGTCTCACTCTCTGTCGGCGCCTCCGTCGGCGCTTCCGTCTCGGACTCCGTCTCCGGCTCCTTCTTCAGCTTATCACAACCTGTCGCACACAGCGCTACCGAGCACCCAAGCAACAGCGCAAACAACCATTTCCTGCTTCTGTTTTTCATCTGAATCACCCTCCATTCTCATTTTACTCCCATAAAATGTTCTTTTAGCATCATACCATGCATTTTTTTAAATGGCAAGAGTTGTTACAAAATTTTTAAAATAATTAAGTTTTTGTTGTAACAGTTCAGCCATGCATAAAAAATGGGAAGACAGACCGTGCAAGCTTGCTTGCTAAGGGCTGTATTACCATTTTTGAATGGGCGGAACGCCCATTCAGCCACAGACAGGAGCCGCGCAGCGGCGGATAGCTTGCGCAGCAAGCGGGTCTGCGGCTTGCATGGCGTCCTGGCTAAAGTGCTACTCTGTGTCTTCCTCCAGCTCCCTGCCACACACCGACTTTCTCCGATTCAGCAGGTCGTAGATGCACGGAATCACGAACAGCGTCAGCAACGTCCCGTACGTCAGGCCGCCGATCGTCACGATTGCCATCGGCTGCACCATGTCCGCGCCCATGCCGCGCCCCATCGCCATCGTCGCAAGGCCCAGGATCGTCGTCAGCGCCGTCATCAGGATCGGGCGCAGACGGCTCCGGCCTGCCTCCACGATCGCCTCCCGCTTCTCCATGCCTCCTTCCCGGAGCTGATTGATCGTATCTACCAGCACAATACCATTATTGACAATAATTCCGGAAAGCATTACAAATCCGATCATCGCGATCACGCTCACCGGACTATTGGTCAGATACAGTCCGAAAAAGCCCCCGGTAAACGCAAGCGGAATCGTAAAAATAATGATAAACGGAGAGAGCAGCGACTGGAACTGCGCGACCATGATCAGATACATGAACAGCACGGCCAGCAGCAGCATCTTGACCACCTGCTCCATCGCCTCGTTGATCGTCTCGTCCTCGCCCTCCATCGAGAGGCTGTAGCCGTCCGGCACCTCATAGCCGTCCAGCGCCTTCTCCACTTCCGCGGCGACCAGACCGATGTTGAAGCCATCCTCCAGCTCCGCCGTCACATTGACGTAGCGCGTCTGTGCCTCGCGGTTGATCGAGGAGAAGCCCTCCGTATCCTGAAACTCGACCAGCTTCGAGAGCGGGACATCCACATCCTGGTTCTCCTCGTCCTTGCCGGTGATCTTCAGCTTTTTGATCTTGTCGCGCGTCAGCGCCTCATCCGTATCGCTGACCACGAGCACAGAGTAATCCTTCGAGAGGGTGCTGAGCGTCGTCGCGCTCGAGGCGTCCGCAAGCTTCTGCTGCAAAAACTGGAAAATCTGCGCGGTGGTCAGCTGATAGCCCATCGCCTTGTTCTTATCCACGACGATGCGCTGCTCCAGCGTCTTCTCCGCGATGCCGTCCGACACATTTTTGGTGCCCTCGACGCCCTCCACGAGCGCAGCCACCTCACCTGCCATCCGCTTGAGCTGGTCCAGGTCACGCCCTGTGATGTGGATCGAAATACCGCTGCCGCCAAGCGACGACATATCCATCGAAGAGGTCTCGATCGCGAGCTCACAGTCCAGATCCTTCGTCCGGTCACGGATCTCCGCGGCCAGCGCTTCGTTTGAGATCGTCCGGTTCTCATCCAGCAGGACGTACATCGACACCGCGTCCTCGCCGGAGCCGCCGCCCATCGCGCCCATGACTCCGCCGCCTCCGATCATCGCGCCGACATCCGTCACATCCTGTACCCCGGCAATCCGCTCCAGCACGACATCGGACATCGCAGCCGTGTCGGCAAACGTGCTGCCCTCCGGCATCTGCAGGCTGACGGACACCTGCGTGCTCTCCATCTCCGGCATAAACGCCGTGCCCTTCGAGACAGACAGATAAGCGGAAAGCACCAACATCCCGACCGCGAGCAGAACCACGAGCGGTTTTACATGCAGCGAGACCCGAAGCAGCCACGCATAGCCATTCTGCAGCGCGCCGATCACGCGCGACGGCCGTTCCTTCGCCTTTTTCAGAAGCCCCGCCCCCATCGCGGGCACGAGCGTCAGCGCCACCACCAGGCTCGCGAGCAGCGAGTAGCCGATCGTCAGTCCCATATCGACAAACAGCTGCCGGGTGATGCCCTCGGTAAACACGATCGGCAGGAACACGCAGACGGTCGTCAGCGTCGAGGCCGCAATCGCCCCGGCCACCTGGCGCGCGCCCTCCACGGCCGCCTTCCGCGCAGGCATCCCCTCTCCGCGCAGGCGGTAAATATTCTCAATCACGACAATCGAGTTGTCGACCAGCATGCCGATGCCGAGCGCCAGTCCGGACAGTGAGATAATATTCAGGTTGATCCCGCTGAAATACATCATCACAATCGCAGCCATGATACTGATCGGGATCGAGCACGCGATCACCAGCGTCGGACGGGCGCTCCGCAGGAACAGCAGCAGAATCAGCACGGCCAGCACCGCGCCCGAGAGCATATTGTCGATGACCGAGTCCACAACGAGATCAATATAGATTCCCTGATCCATCATGTTCAGGAACGAAACACCCTTCTGCTCCTCGAGCTTTGCAAACCGCTCCTTGATCCGCTCGGAGACGACGCCGGTCGAGTACCCGGACTGCTTCTGCATCGAGAACATCACCCCGGAGTGACCGTTGATCTTCGCGTAGACCTCGTCGCTGTTGTCCACCACCACGACATCCGCGACGTCACCGAGCAGAATCGGGTCCAGATCGTCCATGTGCAGATCCAGAAGCTCGAGCTCGGACAGCGATTCTGTCGTGTCAAATTTGTTGCCGACGCGGACAAGGAAGTCGACGCCGTCCTCACTCACGTACCCGGCCGGCATGCTGAAGTTCTGTGCGGCCAAGATCCCCTTTATCATCTCCACAGTGATGATCTCGGTCACATCCGCCTGGTCGTACGCAGCCTCCTTCTGATCCCTGATCTGCTCAAGCGCCGCGTCCAGCTGCTTCTGTCCTTCCTTCAGCTCCGCCTTGCCTACTGCCATCTCGATCGTCGCGTTGATCTTCGCACTGTTCAGCTGTGCGAGCGCCTCCGGAAGGCTGCTCTGCCCAGAAGCGATCTTCTTCTGCGCGCTCTGGAGCTGCTTTTTCGCCGCCTCGAGCTGCGCGCGGCCCTCCGATAGCTGTTTTCTCCCGTCCGCGATCGCAAGCTTGCCAAGCGCAATCTGTTCCTGCTGCGCGCTCGACTGCGCGAGTGTCTCGTCCATCTGCGCCAGGCCGTCAGCCAGCTGCACCCGCCGCGTCACCAGCTCGGCCTTCACCGACCCGATACTGCCGATAATCGCCGTCGTGTCCCCCGAGGTGTTCACCCCTGCCGCTGCCAGAGCGGTCAGCGCCTGCGCCCTCACATTCGCGTACGTGTCCCGCTCCGCCTGCTTTGCCGCGATCTGCGCCTGCAGCTCGGCCTCCGTCGCCGCGATCTGATCCTGGATCTCCGAGCCGCCCGGCAGCTCCCCGATATCCGGGAGCGCTCCGCCGCCCGGCAGCTCTCCTCCGCCGATCTGCGTCAGGATATCCGTGACATCCTCAATCGTGATACCGCCCGGCGTCACGCTGCCGGTGCCGCCCGGTGCAGATGTTTCCGCCCCTGCCTCGTCCTCGGGCAGAATCATATCGCCCTCCTCCGCGCTGCCGGTCTTCACCGACTCCTGCGGCACAACTTCGGCCGCCTCCGTCTCCCCGCTGCCTGGCACACTGCCTCCCTGCAGCGCCGCGAGCTGCTGCTTCAGTACCTCGAGCTGTGCGTCCAGAATCGCGAGCTGTGCATCCAGCGCCGCGAGCTGCTGCGGCGCCGCCTCGAGCTGGGAGATCGCCGCGTCCAGCTGAGTCTTCTGCGTCTCCAGCGCCGCCTTCTGCTCCGGCAGCTTCGCGAGCGCCTGCTCTCCCTCCAGAAGCTCCGACTCCTTCTGGTCGAGCTCCTTTGCGGAGTCGTCAAGCTTGGTGAGCCCTGCCTCGATCTCGGAGAGCTTCTGCTCAAGCTGCAGCTGGCCCGAGATCAGCTGGGACGAGCCGGAATTGATCTGGCTCTCCGCCTGGGAGGTCTGATTCGCCAGCTCCTCCTGTCCGCTCTCCAGCTTCTCCTGCCCTTCCTCCAGCTTTCTCTGGTTCTCCTCCAGCTCGCTCTCGGCCTCCTCGAACTTGCCGTCAAGCGCCCGCTTTACCTTCTGATTGACCGCCCTGATCTTGTCCTCGCGCAGCACGACCTGCACATTCTCCTCAATCAGGCCGGATGCGCTCACCGACGCGACCCCCTCGATGCTCTCGAGCTCCGGCAGAATCTCGTTGTTGACCAGATCCGTCAGCTCACTCTGCGTCAGATCCCCCGCCTCCAGCGCGGACACCATGACCGGAAGCATATCCGGATTCAGCTTCATGATAATCGGACTGCCGATGCTGTCATCCCAGTAACCCTCGATCTGATCCAGGCTCTCCCGCATCTCGATCGTCACCGCATCCATGTTCGCGCTCTGCGAAAACTCCAAAATCACGAACGAAATATTCTCACTCGACACCGAGCTGATATTCTCGATATTGCTGATCGTCGCCATCGACTGCTCGACCGGCCGCGTCACGATCGACTCCACCTCCTCCGGACTCGCCCCCGGATACATCGTGTAGACAATCGCGTACGGCAGCGTCATATCCGGCAGCAGATCCGTCTGCATACTCGTAAACGACACATACCCCAGCACCAGCACCAGCACGACACCGACCAGAACCGTATACGGACGCTTCACACTATACTTCGACAACATAGGCTCTCCCCTCATTTCCGCCCGCATCCGACCACGCGGGCATCTCTCTTTACTCCTCTAACAGGTCTTATTTTCTCAATCAGAGTAATCTTAAAACCGAATCTCCCCCCTGTCAATAACACTTCCACCGTTTATATTTTTTTAATAAACCGCAACCAGAGCCCCCCAGGGCCGTACAGCGATGACTATAGCGACTCTCAACGCCACATCCAAAGAACCTCTCAGGGGCCTACGGCGGCGACTGTAGCAAGGCCACAGCCAGAGAAGCTCCCAGGGGCGTACGACAGCGACTGTAGCGAGTCTTACAAGTTCTTAGGCCTCAGGATACCGGAGCAGCTGTAAAAATCCTGCCTTCCGGCAGGATTTTTAGTGGGCACTGTCTGAGACCCATGTGCATCCGGCACATGGGTCGAGTTGCCCACGGCAGCCGCGCAGGTATTCTGAGGCCTTAGAACTTGTTAGGCGAGCGATTCGGAGCTGCCGTACGCCCCTGGGAGCTTCTCGTCCTCATGCCACTTCAATTAAGAATCTCTTTACATACTCTTCCGCTCCGCAATCTCCGCCATCTTCGCCGCATTCAACCGCGTATCCCCATGCACCCGGCTGTAGGACAGATACCCGTTCATCCGGTCAATCTTCGTGAGATTGCTCGAGCCGCACTTCGGACAGACATCCATCTCCAGCTCCTGATGTCCGCAGTCGTCGCAGTACGCGAGCGACAGATTCACGCCCTCGTAGAACCCAAGCTGCATCGCGCGGCGGATCAAACTCTTGATTGCTTCTATATTATAGTCGATCGGATAGCGCACATACTGGATCTTCCCCCCGTTGCACAGCTCCCAGAACCGCCCCTCGAGGTCCTGCTTCTCGATCGGCGTGAGGTCCTCGGTCACATGGCAGTGAAAACTGTTGCTCACATACGGGCGGTCGGAGACGTTCTTCACGACGCCGTACTTCTTCCGGAACTGCTCGACCTGCAGCCCGCACAGGCTCTCCGCCGGCGTCCCGTAGATCGCGTAAAGCCAGCCGTCCGCCTTCTTAAATTCCGCCACCTTCTCGTTGATGTGCCGCAGCGTCTCGAGCGCAAACTGGCCGTCCTCAGCGAGCGACTTTCCGTTGTAGAGCTCCTGCAGCTCGTTGAGCGCCGTGATCCCGAACGATGCGGTCATCGGCTTCAAAAGCTTCCCGATCTTCTCGCCCGGCTGCAGATGCCCGCCGTAAAAGCCGCCCTCACAGTACGCGAGCGGGTTCGTCGACGCACGCAGCTGGCCGAGGTACTCGTAGGTGCGAATGTGCAGCCCGCGGATCATCTCGAGGTAGTAGTCGAGCACCTCGTAAAATTCCTTTCCCTCCTCGCGCGCCTTCGCGAGAATCATCGGCAGATGCAGGCTGACCGCGCCGACGTTGAACCGGCCGACGAAGACCGGCTTATCATTTTCATCCGCGGGCTCCATGCCGCCGCGCTCGTACCACGGACTCAAAAATGCCCGGCAGCCCATCGGACTGATGACCCGGCCGTATTTCTTGTACATCTCTGCGATGTAGCCCTCTCCGGTCAGGGACAGCCAGTCCGGATACATCGTCTTTGAGGAGCACTCGACGCCCTTCTCAAAGACGTCCTCGCAGGCGCCGCCCCTCCCGTGCAGCTTCTCGTCGTAGAGAAAGACGATCTTCGGGAACAGCACCGGCTTTTTGTTCCCCGGCCTGCCCTGGCCGCCCTTGTGCACCTCCAGAAGCGAGATGGCGACCATCTTCTCAAACTCTGTCGTGCCAAGCCCGAGCGTCACCGTCACAAACGGATAATCGCCGCGCGACGAGCCGACCGTGTTCAGCTTGTACTCGATCCCCTGCCAGCCCTGGTCACAATCGCGGCGCACCTTCTTTTTCGCGTACGCGAGCGCGTGCTCCTCGACGCCCGGCCAGCTCGGATCGGCGTACGCGATGTACTCCTCCTGATATTTGCGGAAGCTCTTCTCGGCGTACGGGGCGAGCACCTTGTCCACCTCCGGCACCGTGAATCCGCCGTACTGCTGCGCCGCCGTGCTCAGGATAATGTCTCCCATCACGTCAAAGGCCGTGTCCAGCGTCTTCGGCTCATTGTACCAGACGTTTCCCATCTCGAAGCCGCCCGTCAGCACTTCGGAGATGTTGAACAGACAGCAGTTCATCGTGTCCAGGCGCGCAGACTGGTCGTGGATATAGATGTACCCGTCCTTGCACGCCTGCCGCTCGTCCAGCGTCATAAAAAACTTGCGGTACAGCTCCTTGTTCAGCTCGTTAAAGATCAGGCTGCGCTTCGTCGCGACGAGCGCGCTGTCCGTGTTCGCGTTGCTCTTGTCCCCGATGTAGCGGATCGACTGGCTCTTCGTGTAGACGTCGTCCATCATGTGAATGAAATCCTGCTTGTAATTCCGGTAGTCGCGGTAGCTCTTCGCCACGCCCGGATTCACCGCATCCAGTGCGCCCTCGACGATATTGTGCATCTCCGGGATCGTAATCCCGTCCCTTCCAAGCGCCGCCGCCCGCTCTTTCGCGAACCGGCAGATAAACGCGAGCTCCTCCTCGGTGAACGTATACATGATGCGCGCAGCCGACTTATTCACAGCGGCAATCACCTTTTCCACCTGAAACTTCTCATGCGTGCCGTCCTTTTTTATCACGTACATACAGACTCTTCTCCTTTCCCAAACTTCCGTGCCCGCCGACGCGGGCGCTATCCTTATTGTAAATTTCGATTCTCATGACCGCCTCACCGCAGCTCCCTGCCATTCCCTGGTGTGCCGCTCAGAAATCAAATACCCATGCAAGCAAGCATGGCTGCCTGGCTCGTTGCTCACAGGAATAACCGCACAAAATGCCTTTCGGGTGATTCCGCGCAGTCATTTCCGCTGCGCCGCACGGAAAACAGAAATATCCCGGGGAAGGACCTGCAGGGGTTCCACCCCAGGATATTTCTTCGCATCTCTTTATCTCGCCGGATCCAGGATCGCCGACACCTGGAAGTAGGAACCGAACGACCCCGGCGAGTTGGTGAACACGTACCCGGTCACCATTCTGCGCGTCTGGCGCAGGTACGTCTCGTTGACCTCCGTGTGATCTCCGTCCGCCCACATGCCGACCAGATACCGCAGCCCGCGGTTGATCAGAAACGGGCCCTTCTCCGAGCTGTAATCGACCTCCGCCCCGTACGGGTACAGCAGCGTGTCACAGCCGCCGACCAGCGGCCCGACGTTGTTGAACCACCCGGTGATATCCTGCGACAGCGTCTCGTACGACATCTCGCTCATGCGGTCGTAGCTGTAGCCGGCGGACGCGAGCGTCCACCCCTGGTCGATCAGCGCAGCCGCCACCTCGCGGACGGCAGATTGGTTCTCGGAATTGTCCACGCCCTCCGCCGCCTCGACGGGATAGCCGAACACGCCGCGCTTGCCCGCGACCGAGACGATCCCGCGCGCGCCCTGGAAGGAGAAGTCCGGATGCTCGTCAATAAACGCTTCCAGCACGGGGATCACGTCGTAGTCGCCCTTCAGCTCATGGCCGCCCTCGTCCGTGTAGACCGCGTCCACCTCCCCGTCCTCGCCGACGGTCAGCCTCGTCGCGACGCCGTCGCCGTTTCGCATCGAGCTGTAGCTCAGATTGTCGACGGAGAGGATCATCGGCTTCTTGCCCTGCGGCACCGTCGGGTGCAGCTCCGTCATCGTCACGGAGCTGCCCTCCTCCGTCTCCTGCGCAAGGCTGTGAATGTCGATCAGAATATACCCGCTGTCGTAGAGCGTCTGCAGAATATTCCGGAACTCGGTCACGGTGATCATATTCGACCGGTAGATCGAGTCGTACTCGTCCCCGTCGAACGCGCGCGCCGTGTCCATCACGAGGTTCGTGAAGGAAAAGTGCGGGATATCTCCGTCATACTGGTACAGCTTCGAAATCCCCTCCTGGTACTGCGCGACTGCCTCCGCCTTCCGCTCGTCATCCCGGAGGCTCTCTGCGCTCTCCAGATACGCCAAAGCCTCCTCATACCGGTACTCCTGCGCCAGGCGGGCCGCCTGGTCGAGCGCAGCCTGACGCTCCTGCTCCAGCGCCGCCTCCGACTCCTTCTGCTCCCGCTCCGCCTTCATCTTCGGCGTCTCGACCGGTTCATTGTTCTCATACTGTCCCAGCGTCCCGATGCACTCCGCGATCTGGTAGTTCAGCACACTTCTGCTGCACCCCGTACCGCAAAGGAGCATCACGGCCGCGATTCCTGCCAGTCTCCATCTGTTTTTTTTCTGCATAAGCTCTCCCCTTCTGCTCTGCTTTTGCTATCATTATAGCTTTCCTGGCGGACAAGTACAAGCGAAATGTACAAAAAAACGGATGCTTTAACCGAGCAGCTCCCGCAGCAGCTGGTTGACGGCTCCCGGATTCGCCCGGCCTTTCATCTGCTTCATTGTCTGGCCCACGAGAAAGCCAAGCGCTTTCTCCTTGCCGCCCCGGTAGTCGGACACCGACTGCGGGTTGGCGGCGATGACGCCCTCGACGACGGTGCGCAGGACACCGTCGTCGCTCACCATCTTTAGACCGTGCTCCTCGACGTAGCGCTCCGGCTCCACATCCTCGTAGAAAATTTTCTCAAAGACCTCCTTCGCGACGGTCTGGTTGATCGTACCCGCGTCGGTCAGCTCGATCAGCTTTGCGAGGTGCTCCGGCGCAAAGGTCAGCTCCTCCGGCTCCATCCCTTCCTCCTTCAGAAGGCGCAGCGTCTCGCCCATCAGCCAGTTCGAGACCTTCTTGGGCTTGCCGCACAGGGCCGTCGTCTCCTCGAACACGTCCGCGAGCCGCTTTGACCCGGTCAGGATCTCCGCGTCGTATTCGGGAATATCAAATTCCTTTTTGTACCGCGCCAGCTTCTCCGTGCGCAGCTCCGGCTGGCGGTCCCGCACGGCCTGCAGCCACTCGTCGCTGATCACCACCGGCACCAGATCCGGGTCCGGGAAATAGCGGTAGTCATGCGCGTCCTCCTTCGACCGCATCGGATAGGAATACTCCTTGTTGTCGTCCCAGCGGCGTGTCTCCTGGATCACGGGCTTCCCCTCCTCGAGCAGCTCGATCTGGCGCGCCCGCTCTCCGTCGATCGCGCGGGCGATCGCCTTGAACGAGTTCAGGTTCTTCATCTCCGTCCTCGTCCCGAACTCTTTCGCGCCGACCTCACGCACCGAGAGGTTCACGTCGGCGCGCATCGAGCCCTCCTGCAGCTTGCAGTCGGAGGCCCCGAGGTACTGTACGATCAACCGAAGCTTGTCCAGGTAGGCGATGACCTCCTCCGCGCTGCGCATATCCGGCTCGGAGACAATCTCGATCAGCGGCACCCCGCTGCGGTTGTAGTCGACCAGCGTGCAGTCATCCCACTCGTCGTGGATCAGCTTTCCGGCATCCTCCTCCATGTGGATCTCGTGGATGCCGATCACCTTCCGCCCGGACGCCGTCTCGATCTCAATGCCGCCGTCGTGGCAGATCGGAAGGTAGAGCTGCGAGATCTGGTAGTTCTGCGGGTTGTCCGGGTAGAAATAGTTCTTCCGGTCAAATTTGCAGTACTGGTTGATCTGGCAGCCTGTCGCGAGGCCGACCGCCATCGCGTACTCGACCACCTGCTTATTGAGCACCGGCAGGGAGCCGGGCATTCCGGTGCAGACCGGGCACGTGTGGGTGTTGGGCGCGCCGCCGAACGCCGTCGAGCAGCCGCAGAAAATCTTCGTCTTTGTCGCGAGCTCGACGTGCACCTCGAGCCCGATCACTGTCTCGTACTGTCTCGCCATCTCAGCCTACCTCCTTTGACACACATGCCGATTCCGGACCTGCAGCTTCACCAGACGCCGCATGCTCCGGGATCCGATCACACCTTTTCTCCAGGTCAGCCGGCCCCTGCCAGCTCCCGCGCGCCTGCTCGTACGCGTACGCCGCGCGGATGATCTTCTTCTCCTGGAAGCAGTCGCCGATCAGCTGCACGCCGATCGGCAGTCCCTTTGCGTCTGTGCCGCACGGCACCGACACGCCGGGCAGCCCGGCGAGGTTCACTGAGATCGTGTAGATGTCGCCGAGGTACATCTTCAGCGGGTCCGAGAGGCTCTCTCCGAGCCGCGGCGCCGTGTTCGGCGCCACCGGGCCGAGAATCACGTCATAGTTCTCAAAGGCCCGGTCGAAGGACTGCTTGATCAGCGCCTTCGTCCGCAGCGCCTTCAGATAGTACGCGTCATAGTAGCCGGAGCTCAGCACGAACGAGCCGAGCATGATGCGGCGCTTGACCTCCTCGCCGAAGCCCTCCGAGCGGCTCCTCTTGTACATGCTGTGGAGTCCCTCATACTCCGGCGCGCGGTAGCCGTACTTCACCCCGTCAAAGCGCGCGAGGTTCGAGCTCGCCTCCGCCGACGCGATCACGTAGTAGGCGGGGATCGCGTACTCCACCAGGCTCAGCTGAAACTCCTCGACGATCGCCCCCTTCTGCCGCAGAACATCGGCTGCCTTGCGGACCGCAGCCTCGACCTCCGGGTCCAGCCCGTCGCCCAGATAGTCGGACGGAATACCGATCTTCATCCCCTTCACGTCGTCGACCAGCGCGGACGTAAAATCGTACGCCTCCCGCTTCACCGAGGTGCTGTCCTTTTTGTCGTACGACGCGAGCATCTCGAGAATCGCCGCGCAGTCGGAGATGTCCTTCGCGATCGGCCCGATCTGGTCGAGTGACGAGCCGTAGGCGATCAGCCCGTAGCGGGACACGGTGCCGTACGTCGGCTTCAGCCCCGTCACGCCGCAGAACGAACCGGGCTGGCGAATCGAGCCGCCCGTGTCGGATCCCAGCGCATACGGCACCTCGCAGGATGCGACCGCCGCGCACGAACCACCCGAGGAGCCGCCCGGCACATGCTCCGGATCCCACGGGTTCCTCGTCACGCCGAACGCGGAGGTCTCCGTCGTGCTGCCCATCGCAAACTCATCCATGTTCGTCTTGCCGATGATCACACCGCCTGCCGCGTTCAGGTTGCACACCGCCTCCGCCGAGTACGGCGGGACAAAATTATAGAGAATCTTCGAGCTGCAGGTCGTCCGCAGCCCCTCCGTGCAGATATTGTCCTTCACCGCCACCGGGACCCCGGCGAGCGGCCCGCCAAGCGTCCCGTCATCAATCCCTCTCTGCACTTCGTCGGCGCGGGCCAGCGCCCGCTCTCCGTCCAGCGTCACAAAGCAGTTCAGCGTGCCGTCCAGCGCAGCGACACAGTCCAAGCTCTCCTGCACGGCCTCCCGCACAGACACCTCTCTCTTCCTTATCATACGGCCCAGCTCCAGAGCCGTCCTCTCCATTCTTTTCATCGCATTTTCCCTTTCCTGCCTACTCGACCGTCTTTGGCACCTGCCACGAGCCATCCTTCACCTTCGGCGCATTCTGGAGCATGCGCGCGCGGTCATCTCCGTTTGTCACGACATCCTCCCGGAACACGTTGTGCACCGGAAAGACGTGCGACAGCGGCTCCACGCCGGACGTGTCCAGCTCGTTCAATTTATCCACATAGTCCAGCATGCGGCCGATATCCTGCTTCGCCTGCTCCCGCTCCTCCTCTGAGAGCTCCAGCTTCGCCAGAATCCCGACATACTCGATCGTCTCGTCACTGATTCTATTTGCCATGATTTTTTCCTCTTTCTTCTCGTTCTCTTCTGATCGGCTCTGCTATACCAAACGGCTGTCCGCCATCCGCGATTGTGGGGGCGAAGCACGGAGCAATCGACTTTCCTGCATCGTAGCGCCTGCAAAACAGACATGTAAGTTCCGCGCGCCAGGCCTACGGCTTCCTCAATAGCTCGGGACCAGCGTAACGCCCTGCTCCTCGCTGTAATACCCCAGGCTCACCGTCTCCCCCTCGGAAAACGGGACCCGCAGCATACTCGTGTGAAATTCCCCGTTCAGAAAGCAGTAGAACCCTGCGTTCGGGTCTTCCTCCGACGCCGTGCTCAGATGGATGTCTATCTTCTCGGAGGCCAGCCGGATATCATACACGCCAGCCGGAAACTCCTTCCCAACCTGCATTCCGTCCTCCAGCTCCACCGAAAGCGGCAGCCCCTGCGTCTCGCGGTCCCGCAGCACCGCGTCCGGGTCCACGATCCCCTTCAGTGTCAGACGCCCGCTCTCATTCTCGACATACAGAACATCGTTCTTTTCAAGCGAGAACCGCTCCGAGTACACTCCGAACTCGCACGGCTCCTCAAAGCTCTCCCGGTACTGCCTCTGATCCTCCGGCGAGTAGAGGCAGGCGTACCCGCCATCCCCGTCCGGCGCCGTCCAGTACACCCAGGCGGTGCCGTCTGTGCACTCCAGCTGATACGCTCCCGGCTCCAGGTCATAGCCTGCCACATAGTAGCCCGGCTCCAGCTCCATCTCCAGCAGCGTGGACTTCGCGCCCTCCCGCTCCCAGTCGACCGCCTCCGGCAGCCCTTCCTTGGCCAGGTCTATCGACTCCAGCGCCTTCCGGCTCCTCTCCTCCTCGCGCACGGCCTCTGCGCCGCCAAACGATTCCTTCATCTCCTCAACGAAATCCGTCAACTCACTCCGATGCTCCGAGGCCACACTGAGCAGAATATACAGCGCATACACAATCATAGCCAGCGCCACCGCTTTCCCTCTGCGCTTCCTTGGCACCGTTCCGGTCTGCCTCCGCTTCTTCAGCTCACGGCGGCGGCTCGCGCTGTCCGCGGCACTGCGGCCCTCTGATGCGCTGCCGCCTCCCACGACACGACTTGCGCTCCACTGTCTCGACACGCCGCTCTGCCCCGCCGTGCGCGTGCGGCTCTCCGACGAACCGCTTCGGCTCCCCGCGCGTGCGCCGCTCTCCGACGAACCGCTCCGGCTTCCTGCGCGGGCGCCGCTCTCCGACGAACCACTCCGGCTCCCTGCACGTGCGCCGCTCTCCGACGAACCACTCCGGCCTCCGCTGCACGTGCGACTCTCCGATGTACCGCCGCGCTCTGCAGCACCGTCCGAAGAAAACGTCTGGCGCATCCACGCGTAGGATGCGCGTTTTTTCCCCTTGTTCTCCCGGTTCAGCAGATCCTCGCAGTCGCCCTTCCGGTGGAACAGCGTCGCCTTCTCATTGTGTGTATTCAGATGATATTTCCTGTCATTTTTTGAATTGTCCAGGCCGCACTCCGTACAGCGCCCATGCTCAAGCCTGCCTCCACATAACGTACATCGCTCCATGCCCATATCTCCCTTCCTGTCCTGAACCGTCCCGCGCAGGTATCCTGCCTGCCGCCATCCATGCGATAGTTCTATACGACTATCTCCCTCCGGATCCATGCGCAGCAGCTCTCTGCGGTAATTCCAGTATCCGCTCATGCGCAGATAACCTGTCTGTCAACCTTATACGATAGTCCTGCACGACTATCACCTCCGGCGGATACGCACTCCGCTCTCGCTGCGGCACGGTATCCTGTCTGCCGCCATTATACCATAGCAACAGCAAAATTGCATCCGGTACGAGAGGAAACAAAACGGTCGGAACGTTTGCCCGCAGCCTTCCACCAGTCATCCTGGAGGCCGACGCACAGGGCAGGAATCAGGAGCACTCTCCGCCGCTACGGCTCCAGCCTCGAGAGGTCGCGCGGGAACAGCGTCGTCTCGCGCACGTTCTCCTCGCCGCAGAGCTTCATCGTCAGCCGCTCGAGCCCGATACCCAGCCCTCCGTGGGGCGGGAGGCCGTACTTGAAGGTGGCGAGGTACTGCTCCATGCCCTCCTCCGTCATACCGCGCGCCGCGAGCTTGTCGAGCAGCATCCGGTAATCGTGGATTCTCTGGCCCCCGGTCGTGATCTCGAGCCCGTGGAACAACAGGTCAAAGCTCAGAGTAAAGCGCGGGTCCGCCGGATCGTCCATCGCGTAGAACGGCCGCTTCTTCGACGGATAGTGCGTGACGAACACGAAATCCGCATCGTACTCTTCCTTAAAATACTGTCCGATCAGCGTCTCCTCCTCCGGCTCCAGATCGTAGGGATTCCGGATCTTCCGGCTGTACTTCCCGGCCACCAGCTCCTTCGCCCGGTCAAAGCGCACCATCGGGATCTCCTCTGTCTTTGGCAGCGTGAGGTTCAGGATCTGCAGCTCCTGCGCGTACTCCCGCTCGAGCAGCCGCATCGTGTACTGCAAAAAACCGGTCTCCATCTTCATGATGTCCTCAAAGCTGTCGATGTAGCCCATCTCGAAATCGAGGCTCGTGTACTCGTTCAGGTGCCGCTTCGTATTGTGCTTCTCCGCACGGAACACGGGGGCGGTCTCAAACACGCGGTCGTACACGCCGACCATCATCTGCTTGTAAAACTGCGGGCTCTGCGCCAGCACCGCCGGGCGGTGGAAATACTCGAGCTTGAACACATTCGAGCCGCCCTCCGCGCCCTTGCTGCCGATCTTCGGCGTGTGGATCTCGGTAAACTGCTGGCTGTACAGGTAATCGCGGAACCCGCGGACGATCCCCTCCTGGATGCGGAACTTCGCGCGCTCGCGGACATTGCGCAGGGAAGCACTGCGGTAATTCAGCTTCGCCTCCAGCGACGTGCCGAGCTTCCACTTGCCGATCGAAAGCGGCGGCGCATCATACGGGACGGACAGCACCTTTACCTCCTTCACACGCACCTCGATTCCGTGCGGTGCGCGCGCATCCTGCTCCAGAAGCCCTGTCACCTCGACGGCCGACTCCTCGCGCAGCGCTTTCGCGTCATACTGCGTGAAGCCCTCCTCAAAAATACACTGCAGCAGCCCGCCTCGCTTGCGCAGCACGACGAAGGAGAGCTCCCCCATGTCGCGGACCGTGTGCACCATGCCGTTGACCTTCACCTCGCATCCAAGCCTGGACGCATCCAGCAGCTCCTCAAGTTCCACAGTTTCCTTTGGTGTGACGCCTCTCAAAAATTCCATACTGGTCTCCTTCCGGTTCCGGGATTTCCCATAACACAAAGAAATCCCGGAACATCATAAAATATGATATTCCGGGACGGATAATCTCTATACCCGCGGTACCACCCGCATTGCAGACATCCTCGTCTACCCCTCTTTTAGCACGTAACGTGTGCGGCGTACTGCCCTACTGTACCGGGCACAGCCCGATGCGCGTTCAGACAGTCAGCTCCGGAGTGTTCCCTATTGTCCCCTTCCCTCCATCGGCACTCTCAGTCGGTGATGCCGAATTCCTGTCGAGTTTCAGAAACAGAGTCTCCTTCAACGCTTTTCTGTGATGCAGTGATTCTAGCACAGAATGTTTTTGTGCGCAAGGCTTTTTTTCAAATTTCCAGTTGTATCCTGCTTTTTATCTGGTATAATAGATGGCGATTAACCGCCGTGCCATGCGCGGCACAGATTTTGGAGGAAGAAGGAAATGGAACATTTGATTATACCAGAGGACTATATGTCCCCGCTTTCCCTTTACGATACGCAGATCGCAATCAAGACGGTCAAAGACTTTTTCCAGAGCGTACTCGCGAAGCAGCTCAACCTGCTGCGCGTCTCCTCGCCGCTCTTCGTCGATCCCGCCTCGGGCATGAACGACAATCTGAACGGGGTGGAGCGCCCGGTCAGCTTCGACATCAAGGAGCAGACGGAGCATGGTGCCGAGATCGTCCAGTCGCTCGCGAAATGGAAGCGCTACGCGCTCAAGGAGTACGGCTTCGCGCACGGCGAGGGCCTGTACACCGATATGAACGCAATCCGCCGCGATGAGATCACCGACAACATCCACTCGATCTACGTCGACCAGTGGGACTGGGAGAAGATCATCAAAAAGAGTGAGCGCAGCCTCGACACGCTCAAGAAGGTCGTCACCTCCGTCTACAAGGCGCTGCGCAAGACCGAAACCTACATGTCGATCCAGTACGACTACATCGAGGAGATCCTGCCAAAGGAGATCTTCTTCATCACGACGCAGGAGCTCGAGGACCGCTACCCGGCGCTGACCCCGCACGAGCGGGAGTATGTGATCACAAAGGAGAAGGGCGCGGTCTGCCTGATGCAGATCGGCGACAAGCTCGCCTCCGGGGAGCCGCACGACGGGCGTGCGCCGGACTACGATGACTGGAAACTGAACGCGGACATCCTCGTCTACTACCCGGTGCTCGACATCGCGCTGGAGCTCTCCTCGATGGGCATCCGCGTCGACGAGGACTCCCTGATGCGCCAGCTTGCGCTCGCAGGATGTGAGGAGCGCGCCCAGCTGCCGTTCCAGAAGGCGATTCTCGAGCGCGACCTGCCCTACACGATCGGCGGCGGCATCGGTCAGTCCCGCATCTGCATGTTCTATCTGCGCAAGGCGCATATCGGCGAGGTCCAGTGCTCTCTCTGGCCGGACGAGATCGTCCGCGAGGCGCAGGCGCACGGGATCCAGTTGCTGTAAAAATGCACTGCAAGGGAGCGCTCCATTTCGGCGGAGACCGCTAAAAAATGAAATCAGTATGTCATGGGAAACCACAGAGGGTGGTGCAAAACGCGGCAGAGCTGCAATGACTGGTATCTGTGCGACGGATCGCATATCAGTCGTTGTAACTGCCGGCCATTTTGCACCACCCTCCATGCATCTCTGCGCATTTTTGTCCGCCGCAGAACAGTTTCTCTGCACGATTAACATCCCAAACAGAAAGTCAAGGCAGATTCCGCCGAGGTCAAAAATCCCCCTCTCACCACAGCCCAAGCTCCGCTGCTCTCGTCCTTATCCCGACGGCTGCCTGCCTCGGGTCCTCCGCTTTCATAATCGCGGATACCACACAGACCCCGGCAATCGGGATCCCCGCGAGCACATCCAGGTTGTCCCGGTTCAGGCCGCCGATGGCATTGACCGGAATCGGAACGGCGCTGCAGATCGCGCGAAGCGTATCTGTAGAGGTCAGGACGGTCTTCACCTTTGTGGTGGTGGGAAAAATCGCGCCCGCCCCGAGGTAATCCGCACCCTGCTCGTACGCCTCCAGCGCCTGCGCCACGGTCTTTGTCGTCGCGCCGACGATTTTATCCCCTCCCATCAGCCTGCGCGCCGTGGCGACCGGCATATCGGACTGTCCGACATGCACGCCCTCCGCGTCGACGGCGAGCGCCACATCCACGCGGTCGTCGATCATCAGCGGCACTTTGTAGCGCCTTGCGATGGCGTGAACCTTCTCTGCCAGATCGATGTACTCCCTTGTACTCTTTTCCTTTTCGCGAAGCTGGAGGAGCGTTGCGCCGCCCTGGAGTCCCTGCTCGACACGGTACAGAAATTCTTCCTCGCCAAAATTTGCACTGTCAGTGATAAAATAGAGCCTTGAATCAAACGTCTTCACTTTCTTTCCCTCACACATACAGATAGTCGTTGAGCACCGGCTGCAGCCCTTCCCCGGCAATGTCCCGATACATCCGCTCAAGACTGCGGTTATCGTCAATCTCAAACTGCTCGTCGCCCTGTGCCCCGCCGGTCTCTTTTCCGGTGTACTTGCTCTCGTGATCCCCGATCCCCGTGGAGACGCCCGCGGAAACCTTTGTCGCGGCGATCTTCACAATGCCGTTTCGAAATGCGGCGCTCTCACGCGAGGACACCGTGATCCCCACATACGGCAGAAAGATCCGGTATGCGCAGAGGATCTGGCAGAGCTGCGTTTCGTGGACGTCGAGCGGATGGAGCTTCTCATTGTTTATGATCGGCCGGAGCCTTGGACAGGACAGCGACAGCTCGGCGTGGGGGTACTTTCGCTGCAGGTAGTAAACGTGCAGGGCACTCGCAAGCGCGTCCTTGCGGAAGTCCGAAAGTCCCAGAAGCGCCGAGCATGCGACCCCGCGCATCCCGCCCCGGAGCGCCCGCTCCTGCGCGTCAAAGCGGTAAGGCCACACGCGCTTGTGGCCGAGCAGGTGAAGCTGCTCGTACTTGTCGGTGTCGTACGTCTCCTGAAATACCGTCACATAGTCCGCGCCGCACTCGTGAAGATACCGGTACTCGTCGGTGTTGACGGGATAGATTTCAAGGCCGACCATGCGGAAATAGCTGCGCGCCAGCCTGCAGGCCTCGCCGATGTACTCCACGCTGCTCTGCTCCCTGCTCTCCCCGGTGAGGATCAGAATCTCCTCCATGCCGCTCTCGGCGATGACCTTCATCTCCCGTTCCATCTGCTCTTTGGAGAGCTTCATCCGGCTGATGTGGTTGTAGCAGTTGAAGCCGCAGTACACACAGTAGTTCTCGCAGTAGTTTGCAATGTAAAGAGGGGTGAACAGGTACACGGTGTTGCCAAAATGCCTGCTCGTCTCCCGCCTCGCCCGCTGCGCCATCTGTTCCAGAAACGGTTCCGCCGCCGGGGAGAGGAGCGCCTTGAAGTCCTCGATGGCACACGTATCATGCGCTAAGGCTGCCTTCACATCCGCCGCGGTATAGCGCGCGTAATCGTAGGCGCGCATCTGTTCCATCACGCTTGCGCACACATCCGATTCGATCCGTTCCATCCCCGGCAGATATTCCATATGGTTCTTTCGCGCGGACGGGTCGGTCTCAAGCCGGTGCTTCCGGGCAAGCGCTTCGGGCGACAGGTACTCCGAGTCTATCAAAAATTGATTTTCCATGTGTGCACCTCTCAATCCCGAAGAAATCCGGTCAGCGGATCGGAAGCGGACGCGCCGCGGGTCAGCACCCGGCCAAGGCCGGCCAGGTACGCTTTGCGGCCCGCCTCGATGGCCTGCTTGAAGGCGGACGCCATCATGGGGAGATCGCCTGCGGTCGCGAGCGCGGTGTTCGCCATGATAGCCGCCGCGCCCATCTCCATCGCCTCGCACGCCTGGGAAGGTCTGCCGATCCCGGCGTCCACGATGATGGGCAGGTCGATCTCGTCGATGAGAATCTGGATAAACTCTTTCGTGGCGAGCCCCTTGTTGGAACCGATGGGAGATGCCAGCGGCATCACGCTCGCAGCCCCGGCATTCACCAGGTCCCGGGCAACGTTCAGGTCGGGATACATATAGGGCATGACCACAAAGCCCTCTCCCGCGAGGATCTCGGTGGCCCGGATGGTCTCCTGATTGTCGGGCAGCAGATATTTGGAATCCCGCATGATCTCCACCTTCACGAAGTCGCCGCACCCGAGCTCCCGCGCCAGACGCGCAATGCGGACCGCTTCTTTGGCATTTCTCGCGCCGCTCGTGTTCGGCAACAGGGTGACACCCTCAGGGATATAGTCCAGAATGCTCTCCTGCTCTTTTGTGTTTGCGCGGCGGACAGCGAGCGTGATGATCTCCGCCCCTGCATCCTTTACCGCCGCCTCAATGAGTTGCATCGAGTATTTGCCGGACCCGAGGATAAAGCGAGAGTGAAACTCGCGTCCGCCAATGATCAGTTTATCGTTGTTCATCGATCTTTCCTTCTTTCTTCAAACTTCAAATTCTTCCGCTAAAATTCGCAGCACCGTGTGTGCCTGGTGCGCCGCGCAGAGCATCACGCGGCTGGACACCAGGCCGACCGTACCGTTCCCCTCGCTGACTCCGTCGCCGCACAGGTAAAACCGCTCTGTCACGCGGCGCGTCCGAATCGTGTTGGCGCTGCCGAGCCCTGCCATCCCGGAGGCGGCAACCAGATACCGATCCGGCATCGTCTCCAGGACAAAATTCGTCAGCATCGCCTTGGCCTCCGCATCGTCAAACGATTCGCAGATGATGTCAGCAGACCGCAAAAGCTCCGCGGCATGCTCCTCTGTGATCCGAACGGTATGTACCTCCAGCTCCACATACGGTGCAATCTCTCTCAGAGTTTCGGCCAGCGCCTCCGTCTTATAGCGGCCAATCTGCGACGCCCTGTACTGCTGGCGGTGCAGATTGACAAGCTCCACGCGGTCAAAATCGATCAGGATCAATCTGCCGATCCCCGCTCTTGCCAGGCAAATTGCAAGATTCGAGCCGAGTCCGCCAAGACCGCATATGGCAACCGCAGCCGATGAGAACCGGTTTTGCAGCTCCTCCCCGTGCCGCCCGGACAGGGCTCTGTTCCATTCTTCCCTCGTCGGAATCAACTCAACCACCTCCCACAAAGCGGACCACCTCGACCAGGTCGCCGTCCTGCAGCACCGTTTCGCCGTACTGCGCCTTCGGCACGATCGCTCCGTTGCGCTCCACCGCAATGCGCTTCGGATCACAGTCCGCGGCCGCCAGATATTCGGCCAGCGTCTTCCCCGCCAGATCGTGTTCTTCGCCGTTGATCTTCACCATTGCACCTCACCTCCAAACCTATAAAAAGCATGTGCGCTCGCCGGGCGCATCAAAAAAGGAAGCCGCCGATTTGGCAGCTTCCCAGTGTGCACTGTGATTCCCGATACCCTTGTATCAGGCGTCCCTACGTTGGCATTATCCAAATCAGGTTCTCGGTCGAAGGTCATACCTTCCTCTCAGCCTGTCATACAAGCTCCCGTTTTCTATTGTTGTTGTATCTGTTATACACCCGCCCGGCGCAAATTGCAAGCGGTTTATTCGTCAGGACGCCATGCAAGCAAGCTTGCACGGTCTGTCTTCTCATTTTTTATGCACGGCTGAACTGTAAGCAACATATTACAGCCTGCGGATCCGCTCCAGCGCCGCCAGCGTGTTCTCGTACGTGCCGAAGCCGGTCAGGCGGAAGTAGCCCTCGCCGCTCGGCCCGAAGCCCGAGCCCGGGGTGCCGACCACGTTCGCCTGTTCCAGCAGGTAGTCAAAGAACTCCCACGAGGTCATGTGATCCGGCGTCTTCAGCCACACGTAGGGGGAGTTTACGCCGCCGTACGCGGTAAAGCCTGCAGCCTGCAGTCCCTCCCGGATAGTCTGCGCATTCTTCATGTAGTAAGCGACCTGTTCCGTCACCTGCTTCTTCCCGGCCTCAGAGTACACGGCCTCCCCGGCCTTCTGCACGATGTACGGCGCGCCGTTGTACTTCGTGCCGTGCCGTCTCGCCCAGAGCGCGTGCAGCATGACTCCGTTCGCCTTCAGATCCTTCGGGATCACCGTGAAGCCGAGCCGCGTCCCCGTAAAGCCCGCATTTTTCGAGAAGGAGCGCAGCTCAATCGCACAGGTGCGCGCGCCCTCGCACTCATAGATGGAGTGCGGCACATCGTCCTCGGAGATGTACGCCTCGTACGCCGCATCAAAGAGGATCACCGCGCCGACGCGGTTCGCATAGTCCACCCATTCCTGCAGCTGACTCTTTGTGATCGTGGCTCCCGTCGGGTTGTTCGGGAAGCACAGGTAGATCAGATCCGGCGTCTGCTTTGGGAACTCCGGCGCGAAGCCGTTCGCCTCAGTGCACGGCATATAGATCACGTCGCTCCAGCGCTCGGTCAGCGGATCGTAGCTGCCGGTGCGCCCTGCCATGACATTCGAGTCGACGTAGACCGGGTAGACCGGATCGCAGACCGCGATCCGGTTGTCCAGGCTGAAGATCTCCTGGATATTGCCGGAATCACACTTCGCCCCGTCCGAGATGAAAATCTCATCCGCCGCGATCTCGCAGCCGCGGTCTGCAAAGTCATTCTTTGCAATCGCGTTTCTCAGGAACTCGTAGCCAAGATCCGGCGCGTAGCCGCGGAACGTCTCGGCGTGCGCCATCTCGTCCACCGCGCCGTGCAGCGCGTCGATGATCGCCGGGGCCAGCGGCTGCGTCACGTCGCCGATTCCCAGGCGGATAATCGTCGCCTCGGGGTGCTGCTCGCTGAATGCGTTTACCTTCTTTGCAATGTTCGAAAACAAATAGCTTCCCGGAAGCTTCAGGTAGTTGTCGTTGATTTTAAACATAAAATCCTCCTCGTATGTGCGCCTCCCGCGCGGGAAACGCCGTACATTTCAATCGTATGATAGCCTGGCGGAATCGTCCATGAGCCCTGTCCGCGCGTAACTGCCATTCGCTCTACCGATTCTCGCATAGGTCAGATCTGCGCAAGGATGCTTTAAACTTCGCGCAGAAACAGGATCCGCGGCAGGGCGCGCTCTACAGCTCGATCTCGCCGTGGTAGACAGTCGTCGCCGGCCCTGTCATATACACGGTGTTGCGCGCGCGGTCCCAGCGAACCGACAGCTCGCCGCCCTGCAGCCGGACGGTCACCTCGTCCTCCGTCCAGCCGTTCAGGATGCAGGCGACGGCGACCGCGCAGGCGCCCGTCCCGCAGGCGAGCGTCTCCCCGGAGCCCCGCTCCCAGACGCGCATCCGCACCGTGCGGCGGTCCAGCACCCGGATAAACTCGGTATTGACCCGCTCCGGAAACGCAGGGTGGCGCTCAAAGCAGGGGCCAAGCATCTCGATCGCGAGTCCCTCCACATCGTCCACCGGAACGACGCAGTGCGGATTCCCCATCGAGACTGCCGTCATGCGATAGTCACGGCCAGCCACGGTGATGACACGATCCACCACGGCACGGCACCTGGCGCTCTCCTGCGATCCTGCTCCTTCCACGGCATCGGCGGACACCTCCGGCGTCCCATCTCCTCTCCCGGCATCCGCAGACACCTCCGGTGTCCGGGCTCCTCCCACGGCATCCGCAGACACCTCCGGCGTCCAGTCTCCTCTTCCAGCATCCGCAGACATCTCTGGCGTCCCATCTCCTCTCCCGGCATCTGCGGCCCTCGTGCCGCAGCCCGCCGTCAACCTGGAGGGAACCACCGGGATCTGCTCCGGCGCGAGGATCGGCGAGCCCATGTCGACGCACACCTGCGTCACCGCTCCGCCCTCGACCTGCAGCCGCAGCCCGCGCACTCCGCTCCCGGTCGCGATCCGCAGCTCTGTCTTGTCGGTCAGGCCGCTCTCGTACACGTACTTCGCGACACAGCGGATCCCGTTGCCGCACATCTTCCCCTTCGAGCCGTCCGCGTTGTACATCTCCATCTCAAAATCCGCCTCGGACGACGGCTTGATCAAAATCAGGCCGTCCGAGCCGATCCCGAAATGGCGGTCGCTCACCGCCCGCGCGACCTCTTCGGGGTGCTCCACCGTCTCGCAAAAACAATTCACATAGACGTAATCGTTGCCGATTCCATGCATTTTCGTAAACTTCATGGCAAAATCCTTTCTGCTGGCCTGCTGCACTGCCCTCCCGGCCACCCGGGCTGCAGTCTTACGCTATTATAGCGTCATCTGTCCATCAATGCAAGCAGCATCTGCGCGGTCTCCACCAGATTTGTGCCGCTGTCCATGCTCGTCTTCTGCAGATACCGGTGCGCATCCTCCTCCGTCATATGGTTGCGCTCCATCAAAAGCGCCTTCGCCTCGTCGATGACTTTTTTCTCCTTCTCGCTGCGCTGTGCCGGCATCGCCCGCTTCTTCTTCCGCTGCCGCTCCAGCTGCGCCAGCACCATGTCCAGCGAGGCCAGCAGCTCATGAACCTTCAGCGGCATCGCCAGGCTGACCACGCCCTCGGCCACACCCTCCCCGAGCGCGCGCCCGGATGCCAGAAGCAGCATGCCAAACGAGCGCGGGAGATTCTCGTACAGCTCCTCATACAGCATATCCGGGTATTTGTAGCCGCAGACGACTACGCCGCCTGTCAGGCGGTCCGCCGCACTGAGCGCCTGCGCCCCGCTCGTGCAGACAGCCGCCACGGTGTACCCGTTTCGGACCAGCAGATTCCGGATGTTCCTCGCGTCCTCTGTTTTCGGAAATACTACTATCACACCAGCCATCCGTCTCCTCCATCCTGCAGTGACCGTCACACGGTGATCGTTCACGCGCCGCGAAGCGTATGAAGATCCGCAGCCGGTAGAATCGTGCACCGTAACGTCACACATCCGTGCAGCCGCACCCGCACGGCACGCCGCTTCGTGAACAGCAGCGCTCTGCGCCGATCCCCTCCTCAGATATTGACAAGATAGCGGTCAAGCTCCCAGTTGCTCACAGCGGCGCAGTAGTCCCTCCACTCCGCCTTCTTCGCCTCAATGTATTTCTCACAGATGTGGCTGCCCAGCACTTCCCGGATCAGCGGGTCCGCCTCGAGCCCCTCGACGGCCTCCTTCAGATTCGTCGGCAAACACTCGATCCCCATCTCGCTGCGCTCCTCATCGCTCATCTCGAAAATGTTCGCATCCACGCTGGCCGGCGGCAGCAGCCGGTGACGAATCCCGTCCAGACCGGCGGCCAGGCAGACGGCGAGCGCCAGGTACGGGTTGGCCGCGGAGTCCGGGCTGCGCAGCTCGATCCGCTGCGTCTTGCCGTTCTGCGCCGGGATGCGGATCAGCGGGCTGCGGTTTTTGCTCGACCACGCGATGTAGACCGGAGCCTCGTAGCCCGGCACCAGGCGCTTGTAGGAATTTACGAGCGGGTTCGTGACGGCTGTGATCGCGCGGATATGCTTCATGATCCCGCCGATGAACCAGTAGCCCTCCAGGCTCAGATGGTTCGGATCCCGCTCATCGAGAAACACGTTGACGCCGTCGCGCGCCAGCGACATGTTGATGTGCATCCCGCTGCCGTTCACCCCGGACTTTGGCTTCGGCATAAACGACGCGTGCAGCCCGTGGCGCTTCGCGATCGTCTTGACCGCCATCTTGAAGGTCACGATGTCGTCCGCCGTCTTCAGAGCCTCCTCATAGTGAAAGTCGATCTCATGCTGCGCCGGCGCGTTCTCGTGGTGCGACGACTCCACGACAAAGCCCATCTCCTCCAGCGTCAGGATCATGTCGCGGCGCGCATTCTCCCCCAGGTCGAGCGGCCCCACATCAAAATAGCCGGCCTTCTCGTGTGTCAGCGTCGTCGGATTGCCCTCGTCATCCGTGTGAAACAAGAAAAATTCACATTCCGGCCCCACGTCGAACTGGTAGCCCATCGCGGCGGCCTCGGCCACCACCTGCTTGAGCACATAGCGCGGATCGCCCAGGAAGGGCGTCCCGTCCGGCAGGTACACGTCGCAGAGGAACCGCGCCACCTTCCCCTGCTGCGGCCTCCACGGGAAAATGCAGAACGTGTCCAGGTCCGGGCGCAGGAACATGTCGGACTGCTCCACGCGCGCAAACCCCTCGATCGACGCCCCGTCGAACAGGATCTCGTTGTTCAGCACCCGCTCGAGCTGACTCGTCGTCACAGCCACATTCTTGAGCGTCCCGAACATATCCGTAAACTGCAGCCGGATAAACTCGACGTCCTCCTCCTCGATCATCCTCCAGATATCGTCCCTTGTATACTTACTCATAAGCGCCTCTTCTCCTTCTTTTTCAAACTGCAAACCCTGCACGCCGCCGGGCGCACTACCTCAAAAGGGCGCTCTTTCTCCGCGAAAGAACGCCCTCGTCCGTCACCTATCATAACAGTCTGTCATTTTTTTGTCAACCTTTTTTGCCGCAGCCGTCTCACTCCGTCTCCGTTTCCTCCGGCTCCTTCTCGATGCGCACCTCGTTCGAGCTGCGGAAGATCGTGTCAGACGAGCCCATCTGGTTGACCACGAGCGTGCTGACACCCTCCGGCACCTTCCCGCGTTTGACGCGCAGCAGCTTTCCCGAGAGATACTCCGTGCTCACCTTCTCCTCGTTGACAAATGCACGGCTCCACTTTGTGAAATTGTCCCCGATGATGTAGTACCAGTCGTCCGTCTCCATGATCTGGCTGATCACGACCTCCTGCGTGCCCATGATCAGATCCGAGGCCGGGTACGGGTTCTCACCGCCGTAGACGTAGTGGTCGCCGTACAGGATATCGTACTGCAGCAGCTCCATCGCATTCTGGTACTCCTCCTGCGTCAGATACTTCTCCCGGTTCTGGTGGAAGGTGAACATCGTCCCCGTGTGGATCCCGAGATCGTCCAGCAGATCCGCGAGCAGCTGATACGAGGTCATATTTTTGTCGTGCTTTTCCATGCCGAAGTTGTTCCACGTCACATACTGCGTCTTGAACAGGCTGTGGGTTCTCATATCCTCCTCGGTGAGCCCCATCGTCGGCAGGTGGTCGCCGAACATCACGACGACCGTCTTCTCATCGCGCGCTTCCAGCAGCTCAATCAGCCGGCCGATGAAATCGTCGACCTCGTGGAGCTGGTTGACGTAATACTCCCAGGCATACGCCATCCCCTCATCCTCCACGCCGGACACGGTGATCGCCGGGTCCTCCAGCACCTGGTATTTCGGGTAGTCCCCGTGTCCCTCGACCGTGATCGTGTAGACGAAATCCGGCTGATCCGGCGTGTAGTCGAGCGACTTCTCTACCTCGCCGAGCAGGATGTCGTCGGTCGGCCACGTCCCCAGCGGCGTGTACTCGTGAATGTCCATGAGCTCCTTGCTCGTGAACGTGTCGAACCCCATCATCGAGAAAGCGTTCGCGCGGCTGTAAAAGTTGCCGCCGTTGTTGTGCACGACATGCGTGCCGTAGCCCAGCGTGTGCAGATCCGACGCGATGCTCTCGCAGTTCGTCTGCTTCAGGATCGTCTTGTACGGGTACTCGCCGAGCCCGAAAAACTGCATCCCCATGCCGGTCAGGACCTCAAACTCCGTGTTCGCCGTGCCGGCGCCGACCACCGGCACCTCGAGGTAGCCCGACGTAAAATTGTCATATAAATAATGAAAGTTCGGCGCCACCTCGTCCGAGAGCTCGAGGAAATTGATCAGCTCCGGATCAATAAAAGATTCCAGGAGCACACAGATAATGTTCGGATATTCTCCGCTTGCATCTCCCTCGTCTCCCGGAATCTCATTGGTTCCTTTCTCTGTATTTACTTTCTCCGAACCGGCCTCCGGGTCCGTCAAATCCTGCCCGTCCAGCTCCTCATCGGCAGCCATATCCTGCTCCGCCAGGTTCTGTCCCGCAGGCTCCTCACCGGCAGCCGCCGTCCTCTGGCTCTGCTGCCTCACGATCCCACACACCGTGTCCGCTTTATCGTCCTTTGCAGCAGCCTGCGCCAAATCAGATCCGCTGCCGCCGACTGTCTCCATCCGCTCTGTCAGCCCGCCGATCTCTGCGATCATCCGCGCCTCAACCTGACTGTCATCGGATGAGACCCTGGCCACAGCCGACCTCGTCGCCTCCGGGCCGCCGATCTTCGCGAGCACCGCCGCCACAGCCTCCTCCGAGTAGTCGTCCGGAGCGCTCATGCCGCGGTCGAGCACGCTCGACGAGAAGCTGTACACGAACCCGTAATCCTTGTAGCCCTGCGCCAGATTCTCAAAATAATCCGTCAGGATGTGATTGCTGACCGCCGCATCCGTGACCGTCGGCAGCATCATCACGACCGCCACCGTGGCCGCCAGCCCGGCGATCCGGTGGATCCTGCCCTGGTACTTCGGCCCGCGGAACCACACGAGCACCAGAAACAGCAGCACCGCCGCCACCCCGGCGACGACAATCGCAGCCTCCGTCACCGAGAAATAATTGCTCTGCATCGTGAAGAGATCCCCGACCATCTTCAGATCCGTGAAGCTGAACGGCGACACCCGCTTGGCGAGCACACAGCCGTTGATCGTGCCGAGGAACAGCCAGAACACTGAAATCACCATCCGCATCAGCGCCCTGCGCTTCACCGTGTAGACCAGCATCAGCGATGCGAACACGATCAGCGAATTGTAGAGGAATACCAGATTCCGGTCCAGCACAAAGCTGCACGCCGACAAAAAGGAATGGCGCGACACCCACTCGATCACGAAGCACACGCCGCAGGCCAGCAGTATATGGAACAGCAGCGAGTATTTGTTCAAAAACGCGATGCGCGCCTGCCACTTCGGCGACTGCCTGCGCGCTTCCTGTCTCGCCAGGATCCGCGCTCTGTGCGCCTGCCGTCTCGCCCGGATCTGGCGCACACGCTCCAGGCATCTCTCACGCCTCAGTGCTTTGCGCTCCGCCCTGTCTTTCGTTTCCTTCTTTTTTCTACTCCAAAACATATTTACCCTCATACCCCTGATCAATATGTATATTATGTACATCCTCCTGAAACATTTGCAAGATTAATCTAAATCCGATCAAAAGTCAACCGTCTTCCGGGAAATTTAAGGTTTTATTCACTTTCCCCTCACAAAGTCTTCGCATTTTCCCGGAAAAAACGCATAATTAGTACTGGCTTCTTTTCGCAGGATATGATAATTTATAGGTAGTTGGAAAGGAGGGACTTTTTCGTCAAATGAAAAAATTACTATATCTGGCTTTGTTTCCGCTCCTCCTTTTGTCAGGATGTGAAAAAAAGCCGGCCGAAACCGCACCCGCAAGCCTCTTTGTCATGGAGGGAGACGCGACTGCGGCGGGCGTCCGGCCGGGCGACGGGCCCGAGGAGTTTCAGAAGGCGTACAGCGGCTACACCCTGCAGGTGGCCTGGAATGACGTCGATTCCAACTACATTGTGATGTCCCCCGAGGACATCCCGTACCAGGAGGATATCTCGACCCTGATCGCGACCCTGTTCATCGACGGCAAGCCCGCGACAGAGCGCCAGGTGTGCGAGGAGCACTCCGTCTCCTCCAACGACCTCCACACTCTGCTGAGCTCGGCGAAGTTTCTCCGCGCGCACGAGGTCATCTACCGCTATCTGGACTTTGACTGGAAGGACGGACAGATTGCACACATCGCCTCCGAGGAGCTCAACTACAACGAGACCTTCGAGGTCCCCTGCCAGAAATGAGAGCGGCCCGGCGCACGCGCTCGTTTCTACACCCGGAAGGAAAAAGAGGAAGCGCACACGTACCATCCGGACGCGTGCGCTTCCTCTCTTCCATTTTCTAACTATTTCCAGGCGTCTATTTTCTGACGCCTTCCTAATCGATCGGTCCGGCGTCCATTTTCAGACACTTTCTTACCCGATCGGCATGCCGTACATTTTCTGACACTTTCCTATCCGATCGGCCTGTCGTACATTTTCTGACGCTTTCCTATCCGATCGGCCTGCCGTCTATTTTCCGACGCTTCTTACCCGATCAGCCAGTCGTACATCTCCTGATACTTCCGCGCCGACGCCTGCCAGGAGAAATCCTGCTCCATACCGCGCTGCACGATCCGGTTCCACTCGATCTTGCGGTCGTAGTAGATGCGCTCCGCATAGCGGATCGAGTTCAGCATCTCATGCGCGTTGTAGTTCGTGAAGCTGAAGCCGGTGCCAGTGTGCTCGAACTCATTGTACGCCTGCACGGTGTCCTTCAGTCCGCCGGTCTCGCGCACGATCGGCACCGTGCCGTAGCGCAGGGACATCAGCTGGGACAGCCCGCACGGCTCAAACAGCGACGGCATCAGGAACGCATCGCAGGCCGCGTAGATCCGGTGCGACATCTCCTCCGAATAGTAGATGTTTGCGGACACCTTGTCGCTGTACTTCCACGCGAAGTGCCGGAACATGTTCTCGTAGCGCTCCTCGCCGGTGCCAAGCACCACCAGCTGAATCGCGTCCTGGCACAGCTCATCCATCACGTAGGCGATCAGGTCGAAGCCCTTCTGATCCGTCAGGCGGGAGACGACGCCGAGCATCATCTTCTTGTCGTCCTGCTCGAGGCCGAGCGCCTCCTGCAGCGCGCGCTTATTCTTCTTCTTTTCCTTGCGGAAGTTCGCCACGGTGTAATTCTGCACGATGTGCGGGTCGGTCGCCGGGTTGAAGTCCTCAAAGTCGATGCCGTTCACGATGCCGCGCAGATCTCCCTTGCGCGCGCGCAGCAGCCCGTCGAGCCCCTCGCCGTAGAACGGAGTCTTGATCTCCTCCGCGTACGTGTCGCTGACCGTCGTGATCGCATCCGCGTAGACCAGGCCGCCCTTTAACAGATTCGCGTCCTTGTACGCCTCGAGCTTGTCAGGCGTGAAGTAGCTCGCATCGAGCCCTGTGATGCGCTGCACCGTCTTCGGATTCCACTTTCCCTGGAACTTCAGGTTGTGGATCGTGAACACGGTCTTCATGCCGTGGAAGAACAGGTCTCCCTGGAACCGCTCATTCAGGTATACCGGGATCAATCCGGTCTGCCAGTCATGGCAGTGGATCACGTTCGGCTGGAAGCCGACCAGCGGGAGCATCGAGAGAACTGCCTTCGAGAAAAACGCGTACCGCTCGATCTCAAAGAGCGCGTCGTCCGTGTAGATCTTCCCGCCGCCGAAATAGTGCTCATTATCTATAAAGTAGTAGTGTACCCCGTCCAATACCGTCTCCAGCACGCCCACATACACGCTCGTTCCATTGTAGTCCATATAAAAATGTGTGACGTACTGCAGTCTGTCCTTGTACTCCTGCTTCATGCTCATATACTTCGGGATGCACACTCTCACATCAAAGTATTCCCTGTCAATACACTTCGGCAGCGAACCGACTACGTCCGCAAGTCCTCCGGTCTTGGAAAACGGAACCCCCTCTGATGCCGCAAATAATACTTTTTTCATGGAAACCTCCTTTATAGCTGTGTAATCGCAAAAGCTTTCTTCTATCATACCACTAAAGCGAAAACGCTTCAATCGAAACTTTCTGAATCCGGGCCGGCGATTTTTGCAGGCATCTTCTTGGTCCCGGTCCGTCTGCTTCTCCCTGTACTGCTACTTCCGGCACTCCCGCGCGACAAGATACACCCGCTCACTCTCCGGCGTCGGCGGCCTGCGCGTGAACGCGTCGTACCGGGCCTCGACCGCAAGGCCCGCCTGCTCCAGCAGCCCGCAGACCACGTCCAGGTCATAGCCCTTCTGGTAGTGCGTCTCCTCGTACCGCTCATAGAGGTCGTCCTCGTTGCGGATGTACAGGGTCAGGTCATACTCGTTGATCCTGGTATCCGGATCGTACCAGTTCTCCCAGATGAAGCTGCCCTCCTCCCGGTTCTCGGCGATCACCGACTCCCCGAGCGCCTCATATTTTGCAAGCGTGTTCAGATCAAAGATAAACACGCCGCCCGGGTCGAGATAGTTGTTGACGAGCCGGAAGACCTGCAGCAGCTCCTCCTCCCCGGTGATATAATTCATCGAATCGCAAACGCTCACGACGGCGCGCACCGTGCCGTACAGCTCAAACTCCCGCATGTCCTGCTCCAGATAGAGAATGTCATGCCCCGACTGTATCCGCTTCTCCACGGCGATCTCCAGCATCTGCGCCGAACTGTCGACGCCGATCATATCGTACCCCAGCCCTGAGAGCAGCTCCGTCATCGTGCCCGTCCCGCACCCCAGCTCGAGCACCAGCCCGTCCTTCACCCCGCAGTCTGCAAGCAGCCCGTGAAGATACGCACACCACTCCTCATACGGAATGTTGTCCATGAACAAATCGTACACCTCTGCAAAGCTCTCGTAACTCGCCATCTCCGTCTCCTCACCTCTCCTGCGCCGCAGCTCTCACGGGCCGGCGGCAGTTCTCCTCTCATGTCACGCGCACTTAGCTGAACAAATTTCCCAGCACCCCGTAGGACAGCCCCGCCATCATCGCCGCCGACAGCAGCACTCCGAAAAAGATCGCCGGAAGCGCCTTCCGGGCGCGGATTCCGAGCAGCGCGGCGATCAGCGCTCCGGTCCAGGCCCCGGTGCCGGGCAGCGGGACTCCCACAAAGATCAGCAGCCCCCAGAACTCATACTGCTGAATCCTTTCACTCTTCTGCAGCGCCCGCATCTCCAGCCGAATCACCAGCTCCTTTCCGATCCCGGTTATGCGCAGGAACAGAAAGATCCGGTTGATGAACAGCAGGATAAACGGGACCGGCAGAAAACAGCCTCCCACGCAGACGGGCAGCGCAACCCGCAGCGGAAGCCCCAGCCACACCGACGCCAACAGCCCGCCGCGCAGCTCGAGCACCGGAAGCATCGAGATCACAAACACACTCAGCTCCCGCGAGTGCAGCCCCGCGAGACCGTCCAGAACCCAGCGCAAGACATCTTCCATACCAGATACTCCTGTCATCCTTTTCTCTTGCCATCTCTTGGTGTCCTGTATCGATCCTCTGGCATCTGGTTTCCCGACTCTTCTTTTTCGTCTGTCCTTCTGTCTGTCCTTCTGTCCGGCCTTCCTCCTGCCAGCTTAGCGCTGTCCGTTTTCTTATCTGTCCCGGCCACGCAGCTCCATATCACTTGCTCCTACTCACCGCCGTCGGCTATCAGTTCAACGCTTTCTGTCTCTACTGACGCGCATCATCCTCTGTCAGCTCTGCGCCTACTGCCTCCCCGCGAGATACCTCTCCAGGAACGCATACAGCGCCTCCATCTCCTCGTCCGTCCCGATCGTGATGCGCAGGTAGTTGTCGATCCGCGGCTTCTTGAAGTAGCGCACGTAAATGCCCGCCTCCTTGAGCGCCTCGAACAGCTCCGCCGCCGGGCAGCTGCGGTGCGTCACGAACAGGAAATTCGACTGCGAATCGACGAAGGAGAATCCGAGCTCTGCCATCCGCCGCTTCGCGTGCTCGCGCGTCGCGATGATCTGCGCCGTCGTCTTCTCAAAATACGCGCGGTCCTCCACCGCGGCCGTCCCCAGCGCGATCGCCGTCTCGTTCATCGTGTAGGAATTGAACGAATATTTCACATCATTCAGATACCGGATCAGCCGCTCGCTGCCCATCGCATACCCGATCCGCATCCCCGCCATCGAGCGCGACTTCGAGAACGTCTGGACGACCAGCAGGTTCTCATACCGGTCGATCAGCTCCAGCGCCGAGCTTCCTCCAAAATCAATATATGCCTCATCGACAATCACTATGACATCCCGGTTGTGCGCGACGATGTCCTCGATGACCGAGAGCGGCAGGAGCGCGCCGGTGGGCGCATTCGGATTCGGGAAAATCACCCCGCCGTTTTCCTTATAATAATCCTCCTTCACGATCTGCAGCGCGCCGTCGAGCGGCTGACACTCGTACGGGATCCGAAACAGCTCGGCCCACACATCGTAAAACGAGTACGTGATATCCGGAAAGAGAATCGGCTTCTGCGAGTTGAAAAAGGTCAGAAAACACATCGCCAGCACGTCATCCGACCCCACGCCGACAAACACTTGCGACGGCTTCAGCCCGTAGAACGCAGCAATCGCCCCGACCAGCCGCTCCGCCGTCGGGTCCGGGTATCGGCGCATCGTCCCGGTCGTCAGATCCCGCAGCGCCTCGGCCACCCGCGGCGAGGGCGGGTAGGGATTCTCGTTCGTGTTCAGCTTGATGATATCCTTCCGCTTCGGCTGCTCGCCTGGCACATACGGAACGACTTTCCGCACGTTCTGCTCCCATTTCTCCATAGCTCTTCCTCCTCTACCTGCTGTGATACAGCTTTGCGTACGCTCCGCCCTTCGCGAGCAGTTCCTCGTGTGTGCCTTCCTCCTCGATTCCCTTCGAGGTCAGCACCAGGATCCGCTGGGCGTTCCGGATCGTCGACAGGCGGTGAGCGATCACAAACGTCGTCCTGCCCTTCGCGAGCTCCTCCATCGACTCCTGCACGATCTTCTCGCTCTCATTGTCCAGCGCGGAGGTCGCCTCGTCAAAGATCAGGATCGCCGGATTTTTCAGAAACACGCGCGCGATCGAGAGGCGCTGCTTCTGTCCGCCCGAGAGCTTCACGCCGCGCTGCCCGATGTCCGTCAGGTACCCGTCCGGCAGCTGCGTGATAAACTCGTCCGCATTCGCGAGCTTCGCCGCACGGATGACCTCCTCATCCGTCGCATCCGGCCGGCCGTAGCGAATATTCTCCATGATATTCTCCGCGAACAGGTACACATCCTGCTGCACGATGCCGATCTGGTTCCGCAGATCCCTAAGCCGGATCTTCCGGATATCCGTGCCGTCGAGCAGAATCCGCCCGCCGTCCACATCGTAAAACCGCGGAATCAGGCTGCACAGCGTCGTCTTTCCGCCACCCGACGAGCCCACGATCGCGACGTAGTCGCCCGCGTGCACCTGCAGGTCGATGTGGCTAAGCACCGTGTCCTGCTTTTCCTCATATTTAAAGGACACATTGTCAAACGTGATGTCTCCCTTCACCTGGTCGACCGCGACCGCATCCGGCGCGTCGACGATGTCCGGCTCCACGTCCATGATCTCGAGGAACCGCTCATAGCCCGAGTAGCCGTTCTGGAACTGCTCGGTGAAATTGATCAGCTTCTTGACCGGCTCGGTAAAGTTGTTGATGTACAGAAGGAAAGTCACGAGATCCGTCACATCCAGATGCGTCACCGTAATCAGGCACGCGCCCGCCACCAGCACGACAATCGTCACCAGCGTCGTCAGCGCGCCGAGCCCCGAGTGGTACAGCCCCATGTACCAGTAGCTTGTACGCTTCGACTCCACAAAACGCTCGTTCCCCTCGTGGAATTTCTCGATCTCGATCGCCTCGTTGCCGAACGATTTGACTGCGCGCACGCCGGAGAGGCTGTCCTCAATCTGACTGTTGATATCCGCGATCCGCGCCCGGTTTCGCTTGAACGCACGCTTCATCTTCTTATTAAAATAGAGCGCGTAGATCAGGATCACCGGCACAAAGGCAAAGGTGATGACCGTCAGGGTCGTGTTGATCCGCACCAGGATGATGAAAGAGCCGACAAACTTGATCAGGGAGATCACGAGATCCTCCGGCCCGTGGTGCAGCAGCTCGCTGATGTCGAACAGATCCGAGGTCACGCGCGAGAGCAGCTGTCCCACCTTCTGGTTGTCGAAAAAAGTGAACGAGAGCTTCTGATAGTGCTCAAAGATCTCGTTGCGCATGTCGTGCTCGATCCTCGCGCCCATGATATGGCCGAAATACGCAATGTAAAAATTGCAGAAGCACTCGAGCGCGACCATCGCCACCATCACCGCGCCGAGCTTCAGGATCAGCTGCAGTGCCTCATTGCCCGGCAGGGTAATCACGTTCGTCGTGATGTACCGCACGATCAGCGGGATCGCCAGCGTCACCCCCGCGCCGAGAATCGCAAACACCATATCCGATAAAAACAGTCTCACATAGGGCCGGTAGTACGCCACCAGCCGCTTCCATCTGTGTTCCATGACACCTCTTTCCTCCTCAAGTCCACTCATTCTGTCCTAAAATTGCCGCAGTATATCTCTGCATCCGCTCCGCTGCAGACCGCGGCACTTCCGCACCCGCCGCCCTGCCAGGCTGCGGCACACTTCCCCACCCGTCCATGTCCGGCGATCCGCGCCTAAAAACGGGGACGGCGCCATCACCAGTCCCCGGATTGTTCTTTTTTCTTCTTCCCGGATCTCTGCCGTCTGTGACTCAGTCCTGATGACATCCACCCTCGCAGGCCATTGCGACACAGGCAGTACCGTTCACGCATGGTCATTGCACTGCAGGCAACACCACTCACGCATGCCATTGCGCCGCTGGCAGCACCATCCACACTCATTCTGTCACTGCGCGCACATCCGTCAAAATGCACCACCAGCTGATCTGCCAGCAGTCTGCACACGTACTACTATGTCACTCCTGCACCAGCCCCTGCTCCTGCATCACCGCGATCACGCGGTCCACCTGCTCCCCGCAGAGCTTGTTGGTCGCCGCCTCGACCATGACGCGGATCACCGGCTCCGTGCCGCTCTCGCGCACCAGGATTCTCCCGTCCTCGCCGAGCTCTGACGTCACCGCGCTGACCACCGACTGCACCGCCTCGTTCGCCTTCACGGCCGCCTTATCCGCCACGCGGACATTCTTGAGCACCTGCGGGTAGATCGTCACCTCGGAGGCCAGCGATGCGAGGCTCTGTCTCCGGTCCATCATGACGCCCATCACCATCAGCGAGGTCAGGATCCCGTCCCCGGTCGTCGCATATTTCGAGAAAATAATGTGACCCGACTGCTCGCCGCCCAGGCAATGCCCGTTCTCACACATATTCGCGTAGACGTACTTATCCCCGACCGCCGTCTTCTCGTACGAGATGCCCGCCTTGTCGAGTGCCTTGTACAGACCGAGATTCGACATGATCGTCGTGACGATCGTGTTGTTCGTGAGCTGTCCCTCCTCCTTGAGGTACTTGCCGCAGATGTACATGATCAGATCTCCATCGATCACGCGCCCGTTCTCGTCCACCGCGATACACCGGTCCGCATCCCCGTCGTACGCAAAACCGACATCCAGTCCGCGCTCCAGCACAAACCGCTTCAGCTCATTGATGTGCGTCGATCCGCAATCGCGGTTGATGTTCGTCCCGTCCGGCTCATTGTGGATCACGTACGTCTTCGCGCCGAGCGCGTCGAACACACTCTTCGCAATCGAGGAGGCGCTGCCGTTCGAGCAGTCCAGCCCGACCTTCGTATTCTTGAAGGAGCGCGTCGCCATCGCGATCAGATGGCCGATGTAGCGGTTCCGGCCCGCGATGTAGTCGACCGTCCGGCCGATCCGCTCCCCGGTCGCCAGCGGGAGCTCGCCGATCTTCCCGTCAATGTAGTCCTCAATCTTCTCCTCAACCGCCGCCTCGATCTTCTTGCCGCTGCCGCTGATGATCTTGATGCCGTTGTCATAGTATGGATTGTGGCTTGCAGAGATCATGATCCCGCAGTCGAAGTCCTCCGTCCGCACGACGTAGGAAACGCTCGGCGTCGTCGTGACATGCAGCAGAAACGCATCCGCCCCCGACGCGGTCAGCCCCGCCGCCAGCGCGTACTCAAACATGTAGCTCGACCGCCTCGTATCCTTTCCGATCACGATGCGCGCCTTGTAATCCTGCCCGTAGTACCATCCCAGAAAACGGCCTACCTTAAACGCGTGCTCCACTGTCAGTTTCTTGTTCGCCTCTCCGCGAAATCCGTCTGTTCCAAAATATTTTCCCATTTTCGTCTCCTCAAAGGAGGGCCAGCCCTCCAAAGCATACTGCCTTTCTCTCATATTCTACCTGAACTGTCTGTTTTTACACTATATGAAGCAGTTCCGCCTAGGTGCCACGCAAACCACAGACAGCACTTTACCCTGACATCATACACGCTTCTGCCCAAAACGTCAATCATTTCCATACGCTTGGACAAGTCCTTCCATTTATGGCACCATCTTCCTTATCGACCCCAAAAAGACACTTCTGATTGTATCATGATTTTGACGCTCAGAAAAGTGTGAGTAACACGGGCCTATAGCCCAAAGCAAACCACCCGTAAAACGGGTGGTCATGATTATAGCGAAATTATCAAATTCTCACAAAACGTATTGCAAAACGGTCACGTAGTTCAATTGTCAGTCACACCACACCTCAGGTATCGGAATCTTCAAATAAATTTCTTCCGGATACACGGTAATCAAAAGCTTTGCCTCCGTATTCACCAGATATTCCGGCGAAATCCCTGTTTCGCTTTCTGTATCAATCAGATATGGAAGAACCACCTCAAAAACCCTGTCGCTTTGTATGGCAAAAAGCGAGGCCCCATTCAGTTCCGGATTAAAGCCTGCAATCCTGTGGATACTGCCGGTCGCAGGGAGTACATAATAGTCCGGACCCGTCAGTATATAATTATCCAACAATAGATTAGAGTCCGACGGCTCCCGCCACTGATTGTTCCAGAATTCCACAGTTACCAGATAAATCAGTCCATAATCATCAAAGGATGGGTTCTCCTCCGAAGACAATGCTTCCAGTCCTTCCATCGTGACGCCATATTGTGACAAAAATACTTCCGTAGGCAGGACTTCTACGCCGGTCACGCGCATGCCATATCCATCCAGTTCCGCCACATCCCAATAATACGATGCATCCGGCAAATCAATATCCGCGCCGACTTCATACACGATCGTGTCAGCTTTGTAATTCTCTATTGTATCTGAATGATTCACCATCCAGATCCGCACTCCGCAAAGAATTGCCAAAAGAAAACACATTACGCAGCAGCGCCCGCCTCTTCCGGTCCTTCTTTTATGATCAGCTTTTATTTTCATACCGTTTCCTCTCGAAAAATACCATCCGGATCTTTGACCATATGACGTACAATTCTGCCCGCCGTAAGGCGAAAAATTTCATCTGACGCATCCGAAAGAACTTCGTAGTCATGACAGGCTAAAAGGATCAGCGCGCCGCGCTCCTTCTCCTCCCAAATGATCCTGCGCGTGTTGGCGATCCCGTCTTCATCCAGAGAAAGAAATGGCTCGTCCAGAATGATCAGCTCCGGATGCTCCATGATGGCACACGCAATCCCCAGGCGCTGCTTCATTCCCAGCGAATATTTGCGATATTTTTTCGAATCCGCCGGATTCAGACCGACGCGGCCAAGCGCCTGCCTTATTTCCTCCTCCCTGATCTTCCCCCGAATCCCCGCCAGCAATTCGAGATTCTTATAACCCGAATATCCGTCCAGGAATTGTGGATTCTCGATCAGAAGTCCCATACTCTCCGGAAAACTGTTTTGTCCATGCAAGGTTTCTCCATTTACAAGAACCTCGCCCTGCGTCGGATAAATCAGCCCGGCAATCATGCGCATAAGCATCGTTTTTCCACATCCGTTCATGCCCTGAAACCCATAAACCCGCCCGCCGCGCAGCCTGAGATTGATATGGTCCAGCACCATCGTCGCCCCGAAATATTTTACTGCATCTTTCACTGCAATCTCCATTTTTTCTCCTTTTATTTAGTGAGACAAGCGCCAAAAGGCCATGCGTTTCGTTCCTGCATAAAAAACATGGTTTTGGGACACCTGTATCATTTAATCAAAGCTCAGTAAATCCATCCTGTATATTCTCACTCCTCCGATTATGGCTGAAAAAATTCCCAGCAGCAAACAGAGGCATACTCCTGTACCCAACCGGAAATGATACAAGCCAACCGCCATACTCCGCACGCTCAGCGCATAATTTGACAGGAAAAAAGGATGCGCAGAATAAATTCCTGCGACATAGTAAGTAAGAATGCACAAATACGCAAATACCGGCTTTACATACAGGGTCAGTGTCATTTGCAGCAGACTGACGGATGCGCATACCGCCGTTGGCATAAGCACAAATGTCAGCACACATTTGCGTGCATCCGCCGCCGTCATTTGTCCCGGCAGACGGCCATTAAAAATCCCTTCAAACAAAACCTCATTTAGCGGCTCGATCCCCGATTTTCCCAGCAAAAAGCTCACCAAAATCCATATGGCAAATTCCACTGCAAAATATACGGACACCGTCGCAATATTCCACACGCACTTAGCCAGCCACCAGGAACCCCTGCGCCTCGTGCGCGTCAGGATCTGAATTCCTCCCTTTCCAAGATCGCTGCGCGCCACGTTCAGCGTAAAATACAAAATCAGCATGTGCGGAAACAGCCACCGGACCGGAAACTGAAAGGAATCCGACAGTGCAGCAAAGGAAACCGGCAGCATTCCCCCTGTCAGATAGAGCAGGCTGTCGCACAGCGATACCGAACGGTTTCCGAACGCCTCCACATTTTCCGCCAATGTTTCCCCCGACCAGAAAATATGCAGCGCATCCATATAAAACTGGAAAAAGAAAAACAGGCTTACTCCTGCTACCATCAGGCAGCGCGCCAGCTGTCCCCTGATATTTTGTACGAAATTATACCTCATCAGCCTAAAAAAGTTCACGTCTGCACCCCCTGACCAGAATGACCGACAGCGTTCCCACTGCCAAAACGACAATCCAGAGCGCCACTACCCACCCCTTCACATAATTCGGCGCTGACATTGGATGCAGAAGATTCAGCGGCGATATCTCGACATAGCTGATATAATACAGGCAGGTTTTCGCCGAATCCGCCAGTAACAGCAGCAGATACGGCACAATCACTGCCACCAGACACGAACGCACAAAAAATGCGGCCGCCAGAGAAATCCAGGCAAACAAGCCGCCAAACACGAAGTCAATTGCAAGCACCGCCATCAGGTATCCGAGCGGATGCGCATAAAACAGACCGGCAAACATATCTCCGTGAGTCAGCGCCGTATAGAGGCTATAGATCACACTTGGTTTGATTGCCGGGATATACAGGGCAGTCAACAGAATGCTGAACAGCTGCGGCAGGAGCAAAATCATCCCGCCTCCCAGAAAGGAGACGGTCAGCTTCGCGCCAAGATAAGCGCTCCGCCCACATAACGGAACCGCCACATGCAGATATCCGCTGTGCAGCTCCTCTGAAAACCTCCACCCAAACGGCAGCATCGCCAGCAACGGCCCCGCCAGATAAAACATGGCGGCTCCCATCGACTGTTTATCCGCGCCAATCCAGCTATTGTAAAGCGTTTGCATAACCAGCGGATTTTCCTTTCCTGCCGCGCCGCTTTCCTCCAACCGTGCCAGTATCCCGCCGCTCCCGATTTCACTGTAATAGAGACGCCAGGTATACCATCCGCTCATCAGCACAAAGAGCATCCCGATTCCCAGGCAGCTCCAGACCAGCACATCGCCTGTCATCTTTTTCCGTTCCATTTTTATACAATTTCTCATTTTCTTCTCCCGATGCTCCCTCACACGTTACTGCTCACGGCCATCCTGGCCGCGCACAGTAACACGCTTCGCGATGCGTGAACAGTAACCCTCACACCCTTGTGGTAGCGTCCCGGTTTCCGCACAGCTCCAGCGGGAGGGGCAAAAGCTGCAACTCCTCAACGGACTGCGCCTCATCCATCGTGTACCAGAGAGAAAGCGCTCCGGCTTTTGCAGCCTCGTATTCCTCCTCATTCAGGAACCACCCCAACGTATAAGTGACCGATTCTCCCTCCGGCGGGAAATCCATCCGGAAATATTCTTTTTTTCCGATCTGCCCATGCTCCATATAGATCGGGTCATAGCCATGTTCTATTTGCATACGTCTGACGGTATCCTCCTCCGATTCCGGCAAAACGACGCCATCCAGCCGCTCCTGTGTAACGGTGACGAACGAATTGACATCCCCCTGTTCCGCAACGTCTCCGAATAAATCCGGCGTACTGGTTCTTGTCATCGTGACCAGCAGGACTTTGTAATGATTGTCCGCCTCATACAAACTAATCCCAAAATCCGTCAGATTTTCTGCAGGGATACTGGCTTCGCTCAGATTTTCGTATAGCTCCCAGCGATCGATCTGATAATTTCCGCCCGCATAGCGAATTTCCAGTGAACAATCCGGAATGCTCTGATCCGCGTCTACCGGATCCGCATGCTCCGCGGACGCCGCCGTTGGTTGCTCTGTCTCCGGAACATCTGGTTCCTGAATATCTGACCCCGTGTTCTCTGTCTCCTGGATGCTCCTTTCTGCCGAATTCAGCGGTTTCCCCTCATCACAGCCGCCCAAAAGCAGAGCCGCCAACAGCAGCGTCCCCAAAAAGCAAGCGCGCTTTTTTTCTCTCATCGCAATCCTCCAAAAATGATCCGGGCATGTCAGCTCTTACCTGTCCGCAGCGGAGGCGTAAAGAATGTACGGATGAACGCGCTCCCTGACAGCAGCTGTCATGCCCGAATAAATGAAACAACTAAATCATACCACGATCACCGGCGTCACACCCGACCAGTCGGGACTCCAGTCGCCCTTTACCCAGCCATGACCACTGGTTGCCTTGACCTTCAGCCACATGGAAACATAGCCATTGCTCATCTTATCACCATATTCATATACATAATTTGTGATTCCGTATGCCTGATTATTCGACAGCGTCACTGTCCCTGCTGATGTTTCATTCACACTGCTGCCATTTCGCTTGCACCAGGTCTGCACGAAGGTCTTGCCTGACGGAGATTGTGAAGGCTTTACATAGACCTTGCTGGTGTTCGTTTTCTCGTAATGACCCGTTTCATGGTAATTCGTAGCCGTAACAGAAACATATCCGTATTCTCTGTCCGTCGTATTCGCCGCAGACGCTGGAACCGTCATCGACATTGCGGTGATAAGGGAGCAGATTGCTGCAAGGAATCTCTTTTTCATCATGACAATTTCCCCTTTCGGTTTTGAAATTTGTTTGAGGTAATCGGCCATTTTTATCTCGCCGCGCACCTCTGATGTATTCTGCAGAATATAGTATGTATTACATTAATGTAATACATACTATATCACCAAATATCGACTTTGACAAGAACTTTTTGAAATTTTTTATATTTATTTTGAACCATTTTAATGAGGGCAGACAACATATGTGGTATGGTACAACAATGTGGTCAATTCAACTAACCCGCATTTTGTGCATTGCCTTCCCTGATAGGTAGATACCTTGCATCCTCCTTTGCCATCTGCTATATGCCTCTGAACCCGCCCTGAAACATACGTATGACTGCATGTCACACGTTCTATTGCACTTTCTTCCTGAACAGAATCTATTTCTCCGGTCTCATCTGCAATAAACAGCTCCTTCGACTCTGAAAAATCCAATATTTCTTCTTCAATAATCACCAGTTCTCCCGTCTCATCCCACACAAGTGATTCATTCTGTCCGTATTCTTCGGGCGTGAATATAATCTCCCCCTCATTCCTTATGAATTCCGATTCTCCATATACTTGTACCTGTGCCTGCGCCTTGTATACATACAATGTACTCACACTGCAAAGCACCGCCAGCGCCACTGCCAGTACCGTCACCGGCTTCTTTCCTTTTTTCTTACCCATATCCATAATAACCTCCACTCTTCGATAAATTCCTTTTTTACTTCCTGCAAATCCCGTTATCCATAACCCGGATTCTGATTTTTCCGCCGCGGCGCGGACGATCAGTTCCGCATAGACGGCGCGCTCCTTCTCTTCACGCCTGCGCATGGCCTCCTCGTCGCAGCGGTATTCCGCCATTTTTCCGAATTCGACCAGCAAAACATACGCCATAGGATTAAACCAATGTACCAGCACAATGAGCAGGCAAATGCACTTTACCAGCACATCCCGATTTCGGATATGCGCAAACTCATGCCCGTAAATCAGCTCCAGCTCCTCTGGCCTCCACTCACTTTGCGGCAAAAAAACGACTGGCCGCCGAATCCCCATAGTAAACGGTTCTTTTACCGCAGCCGACCAGAAAATCTTCAGTTTCCCCGCCTGTACCCGCCGCTCTATATCGGGATGCTTCGCCAGGAAGCGTCCGATCTCCTCCCTGCTTGCCTCCCTCGAACAGCCCAGCAATGCACTCCGTAAATGCAGATACTGCATGACCTGCCGGATGACAAATACGACGGCGATTGCGATTCCGAGCACCAGCAGCCATACTTCCCAGCTCCGAAATAACGTCGTTCTTCCTGCTTTTCCCGGCACCGTCACATAGCCTGACAAGTCAAGGTAAAACCTGTTTTCCGAATATTTGAAAAAACCTGGGATACGTCGCATCAGCGCCTTCGGCAGATGGTGCTTTATCATTTGAAACGGACAGAGGAACAATAGCATTGTCAGCTTCAGCAAAAGCTCCCGCCCCTGCACACTGAACTTCCCCCGAAACAGCCTGCCGATCAGGCAATAGGTCAAAACTCCCGCGCCCCCAGCCAGACTCATTGTACAGATCAGGTTCATGCTGCCTCCTATTCTGTTGTCGTATCGCTGGTTTTGTGAATCAGCTCCATCAGTTCCTGCTCTTCTGCTTTTGAAATACGCGCCCTGCCGCTCAGTGCAGCAATAAAATTCGCCAGGCCTCCGCCATAGGATTCCTCCAAAATTTCCTCCGCGCAAGCCTGTTGGTAGCGAATCTCGGTCATGCCAGGGCGGTAAATCGATCTGCTGCCTTCTTTCTTTTCTCTGCACACCAGTCCTCGCTTCGCCAAACGGAGTAGATACGTATTCAAAGTCTGCTTACTCCATTCATGCTTTTCACATTGATGCGACCATTCCAGCAGCTCTGCAAATGTAGTCTCCGGATGTTTCCACAGAAACTGCATAATTTCCAGCTCTGCACCAGTTACTCGTGTTCCCATGATAGTCCTCCCTTGCTGTTGTATTATATTTTTGTCTTACTTTTCAATTATAGCATATTCTGCCTATAATACAACTACTATTTACAAGGATATTTGTGTTACAAAATATGTGTGGATATTGCCTGGGATCTATGACAGAATCGCTATATCTGAAAAAGAGTTGATTTTATATGTCAGCAAGTGCAGACAAAAAGTGAGCATATGCATTAGGCATAATTAAGATAGATGGATCGGAACCGTCACCAGAGTGTACCTGGAAACTTTACTTGCATTATTCTGTGGGCTTTGGAAAGGGGAAATCTTGAACCCATACCGGAACATAAATTGTACCGCAGGTCTCCCTGCGGTACACCTCCTGCATTGCGTCCGACTCCATCCACGTCCCCACGCGTGAGAATGCGAGCCAGCCCACCAGCACGCAGAATCCAAAGCCACCAAACAATGCGATTGCTTCCATTCATCCCCGCCCCCTTTGCGGCACCGGTGTCTCTTGCTTCTTTGTATCTTCATTCTACACCGCTCTTTGTTTTTTCAGGGTAAGGATTTCCCGTCTCACATAAAAATGCTGTTAAGACCGCAGCAGCTTCGCAATGCTCTTGTTGCTCCCCATGATCAGCAGCGTCTCCCCCAGGCGCAGCAGATGCTCCGGGCTGGGCATCGGCTCGAGCTTTCCCTCGTACTTGATCCCGAGGATATTGATCTCATGGTGCTGCCGCACCCGCAGCTCCACGATCGTCCTGCCGACCCACTCCGATGGCATCTCAATCTCGTAAATCGAGTAATCCTTCGTCAGCTGCACATAGTCAAACACGTTGTCCGCGCTGTAGCGGACCGCCGCCCAGTTCGCGATCTGCCGCTCCGGGTAGACAATCTCATCCGCGCCGTTGCGCAGCAGAAACTTCGCGTGCACATCCCGGTTTGCCCTGGACAGCACGAATTTCGCCCCGTGATCCTTCAAAAGCGCCGTCGTCTCGAGCGAGCTCTGAAAATCATCCCCGATCGCCACAATGCACAAATCAAAATTGCGCACGCCGAGCGAAGCGATAAACGCCTCACTCGTGCCGTCCCCGATCTGCGCGTTTGTCACATACGGGAGCGCCTCATTGACACGCTCCTCCCTGCAGTCCACCGCAAGGATCTCATGCTTCATTTCGTGCAGCTTGATCGCCATATGCTTCCCGAAACGCCCCAGACCGATCAGCAGCACCGATTTCATCCTATGCCTGCCTTCCATATAGACCCTCCCTCTCTGTTCGTTCTCCTCTGTGCGTGCTCTTTTTGCCGCATCCGCTCATTTCGCTGCATCATACATACGCACGCCCTGCTGCCGCACACATGATTTCTGCATAGGCCTCATCACAACTATCCTGCGTCATACACGCACGCCCTGCTGCCGCACACTCTGTCAGCCCACCGTGATGTTTTCCTTTGGCATCTGGTACGGCGCCGCGGTGTGATTTCCCATGACCGCGTAGAGCATCGTCAGCCCGCCCACGCGCCCGAAAAACATCAGCCCGATCAGGATCAGGCAGGAGCCGCTGCCGAGCGAATCGGTGATTCCGAGGGAAAGTCCCACCGTGCCGATCGCCGAGGCTGTCTCGAAGAGCGCCGCCTTCAAAGGAATGTCCTCCAGCGCGCAGATCAGCGAGCCGCCCGCGAGAAACAGCATCAGATATAAGGAAAAAATCGAGACCGCCTGGCGCAGCGCCGTCTGCGGAATCCGTCTTCCAAAGCAGCAAATGCTGTCCTTTCCGTTAAATACAGCCCGGATGCTCAGCAGCATCGCGGCGGCTGTCGTCGTCTTCATCCCTCCTGCCGTCGAGCTGGGCGAGCCGCCGACCAGCATCAGCAAAATCAGCAGCAGCACCATCGGCTCCGAGGCAAGCGTCAGATCGACCGTGTTGAATCCTGCCGTCCTGGGCGTCACGGTCTGGAACAGCGCTGCCAGCAGCCGCTCTCCCGCCGAGTCAAAACCCCAGACATCGCGCCCGAACTCGAAGAGAAACAGAATGATTCCCGGAACCACGAGCAAAAAGCCTGTCATCGCCAGCGCCAGCTTCGTCTGCAACCGGTAGCGCCGCACCCGGAAACCGTGCGTCCAGATGTCGTCCCAGACGAAAAAGCCAATCCCGCCGACCACAATCAGCAGCGCGATCACCACGCTCACCAGCGGATCCCCCGCATAGGCCGTCAGCGACGCATACTGCATGTTCCGCCCCATCAGATCAAAGCCGGCGTTGCAGAACGCGGAGATGGAGTGGAATACCGCGTACCACAGCCCCGCGGCGACGCCGTACTGCGGGCAGAAGCGGATCGCCAGCAGACACGCGCCGATCCCCTCCACCGCCAGCGTCGTCCGGAAAATGAACCCCGTGATGCGGACGATCCCTCCCACCTGCGGCGCGGAGATGGCCTCCTGCATCAGATAGCGCTGGCTCAGCCCGATCCGCCTGCCGGTCAGGATCGAGAGCGTGACCGCGATCGTCACCACCCCCATCCCGCCGACCTGGATCAGCCCCAGGATCACCGCCTGTCCGAAGACACTCCAGTATGTATACGTATCGTGCCGGACCAGCCCCGTCACGCACGTCGCCGACACCGAGGTGAACAGCGCATCCAGAAAGGAAGCCCCTCCCCCGTCCTTCGTCGCAAACGGCAGCATCAGCAGCAGTGCGCCAACCAGGATCACACCGATAAATCCCGCGATAATGACCTGTCCCGGCGGAATTTTTTTCTTCCACAAAAACATAACATCACCTCTGAACCCACACTTTCTTTGTGTTGAGCAAAACTATACCACGTTTCAGGTTAATATCTGATTAGGATTTACAGGTTTCTGTTAAGACTATGTAAAGATGCTCGCGCTGTGTTCGGAGGCTATGGTATAATGTCGACAGACATTATACCGCGCCGCAGCGAAAGCGAAGTGCGCATTGGTCGCAGACATGGTATAATGCCGGTGACACGCAGAGTAACGAACATCCTGTGCCGTCGGGCCAATGCCTTCTTGTCCGATGTGCCGGGCTACCGGAGGGAAATATGAAACATTACGGCTGGCAGGATTTCCTGCTTGACTTTCTGAAGCTCCTTGGCGTCATCGCCGCTGCGTCCGGGATCGGCATTCTCTTTTTCCGCATCGGGCTCAGCGACGCCAATATTGTCATGGTCTTTCTGCTCGGCGTCCTCGTCGCAGCAATCTGGACAAACGGATGGTTTTACAGCATCATGGCCTCCTTCTTCAGCGTCGTGATCTTCAATTTTCTGTTCACCGAGCCGCGCTTCACCCTGTTCGCCTACGACGCGGACTACCCGGTGACCTTCCTCGTCATGATGATCTCCGGAATGCTCACGGGCTCGCTGGCCCGCGGCATCAAGCTGCAGGCCCGGCAGGCCGCGTACAAGGCGTACCGCTCGTCCGTGCTGCTCGAGACCAGCAAGCTGCTGCAGACCGCGGCGGACGAATCCGAGATTCTCCAGCACACGGCCCGCCAGCTGTTCCGGCTTCTGGAGCGCCCGGTCTTCTTTCTAAACCGGGAGGGGGAGCGTTTGGTTCCGGTCTACATCTACCCGCCCGAGGAGAACGACCTGCTGCTCTACGCCTCCCGCCAGGAGCTGGAGGTTGCCGCATGGGCCAGCGCACACAACCAGCACGCCGGCGCCTCCACCCCGCAGTTTTCCAATGCGCAAAACCTCTATCTCTCGGTGCACGGCAAGTCCGGGGTGCTCGCCGTCGCCGGCTTCGCCGCCAAGGACTATCCAAAGCTCGAGCACTTTGACAAGAACCTGATGCTGACAATCCTCGACGAGTGCGGGCTCGCGCTCGAGAAGGAACGCCTCGTCCGCGAGAAACAGCAGGCCGAGCTCGCCGTGCAGAAGGAGTCCTTGCGCGCCAACCTGCTGCGCTCCGTCTCCCACGACCTGCGCACTCCGCTCACCAGCATCCTCGGAAATCTCGACATCCTGATGGAAAATGAGCAGCTCCTGGACGCTGCAAAACGCCAGGAGGTGTACGCGGAGATCTACGACGACTCGATCTGGCTTTTAAATCTCGTAGAAAACCTGCTCTCCGTCACCCGGCTCGAGAACGGGACTATGCAGCTCAAGCTCGAGCCGGAGCTGATCGACGACGTCTTCCACGACGCGATGAGCCATTTTGACCGCCGTGCCAAGCGTCACCAGATCCGCATGGAGCTCCCGGACGATCTGCTGATGGCAAAGATGGACGGCCGCCTGATTCTCCAGGTCATCGTCAATCTCGTGAACAACGCCGTCAAGTACACGCCGGACAACTCCCACATCGTCCTCTCCGCCAAAAAGCGCCCCGACCGCAAAATCGAGGTCAGCGTCACCGACGACGGCCCCGGCATCCCGCAGTCGGCAAAGGACCATCTCTTCACCATGTTTTACACCGCCAACACAAGGCGCAGCGACGGCCGCCGCGGCATGGGGCTCGGCCTCTTCCTCTGCAAATCCATCGTCACCGCGCACGACGGAGCGCTCTGGCTCACAGACAACACGCCGCACGGCTGCATCTTTTCCTTCACGCTTCCGGCAGTGGAGGTCACGGGAGACGACCTGTGAGACGCTGCAGTCCCGTCTCCGCTGTGCGCCACAGCGCTTTGGCCGACACAGACATTCCGCACAGACGTACACCTGTCTCTCCCTCGAGGCCGGAAATACACCGTATTAAAATCATTCACCGTACAACAAGGAGGACCCTCTATGAATAAATCAAAAATCCTGATCGTCGAGGACGACACCGCGATCAGCAACCTGATCGTGACTACCCTGGAGACACAGGGCTACCAGCATCACGCTGCCCGGACCGGCGCGGCGGGGCTCCTCGAGGCCGCCTCGTACGGGCCCGACGTCATGATCCTCGACCTCGGCCTCCCGGATATGGACGGCGTCGACATCATCCGCAAGGTGCGCGGCTGGTCGAACCTGCCGATCATCGTCGTCAGCGCCCGGGCGGAGGACAACGACAAGGTCGAGGCGCTCGACGCCGGGGCCGACGACTACCTGACCAAGCCGTTCAGCATCGAGGAGCTGCTCGCCCGGCTGCGCGTCGCGCTCCGCCGCGTCCGCTGCGACGGGAGCCGCCTGATGGACGAGTCGAGCAGCTACACGAACGGCGACCTGAACATCGACTACGCCGCGGGCTGCGTCTACGTCGGAGAGACGGAAATCCACCTGACGCCGATCGAGTACAAACTGCTGTGCCTGCTCGCCAAAAACACCGGAAAGGTGCTGACCCACAACTACATTCTCAAGGAGGTCTGGGGCAATGCCCTCGCGACCGACACCCCGTCGCTGCGCGTCTTCATGGCCACTCTGCGCAAAAAAATAGAGCCCATCCCCTCCGAGCCCCGGTATATCCAGACGCACATCGGCGTCGGCTACCGGATGCTTCGGGTGGAGACGCAGCCATAGATGCCGCTAACTTCATTCCTCTTTAATACGCCTTGCCTGCCAGGATCTCCTTGTAATCCTTCAGATTCTTCTGCAGCAGCTCCGGCGTGTTCAGGTGATACGGGCACTTCTTCATGCAGCTTCCGCAGTGCAGGCACTCCTCGATCTTCAGCATCTTTGCCTGTGACTCCGGCGTGAGCTGCGCAGCGGACGGTGCGCGGCGGATCAGCAGAGACATGCGCGCGCAGGTGTTGATCTCGATCCCGGCCGGGCACGGCATGCAGTAGCCGCAGCCGCGGCAGAAGTCGCCCATCAGCTCCTGGCGGTCCTTCTCGATCAGCGCGCGGATCTCCTCGGTCATCACCGGCGGACAGTCGATATAGCTGAGGAACTCATCCAGCTCTGTCTCCCGCTGCACGCCCCAGATCGGCAGCACATTGTCGAACTGTGCCGCATACGCGTACGCCGCAGCCGAATTGGTGATCAGCCCGCCGGAGAGCGACTTCATCGCCACGAATCCCATATCGGCGTCCTTGCACATCTGCACCAGCTCTTTGTCCTCCTCGGTCGCGAGATAGCAGAACGGGAACTGCAGCGTCTCGTACAGCCCGGACTCGATCGCCTCCCGCGCGACACTCAGGCGATGGTTCGTGATTCCGATGTGCCGGATCTTTCCCTGGCGCTTCGCCTCCAGCATGCATTCGTAGATGCCGCTCTCGTCGCCCGGCTTCGGGCAGAAGGCCGGATTGTGAAATTGATATACGTCGATATAATCCGTCTTCAGATTCTCCAGGGACTGCCCCAGCTCCTTCCAGAAGCCCTCCGGCGTCACCGCACCCGTCTTCGTCGCGATGTACACCTTCTCGCGCATCCCCTCAAACGCCAGCCCGAGCTTGTGCTCGCTGTCCGTATAGTAGCGCGCCGTGTCAAAATAAGTAACTCCATTCTCATACGCCTTGCGCAGCAGCTTCACTGCCTCCTCGTCGCTGATCCTCTGGATCGGCAGCGCCCCGAATCCATTTTTATTCGTCACGATTCCCGTCTTTCCAAGTCTTACTGTATCCATGTTTTCCTCCTTTGTCCCTCACCCAGCCGCCGTGAAGCAATGTCCGCCTGGCTGCAGGTGCATTCGCAACCGCATGTGTATCCTCATCCGCATGTGCATCCTCATCCGCATGTGCATCCTGATCCACGTGTGCATCCTGATCCACATGTGCATCCTGATCCACGTGTGCATCCTGATCCACATATGCATCCTGATCCACGTGTGCATCCTGATCCACGTGTGCATCATCACCCACAGGTAAATTGCCTGTCATTGGCTGCATGTTTTCCAGATATATCAAGACTATATGGATTCGTGCCGGTTTGTCAATGCTAACTTGAAGCCGGACAGAAACCGCTGGACGTGCATCCGGAAACATGGTATGCTTAGTCAAATGGCCGCACGAAGATTCATGGCTGCAGAGCAGCGTAGTGTCAGATCTGCGCCCGGCTTCGGTCGGTGCCAAACGTGTACTGCCGACACACAGCGCCGCCAAATATCCATGCCTACCCAAAGGGCGCTTCGTACGGCTGCTTGGCTCGCTGCTCGCGGGAAGAAAGGAGGAACATTCCATGATACACTGGATCATCTACTTTGTACTGGGCTACGCGGCATTATTTGCCGTCGTGTGGCTGCACGAGCTGGGACACTCCATTTGTCACTGCGCGTTCGGCTGTAAGAAAGGCTGGCTCCATGTACAGGTAAAGCCCTATATTTTCTTCTCCACTCCCGGGCCGGTAGACGCAGAGAAATACCAGGCGCTCTCCCCGGCAAAGCGCGCGCTTTCCGCTTACGGCGGAGTCATCGCCAACCTCTTTTGGAGCATCCTGTGCGGTGTCCTCCTCCTTGCAGTTAAGCCAGGGAACGGATCTCTGTCGTTCTTTTTGTGGATGTTCCTGACTCTGCATCTGTCAGAAATCGTCAGCTATCTGCTGATCGGATCTCTTTATCTGGTAAGCGATATGGCGATCGTTGCCGGCGAATACCCCAGGCTCAGAATACCTAATTTTCTCCTCGGCGCGCTGCTCACGGCCGTTTATATTGTGGTATTGGGAAACGTGCCATCCGATTTTCAATGGCTTGTCATTCTCTGGAACCTCATCACGATCCTCTCGATGTGCGGGGGACGGATCGCCTTTTCTCTGCTGCATTAAGGTTCTACCATCTCTGTTCGCCTTGCCTCAATATACAGGTCAATATCCTCGACAATATAGTTTTCACCTGTAGTGTGCAGAGCTTCAAAGCAAGAATAAATATAATCCCACACCTTGTATTTGCTGAACAATTCAGATACCTGCACACCGGTTAGCCCCTTCGCAGATTTATACCGCTCTGTACAATAGACTAAAAAATTTCCTTCTTTACTCATCCTCAGGCCTCCTCCGGGAAGGTGAACATCCCCGTCTGCTTTTCTTCATCAAACATATTGAATAATGTCAATGCACTCAAATGCCATAGCTTCGTGTCTTCCTGTTCCAAAAAGGAGTAGACTCCAGAATTATAGAACTCTTTGGAAGCGGCCACTTCATCGTAAGAATAGTTTTCTGCGATCAGATGGATCACCTGCGGAACAAGGAGCATAAGCATGGCTTCAAACTTCTTCTTTTCCATTACAATTCTCCTTCTGGCACAGTGCCCACAAAGTTCAGATATCCTAACGCCTTTTCAGAGGTTAATACCAACTGGTTATACAGCTTCTTGATTTTCAATGCCTCCAAGGTCTGCTCTTTCGTCAGCGCACCGGCGCTATAGAGAGTAAAGGTAGTATAAACATCATCGTTGGCAACGGGCCCATATATCAACTCATATTCCTGTTCGTCATAGTGTCCTGACCGATTTTCTGAAACAAAATCAAGCCATGCCTCATTTGGTGCGTCAAAATGGAGTACAGAACATTCCTTAAAAGCAGTCTCCTCGTCAAGCTCATAGATGTTGACGATTTTTCCACCTTCGCGGCGGCGCCGGTACACTTTGTCAGCAAAGGCTATGGCCTGACCTCTGTTAGTCGTGGTATAAAACCCAAAGCCAAAATCCAGGAACCGATTCTGGTGAATCAGGCGCGGTTTGGAAACAACCACATTACTTCCATGATACAAAATCATATGTTATCCTCCACTACCCTCTCTCCAAACTGTCGTAACAATAAGCATTTCTCTCATCTAATTCAATTATATACACCATGTACTAAAATATCAACAACTCAAACTCAAAATGAAAAGAGACATAACTGGAAAAACGTCAGAAACTATGATATGCTGAACGAAAGAATCCTGCGTGAAACAGAAAACAATATAAAAGGAAAAAGGAGCTCTGATCAAATGAAACTATGCATCGTATCCTTCAGCGGACGTTCCGGCGGGAATTGCAGCTGCATCGCAGAAATGCTTCGTCAGAAACTGGGCGCGAAACACGATGTCGCTGTTTATGATTTTTCTTCGCTCTCGATTGCCCCGTGCGGGCGCTGCAGCTACGAATGTTTTCAGGCCGGGGAACTCTGTCCCTATTCTCACGATCCAGAGTTTTCCATCTGTGACACACTTACAGACAGTGACGCCGCATGCCTGATCGTTCCCAATTACTGCGACTATCCCTGTGCCAATTTTTTCGCCTTCAACGAGCGAAGCCAGGGCTATTTTCAGCATCATCCGAAGCGTCTGGAGCAATATCTGTCCGTCCGCAAGAAATTCATCGTGGTCAGCAATACCGGCCAGGACAATTTTGTGACTGCCTTTCGCGACCATATCCCGGAAGGATGGTCGCCTGACATTTTATTTCTCCGTGCCCTGCAGTTCCACAGGAGCAGCATTCGCGGCGACCTGATGGAAACTGCAGATGCGAGAGAGGCCGTCCTTCACTTCATGGAAGACCTCTATCCGTCAAACACGTGACAGCAGGCCGAGGACAGCCGGGACCGCTTACACGCCCTTTGCTGCCTCTCTCTGCAGCTCCGTCATCGTCTTTTTCAGGATCGGATGGCGCAGATTAGGCGCGATCTCGGCCATCGGGCGGAGCACAAAATCCCGCAGATGCATCTCAACGTGCGGGACAATCAGCGTTTCCGTCTCAAAAACTTCATCGTCATACAGAAGCAGATCCAGATCCAGCGTGCGCGGTCCCCAGTGAACCAGCCGTTCCCGGTGCGCCGCCTGCTCGATCTCATGCATGCGATCCAGGAGCTCCTGCGGCGTCAGCAGGGTGCGCAGCCGCAGACACGCATTCAGAAAATCATCCTGCTCCACTCCGCCGTACGGCGCCGTCACGAGATACGATGAAACCTGCTCCACGCTGCAGTCTGCCAGGGCGTCAAGCGCAGCGACCGCCCCGTCAAGATACGCTTTCTTGTCTCCAAGGTTCGAGCCAAGCGCAATGTACGCCGTGTGCCAGAACCGCGTGATCCGCACGGAGACCGCTTCGAGCGGCAGGCCGACCGGCGCCCACGGCTTTTTCAGCTCCAGCGTCACGCCCGCCAGCAGCGGGTACCGGTGCAGCAGCGCCGCCGCGAGCTGCTCCGCGGCAGCCTCAATCAGCTTGCAGGTGTGCGCCTTCATGTACTCCACGATAAAGCAGCTGACCTCCCCGTAATTCGTGGATGCCGCCAGATCGTCCGTCTGACCGGCACGCCGGGTATCTGTGTACATCACCAGCGACACCACAAACTTCTGCCCCAGCCTGGTCTCCTCCGGGTACACTCCGTGATTTGCGAAAAATTCAAGATTCTCGATTCTGATCTCGTCATAGTCTTTCCTACTCATTTTCTCAGTCTTTCTCCCTGATCTGTTTCTCGATGTATCAGAAAGAGGATGATGCAATATACTGCAGATCTGCAAGCACTGGTACTTATGTGATGATCCCTATACCAGTATTTTCAATTACCAGTAATTTCGCAACACCCTCCTTACTTTCCCGGTTTCTCCGGTGACTTCCGTAAACATCTTCCTCTATCACCGCTGAACCGTGACATACCTATCTTCGCTCCCATTACTTGAAAGCATGACATATCGCTCTGCGCTCACTCTCCCTGTTGGTCAGCGGACACGCATCTCCCTCTCTGAGCAATAATTCCACTCCGCCTACCTGCACTCCCGCAAGATCGCCTGCGTCATCCGGATCGCGCGAAGGTTCTCCTTGACGTCGTGCACACGGATGAATGCGGCGTGCTTTTCCACGCCCAGCACCGTCGTCACAAGCGTTCCCTCCACTCTCTCATCCGTCGGCAGATTCAGGGTGAGTCCGATCACCGACTTGCGCGAGGTGGCGAGCAGCACCGGGTAACCCAGCGCCACGAGCCGCTCCAGGTGATGGATCGCCGTCAGGTTGTTCTCGTACGTCTTTCCAAAGCCGACGCCCGGGTCCAGAATGATCTGCTCGTCCTTCACCCCCGCCGCCTTCGCGATGGCGACAGAGTCCAGCAGATCCTGGCACATCTCGTCCAGGAAATTCCCGTACTCTGCCTTCTCGCGGTTGTGCATGAGGCAGCAGGGCACCTGGTACTGTGCGATCAGATCCGCGACACGGCGGTCGTACTTCAGTCCCCAGATATCATTGACGAGATCGGCTCCCGCCGCGAGCGCCGCCTCAACCACCTCACTTTTATAGCTGTCGATGGATACCGGAATATCGAAGTTGGACTTGACCATCTCGATCATCGGCACCACGCGCTCGATCTCCTCCTGCACGCTGATCTGCACATGCCCTGGTCTGGTCGACTCCCCGCCAATATCTATGATCGAAGCGCCCTCCTCGATCATATCCGCAGTATGGCGCTTCGCCTTCTCCGCATCGTTCCATCTCCCGCCGTCCGAAAACGAATCCGGCGTCACATTCAAAATACCCATAAGATAGCAGTCATTTTTTACATCAAATTCACGGTTTCCAATTCTCATATCCTGCCGCCTTTCCTTTCTGACTCCGCAGAACTCTCCCTGTACCCCTGTGCTTTCCCACATCCATTCTCCACACTTTGGCACAGTCATACTATCCGCTGCCTCGCACGTATCTGTCTATACCGATCTGCCGTTATCCCTTGAGCACCCTGTTTTTCTTCTCTGCTCCCCAGTTGCATTCTGCCTCCGCCTCGCAGAACAGACACATCCGGGACGCTTTATCCGCCCGGTAGATCAACCCTGCCAGGTTGTCCAGCGTGCGGGTCTGGGCTGTCCGGTGACTTGCGATCGCGTCCAAAATCTCCTTCTGCTCCTCATCCGCGAATCCGCAGTCGCGCAGAATCTCCTCCGCAACCATCACACTGCCCTCATCGTGCGGGATCCCTTTTTCATACTCCAGCCCGCGCCCGATGTCGTGCAGCAATCCCGCCGCATAGATCCGCTCCTTCGAAATTCCCAGCCCGCGCTCGAGATTCTCGATCCAGGCCAGCCGCGCCACATCCAGAAAATGCGCCGTATCATGTCTGCAGAACTTGCGCGTCTGCTCCAGCCCTGCAATCCGCCGCACGCTCTCCCGCCACTGCGGATGCGCGCAGATCCGCCAAATCCGCGCCATCACAGACACAGACGTCTCGCCATCTGCAGTTTTCTGCTGTGCCTTTTCAACATACTCCATACTCGCTGTCCTTTCGCCTGCATCGCTCCACTGTGTCGCTCATCGTCTCTCCAGCATCCGGAAGAATTTGTTCTGCAGCTTCTCGTCCTCGTCGAACACGCCGCGCGTCACCACCGTCACGGTCTTTGTCCCCGGCTTCTTGATTCCGCGCATCGTCATGCACATGTGCTCCGCCTCGATCAGCACCATCACGCCCTGCGGCTTCAGCTCCTCCATGAAGACATCCGCAATCTGGGCGGTGAGCCGCTCCTGCAGCTGAAAGCGCTTCGCGTAGACCTCGACCGTCCGAGCGATCTTGCTCAGGCCGACCACCTCCCCGTCCGGGATATAGGCGATCGCCGCCGTCCCGTAAAATGGCAGCATATGGTGCTCACAGAACGAGTAGAAATGGATCTCCTTTTCCATCACCATGTCATTGTCGTCCACATGAAAACGCTTTTTCAGATGGTGCGCCGCGTCATCCGTGTAACCCGCCGCAAGCTCCTCGTACATCCGCGCGATCCGGTCCGGAGTCTCCAGCAATCCCTCCCGGTGAATATCCTCCCCGATTCCATCCAGAATCAGTCTCACGCCTTCCTTTATCTTCTCCTTATCCATTGTGACGCCCTCCATTCTGTACTTCCCGCTCTGCCTCCCCAAGATAAGACAGGGAGCCAAAGATCACAACCACATCCTCCGGCGATGCATTCGCAAGGCTTTTCCTCACCGCCTCCGCGATGCTCCCCGCCGCCTCGACCGAGGGATTTACCTTCGCCACTGCTGCCGCCAGCTCTCTGGCCGGAAGCGCGCGCGGATTGCCCGGCGTCTCAACTGTGATAATGTGCTCCGCGAGCGGAGCCGTCAATCGAATCACCTCGTTATAATCTTTATCCTGAAACATTCCAAAAATATAGAACATCCGCTTTCCACTGAAATAGAGCTGCAGCGATTCCCGCAGTGTCCGCGCGGCAGCCGGATTGTGCGCCCCGTCCATAATGATGTACGGCTCCCTGCCAATCACCGTAAAACGGCCGCGCCACACCGTCTCCTGCATTCCTCTGCGCGCCTGCTCCTCCGAGATCTGATATCCAAGCGCGCACAGCGCCTCGATCCCCTCGAGCGCCACCGCTGCGTTCACGATTTGATAGCTCCCCGCAAGCGAGATCTCCACCTGTTCCCAATCTCTGACACTGCATTGCACAGGAGCATGGCACACTGCCAATTTTCTGCGATCAGTTGCGCGATCTGCACCGCATGTTCTGCCCTCTTCTGTGCTTTGCATCATGCCGCCTTCTGCGCAATCCCATGCTGCAACTCCTGACACACGCGCGCTATGCAGATCACGGACATCCGGCATCTGCATTTTCCCGGCAGACGCAAAACTCTGTATCCGTGTCCCTGCGCGATAGGACAGCTGCTGCCGCTCGCACCCGTAGCGCACATCCCGGATCTGCTCCGGGTTCACAGTCCGCAGCGTGCACTCCTTCTCCTGACAGGTCTCCTCGATCACCCGCCGGGCCTCCGGCTCCTGAGGAGCGGAAACCACCTGCGTATGCGGCTTGATGATCCCTGCCTTCTGCGATGCGATCTTTGCGAGCGTGTCGCCCAAAAATTCCATGTGGTCCATGCTGATCGGGGCAATCACCTCGAGCACCGTCGTATCGATGATATTCGTTGCGTCGAGCAGGCCGCCCATCCCGGTCTCAAGTACCACAATATCACATTTTTTCTCTTTGAAATACAAAAAGGCAAGGACCGTCTCTACCTCAAAAATCGTCGGCGTCCCTGCATCTTTTTCCTGCATGTCCCTGGTGGCTTCCGCTATGGCTGTCACATGTGCCGCCAGAGACTCCCTGTTAATTTTTTCACCGTCAACCTGTATCTTTTCCCTGTAAGAAAACAGAGTCGGGGACAGATACCTTCCAGTCCGATATCCCGCAGTCGACAGCACCGTCGAGAGATACGCCAGAACAGACCCCTTTCCATTTGTGCCGGAAATGTGGATAAATTTTAAGTCCTTCTGAGGATTGCCAAGCCTGCCGAGCAGCTCTCTCATATTATCCAAGCCAAGTACACTTCCGTATTTGGACACCTGGTCCAAATATACTCTTGCTTCTTTGTAATTCATGATGCTCCTATCCGGGAATATTCCCCTTTTCTTCCATTCTGCAGCGCTACGCTGGAGAACGCATTTTCCGCACAGACAAGCCTGAACTTCCTGCTCCTTTCATGTCAGCGCAAGGCACCTGTCAGCGGATCCTACGAGGCCCGTAAACTGCACGGCCCTTGCGTCGTATTATACACTTTTTTCCCGGCCACCGCAATCGTTTCCTAAATGATTCGAAACTTTTTCTCTTCTCTTCCATCTTACAATACAGACAACGAATCGGCAACAAAAAAAGCACCGAGATCCTCGATGCCTTCGCACATACCTTCAAAACCACATACAGAATCATTCCTGTTCATCCGATTTCTTCAACTTCTCTTTCAGTTCTTTTCGAACCTCTAACCCTACCGTGCGTCGAAATCTCTTTCTCCGCTTTTGGATAAGCTTGCGACCGATTAGTAGCAGTCAGCTCCATGTGTTGCCACACTTCCACCTCTGCCCTATCTACCTCGTGTTCTTCAAGGGGTCTTAGGATATCTCATCTTGAGGG
>JAETOO010000028.1 GCA_021771715.1 Oscillospiraceae bacterium
GTTCTCCGCCATATACAAAATAGTTAAACGCATCCGCAAAGATTTCATTCTGTCTCATATATTTTGTTGTTACCGTATCTTTTACTCCCAAAGGATTCACCACCTTTATTATATGCCGCCGCTAAGCAAATATCCTTTCCTGTTACCTGTATCATACTATAGCAACTCAGGTTTTACAAGCAGGAAACTGTATTTCAGATCCCATTTCTACTGTTATTTTACTTCTGTTGTCTTCAGTTTCCAGCCGATGGCTTCCTTTCTTCCCAATACAAAGTCCGCATAAATGCTTTCCTGACCGATCAGTTCCCCATGCCTGCCCTGCTGGACGATCTGTCCGTCATCAATTACCATGATCTGATCTGCGTTGCGCACCGTCTTTAACCGGTGGGCAATACAGAAGATAGAAATCCGGAAGGAGTGTATTCACCTGCGTCTTTGATGTAGCTTTCTGTAAAACCGCTTTCCTCTGCGATTTTCTGAAGCAGCTCACTGTCATAGCAGGGAATCCTCAAACGCTCCGCAACCTTTTTACCAATTGTTCTGCCACCGCTTCCAAATTCGCGGCTGATGGTGATGATACGATTATTCATGTTTTCCTCCTGTTCTGTTCAGCCCCAAAGTGCTCAGCTCTTGATACGTCCGTGCAATGATCACTGCTGCAATCAAAAAAGTCAGAATATCTGAAACGGGCATGGAGTACAGCACGCCGTCCAGCCCGAAAAACCGGGGCAGAAGCAGGGCGAAGCCTACGCCGAACACGACTTCACGCACAAGAGAGATCAGGGTGGAGGCCAGAGCTTTGCCCAGAGACTGCAGGAAAATGAAGGTTCCCTTGTTTACCGTGGCAAAGATCATCATGCAGAGATAAATCCGGAAGCTCTTGATGGCAAACTGCGTATAGTAAAGGCTCTCGTTTGCTGCGCCGAACAGGTTGATCAGCTGCTGGGGGAACAGCTCCACGATAACCAGAGCCACCGCGCCAACCAGCGCCTCCGTGAGCAGCAGTCGTGTAAACAGGCTTTTTACCCGGTCCTTGCGGCCGGCGCCGATGTTGTAGCCTACGACAGGGATGCATCCGGCCGCCGTGCCCACAGCGATGGAGATCACGATCTGGAAGAACTTCATGACAATGCCCACCACTGCCATCGGGATCTGGGCATACTGCGTCTGACCAAATACAGGATCAAGCGCGCCGTATTTCTGAATCATATTGTTGATCGCGGCCATTGCCGCTACCAGAGAGATCTGGGAGAGAAAGCTGGTAATACCCAGAGCCAGATAGTGTCTGGCCAGTTGGGTGTGAAGACGAAAGCTGTTCTTTTCCAGTCTGACCGCTCTCATGTGGCACAGATACCAGATCGCCAAAATCGCCGTCAGCACCTGACCCAGCACGGTAGCCACGGCTGCGCCCATCATGCCCCATTGAAAAACGAAAATGAAAATGGGGTCCAGGATGATGTTGACCACTGCTCCGGCCAGCGTGGAAATCATGGCAAAGCGCGGGCTTCCGTCAGAGCGGATCACAGGATTCATGGCCTGCCCGAACATATAAAAAGGAATACCTGCAGTAATCCAGAAAAAGTATTCTTTTGCATGAAAAAAGGTTTCTTCGTTGACCCGGCCGCCGAAGAGCGTTAGAATCGGTTCCTGAAACATCAGGTAGATCGCAGTCAGGGCGAAACTGCTGATGATGCACAGCAATACAGCGCTGCCGATACTTCTGTGAGCATCCGCTTTCCTGCCGGCACCCAGAGAGATGCTGACAAAGGCACAGCAGCCGTCGCCGATCATGACGGCGATCGCCAGGGCTATTACTGTCATAGGGAACACGACCGTATTGGCAGCGTTGCCGTAGGAACCGAGATAGCTGGCGTTGGCAATAAAGAGCTGGTCTACGATGTTGTAGAGCGCCGCCACCAACAGGGAAATCACGCAGGGCACTGCGTATTTCCTCATCAGGCTGCCGATCGGGCGCTCCTCTAAAAAGGTGTTTGCTTTTTGATCCATTGGAATCGTCCTCCTTATAAATAGAAAATGTGATTGCAGCATAGAAAAAGTGCGCGGTCAGAGAAGCTGGATTTACGCCTCTTTGGCCACGCACTTGTTTCCGCAAAGATAGTTTGACTGGAGCCATCAGGCTCCTGTTCTAAAAAAGAAACGTGCAGCGACAACTGGATTTACGCAGTTACGCTACACGTTTTATGAGATTATATCGCGTTCTGAAGAAAATGTCAAAAGTGATTTTTACCCAAATTTGCATTGCTGTCTCAGATCTTTTTTGAATTTTATATCAGGGTACCTTGACATCAAGATGCTTTTACAAGCCAAAAAGCATAGCATGAATTGCGTAACAATGGTATAATAGAAAAAATAATGCTGACGCATGGCGGCTGTGGAGAGGCGGGGCGGCGGATGAAGAAGTACACGTTACAGGAAAGAATCAAGAAAACATATCTGGGAGTTTTTACGGCTGTGCTGCTTTTGACGACGATCGCCATGTATGTGATCAACTGCAGGGTTTATCAGGACAAATCCTGGCAGCTTTGTGAGCAGCTTGTGAATCTGAATCTGGACGCTTTGAATCAGCAGGTCATGGAATTGCAGAACCGTCAGGAAATGATCGCAAAGAATGACACGGTCAAAGAAGCAGTCCGCTATTACAATACCTGCACGGAGCGGGACTATAGCGCAGAGCTCAGATACAGAAGGGCGCTCGACGAGATATTCTATTTGTTCGCTTACAGCGAAAAAGTGAGTGCGGCCTATATTCTTGACAAGAACGGAGCCTATATTTATTTTTACAGGCAGTCTCCGAAAATCGGCTACCATATGACGGATGAGGAGTGGTACCGTTCCCTGACAGAGAGCATCCAGATGGACACCGGCTATGTATCCGGCATTCATGACAGAGCGTATCTGGTAAATGAGACCGTGGAGCCCTGCGTGTCCATCATCCGGCCGATTCAGATGAAAAATACCTATACCTTTTCGGCAGATGCCTATCTGGTATGCGATATCGCGCTGAACACGGTTTTTGATCACACGGACAGTGACCATAGTATGCAGTTTGCGCTTCTGGACAAAGATAATGAGCTATATGCGGGGGAAACGCTGGAACTGATCCACAAGGAGGGAATCCTGGATGCGGTGAAGGCGCAGGATTCCTATGTGGAAGTGGTGCATCAGGGACTGCGCAGGAGCAGTATTGTGGTATCCATGAAGTCCAACCTTCTGGGCTGGAAGGTGATCGGCGTAAAGAATCTGGATGAGATTGCGGATCTGAAGGTTCATCTGCTTCTGATCCTGCTTGTCACCATCGTGGCGATGACTGCGCTGATCGCATACCTTTCCAGGCGTGTGGCGAAGAGCATGCTGATGCCCATGAATCTTCTGATGGAGGAGTGCAACCAGGTGGCGGAGGGCAGCAGCCAGGTGGAGTTTACGGAGAAGCCAAGCCAGGAAATCTCCTTTTTGTCAGATACCATTCGGGATATGGTAAAAAATATCGTGGAGCTTTCCGAAAAAGTGGTGGAGGAAGAACGGAAGCTCTCCGATGAGAAACTGCGGGTGCTGCAGCATCAGATCAATCCGCACTTCCTGAACAATGTGCTCCAGACCATAAAGGCGCTTGCCGTGTCCGGCGAGATGGAAAAAGTGTCCAGGATTTCTACGCTTCTGGGACATATCCTTGCTTATTCCGTATACGAGCCGTACGAGAATGTGGAGCTGAAAACGGAGCTGGAATATTTAAAGAATTATATTGAACTGCAGAATATCCGTTATGATAACCGGATCATCTGTTCCATAGAATGTGAACCGGAACTGGAACACGTACAGATTCCGAAGCTGACGCTGCAGCCGCTGGCAGAAAATGCCATCGAGCACGGCCTGAAAAACCAGGGAAAGCTGCTGCTGGATATCAGCACGGAGAGAGAGAAGGATTGCTTCTGTATCTTTATCCATGACAATGGGAAGGGAATTTCAGAAGAAGAGCAGAGGGCTCTGGAGGAGCGGATTACAAGAGGGGAAACGTATCATGAGAAACACAGCATTGGGATCGTAAATGTGAATGAGCGTCTGCAGAGAATCTTCGGGAAGGAGTACGGCATCCGGATTCATTCCCGGCAAAACTGCGGGACGACGATCATAATCTACATTCCGGGAGAGGGCGTATAAATGTTAAAAGTATTATTGGCAGATGACGAGATTTTTACGATCCGTATGCTTCAAAGCGTGATCCATTGGAACGAAATGGGACTGGAAATCGCCGGCTATGCGCAGGACGGGGAGACAGCGTATGAAATGGCCGTGAAGGAAAAGCCGGATATCATCATCAGTGATATCCGTATGCCTGGAATGGACGGGATTGCTTTTTTAAAGAAAGTAAGAAGCTTTGATCCCGGGATCAAGACCATCCTGATGAGCGCGTATGCGGATTTTTCCTACGTAAAAGAGGGAATGAAGCTGGGGTGCAGCGACTATATCCTGAAGCCGGTCGATGAGACGGAGCTGGAGCAGGCGCTCCGAAAAGTCATCCAGGACATTCACGGAGAAAAAGAGCAGAAACAGGTCATCTCCAAAAGTGTGAAGCAGCTGGATCACATGAATCTGTACCAGTATATGCGCACGGGACACGGGAAGAATAAGGTCATAGCGATGCAGAATGCGTCCAGGTGGCAGTCGTACAGCGTCTTTTTCATCCAGACAAACAGCAGCACCATGAATGAGTATACAGGCTCCGTCAGCATCGGCATGGGGCATGAGGGATATTTTGCGAGAGTTCTCGAAGAAACGGCGGCCTCTTTCGGGGAGGATGAGTTTGTGTTTGACTACGAGGAAAACTGCTGGATCATGCTTCTGACAGACAGTGGGCGCAGAAAACGTGAGGAGATGGCAAAGGAAATCCTCGACCGCATGCATACAGAGACTGGGCTGCGGGTGAAAATCTGTTTCAGTTCTCCGGGGCACAGCTTGGAAGAATTGCCGGGGCTGTACGAGGAGGTCCGCAGCCTGAGCAAGTATAGCTTCTATGTCGGGGAAGAAGATATTCTGGGATATGGATATAACTGTGACAGAGGAGAGCTGAACGAAGTGCGGGAGCTCGGGACTCTGACAGAACTCCGGCAGGGATCGAAACATGGAGCGCAGGAAGAGCGGGTTTACAGCAGGCCGGTGGCGGAGTGCATGCAGATCATAGAGAAGCGGTACCATGAGAACCTCTCCCTGGAAGAGATCTGCGCAAAGATCGCCGTGAGCAAAAACTATTTCTGCTATCTTTTTAAGCGGGAGACAGGCATCAGTCTTTGGAATTATCTGGCCGAGGTGCGGCTGCAGCACGCAAAAAAGTTATTGGAGGAGACGGAACTGAAAAGCTATGAGATTGCCTTCCGCGTCGGCTATGACAATCCCAGCTATTTTTCGAAAATGTTTAAAAAGTATGAGAATATGACGCCAAATGAGTACCGGGAAAGCAGGAGAGGGAAATAAGCGTAATATCAGAACAGAATATCATTGCATGGGGGAATTACTGTATTTCTTACAGCGGAAATGCAGTAATTTTTTTATAGAAAACAGGAATATTGTTGATTTATTTCCGGGGCAGAACCCGGTATACTCAGAATATAACAGAGGAACCACAGAAATTCAAAAACATTTCAGGGAGGTATTTCAGATGAGGAAAAAAGCGATTTCATTTGTGATCTGTGCGGCAATGGCAGCAGGCTGTCTGCCCGGGACCCAGGTATATGCGCAGGATGGTCAGGAGGTTGTGAAGCTGCGGATGATGGCGTATAACGCGGAATCTGCGAGGGCGACGTACCTTCAGTATCTGGCGGATAAACTTCCGGGTATCGAAATTGAGTTTGAGTTTGTATCGACCGACAACTTTGACAATGTGCTCAATTCTCAGCTTCAGGCAGGAGAAGGGCCGGATATCATTGAGGTGGGGGGACAGACAAAGCTTCTGGCGCGTGCAGGGTATCTGATGGATTTAAGCGACCAGGAATTTATCGGGAAGTATTCCGATTCCGGGCTTCAGGCATACACCGTAGGCGAAGGCGTGTACGCGGAGCCGCTGCAGTCCTGGTTCGAGGGAATCTTCTATAACAAGAAGATGTTTGAGGAAAACGGGATTTCCGTTCCAAAGACATGGGACGAATTCATTGAGATCCACAAGACCTTGGAGGAAAAGGGCATCAAGGCACAGACGATGGGCGCCCAGTCCTATGAACCCATGATGAAGCAGAGCATCGGACTGGTCAATAATCTGTTCTATTCGGATTCTGCCAACATGGCCTTTGACGAGAAATTCAATGAGGGAGAAGGAAAGCTGGAGGAAGCGTGGCTGCCGGCCGTCCAGGAATGGTATAAGATTATCGAGGCAGGATGTCTGAACGCGGAGATGCTGGGATTGAGCTATGACCAGGCCTTGGATGAGTTCGCGACGGAAAAAGCAGCCATGTGGGAATGCGGCCCCTGGGCGGTAGAAACCATCCTGGAAAAGAATCCGGATATTGATCTTGGCATGTTCCCGATCCCGGGCACGGATGGAGAGAAGCCCGGCTGGCTTGTAGGCGGACCCGGCTCCGCATGGGCGATCAATGCAAAGTCCGAGCATATGGAAGAAGCGCTGCAGGTGCTGGAAGTGACAAGCACCGAGGAAGCACAGCAGGCGCTGGCAAAGGATAACGCAGGAAGCTCCTTTGTAAAGGGCGTGGAGATCGACCTTGGCGATATCTACGCGGACTGTGAGGAAGCGTTTAAAGAGGGAAATGTATATGCACCGTGGACTGCCGTATGGACAAACGGAAATGCAGTGACAGAGTCTTACGGAAAATCTCTTCAGGAGGTTCTCTCAGGAAGTAAGGATGTACAGCAGGCCCTTGCAGATGCGGATATGACAAACGCAGATCTGTTGGAAGCTCTGGAGTGAGGAAACAGGCCGGGCGCGTGAGGGACCGTTTCCCGGGTATGGGAAGCAGCGGCGGGGAGGATGTGAAAGCATCCTCCTTATCAATGTAAGGACGTTCCCATGCGATCAACAGCCGCACAGCAGAAAGGAGCGCTATGAATACAAAAAAGAGGGACAGGGTGTATTTCTGGATGATTTTTCCGGCTTTTGCGGGATTTACGGTGCTGTATCTCCTGCCCACAGCGATGAGCTTTTTGTACAGTCTGACAAACTGGTCCGTATATAATGCACAGCTTCGGTTTGTGGGACTGCGCAATTTTCAAAAGATATTTACCGATGTAAAGACCGTAGCGGCACTGGTGCATTCCATCAAGTACGCCATTTTAATTACGATCTGCCAGAATGTGCTGGCCGTGCTTCTGGCCGTGCTTCTCAACCGGAAATCAAGGGCGGCAAATTTCGTAAAATCCGTGACGTTTCTGCCGGCCGTGCTGAGTATTATGGTGGTGGGATATCTGTTCCAGTACATCATGACTTCTGCGGACGGTGGTCTTCTGAACAGGATCATAGAATGGTTCGGCGGGAAACCGGTGAACTGGCTGGGAGACGCAGACATTGCCCTTTATTCCGTGCTGATCACCCAGGTCTGGCAGTGGACGGGATGGTCGATGGTCATCTATATTGCAAATCTGAAAAGCATCGACGCATCGTTGTATGAGGCAGCGGATATGGATGGCGCGGGCAGTGTGCAGAAATTTTTCCGGATCACACTTCCCCTGCTTTATCCGGCGATTTCGTTTAATATCTTAATGAGCCTGATCGGCGGAATGAAGATGTTTGACGCGGTTTTTGTCATGACAAAGGGCGGTCCGGGCTATGCGACCGAAACGATTATGACAACCGTCATCCGGGAGGGATTCAGCAGCGGGCGAAATGCCTACGCGTGCGCATTTTCCGTGGTATTTTTTATCGTCGTCTTTCTTTTTTCCCAGACACTTACCTATGTATTTAACAGATGGGAGGAGGCAATCCGGGCATGACACTGAAAAAGGCAGCAGGCAGGGCGGGATATGGCATATTCCTGATCTCCGTACTCCTGATTATGATCATACCAATCTATTATCTTCTCGTGACAACCTTTAAAACACCTGCGGAGGCAGCAGCCAGCCCTCTGGGACTGCCCGTGCAGATTACCTTTGAAAATTACAGGAAAGCGATAGAAGCGATGGGCTATGGGAGAGCCCTGAAGAATAATCTTGTGATCGCTGTGAGTTCTGTGAGTCTGCTGATCATATTTGCTTCCATGTCAGCGTACGTGATCGCAAGAAGCACAAACCGTCTGTTCCGCCTGATGAATTCCGTATTCATGGTGGGACTGATCATCCCCTTCCAGATTTCCATCATTCCTCTCTATAAAATGCTGGCGGGCGTGAACCTGATGAATACCCACACGGCCGTGATCCTGGTGGATGTTTTCTGCATTAATCTGCCCCTCTCCATCTTTCTCATGCGGGGGTTCATCCATACGGTTCCGGTGGAGCTGGAGGAAGCTGCGCTGATTGACGGGAGCGGAACGTTCCAGTGCTTCTGGAGGATTATTTTCCCTCTGTTAAAGCCCATTCTTTCCACAGTAGCGATTCTGGATATGCTGGCCATCTGGAATGATTTTATGACACCGCTTCTCCTTTTGCAATCTTCGGAAAAGCAGGTGCTTCTGCAGCAGGTGTACAAAAATGTAGGGCCGTTTTCCACGGACTGGACTTCGTTCTTCCCCATGCTTGTGATGGCAACGCTGCCGCTGGTTCTGTTTTATCTGGTGATGCAGAAACAGATTATCGAAGGAGTCGTGGCAGGCGCGGTGAAGGGCTGACCAAACCACTGTACCTCGCGGGTTTGCTGTGATATAATAGGTACAAACTTTTAGATAAAGGAGGAGGTTTTACTATGTTGACAGCAAAACAGAATATGATTGAGTGCATGAAGCCGGGCGGAAAGCCGGATCGCTTTGTGAATCAGTACGAGGCGCTGTCTCTGCAGATCAATCCCGCGTTTATGACCAGCCCGTCTCCCAAGCGGGGCGAGCTGAATGTGGTCAATGCCTGGGGTGTCACGAACAGCTGGCCCGACAATGTGCCGGGACAGTTCCCGGTCCACACGCCGGACAAGATTCTGGTGAAGGATATTGAGCACTGGCGGGATTACGTACACGCGCCCTCTACAGATTTCCCGGAGGAGCTGTGGAACATCCTGATCGATCAGTATAGCCGGATCGACACGGAAAAGGCCTTTAAGACGACGATGGTGGTTCCCGGTCTGTTTGAGCAGACGCACCACATGTGCGAGATGGTGCAGGCAATGTACTATTACGTGGATTATGAGGATGAGATGCACGACCTCATAAAATATCTCACGGAATATGAGCTGAGGCTGGCGGAGGGGATCTGCTCCCGTCTCCATCCGGAGGTGATTTTCCATCATGATGACTGGGGCGGACATGACAGCCTGTTTCTGAGCCCGTCGATGTTCGAGGATTATTTTCTGGATCCGTACAAGGAGATTTACGGATACTACAAGAGCCACGGCGTGAAGTATATCGTACATCACTCTGACAGCTACGCGGCTCCGCTGGTGCCGGATATGATTGAGATGGGCATCGACGTCTACCAGGGCTGCATGAGGACCAATCACGTGCCGGAGCTGATCAAGAAGTACGGCGACAAGATCTCCTTCATGGGCGTGATTGAAAATGCATTCGTGGACATGGAGGGCTGGACCGACGAGAACTGCGAAAAGTGGGTGCGCCAGGTCTGTGATGAGTGCGGATTGCATTCCTTCATCCCCTGCATTGCGCAGGGAGGCCCGGGCTCCGTATTCCCGGGAGTGTACATGTCGCTGACGAAGGCGATTGACAAACTGAATCAGGAGAGATTCGGCACGGATCCGGCGGAAGCGGAAAAGATGCGTGAGCCGATTCAGATTCTGTTCTGATCGTTCCATAGATTAAGAGGAGAGCCGCTCCGGCTGTTACAGGTCGGAGCGGTTCTTTTCGCGGTACTGCTTCTGGAAGATGCGCGGGGAAGATCCGAAGTGCTGCTTGAACATTTTCGAGAAGTGATACAGGTCGGAGTAGCCCACGGAGAGGGCGGCCGTGGAGGGAGTCTCGCCGTACACGGTGAGCAGCTCGGCCGCGCGCTCCAGGCGAAGCTGGATCAGGTACTGCTGCGGGGACAGGCCCATCTGCGCCTTGAAGGTCTCCGAGAAGTAGGTGCGGTTCAGGTGGAGCTTCTGCGCCACCTGCTGTACGGTGATGCCGTTGATGTATTCCGAGTTCATGTAGCTGAGCGCTTTTCTGATCGGGTCCGCGTCGGGCTTGTCCTGTTCGAGCAGCACGCTGAACAGCTCCCAGATCTTTGCACACAGAAACGCGCTGCGGCCGTTTTCCATTTTGCCGCAGCGAATCATATCCGTAAAGATCCAGCCTGCGCCGGGGCAGTGAATCACGGGCTGGTTCAGGATGGCTGACACGTCCTGATCGGCGGTGAAGCCGATCCAGATATAGCTCCACGGATGTTTCCGGTCCGCTTCGTAGTACGTCTCCTCATAAGGCGGAATGACAAAGAGGTCACCGGGGCCGACCGCCCAGGTCACCTGCTTGTATACAAATTTCCCCGACCCGGATGCGATGTAGTGCAGCAGCCAGTGCGTGCGCACACTGGGGCCGAAGAAATGGCCCGGGGCGCAGTCTTCCCGCCCGAACTGAACCGGATTCAGCCCTTTATATTGGTAGTCAACGATGAGTTCTGTCTTGATCATAGCGTTCCATCCCGATCTTTCTCCCAACATAATAACAAATTTCAGAACTACTATACACGATTTTCAGAAGAAAATCAATCCGCTAATACCAGACAGAAAGACAAGTTTTCGCGACAAATATCCATTTCCATAGTTCGCTGTGTCTGATACACTGTCTGTATCCAGCCGGGTGCAGGCTGAACGAGAATGAAAACGACAGAAAAGAGCAAGGGAGGATGGAATTTCATGAAAATCACATTTCTGGGAGCGGGAAGCACCGTGTTTGCGCGCAATGTAATCGGTGACTGCATGTGTTCGGAGGCGCTTCGGGACAGCACATTTGCACTGTATGATATCGACGGCGGACGCCTGAAGGAGAGTCAGACGATCCTGGAGGCGATGCGGCAGACACTCGGAGGCTACGGCAAAATAGAGTGCTACCTGGGCGAGGAGCAGAGAAAGGACGCGCTGCGCGGTGCGCGCTTTGTCGTAAACGCGATTCAGGTGGGCGGCTACGATCCCTGCACGATCATCGACTTTGAGGTTCCGAAAAAATACGGCCTCCGCCAGACGATTGCGGACACGCTCGGAATCGGCGGGATCATGCGGGCGCTCCGCACGATTCCTGTGATGGAGGGATTCGCGCGGGATATGGAGGAGGTGTGTCCGGACGCACTGTTTTTGAACTACACGAATCCGATGGCGATGCTGTCCGGGTACATGCAGCGCTATACGGGAGTCAACACCGTGGGACTCTGCCACAGCGTGCAGGTGTGCTCCGAGCAGCTGCTCAAGGATCTGGAGCTGGAAGACAGAGCCAAGGGCCGCAGAGAGCTGATCGCCGGGATCAATCACATGGCATGGCTGCTGGAGATTCAGGACAAGGATGGGGTGGACCTCTATCCGGCCATCAAGGAGCGCGTGGCTGCGAAGCTGGCCGACCCGGAGTTCAAGAACAAGGTGCGCCTGGACTATATCAATCATTTTGGCTACTACTGCACAGAGTCGAGCGAGCACAATGCAGAGTACAATGCGTTTTACATCAAGAGCAAATACCCGGAGCTGATCGATCGCTACAACATCCCGCTGGATGAGTATCCGCGCCGCTGTGTCAATCAGATCGAGGGCTGGAAGAAGGAATATGCGGAGCTGATGGAAAACGGAGTGAAGCAGCATGAGCGCTCGAAGGAGTACGCGTCCCACATCATGGAGTCTGTGGTCACGAACACACCGTACCAGATCGGCGGCAACGTGCTGAACTCGAATCACCTGATTACGAACCTTCCGGCCGAGGCATGCGTGGAGGTTCCCTGCCTCGTGAACGGACATGGCGTTCAGCCGTGCTACGTCGGTGCGCTTCCGGTACAGTGCGCGGCGATGAACATGACGAACATCAATGTGCAGCTTCTGACCATCGAGGCGGCGCGCACGCGCAGATTAGAGCATGTCTATCAGGCGGCCATGCTGGATCCGCACACGTCGAGCGAGCTTGACATTGACACGATTAAGCGGATGGTAGACGAGCTGATCGCAGCACACGGAAGCTATCTGCCGGAGTATCATTAAAAAATAGCAGCGTAGGCTGATTGCCGGAGAAAATGGGTCGCGGTGGCGGACATTCTCTCCGGTGTTTTTTCGTTTCGGGATCTTTATGGTATAGAGCGATGTCCGTTTTGGCTTTGCGAGGCGAATTCGCATGCTCAAATGACCTGGTATTTTCACGAATAACGAGTCAGAGCCATGCATAGATATTCGGCGATGTATGTTGTTGGCACACGTTTTGTGCCAGTCGGGCGAGACCATACGCTTAGCATCGATCGAGTCGGAGCGAGACCACACATTTCGCATCGATCGAAGCGGAGAACTGCTGAAAAAACTTGACGGCATGAGGGCAGTTCCTGTATAACTAAATTAGCAATTTTACTATAGTTAAGGGGGAAGTTTTATGTCAAAAATCAGGTATGGCAGCCAGACCTATCCCTGGCAGATGAACGTGGAGAAGTTCCACGGCCAGGTTCCGCACATGGCGGATGTTCTGAAGCGGGCAGGCTTTACCGGAATGGAAGCTGAGATTGTGATGCTCGGAGCGTACTACAAGGACTGGCAGAAGCTCAAAGCGCTGCTTGAGGAGAGGCAGATTACTTTTGCGGCCCTTGCAGTTCACGAAAACTGGCTTTTCCGGGAGGAGACAGATCAGGAAAGGGCGAACATGGATGAGGCAATCGAGTTCCTGTCCCATTTTCCGACTGCGAAGCTGAATCTTTGCCATGTGGCAGCGGATCCGGTGCGGGATCACAATCTCTATGAAAAACAGAAAAATCAGCTGAAGTGCATTACTGCGGTGGCGCAAAGGGCGGCAGAGAGGGGCGTTGTGTGCACATTCCACCCCAATTCCGGGGAGAATTCCATTTTCCGCTATGAGAGCGATTATCACATTATGTTTGACACGCTCGCCGCGCACGGAATCGGCTATACGCCGGATGTGGGGCACATGATGAACGGCGGCATGGACCCGCTGAAGGTGATCCGGGAACACCGGGAGCTCGTCTGGCATGTCCACTTTAAGGATATGACCGCGGACCATCAGTGGGCGACAATGGGAACCGGGATCGGGGAATTCAAGCCCATCGTCGATTTCCTGAAGGAGACCGATTACCGGGGTTGGATTATGACGGAGGATGAGTCCCCGGATGCAGTGCAGGACTCCGACAAGGTTGTGCTGGCAGATGGGGCGTATATGGAGAGCATTGCATTTGGAGGATAAAGACAGGGAAAGGAACAGACATCATGAGAAAACATACAGTTGCAATTATGGGCCTCGGGGTCCGTGGAAAGACACATTTAAAGGCAATTCTGGAGAACGCAGACCGCTATGAGGTGGTGGGGATCTGTGATATCCGCAGGGAAGTGATGGAGGCAGTCTCCGAGCGGTTCGGCCTGCAGGTGCCGATGTTCGAGGATGCCGAGCAGATGCTGGCTGAGACAAAGCCGGAGGTGTTTGTGTTCGTCACTTACCCGAATCTGCGCTTGTCTATGATCGAGCTGGCGTTAAAGTACGGCATTAAGGCGATTTCGTTTGAGAAGCCGATGGCCGAGGATATGGCGGAGGCGAAGAAGATGACAGAGCTTTGCGTGGCGAACGGCGTGAAGGCCGTGGTGTGCCATCAGCAGAAGTATCTGTCCCAGATGCAGAAGCTAAAGAGCAAGGTAGACAGCGGGGCGCTGGGCAAGGTCAAGAAGATTTTTGCGGAATGCCAGCCGTGGATGGCGCAGTTGGGAACGCATTACATGGACTATATCATCTGGGCAAACGGCGGCTGCAGAGCGAAATCGGTCATCGGACATTTGCATGGACCGGCCACCTTAAAGGATGACCATCCGTCGCCGGATTTCCTGTTTGGCGAGGTGCTGTTTGAGAACGGCGTGCGCGGATATCTGGAGTGCGGATATTTTGCGGAGCGCCATAATCCGGAGATGTACCGGGATACGGACAACCGCCTGACCGTGTGGGGGACGAACGGCTATGCCTACGCGGAGACGGACGGATTCTGGGGTGAGTGCAGCCGCGAGACGAAGGGCGAGCTGGTAGAGGGCAAGGAGCCCGGCTGGTATCATTTTCAGGAGAAGGAGATCCAGACGCCGTACTACACGGAGTACGCAGACTGGCTGGACGACGACGCGAAGGTTCACTCCTGCAATATCGAGACCGCCTTCCACGGGTATGAGATCCTCGAGGCGATTTGCCTGAGCGCGTTGGATCACAAGCGTGTGGATCTGCCGCTGACGGATTACAGCTATGAGCCGGTGCTGGAGCGCATGAAACGGGAGCTGCCAGAATTCCCGGGCTGTGACCAGGAGCCGAGAGAGCTGTACAAGGGGGACTGGGACAGACCTGAGCGTGATTGAGGAGATGCGGATATGACGAAGCAGTGCAGGGCAAATGGGATTACAATCGGTTATGAGGAATGTGGAGCAGGGGGCAGCTGGAAACATACAATGAGGTGAGCCTGAAGTTCCTCCTGGAGCACAGGACGGAGGAGAAATAAGGGCGGATCCTTCGAAAAGGAGAAACTCTATTGCATGCGATAGGTCCCTTTGATTTACCGGTAACTCGTTAATTAAAAACAATATGAGCATTATAATGACAATTATAGTTGAAATTATAAATAAAATAGGATATAATTCGAAAGAGGGGAGAGTGATAAGACAGTATTGACGGAAGGGAGATTCTCATGGCAAAGGATATTGTACAGATTTATGACAAGATGATGAAAAAGATACTTACCATGTCTTCGAAGGCGGTGGTCAATCTGATCAACGGGCTGTTTGACACGGAGTATCCGACGGACAGCATTCTCAGCTATAACTGGACAGAGTTTGTGGACGATGAGCTCCGAAAGATCCTTGCGGACACGATTATCACGGTGGAGAATGCAGGGAAAAAGGTGAGCTACCACATTGAGGCACAGATGACAGAGGATGGGAGTATTGTGTTTCGGATGATGGAGTACGGTTTTGGGCATGCACAGCGGAACCGCTTTGTGGGGGAGGACGGATTCAGCGCGCGGATGGTTTTTCCGGAGCCGAAAATTGTCTACCTCTACAGCGAGCGTGAGGTGCCGGAACAGTATGTGCTCACATTGGATTTTGGGACGCAGGGAACATTTGAGTATCACGTGCCGGTGATGAAGCTGCTGGAGACCTCTTTTGAGGAGCTGAACGAGAAAAAAATGGCGGTTCTTTTACCCTTTATGTTGCTGAAGCTGCGCAAATCGATTGAGCAGGAGCGCACGGAGCAGAATCTTTCCGCATTGCAAAGGCTGGTGGACGCTGGTATAATGGAAGGGATCAAAGAGAATCTGGAAGCAGGAAATATCACAGAGTACGACTATGTGAGGCTGGCCAGATATACGAAGATGCTGTATGACCACTTGTACAGCGGCTATGAGGAAATGGAGGGGCTGAACAGTATGATGGATGAATCCTTTATGACCGATGTGGATATCATGATCCGGGACATTGAGCGGCTGGAAGAGGAAGTCGAGGAGATCAAGAAGGAGAAGGAAGAGGCCGAGAAGCAAAAGGAAGAGATTGAGAAGCAGAAAGAAGAGATAGAGAAAGAAAAGACAGAATTTGAGAGACAGAAAAACACTGCAGAAGAAGCACTTGTCAGGAAGGACAGTGAGATAGCCGAGCTGAAACGTCAGCTGGAGAAAATGCGCGCTTGTAGATGACAGAGATATGAGAGGATTTGAAGACTTATTAAGTGTTCAAATCCTCTTTTACTTTTTTCTTTATACGGAATAAAAAACAGAGGCAGCATCCGGGCTGCGATGGCTACCGGGGCAGCACCATCGGCAGCGCCTGCTCAAAGTTGACGCCGTAGGTGCGGCGGTCGGGGTCGGCCATCGTGAGCTTCAGGCAGGAGACGATGTAGTCTGACGCGAGCCGGATCGCGTCGTCCAGGGACTGGCCGCGCGCGAGCGCGCCTGTAAAGCAGCTCGCGAAGCAGTCACCTGTGCCGTGATAGCTGACCGGCAGCTTTTCATGAAAGTAAACGTGGAAGGTGTCAGCGGCGGAGTCGTAGGCCATGACGCCGAGCTCATCGCCGCGGAAGGTGACGCCCGTCAGCACCGCGGTGCGCGCGCCGAGGGCGCAGAGACGCTTCAGCACATCCTGAATATACGATTCGTCATAGCCGTCTGCCCGGTACTCGATGCCGAGCATCATCGAGGCTTCGGTCATGTTCGGCAGGATGATGTCTGCGGCTGCGCAGACCTGCGCCATCTTTTTAACAAAGTCGAGATCGAAACCGGTGTACAGTCTGCCGCCGTCTCCCATTGCCGGGTCGGCGATCAGGGCTGCACCGGTTTTTTTGTAATATTCGAACAGGGACAGCACGAGATCGACCTGATCCGCGGAGCCGAGATAGCCCGTGTAGAGCGTGTCGAATGTGAAGCCCTCACTTTTCCAGTGCGCAAAAATCCCGGGCAGGTCGCAGGTCAGATCGCGGAACGTAAAATTCTGAAACTGCGTGTGTGTGGACAGAACAGCGGTCGGCAGCACGACAGTCTCGAGTCCCATCGCCGAGAGAATCGGCAGAGCGACGGTGAGCGAGCAGCGGCCGAGGCAGGAAAGATCCTGAACAGTGAGAATGCGCTTCATAGGTAAAACTTCCTTTCTTTTATCACTTGGCATAATATACGGTATGGCGGGAGTATAACAGATAAAAGGCCTGGTTCATATAGCCAAATGAGCAGAAATGGAGCAGACCAGTTGGAGGGCCGCGCATTTTTTACAGAAAAAGGGCAAAGGCGTGCAGGTGCAAGAGAGGGAGTCGCTATCAGAATCAAAATGACGAGGAGGCCGACGTTGGGGCTGTGAGTGCTACCGCAATAACGCCATACTGCCCGTGAGCCGGTTGACCTTTTTCCTGGGACCGCAGATTGCGACGCCGAGGTATTGCAGCGTGTTTTCCGGGGCTTGGCACATTTTATTGATGAATTCCTCATAGGTTTTGCAACCCTGTGCCAGATCGGAGAAATCGACCGCGGTCAGCTCCTGAAATTCCGGCTGATACAGCTTTTCGCGGATTTTTCTGAGCTGTTCCGGGGAACCTCTCAAAATCGGCACAGGGAATTCGATGATGCCGGGATGTGCGTTGCCGTTCTGGTCGGTCACGTCAGCCCCGACGATCTCCGGCAGTTTCTTTCCCAGGGTGATCCCCAGAATAGCCGCCGTGTTTGCAAGGATACCGAGCGGCAGATGCTCGTCGATCACCATGACACATTTTTCATTCTGTAAGTCCATGTTTTTCTCCTTTTACGTGTTGTATCGTTTCTTCGTGCAGTGTGTTCCGAGAGGCGGAGGCCTGTTTCCCGGCAGGAAGAGATCTGTGTTCCGACAGAAGCAGACCAGCCAGTGTAAAAACAGTTCCGATGCCGGTTAAGACGGTAATCTTCTCGTGGAGAATGAGTACCGAGGCCCCCACGGTGATAACGGGAACCATGTAAATGTAAACGCTCGTCCTTACCGCGCCCAGCACTTTCACGGCAAAGTTCCAGGTGACGAAGCAGAGGGCCGAGGCTCCCAGTCCCAGATAGAGGAGGTTGAAGAGGGTGACCGGCTTTGTGAGACGGGCCAGCTCCGGCTTAAAGTCGAACAGAAACAGGGCCGGGATCATAAACAGGATGCCGTAGGCGAACACTCGCCGTGTGGTGAGGATGGTGTGGTAGCCGTAACCGCTGATGTTCTTTGTCAGCACCGAGTAGCAGGCCCAGACCAGGGCGGCCAGCAGCGCGAGCAAGTCTCCCACAGGACTCCATTCCAGCCTTGCACTCGGAAAGCTGATCAGAAAGATGCCTGCCATAGCCACGGCAAAGCCGAGAAAAAAGCTTGGCCGCAGTTTTTCGGTTCCTCTTACAAACAGATGAGTCAAAATGGCCGTAAAGAATGGCGCCACCGAAATGATCACCCCAACGTTGGATGCCATCGTGCGGGTCAGCGCGATGTTTTCCAGCAGGTAGTACAGGCAGATCCCGCACAGGCCGGCCGCGGCAAAGGTGAGCTCCTGCGAGGGCGTCGTGCCTTTCAGCCTGTGCGGATACACCAGTGTCAATGCCAAAAGTCCCATGACAAAGCGGAAAAACAGAAGTTCGACCGGCTGAAAATCTGCGAGCAGCAGCTTGGTTGAGATAAAGGTGGTTCCCCAGATGATGACGGTGAGGAAGGCCGCAAAATGTCCGGCAGTATGTTTAGTGCTCATTGGATGAATCCTCCGTGTGTTTCCTGTCCAGAAAAATCTCGCGGTAGACACCGGGGGACAGCCCGATGAACCGGCTGAAATAGTTGGTGAAATGACTTTGGTCGGAAAAGCCGGTCCGCAGCGCGGCTTCGAGCGGCGAGACACCCTGCTCCAGCATCTTTTTTGCCTTCCCGATGCGGATATTTTCTAAATAGCTGTAGGGCGTGACGCCCTTCGATTTCGTGAAGGCGCGGAGCAGCGCTGACTTTCCCAGCCCTGCGTGGCGGCAGATCTGCTCCAGACAGATGTGCTCTGCGCAGTGCTGTTCCATGAAAGCGCAGGCCCGCTCGATTTCACCGCGGCATTCCGGGATGCAGCTCTCAAAGGGCTGCCCGTACCGCCGGATGAGCAGCGACAAGAGCAGAAGCAGGGATTCCTCCTTGCCAAACTCGCGGGACCCGTTCATGACAAGCTCATGCAGCGAGTGCAGATAGCAGGCGACCTCCTCATCGCGAATGACAGTTTCTGAAAAGCCTGGCAGCTCCCGCCTGCCTGTGATTTCCGAGGCCAGATCCAGCATGACGTCCTTTGAAAGGTTAAAGCCGCGATAGTCCAGGGCGCCGTCGTCGCTCTGGGTGCAGGCATGGCTGTCGCCGGGGTGAAACAGGATGATATCGCCTTTTTGAATGAGGTACTCCTGATTTTTGCAGGAGAGGCGGCGCTCGCCGTTTTCGACGAAGCCAATCACGTAATATTCGTGGAAATGGTTCGGAAACGGCTGTACAATTTCCGCCAGGCGGTAGGCCTCTATGCGCAGCTCCTCATCGTAGACGACGGTTCTTAGCTCTCTCTTCATGTATGTTTCCTCCTTGCTGCTGCCTATTGTAGCATCTGAGCATGAAAAAGGCTTGTAAAATATCTTCTTTTTGCGAGGTGCCAGGCGGCAGATGAGCTCCTTTCCATTTGCTTTTCACCGGAATTCCATGTATAATGCCCTTGAAGAGAACCAGAGGCGGGGATGTGACGGAGGGCTTCTATGGCAGTAGATATGAAGGAACTTATAGCAGAAGCGGCGAAAAAGCTGATGATGGAGAATCATAAGAAGCTGACGGTGACGGATATCGTCACAGAGTGCCAGATTACGCGGCAGACGTTTTATTATCACTTTGAGGATATCCCGGCTCTGCTGAAGTGGGAGCTTGAGCGGAATATGAACCAGATGCTGCAGAAATTTTTGACGCAGGAGGAGCCGGAGCAGGGGCTGAAATACTGCTTCCTGGTGGCGATCAATGCGTTCCCGTATATCAAAAAGGGGATGGGGACGAACTATCGGAGCGAGATCGAGCGGCTCGTGGTGGAGTATGTCTACCGGTTTGGGGAGAAGATTGTCGAGACAGAGAGCCTCTACCAGAACTACAGCCGCGCAGAGATCAGCCTGATCCTGCGCTATCACAGCTACGGGGTGCTCGGGATCCTTCGGACCTGGACGGAGGAGGACACAAAGCACCTGGATCAGATCGTGCACCAGGTCTACGAGCTTTTGATCGGGAGAATTTCGCCGTATTCGTAGGGTATCGTTCCGATCAGACCCGGTCAGGCCTCCTGGCCGGACGATTCGTCAGACGGCGTGGCTTCGGCCGGAGTTGCTGCAAACATCATGCACCGCATGGTTTTCGTTGCGGGGCCATGAAAGGAATGGTATGATAGGAACAAGGAAGGTCGACGGGAAGCAAAAAAGGGAAGTGACGGTGTGATATTTGACAGCAGGAGAGAAGAAGCGGAGGATTTCAACGGGATTCCGACGGATCAGATTATTCATCAGATCAAGGAGTCGCCGGTACAGTTTTCGGAGAAGCACCTGGATGGAATCGCGGGGATCCGCTTTGAGGATTATTTGAGTGAACTGATGGAGAAGTATCGCTGTACGCCGGGGCAGCTGATCATTCGCACCTGTCTGAGCAAGCCGTTCATTTATCAGGTTCTGAAGGGAGAGCGCGTGCCGGGCAGAGATGTGATCCTGCGGATCAGCCTGGCCATGCGGGCCAACGTGGATGAGACGCAGAGGATGCTGACGCTGGCGGAGAAGGGAGTTCTGTATCCGAAGATTAAGCGGGATGCGGCAATTCTCTGCTGCATCGAGGCGAGGAAATCCCTGGAATATACGAACATGTTTCTGGAGAAGCACGGAGAGAAGAAGCTGCTGTAGCGTGCGGCGCGTCTGGGAGAAGGGCTGCCGTGATATAGAGACAGGGATATGGTGGAGGATGTGGAGGTATGGACGGAGCGGATCATCATGTGGACCAGAGGCTGAGCAGGCGGCTGCGGGACGTGTACGTCCAGGAGCAGGAGCTGCCGGGGGCGCTCAGGGAAAAATTTCAGATCCGATCCTGTATCTTTTGGAGGGAACATCGGAGTGTGTATCTTCTGGAGGATGAGGCGGGGAGACGTTCGATTGTCAAGCGGGCGGACGGGGAGCAGAGAGAGGTGCTCAGGAGGGAAGCAAAGGTCCTGGAGCGCACTCGCTTTTCGTTTGCGCCGGCTTTTTTGTCGTGGACGGAGGAGGATGGCGTCGGCTGGCTGCAGCGGGAGTATATTCCGGGTGATACGCTCTGGGAGCTGGTGGAGCGGGACGGCCCGATGGACCGTGTGCGGGCAGGCGCGCTTCTGGGACGGCTGTGTGAGATGACGGGGCAGATGCACCGCTGCCAGCCTCCGCTGATCCACCGCGATCTGAAGCCGCAGAACATTGTGCTGACGTCGGAGGGGGAGCTGTTTTTGATTGACCTGGGCACGGTGCGGGAATACCGCGAGGGTGCGCTCTGCGACACGGAGCTCCTGGGGACGAGGCAGACCGCCGCGCCAGAGCAGTATGGCTACCGTCAGAGTGACGCGCGCACAGATATCTATGCGCTTGGTGTCGTATACTTTTATTTGCTGACCGGCAGCATGGACCTGCAGCGGGAGGCGCTGTACACAGGCATGCCGGATGACTGCCGGGATGTCATCGAGACCTGCACCCGTCTGGACCCGCGGGAGCGCTACGCGGACGCGGCGCAGCTACGAGAGGCTGTGGAGACTGTGGGAAAGGAGGCGGACGCTCTGAGTGCTGTGGGGAAAGTTGCGAAGGCGGCAGGGAAGCGTGCGAAGGCGGTAGGAGCATCAGAGAAGGATGTGGAAGTTGCAGTGGTAGGGAAGGCTGCAGAAGTTGCAGCCGCGGGGAAGACTGTGAGAATCGCGGGGAAGGTTGCGGAGATCATGGAGAAGACTGCTGAGGAACATGCGGGAACTCCGGGCGGAAACCGCAGCCGCCGGATCCGTGCCGCGCTTCTGCTGGCTGCGGTCGTCCTGGCTGCGCTGGGCGTGTGGCTCTTCGGCGATCGTCTGCCGTATCATTTCCGGTCGGAGCTGATCGGGCAGGCCGTGCGCGCCAGCCTGGGAAAGACGGAGGGCGAGGCCGTCAGCCGCAGGGAGCTGCTGCAGATCGACAGCCTGCGCATCTGCGGCAGCCATATTCTGTCGGAGGAGGAGCAGCACGGACAGTTTGGCAGGATTCATTGGATCAACGGGGAGAGAACCGCCGGGGAGCGGGGCACTGTCACCGATCTCTCGGACTGCCGGTACATGAAAAACCTGCGCACGCTGATTCTGGACAGGCAGGAGATCACGGATCTTGGACCGCTGGCAGGGCTGCCGCTGGAGACGCTCAGCCTGTGTGACAATCCGATCAGGGATAGCCAGGCGCTCTCTGATATCGTGACGCTGGAGACGTTATATATGGAAGAAACGGATCTGCGGGATCCTAGGGTACTCTCGAGTCTGACAAAGCTGCGCGCCCTTGGCATCACCAACCAGGAGCCTCTGGATCTGGCGCTGCTGCGCGCGCCTGGTCTGCGTGAACTGCGCGTCGTGATGATCGAGGAGGAGAGCGCAGAACTGCTGCAGGAGCTGCCGCTTTGGAGTCTGACGCTCCACAGCTGGTCGGCCGCGCTGGAGGAGGAGATCGGCCGGCTTGGCGGGCTCGCGGAGCTGACGATCTACGGCTATCAGAACAGCACGCTCAGGCCGCTTCTGGGATTGACGGGACTGAAAAAGCTGGATCTGTTCGGGGGCAATCTGCAGAGCCTGGAAGGAATCGGCGCCCTCTCGTCGCTGACGAACCTGGGCATCAGCCAGACGGAGGTGCAGGAGCTCGCCCCGATCGGAGAGCTGCCACAGCTGACACAGCTGGCGCTCGACGGCACGCAGATCGCTGACTTTTCTGCCCTGAGTGGGATGAAAGAGCTGCGGTGGCTGCAGTGCGGCGAAGCGCAGCGGCAGGCAATCGAGGAGATCACCGGCCCGTTCTGGTTTGAGCTGGAGTGCGTGGCGGAGTCTGAAAAGGAGTAGCGCGTGAAGCCTTGACGCCTCAACAGGTGGCGGCAGAAGCAATCAAGCGAATGGATAGAAGAATAGAGAGCTGGGAGGCCGGTAAAAGCCGGTCTCTTTTTTTGCGCTGATCTCTCATACAATAAATTTATAAAATCCGACAAAGTCTGCAAGCTGCATACCAATTTTCCAGAAAAACCCAATATACTGAAAGAGATTAACATGTTTTAGGAAAAGAGAGAAGCGGCGTGGAGAAAATTTTTGAAAAATTTTATTCGCAGAATGTGAGGCTGCCGGAGGAGCTGGCCGGAAAAATAGAGGTGCGGTCCTGTATCGGGTACAGCGACGCGCAGCAGGTGTATCTGGTCGAGGATAGCCGGAAACGACTGTTTGTCCTGAAGGTGGCGGCCGGGGAGAAGAAGGAGCTTTTGCGAAAGGACGCCGCGGTACTGCAGGAGCATCGGTATTCGTTTCTGCCGGGGTATGTCGGCTACACAGAGACGGAGGAGACAGGCTATCTTCTGCGGGAATATATTGCGGGGGATACGATCTGGGAGTGGGTGAACAGACGGGGGCCGTTTCCCCGGGAGGAGGCGGATGCGCTTCTGTGCAGGCTCTGCGACATGGTAGGACAGTTCCACCGTCAGACTCCGCCGGTTATTCACCGGGATATCAAGCCGCAGAATATTGTGATTACAGAGGAGAAGAATCTGTTCCTGATTGATATGGGGACGGTGCGCGAGTACAAGGCGGATCTTGGGCAGGATACGATCTTTATCGGGACGAAGCCGACCGCCGCGCCGGAGCAGTACGGTTACCGCCAGACGGACTGCAGGACTGACATCTATGCGCTGGGCGTTTTGTATCTGTTTCTGCTCACGGGGAGTCTGGACGTGCAGTCGCCCAAAAACTGGGAAGCGCTGGACGACCCGGAGGTGTACAGCGTCATCCGCAGGTGCACGAAAATGGATCCGGATGACCGCTATCAGAGCTGTGAGGAGCTGCAGAGGGCTGTCAGGAAGCTGCGGGAGACACGGAGGACGGCGAGCGCGCAGAGACGGCGGCGGACGCTCTGGGAGACGGCGGCGCTGGCGCTTGGCGGTATCTTTTTCTGTACCGGAATCCGCACAGGGCACGCAAAAAGTCTCCCGGGCAAAGCAGCGATAGCGGCAGAGTGCGGGAGGAGAGGCAGAGGAAAGAGTCAAAGGGCAAGACCGCAGAAGGCGGAACAGCCAAACAGCGGAGGAATATAGAGACGCAGCAACACAGTGACATGGGAACAGAGCAACGGAGCAAGGAGGAGATGGAATGAGGAAACGGAACACATGGAAACGTGCGGCGGCCTGGATTCTGACGGCGGCCATGATGCTGGGAGACGGTTCTTTTGCCGTGCTGGCGGAGGGGCTGGAGGAAGCGCCTGTGTTGGAGTCGGCAGAAGGGCTGGAGGAAGCGGCCGTGCCGGAACCGGCGGCTGAGATGCCGGGAGTTATGGGGGCAGAGGAGGCGCCCGTGCCGGAACCGGTGGCTGAGACGCCGGGAGCTTTGGCGTCGGAGGAGGCTGCAGCGGTGTCAGAACAGACGCCGATGGCAGGAGAGGACGAGATGCTGGCGGCGGAGATACCAGAAGCGACGCCGGAAGCAGACGCTGCGCAGGATCCGGAGGAGATGTCAGGGGCAGATTTTGCGCAGGATCCGGGCAGCGCTGCGGAGGCAGACGCCGTGCAGGAGCTGCCCGCTGGGGAGCAGTCAGAGCCGGAGGGCGCACTCATTCTTGGCGAGGATGAGATCTCCATAGAGGAGGTGGTGACGCTCTTTGCCGGGGAGGAAGGCGAGAACGCCGAGGGGACACAGGAGCCGCAGTACGAGCTGGAGCTCCCGCTGACGGGTCCCAAGGAGGACGAGATGCTCCCGGGACAGGAGATCTGGCTCGGAAATTGTGTGCGCTGGTGGAGTGCCGAGGCGGAGGAGCCCATCGAGACGCCGATCACAGCGGTAGAAATTCTAAAAGAATATACGTGGGACGAGGACGGAGCGGAGATCGAAGCCGAGCCTGGAAGCGTGGTGGAGCTTCGCGGAAACGGTGACGAGGGCTGGAGTCTGCGCGGTGTCAGTCATGGGATCGCAAGGCTGAAATTTACTTTTGAGAATCCATCCGGCGAAACGGAGACGTTCGGCTGTTTGCCGGAGGATGGGGCGGAGATCTATGAAGTCTATGTCTATGGAGACATTTACCACGTAGAGTGGGACTACCCGAACGGGACCGAAAATCTGCTCTGCGGGGACACGATGGAGATTCCGCTCTCGATGACGGTGGAATATTACGGAGATAACGGGGAGCACCGTTTCGATCCGGTGACAGATGTGAGATTTTCTCTGGAAACGGAGAACGGAACTCTGATGTATGATCAGGAGCTGCTTGAAGCTGAGATTGTTGCGAATCCTGATGGCGCGGAGCATCCATATGAGCTCAAAGTGACCGGAAAGGCTACCGGCAGCACCACCCTCTGCCTGAATGCGCTGATTCCAAACGAGGAGGGTGCGTACGAGGCGGTGAGCTGGGCTGCGATCGGCCTGAATGTCTGTGAGAGCTACGTCAATCTCGAGCCGGTTTGCCTGGAGGAAGACAAGGCACGCATAGGCTATGGCGAGACACTGACTCTGAGTGAACTGAATCTGGGAGCGGTCGCCTACAGCCCGGACAACAGCCGGATGTCCGCACAGCTGGAGCATGTGCGTTTCCGCATCCCGGAGGAGGGCTACGATGCAGACGCATGGGAGCCGATTGTGGACAGTGAGACCGGGAATATCACGGCGCTCACGCGGAAGGGGCTCTGGGGCACAGAGGTCTGCGTGGTGGCAGAGCAGAACCAGCCAGAGGAGGATGGATCGGAGTGCTGGGTCCAGGTAGCGGAGCGCACGTACTGGTTTGAGGAGAATTATTATGACATGTTCCTGGAGGGACGGCACGAGGATGGATGGAGCTGGGTCTACACAGATGAAGAATCGTATCCGCTGCCCTTAAATATGGATGGACTTGCGGCTCTCACCGGTAAGAATGAGAATGTCGTGATTGACTGGGTCGTCGGCTTGTTTGACGAGGAGGGAACTTTAGTCAAACCGGCCGGAGCAGGCACTTATACGGTAGAGGAAGAGACGAATCAGATTATCTTGAACGGGGCGGAGCTGATAAAGCAGTTCCCGCGCGCGGACGAGAGCGAGGATCCCTGCATCGGCGTGCGCGCCATCGCACAGATCGACCAGAACACGGTGGCGTGGACGGAGAGTGATATCCGCATCCGTGAGCCTTACTATGACTACTACGGTCTGCCGGCACTGGGTCCGGGCGACCGGGATCTGATTCCGGGGCAGGATCTCTGGATCGATGCGACCATAGACTGTTATGCGGAGGATGGGAATCACCCGTACGGGGATCAGCTGAGTCTGCCCGTCACGAACGTCGAGATCGCTTCACAGGGCGACTGGGATGAGGCGGGCGAGGAGATCCCGTTTGATTTTGATGCCGATCCGGACCGGCAGCCGGTGCTCACCTGCGAGCAGTCGGAGGACGGCAGCTGGTGTCTGCATGCGCAGGCAATGGGCTGGGCCCGGGTGCACGTCACTTATACGGATGTGGACGGCCAGGAGAAGGTCTACGGGGAAGACGCGGAGGATCCCTTCCTGATCGGTGTCGGCGGGGAGGTCTACCGTGCTGGCTGGAGCTATCCGGATGGCACAGAGAAAATGCTGTATCCGGGAGAACTGCTGGTGACATGCGGCCTGCGCCGGGAGTATCTGAACGAGTGGAATGATTTTTGCTGCGAGGAGGTGACAGACTTCCGGCTGGATGATCTGCAGTACGACGACACGGCTCTTGATGCGGCAGTGACGGAGGACGGAAGAGGGATTCTGCTGACGTCACTGGAACCGGACAGGGACGAGATGATCTACGCCGATGTCCTGGTGCCGGACGATGAGGCGGAGGACGGCTGGCGCTGCGTGTGCGGCACACAGCTGCATGTAGAGATCACAGGCGGCTACTATGTCGTCCGCTTCGAGACCCCTCCGGAGAGCGGGGAAGCGCTCAATCCGGAGATGGGAGACGTTCTGGACCTGAACACGCTGAGCCCGGCGATCTATGCCTGCAGCACAGACAATCCGGACGGTGTGCGGATTGACGAGGAAAATGAGAACCTGCGCATCAGCCTGATTCGATCGGAAAACGAAGAGAAAGGCTGGGATCCAAATGCGTGGGAGGTAGTTGAGGGAACGGAAGACGATCGGATCCCACAGCTGAGGAGAACAGAGAGCTGGGAGACGGGAGTCACGCTCTTCATCGAGGAGCGGTACCTGGATGCGGAAGGGACTCCGGAGCTGGATGAGAGCGGCAGCGAGATCTGGCAGGAGGCCGGGCGGCTCGACTACGTCGTGCCGGAGCAGGATTACAGCATCTCATTTGCAAACCTGCGCGGTGAGAACGGGGAGACCTGGGTGTACCGCAACGAGAATTATGGTCTGGAACTGAATACCGATGCCCTGGCTGGCAAGAACTGCGAGATCCAGTGGAGCGTTGGATACTATGACGATACGACAGGTGAGTTTATTGAGAGCGGGCAGTGGGAGATCATTTGTACGGTAGACGGCAATGTGATTACGGTGAACGGCGATAAGGTGCCGGACGCCTGCCTGAAGCCGGACACCGACGGATTCCACCTGCGGGCGACGGTGGTGATCAACGGCATTGAGGTGAACGAGGAGGCAGCCTGGGTGCGCATAGTTGATCCTTGCTATGATTATGACTATCCGCTTGACGGCGCGGGAGAGAATACGTTGCTCCCGGGCTGGGAGGCCGGCATTGAGACGGAGATGGGCTGCTACGTCGAGGACGGGGATCATCCATATGGAGAGATCCTTGCCGTGCCGATCAGCGAGGTGGAGATTCTCGGACAGGGAACCGACTGGAACTGGGAGGAACAGGCAGATCAGAACTATAATCTGACAGGTGAGGACGAGGTGCTCACGCTGGAGTATGACGAGGCCGACGGCTGGACGCTGCGGGCGACTGGGAATGGTTTTGGCTTTGCACACGTGCAGATCACATACACCGACGTGTACACAGCAGAGCATGCGACGTACGATTTCCCGGTGTTTGTGAGCGGGGAGCGCTACAGCTTCTGGTGGGACTATTCGGATCACACCGACTTTATGCTGCCGAACAGCGAGCTCACGGTGACGACCGGACTTAGCCGCTGGTATCTCGACGAGAAGAACGAGCAGCGGGAGGAGACACTCACGGATTATCAGCTCTCCGTGACCGTACAGGATGAACAGGGGCAGGACACGGCCACGTATGACACGGAGCTTCTGACGGTCACGCCGTCCGAGGAGGATCCCACTGTGCTGACGATTTGCTCAAATGAAAATCAGTGGAGCACGGATATTTACGCGCGCGTGCTGCGCCCGGTGGGAGAAAACGGTGCGTACGAGGAAGTCTTCGGCGATTCGATCCACATCAATGTCAGCGAGAGCTACTTCAAGCTGGAGCCGGACGCGCTGGTGGCCGGGGAGGAGGCAGTCAATCCGCTATTGGATGAGTCTCTTACATTTGCGGACTATCATCCGGCGCTCTACTATTACCAGACGGGAGAGGAGCGGAGCGAGATTCCGGGTGAGGAGATCCGCTATCGCCTGGAATTTGACGAGAATGCGTGGGAGATACAGGGCGCTGTGTCCGAGGAGGCGGTGATGCTGCAGGAGCTTCCGACGCTTGCGCGCAGGACGACCTGGGGGACGTCCGTCTGGCTGCTGGCCTGCGTGAACAACGCCGGCGAGGGCGAGGCAGAGGACTGGCAGGAGGCGGCCCGCACGGAATATTTCTTTGAGGACATCTCGGATCGCTACCAGGCGGATCTGTTCTATTCGTACGGATCGCGCATGGATGAGGTCCCGGATGGAGCGGAGGTGATCACGAGCCGCGTGCTGACGGACATCCCGCTGGTACTGACGCTCGACACGGCAGGACTGCACGGGGCGCAGGAGCTGGAGGGCTTCTCGGTAGAATGGAAGCTCTGGCAGGACGATGAGCAGGGCAATCAGGCAGAGCCGACCTGCGCGACCTGGGAGATCGCCGGGGACGGCGGATCTGTCTCCCTGACCGGTTTGGCTGATCACGTGGGAGAGTGGATCGATGTGTGCGCGGTCATTACCTGCAATGACAGCTATGTGACAGAGACGTGGACGCATGCGATGGTGGATACGTGTGACCACAGCTGGCAGGAAGGGGAGCGCATTCCGTCGACGTGCGGGCAGAAGGGCACGCAGACGTATCAGTGTGGATCCTGCGGCGCGAAGCGGACGGAAGAGCTTCCGCTGGTGCCAGATCACACCTGGGATGCAGGAGCGGTGACGACGCAGCCGACGTGTACGGCGGCGGGCGTGAAGACGTACACCTGCACCGTGTGCGGCGACCAAAGCCGGACGGAATCGGTGGCGGCGACCGGCCACAGATGGAACGGAGGCGCAGTGA
>JAETOO010000029.1 GCA_021771715.1 Oscillospiraceae bacterium
TGTTTTACCTATGAGGTGATAAGCGGGAAGGATATCCGTCTCCTGTCCTATAGTGAAACTGACAGGAGCGTGGTTGCGGTTCCGGCACAGATCGACGGCTATACGGTGCGGGAGCTTGCGGAGAATCTCTTCAGTGGCCACAGTGAGTTGGAAAAGGTATATATAACAGGAGCTGTCACGAAGCTCGGATCAAATGCATTCCGGGAATGCAGCTCGCTGCGGGAGATTGTGCTGCCTGGCAGCCTGACAGAGATTGGTGACTATGCATTCCGGGACTGTAGTAGCCTGACACAGCTCGAGCTGCCTGATGGATTGAAGACGTATGGCAGCGGGAGTTTTGCCGGCTGTGTGAACCTGGAACATATTAATTATCCGTTATCGCTGGAACATGGCGGGGACCGGGCGTTTGAGGGTGACGAGAGGCTGATGCGGATCGAGGTGTCGGCAGGAGTGAAGAAGCTGGCGGATCATGCGTTTGCCTACAGCACGAACTTCCGGGAGATTCTTCTTCCGGAGGGCCTGGAGGAGATCGGGGCCTGTGCGCTGTATGAGTGTACCGGACTGACAGAACTCAGCCTGCCGTCAACACTTTGGAAACTCAATCAGTCAGCACTGAACGGGTGCAGCGGGTTGACGGAGCTGACGATTCCGGAAGGACTGGCAGAGATCGGAGATCATGCGCTGGCGAATTGTACCGGGCTGACGGAGCTGCAGCTGCCGGAGAGCATTAAGACGATCGGACAGTGGGCGATGGCAGGCTGTACGGGGTTAACAAGCGTGAGTTATCCGGTTGGACTGACCAGTGCTGGGGACCGGATTTTTGTCGGATGTACGAGTTTAAAGAGCATGACAGTACCGGAGGGCGTGACGAGCCTGCCGGATAATGTATTTATGGAATGCACGGACTTTACGGAGATCTATTTGCCGTCCACGCTGAAATCTATAGGGGCGAATGCGCTGTATGGCTGCAGCGGCCTTGCAGAGTTGATTCTGCCGGAAGAATTGGAGAAGCTTGGAGAGAGTGCGCTGGCAAGGTGTACGGGACTGGCGGAGCTGCACCTGCCGGATAGCATAACGATACTGGACCGGTGGGCGGTGGCAGACTGTGCGGGATTGGTGAGTGTGAATTATCCAGCGGGCCTGACGAGTACAGGGTACGGAATCTTCACGGGATGTATGAAACTGAAGAGCATAACAGTGCCGGAGGGGGTAACTGCACTGCCGGATAACGTATTTTGCGATGCGTCGAGCCTGCGGACGGTGAGCCTGCCGTCTACGCTGGAGGTAATCGGCGAGTCTGCCTTCAGCGGCTGTAAAGGATTGTCGTCGCTGTCATTAGGCGACAGCCTGGTAGAAATTAAGAGAGCCGCCTTTAGCAACTGTGAGGGCCTGACTTCGGTGGTGCTTCCAAAGTCCGTAGAGCATATTGGCGATTATGTGTTCTCAGACTGTAAAAATCTGTCCCAAATCTTTTTGGGAGAGCGGATACAGAGCATTGGGGAAGAGGCATTTGGCGGCTGTCCGGTGTGCTTATATGTAGTTTTAAATTCCTATGCTGCTAAGTGGGCAATCGATCAAGGGATGAGCTTCAGATATTATTCTACGGGAAATATGGATTATTCAAACTATGCCCTTGATATGTCGAACAGTGACTTTTATGTAAATGCTGATATTGCGTGTGTAAATAATTACATTACCATGTATTTGAATTATCAGGTTTCGGAGGCCAGCAAAGATGCGATCGATAATAAGAGGCTCTTGATTCATCTGGCTCCAACCTTGAAATTTGTTGCAGACAGTTTAAAGAAGGACGGTGAGAAGCTTAGCGAATATAGTTATGATGAAACGCTGCTAAGCATACCTGTCACTGATGACAGCGGCCAGATACAGCTTAACGTAAAGGTCTTAGGAACCGGTAAATTATCGGCTTATACTACCTTTGATTACAGCAAAGAGAATTCTGATTGCAGTGACATGCTGGGGATGGTTCTGCTGGAAGTGCCGACCTTGACGTTGGATGTGCCAAAGAACGCCGGAAGCGAACAGCTGAGCGTAGGTGGTTTGACAGATCCCAAGGAGAGCCTTAAAGTTTTTGTCGATGGTACGGAGGTAGCCAGAACAGTGTCGAAAAACACCGGGGCTTACCATGCGGACATTACGCTGCCTGCTCCGCAGAAAGAACGGCAAAAATATGTGGTACGAGTAGAAAAGGAGTCAAATCCTGCGGTTTATGCGGAGTCGACGGTTACTCTGAATAAAAAGGCTCCTATATTGAAAAAATTTGACATGTATTATATGGCTAATGAGAGCCAGAAGGTCAATTTACTGGAGGCAGAAGGAGAACGGCTAAGCTTATCCATTAATCCGGCATACAGCTTTACATTTCAGATCCATTTTGACAATTCAGAAACCTTGAAGGAGGTTTACGTGGTCGGAATCAAAAACGGACTCACGAAAAAGATAGAGGCTGAGCAGACGGCGAATCCGGGTGATTATATTGCCACAGGTTATTTCGATGAGGCAAACCCAAATTATGTTCCGGGTAAAATCACTTTGTGGTACTCAACTGTTTATGATGGATCAGAATTCACGGATGATATAACCCTTAGTAATGATGAATTACCAGAGTCTTGTAAGAACGCAGAGGTTGATGTATTAGAAAATACGGATGAAGAGACAAGGCTTAACATTGCATTACAGGATGGAACAGTGATTCCGGTTGAGTTTAGGACTTATGGATCAGTAACATCTGCGGAAGAAGATCTGCTTGGCTTTAATACTAAAGGCAAGAGTAAAGCTAGAGCGTTTTCAAATAGTGCGGATGAAAATACTATCCAATTCTTTATTGACAAACTTCTGAATGCATACGGAGATCAGGTTAAAGCAAACGTAAAAGATAAGGTAAAGGAAAATGGCGTTGTAGTACTTCAAGAAGGCGACGATCTTATCTACGTTTTGTGGAATGGTGTAGAGAATACCGTAAAAAAGCTAGCCGTTCAAGGAGGAATTACTCTTTGGATTAGAGAAGAAACATGTTACACTACTGCGTTATCTGAGGCGTGGAAAGAGTCGGGCCAATTTATTAGTTTGGCGGAAACAGGATACGAACTATTTCAGAGTGCACATAAAATAAATGTTGCCGCGCAGGAAATTCGTAATTCAACGACATTATCGGATGCTGATAAAACCTATGCACTAAATAAAATTGATGAGTTACGTTTTGCCTATGGAGCATTGGGAACATTTAAAATAGTAATGAGCGTTGCAAAACCATACATAAAGGCGGCAGTAGTGACAGCATATGGTCCGATTGCAGGGCTCTTAGTAAGTGTTGCTATAGACTATGCAACAGACTTAGCCCAAAATTATTTAGACGATGCATTTGACTATTACGCGCAAGGAGGAAAAGGCTACTACTTCAAATGGCTTATAGACCCGAGCGGTTACGTCTATGAGGCGGTAACGGCGAACCGGATTCAGGGAGCAAAGGTCACTGCCTATTACAAAGAAACCCCACAGTCAGAAAAAGTCCTGTGGAATGCGGCGGAGGATTCGCAGGTGAATCCATTGTACTCTGACTCCGAGGGGTGTTATGCGTGGGATACGCCGGAGGGATATTGGCAGGTAGTAGTGGAGATGGATGGATATGAGACGTGGACCAGCGACTGGGTGAGCGTCCCGCCGGTGCAGGACAATATCAATGCAGCTCTGGTATCCAAAGCGACGCCAGAGGCAGAGTGGGTAAATGTGTATGCGGAATATGCGGAACTCCACTTCACAAAGTACATGAGGCCGGAGACAGTGAGTGCTGTGAAATTGCTGGATGGAAACAACAATGAGATCCCTTATACGCTTTCGTATGATGAGACAAAGACAAGTGAGGATGGCACGGTTTATGCCGACACTTTTAAGCTGATCTACGACAAGGCGCTGACCAAAGGAAGCAACTGTGAGGTCTGTGTTCCGGACGCGCTGCAGAGCTATTCCGGTGTGGCATGTGCGGCGAATTCTTATGCGGAGATAGTCAAGGATCCTTGTACCGCAGGAACCATTGAGGCGACAGCGGTTGACTACGGGGCGCGGATTGTTATTCCGGTTTCACTCGATTCGTATGACAGTGATACGAAAGTCACGGCTGTCTCAGCGTTCCCGGATCTGGCACGGATCGTTGCAGTCGAGAAGACGGATACAGAAGGAACGTGGAATGTAATAGTCGAGGGTCGTATGCCTGGTGAGACAGAGATTACAATCGCGGTAAAGGGTACCGACATCGCCCAGACCGTTCCGGTGACCATCAATATGAATAAAGACTTTGCAGGCTTTGAGGATGAAGAACATACGCATTCCTGGGATGAAGGAAAAATAAGCAGGGTGGCAACGTGTACCAGACAGGGCGAGAAGATCTATACCTGCTCAGGCTGCAATGAGATCAGGGCAGAAGAGATCCCTGTAGATTTATCAGCGCATACATTTGTTGCTGTAGTTGATAAGGCTGCATCCTGCGGATCGGCAGGCAGCCGGCATAACGAGTGCACAGAGTGCGGACAAAAGGAGGCAGCTGTGAGTATCCCGGCGACGGGCGCACATACGATGACGATGGTGACCGACCGCGCGGCGAGCTGCGGTGCGGCGGGCAGTCAGCACAGAGAATGTACGGTTTGCGGCTACCGGGAGGCGACGACGGCGATTCCGGCGACGGGCGCGCACACGATGACGACGGTGACCGACCGCGCGGCGAGCTGCGGTGTGACAGGCAGTCAGCACAGAGCGTGTACGGTTTGCGGCTACCAGGAGGCAGCGACGGCGATTCCGGCGACCGGTCAGCATACGTTTGGCGGCTGGGCGACGGTGCAGGAGGCGACGGTGCTTGCGGAAGGGATGTCCGCACGCAGCTGCACAGTGTGTGGTGCGCAGGAGACAAGCCAGATCGCGAAGTTGACGCCGACGATCACGCTGAATGCGACAAGCTTCCCGTTAAAGGTAAAGCAGTCGACGACGAAGCTTACGGTATCGGGCCTGGCGGCAGGTGATTCAGTCGTATCGTGGCAGTCAAGCAATCAGAAGATTGTGAAGGTAAATGCAGGCGGGAAGATCACAGCGCAGAAGAAGACCGGCAAGGCAGTGATTACGATCACCCTGGCGAGTGGTCTGCAGGCGAATGTGCAGGTGAAGGTCCAGAAGGGCGTGGTGAAGACGTCGAAGATCACGAACGTGGTCAAGTCGTTCACACTGAAGAAGGGCGAAACAGCCAAGCTCGAGCCGATTATCACACCGATTACGACGAAGGATAAGATCAGCTACAAGAGCTCGAACAAGAAGGTAGCGGTGGTTTCCAAGAAGGGTGTCATCACGGCGAAGGGGGCTGGTAAGGCTAAGATCACGGTCAAGTCCGGCAGCAAGAAGGCAGTTGTCACAGTGACGGTTCCGAAGCAGGCGCCGACCGACATCACAGGCGTGAAGGATGCGATCACTTTGAAAAAGGGCAAGTCGACGACTCTGAAACCGAAGCTTGCGCCTAAGGGGGCGGAGGCGAAGATCAAGTATAAATCTTCGGATAAGAAAATTGTAACTGTTACTGCCAAGGGCAAGGTGACCGCGAAAAAGAAGGGAACTGCGGTAATCACGATAACGGCAGGTGGGATACAGAAGACGTGTACGGTTACCGTTCAATAATTGTGGAAGTGAGTGACTATCATAAAGTAGAGTAAGGAAACAAAAAGGAGGAAGAAGTAGGTATGAGGAGAAGAAAATTTGCGTTGATAACGGTTGCAGCGATGATGATTACAGTTAGCCCTGCAAATAATCTTATCAGTTATGCGGAAGAACTACCTGCGAAAGTGTCACTAATGGAGCTATCCGGAAGTGAGGAGACTGTGCTTGAGATAGGAGTGCCGGATGAGGCAGGTTCAGATCTAGAGGTGACGGTATTGGATGAACTTACTGAGGACGGTACAATATCGGATGGGGAGCCTGAAGAGACTGTAGGGATGGATACATCTACGGAAAGTATTGCAGTAGCTGATGCTATTGTGGGAGATGGAGAAATCCTGATTGAGGATGTCACAGAGATTGATACACTTGAGGAGCAGTCTACATTGAATGAATTGCAGGACGGAGTACTTGCTACGCAGGCAGATACTAGCAGTGGGTTGAAAATCAATAGCGTTTCCGGTGAGTGGAATGAGTATTATGGTGAGTATATTATAAAAACAACTCCAGGGCAGGATGTTACGTTGACAATTGATGCCACTTCAGAATCAGGAACAGTGACATATTTTTGGTATGGAACATATGAGATTTCTGGAGAAAGAGGATCTTCTGTGGTATTAAAAAATGTTGCTGAACCTGGATCCGTTTCTTGTGGTGTTGGGGATGGATACCAAGAGGAGTATGTTCATTTCACGATTGTTTTTGATACTGGCTTTAAGGCATCAGCAGAAGCCACTGAAATAGAAGTGGAAAATGGTTCGGATGCCACATTGCATGTGAATGCCTCGACGGGGGAAGCCTATGGACCGGTAATGTATGTATGGGATGAATTTCGATATGAGGATTCGACGGAGGGTGATGGATATTATGGATTGGATGTGGATGGACCATCCCTTGTGGTAAAAAATGTAACGAAACTCCAAATATACCGCTGTGGGGTTTATGATGAGTGGAATGGTACGGATTTTTATTTTACTGTTGCTCCGAGGGAGGAATTAGATTCTTTGGCAAACAGTTTTGAGCGTGCACAGACACTAACAGAGGGTACTGTGCAGAATGCTGTGATCAAGGTACCGAAAAGTAAAATGTACTTTAAGTTTATTCCGAAAAGATCAGGAGTATATTCTATTGTATCTTTTGCTGAAAACTTCCCCACCGGATATCTATATGATGCGGAAAGAACTTTGTTAACAGAGGATAGCGGTGGATACGATGAGAACGGATCAGGGGATGGAAATTTTGAACTAAGATATGAGTTGGAGGCCGGGAAAACTTATTATGTTGTCGCTTGGTTCGGTGGGGGGAGAGCTGTAGGTGAAATCCCGGTACTAGCGACATATCAGTCTTCTGAAGAGCCGGTGGTTCATCAGTGGGATGAAGGAATAATTACAGAAGCGCCTACATGCGCACGGACAGGCGTGAAGACATACACATGTCTGCTGCATGGAGAAACCTATACACAGAGGATTTCGAAGACTTGGATGCATACGATGGCAACGGTTACAGACAAGGTAGCAACGTGTGGTGCGACGGGTAGTCAGCACAGAGAATGTACCGTCTGCGGTTACCAGGAAGAAGCGACAACGATTCCGGCGACGGGCGCGCACACGATGACGACGGTGACCGACCGCGCGGCGAGCTGCGGTGTGACAGGCAGTCAGCACAGAGCGTGTACGGTCTGCGGCTACCAGGAGGCAGCGACGGCGATCCCGGCGACCGGTCAGCATATGTTTGGCGGCTGGGCGACTGTGCAAGGTGCGACGGTGCTTGCGGAAGGGATGTCCGCGCGCAGCTGCACGGTGTGCGGTGCGCAGGAGACAAGCCGGATCGCAAAGCTGACACCGACGATCACGCTGAATGCGACGAGTTTTCCATTGAAGGTGAAGCAGTCGACGACAAAGCTGATGGTATCCGGTCTGGCGGCCGGCGACTCGGTCGTATCGTGGCGGTCAAGCAATGAGAAGATCGTGAAGGTGGATGGGAACGGAAAGATTACAGCCCAGAAGAAGACGGGCAAGGCAGTGATCACAATCACGCTGGCGAGCGGTCTGCAGGCAAATGTGCAGGTGAAGGTCCAGAAGGGTGTGGTGAAGACGTCGAAGATCACGAATATCGTGAAGAAGATGACCTTGAAGAAGGGTGAGACAGCCAAGCTCGAGCCGATTATCACACCGATTACGACGAAGGATAAGATCAGCTACAAGAGTTCGAACAAGAAGGTAGCGGTGGTTTCCAAGAAGGGTGTCATCACGGCGAAGGGGGCTGGTAAGGCTAAGATCACGGTCAAGTCCGGCAGCAAGAAGGTAGTTGTCACAGTGACGGTTCCGAAGATGGCGCCGACCGACATCACAGGCGTGAAGGATGCGATCACTCTGAAAAAGGGCAAGTCGACGACTCTGAAACCGAAGCTTGCGCCTAAGGGGGCGGAGGCGAAGATCAAGTACAAGTCTTCGAATAAAAAAATCGTGACTGTTACTGCCAAGGGCAAGGTGACCGCGAAAAAGAAGGGAACTGCGGTAATCACGATAACGGCAGGCGGGATACAGAAGACATGTACGGTTACCGTTCCGTGATCGCAGGTGTGAACGGCTGGTGGAAGGTCAGAAAAATGGCTATAAAGGGAAAGCATAGAAATGTGGAGCGAGATGAAGGAGGGAAAAGTTGCGATGAATGGCAAGAGTTCAAAGGTGAAGCAGGCGATTGCAGCGGCGAAAAAACATTTTATGGCCGCATGCCTGACGGTCATGTGCCTGAGCGGATTCTTTTGCATCCCGACCAGAGCGGCGGACGTGCAGCCGTGGATTGATTACATGAATGGGATGGTCGGAAAAACCTGGGAGCCGGGGATGTGCCTTGGGTTTGTTGCTACCTGCTATAACAATGTGTTTGGAATCAGCTCATCAGATGCATGTGCTGTTTGCTACGGCAATCATTTTGTAGATTCTGAATCCAGAGACAATATCCCGGTAGGTGCAGATGTGTTTTTCTGGGGAGGTTCTGTTACACATAATGGGCATGCCTGCGGACATATCGGTGTGTATATAGGGAACAATCAGATCATTCATTCTATCAAAATGAAGAGCACGGATGCGAGAGCTTCTATTCGGATTGATACAATTGATACACTTGGACGCTGGGGATATCCGTACAGAGGCTGGGGCTGGCATGCGAATGTTGAATTAACAAGCGGCCCGGTGTCTGCAAACCCGGATGATTATCCGTTTCCGACGCGGGACATCTATTTAATCAGCTCTACGATGCGGGGCGATGATGTCAAATGGGTGCAGTCTGTTCTGTGCTACCTTGGCTATACGGTGGATATTGACGGAATGTTCGGCTATGGCTGTGAAGCGCAGCTCAGGAATTTCCAGAGAGATTATGGCCTGGAGCAGGACGGAAAATGCGGACCGGCGACACGCGCGAAGCTGAAAGAGGTATACGAGAGCAAGAAGCATGTCCACAACTATGTGCGTACGGTGACAAAAGCGGCTACCTGTACACAGAAGGGTACAGCCAGCTATACATGCTCCGGCTGCGGCAGTGTGTCCCGGACAGAAGAGATTCCGGCGAGAGGACATTCATGGAATGCAGGTGTTATAACGACAGCGCCTACGGAGACGGCGAACGGTGTAAAAACCTTTACCTGTACCGTGTGCCGGGGGACAAGAACCGAGGTGGTGAAGGCTACCGGTACATCATCGGGAAGTCAGGGATCTCAGACTCCGAGTCAGCCGGTAACGCCGCAGCCAGCGCCGAGCCAGCCGGTGACCCCGCAGCCGGTGCCTCAGACCCCAAGCCAGCCGGTTGCTCCGCAGCCTGCGCCGACAGGGACCGGAGTTGCTTCTTTGGCAGTGGGAACGACATTCAACAATGCTGCAGCAGGCGGAGTATACCAGGTAAACAGTGTCTGGAATACAGTGGAATACAAGAAGCCGCTGAACAAAAAGAAGAAAACAGTTGTGATTCCGGCGACGATCACACAGAACGGTGTTACGTACAGGGTGACTTCGATTGCGGCGAATGCGTTTAAGAACAATAAAAAGCTGGTTAAGGTAAAGCTGGGCAGTCAGATTGTCTCCATTGGAAAGAGCGCCTTCCAGGGATGCAGCAAGCTGAAAAGCGTGACGCTTGGCACAAATGTTGCATCAGTCGGAGCCAAGGCATTTTATAAGTGCACGGCGCTTACCAGCATTACGCTACCGGCAAGTACGGAGACCATAGGAAAACAGGCATTTTACGGGTGCCGGAAACTGAAGAGCATCAAGGTAAAGACAACGAAGCTGACGAGCAAGTCAGTGGGCAGCAGCGCTCTGAAAGGGATTCCTGCAAAGGCAAAGATAAAAGTGCCCGGGAGCAAGGTGAAGGAATATAAGAAGCTTTTCAGAGGAAAAGGCGCTGGAAAACGGGTTTCTATTAAGAAATAAACTGCTGTGTGAATGAAATGCACAGTTTATGCTTTCCCTGAGGCAGGAGGAAGAAGTACTGTACTTTTTCCTCCTTAATTTTATTAAATGGAAGGAAGAAGAAAATGAATTGCGGGATAAAAACAGGAATCATAGCTGCTGCGCTGTTGCTTGGGGTTGGCAGCGGAAAGATTGCGGTATCAGCAGAGAGTTCCGAACAAGATTGGCAGTCGCAGTATACAAATTTGATGTTGAATATTACGAGCTATTATGAGGAGGAGACTTCGTTGTGCGGCTATCTTGCGGATCTGAACAATGACGGCACGCCGGAATTGGTGGTTTTAGAGGATATTGGCGGCGGAATGATGTTGGCAAATCCCAGAGTGTATTACTTGACGGAGGATGGCGTGCAGTATGCGGAGGTAGAAGGAGAAGAGGGACAGGATGCGTATTATGCGGGTGTATACTGTGATGCTTCGTCAGGAGCTGAGGTGTTTCTTCTGGATGCGGCCTGCCTGGAGTGGAGCGCTCCGGGAGAGCAGATTACAGAGATGACAGGGAGAGACTGCAGAAAAATTATGTTTGACGGATACTCAGCGTGGAGTGTTTTGGTCGAAGGCTTTTCCGGGTATATCGGAGAAACCTATTCGGAGGAGATTTACGACCGATACCAGACGTTCAGTGTAAATTTCCGTATGTCGGATACGTCCGGAAGACAGATTTTGACAGAAAACCCGCAGCTGGGATTTATACCGGACTGGAGCCAGTTCGTTGATTTTATCAGCAGCTACCGGTATTGCGGAAATATGGGCGGTTCCGGCGAGGAGTCCAAGATTCGTGAGCTTTTGAATCTTCTGGGGAAAGATATCGGTGAGGTAGAGACATATTTCGGCTGCAGCTGTGTGTATGAGGAAAGAAGTTGGAAAGAGTATGAGATAGATTTATATGGAACTATGGGAACGGCACTCTGCGATTTTGCTGATGGAATGCTCCAAACCTTTACCTGGGAAGGAACAGGCAATGTGGAGGAGCTGTACAATCAGCAGTTTCTGGAGCAGATGATAGGTGAGCTGGATCAGCTGATGACAATGAAATCCGCTACGGAAGAGACAGAGGAGCTTCCGGGCGAATACGTATGGGAGGGGAACGGGCAGCAGGCGCGCCTTTCCTTTAAAAGGGCGGAGGAGTGGGAGATGGTCTCCCTTCAGCTGTACAGGACTGTGACAATGGCAGAGAGCAATGTAGTGAGCGAAGATTGGAGAAGTGCGTATAAATCGTTCCTATATCCAACGAAAAAATCGCTGGAGCAAGAAGACAATCCGGATGGCTGGAGTGTTCAGTTAATGGATCTGGATGAGGATGGAATCCCTGAATTAGTGGCGACGGCGGTCCGTGGAGCGAGAGGCCTTTCAAAAGAGGTGCGGGTATTTGCGTACAGAGATTATTCAGTGGAAGAGATTCCTGTCGAGGATCATTGTTCCTTTTCAAGGATAGGGAGATTTCGCGGCTACCGGAATGCGGATACGGGTGAACTGCAGTGGCTGATGAATCTGAACTCGTTCACGGACGGCGGGCTTGCTCCAGGTGGATATTTGGACAGTACGGCAGGACAAGGCGGCGTTGCAGAATTGGAGCTGAGCGGGGATGGAACATATGCCATGCTCAATGAGGTAGTAGACGTGGAAACGGACTGGGGAATCGTGCCGCGCTTTGGCGTAGAGGCATGCGATGAGGAGCTGTGGCAGGAAGACTGTATCACAGAAGAAATATGGAACCGGATCCAGCAGATGGCAGACGGCTATCAGTTGGAAATAGAGTCGCCTGATATATATTTCTCTGCGTATGATTCAGGCCCCGCCAGGAACGAAGAGATAGCTGATGAGGTGGAGGCATTGCTGGCTGAATTTTAGAAAATACGTTGCGCATAGGATAATGGATTGGGGGAAATGTGAATGAGGAAGCGGTTTATACTGGGACAAATATTGAGGTTATGTATCTGGCTGTTTATGTGTTGCTCTGTGTATGCTCAGACAGAAAGCGATACGTCTTATGTGAAAATAGACGATGAGGTATTTTTCTATTATGAAAATGGGGATGGTACAGTAAGTATAGCCAAACCGAACAACAGCTCCGCTGCAGACATAAATGGTGAACATATTCCTGCGGAAATAAACGGAATGCCGGTTACTACAATTGGCGAAGGCGCGTACCGGTGGCCTACGCATCTTGGGTCCCAGGGATCTTATATAGGAGCAATTGTGCCGGAGGGCGTGACTACCATAGAGGAAGGAGCGTTTCAGCGTGTAAAAATAGAAGTGACACTGCCGGACTCGCTTACTACTATAGAGGATAATGCGTTTGCTGATTGCTGTTCCGTGGATTTTCACGTATCCTCGAAAAATCCGAATTTTGCGGTCATAGACAATGTACTGTTTGAAAAGAAGCCCAAGCGGTTAATTTGCGGGAGCGCTGCAAAATGTAATGACCGGTATTATGATATCCCGAAAGGAATACTTGAAATAGCCTCCGGCGCATTTTGGGACCCGCATATGACGATTAATATCCCAGGTACAGTGAACAATATAAAAGAGGGGGCAATCCGGTACTGCGAAACGGTCTATGTCGATCTTGACAATGCCCGTTACGGAATAGAGAACGGCAAATATCTGATGGATTATAATACGGAAACCTTGTTGTATTATATGGAAGATGACGAGAGTACATATTTGCCGGAAAGAATCAAACGAATTGGCGAGTATTCCATGAGTGATATAGAATATCTTCGTTCTATTACGTTTCCGGAAGGGGTTGAGGAGATAGGTGCGCATGCCTTTGAAGGCGGCTGTATAAAATATATCTTTTTGCCGGATTCTGTCAGGACGATCGGAGATTATGCATTTGCGGATACGGAGTATCTGGAAGAGGTCGTGATGTCCTATGCGGTGACCAGTATTGGCGAAGGAGCCTTTAGCGAAGCCGTGAAGTTGAAGTATATATGGCTTCCGGATACGTTGACGGAATTAGGGGAGAAGGCCTTTTATCATTGTGATGCGCTGGATTCTATTAATATACCGGTTGGAATAAAAACGATAAAAGAATCCACTTTTGAGAGTGCGGATTTACGAGACGTATATTTTTCAGAAGGCTTGGAGGAGATTGGGAAAAGCGCGTTTGCTTACTGCTATATTTCGAACGAGATTGTATTGCCGTCTACATTAAAAAGGATAGAGGATAAAGCATTTATGACGAATTTTCTTGGAGAGGTAGCGATTCCGGACAGTGTGGAATTTATTGGAGAGGCAGCGTTTGATTCAGATACGATCCTGGTTGTAGATGAAGGATCTTACGCTGAGTCGTGGGTGAGCGGTCCATCTAATACGGAAGGGGCGGAGGTAAAATATACTACGGACGATGACTGGCTGAATGCTCCTGTGGAGGATACGGTTTCCTTTAGTGAAGGCGGGGAAGACAGTTATCAGTCAAATGAAATGACGGATGAGATGGCAGATGAAATGTCGGATTTCTGGCAGGGAGGAGCAACCGTATACGAGGGAGAGAGTTACTATGCGGCGTCTGTCCTTGATTTTTTCGGGCTGTCAGAAGAAGAGTTTACTATGCTGATGGGTGAGGAGCCAAGCTTTTATGATTTGGCAGTCTACTATACAGCTTCCCTTTTTGGACTTCCTCCGGTAGGAATTAAGGTATACTTTGATGAAGGCATTTTATCCGGCGTATGGTGGCAGTATAGTTTCATGGTTGAGGAAGAAAACTGGCTGCTCCCAGTCAGTGACATTGTTGAAGACATATCGGAAATGATGAATTGTACCTCTTCCTATGAAGACGACGCTATGTATGCGGCATATTACTGGGAGCTGGAAAATAAAAAAGCGAATGTCTTTGCAGAGTATGTTGATGGGGAGACGGTTGTTACGTTTCAGGCGGACAGGGAATTATATTGACAATTTCAAAAATCATGTTGGAGAGGAACCATAGATTATGATCCAAGGCAAAGGCATGTGGTACAGATTGGGCAAAAGACGGAAATACGGAGCGTTTATTCTGGCGGTGATTCTGTTTTTGACTGGAATGAAAATCACAGCAGCAGATGCGGAGATAAATGCAGAGAGTATGCAGGAACTGAGCGGCTATTTGGAACAAAAACTTGAAATGGCGGCACAGAATTTTGATGATATGCAGTATAGCTGGATGATGAACGTATCCTACTATCGTAATAGTGATGTAGTCTTTGGGGCTTCCGATGACAGTGAGGAACAGAAGATATCTCGTATATCAATTATTGGAAAAAACAACTCGTATCGTATATTGGGGCTGAGTACAGCTATGTCAAAGCAGGAAGCATGTGAGATGCTGGAAAAGCAGGGGTTTGTTCAGACAAATTTTCCTGAGATTTATGTGAATGGGGATGGATATTTTGTAAATCTGAAGGAGTTGGAAGATTCTGAAAATCCTGGGATAGAGTTGACTGCATTACCATTTCCTGAGGCAGATAGAAAGACAGAGCTTTTCAGCTGTCTTGGCAGCTCGTTCGATGAGGTGGCAGAAATATGGAAGGGGAGTGATCTGAAGATTTCGGATGGAAAAATGTATGCTGAAAACATTGTGTTTGAAGGGACATGTTCTGATAGGACAGAAGAAGGGAAAAATATTGTGTCTGAAATTACAATTTATGGCACAGACAGCGATTATTGTCTTTATGGGATATCACCGGGCGGTGAATTTGACTATGGAGGAGAACTGACAGGAGGAGGAACAGGAGAACGAATAGATCCGGCTGGGAATATTTTAATTATATTTTATGCACAGGATCCTGAAAAACCCCGTATATCTCTGCGGTTATTCCAGGATACAACGCCAGATTCTTCTCAAGCGCAAGAATGAAAGGTGGAGTGGAGGTCTTAAAAGCCGTGAAGCACATTGTATTTATAAAACAGCGTTGCGGAATCCGCTTGACAGAAAATCCCGCATGTGCTAAGTTAGGAACCAGATATAGCTGGTTATGAATAATTCTGATAACTCGGTGACGAAAAGAGTACGCATTCGGACGTGCTACAGAGAATCCCCGGCTGGTGAGAGGGGAGACAGGGACGGATGCGGAAGATGGCTTCTGAGAGGCGTGTTCGAGCAAAATGGGACTGCGAAGGCTGTGCAGGCGTTCAGCGGTCGGGAACGTTAGAGCACGACAGGTCCGCCTGTTACAGCGGCAGGGTATTCGATGCGCAGCATGGCATCAGCACCCGCTAAGGCCCGCATCGTGAGGTGCGGACGAAGAGAAGTGGTACCACGGCGCAGCCCGTCTTCTATTTGACTAAAAAATAGAAGGCGGTTTTTTGTTGCCACCAGTTCAGCGCAGCAGCAACCTGCCAGGACGGATCGGAGCAAATTTATTTGCGGAGATACGTAGTGGCAGGTTGGGATGGGCGGAACGCCCATCAGCCACAGACAGGAGCTGCAGCGCAGCGGATAGCACGCGAAGCGTGCGGGTCTGTGGCCTGCAGTGCTGAACGTCCGGGAATCCGCCTGGCGCAGCAGCAACCTGCTAGGACGGATCGGAGCAAATTTATTTGCGGATAGCACGTGAAGCGCGCGGGTCTGTGGCCTGCAGTGCTGAACGTCCGGGAATCCGCCTGGCACAGCAGCAACCTGCCACTTTCTATCCGGCTATCACCAGAAAAGGAGGAGAATCATGAGCAAACCAAAGTATTACATCACGACGGCGATCGCCTACGCATCGGGCAAGCCGCATATCGGCAACACGTATGAGATCGTGCTGGCGGACAGCATCGCGCGGTACAAGCGGCTGCAGGGCTACGACGTCTTTTTCCAGACCGGAACGGACGAGCACGGCCAGAAGATCGAGCTGAAGGCGGAGGCCGCAGGCATCACGCCGAAGGAGCACGTCGACAAGGTGGCGGGCGAGATTCACAGGATCTGGGATCTGATGAACACGTCCTACGACAAGTTTATCCGCACGACCGACGCAGACCATGAGGCGCAGGTGCAGAAGATTTTCAAGAAGCTGTACGATCAGGGCGACATTTACAAGGGGGCGTACGAGGGAATGTACTGTACGCCGTGCGAGTCCTTCTGGACCGAGTCGCAGCTCGTGGACGGTAAGTGTCCGGACTGCGGGCGCGAGGTGAAGCCTGCGCGGGAGGAGGCTTACTTCTTCAAGATGAGCAAGTACGCCGATCGCCTGATTGAGCACATCAACGCGCACCCGGAGTTCATTCAGCCGGTGTCCCGGAAAAATGAGATGATGAACAACTTCCTGCTGCCGGGACTGCAGGATCTGTGCGTGTCGCGCACGTCCTTTAAGTGGGGCATCCCGGTGACGTTTGACGACAAGCACGTGATCTACGTATGGCTGGACGCGCTGACAAACTACATCACCGGAATCGGTTACGACTGCGACGGCGAGAGCACAGAGCAGTTCAAGAAGGACTGGCCTGCGGATCTGCACCTGATCGGAAAGGACATCATCCGCTTCCACACAATCTACTGGCCGATCTTCCTGATGGCGTTGGGCCTGCCGCTGCCGAAGCAGATTTTCGGACACCCGTGGCTGCTGCAGGGCGACGGCAAGATGAGCAAATCGAAGGGCAACGTGCTCTACGCGGACGACCTGGTGGACGTGTTCGGCGTGGACGCTGTGCGCTACTTCGTGCTGCACGAGATGCCGTTTGACAATGACGGAGTGATCTCGTGGGAGCTGATGGTCGAGCGGCTGAACTCGGACCTTGCGAACACGCTCGGCAACCTGGTGAACCGGACGATCTCGATGACGAACAAGTATTTCGGCGGCGTAGTCACAAATACAGGAGTGACGGAGCCGGTCGACGAGGAGCTGAAGGCGGTGGCGCTCGGCGTGCCGGGCAAGGTAGCGGCAAAGATGGAGAATCTGCGCGTGGCGGATGCGATCACGGAGATCTTTACCCTGTTCAAGCGCTGCAACAAATATATCGACGAGACCATGCCGTGGGCGCTCGCGAAGGATGAGGCGAAGAAGGACCGCCTCGCGACGGTGCTCTACAACCTGACCGAGGGGATCGCGATCGGCGCGGCGCTGCTCGAGCCGTTTATGCCGGAGACCTCCGAGCGGATTCTCGCGCAGCTGAATGCGAAGAAGCGCGGACTGGAGGAGCTGGACACGTTTGGGCTCTATGAGTCGGGCACGAAGGTGGTCGAGAAGCCGGAGATCCTGTTCGCGCGCCAGGATATGAAGGAAGTGCTCGCGAAGGCAGAGGCACTCCAGGAGGCGCAGGCGAAGGCCGCGGCAGAGGAGGCAGCGAAGGAAAGCGCGGCACAGGGCGGCAGTGCAAATGCAGCAGGAACCGCAGCGAATGTGGCAGGCGGTGCGGCGAACGCAGCAGCGAATGTGACAGGCAGTGCGGCAAATGCAGCGGGCGGCGCAGCAGATGCGCAGGACGGCACCTGCACCTGCGGCTGTGCGGACGGCGCGGCGGAAGCCGTGATTGACATCGAGCCGAAGGAGGAGATCACCTTCGAGGACTTCGGTAAGATGCAGTTCCAGGTGGGCGAGATCATCGCCTGTGAGGCGGTCAAGAAGTCCCGCAAGCTGCTCTGCTCGCAGGTGAAGATCGGAAGCCAGGTGAAGCAGATCGTCTCCGGCATCAAGGCGCACTACACGCCGGAGGAGATGGTCGGCAAGCGGGTGATGGTGCTCGTGAACCTGAAGCCGGCGAAGCTGGCGGGCGTGCTCTCCGAGGGAATGCTCCTGTGCGCGGAGGACGAGAACGGCGAGCTGGCGCTGATGGTGCCGGAGAAGCCGATGCCGTCAGGGGCGGAAATCTGCTAAAGCTGGAGAGAATACAAATCGGAGATGGAAGGAGTGGTTTTTATGAAGAAAAATCGTGTGTGGAGGGTTCACGTTTTCTAACCCTCTGAATAAAGATTTGGAGGATGATAAAATGGAACACCAGATTACGATTCGTGAGGCTGCCACGAAGGAGGATGCAGCAGTCTTCTGGGAGCAGCTTCACAGCTATCATAAGCGGGATATCTTTCCGGATCCCGAGGACGAGGACCGGGAGTACTTTCTCGGCGCGGAGTATCAGAACGCGATCGAGAGGGGCCATGACCGGCCGCAGGATCGGTTCCGGTACGTGTTTTTCCACCGGGACGGGCAGGACATCGGGTTTGCACTGGCGGTGATTTACGGCACGGAGGACGGCAAATGCTTTATCATGGAATTCTGCGTCTACCCGCAGTTCCGCGGCGGCGGCGCCGGAAGGGCATGTGCCCGGGCGCTTTTGGCGTGGGCGAAGACGAACGGGGCGACGTATGCAGAGCTGAACTATGGCGGCGACGAGCGCCGGATGCGCTTCTGGCAGAGCGTCGGATTCGTGAAGAACGGAGCGGATGAGTGGGGAGAGCCCCTGATGCTCCTGCCGCCTGAGGAGGATATGTCTGTCAAGGATGTGCCTGCCAGGGATATGTCTGTCAAGGACGTGGCTGTCAAGGACGTGCCTGCCAGGGATATGGCTGTCAAAGACATGTCTGCCGGGGATATGTCTGTCAGGGACGTGCCTATCGGGGATATGTCTTCCGGAGATATGTCTGTCAAGGACGTGCCTGCCAGGGGTGTTCCTGTCACGGTCGGCCTCCTGTCCGATCCCACGGACTGGCAGCTTAGAAAGCTGGAAAACGGATTCCGCCTGGAGATCGGGGAGCAGGCGCTGACGGAGGGGCAGCAGGCGTGTCTGGAGCAGGCAGTCCGGGAGGGCAGAATCACCTTTTTCGTGGCAAAGCGCGGCTGCCGGGCGATCGGGATATGCAGTGTCAGCAGATGCTTTTCCACCTTCGCCTGCGCGGACACCGGGGTATTGGACGATTTCTACATTGAGCCGGTGTTCCGCAGAAAGGGCGTCGCCCGCCGGCTGGCGGAGGCCGCCCGAAATTGGTGCAGAGAAAACGGCATGGCCAGCGTGACCGTCTGCTGCGCGCCCTGCGATGAGGGGATGTACCAGTCCCTCGGTTTTGCTGTCCGGCTGGGAAGCACGTATGCGAGTCTAAGTGAATGAATGGAAAGGTGCTGCAAGGCACAGAAGCTGCAGATGGCGGTATTGGTTTGACGAATCCTGTGCTGCCCGCAGCAACTGCCAGCTTTGCAGCCCTTTTTGTATGGAAATCAATGAAAAAAGGTTGATAAATCGCTCCTTTTCGGCTATACTAATATAGGATATTAAATTAGCCGACAGGAGCGATCTATTATGTATATAAAAAGACACACTGAGGAGACCGTGCAGGAGCTGGCGCGGATGTTCGGGGCTGTACTTGTCGCGGGACCGAGACAGGTCGGTAAGACGACAATGCTCGAAAAACTGACTGCCGGAATGAATTGCGCGACGCTCGACGATCCGCTGCTTCGGGCGAGCGCCCAGGAGGCGGGCGGGACCTTTTTCAAGGACAATCCGCCGCCTGTGTTTGTAGACGAGATTCAGAAAGCACCGGCCCTGTTTGAGCAGATCAAGCTGCTTCTGGACCGTGAGCGCAAAAAAGGGCAGTTTTTTCTGTGCGGTTCGCAGCAGTTTCGGATGATGAAGGGAGTCAGTGAGTCCCTCGCCGGGCGCATCGGGCTGGTAACTTTGCTCAGTTTCTCGCTGCGCGAGTCACACGGGATTGCGTGCGATACCCCGTTTCTGCCTGTGGAGCCGTATTTTACAGAGCGCAGGCAGCAGCTCGCAGACATTTCCTATGACGAGGTCTGGCATATCATTCACCGCGGCGCCATGCCGGAGCTGCACGATCATCCCGAGCTCAACTGGCAGATGTTTTACGGCGCTTATGTGCGGACCTACATTGACCGGGATGTGCGGGAACTCTCAGAAATCGGAGATACGGTAAAATTTACAAAATTCATGGTGGCTGCCGCAGCGTCCACCGGCCAGCTGTTGAATCTGTCCTCCCTTGCAAGGGATGCAGGCATCAGCCAGCCTACTGCGGAGCGCTGGCTTTCCATCCTTGTCGCCTCCAACATCGTATATCTGCTTCCGCCTTATTCGAACAATATCACGAAGCGGGCGATCAAGACGCCAAAGCTGTATTTTCTTGACACGGGTCTGGCGGCCTATCTGACCAGGTGGAATACGCCGGATGTCCTGAAAAACGGAGCGATGGCGGGCGCATTCTTTGAGAGTTTCGTGATATCGGAGATTGTGAAAAGCTATTACAACAAGGGAATTCTTGAGCTGCCGCTGTATTTTTACCGCGACAGGGACATGAATGAGATTGCTCTTTTGATTGAGGAAAATGGAGTCCTCTATCCTATCGAGATGAAGAAACATGCGGATCCGCAGAAAAAGGATGTGGCTGCGTTTGAACTGCTGGATAAAATTCCGGGCGTCACGCGCGGACCGGGAGGCGTGGTCTGTCTCTATGACAGACTTATAACGCTCTGCGGAAACGACAGAGTAATTCCGATTCAGTATCTTTAATCCTGATACAGGCATGGCTGTCTGGCCCGCTGCCCGCGGGAATCAAGAGTCGGAAAACGGTAAGGCAGGCAGAAAACATTGAAGGAGGCCCCACATGGAAAAAAACGAAGCGCAGTACAGAAAAATGACCGAGCAGCCCGTCTCACGGCTGATTCTCTCGCTGGCGATCCCGACGATCGTGAGCATGATCGTGACGGCGATCTACAATACGGCGGACACGTATTTCGTGTCGCAGCTCGGCACGAGTGCGTCGGGCGCGGTCGGGATCGTGATGTCGCTGATGGGAATCATCCAGAGCCTCGGGTTTATGATCGGGATGGGCTCGGGCAGCTGGATGTCGCGGCTGCTGGGGGAGAAGAAGGATGAGACCGTGTCGCAGGTGGCGGCGAGCGGCTTCTATTTCGCGCTCGTGCTGGGCGCGCTGATGGCGGTGGGCGGCATCCTCTTTCTGGATCCGCTCGTCGGCCTGCTGGGGGCGACGGAGACGATTCACCCGTACGCGATGGAGTACGCGCAGTACATCCTGTACGCCGCGCCGTTTTTGATCGCGTCGTTTTCCCTGAATAAAATGCTCTGCGCGGAGGGGCGCGCGAAGTTTGCGATGGTCGGGATCGCGTTCGGCGGGATTCTGAATATCTTCCTGGACCCGCTGTTCATCTTCGTGTTCGGCCTGGGGATCGGCGGCGCGGCGATCGCGACCGGGCTGAGCCAGATCGTGAGCTTCCTGATTCTTCTGTACATGTTTGTGAGCGGCCGGACGATCGCGAAGCTGGATCTGAAGCATGCGGCGCGCCGTCCGGGCATGTACCTGCAGATCATGAAATTCGGCCTGCCTTCCTTTTTCCGGCAGGGCCTCTCGAGCGTCGCGACGATCGCGTTGAACAAGATGGCGTCCGGCTACGGCGACGCGGCGGTGTCGGCGATGGCGATCGTGACGAAGGTGTTCATGCTGATCTTCTCCGTGGTGATCGGCTTCGGCCAGGGCTACCAGCCGGTGGCCGGGTACAATTATGGGGCGAAACAATACGGCCGCGTGAGGGAATCGTTCCTCTTCATGGTGCGCACGGCGACGATCTTCTTGTCGGTGTTCGCGGTGATCGGCTACGCGGCCGCGCCCGCGGTGATTCAGATTTTTATCAGCGAGGACCCGGCGGTCGTGGAGATCGGGACGGTCAGCCTGCGGCTGCAGTGCCTCGCCATGCCGTTCCTGCCGCTCGGCGTGTGCTGCAACATGACGTTCCAGACGATCGGAAAGTCCGGGATCGCCACGTTCCTGTCGTCGGCGCGCCAGGGGTACGTGTTCCTGCCGCTGATCCTGATCCTGCCGCAGCTGTTCGGCCTGGGCGGTGTGCAGCTTGCGCAGCCGATCGCGGACGTGATCACATGTTTCATCTGCGTTCCGTTTACGGTGTGGTTCTTCCGGGAGCTGAAGAGAGAGGAGTAGGCCAAGCGGGTGTCAGGCGGCGATGAGGGCGTGCCAGGAGGGCAGCAAGGTGCGACTGATGCCGGGACAGCATCAGCGCGCAGGATGAGAGACGGATGGGAGTTGTGATGGAAAAGAGATCAGGGGAGAGGCGTCATAGGAGCGGCGTGAGAGGAAAAAGAAGGCTTCGCCTGCCGGGTGGGCTGATGAAGAACAGCGTCTGTATTTCGACCGGCGTCTGTCTGGCAATCTTGATTGCATTCTTTGTGAACTATATGATTATCCACAAGTGGTACTGTGAGAATGTGGCGGATGCGCATGAGGCCTTTTTTGAGGAGATCGCGTCCGCCCTTGAGGATGTGGAGACGGATATCGTAAAAATCGCGGACAGTGTCAACGTGAACGATACGGTGACCGGCTATATCCGCGCGGATGAGCTGAATGAGAGGTGGAGCCGGCTAAGGGAGGTACAGCAGCTGGCCTCCAGTCTGATGAAGCTGGAGGAACACATTCAGGCCCTGAGCATTTACAACGATGCAGGCGAGCTGATTGCGATGGAGGGGGTCAAATTCGCGCCGGTCTCCGAGTTGCCGGAGGACGGGGACACCCTGCGCATCTCTGGCCGCGTGCAGGTGGAGGGGGATGCCGGCGCCTATTTTCAGGCAGTGATCCCGGTGTATGAGAGGCAGGAGCGCGGAATGCTGGCGAGAGCCGGGAGCGTGGTGCTCCTGTTTTCTGTGGAGAGACTGCAGGAGATTGCGGATATTGCCGCGGCGGCATACTCCGGGGAGGATACGTATGTCGCGGTGCGGGACCGCCAGGAGACGGTTCTTGCGGAGGCGGGGAATGCGGACGTCTACGGGGAGTATGCAGGAGCCGGAGCGAAGAGCGGGGAGGAAAGCCGGAAATTTCTGCAGTTTCAGCAGGATCTGCCCCAATCCGGGTGGCAGATTTTGTATGTCGCGAAGAAGAATTCCTACATGTACTATATGGACCGGGTACAGATCGTGAACATCCTGACGTATATTGTGACGATCGCGGCACTGATCTACCTGTGCTACATGATGTACCGGAAGGTGATGCAGCCGCTCAAGCGGCAGCTGGCCTTTGTGGTCAATTATACGAAGGACACCAGGCAGCGCATGGAAGTCTGGGATGAGTCTGAGTTCGGCGAGCTGGAAAAAGAAGTCAATGAGATGCTGGACCGGATCGAGGAGCTGAACCGGAAGATCATCGAGGAGCGGGAGCACTGTCTGGCGTTGGAATACTCGAAAAAACAGACGGAGATTCTGGCCTACAAGAATCAGATTAATCCGCACTTCATGCACAACACGCTGGAATGCATACGCGGAATGGCAGTCTATCACGGAGAGAAGGAGATTGCGAAGCTTACCGAGGCGATGTCGCGGATGTTCCAGTACAATGTGCGGGGGAAGGAGACCGTGACCGTTGCGGCGATGCTCCGCTCGATCCGTGACTATGCGGTAATTATTGAGTATCGCTTTATGGGCAGGATCACAGTGAGGGTGGAGGCTCAGGATGAGGTGCGCGAGCGTACGCTCCCGAAGATGTTGGTGCAGCCGCTGGTAGAAAATGCGGTTCATCACGGCCTGGAGCCGAAGGTGGACAAGGGCACGGTGACGCTGGCCGTTTCGTTGGCGGACGGAAGAATCTGCATACGCGTCCGCGATGACGGGATCGGGATGACAGAGCAGGAGCTGGAACGCCAGAAAAGGAAGTTTCTGGCGGAGGAAGAGCGCGCCGGAGGACTTGACCTGCTGTGGAGGGAGACGGTCGGAGCACCGCAGTCCGCGTTTGAAGAGCCGGAGGATGGGAGACACCGGGAGATCGGGCTGGCAAATGTGGCGCGCAGGCTGCAGCTGTTTTACGGGGATACATACAGCCTGAGAATCTGGAGCCGGGAGGGAGAGGGCAGCGAGTTCTGCCTTGAGCTCCCGGAACGGGTGTCTTTTGGCATTGCTTTGGCAGAATCGGACAGATGATGGACAGAACCGCAGGTATGAGGCGGAGACACAGGGAGGCGAGGATATGTTGCGGATATTTTTGGCGGATGACGAGCCGTGGGTGATTCTGGGGCTGAAGGGAATGATAGACTGGAAAGAGTCCGGCTTTGAGATCTGCGGAGAGGCGACGGACGGGCTGAAAGCATGGGAGCGGATCAGGCGTCTCAGGCCGGATCTTGTGCTCTCCGATATCCGCATGCCGGGCCTGTCGGGAATTGATCTGGTGAAACGGATCCGGGAGGAGAAGATTGCCGCGGAGGTCATATTTATGAGCGGATATTCCGAATTTGAGTATGCGAGGGCCGGACTGCAGTACGGCTGTGTGGATTATCTGCTGAAGCCGGTTTACGAGGAGGACCTGCTGGGCTGCCTGGAGAAGGCGGCGCGCCGGATCCGGGATGCGCGCAGTGCGGCGCAGCGGGAGACGCAGGGAGCAGAGGAGCAGCTCTCGCAGGAGGAGCAGCTCTACCGGTCTGAGGCGGGGCTGGCAAAGGAGATGGTGCGGTATATGCAGGAGCATTACCGCGAGGTGACGCAGCAGCAGATGGCGGACCTGTTCTGCATGAGTGCGAGCGCGGTCAGCCAGATCATCAAAAGACATACAGGGAAAAATTACAGCGAGCATCTGCTGGATATACGGATTCAGAGGGCGCAGGAGCTGCTGCGCGCGACGAATGAGAGCATTGAGCGCATAGCCGAGCTGACCGGCTACAACGATTATTTCTATTTTACGAAGGTGTTCAAGAAGGCCACCGGGCTGAGCCCGAGCGCATACAGGAAAAGCCTGTAGGGAGGCGCACCAGTAAAAAAAGTGCAAAAAACGTAAAATATCTCCATACAAATTTCCTTCTGCAGTGGGTACAATACTGTCAGGTTCGATGCATGGAACACAAATACGGAAGAAACGTGAACAGGCTGTAAGGAGGAGAACAGGAAAATGAAGAAGAGGCTTGCAGGAAACATGCTGGCTCTGGCGCTTGCGGGCGCGATGTTTTGCACAGGGAGCGCATATGCGGCGGAGGGCGATACGAATTATGATGCGGAGATTTACTGGTATTCTACGGTGGCCGGGTGGGGCCCGGCGGGTTGGAGCAGCGGTGTGACAGAGTCTCCGCTCACACAGACGTTCAAAGACCGGTTCGGCATTACCTTGAACATTGAGCAACCACCGACAGACGCGGAGACCAAGCTCGGGCTGATGATCGCGACGGGCGATCTGCCGGACGTAATTTCCAGTGCGAATGATGATACGATCAATCAGATGATCGAGTCCGGGATGGTCTACACGATGGAGGAGTTTCTGACGGAGTATGACCCGGATTCCCATCTGCTGAAGGATTTCCCGGAGGATATCAAGCAGAAACTGATCGATACATACGGGGACTGGTATTCTCTGCCAAGCCATCTGGAATCTCCGGATATGCGCGCGGTGTACACGCCAAAGGGGCTCTACCTGGATGGGCTGGAATACGGGCACAATTCCGCAATCATGTTTAACAAAACGATCATGGACGAGCTGGGGATCACGCTGGAAGACGTACAGACGGAACAGGGCTTCTATGCGGCGTGTGAGAAGGTGAAGAACTCCGGCTACACGGTGAACGGGCAGTCTGTGATCCCGGTAATGCTGCACGCGAATGCATGGATTATCAATTCACTCGATGCGATCATCCGCGAGACCTTCGGTGTCATTCCGGTAGATGAGAACGGCAATTACCGCCATATCGAGATGGATCCGGGCTATAAGAACGCGCTGAAATTTGTCAATACACTGATCAAGAACGAGTATCTGGACGTCAATTCCATGACACTGGACGAGGCGGCGGTGATCGTGGATCTGGAGGGCAGCCGTGTCTTCTGCTGGATCGGAAATCCGGCGTCGAGCGGGAAGAAGGAGCAGATTCCGTGGGTTTCCGCGGGGCCGATCCTGGCGGACAACGGCGCAAGGCCGGTGGCGGCAGTCAACATGCAGGCTGCCAAGGGATGGATCCAGACTTTTGTGTCGAAGGACTGTGAAAATCCGGAGGCGGTCGCGAAGATGCTGAGCTTCGGCTCGAGCGAGGAGGGACTTAGCCTGAATGAGTATGGCGCAGAGGGCGTCGATTTCAACTATGTAGACGGAATCGCGGTCCGCACAGAGGAAGGGCAGCAGCGCTTCGAGAATGACTTTGCGAAGAACATTGCGCTGTGGCCGTTTGCAAATACAGACTTTGCGTACAGCAGACTGGCGCAGCCGGATGAAACGACGGATTCCTACTATCATCTTGTGATCACCTCTGCGATTGCAAAGCACGAGAAAGCGTATATGTATGATTCCGGTCTGTTTGATTTCGCGACGGGAACGGTGATTGAGCCGTCGAGCGACCTGGGCATCCAGCTCTCGCAGGCGAAAAATTATCTGGAATCCCAGAAGGCGAAGATCGTGTCCGCGGCGAGCGAGGAGGCATTCGAGCAGGAGTATCAGAATATGATCGATACGCTGAACGGATATTCCATCTCCGAGATTGACGCGGAATATGACAAGATTCTTCAGCAGAACCTCGAGAAATACGGGAAGACAGTTGAGAATGTAAACGCAGATCTGTATAAGTAAGTTTTGCGGCTGTAGGTTGAGGCAAATACCGGGCGGACCTGCTGTCCGTGGGACGCCGGGTAACTGTGAAGAGTGAGGAGGGCGTTGCAAAGCTGCAGGCTTGCGGCGCCCTTTTTTTGGAGGAGACAGATGGGAAACGGAAAAAGAAAAAATTTCAGGCTTGGATACGACCTGCACACGCAGCTGCAGATTCATACGATGATGCTGCCGGGGACGCTGCTGATGCTCCTGTTTAATATTGTCCCGCTGTTCGGACTGCTTCTTGCGTTTAAGAATTATAAGGTGACAGACGGAATCGCAGGAATCTTTACGAGTCCGTTTTACGGATTCCAGAATTTTAAGATTATTTTTGGAAATCATGATTTTGCCAGAATGCTGGTCAATACGCTCGGCATCAATTTGATCGGGCAGCTGCTCACAATCCCGCTGACGATCGCACTTGCGCTGTTTATCAACGAGCTGAAAAATGCGAAGTTCCGGGGTGTGGTGCAGACGGTCACGTACATGCCGCACTTCATATCGTGGGTGGTATTCGGGGGAATTGTGATCAACCTGCTGAGCGCGGACGGCGGTGCGCTCAATATAGTTCTGATGAAGCTGGGGATTCTGGATACGCCGGTCTCGTTCATGGCGAAGTCGGAATGCTTCTGGACGATCGCGATCGTCTCGAATATCGTCAAGGAAGTCGGCTGGGGGACGATTCTGTACACGGCCGCGATCGCGGGCGTCGATCAGACACTGTATGAGGCGGCGCAGATCGACGGGGCCGGACGATTCAAGCAAATGTGGCACGTCACACTGCCGGGGATCAAGGGGACGATCGTGATTATGATTATCTTTGCGGTGGCGGGAATCCTGAACAATAATTTCGATCAGATCTATGTCCTGCAAAATTCGTTCAATCTGGAGCGGAGCGAGGTGATCGACACGTACATTTACAAGGTCGGCCTGCAGCAGCTGCAGTTTGGCATGGCGGCGGCGATCAACATTTTCAAATCAGCGCTGGCGCTGATCCTGCTGGCGGCAGCAAACAAGGTATCAAATAAGCTGACGGACAGCGGCTTGTTCTAGGGAGGGTCGGACTATGGGAAATTTAGAATCAAGGCAGCAAAAGCGATTTCAGATTATACTTACGGTGATTATGGTTCTGGTCATGGCCATTACCGTGTACCCGGTATGGTACTCTCTGATCAATTCCCTGAACAGCGCGCAGGATATCTCAAAAAACGGCTACACGCTTTTGTTTATCCGGGAGTTTGCGTTTGACAGCTGGGCGACCGTGCTGGGGGATCCGGAGATTATCCGCGCGTTTTCGATTACGCTGTCGCGGACGGTGATCGTGACGGTGCTGCAGACGCTGATTACGGCGATGTTCGCGTATGGATTTTCGCGGCCGAATCTGACGGGAAGACGGTTTTATTCGACTCTCGGATTTATCTCCATGTATCTGAACGGAGGAGTGATTGCCTATTTTATTCTGTTTAACGCGCTGAACATTTATGACAGCTACTGGGTGTATATCATACCGTGTCTGTTCGGCGGTTTTTACAATGTCATCATCTACAATACGAATTTCAAGGCGATTCCGTACTCGCTCTTTGAGTCTGCGAAGCTGGACGGAGGCTCGGAGCCGCTGATCTTTTTCCGCATTGTCGTGCCGCTCTCTAAGCCGGTCATCAGCGCGCTGGGAATCTTCACGGCGGTCGCGATGTGGAATGACTATACGCAGACGCTGTACTATACGCGTTCTTCCGCACTGCAGACCTTGTCCTACTATACGCTGTCGATGACGAAATCGGCGCAGTCCGCAGCGAATCTGGCGAGCACGATGAGCGGTACTTCGGCTACGTCCGTGCTGACGGCCATGTCGGAGTCAGCGTCGAACTTCAAGACGATCGAACTGGCCTGCATGGTGATTTCGGCGATCCCGCTCATCATTGCGTATCCCTTTGCACAGAAGTATTTTGAGAAGGGCGTCATGGTCGGGTCGGTGAAAGGCTGAGCGATGGCGCAGCGAAGGGAATTGCGGGCAGATCAGCATCAAGGAATGCGGCGAGAACAGGGAGGACAGAGAAGAATGATCACACTTACGGTGAACACGGAAGAAAACAGGGAGCCTTTGGGCGACCTATA
>JAETOO010000030.1 GCA_021771715.1 Oscillospiraceae bacterium
GGCTCCTGTCTGTGGCTGAATGGGCGTTCCGCCCATTCAAAAATGGTAATACAGCCCTTAGCAAGCAAGCTTGCACGGTCTGTCTTCCCATTTTTTATGCATGGCTGAACTGTAACTCAAAATAAAAGCTCCCGCTTCCAGCTCATCCCGGATGCCCTGCAGATTTCGCCGAACCCGAGATCCTCGATCTCCACATGGCAGCGTCCCGGCGCGGAAAAGTAGATCGCCATCCGCAGGCGCGTCGCCCTGTTCGGCCGCTTCGGCAGCCCGGTCAGCCGCATCATGTGCACCACCGGCTCTCCCCCGGTCATCGGCTGCGACGTGATGCGGATCTCCCGCTCCCCGTCCGGGATGAACTCGCAGACGTGGTGCGCCTCGTACCAGTTGATCCCCGCGCTCACCAGAGGATAGAGCTGCTCCTTGCCGCGGATCCGCATCTCCATCTGCAGGTTGACCTGGATCATATCGCGCCCGCCGAACAGGATCCCGCGGTCCGTGATCAGCCCCGCGCGCTCCATCGCCGCGTAGCACGCGCCCTTTGAGTAGAGGTTCTGCCCCTGAAACGCATGGCGCCTGTAGCAGAGAAACTGGATCGAGCGCTCCGCCCAACTTTTGTTGAAGTAATCGCCGACCAGATAGCTGACCGTCACATCTCTGCGCTCAAACACCTTCTTGAGCAGCTCAAAGAACAGCCGGTCCTTCTCGCGCCGCCAATCCTGCTCCTTCATCGCCCCGCGCACCTGCTCGCCGACCGGCTGCCTCGCGACCTTCTCCGCCCGCGCGATCGCGGGCCGCGTCGTCCGGTCGATGTGCAGGACGTAGCCGACAATCGCCTCGTCGACGTACTCGATCAGTGCCACGTCGTGGTACCACAGCTCCTTTTTCTGATTCACCGCATAATAATAGAAGGAAGACAGATAGTCCTGCAGGTAAATCCGCTTCCGGTCCACCCCGTTCGCCTCGAGCGCCGCCACCAGCACCCGGCCAAGCTGCTCCGTCAGATCGCGCACCGTCACCATCACCTGCAGCTGCGTGTTCTGCACAAGCACTTTGAGCATGTCAAAGCAGACGGAGAAATAGATCCCCAGCAGCTCCTCCGGCGCAAAGGACCGCCCGTCCGCCGTGACCGTCACGCCGCTTAGCAGCTTCTCATAGATCCCGGAGATCCGGCACACATCCGGCTCCCCGCCTTCCTCCTGCGGTTCCCCGTCCCAGAGCAGCCATTTGCCCCCGGCGTCCATTCGCAGCTTCATCGGCAGCATGTAGTCCTCCGCCCCCGGCACCCTGCTCAGCGTCAGCGGCTCCTTCACCGACGGGTGAAAATACGTCAGCTGCGCGTGCCCTTCATTCAGTTCAATTCCCAGTATCAGATCACTCGATCCCTGTGCCATACTTCACCGCCTTAGTACCTTGTTTATACCAGTGTAAAAATCTCCTTCGAGAGATATTCCAGAAGCAGATAGTTGTCCAGCTGCTCATCCAGCGCCGCCTCGTCGCCGTCGGACTGCGCCTTCGCGATCCGGTTCACCAGCTCGTACTGCTGTGACATCTGCTCCCGCTCGTCTGCACCCGCCGTCAGAATCCGCAGCCCCGTCCGCTTGGCTTCGCCTTCGCCCTCTTCCTCGAAAAAGCACTCCAGCTCGTCCCCGTAAAACAGCGTAAATTCCTTGACAAAAATGCCCTCAAAGCAGTTTTTGACCGTCTCCTTGACGTACTCCTCGTCCGCCCCGCGCCTGCGGTAACAGATCGAGACCACGGCGGCCGGATTCGTGACGTACTCGACGAACACCCGCCCGTCCATCTGATACGGCGCGAGCAGCTCCCGGTCGAAGCGGCTCCAGAACGCAAACCGCATCCCCTTCGCGTTGAACTCCTCCAACAGCTGCGCGCCATACCTCCTCTGCGCCTCACTCAGATCCGGCTTGCCGGAGTAATACTGCAGAAGCGCCAGGCGGCAAACCTCCTCCTGCTCCCGGACGCGGTTCTTCTCATACAGCCGCCCGTAGTCCTGCTCGATGTACCGGAACACACAGTCCGCCACCGGATTCCCCTGCACGAAATACTCGTACGCCTTCAGGTTCATGTAGGCGCGGCAGAGCTTTTTCCGCCCCATCTTTTTCCGGTACGACTCAAAGACCTGCTCTGAGCCCTGCGTGTGGCTGCGCGTGAACAGCAGCATCATCAGAATCTTCTCCTCGATCAGCATCGTGTCGAGGTCGAAGCCGCGCGCCGCATCCCAGACGCGCTCCATCTCCTCCACCGGCCCCTCGTAGTAGAGCAGCAGGTAGCGGAGCAGCTTGTCATTGTATTTTCCGCTCTCAAAGCAACTGTAACAGAGCGAGAGCAGCATCCGGTTCTCCGCAAACTCCAGGTCGAGCACCATGCGGCTGCAGATGCGCACCAGCTGCAGCAGGGGAATGCCCTCCGCCCCGTACACGTCGAGCAAAGCGAACGCCTCATTGCAGCGCCCCTCCTCCGCGAGCAGCGTGATCAGCGCCGCCTTGTCCACCTTCACATAGTCCAGGTACGCGATCTCATCCAGAAACTCCGGCAGCGTGTCCTCCCTGGGATGCGCCGTGTAGTAGGTGAGAATCTCCTTGCGCAGCACATCGCGAAACGCGTCCGCGAACTCCCGCCGCGCGCTTCCCTGCCGCAGGTACGGCAGCGTGTTGCGGTTGACCAGCCCCTCCTTCACGCAGCTGCGGCACACAAACAGCACGATCCCCGTGTGCTCCGGGATCAGGCTCATGCACCACTCCAGCATCTGCTCGCTGTCGATCAGCTTGCGCTGCCCCGTCAGCATTCCGGCCGTGTAGCGCTCCCCCGCGCGGTTCTCCAGCACCAGAACGCTGTCCGGGTCATAGATCGCAAGCTGCGCTCTCCCGTTTGTGAGGACCGCCGACTGCTCCTGCACCAGGCAGGCCGAGTGCACGGTCACACTCTGCATTTCCGGCGAGGTGCACGTAATCTCGTACGTAAACAGCAGCCGCACGAGCTGCTCCGCCATCTGGCGCGTCAGCGTGCTCTTGCGCAGAAACGCCCGGTAGATCACCGCGAGGTCGTCCGTCATCCGCCCCAGCTCCAGCTGATCCGCGGCAAAGCGCTCGATCGCAGGACGGTACGTGCGGTACGTCTGCGGGTCGCTCTCCTGGTTTTCGATGATCCGGCGGTAGATCGCCGCGCGCTTCCGGTAGTCCAGCGTCGTGTCGTACGCAAAATACATCCGGATGATCTGCGGCATCGCCAGCAGATCCGGATCCAGCGCCGACTCCATGTAGTACTCGTACAGCCCTGTGATGCGCAGCCCGCACGCGACTCCCTTCTCGTACCAGGAAAAGGCCTCCGCGTCACGCCGCTCCCCCTTCATCAGAAGCAGGCAGATCGCCTTGACGAGATCCTCCGACGGGTACATCTCATAGCCCGCCACAAGCACCGCAAAGAGCTGCCGCGAGTATTTTCCGTAGTGCGACGTCAGGTTCGCCGCCTGCCGCAAAAGCTGGGCAGTCAGCACCTTCTCCTTCGCCGCAAAGCGGAGCAGCTGCAGCTCAAACGAGCCGATATGGCGCATCAGAAACGGATTCTCCCGCAGGAGCTGGTACGCCTCCAGGTACATAATCCGGCTGCGGCAGCCGTAGCGGAACTGTTCCGCGACCGCCTCATACTTCGCGCCGTCATCATTCAGCAGCGACTCCTGCAGGTACAGGAGTATCCACTGCAGCACCCAGTTCGTCTGGTCGCGGTAAAACAGGGACCTGATCTCCTCCTCGACCTGGTCCACGTACGCGGCCTCCTGGTAGAAAAACGTCGTCATATACAGATAGAAGCCGTAGCGCTCCGGCGTGTTCAGCCGCTCGCGGCGGCTCTCGACGGCCTCGAGCAGTTTGATCGCCTTCTGTTTCTTCCCGTCGGCAAAGTACAGCTGCAGCAAAAACAGATCGGCGAACACATCCTCCCCGCCCAGGCGGTGATAACTCCCGATCACGTTGACAGACCGCTCCACCCAGGTCGGAAGGTCCATCTTTTTCAGGCGAAAGCCGATGTAGAGATTCTCCAGCTTTTTCTGCATGATCTTGCAGATATGATTCTGTCTGCCCGCCGACTCTGCCTCGCCGCACGACGCCGTCACCTCGACGCAGAGCTTCTGGTACGGCGTCGAGAGCGTCACCCGCGCAAAATTTTTCCCGCCATGCATCAGGTTCGTGTCAATCACAAGGCGCAGCTCGTACGTGCTCCCCGCGAACTCATCCGTCGCGACCAGCTTTTTCTCCGGGCGCACAAACTTCGCATCCGACTCAATGTCAATTTTCCCAAAGCCCCAGGTCGACTTCGTCAGCACAAGCTTTTCTGCGACCGGCTCGCCGAGTCCCGCAAGCTGGATGCTGCACCGGTCCACAGAGAGCTCGATCGGCTCCTTGTAGCCCGCGCCGATCAGAAACTCCTCCAGCGTCTGGTAGCTGAGGGAGGGCTGTGCGAGGGCGTCATACAGGCCGCCCAGCTCCGGCGCCTGCTGCCCAAGCAGCTGCCGGTAGCCCGGCTGGATGAAACAGCGGTACGCCTGGCGGAAATCCTGCTGCGCCAGCGCCGCCAGCTCGTCCGGATGCGCAAGGGGCAGCTCCTGCTCTGCGCCGTCCGCCCGCTTTTGGGCCGTCAGCACAAATGGCAGGGAGGATTCTCCGAGCTCTGAGCAAATCGTAATCGCGCCGCGCTCCATGCCGCCGTCCGGGAACCCGTTCCCATCCACCTGGTAGTGGATCTCGTTCCGGATCCCCTGAAACTCCGCCGGCTCGATCAGAAGGCGAGGGCTCGACGAATAAAGAAAGCCCTTGACCTTTTTATCGTCCGAGCTCTCGATCCAAAAGCTGCCTCTCGCCGTCCTGCCCGGCTCCACGCTGACCGCCAGTTCCTCCGGAAGCACGACAAGAGACGCCGTCCCATATTCAAATACGCCGTTCAACAGTTGCTCGATTCTTCTCTTCAATCTTATCACCTGTTAATTCAGAAATTTCTTCAATTCATCCATAAATGTATTGATATCCTTGAACTCGCGGTACACGGACGCGAAGCGCACGTACGCGACTGCGTCGAGGTCCTTGAGGCGGTCCATCACGATCTCTCCGATGATCTTGCTCTCGATCTCCTTCTCCTCGCGGTTGAAGATCTCCAGCTCGATCTCGTCAATCGCCTCGCGGATTCGCTGGATCGGCGTCGGCCGCTTGTAGCAGGCGCGCATGATGCCGTCCTCGATCTTCCTGCGGTCGTACTCCTCCCGCGTCTGATCCTTCTTGATCACGATCAGCGGAATCGTCTCCACCTTCTCGTACGTCGTAAAACGCTTCCCGCAGGCATCACAGAGACGCCGTCTCCTGATTGAGCTGTTGTCATCCGCCGGCCTCGAGTCCACAACACGTGTATTATCCTGATTACAAAACGGGCATTTCATAGGCTGCCTATTCCTCCTCGTCAGTTCTCTTGTGTATCCCTGCATTTCTGTTTTGAGTATACCCAAAACAGGAAACACTGTCAATCACGAATCATATATTACAGTGATGCCAAACTATACGCGGGAGTGCGGGATATGGGAGAGAGAAGGTGCCGCCAGTGCGGCTGCCAGCCTGACACAAAGTCCAAACCGATGCGGCTGTGTGATCTGAAACAAAAAGAAGTGATCAACGTCCGGACCTGCCGGTCCCTCGGCTGCATCAGCGATCTCGAAATCGACTGTGAGAACGGATGCATCCTCGCGCTGATCGTCCCCGGCCCGGGAAAGCTCTGCTGGTTCCTCGGGCGGGACTTTGAATTTTCGATTCCGTGGAACTGTATCGTACAGATCGGCGGCGACATCATCCTCGTCGACGTGGAGGAGGAAACGTGCAAAAAAAAGTGCGGCTGACCGTCCCCGGCTGACACGGTCGAACCGTCAGCGCCGCCCGCCTGCCGTACTGCCTCTTTTGCGGTTACGTTCTCAGGTAGTTGCGCATGCTCTTCAAGGCATTCTTCTCGAGACGGCTCACCTGCGCCTGCGAGATGCCGATCTCGGACGCGACCTCCATCTGCGTCTTGCCCTCATAAAAGCGCAGCTCTATGATATGTTTTTCCCTGTCGTCCAGCCTTCCCAGCGCCTCATTCAGAGAGATGGACTCGACCCAGTTCTCCTCGCGGTTTTTCTTGTCGCTGATCTGGTCCATCACATACAACGTGTCGCCGCCCTCGGTGTAGACCGGATCGTACAGGCTGACCGGGCTCTGGATCGCGTCCATCGCGTACACGATCTCCTCCTTGGGAATCCCGATCTCCCCCGCGATCTCCTCGATCGTCGGCTCCTTCAGATGCTTTTTCGTGTAGCTCTCCCGCGCGTAGATCGCCTTGTACGCCGTGTCGCGCAGGGAACGGCTGACGCGGATTGCGTTGTTGTCCCGCAGGTAGCGCCGGATCTCGCCGATGATCATCGGCACCGCATATGTCGAAAATTTTACCTGCAGACTTGTATCAAAATTGTCGATCGCCTTCATCAGGCCGATACAGCCGATCTGAAACAGATCATCTACGTTCTCATTGCTGCTGCCAAACCGCTTGATCACGGAGAGCACCAGCCTCAGATTGCCTTTGATGTAAAGCTCGCGGGCACTCTCATCGCCCGCCTTGATGCGTTCAAACAGGAATTCCTTCTCCTCCGATGTCAGCACCGGGAGCTTTGAAGTGTTGACTCCGCATATCTCCACCTTATTTACCGCCATGTGATCATCCTCCTGAAACTTTCATCTGATAGAATGATTCACATTTCGCGGTCTCGCTATGCGCAGTCACGAAAAATTTAACAAAGTTTTAGTCCTTGACAAGCGGGCGCGCCGCCGTGCACGCCGCAGCCATCCACACCGCGCCAGGCGATCGTCTCTGACGCGTCAATGCCCGGTCACGCTCCTACCGCTCTGTAAATTTGCGGTAGATCCACAGCGCGACCGCGACCACGATCAGGAACGGCAGCAGCTTCCAGAGGATATGGAAGATCGTCCCCAGCACGATGCAGACCAGGACGACCGCGAGCGCTACTTTCGCCCAGCCAGCCGCAGTCATCCGGTGCACATAGATGTGCGGCCCGCCGGTTCCGTCGTCAGAGAAGGGATTCCCGCCGCCATCCCGCGCGGACTGATACCCGCCGCCCGGGACCTCCTCGTAAACCTCCTCCTGGTACGCGCCGAACGGCTGCCCCTCGGTCTCCTCCCGGCGCTCGTCGACCTGCAGGATGGTCTTCGCGATCAGCCGCGGATCCCCCAGCTCCGAGAGCACCTGCTCCTCGCTCTTTCCCGCCGCCACCTGCTGCTCAATATAATTCCAGTAGTAGTTGATATTGTCCGCCACCTCGCTCTCCGAGAGCTCGCGCGCCAGCGCCCGCCGCAGCGTGTCCAGAAACTCCTGCTTCGTCATATCCATCCTTTCCCTTCGGCCGATCCGCGGACGGTTCTTTTTGTGTCACAGGAAACGGCCTCTCCTATGGCACAAAAGCACTCCGCGCAGTTGCACATATCCTATTTCCCGTCCGTCCCGCACCGCAGTAAGATGCTTCTTATCGGTTTCACTGCTCCTACTATACCGCAATCTCCCTCCCGGCGCAAGCCTCTCTTGCGCCATTTCCTCTCCTGCACAGCTCCTCCTTTACTGCACACAAAAAGGAGCCGCACCGGGCAACTCCTTCTCGTTTATCTCTTATCTTATATGTAACTTTTATGCGCGTCTTTTATTCTTTCCGGTCAGTGTCTGAACGCCCTCAATGACAAGGACAACAGCCAGGATGATCAGCAGAACACCCAGGATCACCTGCGCGTAAGGACCCCAGTCTGCGCCGCCGGCGGAGATAATTCCGATCTGGTTCTTCACGGTCAGTGCAAGAGAGCAGATCGTGACAACAATCATGAAGGCCATCGGAGCAAGGAACATCTTGTTGTTCTTGCCGACGTTGCCGAGCCATGTCGCCACCGCCAGAAGTCCGATTCCTGCGAGCAGCTGGTTTGCAGCGCCGAACAGGCCCCAGATCTTGCCGTAACCGGTCATGCCGAGCAGGATGCCGAGCACCACGGTAAGCGCAGTTGCAAAGTACGGGTTCACCATCAGCTTCTTCCAGCCCTCTGTCACATCCTTCGGGGTCTGTCCCGGCTCAAGCCAGAACTCCTGGAACATGAAGCGCGCCAGACGGGTCGCCGTGTCCAGAGAAGTCAGACAGAACGCAGAGTACGTCAGCGTCAGCAGCGTGCGCAGGATCGTCACACCGCCCTCACCGAGCCCGGAGTACATGTTCGCGATACCACCTGCGAAGATTGCGGTAGCGCCGGCGAGCGGAGCATCCGGATTTGCTGCATTGTACTTATAAGCAAAGTTGATCGCGCACACGGTGATCACTGCCAGCACACACTCCAGAAGCATGCCGCCGTAAGCGATCGGCTTCGCGTCGGTCTCCTTGTCCAGCTGCTTGGAAGTCGTACCGGAGGATACCAGAGAGTGGAAACCGGAAATCGCACCGCACGCAACCGTCGTGAACAGAACCGGAAACATGTACTGCAGGCCGTTTCCGTTGTCCACCGCAAAGCTCGTGACCATCGGAAGACCGTCCTCACCGCCGAGACCTGCGTGGGAGATCACGACACCTACAAACGCTACAACCAGCATGCCGTAGAGCAGGAAAGAGCTCAGATAGTCACGCGGCTGAAGCAGAATCCACACCGGCGTCACGGAAGCGATCGCGATGTAGATCCCTACCACGATCATCCAGGTCTTGTAGTTGAAGTAGAGCGGGTGGAAGTTCATGCCGATCGCCATGCAGACAACAATCGCCAGCACGCCGAGCACAGACGCGATGCCCATCGGCGCATTGCGGCGGTATACGAGGAAACCGAACACAATCGCGATCACGATGAACAGCAGCGATACCATTGCAACGGAAGCGTTGGTCGCCTTTACCGCATCGCTCACCGCATTTCCTGCCGCGTCCGTTGTGCCGAACGTACCTGCAACGATCGAAGCGAACGCCGCCACAACCAGAATCAGGGTCAGGTAAGAGAAAATGATAAACAGTCTCTTTGCCCTGCGGCTCATATTTGCAGAAATGACCTCGCCGATCGACTGTCCTTTGTGGCGGATCGAAGCGAACAGCGCGCCGAAGTCATGCACGCCGCCAAAGAAAATACCTCCGATCAGGATCCACAGAGTCACCGGCAGCCATCCGAACATCGCAGCGCCGATCGGTCCGGTAATCGGGCCGGCTCCTGCGATAGATGAGAAATGGTGTCCCATCAGGACCGGGGCCTTTGCAGGAACGTAGTCCACGCCGTCCTCCATCGTGTGAGCCGGCGTCTGTCCCTTATTTTCGCCCACGCCCCACTGCTTGCAGAGCCATCCGCCGTAGCAGACATACCCGACCAGCAGGATCGCGATACAGACGAGTAAAAGTACCAATGAGTTCATAAGTCACATCTCCTTTTCTTCTGTTACTTCAGTACTTTTTTCAAAGTCTTCACCACGCAGTGCCCGGCCCGGTTCGTCACCAGCTGCCCGTCCGCCACGCACACGGCGGCAGCGTGGTACTCCATCCAGCCATGCAGTGCAAAGTGAAAGCTTTTGTAATAGCGGCTTTTTTTCAAAGCCCTCCTGGCATCTTCCTCCCAGGAATCGCAGATAAAAATCGCAGTGATGTAGGTATACATATGCCCGGGGCCGATGTTCATCCGGCTGGTCCCGTCCTCGTAGGCGAGCTTCTCACACCTCTGATACTCCTCCAGCGTAAAGTGCGGGACCTCAAACAGATACAGAAACTCCTCACTGTTCGCCTCCCACAGCTGTGCTCTCCTGGACATCACATATTTCTCACTGTGTTCAAAAAACTCGCAGCGGGCTGCGAGTGGGGTTTGCTCCTCATCGAACCGTGTGATATCATAATATGCCTGGAAACTTTTCAGCAGGACTTCCACAGCCTCTTGCCTGTTATACCTCATAATCCACATCCTTTTATCTGCTGTATTTTTCCGAATCACCAAGCTGATTATTCGAAAAAATGTATAAAGATTCTAACACCGTTCTTATAAAAATGCAAGTAAATTATTAAAACATTCTTAACTGTGTTTATACTTTTTTTAGAAATAGCCGTTCACCGCACATCGGCAGCAAACGGCATCTCTCAGCTTTTCTCTCACTCTCCGTACAGTTCTTCGTGCAGCCGCTCCACGGTCGCGTCGAAATCCGGCACCAGCATCTCATTCTGCGAGGTAAACAGCCCGTCGTACGGCACGCGGCTCTCCGCGAGCTCATACCCCTGGAGCTGCGGGAGCAGCGCCAGAACCTTCACCAGGCGGTCCGGCGCAATATCGTGCTTCACATCGAGCAAAATCCGGCCCGCAAGCTGCAGCAGTTCCTCCGCGTCGAGCTCCTGAATGGAGTCAAACAGGACACTCAGCACATCTCTCTGTCTCTGCGTCCGCTCGTAGTCGTTGTTACCGACATAGCGGATCCGCATAAATGCGACCGCCTGATTGCCGTTCAGCACGTACGTGCCCGCGCCCGGAAGGAAATCACTCTGCGCGTTCATGCTGTTCAGGTAGTTGTTCAGCCACTTGCACTCTCCTTCGCTGATCTCCATCTCGACACCGCCGACCAGATCCACGATGTCCGCCATCGTCTCAAAATCGACAACTGCATAATTATCAACGCTGAGGTTATAATTATCCTGCAGCGTATCGATCAGCGTCCCGGCGCCGCCCGCCGCGTACGCATAATTCAGCTTATGTACCCCGTATCCCGGGATGTCCGCGTACAGGTCGCGCATGAAGGAGGTGAGCGTCAGCCTCTCCGCATGCTCATTGACCGACAGGACGATCATGACGTCCGAGTTCCCGTTCCAGCTCTCATTCCGGCGGTCCGACCCGATCAGCAGCACATTGTAGACGGACTTCCCGTTCGGAAGACTGCCGCTGTCCACGCCGACTCCGTCCTCCGTCTCAGTTCCAAGTCCGCTCTCTGTGTCCAAGCTGTCAACCGCGCCTGCAGCCTCTGCCGCGTCTCCCGTCTCCGTTGATCCCTGCTCTGTCAGCTCCTCCTGCGCCAGCGCGCGCATCCCCGGCAGCGATGCCGCTCCCACGCCGGAGAGTGCCAGCGTCAGGCACATTCCCGCCGCAAATCTTCTCATAGTCCGTATTCCATTTCCCTCTAATCTCATGTGAATCTCCTCCATAAAAAATTCCTGCCCCGCCCAAACGGCATATGATCAGGACAGGTGTATCTGCGCTATTTTAATCCATTCTCTTTGTAAAATCAATACTCTTCTGCTTCCAAATCTATATAAGACATGGATCTCTGGCTCATTGTTCCCGGAAAAATACAAACAGAGGGTGTCTGCAACACCCTCTGCATTCTTCCTGTTTTCCCATCTAAAAAGCGTTTCTGTCTTCAGCGGCTCCGATCAGTCCGCCTCCTGATACGCGCCTTACTCCACGGTGATCGTGATCCGGTCAAGCGCCTCGTTCAGCTTGTCCACCGCAGCGTCCAGCGTCTCGCCCTTCGTGATCACGTGGCCGATCCGGTGCGGGCCGACGTGGAACTTCTTCACAGGATCTCCCACCTGGTAGTCAAACTGGATCTCGTAGATATCTTCATCCGGCTCATTCCGGTTTTCAATCGCAGTGATGACGCCGTCCTTCTCGCTGCGCAGCAGCATGCTCGCATTCGGCACCGCATGCTCCTGCGGGAAATCGACCGGCTCCCCGAGCGCCGCGAGGATCAGCTTCTCGTAATAGTCATACCCGTAGTAGATCGACACCAGCTCCGCCAGACACGTCGCCCCCGACCGTCCGCCGAGCTCAAGCACATACGTCTTGTCGTCCTTCAGGATGAAATCTGCGTTGATCGCACAGTTGTCGAGCCCCATCGCCCGGACCGCCATCGTCAGCTGCTGTTTTGCATCCTCGATCACGTCCTCCTTCAGCTGATACGGCGCAAAGTGGCCAATCGGCACACCTGTGTCCCCGTGAAATACGTAGTCGCCGTGCGGAAGGATAAACTGCACCTCGCCGTGGTAGACAAAGGCCTGCGCGCCGAACTCCTCTCCCTCGATAAACTCCTCGATAATGTACAAATCTGTCCGCGAGGTCGCCTTCACGATCTCCCGAGCTGCCGCGAACTCCTCCCTGGAATTGACGCGGACAATCCCGCGGCTGCCCGACGAGTCGACCGCCTTGAAGATCAGCGGAAGATTCAGTCCCTCCGTCTTCTCGTACATGTCATCCGCAAACGTCAGCTCGCGGAAGCGCGCCGTGCGGACTCCGAACTCCTCATACTTCTCCTTCATCAGGATCTTGTTCGACGCGATCTTCGCAGCCTCAAAGCTGAGACCGGTCAGGCCGAGCTCATCGCAGACCTTCCCGATCGTGATCACAGCCACATCCGTCCCGGCCGTCACAATGCCGTCGACCTGCTCGCGTTTCGCGACCTCGAGAATCCGCTCATAGTCCACCGTATTCTCATAACAGACCTGATCCGCCAGCGCAAAGCCGGGATAATTCCCCGGAATGCTGACCGCGATCGTGTAGATCCCCATCTCTTTTGCCTTTTTAATAAGAGGAACCTGGTAGATCCCGGCCCCCATGATCATCAGCTTTTTCATAGACCCTCCTTCTTGCGGCTAGGAGCTCCCGCTCTCCGCCGTCTGATCCTGTTTTCTGTCTCCCGTCTTCTTTGCTTTCTTTCTCCGTCTCCTGCTCGTGCACGGCCCGCACGACAAACTGCGGATTATTGCTCATGCCCAGAAAGATCCGGCCGATGTACTCCCCGATCACTCCCATGAACAGCAGAATGAGCCCTGAGAAGAAGCAGATCGCCATCATCATCGACGGCCAGCCGAGCTGCGTCATCGGCCGCACAATCTTATGGATCACAACCACGACCGCGCCGATCATGCCGATCGCCGCGAAGAAGAAACCCGTCACCGTCGCCAGCTGCAGCGGCACGATCGAAAATCCGATGATGTTCGACCAGAGCTTCAGCAGCTTTTTCAGTGTATAGTTGGATGTCCCCACCTCGCGCTCAAAGTGCTGGATCGGCACGGAACAGATATTCCGCGTCGTCCGCAGGAACAGCCCCTGCAAATGCGTGTAGGCGCTCTTGTACTGGATCGCATAATCGCGCACAAATTTTTTTATAATCCAGAAGCTCGACGTCTTCAGATCCTTCGGCTTCTTCAGCAGAATGCGCACTGACAGCGAATTGACATAGCTGCCGAAATTCCGGAATCTGCTGTGCTTCTTGTCCGGGTAGTAGCCGTACACGATGTCGTGCGTCCCCTCCTCAAACTTTTCCAGCAGATACTGCAGCTGTGAGGGGTGCGTCTGCATGTCGTCGTCCATCGCGATAAAGGCGTCCCCGCGCGCGTGGTTCAACCCGGCTATGACCGCATTGTGCTGCCCTGCATTTTTGGCGAGCTCGACCGCACGCACGCACGGGTAGTCCCGCACCAGCTGCATCAGCTCCGCCATCGTCTCCCCGCCGTCCGGCGAACAGTCGTCGACCAGCACAAATTCATATTCTTTTTTTCCAAGCCTGTCGAGCTCCTGCATCGTCAGCTCGACGACTTTGCGGATCGTCTTGGACGAGCGGTAGCACGGTATGATAATTGAGTATAGCACCTTTCTTTTCTCCTGACTATATGAGATCAAAATTAATTCCCGGCATCCGTATTCCCGATCGTTACGCTTTTCTTTCCGGCTCTTTTTCTGCGAACGTGACCGAGTACCAGCAATCCAATAAATAATACCACCGAGCACGGCATAATGACAAGCGCATATTTTACGGCAGGGATCTCGAAGGTCAGCCGCACCGTGTGCTCGCCGGCGGACAGCGGGAGCGCCATATACATATAGTTCGCGCGCTGCAGCCCGATCTCCTCCCCGTCGACATACGCCGTCCACCCGTTCTGATACGGGATGCTCAGCACGAGGTACTTGTCCTCGTCAAGCGAAATCTCACCGGTAATCTCGTTCGTCCCGATCTCAACCTTCTCGAGCACATCCTCCGTCAGCGCTTCCGTGTACGCTGCGTAGTTCTGCATCGGCTGCGCGTACAGCTCCATGCTGTCACAGCGGATCGTGTCCGCGCGGCTGAACCGGATCTCGCACGAAGTGATCGCGTTCTCATGGTAGCCCAGATTGAACACATAGTCCTGCTGCCTCGTCCCGTAGCGGTCGTCATCCGGGCGGAACTTGTACGTCAGCTTGTTTCCCTCATTGTAGAAGCTGACCGTGACCGACGCCTCCGACATATTTCCCTTGAGGACCGCATTTTTCAGCACCACATACGTCTCCGAATCCGGCTTCCCCTCAAATTCCAGCCGCATGAAATACCCGTCCGCTGCCGCATTATCATTCGCAGCACCATCACTATTTGCTGCTGTCGCATCCTCATTCGATGCAGCATCACGCTCTGCTGCTGTCGCATCCTCATCCGATGCAGTATCACTCCCTGCTGCCGTCGCACCGTCATCCGCGACTGCATCCTCACCCATCGCTGCATCGTCGCCCGCCGGCACGCTGTCATCCTCTGCCGGCAGATCTCCTGCCACCAGCCCGTCCTCCGTCAGCCGCAGCCGGTTCGTCTCCGTGACCGTGTACTCCAGCGGCGTCAGCGTCGACGCAATCCCGTCTGTTCCCTGCGCGTCCGCGTCCTTGAGCATCACGCGCTGCATCAGGACCTCCTGGCGCTCCAGCACATCGTACTGCTCCAGCTCCTCCTCGGAGATCGCCTCGCTGTACGTGTACCCCAGCGGAAGCGCATACTGATTCTCGCAGACCGTCGTCCGCTTTCCGTCCAGCTCCGTCTCCAGGACAGGCTCATACCCATACGGCAGCGGCCGCGCCGGCTCGTCATAGTACGCATAGTATTTCACAGCGGCAAGCGCATTCAGGAACGTCCGGTTGCTCAGGCCAAAGAGCTGCGTCACACTGTAGCCCGTGCTGCCCATCTGCTCCAGATATTCCATGATACTCCCGTTCAACGTACTGTTGAACATGGAGATCGTGTTGTAATCGAACATGATCGACGAAGAGATCGTCGAGTAGTCCAGCTGCGGCGTCGCCGACCGGTAAAAGCTGTCATCCCCCAGCTCGCTGACGGCCCGCAGCGGCGTATTCTCCGCCCTCCGCTGAGTCGCCCCCGGCTTCATATATTCCGTCACCACGCCGTCAGCGCCGAACAGAAGATACCCGTTCGCGAACACCATGACCACCGTCATCAAAATCAGAATGCTCTGCTTCGCGACATAGCGGACGTACCTGGAATCCTTCTGCATCAGCATCAGCCCGGCATACGTCGCGGCGAGGAACACAAAGGCCAGCTTCATGTACCGCGTCGCGTGACTGTACCCGAAAAATACCACACAGCCGTACAGCCCGATCACCGCCACGCTGATCCGCTTGTCCTTTGCAGTCATCTCGCGCATCTGCGGCAGACAGTCCGCCACAATGTAGGCCACGAGCAGCGCAACCATGTAGCACCACCGGTTCGTGATCGTGCTGAAGCCGCTGAAGATAAACGCGAACAGCGGGAAGGCCATGAGAATCACCGAGATCACCGACAGAAGCTTCAGCTCCTTCCTTCCCTTCCTCCCAAACAGAAATACCACCGCCAGAAACGCGATCGGGAGAAAGCCAAGCTTCAGCCACTGCCCCGGCGAATTGGCCGTCGTCGGAAACGTCAGGAACAGCCGCACCAGCCAGTCCTGCTGGTAGAAGAACAGGGACGGCGTCTGAATCACGGCAGAGCCGCTGCGCCCCGACCCGACATACAGTCCGAAGGTCGTGGCCAGGACGATGCACGACATCGCCACGCCGAGCAGATACGACCCGCAGATCGTAAACGCTCTCCCGAAAAAGTTCTTCACGGTGCGCCCTTCCTTCTCCTCCTGGCAGAAAAACCGCACCAGAAAATAGATCCCCATCCCGATCGTACTCATATAGAGGAAATAGTAGTTCGAGAACAGGGAAACCGCCACGAAAATCGTGCACAGATACCACCGCCGCTTCCGCAGGATCTCCTCGATCGCCAGGATCAGCAGCGGAAACAGGATCATCTGGATCATGAACATCGTATGGCGCGCCCCTCCAAAAAACGAAAAGCCGCAGAAAACGTACACACAGCTCGCGACAAACGTCGTCACGTAGTCCTTCTTAAAATAGAGACAGAAGATCGACGACGTGATACCGGCCAGATAAAAGCGCAGGAACACCAGCAGGCAGTATGTGAACTCCACATGCTCCCTGCCGAACAGCGCAAACAGAAAATACAGCGGCTCCAGGCTGTACGTCACCTCACCGCCAAATCCCAGCCGGAAGTCATACATCGGAAGCTCAAAGTTTCCACTGAGGAAACTGCTCACCAGATCCCGGATATAATCGACGAAATAAACCGCCCTCGGATAGTACTGCGACACCGTGTCCGCCTGCCACAGAAGCGTCCTGCCACTGACAGGAAATGCCAGAAAGGCCAGCGCAAAAAGCGGCACAAAGACGATCGTATAGATCAGAAAATAGCACGCGGTCTTGTGCTTCACCCGCTCCTCGAACAGCTTGGCAAGCCGTTCATAGACCCTCGAAAACGCCCAGAAGAACAGGACCGCCGCATAGAGCGCCGCAATCACGCAGACGGCAAACGCCAGCACCTTCCAGACACCCGCGCCCGCCAGAAATCCGAACTTGCGCAGCAAAAGCAGCCCCGCAGCGTAGACAAGAAACACCAGCTCGACCGTGTCCGCCACAAACCGCGCCGCGTACCACCGCAGCGTCACATCGGAGAGCAGCTCGCTGACGACATAGACCAGGTAGACCGGCAGCGCGGAGATCAGCACCCGGCACACGCTCTGCAGCGGCGTCCCGTACAGCAGCGCACTGACCGCCGTCACCGCAGCCGCGATCCCGGCCAGCTTCCACTGAAAGCCCGGCTTCTTCTCCTCCGTCCAGAGCCCGAACAAAAAGTACGCGAAGTACGGAATCACCGGGACGGCAGGCTGCGTATCCGCCCCCGTCAGCGCGCCGACCAGCGCATACGTCTCCCCTCTGGCCCTGAGAAGCGCGCAGAGCGCCAGAAGCCCCGCCGCAAGAAACAGCTTTTTCTCGCGGGAGGCCAGAACCTTCAGCTTCGGATAAAAGAGAAGCGACGCGGACCATGCCAGCGCCACCGCGAAGAACACCGCCGCAATGCCCGGGATCTCCGTGAGCGTCAGCGTCACATAGAGCGCTCCCCCATATGAATAGCCGGCAATCAGCAGCCCGCTCGCGACCGCCAGCACAAGATAGCAGCCATAGCTTTGAAGGGCCATCCGCCCGATCTCCCGCCTGCCCTGCTCCTCGCTCCGCAGACGGCTGACCGTCCCGAAGCAGTACCCGGCACGAAACAGAAAGCCCGGGACAAATACGAGATACAGCAGCATGTTGACCGCATTTACCAGCCGCTGCTGTTCCGTCCTCCCGATAAAAAGCTGCATCGCAAAATACAGAAAAAAGCATCCAAACAGAAGCACATTCATCTCTTTATCGCAACGGTTCTGTCTGACCACCGAAATCTTTTTCATTCTCTGTAAGATCCTTTCTTTTCCTTATCTCAACTCTCCTCCGCCAACCAAAAGCAGAGGCTTTGGAATCGCTCTTATTTTAGCAGAAAACCACCGCTTTGTACAGCAGGGCAGAACTTTTTTTCTTAAAAAAATTGACATTTTATTGACATCATTTCGTAACAATCGTATAATTTATGTAACTTTTAAAATTGCGACATCAGCAAAGGAGAGATTTTTCATGAAAAAGTTCAAACAGCTTCTGTCCGCGCTGTTTCTCGCCGGACTGTTCTCGCTTCTATTGTGTCTGCCCTCTTTTGCCGCCACTGCCCCCGCCAGAGTCAAGAAGGTCACGGCAAAGGCAAGTGAGTCCTCCGTGAAGCTGACCTGGAAAAAGGCATCGCGCGCCACCGGATACGACATTTACATGAAGACCGGCGCAGACGGGGTGTACACGCGAATCGCCTCCACCAAGAAGACGACCTACACAAAGAAGAAGCTCAAGCCGGGCCAGACGTACTACTTCCGCATTCTTAGCTACCGCGGCTCCGGGTCGAAAAAGAGCTGCGCCGCTTCTTATTCCAATACCGCGAAGGCCAAGCCGGTGATCAAGGCAACCGCAGCGCCCAAAGGCTTCAAGAGCTACAAAACCGAGAGCGGGAAAATTTATTTTTCCTGGAACAAGGTGTCCAACGCGACCGGCTACATCGTCTACAAATACGACTCAGCCACAAAGAAATACGTGCAGGCCACAAAGACAAAAAATAAGAGCTGCTACGTTGGCGGCCTCACCGCCGGGAAGACCTACAAATTCAAGGTGAAAAGCTACCGGACCGTAAACGGGGTGACGCGCTTCAGTTCCTTCTCCTCCGTGGTCACGAAAAAGATGCCGGCGATCTCCGACGATGTCTCGTCCGTGCACCCGATCTGGTACAAGGCCACCGTCCTCGAGAATGTGACCGCCAGCCCCGCGAACAGCAAGACAAAGCGGCAGGTCGTCCCGAAGAATACGAAGGTCACGGTGCTCAATTACGGCTCGATCTGCAAGGTGCGGCTCGCCAACAACGACGAGGTCTACATCCGCCTCTCCAAGCTGAAGCTCACGTCGGAGCTCTACACAAAAAAATCCTACAGCAAATCGCTGAAGGAGGATTACGTGAATCAGAGCGGCTACACAAGCCCGACGAAGTACCTGATCTGGGTCAGCACCTACACGCAGGAGTACAGCCTGTACACCGGCTCACAGGGCAAGTGGAAGCTGCTGCGCACCGCGAAGGTCGCGACCGGAAAGGCAAAGTCCCCGACCTCCGTCCAGATCCGCAGCATCACAAAGCGCGAAAAGCGGTGGACGCACGATGACGGCACGTACAACGAGCCGGTCGTCTACTTCTACTACGAAAACGCCTTCCACTCCCGCCTGAAAAAGCCGGACGGGACACTCGCATCCAAGACGATCGGCAAGCCGGTATCCGGCGGCTGCATCCGGATGTACGACGAGGACATCTGGTACCTCTACGAAAACGTACCGAACAAGACAACGGTTGTCATCTACTGATCAAAAGGGGCCCCCGCTTAACGGCGGAGGCCCTCACATTATCCTGTCATATTCCAAGCATCCGCGTCGCGATCTGAAAGTAGATCAGCAGCGACACGGCGTCCACGATCGTCGTGATGAACGGGCTCGCCATCACTGCCGGGTCGAAGCCGACCTTCTTCGCGAGCAGCGGCAGGCTGCAGCCGACCAGCTTCGCCACGATGACCGTGATCACCATCGTCGAGCAGACGATCACCGCCACCTGCATCGCCACACGGTCCAGCAGCAGCAGCTTTACAAAATTCACGGCGGAGAGCGTCAGGCCGCAGAGCACCCCGACGCGCAGCTCCTTCCACAGAACGCGGAGCATGTCGCGGATCCCCAGCTCCCCCAGCGAGATGCCGCGGATGATCGTCACGGACGACTGGCCGCCCGCATTTCCGCCGGTGTCCATGAACATCGGAATGTATGCGGTGAGCACCGCGTACGACGCGAGCGCCGTCTCATACCGCGTGATAATCCCGCCCGTGAACGTCGCCGACACCATCAGAAGCAGCAGCCACGGGATGCGCTTTTTCCACGTCTCGAAGACGGACGTCTTCATGTACGGCTTGTCGGTCGGCATGATAGCGGCCATCTTCTCAATATCCTCGGTCGCCTCCTCCTCGATGATATCCATGACGTCATCGACCGTGATGATCCCGACCAGGCGATTCTCGCTGTCGACCACCGGCATCGCGTCAAAGTCGTATTTCTGGAACTGGTGCGCGACCTCCTCCTGGTCCATCAGCGTGTTGATCGTGATGACATTTTCCTCCATCAGATCCCCGATCCGGTCAGCCGCCGCGCTCAGAAGCAGCATGCGCAGCGAGATCGTGCCCCGGATCTTCCGGTACTGATCCGTCACATAGCAGGTGTTGATCGTCTCCTTGTCGAGACCGATCCTCCGGATCCGCTCAATCGCCTCGGACACCGTCTGGTTCTCCTTCAGGTCGACAAACTCGACCGTCATGATGCTTCCCGCGGAATCCTCCGGATAGCGCAGCAGATGGTTGATGTCGCGCCGCGTCTCCGGCGTCGTCTGCGCCAGCAGCCGCTTCACCACATTCGCAGGCATCTCCTCCATCAGATCCGCCGCATCGTCCGCAAACAGGTTCTCAATGATGTTCGCAGCCTCGCGGTCCGTCAGCGATGTGATGATCGTCTGCTCCACGTCGGTCGGCAGGAAGGAGAAGACATCCGCCGCGATCGCCTTCGGGAGCATCCGAAACAGCTTGATCAGCTCCGCGGGAGTCAGCTCCAGACTCTCCATCAGATCCGCGATGTCGGCTTCATTCAGCTCCGCGATCTCGCCGCGGATCTTCGCATACTGGCCGTGTTCAATGTACTCCTGCATTTTCTCAATATCTAACATATCAGGCCTCCTGTTCTACTGCTGTCGCAGCCGTCAGGCCCTGCCCCGTCGGGCAGCATTCCAAATGGCTAGTTACTGTTCACGGCCATACTGGCCGCGCCCAGTAACACGCTTCGCGATGCACACAAAATGCGTTTTCAACGCATTTTGGCGCTGCTACCCTCGGGATTTTCGTGCATTCTGCACGAAAACACCTCGCGAGACAGTACCCCCGTGAACTGTAACAATGGCTACCGCAGTTTCGGGTAAATGGTTTTCATGGAGGGCCAAGGCCCAGGAACATCCGTCGTACTGTGCGTATGACTTCGTTTCTTCACAAAAACCACCACCTTTCGCCTGATAAATTAGAACTTCTTTCCTATGCCCTCTCGATCCGGACCCGCACCTGGTTCACCAGATAGTGCGATGCCGCGCCGCAGAGCGCTCCGGTCAAAGCCCCGCAGATTACGTCTGTCGGATAATGGATGCCGATGTAGAGCCGCGAAAATCCCATGAGCGCCGCAAAGAGCAGCGTCAGCCACCGCGCCCTGCTCCCCTTCTGCGTCATGCAGATCGCCGTCGCCGCGGCAAAAGAGCTCCCGGCATGCCCTGACGGGAAGGAAAAATCTGTGGCCTTTTTCGTCAGCAGAATCAGCCCCTCCACGACCTCATACGGCCTGGTCCTCGCAATCACCCGCTTCAGGAAAAAATTGTTGAAGCCCAGGGAAAAGACCAGTCCGAGCAGGCCCGCAATCCCCGCCCAGCGCGTCCTCCTGAAGCAGAGCAGCACAAGGCAGAGCAGAATCCAGATGAAGCCGAGGCTGCCGAGCCGTGTGATAAACGTCATCACGGGCGTCAGCCAGTCCGCCCTCAGATATTCCTGGATCCAGAGCAGAAGATTGCCGTCGAGTGTCAGTAAGGTATCAATCATCACGTATCCTCCTGTGACATAGCGTTTTTACGCTTCTCTATTTTAGCGCGGTTGCGCGAAGCGCGCAAGGTATTTTTTTAGTCACAGTTCAGCCACAGACAGGAGCCGCGAGGAGTCGCCCATCGCGAAGCGATTTTAAATGGCGACTCCGACCTGGCAAGTGCACCGTAAGGTGCGCGTGCCGCTACCCGCGCGGCGGATAGACCTGCGGCTTGCATGGCGTCCCGACTGAACCGTAACAATTTTTTAACAGAGAAAAACCGCCATCCCTGCGGATGGCGGCTCTCCCGAATAGTGTAATGTCGAAAAATTCGAAGCGTGCAAAGTTAATACTCAGGCCTTGTTCTCGCTGCCAAGTACATCCTTGATCTTGTGAGCTACAACAGCCTTTACATTCGCGCGGCCAACCTTCAGATACTCACGCGGATCGAAGATAGACGGATCGCCGTGCAGTGTCTGCAGTACGCCTGCGGTCAAGCCAAGACGAAGGTCGGAGTCGATGTTGATCTTGCAGACTGCGGATCTTGCTGCCTCGCGGAGCTGATCCTCCGGAACGCCGATTGCATCCTTCAGCTTGCCGCCGTTCTCGTTGATGATCTTTACGTACTCCTGCGGTACGGAAGATGCGCCGTGAAGAACGATCGGGAAGCCCGGGATTCTCTGCTCGATCTCATGAAGGATATCGAAGCGAAGCTGCGGCTTTGTGCCCGGCTTGAACTTGTATGCGCCGTGGCTCGTGCCGATCGCGATCGCCAGAGAGTCAACGCCCGTCTTTGTGACGAACTCCTCTACCTCATCCGGCTGTGTATAGGAAGAATCCTCAGCGGATACCTTTACATCATCCTCGATGCCTGCCAGCTTGCCAAGCTCAGCCTCTACCACTACGCCGTGTGCGTGTGCGTACTCAACAACCTTCTTGGTCAGCTCGATGTTCTCCTGGAAGGAATACTTGGAGCCGTCGATCATGACAGAGGTGAAGCCACCGTCGATGCAGGACTTGCAGATCTCGAAGTCTGCGCCGTGATCCAGATGCAGAGCGATCGGGATATTCGGGTTCTCAATCAGAGCAGCCTCTACCAGCTTTACCAGGTAGGTATGGTTCGCATACTTTCTCGCACCTGCGGATACCTGAAGGATAACCGGGGAATTCAGCTCGCCGGCTGCCTCAGTGATCGCCTGAACGATCTCCATGTTGTTTACGTTGAATGCTCCGATTGCATAACCGCCTTCGTATGCCTTTTTGAACATCTCGGTAGTTGTTACTAATGCCATAATTAATTCCTCCTTTAGTGCTAATGACAAGATTCACGGTGCGATGCATATCCTCGCACCGGCTGTCCTTATTCTATCACACCTTTTCCAGATTTACGAGATAAATTTTTCAGATTGAGAAAAAATCTTGTTACGCCAGAAACGAAAATCCCATCACGACCGCGCCGAGCACCACGAGCACAATGCCTGTCGCGCGGTTTAAGGTCTTTGGCTCCGCCTTATTCGCAAACACTGCCGCGATCCTTGCCCAGAGGAACGTGAATATTACGCACAGCGCCCACACGGTCCAGTCCGGCATGCCGCCGATCGCGAAGTGGGACACGGCCCCGGTCAGCGCCGTAAAAGTCATGATGAACACGCTCGTCCCGACCGCGGTCTTCAGCTCATAGCCGAGCACGGACGTCAGGATCAGGAGCATCATCATGCCGCCGCCTGCGCCGATGAAGCCGCAGATAAATCCGATCAGAACGCCGCAGACCACGGACTGCACCGCGCGCTTCTTTGCAGAGACGCCCTGCATCGCCTCCTTGGTCGTCATGACCGGACGCACGATAAATTTGATTCCGAGCAGGAACGTCATAAACACCGAAAAATTCCCCATCGCAGCCGGCGGCACCAGGCTCGAGATATAGCTGCCGACCACCGTAAACACCAGCACGGAGCACATCATGATCAGCCCGTTGCGGATGTCGAGGTTCTTATTTTTTCCGTATGTGTACGCGGACACCGCGCTCGCCAGCACATCCGAGGACAGCGCGATCCCGACCGCCAGGTACGGCTCCATGCCCAGAAAGGTCACAAGCATCGGGGTGATAACGGCCGCCGCGCTCATCCCGGCAAACCCCGTGCCGAGACCTGCGCCCATTCCGGCAAAAAAAGTCACAACAACCATAAGTAAAGTTTCCATTTCCATCGGCTCCTTCGTCACTTATTGTTTGTCATAACTCACATTTTCCCACATTCACGCGGTAAACGCATAATCAAAGAAACTGGCCGCATAATCGGAAACCGGCAGTCCATCCTGCCGCCGGCCTCCCGCGCCAGTCTCTTTCTCCCTTAGTTACGCCTCTCCGGGCTTCTCCACCTCTGAGATCGCCGTCTTCTTCATCGGGATGCGGCAGTTCTTGTTGCTGCCGAACTCGACGATACAGTCCTCGTCCGTGATATCAATCACCACACCGTAAAAGCCGCTCGTCGTCACGATCGTGTCGCCGATCTCCAGAGCAGACAGCATCGCCTGCATTCTCTTCTGCTCCTTCTTCTGCGGACGGATCGCGAACAGGTACATCGCACCGCCGATAATCACGATATAGACGAGCATCAGTGCGATTCCGCCTCCTGCCGATGCAGTTGCCGCCTCAGTCATCAGGTTTACCATTCCAGTTCCTCCTTTATTTTGCGGGTGTTCTCTTGCTCTCTGCGCTCCCCGCTATTCCTTCGCCGCACGCACTCCTTCGGAGCCAGGCGGCAGCTATCCTTACTATCATACACAAAGAATTGGTATTCAGCAAGTGTTTTTTCATTTTTCGTTACAGTCCTGTCTCAATTTTCCTGCGTATACCGCTCAATCTTCGCCTTTTTGAACGCCTGATACGTCCCGGCGTCGATCGCATCCCGGATCTCGGCCATCAGGTGATTGTAGAAATACAGGTTGTGCAGGACGCACAGCCGCATGCCGAGCATCTCCTTCGCTTTCAGCAGATGGCGGATGTAAGCCCTGCTGTAGCTGCGGCACGCCGGGCACTGGCAGCCCTCCTCGATCGGGCGGTCGTCCAACTCGTACTTTGCGTTGAACAGATTGAGCTTGCCGTCCGCCGTGTAGACGTGTCCGTGGCGGCCGTTCCGCGACGGGTAGACACAGTCGAAGAAATCGACACCGCGGTCCACCGCCTCCAGGATGTTCAGCGGCGTGCCTACGCCCATCAGATAGACCGGCTTCTCCTTTGGCAGATACGGCACGACCTCGTCGAGGATGTGGTACATCTGCTCATGTGTCTCCCCGACCGCGAGTCCTCCGATGGCATACCCGTCCAGCTCCAGCTCCGTGATCTGCTTCGCGTGCTCGATGCGGATATCGTCGTAGATCGCCCCCTGGTTGATGCCGAACAACAGCTGCTGCGGATTGATCGTATCCTCCAGACCGTTCAGCCTCGCCATCTCCGCCTTGCATCTGGCCAGCCACCGCGTCGTGCGCTCCACGGACTTCTGCACATACTCGCGCTCCGCCACGCTCGACGGGCACTCGTCAAACGCCATCGCGATCGTCGACCCGAGGTTCGACTGGATCTGCATACTCTGCTCCGGCCCCATAAAAATCTTCCGCCCGTCAATATGCGACTGGAAGGTCACGCCCTCCTCCCTGATCTTCCGCAGACTCGCAAGCGAAAACACCTGGAATCCGCCGGAATCCGTCAGAATCGGCCGGTCCCAGTTCATAAACCGGTGCAGCCCTCCCAGCTTCTTCACGACCTCGTCGCCCGGACGCACATGCAGATGGTACGTATTGGACAGCTCAATCTGCGTGCCGATCTCCTTCAGATCCGTCGTCGCAACTGCCCCCTTGATCGCCGCCACCGTTCCCACATTCATGAAGACCGGCGTCTGCACCGTGCCGTGCACCGTCGTAAACTCCGCGCGCTTCGCGCGCCCTTCCGTTTTCAATACCCGATATGTCGCCATATGCTTCCTCCTCTGGACGGCCGCCATTTTCTCCTCAGCTCCCACCGGCTGCGACAACGTATCACTGTGCTCGTCAGCATATTTCCACGCTACATCAGCATGCCACTGTGCTGCGACAACATTTCTCCGCGTCCCGGCTTGTCTGATCTCCCGCCGCCCGTATCTCTCCTGCGAAGCCTGACACGTATTTGACCGCATAGTCCTTCCTGCAACGCTTCCAGCCTGCGCCTCCTGCTCACGCTCTCGGCACATCCCTTCCACGCAACCTGCCCAGGCTTCGCTTCGACCTCTCTATCATAGTATGCCTGCCCTAAAAATGCAACCGATTCCTGCCATCTTCTCATCTGAGAAACCTGCTATTTCCTACAGCCACCCCTAAACAGCAATACCCCCATCCACGCTCCTCCTTGGCCCGCCACCCCCAGAGAAGCTCACAGGGCCGCGTGGAAGTGACTATAGCGAGTCTTTACAAGTTCTTAGGCCTTGGAATACCGGAGCAGCTGTAAATATCCTGCGTTCCAGCAGGATATTTAGCGGGCACTGTCTGAGAAACAGGTGCATCCGGCACCTGTTTCGAGTTGCCCGCGGCAGCTGCGCAGGTATTCCAAGGCCCTAGAACTTGTAGACGAGCGATTCGGAGCTTCCGCGCGGCCCTGTGAGCTTCTCGTCCGCCAGGCCTCAACTGCCATGTCAGAATCTCTCCCCCGCAAAATCCCGATTTCACAAAACTTTAACAAATCCCCTCTCTCTCCCCAAAATTGTCCGAATTCTATCCCCCAAATCCCCCATTCGTTTTTCACTTCCCTCCCCGCGCACTTTTTTTCTTTCTATATATAAAGGAAACTTTCTCCCATCCCTCCCCTTCCAGGAAACCCCCGTCCCTGTCCTGCATATATTTACCAATACTTATCTCAAAATTTGTGACTCCCGGATTTGATCTTTTAAAAAAAATGTCGTATAATGTGAACGCCTCGCCACGCGAGGTATTCAACGAGAAAAATGCCCCGCATTTTTCGAGTCAACCACGTTCTGTTTTTAGAAAAGGAGGCGCAGGTTTTCCTGCAATACTTTTATGACAGCTACATTACATACATTAGGCATTGATATCGGTTCGACCACCGTCAAGATCGCTCTTCTGAGTCCCGAACACGAGCTGCTCTTCTCCGACTACCGCCGCCACTACGCGAACATTCAGGAGACCCTCTTCGCACTGATCGAGGAGGCACAGGGGAAGCTCGGCGACCTGCAGGTAGCTCCTGTCATCACGGGCTCCGGCGGGCTGACCCTGGCGAACCATCTTGAGATTCCGTTCGTGCAGGAGGTCATCGCCGTGGCATCCTCCCTCGAGCACTTTGTCCCGCAGACGGACGTCGCCATCGAGCTCGGCGGCGAGGACGCAAAGATCATCTACTTCGAGGGCGGCAACGTCGAGCAGCGGATGAACGGGATCTGCGCCGGAGGCACCGGCTCCTTTATCGACCAGATGGCATCCCTGCTGCAGACCGATGCGACAGGCCTCAATGACTACGCGAAAAATTATCAGTCTCTCTACTCGATCGCCGCGCGCTGCGGCGTGTTCGCAAAGTCCGACATCCAGCCCCTGATCAACGAGGGTGCGACCAAGGAGGACCTCTCGGCATCCATTTTTCAGGCCGTCGTCAACCAGACGATCTCCGGCCTCGCCTGCGGCAAGCCAATCCGCGGCCATGTCGCCTTCCTGGGCGGCCCGCTGCACTTTCTCTCCGAGCTTCGCGCTGCGTTCATCCGCACCCTGAAGCTCGACGACGCGCATGCGATCGTCCCGGAGAACTCCCACCTGTTCGCGGCGATCGGCTCCGCGCTGAACGCGAAGATGGACATCTCCACGTCGCTCGAGTCGCTCAAGCAGAAGCTCTCGCAGACGATCCACCTCGAATTTGAGGTCGCGCGCATGGAGCCTCTGTTCCGCTCCCAGGAGGACTACGACCTGTTCCTCCAGCGGCAGAGCGGCCATCGCGTGCACACGGCCCCGCTCGGCACCTACAAGGGCAACTGCTTCCTCGGCATCGACGCCGGCTCGACCACGACAAAGGCGGCGCTCGTCGGCGAGGACGGCTCGCTGCTCTACTCGTTTTACAGCAACAACAACGGAAGCCCGCTGCGCACCGCGATCCATGCCGTGCAGGATCTCTACAGCAAGCTCCCGGACACGGCGCGGATCGCCTGGTCCTGCTCGACCGGCTACGGCGAGGCGCTGATCAAGTCGGCGCTGATGCTCGACGAGGGGGAGGTCGAGACGGTCTCCCACTATTACGCCGCGTCCTTCTTCGACCCGGAGGTCGACTGCATCCTCGACATCGGCGGCCAGGACATGAAGTGCATCAAAATCAAAAACGGCACGGTCGACAGCGTCCAGCTCAACGAGGCCTGCTCCTCCGGCTGCGGCTCGTTCATCGAGACCTTCGCGAACTCCCTGAACTACTCAGTGCAGAATTTCGCGAAAGCGGCCCTGTTCGCAAAGCATCCGATCGATCTGGGCACACGCTGCACCGTGTTCATGAACTCAAAGGTAAAACAGGCCCAGAAGGAGGGTGCGGAGGTCTCCGACATCTCGGCCGGCCTCGCCTACTCCGTCATCAAAAATGCACTCTACAAGGTCATCAAGGTGAGCGACGCGACACAGCTGGGCCGCCATATCGTCGTGCAGGGCGGCACCTTCTACAACGATGCCGTGCTGCGCAGCTTCGAGCGCATCGCCTCCTGTGAGGCAATCCGCCCGGACATCGCCGGAATCATGGGCGCTTTCGGGGCGGCACTCGTCGCGCGCGAGCGCTTCAGAGAGGGTGCTGAGACCACCATGCTCTCGATTGACCGCATCAACGCGCTGACGTTCACGACGTCGATGGCAAAGTGCAAGGGCTGCACGAACCAGTGCCGCCTGACGATCAACCGCTTCTCCGGCGGCCGCCAGTTCATCAGCGGCAACCGCTGCGAGCGCGGCATCGGCAAAGAGCGCAACAAGGATCACGTGCCGAACCTCTTTGAGTATAAAAACAAGCTGCTCTTCTCCTACGAGCCTCTGCCCGAGGACGAGGCGGAGCGCGGCATCGTCGGCATCCCGCGCGTCCTGAACATGTACGAGAACTACCCGTTCTGGTTCAAGTTCTTCACCGCGCTCAAGTACCGCGTCATCCTCTCGCCGCCGTCCACGCGCCGGATCTACGAGCTCGGCATCGAGTCGATCCCGAGTGAGTCCGAGTGCTACCCGGCGAAGCTCGCCCACGGACACGTAGAGTGGCTGATCAAAAAAGGGATCAAGTACATTTTCTACCCGTGCATCCCGTACGAGCGCACCGAGTTCGGCGACGCGGGCAACCACTACAACTGCCCGATCGTCACCTCCTACGCGGAGAATATCAAGAACAACGTCGAGGCCCTGCGCACAGAGCAGGTGCGGTTCGAGAATCCGTTCATCGCCTTTACCAATCTCGACACGGTGACAAACGGCCTGAAAAAAGCGTTCCCGGATCTTCCTGCCGACGAGCTTGCGGCCGCTGCAAAGGCCGGCTGGGAGGAGCTCGCGCGCACGCGCCAGGCCATGTACGACAAGGGACAGGAGACGCTTCGATATCTCGAGGAGACCGGCCGCCACGGCATCGTGCTCGCAGGCCGCCCGTACCACATCGACTCGGAGATCAACCACGGCATCCCGGAGCTGATCAATTCCTACGGCCTCGCGGTGCTGACCGAGGACTCTGTCTCGAACCTGAATCCGGTCGAGCGACCGCTGATCGTCCTGGACCAGTGGATGTACCACAGCCGCCTGTACGCGGCGGCGAACTTTGTCAAGACCCGCGAGGACCTCGACCTGATCCAGCTGAACTCGTTCGGCTGCGGCCTCGACGCCGTCACGACCGACCAGGTCAACGACATCCTCTCCAATTCCGACAAGATCTACACTTGCCTGAAAATTGACGAGGTCAACAATCTGGGGGCCGCAAGGATCCGCGTCCGCTCCCTGATCTCCGCAATCCGCGTCCGCAAGGAGCGCACAAAGAAGGAGCGCGAGATCGTCCCGGCCAGCACGCCGCGCGTCGTCTTCACAAAGGAGATGCGCAGGACATACACGATCCTCTGTCCGCAGATGTCGCCGATCCATTTCAAAATGCTGGAATCGGCCTTCAATGCGTCGGACTACCGCCTCGTCGTGCTGCCGAACGACAACAAAAAGGCCGTCGACGTCGGCCTGAAATACGTCAACAACGACGCCTGCTACCCGTCCCTGATGGTCGTCGGGCAGGTCATGGACGCACTGCTCTCCGGCAAGTACGACCTGAGCCACACGGCTGTCCTGATGTCGCAGACCGGAGGCGGCTGCCGCGCGTCGAACTACGTGGGCTTCATCCGCCGGGCGCTGAAAAAGGCCGGAATGGAGCAGATTCCGGTAATCTCGATCAACCTGAGCGGCCTGGAGAAAAACCCGGGCTTTTCGATCAGCTACTATCTCGTGAAGCGGGCCATGTTTGCAGTCGTCTTCGGCGATCTCTTCATGCGGTGCCTCTACCGGATGCGCCCCTATGAAAAAGTGCCGGGCTCCGCAAATGAGCTGCACCGCAAGTGGGAGCAGCGCTGCTGCAAATTCGTCTCGGGCAGACCGTCCTACCGGGAGTTCAAGAAGCTGTGCCGCGAGATCGTGCACGATTTCGACACGCTCCCGATCACGGACGAGAAGAAGCCGAAGGTCGGAATCGTCGGCGAGATCCTCGTGAAGTTCCTCCCGGCGGCAAACAACTATCTGGTCGACCTGCTGGAGTCCGAGGGCGCGCAGGCTGTGGTGCCGGACCTGATGGATTTCCTGCTCTACTGCTTCTACAACCAGAACTTTAAGTCCGAGTATCTCGGCACGAAAAAGAGCTCCGCGACGATCGCGAACTTCGGCGTCGCATTTCTCGAGAAGCTGCGCGGCGCCGCGGCAGAAGCGCTCTCGGAGAGCGTACATTTTGACCCGCCGGCGCACATCGAAGATCTCGCCAAAATGGCGACCGACATCGTCTCGTGCGGCAATCAGACCGGCGAGGGCTGGTTCCTGACGGGAGAAATGCTCGAGTTGATCCACTCCGGCGTCAACAACATCGTCTGCACGCAGCCGTTCGCCTGCCTGCCGAACCACGTCGTCGGCAAGGGCGTCATCAAGGAGCTGCGCCGCCAGTACCCGGCCTCGAACATCGTCGCGATCGACTACGACCCCGGCGCGAGCGAAGTCAACCAGCTCAACCGGATCAAGCTGATGCTCTCGACGGCAGTGAAGAATATGAAGAAAGAGCTGTGAAAATAGAAAACCCGGAATCATGTGGTTTTTGTCTGCCACATGATCCCGGGCTTTTATTCGCCTGAATTTCCGTTTCCCACTTTTAACCGCATAAATGATCACAGAATGATTGCATTTTATCCCCGCGCATGCTATACTCATGGAGACATGCTTCGGCAGATCTCGAAAGGAGGAATTTCATATGACGGTTATTTACGAGGTAATTGAGACGTAAAACTGAATATGTGGCACAAACATTTGCCAGGGCGTGTGACCGCTTTTTTGTTGTGCCGTTTTTAAGTAGCCTTTCGTGAATCCTATAACGTCCGGTTGTAGCACACTCCAGAGGTGTGTTATTTTTATACCTATAATCAGCCGCAGGAAGTACCACCGACAAGGGTTGCTTTCTGCGGCATTCTTGCGCCCATTTTCAGGCGCTGATTCTTAGAAAGGAGATGTTTTGTATGAGCGTATTTCAAATCACCAGAACAACAAACATGAGTATGGAGGATTGCAGAATTGGATTTGAGAAAGTATGGATTTACGTCAAACATGACGACGGAGGATACGCAAGGTATCCCGGCAAGAATCACCGCTGTCCATAAAGAGCGCTATGCGCTGGTCTGCGCGTACGGAGAGACCTACGGACGGCTGAAAACAAAAGAATATTTTGGCGGCCTTGAAGCGTTCCCGACGACCGGAGATTTTGTCCTGATCAACTACATTCCAAGCGGTGACAGTCAGATTATCAGAACATTGCCCCGAAGGACCTTCTTCTCCCGCAGGGATCCGACACCGGGCCGGGGCGAGCAGGCCGTTGCAGCAAATTTTGACTATGTCTTTATCATGCAGTCATTGAATCAGAATTTCAACACAAAACGGCTGGAGCGGTATCTGACTCTGGCCTGGCAGTCAGGCGCTGTTCCGGTTGTCGTATTGACGAAAGCAGACCTCGTGGATGAGTGTGAGCCGTATCTCCGAATGGCAGAACGGTTCGCGGCGGATGTGCCCGTGCATGCTGTAAGCGCAAAGACCGGGGCAGGTCTGGAGGCGCTGGCGGACTACATGGCCCCCGGGAAGACAATCGTGTTCCTCGGCTCATCCGGAATCGGCAAATCGAGTCTTGTGAATGCACTCGCAGGCGAAGCCGTCATGACCGTCAGCGGAATCCGCGAAACTGACAGCAAAGGGCGGCATACCACAACCCACCGGCAGCTGATTATGCTCAAAAACGGCGCAATGATCATTGACACACCCGGCATGCGCGAACTGGGTATGTGGGATGTCTCCGGCGGATTGGGCGAGGCATTTGCCGATGTGGAACAATTTCTGGGGAAATGCCGATTCAGCGATTGCAGACATCAGACGGAACCGGGCTGTGCGATCAAGGAGGCCCTCGCGGACGGCACCTTATCCCGCGCGCGCTGGGAGAGCTACCTCAGCCTGAAAACCGAAGCAGCCTACTCGGATGACAAGGCCGCCTTCCTGCGGCAAAAACAGCAGCGGCATAAGAGCCTTGCAAAGATCAGCAGGCAAAAGAAATCGGAAAGCAGAAAATACAAATAAAAGGCGTCGCAAAATGCGGCAAATCTACGAGGACTGGTATTGGAGCGATGGTTCCTATACCAGTCCTTATAGCTGTCAGCAATTCTGCAACACCCTCATTTCAGGTGGAGCAATCCAGACGCCCCCTGACGAAGCTCTTCTAATTTACACGTTCTCAATCTGCCAGTCGATCGGCTCGAGTCCGTGCTCCTTCAGGAACTTGTTGGCGCGGCTGAACGGGCGGCTCCCGAAGAAGCCCCGGTAGGCAGAGAGCGGGCTCGGATGCGGGCTCTCGAGAATCAGGTGGTTCGGATTCGTCAGCATCGCCTTTTTCATCTGCGCGGGACGGCCCCAGAGGATAAAGACGAGCGGGCGGTCGAGGTCGTTCAGGATGCGGATCGCCGCGTCGGTAAACTCCTCCCAGCCGATGCCTTTGTGCGAGTTCGCCTGGTGTGCGCGCACCGTCAGCACGGTGTTCAGAAGCATCACGCCCTGGTCCGCCCACTTGGTCAGGCAGCCGTTGTTCGGGATATAGCAGCCGCAGTCCTCGTGCAGCTCCTGGTAGATGTTCACCAGAGACGGCGGAATCGCGACGTCCGGCTTCACGGAGAAGCACAGGCCGTGCGCCTGCCCCGGCTCATGGTACGGATCCTGCCCGAGAATCACGACCCGGACCTTCGCGAGCGGCGTAAAGGCAAACGCGTTGAAGATATCGTCCGCGGGCGGATAGATCACTCTCGTACGGTATTCCTCATTGATTGTCCTGTAAAGCTTTGCATAGTATGGCTTTGCAAATTCCGGCTTCAGCGGAACCAGCCAGTCATTTGAAATCGGGGGCATCCTTCTCATCCTTTCTTCTGTATCTTTTTCGTCTTCAAATCTATTGTACAAGTCATCTCACAGCCGCACCGACACGCCGCGCTCCCTCAGGTATCCCTTCACGTCGCGGATCTCCAGCTCCTTGTAGTGGAACAGCGACGCGGCCAGCGCTGCGTCCGCCTTGCCCTCGGTCAGCGCCTCGTAAAAGTGCTCCTTCGTGCCGGCTCCGCCCGACGCGATGACCGGGACGGACACGTGCTCAGCGATCGTCCGCGTCAGCTCGAGGTCGTAGCCCGCCTTCGTGCCGTCGCAGTCCATGCTCGTCAGCAGGATCTCCCCCGCACCGAGGCGGTCCGCCTCCATCGCCCACTCGACGGCGTCGATTCCCATGTCGACGCGCCCACCGTTCTTGTAGATATTCCAGCCGGAGCCGTCCGCACGGCGCTTCGCGTCGATCGCGACGACGACACACTGCCGCCCGAACTTCTCCGCCGCCTCGCGGATCAGGGACGGATTCTGAATCGCCGCCGAGTTCACAGAGATCTTGTCCGCGCCCTCCCGCAGCAGCCGCCGGAAATCCTCGACCGTCCGGATCCCGCCTCCTACCGTGAACGGGATGAAGACCGTCTCCGCCACACGGCGCACCATATCGACCACCGTATCCCGCGCGTCCGAGGAGGCCGTGATATCCAGAAAGACCAGCTCGTCCGCCCCGGCCCGGTCGTACGCCGCGGCGATCTCGACCGGATCCCCGGCATCCCGCAGATTCACAAAATTGACGCCCTTCACGACACGCCCGTTATGGACATCGAGACACGGAATGATTCTTTTTGTAAACATAAACTCCTCCTATCGCATCCTCAAGCGTCACTTCACAGAAATAAAATTCTTCAGAATCGCAAGCCCCGTCTCCCCGCTCTTCTCCGGGTGAAACTGGCACGCAAACACATTTCCCTGCTCGATCGACGCGTGAATGTGCGTCACGTACTCGGTCGACGCAGTCACGATCCCCGGATCCTCGGCCTTCAGGTAATAGGAATGCACGAAATACACATACGAGTGCTCCGGAATCCCCCGGAACAGGCGCCCATTTGTATTCCCCTGCATGGCTCCCGCCGCGCACGCCTCCCGCCGGTTTCGTTCTTCCGCAGAAATCTCCTTCCGGTTTCCGTTCTCCGCAGATGCCTCCCGCCGGTTTCCTTCCTCCGCAGAAACAGTTCCCCTGTTTCCGTTTTCCGCAGAAATCTCCTGCCGGCCTCCGTCACCGTACGCCAGCGAATTCCACCCCATGTGCGGAACTTTCCTCCCTCTGTCATCCGGGATGCGCCAAATCCTGCCCCGGCAGATTCCAAGGCCCTCCACGCCCGGCGACTCCTCGCTCTCCTCAAATAAAAGCTGCAGACCAAGGCAAATGCCGAACAGCGGTATGCCTCGCCCGGCTGCTTCCCGGAGCACTCCGACCAGCTCATACTGGCGCAGCTTCTCCATCGCATCCCCGAACGCTCCGACCCCCGGCAAAATCACATGGTCTGCAGAAAGAATCATCTGTCTGTCTCTTGTGACAAGCGGCTTCTCGCCGAGATATTCCAGCGCTTTCTCCACGCTGCGCAGATTCCCGGCATCATAATCAACGATCGCAATCATTTCCTTCTGCCTCCTCACACTCTACCTCTCATACAAGCAGAGTTTACCATAAAGAAGGCAGACTGGCAACAAAAAGAATCTCTACAGCACTCAGTCGTTAAAGACCACGGCCACCTTGCCGCACTGCCCGCCGGCCATCAGACGATACGCCTCATCGGCCTTCTCGAGCGGGAACTCGTGCGTGATCAGCGTCTCCGGGTGAATCCCCCAGCGCACCAGACGCTCCACGAGCTCCTCCATCCGCCACAGAGACGTCACCCACGAGCCGTAGATCGTCTTCTGTCCGTGAATGATGTCCGGGCTGGGCTGGAAGGTGCAGCTTCCGCCTTCCCCGACAAACGCGATCTTGCCCCACTCTCTGGTCGCGCGGATCGCCAGCTGTCTGCCGCCGTCGCTCGCCGACGCGTCGATCGCGCGCTCCACGCCGTGTCCTCCGGTCACAGCCAGAATCTGCTCCAGCGCATCGTCGCCCGGCTTGAACACCTCGTCCACCAGTCCGAGGCTCTTCGCCAGGTTGATGCGGTACTCGTTCATCTCCACGCCGATCAGGTGGTTCGCGCCCATCGCTTTCGCCAGCATCAGCGCAGCCAGCCCCACAGGCCCGAGCCCCGTCACCAGCACCGCGTCGTTTCCGCTCACACCGATCTTCTCAATCGCCTCGTAGACCGTGCCGAACCCGCACGCCACCTGCGCGCCGTCCTTGTACGTCAGCTCGTCCGGAAGTGCGATCAGATCCTTCTCCTCCGCCAAAATATACGGCGCCATCCCGCCGTTTCTCTGCCAGCCGTATGCCTGGCGGAACTTGCTCTTACAGGAGATATAGTAGCCGCGTCTGCAGTCGTTGCACACGCCGCAGCCGGAGATGTGGTAGACGATGACCCGGTCGCCCTTCTTGAAGCGCCGCAGGCCCTCGCCCTCCTCCACGATCACGCCGCACGGCTCATGTCCGGCAACGGTCCCCGGGATATAGCCCTCCGGCCCCTTCCCGGTATGCTCCCGGTAAATACAGCGGATGTCACTTCCGCAGATCGTGGTCGCCTTCGTCTGAATCAGGACCTGTCCGTGCCCCGGAACCGGGATCTCAAATCCCTTCAGCTCCACCGTGCTGTTGCCCGGCAGCACAGCGCCCTGCATCATTCTCTTCTCTGCCATAAAAATCCCTCACTTTCCTGCCTCATCGCATGTTGTATAGTATCACCATTTTACCCCAGCCGGGGGCCAAAAGCAAGGAAAAAGGGACAAAAACAGAGAGCAGGACGAACTGCGCGTTACTGTTCGCGCAGCCCCTGCTCTCTGATCAAGACAGAGAAATTACACCGGACCCCGCAAGGTCTGTTTCTTTGCGTTCCTTACAGCTTCGAATATCCGTAGCTGTTCACAATCGCGTCGATGCGCTCCTTCTTGGCGCACATCGGGCACTTATCTGCCTCGTAGGTCTTGTAATCCGCGATGTCATCCTTCCCAAATATGTAGTTGATCTCTCTGCCGCAGACCTGCTCGCTTGCGCTGAAGATCGCCGAGATTCCCACCACATTGCCTCCGTAATACTGGATACACTCCAGTGCACGCGCGATCGTGCGCCCCGTCGTCGCGGATGCGAGGAGCAGCAGACAGTGCTTCCCGGTGATCATCATCTGCATATTATCGCGGAAGATCAGCTGTCCGCCCGGATTCATCTCCGGGGAGACGACGTACATCGTCTGGTGCTGGTTCAGCGACATGATCCCGGACTTGGTCAGCTCGTCGGCGAGATACGCGCCGATCACCTCGCAGCCGTCCATACAGATAATCGTGTCAATGTAGGTGCTGGTGCTGTACTTTCTCGCGAGGACGGAAGCCGCCGCCTCAGCCTCGCTCTTTCTGGATTTCATGATCGTCATGTCGACATAACGATTGATGTGAGAATGTGTCGTCGCAAAATGTCCCGGAATGACACGGATGATCGCGTTCTGATTTACCTTGGAATGAATCTTCGTCGCTCTGCTTTCCATAAAAATACCTCCGAAATCCTGATTTTGGCTGAGGAGCATGGCATTTTGACAACTGCATTCCCATCTGCCCCAGTTGATATGCTTCTACTATACACAATCAGCCTGTCATTTTCAAGTATTTTTTCGTTATTTTCGCACAATTTGTTATCACAGTTCAGCCATGCAAAAAAAATGGGAAGACAGACCGTGCAAGCTCGCTTGCTAAGGGCTGTATTCCCATTTTTGAATGGGCGGAACGCCCATTCAGCCGCAGACAGGAGTCGCGAAGCGGCGGATAGCTTGCGTAGCAAGCGGGTCTGTGGCTTGCATGGCGTCCTGTTGAACCGTAACTTCTAGTTCAGCCATGCAAAAAAAAATGGGAAGACACTATCACCCTTCCTGCGCCACCACCGCGTCCACCGGATTCGCCGCCACGGCAACCGCTTTCTCGGAGAGCTCCGCCTCCACCTGCGGGAAACGGCTGTGCACGCGCACCAGCGTCGCCTTCTTATTGTAAAATACCGTCCGCTCGAACGGCCACCGGATCACCTGCGGGAACTCGAAGCCGACTCCCAGCTCCAGCACACACAACCTCCGGTTCAGCGTGCCGGTCAGCCATTTCTTGTAGCGCTCCCACTGCGGCAGATATCCGCTCTCCAGATATCCCTCCGTCCCGATCGTGTGGAAATTGAGCGGTGCGCCGCACACCGGGCAGACTGCATACTTTTGCAGGACGTCACCTGCCTCCTCACCGCTCCTCCACGCCTCAAGCACCTTTTCCCGGATCTCTTTGGCGTCCACGATATGCTCTGCGCACTGCAGCTTCCCCATGCTCCCACACGGAGCCACGATCTGCTCCGCCGCAAACGGGGAGCGGTAGATCAGATCGTCCGTATTCAGCGTGACGACAAAATAAGGCCGCTTCCCGATCAGCTCCCGCAGTTCTCGGTACGCTTCCAGCACCGGATGAGTGTCAGGCACTCCCGCGTAATACTCACTTGCAAGATACTGCTGCAGAACCTCTCCCACTCGCACTTCCTCAAATTCCGGCAGCTGCACAGAAAACTCCGCTCCGATTCCCACGAGCACCATATCCGACTGTTCGACCACTTCCCTAATTCTCTTGTCCATATCTAAAATCCTTTCCACATGAATACAAATTTAAATCATATCCCCACAAAACTACGGTGAAAGCACCGTACTAAACCATCCTTTTCCCAAACATTGTTGTATATACCACATATGTTCTTCTAAACTATCGCTCTTATCTATCAGCAGTTTTATTGCCCGCCAACTGATTTTTGCACCACCTTGATGCAAAATTTCTTCGGATGGTATTCGGCGTGCAAATTGCTTCACATAATTAAGATTTCTAATAGAATATCCCTCTCTGCTTGGGTAAGTCATTCTTAAATCTTTTGATAGTGTTTCAACAAATATTCTTATTTTTTTATTATCCATTGGCCTTTTTTGGTGGAGCCTACTCTTTCTAAAAACCCTTCATTTTGCAGTTGTTTCAAAACATATTTTACTCCGCTCCTTGACAACCCTGTTCTCTCTGCGAGTTTTACCTGTGTGATAAAAGGATTTAAACTAATTTCTTTTATAATTTTTTCACGAGAGCTCTGCCTCTTTACCATTTCTTGGTCAGTTTCTTGGTTAGTTTCTTGGCTAGTTTCTTGGTTAGTGCCATTTCTACTGTCACTCAAACTCCTGTATAAATTTATCCGCAGTGCAATCTCCATATCAACAAACTCCGGTTCAGGAAGTCCGTACTCCTTCATTTCCCGAAACAATCTCGGAATACCTGTACCCCAGCCTTCAATCAGATTCATATAGGAAAATGCATGAGCCAGCGCCCTGTTTCTAATTTGAGAATAACCTTCTTTCATCCTGTCGATAGTCACTCCCGGCATCAATCCTCCCGGTGAGGTAATTTCAAGGCGATCATCGTAAATAGCGACCTGAATGTGCGACGATTGCAGAAAGCTGCAATTCATTACAGCATTAATAATAAGCTCACGAATACTGTCCGGCGGCAGCTCATAAATATCCTTACGATAAAGGCCTTCAATTTTGGCTCCAAGACGAATGTTTCTCAAAACAAACTGAAATGTCTCCTCAGCCTGCTGCCACAGTGGGCCTTCATAATCACGCTTGTCTACAAACACTGCACGAGTCGTTCCCTTAAACATACCACATTGAATTTTTGACAAGAAAGCATCTTGTCCGGTCAGGAAAATATATGCATTGGTCGGATGAATAACGCCCTCTTTATCCTCTGCTAAGATACCCCAATTCAGCAGGATATTTTTTGTTACATTCTTTACCGACTGACGCTGTGCCGCGTTTTTACAATTGGCAAGAGCAACCTCTTTCATGTCAGAGCAGAGCTTCTCAATGTCCTCCTCGGATACGTTCAAATCCTTACGAAGAACGGTATCATAGGAGCGCCCCTCCGACTCATAATACATCTCCTGCGTCATTGCCCTGTCAGCTTTTCTGGAAGTTCCTGACACACGCATATAAACGCCATCCGTAATGCCATCCTGCTTAATGTAGTAAGGCTTCTGCTTTCCTGCACTGATTTCAGCAATAATTATGGTTTTCCCACCAATCGTCTGTGGATAAACATCTGGAACAATAACCGGCTCACAGCTATCCGAAATTGCATTTGTAATGGCATCCATCTCACGGAAAACGCTCTCCTCCGGAATACCAACAATCTCTCTGGTATCATCGTCAATACCGAAAACAATGCGCCCCCCTTTTCCATTGGCAAAGGCAACAACGGATTTCATATATTTTATACTTTTCTCCGGCCTACTCACCTTGAATTCCACATTCTTGGATTCACCGGCAAGAATCTCTTCTCTGGTCATATTGCTACCTCCGTTTGCTGTTACATTCTATACCGACATCTAAACCATCATTATATCGGTTTGAATGTCGGTTATACTTAACGTTTCCACGCTCAGTCATTACTATCCTTTGATTATCCGTGTAAGTCAAGAAATTTTCCGTGCCACAAGCTGAGTCAAGAAACGAGATACCGGTGATTTCGGCAAGACCTCAAATGAAGCAACTTTATCCCGAAAGGTTTCTGCGAATTGTCCTCGTGCATCCAAGAGGCTTTTACTTGTTCTCTGCCGGTACTTCATCGCTCTTGCGAGACATCAGACATACCATCTCCACAACATATTCCCTGCCAGACAGATCCTGGAAAGTCTGCTCTGCTCCTCTCACTCTCCAAACAGATCCCTCAATATCTGCTTCGCGCTCATGTTCCGGTAGCCGTCCGGATCTGTCATGATCTTCTTGCCGCTGATGTCCCAGCGCATCCTCGCATAGTGGCTGAGGTAGGAGCTCCCCTTCGCGCAGTTCGGATACTTCCGGTACCACTCCGGGTAATAGGTTTTCATGTACTTCTGTGCGAGTCGAACTGCCTCGCTGTCCGTCTTCCCCTTCTTCGTCGGCGTTCCTGCCAGCTGGACACCCGGCGGGCTCGCGTGAAGCAGCACCACGCTGCCGTCCGAACACTGTCCGACCACGATCCAGACGTGACCGCAGTCAGAACACGCCGAGCTCATGATGTCCCCGGCGCGGTAATTTTTTACCTTCGACCTGGCTGTGTAGCTGCCCCAGCCGCGCGATGCAAAGTTCTTCGCCATCTTCTGCGCAAGCATCACGTAGCCCGGCTTCCCGCTCTCCGTGTTGAGCACATTGTAGACACACCAGCCCACGTATCCGGAACAGTCCAGCCCATTCGAGATCTGGTACTTTGTCGTCCGATAATCGTAGCCCGCGGTCTGCTTCTGAAAAAAACGCTTCCACTTCGGGCTGACGCCAATCGTCCGCGCCTCCGTCCCAGCGCCGGTGTCCGCCTTGTTCCAGCCGCCGCCCCAGACGTACATCGTCGATCCGACCGGCTGCAGGGCCGTCTGCAGAAACTTTTTCAAGGTCGACTTCTGTGTGGCGACCGGCACCTTTACCTTGATCACCTTGCTAAACGAGGTATATTTTGTCTTTCCTTTTTTCTTCTGTACGCCGCGCACCCGGTAATAGTACGTCTTTCCCTCGTACAGCCCCGACCGCGTGCACTTCGTCCCCTTCACCGTCTTCAGCAGCTTTCGGCCGCCGCCCGATGCATTCGTCCCGTACACCTGATAGCCGGTCAGATCCTTCCGCTTGCTCCAGGAGAGCGTCACCGAAGTCCCGTTTTGCTTCACCTTAACTGCCGGAGCCTTTTTCGAGAAGCCGGCCGCCTGCACCGGAGCCCCCAGCGCCAGCACAAGCGCAGCCAAAACCAGCAGCAGCCAGCTTCTGCTCCCCTCTCTCCTCATCCGCGCTCTGTTCGTTTCCCCTTCACTCACCGTCACAACCTCCTAAAATCATCTAATTGTATTATGATACCGCAAAGCAGCAACCCTTTCAAGAAGCAAAACGATCCGTCCATTAACATTTCTGTCTCAAAAGCTTAATAATTAATTTCATTGCCGTTTCTCCTCTCCTGTGCTAGACTAAAAGCAGTTTTAACAGCGATTTCAGGGTAAAGGGGAGTTACATATGAGTGAAGAATTTAACGAAGAATACGATTATGACAAAGCTGCCGAGGAACGGCGGATCCGCAGAAAAAAGCGCAGACGGCGCGCACTGATCTCACGGATTGTCTTTTTTGTTGTGCTGCTTCTCATCGCCGCAACCGCAATCCTGCTCGTCGTCGATGTCACACTGAAAAAGAACGGGCGCTCGCTCGGCAGTCTCCTGAACGGTTCGAGCCATACCGGTTCGATCACTGAGACAGCCACGCCGCAGCCTGACACCGAAACGGATTTGTCCCAGATGACCACGGAGAGCGAAACCCCGGCCAGCACCCCGGACTCCGATGCCAACGCACCGGTGACCGGTGAGACCGGCCAGCCGTCCACCGCACAGTCCGAGAGCCCCGCAGACGCGCAGGCCAAGCTCGATGAGGCCCGTCTGATGGCACAGGGCTATGACTACGACGGCGCGATTGCGCTGCTGCAGAATATCCCGGGCTACGAGTCCATCCCGGAGGTCACAACGGCGATCGCGGACATCGAGAAGAGCAAGGCAGCCTGCGTCGCAGTTGACGTGACGACGGTTCCGCACATTTTTTATCACTCTCTGATCAACAACACGGACGCTGCCTTCAACGTCTCCGTGCTCGGCCAGGGCCAGGTGGACGGCATGAACGCGTGGATGACGACCATCGAGGAGTTTGACAAGATCACACAGAAAATGTACGACAACGGATACGTCTTTGTCCGTCTGCACGATCTCGTCACGCAGACGACCGACGCGGACGGCACCGTCCATTTCTCGCCGAACACAAACCTGCTGCTGCCCCCGGACAAGAAGGCGGTCGTTCTCTCGGTCGACGACCTGAGCTACTACCACTCCTACGAGCCGGCGAGCTACCCGGACAAGCTCGTGCTCGACGAGAACGGCAAAGTCAAGTGCCACTATGTAAAGCCGGACGGCACCGAGGAGATCGGCGATTTCGACGTCGTCCCGCGATTGAATACCTTCCTTGAGCAGCACCCGGACGGCGCCTACAAGGGCGCGCGCGGCACGATCGCGCTCACCGGCTACAACGGTGTGTTCGGCTACCGCACCGACGAGGACTACGAGACGCGCCAGAGCCTGATGGAGGATCAGCAAAAATGGCTCGAGCAGCACCCCGATTTCGACCGGTCCGCAGAGATCGCGGAGGCGACAAAGATCGCAGAGGCGCTCAAGGCCGAGGGCTGGGATTTCGCCAGCCACACGTGGGGCCATCTGAGCGTCACGAACAAGACGGTCGATGAGCTGCGCATAGACAATGAGAAATGGGTGAACAACGTGCAGAATATCGTCGGCCCGACCGACACGATCATCTTCGCGCACGGCAACGACATCGGCTCCTGGGAGGGTTACTCCGACGACAACGAGAAGTACGCCTACTTCAAGGGCGCAGGCTACAACTTCTTCTGCAACGTCGACGGCTCCACCCCGTACTGGGTACAGATCACCGACCGCTACGTGCGCCAGGGCCGCATCGACCTCGACGGCTACATGCTCTACCAGTCCAGCCAGGGCGCCACAACCGTGATCGACAACATGTTCAAGGCCTCCGAGGTCTTCGACCAGAGACGCCCGACACCGGTCGTCGCGAACGGGGAATCCTGATACATCAACTGTAGAGAGTAGTCATAAAGAAATAAGTTATGTAATGGCGGTGTAGTGTACGCTACGCCGCCATTTCGCTGCCTTTCCCTGCCTATGGTTATAGAAAGAGCAGAGCCGACAAACTGTGCATTCTCACAAGTTCATTGGCTCTGCGATTGATCGCTGATTATATTTTACGTAGTTCGCTGAACATAAAGTGCTCGTGATGTGTTGAGAAAGTGAGGGTATCAGCCCTTTGCGTGTTTATCGAAATATGTATTCAAAACAGAAAGGCTTTCATCGCGCAGAATACCCTCCGTTACCTGTGGCTTCCAGAAGGAGTTGTCAAATACCATCTTAGAACAGTTACAGCCCTTGTTGCCAAGAATATTTTCCAATTCGATATTGCTGGCACCATATACAAGCCGTCCCAACTTCACCCATACCATTGCACCGCTGCACATGAAGCAAGGTTCGCAGCTGGAATAGAGCGTGTACTCATGTAAATCGGTAATGGCAGTCTGTTCGCAAAATTCTCGAATCAAGCCCGCTTCACCGTGGAAAGTGGGATCGTGCCTGGTATAGATCTGGTTTTCGTTACTGAACACGATTTTGCCGTCCTTTACCAACACCGCACCGAACGGCTCGTTGCCGTGTTCCACGGCAAGTTTAGAAAGACGGATGGCTTCTCGCATAAAGGTTTCATCCTCCGGCGTCGTATCGTCTGCCAGAGCAGATTCCACATCCGCCGTTGTAATAAGTGCGTCTCGTTGTAAATATTGCATGGCCCGCAGCGCGGCTTCCTGAGCTTCTTTACCGGATCCTGCCACCGCATCTGTGACGACACGAATATGATAGTCGTTCTGATGGGCGTCCACCGCCGTATAATGAATGCACACATCCGTCAGTCCACCAATCAGGTAGAGCGTGTCAACACCCAGCCCTTTGAGAAGGATTTCTAAGTCAGTTCCAAAAAAAAGCGCTGTATCTTCTTTTCGTAATGAGATACTCTCCTTCTATCGAATAGGTAAGCCTTGCATAGTCCGTATAAGGGGAATCTTCCATGCAGTGTATTCCCTCAGAGCCATCCAGTTCCCGTCCAAAATCAACCATATCTCTCCGATGCACTTCTATATTACAAAGATAATGTATTTAGACTTACAATGATTACTATATCCCATCAAATCTTTTTCTGCAACTGTTTTTTACGGATACGGACGCCACCCTTGACAGGAACCACAATATCAAAAACGGTGAGAGCGGGATTTGCTATCGTTTCTCCGAATACCGCTTTTGTATTCGACTTAAATGCCTTATCTATATCTTGAACGGAAGCGTTTTTATCAATGTAGATACACTCAATGCCAAATTTTTTCAGCGTAAATGAAAATAAATTGACAGAACCTCCGTATATTTCGGTTGTGCTGATAAAACTGTCTCCCGCATTGCAGATATTAAGAATAGAACGTAAGACCGCCGCCTGCCCGGAAGTAGTATACATAGCGCCGATGCCGCCCTCTAATTCTGCAATTTTATCTTCAACCGCCATAACAGTTGGATTGCGAACCTTGAATAAATCAAGGATTTCATCGGAACGTCAAATACCGCTGCCACTTCCTCCGTGGAATCATAAACATATGTCGTGCTTTGAATAATCGGCACAACTCTCGGTTCTGCGTTTTTAGGGTGATAACCTGCGTGCAGGCATTTTGTTTCATCTCTCATATAAATTCCTACTGAAATATTTTCTCTCTATCGTCAAATATGCAATATCAATCCTTCCAAAAACTTAGAGTAATCCTCTCTTCTGCATATCCTTTAATGCATTAATTAAAGTAGTATTATCTTCGTGCGTAAGCGCACCCATATGTCCAACTCTAAAAATTGTATCTTTCATATCACCACCGTTCGGGCATATCCAAATTCCATACTCATCTTTAAGAGTCAAGAAAATATCATACGCATTCGCAGTTGTAGGATGTACAGCGGTAACTCCATTTGCCGGACTTTCAGACACAAACTCAAATGGTAACCCACTTATTTTTTCTCTAAAGTCTGCAGCCTGGGCAGCAACTCTTGCCACTTCTGCATCAGCTCCACCATTATGTTCAATTTCTTTCAATCTTTCATTAATCTGTAAAAGAATACCAACAGCCGGTGTAAAAGGAGTCTGCCCACGTTCCTGATTTTTCAAAGCATTGTTCAAGTCAAAATACATTGTTCTGATTTTTGAATTTTGAACTCTCTCAAGAGCTTTTGGAGCCAAAACAATAATTGAAATTCCCGGAGGACATGCAAGTACTTTCTGTGAACCTGTGATCATTACATCCGCACCGCATGCTGCCATATTATATGGATCAGCTAAAAAAGAGGATACACAATCACAAACATAGAACATATTATTCTTCTTGCAAAACTCCCCAAGCATCATAGTGTCGTAGAGAACTGCTGTAGAAGTTTCATCTACGTTCACGAGCAGTCCGGTAAATGCCTTGTTATCATATTCATATAGTTTTTCTTTGGTTAATTTCTTCCCGTGTTCTAATTCAATAACCACACAGGGTATTTCATGAATATCGCATAGTTCAACAAACCTATGACCAAAACTACCACCATTAATAACAAGTACTTTATCTTCTCTGGAAAAACAATTCATAACAACAGCTTCCATAGATCCAGTACTGGAACAAGTCATAAAAACTGCTCTTGATCCTCGTGGTGCTTTTGCATATTCGAGCAGATATTTTTCATTTTCAATCATAACGGCCGAAAACTCTGCCGTTCTAAAATACGGAACCTGTTCTGCTCCAATAGCACGTACTGCATCAGAAGACATTACGGGACCTACTGTAAAATTAATCATTATTTATATTCCTCCTTAATATCAACATAATCATGAACCATTTTGTTCATTCCCCCTTTGCTATTTCAACATACTATACACACACTCTAATAAGGTCAGGGCAAGAATAATATTAATAACCCTGTAATGTTTTTGATATGCCTTTTGTATCAATATCCCCATTCCAACCCATATGAGTGTGGCAACTGTTCCGATTGTTGCAATAATAAGTTCAAACAACAGCAAGGCACATAAAGAAGTACTGTAATCTGTAACATACCCAGTCAATGCAGTAATACCGAATAGGTATATTTTCACATTGACAAATTGGAGTAAAAATCCTTTCAGAAAAGAAGCGGATTTTTCAGCACTATCAACGGCGGGTTTACTGATTGCGATATGTATTGCAAGCCATAAAATATAAGCAGCGCCTATGTATTTCATAACGCCGAGGACATTGGGTAAAAAGGCGCTGACACCGAATACGAACACGGCACAGAGAATTTGAACGACATAATATCCAACGAATACACCGAAAAAAAGCGGTTTACCCTTTTTCCATCCAAAGCTCCCCACAGTGTTCAGTGCCAGTATGTTTCCCGGTCCCGGCGTAATAGCGTTAATGATCGCATAAATAAAAAAATTACCTATCACATATCCGGGCATTACTGCACCTCCTTTCCGTATATTGTATCACAGAAAGCGTTGTAATAGGTAATACTTACATTTTATGTTATAGCATAGGCCAAACCTATGTTATAATTGTTCTGACTTTGTTCCGAATAATTCATCCAAGTCAGGGAGTTAATTGAGCGGAGACATCATACTATGGTGTACCCCGCATTTTTCAGCACACAAATTGCCTTTTCAAAATTTTCTCGTTTGGTTAGGATATAATCTGTGTTATAAGTTGAAACCGCAAAAATACCAATCTTGTTTTCCGCCAATAGAGTTGATATTTTGGATAGTATTCCTATGAGGGAAAAATCCAGCACGCCCTGAATCCGAAAAGCCTTCCAGCCACCGTCACATTCTACCGCATTATCGGGGACTTCCTCTGTCAAACAAACCAGCGATTTTTCTTCATCTGTTTTCCCTATGAAGCAATAGTCGCTCTCCAAATTTACTTTAGAATAATCTGCAACTTTGCAAACGGAAAAAATATTTTCAATTATCTTGATTTCCATGTCAAACCTCTTTACATTTACTTGAATTTTTTCAAAGCCTCTATATAGATTTGCCCCAACTCCGATAACTCTTTATCATTGTTGATGATATACCCGATCCGCATTACTTCCGGTTCTTCCAAAGGAATTGAAACGATCTCATCCCCCTGTAAAAATTTAGGGAAAATACCGCTGGAAATGGTATAGCCATCCAGACCAATCATAAAATTGACGATAGCAGCCCGGTCGCTGACTTTAATGCTTTTTTCAGCAGGTTCGTTGCTGAATAGTTCCTCTGCAAAATAAGCTGATTCATAATTACCCTGAACAAAACTTAATTTGGGGTACGGTCTTAAATCATCCAGTTTTAAGGATTCACGACACGCAAGAGGATGATCCTTTGTCAGAAATACATGGGGTGATGCAGAAAATATTTCGTGAAAGGATAAATCATTTTCCTCTAAGACCTTTTTCAAAACACTTTCATTGTAATTGCTGATATAAAGAATGCCTATATCGCTGAATCTATTTCTTACATCTTCTATTATCTGATGTGTTTGTGTTTCGTTCAAAATAAACTCAAACCGCTCCTGCCCGAAATGCTGCACCAGTTCTACAAAAGCATTTGCGGTAAATGTATAATGCTGTGTCGATATACAAAACCGCTGTTTGGCAGGTTGATTGTTGATATATTTAGATTCTAACAGTTCCATTTGCTGCACAACCTGCCGTGCATAGCCTAAAAATTCCATGCCCTCTTTTGTAAGAGCAATGCCAGCTCTGCACCTTGTAAAGATGGATATACCAGCTTCTTTTTCTACCTCTTTAATTGCACCGGACAAACTCGGCTGTGAGATAAAAAGCACTTTTGCCGCCTCTGTAATTGAACCTACCTCGGCTGCTGTTATCATATATTTTAATTGTAGTAATGTCATAAGAATCTCCGAAACATGTACTTTATTAAGTTTATTATAGCATAAAGCTGTGACTTTTTCTACCATTCACGCAGAAAGCGGCGGCAAGGCCTGCTTCCTGCCGCCGCTTTGTTTTAACTGCAAATCAAATCGTTGTTGATAACTTCTGTTATCCTCTTTCGGATATTGTTCATTCTTTGCACCCACGCCATTTGGTCTTGTACTTTAAGTGCTTCCGTTACACCCTCATGCTCTGTCATCTGATTTACCAGCCGAGAAAACATTTCTTCTGCCTGTTGGTCAATATCGGCAAGGTAACTATTCAGATTTCCGCTTGTCAGGAGCGTTGTGTAGGTTGCTTTTCTATGCTCTTTCAGGTAGCGTTTATGCCGCTGCCCCCATATTCCGATAGGTCTTTCCTCTTCGGGTGGTAAGGTAAGGTTGGGGATAAGATATCCGTTTTCCTCATGATAAGTTCCGCCCATTTGCTCAAATATTGTTTTCTCCATAATCTAACCCCCCGTAATCCTGACTTTGAATTTCTTGATTGGCGCATTCACGACTTTCACAAGGACATCGTCAACTGCATCGGTGTATCGACCATCCGCAATCAGCTTGTTTCTCAGATTATTCAAGATATTGATGATAATCCTCCGCTCGTATTTATCAATCGCTATGTAGTATTTTGAATTTCGCATATCTCTTGACCTCCTTCGCCTACATTGTAGCAAAAGGGATTCTTCCTGGCGAATGTGCGATTTGAATTTCTGATCGAGTAGGAGGCGGTGATTAGCCGCCGTCCTCTCACACCACCGTGCGTACCGTTCGGTACACGGCGGTTTCAATAGTTGACGTGCAGAGACTGATAGGCAATGGCTAAATCA
>JAETOO010000031.1 GCA_021771715.1 Oscillospiraceae bacterium
CCTAAGACCCCTTGAAGAACACGAGGTAGATAGGGCAGAGGTGGAAGTGTGGCAACACATGGAGCTGACTGCTACTAATCGGTCGCAAGCTTATCCAAAGCGGAGAAAGAGATTTCAACGCACGGTAGGGTTAGAGGTTCGAAAAGAACTGAAAGAGAAGTTGAAGAAATCGGATGAACAGGAATGATTCTGTATGTGGTTTTGAAGGTATGTGCGAAAGCATCGAGGGTCTCGGTGCTTTTTTTGTTGCCGATTTGCTGTCTGTATTGTAAAATGGAGTGAGAAAGACAGAGCAACGCAGAGACAGCGCAGACGGACAGTTGTGCATGCAAATACGCTATGAGAGATGAGGAGAGGCTATGGATTTTATACTTGAACTGCTAAAGGAACACCAGGATGAGGACTATGCACAGTTTCAGAGAAAGCTGATCCCGACGGTGGATCCTGACACGATCATCGGAGTGAGGACCCTGGCTCTCAGAAGCATGGCAAAAAGGCTTTACAGGGAGAAGCAGTACGAAGCATTCCTGGAGGAGCTTCCGCACGCTTATTTTGATGAAAATCAGCTGCACGGATTTCTCGTCTCTGAGATCCGGGATTTCGACCGGTGTATCGAAGCGCTGGAGCGCTTTCTTCCCTATATCGACAATTGGGCGACCTGCGACCAGACTTCACCGAAAATTTTTAAGAAGCGGAAGCAGGAGCTGCTGCCTTACATCGAAACCTGGCTGACATCGGAGCACGTCTATACGGTGCGGTTCGCGGTCGGGATGCTGATGCAGCATTTTCTGGATGAGGATTTCAGGCCGGAATACCTGGACTGGGTGGCGGGCGTCCGGTCCGGGGAGTATTATGTCAACATGGAGATCGCGTGGTATATGGCGACCGCGCTCGCGAAGCAGTGGGAGGCGGCGGTCCCTTACATAGAAAACGGCCGTCTGGACAGGTGGGTACATAACCGCACGATTCAGAAAGCAAGAGAGAGCTACCGCATCACAGACGAGCAGAAGCAGTATCTCAAAGTGCTGAAGCGATGAGCCCATATACAACAACTCTATGTGTTTGAGAGATCATTCAGATAGAGTTTTTCATTTTCGGCAGGGGCTGATACTCAATGCGGCTTGGTTTGAGACGGGATTTTATAAGAAGAATGATTGATTTCGTATTTTTAAAAAGGCGCGGAATGGTAGTTTTACAACTGTTTCGCGTCTTTTTGAAAATGAAAGGAAGTATGACTTTTTGAATATAATGTTAGAAAAACGAACAAAATAAGGTTGCAATTTCTAACCATTAGGAATATAATGAATTAGCTGGCAAAACAAGGAGGAAGAACAATGGCAAATGTATATGAAAGGATTAAAGCGCTTAGGACTCAGTTGCATTTGTCTCAGGATTATGTTGCAAAGTTCCTGGGAATCAGCAGATCCACGTACACACAAATGGAAAACGGTAACCGAAAAGTATTAGCAGATGAAGTGGCGCAGCTCAGCAATTTATTTGGAGTTTCCGCTGATAGTTTGCTGAATGATGCTGAAATTAGCCAGCCCGCCACGATATTTGCACGAAGTTTTGAAAGACTTGATGAAAGAGACCAGGCAGAAATTATGAATCTGATTCGATTTAAAGAGCAGATTAAGTCACAGAGGACTGAGTAAATGCAATTTGGGATAGAAGCGAACAAGTATACTGATCCGGAGAGAACGGCTGCGGCTTATCTGGTAAAGTATTATAGAAATCAGAAGATAGAATATCCGATTAATCCGTTTCAAATGCTGAAGGATGAGGGGATTCTGTTTTCTCTGGTGAATTTTCAGAAATTGGAAGGCGTATACATACCGGCATCTTCTGAAGACGATGTTCCCGTAGTGGGCATTAATGTGGACAGGCCTATAACCCGCCAACGTTTCTCTGCCGCACATGAACTATGTCATCATTTAAAGGATGCAGACAAGCAGGTTTCATGTCCCATTGGTTCAAAGAATGCAGTTGAAAAATTTGCAGAGGGATTTGCGGCAGCATTATTAATGCCTATTAGTGAGCTGCGTGCGCAGGTAAACAAACGAAAGAATACCAGCAATACCATCTCAATGGATGATGTGCTTGAAATAGCAGATTTTTTTGGCGTAAGTTTTCAGGCGTGCCTTTTTAGAATTGCATATCTGATCCATGCGATTCCGGGGAATACTGAGGCAAGCGAGCTTCGGAAAAGAGCCATGAAATATGGTCCTGATAAAGAGCGCAAACGCCGTCATATGACTTATGAAAGACTTTACGCAGATCTCATAGACTGTCTCAGGGATCAGTTTGCGTTCAAGCCAACAGATCATGCGAGATATGTTTTTCAGAACGAATATATTTATAACGACAGCAGGATGGAAGGTCTGGATATCACAGTGGAGCAGGCTTCAGAGATAGTAACAGACCTGAGGCTGAATATGCAGAACAGTGTATTCTGCAATGAAGAGAATGAGGCGTATTTGTCCATAGCAGGGCATTATGATATGTATCAGGAAATATTTGCGGAGCCGGTCAAGGAATCATTGGATGTATATTACCTGTTCACGTTGAATAAGATCTTGTTTTCGCATTATCCACATCCGGAGTTTGGTGGTTCTGCCCGACAAAATAATACATTAGTATTAGGTGCTAAATTTGAAACGGTGGACTACCATGAAATTTTCAATGAACTGGCAAAAGTTGATGCTGAGGTAAAGGATTATTTTTCAAAGAAAAACGCTATATCTATGAGCGATTATGTGAAGCATGTTGTGCGCACGCATCATAGGATTACGATGATTCATCCTTTTCCTGAAGGTAACGGCAGAACGTCACGGGCGTTTATGAATGTACAGTTTGTCAGGGCCGGGATAACTCCGATCTATATCAGGGTCGAAGACAAAAAGGACTATATTCAGGCACTTTCAAGAGCCGACAAGTGCGGAGACTATGGCGAACTGTATGAGATTGTTTTTAGACTGATACTGCGGTCATATATTGATCTTAACAAGCAGTTTCTACACTGATTGTCAAGGACTTAAGCCGCCTTAGCCGGAAATAAAATTTACTTCCTTATGAATCTCCGTCTAAGGCGGCACCCTCTTTTAGATTTCTAAGCGATTGCCGCAGCCAGCGTCTCGAGCGCGAGCAGGATCTCATTCCGCTCGCCGAGCGCGGCGGCGTCCTCCCCATTCTTATAGGAAGAAATCCCTTCCTTCAGATCCTTTTCCCATTCCACGACCGTATTCAGGATGCTGGCGGTCCGGACGCCGCGGAGCGCTCCCACAGCGAAGAGTGCCGCGGTCTCCATATCGGACGCAAAAATTCCCTTGGAAGAATAAAATTGATCCAGCTGCGGCTTCTTTTTCAGGTAGAGACCGTCGTGGCATCTGGTCGGGCCGACCGCGTAGGGCAATCCGAGCGCTGCTGCTCTCTGGGCGCAGATCCGGGTCAGCTCAGGATCGGCGAACGCGTACTGAATGCCGTCGTCGGCAGGGCGCGCATTTAATGTGTCAGATTCGTCCGCTGCAGGGGACAGAGCAGCAGTGGATGTCTGGCAGCCGGAGTACGGCGTCTCTGTCTTGTTCAGCTCCTTCGCGGCATAGCGCAGGTAGTCGGTGTAGGTCTGGCTGGTTCCGTCGTCGCAGACGGCGCGGTCGCAGATCACGAGCTGTCCGAGGGAGAGTTGGCGCTGGAGCGCGCCGCAGCTGCCGATGCGGATCAGGTCGGTGACACCCAGGTCGGCGAGCTCCTCGACGCAGATCGCGGTCGACGCGCCGCCCATCCCGGTCGAGATCGCGAGAATCCGCCGGCCTTTGTAGGTGCCGGTCACGCTCTTGTACTCCCGGCTGAACGTTTCCTGGCGGACATCCGTGAGAAACGCGGCGATGGCGTCCACGCGCGCCGGATCTCCGGGGAGAATGGCGGCGGTAGCCGCGACCGATGCGTCAAGTTGAATGTGAGGCATTTTTTCCATAGTCGTATCCTTTCTGTGACGGGAGAGACGTGCAGACAGGCACTTCCCTCCATCCGATGTATGATTCCCGCAGGCAATGGGCCGGATGGTCATGCTTACATTTACATAATACCGGAGAAACCAGGCGGACGCACCCGGACCGCGAAGCCGGGCCAGGCGGTCATGCTTGCATCTACATGATACCGGAGAAATCGGGCAGACGCACCCAGACCGCGAAGCCGGGCCAGGCGGTCATGCCTGCATCTTACATGATACCGGTGAGCGCTTTGGGAAGATGAATGAACAGGTTCTTTATTTCATTATAAGAGGCAAGGCCGGGGCCGTCAAGCAGGCCGTGAGCAGTAACATCTGTTTCCGGTAGCGCTTGCGGCGCGAAGATGGTATGATAGAGACAGAAATTACAGTTCAGTTACACACAGGCTTGCCATTTCGTGGCATACTGAATCTGGGAAAGAATGGGGCAGTGGAGAAGAGAATGAGCACACGTATTTTAGTGATAGAGGATGAGGCGGCGATCAATGATCTGATCTGTATGAATTTGGAGGTCGCCGGCTACGAGACGGACTCCTTTCTGGACGGGCTGGAGGCGAGCGAGGCGCTGCGCAGGTGTCATGACTACGGCTGCGCGCTGGTGGATGTCATGCTGCCGGGCAGGGACGGCTTTGCGCTGCTTCCGGAGCTTGGCAGCTATGGGATTCCGGTGATCTTTCTGACGGCAAAGGGCGATCTGGCGAGCAAGGTAAAGGGGCTGACGGAGGGCGCAGAGGACTATATCGTGAAGCCGTTTGAGATGCTGGAGCTGCTGGTGCGGATCGACAAGGTGCTGCAGCGCTACCGGAGGGGACAGGCGTGCATCCGCATCCGGGATGTGGAGATCGACCCGGAGAAGCGCACTGTGACGAAGAACGGGCAGGAGGTGTACTTGAAGCCGATGGAGTACGACTGCCTGATGATGTTTGTGCGCAACAAGAACAAGGCGCTGACCAGAAAGCAGCTGCTCGCCGCGCTGTGGGGCGTGGAATTTGAGGGGGAGACGCGGACGGTGGACGCGCATGTGGGGCGCATCCGGAAGAAGCTCGATTTCCAGGATGTCATCAAAACGATTCCCCGGATCGGATATCGGCTGGAGGTGGATGAGTGAAGCTGTTTTTGAAAATCTATCGGAGGGTGTTTCTGGGGATGGCGATCCTGTCCTTCGGGATTCTGTTCTGGCTGCTCTTTTGCTTTAACCGGCAGAGCGTGCAGGACGCGGCGACGTACAAATTGGAAGCGCTGGAGAGCAGTATCAAAGAATTTAACATCAAAATGGGTCAGGAAAAAGTTCGCTGGGCAGAGGCACAGGTGAAGCGGATCATGTGCGTGAGTATTTTCCGCAGTGTGTTTGGCAGCGAGGCGGCGCTGTACGAGGGCGATCAGGAGCTGTTCAATGTGACGCCGTATACGTTTGAGGTCGGCAGGCTGAGGGAGAGCGTGAAAAAAAGCAATCTGAATGACTACAGGGCAGCCGCAAGCAGTCCGCAGCAACTGGATGCAGGCAAAGCGGCAGCGGACGGTTCACAGCCGCAGGGGAGCAGGTGGCTGCAGCTCTTTGTGGCGGAGAATGAAAGCTATACGATGGTCTTTTACCAGGATGTGACGGATATTTTTGACCGGACGGTGCGGTTGCTCTGTCAGGGGCTGGCGTTGACCGGACTGCTCCTCGCGGCGGTCGGCGCGCTGCTGTACCGGGGGATCTACCGGGCGATCCGGCCGATGATTCAGCTGAAGCGTGCGGCGGCAGCGATTGCAGGCGGAGATTACGGGAGCCGTGTCCCGCTCGAGGGAAAGGATGAGATCGGGGAGCTGACGGAGAGTTTCAATCGGATGGCGGGGCAGGTGGAGCTCCATTTAGAGCAGCTCTCTGAGACGAATGATCGGCAGAGGCAGCTCCTTGGCAGTTTGGCGCACGAGCTGAAGACGCCGCTGACGGCGATTATCGGGTACGCGGACACCCTTCTGACGGTGAAGCTCTCGGAGCGAAACCGGGTGCGCGCGCTCTCCTACATTCAGAGCGAGGGGCGCAGACTGGCCGGGCTGTCGGAGAAGATGCTGGCGCTGACCGGCCTGTACGAGAGCGGAGCGTCTGCGCTGGTGAAGGGGGACATTGCCGTCGGAGCGCTTCTGGAGCGTTTGGCGGCGGTGACCTCGTATCGGCTGCAGGAGAAGGAGCTGCGGCTCGTGACAGCGTGCGTGCCGCAGGGACTGCACAAGGAGATGGATGAGGATCTGGTGCTGAGTCTGCTCATCAATCTGGTGGACAATGCGTACAAGGCATCGGAGCAGGAGGGGAGTATCCGGGTGTGCGCGGACGCAGACGGCATCACGGTGGAGGATAGCGGGAGCGGCATTCCAAAGGAGGATGTGGAGCGGGTGACGGAGGCTTTCTATATGGTGGATAAGTCGCGCGGGAGAAGCGCCGGGGGCGCGGGTCTGGGCCTTGCGCTCTGCAGCCAGATCGCGGCGCTGCACGGTTGGAGTCTTGCGATCGAGAGCAGAGAGGGAGAGGGAACGAGGGTGTCTGTCAGGTGGTGACGGGCACCTGTTTTCTGTTGTAGGATGTGCGGACGCCTATGGTACAATGTGTTCCGCGTGGAGGTGTACTTGCGCGGAAGGAGTTTGCTTTTACAGAGAAGAGGAATATCGGCAGTGACTTGCGCGAAAGGGTTTCACTTTTGTAGGGGACAGAAATATCGGCATTGTCGAGTGTTGGAGATGTTCATTTAGCGACGCCTGGACCGGAGTGCAGGGCGGAGTCTGTGCTCGAGGCGGCGTTGGTTACAGTCTGGTTACAGTCTGCGGATGATTCGGCAAGGTGGGGGATGCTAGGATAGTATCTGGGAGATCGCTTTGCCTGAGAAGGAAAGATCCTGGCACGGGTGCTTGCGATATGCGCTCCGGGAGTGCGCGGCGGTGAGGCTGCCTGGATGGTGTAAAGCGGAACCGGAATCGCGGGTGAGAACATGAGACAGAATGAAGAAAGAAAAGGGGAGGTATTCTATGAGACGGAGAAAATTGGCAGGAGTAATCGGAGTGATGGTGGGAATCGGCCTGCTCTCGGGCTGCGCGAAGACGCCGGAGAGTTCCCTGGTGAAGCAGAAGGGGAAAGGTGCGATGAAAAATTATGAGGAGGCCACGGAGCTCGCCGGCGATAAGTCAGGAGCAGGCGATGAGTCAGGAACTGGCGGCGGGACAGGAGCAGGTGATGAGTCAGGAACCGGCAACGAGTCAGAAACCGGCGGCGAGTTAGGAACCGGCAACGAGTCAGGAACCGGCGGCGGGTCAGGAGCAGGCAATGAAGCAGGCGCAGGAAATGGGACAGGAACTGGCAGCGAACCAGGAACCGGCGGGGAAGCTGCGGAGAATGGCGGTTCCGCTGCCGGGGCGGCGTTGCGCGAGCGGCTGCAGGCGCCGGAGCACTATCAGAGCGAGGTGACGGACGCGACGGGCAATCTGAAGATCATAACGGATGCGGTGGTGGAACTTCCGGCTGCCGATCAGCTGCCGGTGATCGCGGTGACCCAGCATCCTTTTGATCAGGAGAAAATTGACCAGATCACGGAGGCATTTTTCTCGGGGGCGAAGATCTATGACGGAGAGAAGTATTTTGCGATGACAAAGGCGGAGTGGCAGGCGAGGCTCGAGGAGCTCAAGGGTTACGTCGCGGAGGGCAATCTGGATCCGTACGGGTTTGGAACGCAGGAAAACGGAGAGCTGGTGTATGACATCTACGAGTCCATCGAACAGATCGAGCAGAATATTGCGGAAGCGCCGGAGGAGCGTATCATACAGGAGGTACATCCTCAGTTTGGACAGCAGGGTACGGAGTATGATGACGGCGCCGTGGATGACTTGTATTTTTTCGGGATTGTAGAGATGCCGGACGGGACACGTTATGACTATATATTAAACGCGTACGACAGTATGCCGATGGAGGTAAAAATTTACCGGCGTGCGGACTGGGATGAGGTGAATATGCAGTGGAGTGAATATGAGCCGCTCAAAGCCTATTACATGGATGTACTGCCCTCCGAGGAGGAGGTGCGGCAGGAGATTGGGATCTCACTGGAGGAGGCGCAGCAGCTTGCGGACGAAAAGGTGCGGCTGCTGGGAATACCGGAGATGGAGCTGGCGGCAAGTGAGCCGGTGTTGAAATATCAGATGGGCGATATGAGAGAAGATTCCGGAACAGACTATAGCAGGGAGCGGCTGCAAGGAGCCGGGTATCAGCTGCATTATACGAGGCGGATCAATAAGGTCCCTGTGACCTTTACCGCATCCTACGGAGGCTCGCTGGAGGATATGGACAGTGAGATGGAGACGTGGTGCTATGAGCGGCTGGATTTTATTGTCTCAAAAAATGGGATCGAGCAGGTCAATTTTCTGAACCAGTATGACGTCGGAGAGGCTCGGACGGAGAATCCAAAGCTGCTGTCCTTCTCAGAGATTTTCGAGATCTACGAGAAAATGATGCTGATACAGAATGCGGATGTGATTAATTATGAAGGCGCGCGCACCTACCACATCGACAAGATCAATCTGGGCTACGGGCGTATCTATGAGCCTGCGACGGACAGCAAGAGCGGTCTGCTCGTCCCGGTCTGGAATTTCTTCGGAAGCTTTGACTACAGCTACGAAAATGAGGGCGTGACGGAGACCGGCACGAGCGGCGATATGTATGCGAGCTATCTGACGATCAATGCAGTGGACGGCAGCGTGATTGATCTGGAGCTTGGCTATTGATCCGGGAAAGAAGAAGCAAACGAAGCGGATGGAGCCAGGGCAGATGCGAGTGAGATGGAAGTAGGCAGGCGGAGCCAATGGAGACAGAGCAGAAGCAAGCGGAGAAAAAGAAGGCGAAGCGGAAGCAGGCGGAACCGATGGAGACAGAGCGGAAGCGGGCGGAGAAAATGAAGGCGAAGCGGAAGCAGGCAGAGTGAGAGCAGATAGAGCGGACGCAGGTGAGATGGAAGCAGGTGGAGCAGATGAAAGTGGATGGAACGCAGGTGGAGCGGAAGCAGGCGGAGTGGACGCGAGTGAGGAGAGGGCAGGGAGTGCGGCAGATTCTGTCCGTAGCGGGGTATAATTTCCGGGGCTTTCTGAAAAATCCGAAGGTGATTCTGACCTTCCTGCTGGGGTTTGTGCTCTGCTACTTTCTGAGCACGCGGGTCATGGTGGTGATCGACGCGTACGGGACGCCTGTGCAGTTTGCGGAGCCGTTTTTGTGGACCTTTGGCGACACAACCTCGATTCTCCTGAGCTCCCTGCTTATGCTGCTGCTGTTTTCGGACCTGCCGAAGATGAGCAGTGTGACGCCGTACTACCTGTACCGGACGACGAAGCGGCGCTGGCTGGCCGGGCAGCTGCTGTATGTGGCGGCGGTGACGCTGATCTATGTGCTGTATCTGTTTCTGGTGACGGCGGTGCTGTGTATGCGGGTGAGTTACCTTGGAAATATCTGGAGTGACACGGCGGCGATGCTGGGCTACTCGAAGCTGGGGGAGGCGCTGAGCGTGCCGTCCACGGTCAAGGTGATGGAGAGCATTACACCGTATGAGTGCATGGCGCAAGTACTCCTCCTGCTATTTTTCTATATTTTGTGTCTGAGTGTGCTGATCCTTGCGGGCAACCTGCTTCTGGGCAGCAACAGAGGGATGATCCTCGGGCTGCTCTTTAGCCTGTACGGATTCCTGCTCGAGCCGGAGGTGCTGGGGAAGCTGCTCGGCCTTGCGCCGTACGAGATGTACCGGATCAATGTGGCGATCGGATGGATCAGCCCGCTGAGCCATGTGACGTACGCAAAGCACAATTTTGGCTACGACAGGCTGCCGACGGTGCAGCAGTCCTGCCTTGTCTTCCTGGCGCTGCTGGTGTTGTCCGGCGCATTGGCTGCGCGGGCGCTTCGCGGTTATAGCTTTCGTTTTCTGGGAGAGAGGAGCTGAGCGGATGAGAAGCGGACAGATGAGAATCGGACGGATGGAACGGCAAGACGGGATGAGAGGATGGGGAGGCAGTGCAAGGCAGCTGGCATCACGAAGAGAAGATGATCTGTTGTGTGTGAGATCAGAGGATAAGCAGAATGCAGTCTGTCTGAGGTTGGATGGTGAGTATGGTGCGATGTGTGTGAGATTAGATGGTGAGCACGATGCGGTGTGAGATTAGCCGGATGGTATCTGCGAGAGGATTTATAGCAGCCCTTCTCCTGGGAGTGATCGGGATTCTGGCAGGGATAGACTGGGCGATTCCAGATGGGGCAGCGCAGGCCGGGAGTTTTCTTGCGCTGTATCAGGGGGCGCTGTGCTCCAAAACGGTCTGCTATCTGGTGCCCGTCGCGGCGGTGCTGCCGTGGAGCGACTCCTTTCTGGCGGAGTACCAGGGCGGATTCCTGAAATCCAGCCTCCCGCGGATGGGGCGGCGCGGCTACGTGGAGAATAAAATCATTGCGGTCGCGCTCTCCGGGTGCCTGGTGTGGCTGCTCGCAGGAGTGCTTGCGCTGTTTTTCGTGTTCCTTTTGTTTTTTCCGATGGAACAGCAGGGGACATTTGCGATGGCGGCGGCGTGGCAACTGCTGGAGGTGCTGCTGCGAATCGGCCTGCTGGGCGCGATTTTTGCGTCACTGGGAGGGATCTGCGGGGTTCTTGGCGGTTCAGCCTATCTCGCGTTTGGATTTCCGTTTGTCGGCTACTATTTCTGCATCATTCTCCCGGAGCGGTATTTCCCCGATGCACTTTGGCTCTACCCGCCGCAGTGGATCACGGGGGCGGCCAGGTGGGGAGAACAGGGGGAAGGGCTGTGGCTCTTTCTGCTTTTATTCCTCGGCGTGGCAGTCGCGGTGCACGGGGCGGTGCTGTATGGGAAGGTGGAGGAGATTTGATGTGCCGGGAGTGGTGTAGACGGCGGGGAGCTTTTGGCATGGAGCGGGGATAGAGAGGCGATCGGCGCAGCGGCAGGCGCGGAAAAGGAGGAAAGCCGATGGAAAAACAACAGAAGGTGTGTATCCGGGTCAGCCATGTGACGAAGCGGTTTGGCGAGGATGTTATCTTGAAGGATGTCAGCATGGAGCTGGCGGAGGGGCGTGTCTACGGGATCGTCGGAAATAACGGTTCGGGAAAGACCGTTCTGATGAAATGCATTTGCGGCTTTCTTCTGGCCTCGGCGGGGACCGTTGAGGTGTTCGGGCAGCGGATCGGGAAGGATGTGGATTTCCCGGAGAGCCTTGGCGTGATTATCGAGACGCCCGGCTTTTTGACGAACCTGACAGGGCGGAAAAATCTGGAGATTCTGGCTGGTATGCGGCGCAGGATTTCCCAGGCGGATGTGAGACTCGTTCTGCGCAGGGTCGGGCTCGATCCGGACATGAAGAAGCCCGTCGCAAAATATTCCCTCGGGATGCGTCAACGGCTTGGAATTGCGCAGGCGATCATGGAGGACCCGAAACTGCTGATCCTGGATGAGCCGTTCAACGGGCTGGACCGGCACGGCGCGGCGGAGATCCGGAAGCTCTTGCTGGAGCTGAAGGAGCAGAGAAAGACGATCTTGCTGGCGAGCCACAATGAGGAGGATATCCGGGTTCTCTGCGATGAAGTATACGAGATGGACGGCGGTGTGCTGCAGAAGATCCGTTGATGCAGAATGTGCGCGGCGGGGGGATACGGAAGTGGATACGAAGGGAAGGGAGCGGACGTAAAGGACAGGAAGCGATATGAAGGGCAGGAAACAGATATAAAGGATAGGAAGCGGATACGAAGGATATAGGGGATAGGAAGGATTGGACGCAGATGCGAAGGGTAGGAAGCAGGTGGAATGCATGATTTACTGGGGACGGGACAGGGAGAACAGAAAAAAATGCAGAAAGAAACAGCGGAAAATGGAAGCGACACTGCTTGTTCTGGCATTGGTGGTGACGGATGGACTGTTAGGTGCAGGCGGTATGGTGACTGTGCGCGGCCAGGAAGAGATCATCGAGGAGGAAATGCTTGAGCAGGCGGCCGGATGCGCTGGCGGTGCATCTTTTTTCGGCGAGCTGCAAATCGAGGAGAGCACGGTCGCTGGGACGAGACAGAGGAGTGGGAATCAGCAGGAGACGGATCTCATTCTCTCGCTGGAGACAGAGAACGGACCATCTGGCAGAGAAGCGGCAAATGGACAGCCGGGTACGGAGTCAGGAAATAAGCAGCTGGGTGCCGGGGCGGGTGACCTGCTGCTGAATATAGAGTCGGAGAGCGGACAGTCAGCTACGAGACCGAGAGAGAAGCAGTCGGCTGCGGGGGCAGGAGGTATGCAGCCGGATGCACAGCCAGTGAGTGGACAGTCTGCCACGGAGGCGGGAGAAAAACGACCAGTTACAGGATCAGGGGACGTGCAGTCGGCCACGGGGGCAGGAGGTATGCAGCCGGACACAGAGCCGGGAAGCATGCAGCTGAATACGGAGTCGGGAGAGAGGCAACCGGGGATAGAGCTGGGAAATGTGCAGCTTGTGACGGAGCATGGAGAGGAGCAGCCAGGGACACAGCCGGTGACGGAGCCGGGAAGTGAGCAGCTAGGCACATGGCCGGACACAGAGCCTGGAACTGAGCAGCCAGGGACACAGCCGGACACGGAGCTTGGAACTGAGCAGCCGGGCACGGATCCAGGAAGCGAGCAGCCGGGTACGCCGCAGCAGTCAGAAAAGGTGTATCTGGGAATCGATAATCGGCATCTGTATGAGGGAATGGAGCAGGCATTTTCAAACGGTTATCAGCCGAAAGTAGAGAATGGCTCCGTGTATCTGACGGTGCCGTTTACCGCGAGCGGTAAGCTGCGGGGCGACCGACTGACGGTCACGCTGCGGTTTGAGGACAAGGAAAATTCGCCGTTTGTTTTCAGCAATTATCAGAAGGAGATTGCGAAGCGCTATTATGTGGAGGTCGACGGCCGGATGACGGAACTGGCGCACGGAGGTGCAGGCACCGATGCCGCGGTATCCGGAAACGGAACCGCCAGTGCGCAACTGCCGGGCGATACATCGACCGGCGCAGGTGGTTCATCAGGCGGTACGTTGACCGGTGCTGGTAGTTCGTCAGGCGGCGCATCGACCGATGCAGGTGGTTCATCAGGCGGCACATCGACCAGCGGAAGTTTATCCGGTAATGGAGGCAGCGGTAATTCTGCAGTCCAGCCGGAGGTGACGGAAACGTATCTCTACACCTGCCAGATCCCCCTGCGGGCGGCGGCAGCGCCGGGCCAGTATTCTGTGACGGTGAGCGCGCAGGGCTACACAGAGCAGCAGGAGCAGGTGAGCCTGGACTGCCAGGTGTTTATCGTGATTCCCGAGGAGCCTGTGGCTGCGTCGGCAGGCGGAGGCGCTTCCGGGGGAGGCGCTTTTGGCGGAGGCGGTTCGGGCGGGGGCTCTTTTGGAGGAGAGACGGCGGAGGAGATCATTCGTCAGCCCAAAATGCTCCTGGAGCGCTGCAATTTGTCCGGAAAGGAGCTCGAGGCAGGGAAGCAGGAGACGCTAGCGGTGTCGTTCCAGAACAGGAGCGAGACGCAGGCCATGTACAATCTGAAGATCGTGGCCTCGGCGGATCCCACCGCGATCCTGCTGGAAAAAAATTCCTTCTACTTTGCTAAGGTAGCGCCGGGGGAGGAGATCAGCCTGGAAAGCGACCTGCACAGTGCGCTCGATGCGGTGGCAGGGGCGGTTCCTGTGACTTTTGAGTTTGAGTACGAGGACAAAAAAGGAAATGCGGAGACGGGAAGGGAGTCGCTTACGCTTATGGTGGTTCAGCCGGTGAAGATGGAACTGGATGTGTCCGATCTGCCATCCTCAATGTATGCGTCGGACATCCTTGAGCTTCCGATGAAGGCGCTGAACCTGAGCCGCACCGCCGTGTACAACGTGCGGATGGAGCTTTCCGGCGAAGGGCTGTTCCCGACCGGGACGCTGTTTCTCGGCAACCTGGAGGCAGGCAAGGAGGATGGCGGGACGATGCGGGTCTATGTCGGCACGCGCACGATGGAGGCGCCCGGGTCGGATGACGGGACGACGGATCAGGAAAAGTACGGCCCGGTCAGCGGGACGATCACACTGGAATATGAGGACGCCTTTGGCGAGACACACGAGATCTCAAAGGAATACCAGTCAGAGATAAAGAAGGCAGAGGTGCTGTCTCTGAAGGTAGACGAGGAGGAGCCGGAGGAAAATTCCTGGTGGATTTCGGTGTTTGCCATCCTGATTGCGGGACTTGGGATTCTGGTGGTGCTCCTCGTGTGGAGGCTGCGAAGGAAAAACGTGCTGCTGGAGGAGGCCAGGAAATCCAGCCACATGATATAGCGTATTCGTACATTGAACGATAAAGGCCGGAGTGCTATCTGCAGGAGAGGAGGGCGGCTATGCGAAGAAAACAGAGATGGAACAGTGCGGATCGTCTGATCGTGGTGTGCATTGCCGGCCTTCTGGCGGCGCTGGTCTGGTTCGCGGGGCTGGTGCTGCAGAGGGCGCAGTCCGCCAGGCGTGTCTGCCAGTCCATTGTGCCGCTGGGAAGCTACTCGTATGATGAGCAGCTTCGGCAGGAGCTGGTCAAGCTGCGGGGGCTGCAGTCCGTCTCGCCGGTATTGCGTGTCGAGGCGCGGCTGCGTGTCGGAGATTACTCGGCAGACACCATCTGGTATGGCGTGGATTTGGCGGCGCTTCACAAAAAGGTGCGGCTCGCTGCGGATACGGCAGTCGGCAGTGCTCCGGTGCTGCTGGTCGGAGAAAAAAGCCTGTCCGGGATGAGGGACCAGAACGGTCACGCGCTCTCGGAAAAGAGGCAGAAGGAATTTCTGACCAGATATCAGGAGCTGGAATGGCAGTATCAGCTGAACGACGGGACAGGGGCGTCGGGCTATGAGAGTGCCCCACAGTCGGGGGATCCGGCCGCCGGGGAGGAGGGGTGCTGGCTTCCGTGCAGGGTCGCCGCGGTCCTCTCGGAGCCGTCGGAGGATATTTACCTGTCGCACGCGCAGGCGTCAGAGCTTCTGGGCGTCCCGGCTGATGCATCCGGCAGCTCAGCCGCTGCAGACCGTCTTGTGAAGGAATTACTGCTCGCAGTGCAAGGCGAGGAGAATTACCAGAAAGCGCTGGCCTGTTTTGCGGAACCGCCTGCCCGTTAAATCTTCGTCGGAGATGGGGAGAAGCGCTAGTTTTGGGGTAAGAGTTTTGTGACTGCCGGGCGCAGCGCGAGTCCGAGGGGAACTGCCATGATGACGGCGATGACGGCATTTACAGATGACACAGCCCCTTTCTGCACTACGTTGAGCAGGACGGCCGGCAGCGGCAGACATAGGACGAAGCGCTCCTCCAGAAAGCTCTTCGAGAGGTACAGCAGCACGTAGAGAAAAGCACCCGCCGCTGCACCGACAGTCAGTCTTGTTTTCAACCCCGCCCTGCTCTTGGAGAGGATCGTTCCGCACAGCCATGCCATGAGAAACTTGAATGCGAAGGTAAAGGGCGCGGATGTCACGTATGCCGGATTGGTCAGATCGAAGAACATCGATCCGATTCCCGCCGCAAGCCCTCCCGGCGTCGCTCCCAGAAGCATGCCGGACAAAAGGCACATGACGTTTCCCATATGAATCCGGGTGCTGCCGATGGCAGTGGGGATCGGTATCTGCAAAAAGGCAGACGACACGTACACGGCAGCGGCCATGATACCAATAAAAGTGAGATATTCAGCAGTTCTTTTTTTCATACGTTTTAACCTCCAATTCCAAATTTGATGTGTCCCATTATAAACTTGAACTTGTATCCATACAATGCTAGAATTGTGTTGCATACAATTTGCTATGAAAGTAAGCCAAGTGGTCATGGCTGCGACGTGCTCGCACGGGAGCAGCTATGGACATTTGGCGCACGCCCGGAATGAGCAAGGAGACCGATAGGTCGGATTGCGAATACCGGGGGCGATTGCGGGAGTGTGAAGCACGGAGCAATCGACTTTCATGAGTAATAGTGTAAGCCAAGTGGTCATGGCTGCGACGTGCTCACACGGGAGCAGCTATGGACATTTGGCGTACGCCCGGAATGAGCAAGGAGACCGATAGGTCGGATTGCGAATACCGGGGGCGATTGCGGGAGTGCAAAGCACGGAGCAATCGACTTTCATGCGCAGTGGAGCCTGCGAAGCAGGCAAGTAATTTTGTGAGGAGGGACAGTCATGCCTGTCAATTCATTCGAGAACTATCCCATGTCGTGGAAACCGCAGAAATCCACCCTGGAAAAGCCGTACTATCTGTCCATAGCCGCAAGTCTGGAGCGGGATATCACAAGTGGCCGGCTGCCGGAAAATACGAAGCTGCCGCCCCAGCGGGAATTGGCCGATTTTCTGGATCTGAATCTGAGCACGATCACAAGGGCCTACAAGCTCTGCGAGCTGAAGGGACTGGTGTACGCGGTGACGGGCAGAGGAACCTTTGTCTCTCCGGGGATTTCTGCGCAGGATACGTTTCTGGAGAGAAGCAGCTCCGTCATCGAGCTGGGAATGATCAAGCCGTTTTATGAGTGCAATCACAGCGTGTTTGGCGCGGCGAGACAGGTGCTGGATGGCCCGGACAATCGCAGTCTGTTTGAATACAGGGATCCGCTGGGGAGCAGGCGGCAGGTTGGGGCGGCCTTGAAATGGCTGCGTTCTCTCGGGATTGACGTGACGAGGGAGCAGGTTTTGCTGGCCGCCGGCGCGCAGAATGCGTTGGCAGTCACGCTGATCGCACTGTTTGAGGCAGGGGACAAAATTGCGGTGGACGCGTTTACGTACACCAATTTTAAAGGACTGGCGAATCTTCTCCATATCCAGCTGATTTCTGTCGATGCGGATGCGCAGGGGATGTCGCCGGCGGCCTTGCTGCAGACATGCCGGAATACGGAGATCAGGGGAATCTACCTCATGCCGACCTGCAGCAATCCCACGAGCATCTTTATGCCGGTTTCCCGCAGACAGGAAATCGCCGACCTTGCGCGGCAGTTTCACCTGCTGGTGATCGAGGATGACATCTATTCGTTTTTGGCTCCGGCCGGTACAGAATCGTTTTTTTCCATTCTGCCGGAGCAGACAGTCCACATCTGCAGCATTTCAAAATCGTTGTGCGCCGGACTGCGCGTGGCATTTCTGGCGTTTCCGCCCAGATACAAGGAGGCGCTGGTCGCCGGCATGCTCAACATCAATCTGAAGACCGTCTCCTTAAACGGGGAGATTGTGGCTGAATTGATTGAGAGCGGCACAGCCTTCGAGATCGTCCGCCAGAAGATCGCGCTCGCCCAAAAAAGAGACCAGATTTTCCGGTCCGTTTTTGACGTGCCGGGACAGGACGCGGTACCGCGCTTCTTTTACTGGCTATCGCTCCCGGAACATCTGACAAGCGAGGAGGTCGAGCTGCTTGCGCTGCAAAAGGGCGTGCATGTCCTGGGCTCCCACCGGTTTGCGATGCAGAGCAGACAGAAATCAGCCTACGTGCGGGTGTCAGTGACCTCACCGGAAACGGAGGAGGAGTTGAGAAAAGGGCTGCTGATTTTGAAGGGAGTCTTTGCAGAAAATGAGGTGAGTTTTTTTGTGTAAAAAGTGGGATAGGGATCAATGCAACAGCCTTCCGTAGCGGATATTATAATGTTCCAGGTATATGTATCAGCAGATTTTTTGGAAGGAAATGCAGACATGTAGGTGGTAACTTTGACTGAAATCGTTTATAATGGAAAAGAAAATAAATTGCGGGGGAAACGTAATGATATAGCTATCTGGAGTGCTCCTATCAGGCAGGATATTTGCTGGATTAGCGAGGAAGATTATTTGCGGTGTATTAGCCCGGAAAAGCAGGTGAAAAAGGTACATGATACGGCAAGGACATTGGCAGGGCGGCGGTGTAGTGTTGGCCTGCGGTGGCTTTGGCGTATGAGAATTTAGAGTTGTGGAGGAGAGCGCATATGGAGAGAATGCGGAAACAGGATTTGCTTGTGGTGATTGATATGCAAAATGTATATTTGCCGGGGCAGGAGTGGGCGTGTCCGTCGATGGCGGAAGTGAGCGGAAGGATCCGCAGGCTGCTGGACGCGGAGGCGGTGGAGCAGACGGTCTTTACACAGTTCGTGCCGCCGTCAGATCCGGTCGGGACCTGGAAGCAGTACAACATCGAGAACGCGCAGGTGAACAGCAACCAGTGGCTGAACGCGATCGTCGACGAGCTGCAGGGATATACGGCGAAGTATCCGGTGTATGACAAATCGGTTTACTCGTCGATGAAGATCGGTGCACTGGCGGAGCTGGCGCGCAGTGCCGAGCACGTTGTGCTGACAGGAGTGGTGGCGGAGTGCTGTGTGCTCTCGACGATGATGGAGGCGATTGATCTGGGGCATCAGGTCATCTATCTGTGGGATTGCATCTCAGGACAGTCGGAGCAGAATGAGGCGGCGATCCGCCGGATTGCGGAGAGCTTCGCGCCGCTGCATACGCTCGTGATGAGCAGCGAGGAGTATCTGCGCTCGTAAAGGAGCGGCTGTTACCGGAGTGGCAGCAGCGGGGAGTATCTGCGCTCATAAGGAAATGACCGTTACCGGAGTGGCAGCAGTGAAGAATGTCTCGCAAAGATAGAAAAGGCGGTAGAGGATATGCGATTATTGCTGGTGGAGGATGACCTGGAGATCTGCGAGATGCTGGAGAGCTATCTTGCGGCGGAGAATTACGAGGTACTGTCTGCGCATGACGGACAGGAGGCGTGCGAGACGTTTGACGCGGGGACGTTTGACCTGGTGCTCCTCGATCTGATGATTCCACGGATGAGCGGCCTGGATGTGCTGCAGTATATACGGAGGACAAGTGTGGTCCCGGTGCTCATCGTCTCGGCGAAGGATGCGGAGGCGGACAAGACGGTGGGGCTGGCGCTCGGGGCGGACGACTACATCACAAAGCCCTTTTCCGTGGCGGAGGTCCTGGCGCGGATCAAGGCGAACATCCGGCGCACGACGCAGTACGCGGCGGCCGCCCGGGAGCAGGCAGAGGAGCAGATTCTTGCAGCCGGGGTGCTGACCATGAATTTGTCCGACTACACCGTGACCAAGGATGGCTGCGCGGTGGAGCTGACGGCGAAGGAGTTCGAGATCCTGAAGCTGCTGATGCAGAATCCGAAGCGGGTCTACACGAAGGAGCAGCTCTACGCGCTGGTGTGGAAGGATGCCTATGTCGGCGACGAGAATGCGGTGAATGTCCACATCAGCAGGCTGCGCAACAAGATCGAGGCGGACTCCCGCAACCCGCGCTGCATCCAGACGGTCTGGGGAATCGGGTACAAGCTGGGGGAGTGCGATGAGTAGAGATGTGGTTCTTTTTTTGCTGCTGCTCGTGATCGGCGGGCTGCTGGCGGTGATCGTCTATCAGCGCGCCGCGTTCCGGACAGGGATGCGGCGCGCGCTTGCGGAGGTCACGGAAAAGCTCAGGGGGATCGTGGATGGCGATACAGACGAGTCGGTCCTGGTGTTTACGGAGAGCCGGGAGCTGTCGGAGCTGACCGGGCAGATCAACCGGCTGCTGGAAGCGAACCGGCGGAGGAAGGCCGAGTTTGCCCGGGTCGAGCTGGCGTCGCGGAAGATGCTCTCGAATATCTCACACGACATCAAGACGCCAATGACGGTCGTGTTGGGATATCTGGAAATGATGCGCCTGAGCGGGAGCACAGCGTTGGAAGTGACAGAATCGGCAGAAATGTCAAAATCGGCAGAAATGCCGAAAAAAACGGAAGAGGCAGAAACGACAAAAACGGCGGAAATGCCGAAAAAAACGGAAGAGGCAGAAACGACAAAAACGGCGGAAATGCCGAAAAAAACGGAAGAGGCAGAAACGGCAAAAACGGCGGGAATGCCGAAAAAAACAGAAGAGGCAGAAACGGCAAAAACGGCAGGAATGCCGAAAAAAACGGAAGAGGAAGAAACGACCGAAATGGCGGGAATACAGAAAACAGCGGGAGTGAAAACAACGGCTCAAATGACGGAAATGGCCAAAATGGCCGAGAAAGCCGAGCGGAAGGCGCGGGACGTCATGCAGCTGGTCGACGAGTTTTTTACTCTGGCGAAGCTGGAGGCGGGGGATATGGAGCTCGCGCTCTCGGTGCTCGAACTCAATGAAATCTGCCGGGAGAGCGTGCTGGACTTTTATGAGATTCTGTCGCGGGACGGGTTCTCGGTGGAGGTGGAGATCCCGGAGACACCGCTCTACGGCTGGGGCAACCGGGACGGCCTGCGGCGCATCCTCTCGAACCTGATCTCGAATGCGGTCCGGTACGGGGCAGAGGGAAAGTTTCTGGGGATCCGTCTGCGCGGGGAGGGCTCGTCTGTGCGGATCGACGTCATAGACCGGGGGCCGGGGATTGAGAGAGCGTACGCCGGCCATGTGTTTGACCGCCTGTTTACGATGGAGGACTCCCGCAGCCGGCAGCTGCAGGGGAATGGGCTGGGGCTGACGATCGCGAAAAATCTTGCTCTGCAGATGGGCGGTGACGTGACGCTCGAGAGCATTCCGCACAGGCAGACAGTGTTCACGGTGCGGCTGAAAAAGGCCGGCGGGAGCCGCGAAAGAAATTTGTAAGATTTGCGCAAGAGTTATGAAAACCGGGCGCTCTATAATAACAGCATGAAAGAGAAAGGAGACGCTGGAACAACATGTATCTTTTGCAGACAAATCATCTCACAAAAACGATCGACCAAAAAGAGCTGGTGAGCGACGTGAATCTCCATGTGAGGAAGGGGGAGATCTACGGATTTCTGGGCCCGAACGGTGCGGGCAAGACCTCGGTCATGAAGCTGATCGCCAACCTCTGGAAGCCGACCGCGGGGAGCATCGAGCTCTTCGGGGAGACGCTCACGCCGCGCTCGTACGAGGTCCTGAAGCGGATGGGGACCATGATCGAGTTCCCCGTTTTCTACGACCACATGACAGGCAGGGAAAATCTGGAGCTCCACTGTGCGTATATGGGGTACTCGTGCCCCGGCAGCGTGGAGCAGGCGTTGGAGGATCTCGATTTGACGGCGGCAGCGGGCAAACCGGTGAGGCAGTATTCGCTGGGGATGCGGGAGCGGCTCGGCATCGCGCGCGCGATTCTGTGCAAGCCGGAGTTCCTGATGCTCGACGAGCCGACCAACGGGCTGGACCCCGCGGGCATGAGGCAGATCCGGGAGCTGTTTGAGAGGCTGTGCAGAGAGTACGGGATGACGCTTCTGATTTCGAGCCATATTCTCTCGGAGGTGGGTAGCATTGCAGACACCGTGGGGATTATCCATCACGGCAGGCTGGTAAAGGAGGTCTCTATGGCGGAGATCGAGCAGACCAACCTGGACTACATCGAGCTTGCGGTCCTCGACGAGAGGCGGGTGGCGTACGTCCTGACGGAGAAACTGGGCATCGGGAACTTCAAGATCGTCGAGCGCGGAGTTTTCCGCGTCTATGACGGCAGGGTCACGGCGCAGGAGCTGGCGAAGACGCTGGCGCTCCATGAGGTAGAGCTCGTGTCCCTCGTGAGGAAGACGGAATCTCTGGAGGATTATTTTCTGAAATTGACGGCGGAGGTGGAGCAGGATGCTTAAATTGATCAGGCTGGAGTGGAAAAAACACAGAATCGGAAGCTACACCCGCAATGCGGTCATCCTGACGGCCGGGCTGGTGGCCTTTGCGCTGCTGGCGGTGTGCGACGGGGCATTTGACCAGATCGAGCTGGGGGCGGAGGCGCTGCACAGGAGCGACCTGCTGCTCGCGTTCATAGACACTCTGACACACATGTCGTACGTGATCTTCACAGGGGTGATGCTGTCCGCCTTTCTTGTGGGCGACTACTGTGACAAGACGATCTATCTGCTGTTCTCGTATCCGATCAGGCGGCAGAAGCTTCTGCTCGCGAAAATGCTGGCCGTGTGGAGCTTTAGTTTTGCGGCACTGACACTTTGCAAGCTCGCGATCTGCGGAGCGCTGCTTCTGGCAAACGCGCATACACACGTATCTGCCGCCGATCTTCGGATGGGGGAGCTGTCGTTCTGGCTGCGCACGCTTCTTGGCTCTGCGGCGATGGTGAGCATCAGCTACGCGGCGCTGCTTGTCGGGCTGAAACTGAAATCGTCCAGGGCTGTGATCGTGGCCGCTGTGATCCTCGCGTGTCTCACGCAGGGGAGCATCGGCGAATTCAGCCTCGCGGACAGCGCGCTGTTCTACGCGATCCTGATGCCTCTGGCCGTCGTCTCGGTTGTACTGTCGCTGTACAATGTGGAGGGGAGAGACGTCTGAGTACCGCCTTAATCCAATATGGAGGGGAGAGACGTCTGAGCACGCTCCTGGCGCAGCACCGAGGAGAGGCATGCCTGAGCATAGATCTCAGTACAAGGCACAGAGAAGAGCGCGTTGAGCAACTCCGCAGGAGCGGTGTGCGCTAGGAGCGCTTGTAGGCGTAGTTCAGCAGTTTTTTCGCGTCGGACCAGCGGGCGGTGCTGGTGGCTGCGCCGAGGGTGACGGAGAAGTAGGTCTTCCCGTTTTTTGCCTTCACCGCGCCGACAAAGCAGTATCCCGCCTTGTTGGTGAAGCCGGTTTTCATGCCGGAGACGCCCTTTGTTTTCCCGAGCAGCGTGTTGGTGGTGGTCACGTCGTAGGAGACGCCGCCGTTGCTCTTGAACCGGTAGGACGGAGTCTTCACGATGGTGCGGAACGTGGCGTTTTTCCAGGCGTACTGCGCGATTTTGGCGAGGTCGGAGGCCGTCGTGTAGTGGTTCAGGCCGTTGTCGAGGCCGTTCGGCGTCACGAAATGGGTGGAGGTGCAGCCGAGCGCCTTTGCCTTGCTGTTCATGAGCTTCGCGAACTGCTCTGTCGAGCCGCTGATGTGCTCCGCGATCGCGACGGCGGTGTCGTTGTGGGAGGGGAGCATCAGCGAGTAGAGGAGATCCTTCATGCGGAAGCTGTCGCCCGCTCTCATGTAGAGCTTGGTCGGCTCCTGGGCGGCGGCATTCTCGGAGACAGACACCTTATCGGTCATTTTTGCATGCTCCAGCGCGAGAATGCAGGTCATGATCTTGGTCGTGCTTGCATTTGCGTGCCGGAGCTTTTCATTTTTGGCGTAGAGGACCTTGCCGGTGTCTGCCTCGACGAGGATCGCACACTTGGAGGAGACGGTCAGGTTCGCGCCGCTGTGCTGCAGGACACCCTTTTGGCTGAAATAGTAGTTGACGCCGCTGATTTTGTGCGTCCCGGTGTAGGCGCGCCCGTTCTTGTCAAAGTAGTAGCGCTTCCCGGAGACCGTTTTCCAGCCCTTGGCGGGCGTTCCATTGCTCTGCAGGTAATAAATGTGCTTCTTATAGGTCAGGAGCTTGTTTTTGTACTTCCAGCCCTGCTTTGCGGTGCCGAGGTAGTATTTTTTGCCGCCTATCGTCTGCCAGCCAAAGAGGCGCACGCCCTTCTGGTTGAAATAGTACGTCTTTCCCTGCCACGTCATCCAGCCGGTGGCGCGCTTTCCGCTCTTTTTCAGAAAATACGTCTTGCTGCCAGACTTGAGCCAGCGCAGCTTGTACATGTAGCCCTCGGACTGCTTGCCGAAGTAGTAATAGTCGCTGCCGATCTTTTTCCAGCCCGACTGCCGGTAGCCCTTTTGGGAAAAATAGTACGTTTTTCCGTTGATGCTGAGCAGGCAGTTTTTGGCGCGGGTGCCGTCAGAGAGGCGGTAGCTCCACTTGTTGCCCTGATTGATGAATTTACCGCCGGAGACGGTCTTGATCTCATTGACGGAGACCGCGGCGGTGGCCGTCATGGAGAGTGCGGTCAGCAGGAGAGCAAAGAGAAGCGGCAGAAGCAGATGCTTCCTGCGGGAACCGCAAAGAGCCGGATTCGGTTTGGATGACGCGAAATCGCGGGATGGGGAGAGATTGTGCATAGAGAACTCCTTTCGTTACAGGTCAGTCAGGACTTTGTATTCTGTGGTAAAGTCCATGAGAATAAAGATGAACTTTCTTTCCGCTTGCGGGAATATTGAAAGAACAGCAGTTTCTCTGGGGCATTGTACCGCGGTGCGCTTGAAAGGCGACGGCGTTGTCTGAGCAGACGCATCGTGTTTCAGGCGTGCACGGATCGGATACGGGAAGAGTATACCATTGAAGGGGAAAAATGTAAACAGAGCGCTGAGAATGCCCGTGGCAATGAAGGAAAGAAAAAAGGGGAGTGAGGGAATGAATCAGCCGGAAATGGGTATACTGGGAGTATCGTGATAAGAGAGGGAGGCTCTGGCATGGCTGGCAGAAAGAAACAGAGAGCGCAGACGGAGAACGAGCGGCTGCGGCAAGAGCAGGAGATGCAGCGGGAGCTGAAGGTGCAGGCGGACCTGGAGGAGAATGCGGCGTACATGAATCAGCTGCTCCCGGTACAGGAGAGCTTCGACCTGATCCAGCGGGAGATCGAGATCGGAGGACGGCGGGCGGCCTTTTATTTTGTGGACGGAATGCTCAAGGATGAGGCGATGGTGAAGATTTTGGACACGTTTCTGGGCATTCAGGAGCAGGATATGCCGCAGGACGCGACCGGGTTTGCGCAGCAGTGCATCCCGTATGTCGAGGTGGATGTGTATGACTCGTATGATAAGATTATCAGAAATGTGCTTTCCGGCGCACTGGCGCTCTTCGTGGACGGGTATGAGGCGTGCATTGTGCTGGACTGCCGGACGTACCCGGCGCGCAGCGTCGATGAGCCGGAGAAGGATAAGTCGCTGCGCGGCTCGCGGGACGGCTTTGTGGAGACGATCGTCTTTGACACGGCGCTGATCAGGAGGCGGATCCGGGATCCGCAGCTTGTCATGGAAATGCTGGAGGTCGGGTCGTCGTCGCGGTCGGACGTGGTGCTGTGCTATATGAAGAATCTCGTGGATCCGACGCTGCTGCAGAATGTGCGCAGCAAGCTTGAGGCGGTGGACACGCCGGATCTGTGCATGAATCAGCAGAGTCTCGCGGAGGCGCTGATCGGCACGCGGTGGTACAACCCGTTTCCGAAGTTCAAGTTCACGGAGCGCCCGGACACGACGGCGGCGTGTCTGATGGAGGGGAAGGTCGCGATCCTTGTCGACAATTCGCCCTCGGCGATGATTCTGCCGACGTCGATTTTCGACATGATCGAGGAGGCGAATGACTACTATTTTCCGGCCTGGACGTCGCTGTATCTGAAGACCGCGCGGGTGCTGATCCTGCTGCTCACGGTTTTTCTGACGCCGGTCTTTTTGCTCCTGATGCAGAATCAGGAGTGGCTGCCGGAAAGCTTTGCGTTTATCGCGATTGAGGGGGATGTGAATATCCCGCTCGTGTACCAGCTTCTGATCCTCGAGCTCGTGATCGACGGCCTGCGTCTCGCGGCGCTGAGCACGCCGAACATGCTGAGCACGCCTCTGAGCATCTTCGCAGGTCTCGTGCTCGGAGAGTTCTCGGTGAAGTCCGGATGGTTCAACTCGGAGGTGATGCTCTACATGGCATTCGTCGCGGTGGCAAATTACACGCAGCCGAATTTCGAGCTGGGGTATGCGGTCAAGTTTATGCGGATGCTGATTCTGATTCTGACTGCGCTGTTCGACCTGCCGGGGTTCCTGATCGGGTGCGCAGTGCTGGTGCTGCTGCTGTGCACGAATAAGACGTTGTCAGGGAGAAATTATCTGAATGTGAAATTGAATTGAGGCGGTCGCTTTATAAAAGGGTGGTTTTCGCCAGACGAGAAGGATACCGGGCCGTTCGGATGCACATGAGGCTCAGACAGTTCCCGCTAAAAATCCTGCCGGAAGGGAGAGGCTGCATAATGCTAACGCCACATAAGGAAGAAATTTGAAAACAACAATTAAGCCTTAACTTTTATGGGCGTTGCACAGGCAAAAGCCAGCGTGAAAGGCAGGGATGCTTTTCACGCTGGCTTTCTTTATAGTGCGCCTGGCGGCGCACGTTTCTAACGGATGAAAGTTCCGAATCCGCCCGGTAGTGGGAAGGATATAGCCGAAGGCAAGGGTGTCCATCGTGAGGTGGAATCTGAAGGAAGCCGG
>JAETOO010000008.1 GCA_021771715.1 Oscillospiraceae bacterium
TTTTAGCTGGCTCTGTCTGAGGAAAATGTGCATCAGGCACATTTTTCGAGTTGCCAGCGGCAGTTGCGCAGGTATTTTGAGACCTTAGAACTTGTAGACGAGCGATTTGGAGCTTTCGGACGGCCCTGCTACCTTCTCGTCCGGGTTAGCCGAACTGCAACGTCCCTTCTGTGGTTTTTACACGAACCCCGACGGATCCGTGTCTCAGATGACAGACCATCAGTTCTTCATCCCAGTAATCGCAATCCCCTGGATGATCTGCTTCTGGAAAAACAGATACACCACCAGCACCGGCATGATAGAAATCACCGTTCCCGCCATCAGAAGCGGATAATCCGTCGCGTAAGTTCCCTTGAAGAAATTCAGCATCAGCGGAACCGTAAAGGTCTCCGTCTTATTCAGGAAAATCAGCGGATACAGGAAATTATTCCACTGTCCGAGAAACACAAAAATGCCGAAAGCAGACAGCGATGGCTTCACCAGCGGCAGAATGATCCGGAAAAAGATCTGTGGAACGGACGCTCCGTCAATCGTGGCCGCCTCCTCCAGCTCTCCGGGAAGCGAAGCAATAAACTGCCTCATCAGAAATACGCCGAATGCATTGAACAGGGAAGCAGGAAGGATCAGCGAAAGATGAGAACCCAGCAGCTTCAGATTTTTCATAATGAGAAACAGCGGAATCATCGTCACCTGAGAAGGGATCATCATCGTAGACAAAAACAAGATAAACAGAACACTATGTCCCCGGAATTTCAGCTTTGCAAACGCATAACCTGCCATTGATGCCGTGAGCAGCTGCACCGCCACTACCCCCACCGCGATATAAAGGCTGTTAAAATACGCTCTTCCAAACGGAAGCGCCTGCAGAGATTCCGGATAATTTTCCCAGACAACAGGATCCGGCAGAATGGTAGGCGGCACGGAAAAGGTCTGCCCCATATTTTTCAGAGAGCTCAGCACCGTCCAGATAAACGGAAGCACCATAATAAACGCGCCGAGACTTAATACAAGATAAAGAAGCATGTCTGACAGGTTCAGTCTCTTTTTACTCTTCATAATTCACCCACCTCTTCGATCCGTACATCTGTATCAGTGTGATCGCTAATATAATCGCAAACAATATGACAGAAGCTGCGCAGGCGCGGCCCATCTTAAAGTCCACAAACGCATTCTGGTAAATATGATATACCAGTGTGTAGCTTGCTTTCACCGGTCCTCCCTTCGTCATGACAAATGCCTGGTCAAACACCTGGAAGGAGCTGATCATCGTCATGATCAATACAAAAAACAGAGTAGGTGAGAGCAGCGGAATCGTAATCTTTTTGAAAATCTGCCACTTATTCGCACCGTCGATCTCGGCAGCCTCATAATACGTCTCCGAAATATTCTGCAGACCAGCCAGCAAAAGTACCATATTGTATCCGACATTCCACCACACCGAGACAATTACGATCGATACCAGAACCATCTTCGGATCGGTCAGCCATTTCGGCCCCGCGATCCCGACCGCAGCCAGGACGGAATTCAGCAATCCAAAATCTCCGTTCAGTATCCAGGTCCAGATCACGCCGACCGATACCGAACCGGTGACAACCGGCATAAAATAAAACAGACGGTACAGCGTTTTTCCTTTGATCTTCTGCACAGCCAGCGCAAGCGCCAGAGCCAGTATCAGGTCAAGCGGAATAAACATCAGCGAATACACAACGGTATTTGTCAGCGACTTCCGAAAATCGTCATCCCCAAACTGGTTAAAATAATTAGACAATCCCACAAATTTCATGTTTGGAGCGATCCCGTCCCACTCATGAAAGCTGATCCCGAAGCTCATCAGCAGCGGGATCAGCGCGAAAATGATCAGGCCGATTAACTGAGGAGCGACGAAAATCCACCCCCACATTCTCCTTTTTCTCTGCATACCTACTCTCCTTCCCTCGCAGCGGGGCATGATACAAAAAGAGGCAGCGTTTTCTGCTGCCTCCTTTTATCGCCTTACTGGTTTTCCGCAACGATCTCTGCCGCTTTTTCTTCTGCCTTTGCAATGGTCTCGTCCGGATCCGCACCATTTACATAGGATTCCTCAAAAACTGCCTTCGTCGCATCCGAGAAGCCTGCATATATGGTATCCTTTACAACATCTGTCCCGCTCGCCCAGCCTGTCGCGCGGACCTGGAGAATGTGATCGACATGTGCCGGAACCTCCGAATCCAGAAGCAGCCCATCCAGTGTCTTTACAGACGGTACGGAGGTGCCGACGCCTGTAATCCTTGCTTCCTGGCCCTGTGTCCCGCAGTAGTAGGTGAGGAACTGCATTGCCTCTTCCTTGTGCTCGGAATTCGCATTCACGCAGAGGAAGCCCAGGCAAATCTGTGCAGGTGAATACTTCGTTCCGTCCTTGGAAGGATACGGGATATAGTCAAAATCAATCCCCTCATTGTGGAAGGTCTTGGTCAGCCATCTGCCTGCTGCAATGAAGCCCACCTGCTTCGACATAAACATGGCGTCCTCGCCCTGTCCGTCCGGAAGTGTTCCGCCGTACACAAATCTTCCGTCGCTCAGTCTGTCGCAGATATAGTGGAACGCTTCTCTCGCTTTATCATCAAACTTATAGGTATCCCCGTCCCATACGGAGCCGCCATTTCCGAAGACCCAGTTGTAAAGTCTGATGTTGTCGCCGCCCTGAACCAGTCCATACTTTCCGTTTTCCTTCAGTGTCGTACAGATCTCGTCGAACTTATCCCAGGTCCACTGGCCCTCCTCAAAAAGCTTCTGAGGATCTTCGACGCCCAGCTCTTCCAGCATAGCCGGGGAATAATAGAGGATCATCGGATTACAGTCTACCGACAAGCCCCAGATTCCGTCCTCCGTTCTGGTTGCACTCAATACCGCCTCATCAAAATCCTCCACCTTCGCGTAGGACTTGTCCGTCCCCATAAATTCCTCAATGTTCGCGATCGTTCCGTTTTTCATCAGCTGGTTGATGATCGTATCCTCTACAAAAATAACATCTGCTGCCGTACCGCCTGCCAACTGCGTGATCAGCTGCTGGCTGTACCCGTCGCTCGGGGACGCTTCAAAGGTAACATGCACGCCGTCCTGTGCCTCATTAAACGCATCAACTGCCTGCTGGTATACCTTGATCTCATCTGCGTTTCCTCTGGAAGTATACACGATCTCAACCGGTTCTTCCGCTGAAATCGTCATAGCCGCTCCGCCAAGTGCCGCTGTCGCCGCCGCTGCTCCGACTGCAAGTAATACTCTCTTTTTCATAGTGCCCTCCAATCCATTTTACTAAAAGTTTTTAGGTTCCGCTTGAATCTTGCAAGATATTTAGTAAAATCATATTAGCATGTGCTCTCTGTATTGTCAATATCTTTTTGCATTTTTTCTAATTTTTCTCTGTTCGACCGCATTTTTTTAGGAATATAGTTGATTTATTTCCTTCTGTATGGTAATCTATTTTTAGTAAAGTTTACTAATCTACTATAAGGAGGAAACTCACGTGAAACCACTATCAAACGTGAATATCGAACTTAGTACCCATTACCTCATACCTTCTTACCAGACAAAACAGTTCGTTTCCCAGAATATCACAGAATACCATTATGAATTTCTGTCCTCCCCTGACACCCGCACCGATCTGCAGCGCTCCAATCTGCTTCCCCTGGAGGACCGGCCGTTCATCAGACTTCACATCGTCCACAGCGTGCTTGGAATTACAGGCTTCTGGAGGCCGGATTCCGGTTTTCAGAAAAACCTGTGCGGAGACTGGAGCCAGGGCTTTCAGACAAATATCGGGCATTCCGCCCCGGTCCTCTGCTTTTTTGACTGTGAAGACCGGAATTGCCTGGCGCTGTCCCTGGACGAGCTGAACCGGGATGTCTGCTTTACCACCGGCGTTCACGAGGAGACTGCGGAAATCTATACGGACATCATCCTCTATCTCGCTGAAACTGCTCTGCCTTACCGGATTTGCTGCCGGATTGACCAGCGCCCGATCCCGTTTTATCAGGCTGTGAAGGATGTCTCTGCATGGTGGGATTCCGTACTTCCGGAAGCCCCCCTGGGCGCTCCCGGTCCGTCGACCATGCCCATGTACTCTACCTGGTATTCCTATCACCAGGATATAACTGCAGAAAAACTGCTGGCGGAATGCGCTCTGGCAGCAGAGTTTGGGATGGAATCTGTGATTATTGACGACGGCTGGCAGACCGCTGACAATCACCGGGGCTACGGCCACTGCGGAGACTGGAAGCCTGCGCCGTCCAAATTTCCGGATTTTCGCGACTTCACAGACCGCCTGCATCAGCTTGGGATGAACTGTATTCTGTGGTACAGTGTCCCCTTTGTGGGAGAATCTTCCGCACTGTGGAGCCGGTTCCATTCCTGCCTCCTGCACTACGACCCCGCCCTTCATGCAGGTATCTTAGATCCCAGATATCCTCAGGTCCGAAGCCATCTGATCACCGTTTATAAAGACGCGGTATCCCAATGGAATCTGGACGGACTCAAGCTGGACTTTATTGATTCCTTCCGTTCCTACCCCGACACCCCGCCTGTCTCTGAGGAGATGGATTTCGCGGAGATCCCGGACGCCGTCTACCATCTGATGCTGGATATCCGCTATGCTCTGACAAAGATCCGTCCGAACCTCATGCTGGAATTCCGTCAGAATTATATCGGCCCGCAGATGCGCCGCTTCGGAAATCTTTTCCGCGTCGGCGACTGCCCATTATCCGGTGTCACCAACCGGATCGGTATCGCAGACCTGAAGCTGCTTAGCGGCTCCAGCGCTGTCCACTCCGACATGATCCAGTGGCATCCCCAGGAAGCGCCGGAGGATGTCGCCATTCAGCTGATTCACTGCATGTTTGCCACCATGCAGATATCGGTACGGCTCCACGCGCTGAGTCCCGCGCAGAGACAGGTATTGAAGCGCTACCTGGATTTTTCCATCGAATACAGGGAAATTCTGCTGGACGGAGATTTTTGCGTCTCCTCGCCGCTGTGCATGTATCCGCTTCTCCAGTCCGCCGCCCGGGGAGTGCGGATCGCCGCCGTCTATGACGCAGGCTACTGCATTGATTTCTCTGACCGGCAGGCGGAGGATACGTTCTGGATTCTGAATGCCACGCACAGCTCCAGACAATACCTGCTCCTTCCAGACGCGGACTATCGCTTCACTCTGTATGACTGCTGCGGCGTTCCTGTGCTCTGTGAGAACTATGCCGCAAAAAATCATCAGGTAACCATCCTCCCCGCGGCTCCGGGAGGCTCCATCCTGCTGCACCGTGAAAAAAGCGGACGATGACTTTCCTTTTTCTTGCAGTCCGTCTCCATTGTATGCTATAGTAAACAAAGCGACAAAAAAAGAAAGGCAGAGGACATTTTATGGTTACATTAAATGATATAGCGGCAGCCTGTGATGTTTCCAGAACCACCGTCTCCAGAGTGCTCAGCCAGGACCCTGGATTTTCCGTGTCCCCACAAACCAGAGAACTGATTTTGACTACTGCCGCCTCTATGAACTACAAGCCAGGACAGCGAAAGCTTAAATCAAAAGCTTCCCCGGAAAAGCATCCGGAAAACGCTGACCTTCCCTCGATTCTGAAAATCGGTATGCTGAATTTTGATTTCAAAACGCGTGAAGTCAAGGCAAGCGATTACTACAATGCTGTTTGCGCCAGTGTGATATCTGCGCTGCAGGACCTCGATCTGGCAGCCAGAATCGAATTCCGCTATATTTTGAAGGATTCCTACGAAGAATTAGCCGATCTGGATGCCCTTGTCGTTCTCGGCAAGATCCATCTGGACCCGGACCATCCGTTTGTCTCACGCATACGCTACAAAGTATCCATAGACTATATTTCCCCCGAAAATCAGTTTGACTCTGTGCGTCCTGATTTCTACCGGGTGATCCAGATGGCTGTCGAGCACTTTCAGGCAAATGGACATCATGACATCGGATATATCGGCGGCTGTGACTTTATCACCCAATTCTCCTATGGGAAGCGGGAACGCACCCAGGATATCCGTCAGCTGGCCTTCCGGGATTACTGCCTGAAACACCATGTTGACCCTGACTCCAGAATCTGGATCACCGATACGTTTTCCGCAGAGGACGGATACCGCATCACCGACCAGCTTCTGGAGAAGCACACACTGCCTGACGCCATTTTATTCGGCTCTGATGACCTGGCTCTTGGATCCTATCAGGCATTCCATGAACACGCGATTAAAATCGGAGAGGATGTCTCTATTATCGGAATTGACAATATGCCGTTCTCCCGTTTCCTGAACCCTGCCCTCACCACCATAGCGCTCAACCCTGTGCTGGTCGGCAGGTCTGCGGCCTACGCGCTCGCTTCTCAAATCCTGCAGGGAAGAAATTTTCCTCTGACCATCCACCCGCCGGTGGAACTGATCGAGCGGAAAAGCTGCCGCAAACGATAAATTTTCTATTCAATCATTTTTCATATAGAAAGCAAAAAAGGAGGCAGTGTCCCATTTTGTTCCACTGTCTCCTGTCATTTTCTATACCCAGAGTGCCGTTTCCCTACTCTTGACTCCTAGCAAAGCTAGGTGGGTAACCGCAGCTGCGGTTTCTGCCTTCCACTGCAAACGGAGGCCTGGCATACGCCGCGCGATATAGGAATCCCGTTTAAAGTAAATGTAGGTTCAAAACATAGGGAGTGTCGAACACCCCAGGAAATTCATAAAATGATTATACCCTAGTATATGCAGTTCCGCAATAAATTTTTCATTTTTTTGCAGAAGTTTCTGGGTTACAATTTCTGGATACCGTTCCGTCAGCGCTTTGTGCTCTGCTGCACAGGCCGCGAGAACGCGCGGATTCAGCCGACAGCTCCTGAGAGCTCCTCATACGTCGCGCGCACGGCCTTGATGAAGTCTTCGCTGTTCAGCACCGTGACATGCTCGAGCGAGCTGATCAGCGCCAGATCTTTCGTCATCTTGCCGCCCTCGATCGTGTGGATGACGGCCTGCTCCATGCGGTCCGCGTACGCCACCAGCTCGGGAATATCATCCAGCTCGCCGCGCTTGCGCAGTGCGCCCGTCCACGCAAAGATCGTCGCGACGGAGTTGGTCGAGGTCTCCTCGCCCTTCCGGTACTTGTAGTAATGGCGCTGCACCGTGCCGTGCGCCGCCTCGTACTCATAGTTGCCGTCCGGCGAGACGAGCACGGAGGTCATCATCGCGAGCGAGCCAAACGCGGACGAGATCATGTCGCTCATGACATCCCCGTCGTAGTTCTTGCACGCCCAGATAAAGCCGCCCTCCGACTTCATCACGCGCGCCACCGCATCGTCGATCAGCGTGTAGAAATACGTGATATGCGCCGCCTCAAACCGCGCGCGGTACTCCTCCTCGAAAATCCTCTGAAAGATATCCTTGAAGGTGTGGTCATATTTTTTCGAGATCGTATCCTTCGTCGCGAACCAGAGATCCTGCTTCGTGTCCAGCGCATAGTTAAAACAGCTGCGCGCAAAGCTCTCGATCGAGCCGTCCAGATTGTGCATGCCCTGCAGCACACCCGGTCTCTGGAACTCAAAAATCGTCGAGCGCGTCTCGCTGCCGTCCTCGGCGGTAAAGACGAGCTCCGCCTTTCCCGGCCTGTCGATTACCATCTCTGTATTCTTGTACACGTCGCCGTACGCATGGCGGGCGATCGTGATCGGCTTCTTCCAGCACCGCACGTACGGCTCGATCCCCTTCACCGTGATCGGCGCGCGGAACACGGTTCCGTCCAGAATCGCGCGGATCGTGCCGTTCGGGCTCTTCCACATCTCCTTGAGGTGGTACTCCTCCATGCGCGCCGCGTTCGGCGTGATCGTCGCGCACTTGACCGCCACCCCGTACTTTTTGTTCGCGTTCGCGCTGTCGATCGTGACCTGATCGTTCGTCTCGTTCCGGTGCTCCAGTCCGAGATCGTAGTACTCGCTCTTCAGGTCGATGTACGGGTAGATCAGTTCCTCCTTGATCATCCTCCAGAGGATGCGCGTCATCTCATCCCCGTCCATCTCGACCAGCGGTGTCTTCATCTTAATTTTTTCCATAAGTCTCTCCTCTTTCTGCAGCGGATGCTCCCTGGGCACCCCACAACACGTTCCGGTTCATGCCAGCTCATTTTACCATCATCTGCCGGAGATGTCAAAGACCGTTTAGCAGCCTCCTCAGATCCGGCATTCCCCAGCCCTGGCGCTGTTTGGCGAGGCCCAGATCCACGGCCGCCTCCCGGAGGCGCATCTTCACCTCGACGTTCGAGAGCTCCGGCTCCGACTCCAGCAGCAGCGCGGCGGCTCCCGCGACTGCCGGCGCGGCCATCGAGGTGCCGCTCTTGGATGTGTAGCAGGTTCCGCGCTGCCACCGCGAGTAGCACGAGAGGATCTCCGTTCCGGGCGCCACGAACTCCGGCTTGCAGACGCACTCTCTGGTCGGGCCGCAGCCGGAATAGTCCGCATTCCCCCACCTGGGCTTCTGGTCAAAGCCGTCCGAAGAACCCACGGTGATCACCTTTTTGCTGTTGCCCGGCACGGTGATGCTCTCCGGCTCCGGCCCCAGATTGCCCGCCGCCACGACCACCACGAGCCCGGCGTCCCACGCCTGCTCCACGCACGACACAAGCCGCCTTGCGGCCTCCTCCTCCATCTCGCGCGAGGTGCCCGCCGAGATATTCAGAATCCGGATCCCGTACCTGTGGCGGTGGCGGACCACCCACTCCACCGCGCGCAGCAGATCCTCCAGCCGCCCCTGTCCCCAGCGGTCCAGCACCTTCACGCCCACGACCAGACAGCCCGGCGCGATCCCGCGGTACAGCCCGCCGCTTCGCCTCCCGTCCCCGCCCAGGATTCCCGCCACATGAGTCCCGTGCGACGCATCGTCGTAGCACGTTATCTTCCCGTTCACAAAATCGCGAAAGCCCGCGATCCGCTCCGCGTAGTCGGGGTGGCGCGACAGCCCGGAGTCCAGCACGGCCACGCCCACTCCTCTCCCCGTAATCCCCGCCCGGTGCACCTCATCCGCGTGAAGCTTTTTCCTTACACGATCCATCCGCAGCCTCCTGTTCCAGACTTCTATCTGCCATCGCCATCCGAAGTTCCGGCGCTCCTGGCCCTTTCCCTGTCCCGATCCGTCTCATCCTGTTTCAGCCAGACTGCCCGGCAAACCATGCACCAAAGCAGCCAAACTGCAGCCTCATCCTATCATATGGCCGGTCACAAAAAAGTTGCACGATGCCCCTACCGCGGGAAGCGCGGGGTCCTGAAAAGTTTTCCTCTCACCTTTACCGTTCCCGAAAAATATGGTATACTTTCAGGAATAGCTTCATTACGATAAAGGGGGATTTTTACATGAACATAAATGAGTCAGCGGAAAATTATCTCGAGACCATCCTGATCCTGAGCCACCGCCTGCCGGTCGTCCGCTCAGTCGATATCGCGAACGAACTCGGCTTCAAGAAGTCCAGCGTCAGCATCGCGATGAAGAACCTGCGCGGGAAGCAGCACATCGTCGTCTCAGACAGCGGCTTCATCACACTGACTGACAGCGGACGCGCCATCGCGGAGGAGATCTATGAGCGCCACCAGTTTCTCTCCGCCTGGCTCGAGCGACTCGGTGTCGACCCGCAAACCGCGGTCAACGACGCCTGCAAGATCGAGCATGTCATCAGCCGCGAGAGCTTCGAGGCGATCAAGCGCAACATCCGTCTGTAATACACAGGGTGTCGCAGGCCTGCAAGCAGCTGCAGTTGCCGATGTACGAGCAATCGGGTAGGCGCCGGTACTGCAGTTTCATCTTGCTTTGTGACGCCCTGTCTTTATGTTCCCTCTCCTTGAAGCACACTTCTTCCGGCTTCGCAGCACAAACACCAGAAGCGCATCCTCCTCCTGCTTCGCAGCACAAACGCCTCAAATACATCATCATCTCCCCTCCTGCCTGCATACAATAGCGGAAAGCCTTTTTTCCGAGGTAGGATTCTATGCACACATCCAGTCTCACCGCCGCGCAGACACCGGCTCAGCCGCCTGCCGTCTCCGAGGAATACACCAGCCTGATTCTGCGCAGCCAGTACAGGCCCTTCCGCTACGATGAGCGGTACTTCGAGCAGGTCGTCAACAGCCAGTACAGCATTCTCTATATCCCGATTTCTGACAACCTCTACGCCGTCAACCAGATCGGATACTCTGGCGTCCCCAATCTCTTCACCTTCATCAGCACCACCAGCCTCGAGCGCTCCGGGATTCTCATGGTCCAGACGCAGCCCTTTCTGAATCTGAAGGGTTCCGGCGTCCTGGTCGGCTTTCTCGACTCCGGCATCGACTACACGCACCCCGCCTTCCGCAAGCCGGACGGGACGACGCGCATCCTGGGCATCTGGGATCAGACCGACCAGAGCGGCCGCCCGCCGGAGGGACTCTCCTACGGCACGGAGTACACGGAAGCGCAGATCAACGAGGCGCTCCGCTCCCCCGACCCGCTTCACATCGTCCCGGAGCGCGACGACGACGGGCACGGGACCGCCGCCGCCGGGATCGCCTGCGGCACCCCGGACCCTGGGCAGGACTTCACCGGCGCAGCCCCCGAGAGCTCCCTGCTCTTCGTCCGCCTGAAGCCTGCCAAGCAGTACCTCCTGGACTACCTGCTGATCCCCCAGGGCGCGACAGCCTTCCAGGAGGACGACCTGATGCTCGGCGTCCGCTATCTCATGGACACGGCGCTGCGGCTGCAGATGCCGCTCGTCATCTGCATCACGCTCGGGACCAACCAGGGCGGCCACACCGGGAACACCCCGCTCGAGGAAGTGCTCACCGCCGCGCTGTCCCTCGCCGGCACCTACGTCGTAGCCGGAACCGGGAACGAGGTCGGCATGGCCCACCACTTTTACGGAAAACTGAACGCCGCGAACGAATCGCTCGACGCAGAGCTCCTGGTCGGCGAGGGCACAGGCGGCTTTGCCGTCGAGTTCTGGTCTGACCCGCTCGAATTCTACAGCATCGGCTTCGTCTCCCCGCTCGGAGAGACCATCCAGCCGCAGTACGACGGCCTCATCTCCTACCGCCGCTTCACCTTCCCGCTCGAAAACACGACAATCTACGTCTACTACTCGACGCTCGAGATGCAGAGCGGCCGGCAGGTCGCGATGATCCGGTTCCTCGATCCCACCCCGGGGCTGTGGCGGCTGCGCATCGTCAACCGCTCCTTCGTGAACGGCGGCTTCCATCTCTGGCTGCCGATCACCGGCCTGGCGCCGGAGGGGCTCTCCTTCGTCTCACCGAACCCCGACACGACGCTCGTGACCCCTTCCTGCGCAGAGCCGCTCATCAGCGTGAGCAATTATGACGCCTACAACAACACGCTGTACCTCCGCTCCGGCCGCGGCTACACGGCAAACGGCATCCTCAAGCCCGACTTCGCCTCCCCGGGCGTGTCCCTCACCGCCCCGCGGCCGGACGGCAGCTACGCCTACGGTTCCTTCACCGGCTCGAGCGCCGCCTCTGCGCTCGCGGCAGGCAGTGCCGCCCTCCTCGCCCAGTGGGGCATGCGCTACTATCCGGGCCGCCTTCTGTCCGCCGTCGAGCTGAAGACACTGTTTCTGCGCGGCGCGGTCCGCACCAACACCAACGTCTACCCGAACCGCGAGTGGGGCTACGGGACGATGAACGTCTACGGCGTGCTGCAGAATCTCACACGGTAAATATCTGCTGCAGACAACAGACGTCAAGCTTTCCGCGCTGCCAAGCAGCATGGCTACCCGCCTCTCTGCCCGCGAAAATAAAGTTTCAGCACCGCGCGCACACTTCTGCCCGGCAGACATATGATACAGTGTAAATCAAATTTCGGAGGAAACGAAATGAGCGATTTAGCTGCGACAAACTGTGGATGTGGATGTGAAGCTGCCAACTCTGGCTGCGGCAACAACGGATGTAACTGGATCTGGATTATCCTGCTGCTCTCCTGCTGTGGCGGCTGCGGCAACGGCTTCGGCGGCTGCGGCAACGGCTTCGGCGGTGACAACTGCTGCTGGATTATCCTCCTCCTGCTGTTCTGCGGCAATGGCTGCGGCAACGGCGGCTTCTTCGGCAACGGCAACGGCTGTGGCTGCGGATGCTAATCCGACATGCGGCGGGGCTTCGGCCCCGCCCTTTCAGCGTGTGCGCCCTCCGTCGCCCTTCTGCCTGCCCTGCGGCTGCCCCTGGCCCGCGCTTCTTCTGCCCTCTTTCTCCTCCCGCTCCCTTCTGCGCATACATTCCTCATCTATCTCATAAAATGCATTTCCATCTTTCACAATATGACTCCTCATGACATAGCTCCTTCCCGGCCGTCACCCGCTGTTCCTCCCGCATGCCCGGCCATTCTCTTTTTTACCATATTCACCTTCCGCAAATTCCGTGTATCCGTCATGCTCCGGCGCGCTCCGTCATATAGTAATAAAAAAGGATCTGGCTTTTTATGCTCACAGTAATTGATCAGGTGGCAAACCAGCATCATCTCCAGCTCGTCAAAGCCATTCTTCCCTATATCCAGCCGCAGAACCAGAGAACACTTTCCCTTCTGATCAAGGTCATGGAGCTGCAGAATGTCATGGCGTATTACAGCACACACGACGTCTGCATGAACGCGTGCGGCAACTCGGCGGATCCGCCCTCACTGACAGAAATTCTGGCAGATATCCGGAACTACTGCGACGAATCCGAGCAGGGGATGATCGATCAGTTCGGGCAGATGCTGTCCATGCTCGAGCTCTACAGCATGATGGCCCAACAGGGGGCAGCCCCCTTTTTCATGGATGGGGCGGACAATGACGACGGCTGAGCAACGCTCCTCTGCAGTATCCCGGACGCACAGCCGCCCCAAAGCACTCATCGGCAGCATCCGCACCGCCAACCGTATATCCGGACAGTATCCCGTACTTCAAACCAATCAGTTCAGAAAGGAGCACTCCCATGAACCAGGACACCTCATGGATCAACAACCCGGCGCTTGCCGGCATTGATCCCGCAAAGCTTCAGATGCTGATCTCCCTCGCCGATCAGGCGCAGGGCAAGGGACAGAGCGAGCTCATGCCGTTTCTCATGGCCGCGGCATCGCAGTCCCAGTCAAACAACATGTCCTTCCAGCCGTCCGAGATCGACGCCATCATCGAGGTTCTCAAACTCGGAAAATCCCCGCAGGAAATCCAGCGGATCGACCGGATCTGCGCGATGATGAAGCAGTTCCGCAAAACGGGCGGCAGGCAGGCACAGCACCAAAAGAGAGCAGAGTAAGCAGATCCGGGGCCGAGACATGCAGGCCAAATGGTCCCCGCCTCCTCCTGCAGACAAAAAAAGAGGATGCTGCAAACTTGCCGGCAACTGCATGTACTGATGTACGATTCATCGCACAACTGTCAGTCCTTGCAGATTTGCCGCATTTTGCGACATCCTCTCACACCATTTCCAATCCATCCCCAGCGTCGTCCGCCGGTTTTCTTCCGCCTACATCTGCCATCCCAGGCGTCGTCCGCCGGTTTTCTTCCGCCTACATCTGCCCTTCCAGCACCTTCCGGTTCTTCACCATGTAGTCCACGAGCGAGATCACGGTCAGGATCACCGCCGCCGCGGTCAGCACATCTGCGATCACGTCAAACACTCCGCCCAGATCCAGAATCAGCAGGATCACCATCAGCATCTGCGACACCGTCTTGAACTTGCCCCAGTAGCTCGCCGCGATCACGACACCCTTGTCGGAGGCCACGAGGCGGAAGCCGCTGATGATAAATTCCCGGCCGATAATCACGATCACGATCCAGGCCGCGAGCGCGCCGCTCTCCACCAGGCAGATCAGCGCCGAGCAGACCAGAAGCTTGTCCGCGATCGGATCCATAAACTTCCCGAAGTCTGTGACCAGATGATCCCGCCGGGCGATGTAGCCGTCCAGCCAGTCTGTGATGCTCGCGATGATGAACACGGCCGCCGCCGCGTAGCCGGACCAGTCGCCGAGCCCGTCCCAGAGCATCAGCACAACAAACACCGGCACCAGGCATACGCGAAGCACCGTAAGCTTATTAGGTAAATTCATTTTCCGCCACTCCTTTGTATCCTTATTCCGCCAGCTCCCCGATCAGGTCGTACTCTGCCGCGCCCGTTATCCGCACGCGGACGAAATCGCCCGAATTCAGCTCCTCTGACGTCTGAATAAACAGCAGCCCATCCACATTCGGCGCATCGCCGTAAGTCCGCGCGACATACGCGTCCTCATCCGCGACCCTGCCCTCTACCATCGCAGTGACCACGCTTCCTCTTCGGCTCTCGGCCTTGTCAAACGCAATCTCCTGCTGCAGCTCCATCAGCTCCTCCTGCCAGGTGAGCTTCGTCTCCTCCGCAATCTGGTCCGGCATCGCAGCCGCCACCGTGTCCTCCTCCTGCGAGTACATAAACACGCCGAGCCGGTCGAACTCCATCTCGTCCACAAAATCCATCAGTTCCGCGTGCTGCTCCTGCGTCTCGCCCGGGAATCCGGCGATCAGCGTCGTGCGCAGCACAATGTCCGGGATCTCCTCGCGCAGCCTGCCGATGATCTCCTTCAGATCCTCCTGCGTCGTCCGCCGCCCCATGCGCTTCAAAACTGCATTCGACGCATGCTGAATCGGCAGGTCCAGATAATGGCAGATCTTCTCCTCGTCGCGGATCGTCTCTATCAGCTCATCGTAGAGCTCCTCAGGATAACAGTACAGAATCCGGATCCAGCGCAGCCCGCTGATCCTGCAGAGCTCCCGCAGCAAGCGGTGCAGCGACTTCTCCCCGTACAGGTCGACGCCGTACACCGTCGTCTCCTGCGCGACCAGAATCAGCTCCCTGACGCCCTGATCGGCCAGCTCCTGCGCCTGCGCGATCAGCCGCTCCATCGGGACAGAGCGGTAGCGCCCGCGCACCTTCGGGATGATACAGTAGGTACAGCACTTGTTGCAGCCCTCCGCGATCTTCAGATACGCGTAATGCCCCCCGGTCGTGACCAGGCGGCCCGCGTCGGTCTGCGGCAGGTACGAGAGCGGCTGCTCCTCCACCCTCCGGCGCCCCAAGAGCGCCTCATCGACGGCATCAACGATCTTCTCGTACGCCGTCGTCCCCAGCACCATGTCGACCTCCTCGATCTCGTCGAGGATCTCCTGCCTGTAGCGCTGCGCCAGACAGCCCGTGACGATCAGCGCCTTGCAGCTGCCCGCCTTCCGATACTCCGCCATCTCGAGGATCGTCTGCACGCTCTCCTCCTTGGCATCATTGATGAAACAGCACGTATTGATAATGATCACATCCGCCTCGGTCTCGTCGTCGGTGAATGTGTAGCCTCTTCGGTTCAACAGCCCGAGCATCTCCTCCGAATCCACAAGATTCTTGTCGCACCCGAGCGAAATAAACAAAATCTTCATCTGCTACTCCTGTCCTTTGTCCTGCTTTCCCGGCTCGTACTCGACGACGGGCGCTTTCTTCGCGGCCGCTTCCGCCTTCTCCTTCTGCTCCAGCAGCTCGCTCAGGTTCGCCTCCGGGTGCTCGCGCTGCAGCCGGTTCAGCTTCTTCACGCGCGTCTCGATGCAGAACAGGCTCGTCAGATTCGTCACCCCGTCGAACACCAGGCACAGCCCGATGTACAGGATCATATAGCGTTCCTGCGCAAACAGGTTGCACAGCAGCACCACGCCGAGCGCCACAAGGATCAGCGCGCAGACCAGCACGACGTACCACCGCCTGAAATGCAGCCGCCTCATGTTGATCGAGCTCTGAATCTTGACCACCGCCCCGAGCAGCAAAATGATCCCCATCGCGAACGGCAGGACTGAGCCCAAAAAGGTCGGGTTCAGCAAAATGAACACGCCGAACGCCAGGCACACGATCCCGATCACGAGATCCATCTGGAGAAAGCCCTGCAGGTTGTCCTTCGTGAAATACAGGATCCCGTAGGAGATGCCGATCACAATCATCGCGACGGCCAGCCCGTAGCAGATCACCCTGACCGACACGGTCGGCCACGCCACGAGCACGACGCCCAGCACCACATAGAGCGCCGAGATAAAAATGTAACTCTTACTGAACTGTTTGACCTCTTTCAACTGCCATCGTCCCTTTCTCAGTCTTCCTCGTCCTCAGCCTCCGTCTCCGGAAGAATCCGCAGCTCACCGTCCGCCAGCTCCTCCACCGCCTTCGAGAGCGGCTTCGAGATCACCGGGATATTCAGATCGCCCTTCGACTGGCGCCCTACGATCTGGCGCGCACGCTTTGCGGTCGCCATCACGATCGAGTAACGGCTGTTGACCACCGGCGTCTCGCCCTCCTCTACCCCGCTGTTTACTACCTTGATTAAATCTGAATAAGATGGATGCAACATAATTATTCTCCTTTCACCAATGCTCTGACTTCCCTCTGAATCTGGCCCACAAAGTCCAGGTTCCGGTTAATTTTATTATGCTGAGCCTCGATCAGGCTGTGCATCAGCTCCACACTCTGGTCCAGGTCATCATTCACAATCATGTAATCGTACTCCTCGATCCCCTCGGACTCCTCCACCGCGCGCGCCAGCCGCCTGTGGATGACCTCCTCCGTCTCCGTCCCGCGCTTGCGCAGCCGCGCGATCAGCGTCTGTGCGTCCGGCGGCATCACGAAGAGCAGCAGCGTCTCCGGGAACTTCCGCTTCACCTTCAGCGCGCCCTGCAGCTCGATCTCGAGAATCACGTCGCGCCCCTGCTCCATCTGGTCCTCGACGTACTCCCGCGGCGTCCCGTAGTAGTTGCCGCAGTACTGGGCATACTCGATCAGCATATCGTCCGCGATCAGCTGCTCGAACTCCTCCCGCGTCTTAAAAAAGTACTCCCTGCCATCCTCCTCGCCCTCCCGCGCCTCGCGTGTCGTCGCGGAGATCGAGAGCGCGTAGTGGCCGTACCGCTCTGTCAGAAGCTTCATCAGCGTCCCCTTCCCCACTCCGGAGAATCCGGACACCACCACCAGGATTCCTTTCCTATTCATACTCTTCTCCCTTCGTCTCTGGCTCCGCGATCCGCTTTGTGCCGAATCTGCGCGCGATCGTGTCCGGCTGCACCGCCGAGAGCACGACCTGTCCCGTCTCGAGGACAATCACCGACTTTGTGCGCCGGCCCTGGGTCGCGTCAATCACCAGCTGCCCCTCCCGCGCACTCTGCACCAGCCGCTTGATGGGCGCCGCATCCGGATTGACGACAGCCGCCACCTTCTGCGCGTTCACCAGATTGCCGAAGCCAATGTTCACCAGTTCCGCCATACCTGCCTCCCGGATTGATTCTGTCTTCGCCGCAGATCCCGGATCACTCGATGTTCTGGATCTGCTCTCTCACCTTCTCGATCTCTGTCTTCAGGTCGATCGCCACATTGGAGGTCGCGAGGTCGTTCGCCTTCGACAGGATCGTGTTCGCCTCCCGGTTCATCTCCTGCGCGATAAAGTCAAGCTTCCGCCCGATGCCGCCGCCCGCCATCAATGATTCCCGCATCGTCGCGATATGGCTGCGCAGACGAACCGTCTCCTCGTCCGTGCAGATCTTGTCGGCAAAAATCACCACCTCGGCCGCGATCCGCCCCTCGTCGATCTGTACGTCCGCGAGAAGCTCCTTCACCTTCTCCTCGAGCTTCTGCCGGTACTCCGCGACGATCTGCGGATAGCGCGTCTCGATGAGAGTTACATTTTCGTCCATTCTGTCCAGTTTGTCAAGCAAATCCGTCTTCAGCGCCTCGCCCTCCTGCTCGCGCGCAGCGACAAACTGCTCACAGGCTCCCTCGACCGCCTTTTTCAGCCCGGCCCAGATCTCCTCCTCGTCGATGTCCTGCTCCTCCATCGTGAAGACCTCCGGACACCTGCCGAGCACGGATGCGCTGATGTCATCCTTCAGCTCAAAGGTCTGCGCCATCTGCCGGAAATACTTCAGATACTCCGCGGCGACCGTCTCGTTGTACTTGAGCGCGACCGTTTCCTCTGCATAATCCTCATACGTGATAAACACATCCAGCTTTCCGCGCTGCACATACTGCTTGAGGAGTCCGCGGATCGCCGCCTCGAAAAAACTCAGCTTCTTCGGCATCTTAATGCTCACGTCGAAATAGCGGTGGTTCACCGCCTTCATCTCGACGGTAAACTTCCTGCTGCCCTGGTGACTCTCACATCTGCCAAAGCCCGTCATGCTCTTGATCATGTCATGTACCCTTCCCGCCCATCGGGCCAATTTCGTTGGGCGCTGCCAGCAATACGGCTCGGTGGCAGAATCACCCATATTGAGATATTATAGCTGATCGGGCTTCTGACGTCAATGAGAATCAAAGCTCTTTTTGTGCGTTGTCTTTTCCCCAAAAATCTGCTATGATAATACCCGATTTATATAAGGAAACGAGGGAAATGAAATGGCACTCGATGGAATTGTGATTGCAAATATCGTCGCGGAGCTCTCCGGGAAGCTGACGGGGGCGCGGATCAGCAAGATCGCGCAGCCGGAGGCAGATGAGCTCCTGTTTACGCTGAAATGTGCCGGGGCAGGGCAGGTCCGGCTGCTGATGTCGGCGAGCGCGAGCCTGCCGCTGATCTATCTGAGCTCGGTGAACAAGCCCTCCCCGGCCACCGCTCCGGCCTTCTGCATGCTGCTGCGCAAGCACCTGGGAGGCGGAAAGATCACACGAATCTGGCAGCCGGGCCTCGAGCGGATCATCCACTTTGAGATCGAGCACCTCAATGAGCTCGGGGACATCTGCCACAAGGATCTCGTGCTCGAGCTGATGGGCAAGCACAGCAATCTCATCTTCTGTGACGACACCCACACGATCATCGACAGCATCAAGCGCGTCGGCGCGCAGACCAGCTCCGTGCGCGAGGTGCTCCCCGGGCGGGACTATTTCATCGCGCAGACGCAGGAAAAGTGCGACATGCTGCACACCTCCGAGGAAGAGTTTCGCAGGACGGTGTTTACAAAGCCGATGAAGCTCGCAAAAGCGCTCTACTCCTCCTACACGGGGATCAGCCCGGTGATCGCGGAGGAGCTCTGCCACCGCGCCTCGCTCGAGTCGGCGCAGAGCGCCAACACGATCCCGGAGCTCGCACAGGTGCACCTCTACCATATCTTTGAACTGATGGCAGAGGATATCCGCGAGAAGCGCTTCACGCCCCTGATCGTGAGCGACGCGCACGGCGATCCGGTCGAATTTTCCGCGCTCCCGCTCTCAATGTATGACGACCTCTCCGTCACCCGGTACGAGACGATCTCCGAGGTGCTCGAGCAGTATTACGCGATGAAAAACACCGTGACGCGCATCCGGCAGAAGTCCGCCGACCTGCGCCACATCGCGACGACGGCGCTCGACCGCTGCCGCAAAAAATATGAGCTGCAGCAGCGCCAGCTCAAGGATACGGAAAAGCGCGAGAAATACAAGGTCTACGGCGAGCTGATCCACACGTACGGATACGGGATTGAGCCCGGCGCGGACAAGTTTGAGGCGCTGAATTACTACACAAACGAGATGCTGACCGTCCCGCTCGACAAAACACTGACGCCCGCGGAGAACGCGCAGCGGTATTTCAACAAGTACAACAAGCTCAAGCGCACCTTTGAGGCCCTCACGGAGCTGACCGAGGAGACGAAGGCCGAGGTCACACAGCTCGAATCCATCTGCACCTTCCTGGACCTCGCGCTCTCGGAGGAGGATCTTGTCCAGGTCAAGGAGGAGCTGACCGACGCCGGCTACATCCGCAGGCGGTACACCGGCAAGCGGGTCAAGATCACCTCGAAGCCCTACCACTACGTCTCCTCGGACGGCTATGACATCTATGTGGGGAAAAACAATTATCAGAACGATGAGTTGACCTTCAAGCTCGCCTCCGGCAGCGACTGGTGGTTCCACGCAAAGGGTGCGCCCGGCTCCCACGTGATCGTGAAGGCGCGCGGCGAGGAGCTGCCGGATACCACCTTCGAGGAGGCGGCACGGCTCGCGGCCTACTATTCCAAAAACCGCGGCTCCGAGAAGGTCGAGATCGACTATGTAGAGAAAAAGCACGTCAAAAAGCCGAACGGCGCAAAGCCCGGCTTCGTCGTCTACTACACCAACTACTCGATGATGATCTCCTCCGACGTCACGGGGATCCGGCTCGTGCAGTGAGGAGACCATTTGTCACATACATTCAGACAAGCAGACAGGGGGCGAATCATCGCCCCCTGCACCCGCTCAATTTTCTTATTCATTGCAGATCTTGATCATCGCGTCCGCAAAAATCTTCGCGCTCTTCAACAGCGTGCTGATCTCCATAAACTCATCGTCCCCGTGCATGTGGTTGTCCACGTCCGCGGTCATGCAGCCGAACGCGACGCCGCGCTCCAGATGGTGCACGTACGTCCCGCCGCCCGTGGAGAGCGGCTCTCCCTTGCAGCCGAAATAGCGCTCATAGCTGTCCAGCAGCGTCCTCACGAACCAGGAATCCCCCGGCACGCAGTGCGGCGGGTTCAGCTCATCGCTCGCCAGCGCGAGCCCGTAGGCCGCAAGCGCCTCCCCGACCGGAGCGCTCGTGTTCTCCTTCGTGCAGCCGATCGGAAGCCGCGCGTCAAAAATGCCGTGCAGCCGCTGCGGCGTGTACTCCAGAATGCTGAAGCACAGCGTCAGCGCACCGGACTCCTCGTTCTCGCGGAAGATGCCGACGCTCCTGCCGCACGTATCCTCATACGGGAACAGCTTTTCCAGTCCGAGCAGCGCTGCAAGCCCCTTCGTCTCATCCAGCGGGAGCTCCCGAAGCAGTCTCAGGGAAGCGGTCAGCGCATTTTTGCCCTCCGCAGGCGTAGACGCATGTGCCGCCACGCCCTTCGCGTCCACCTGGATGGTGCCGTCCGCGCACTCCGTCACCGTAAAGGCCACGCCGGTCTGCTCCGTCACAGCCGCCGCCTTCTGCTCGATCACCGAGGCCGGCACGCCTGCAAGCGCCATCACCGCGCGCCCCGGGACTACATTGACCTTGTCCCCGCTCTGGAAGGAGACCACGTACGCGCGCGCCTCCTCCGGCTCAAACTCCCCGGAGAACTCGCCCTTAAAGCTGCCCTTCTCGATGTTGATCAGCGGGAAATCCGCATCCGGCGTAAACGAGTACGGAGCCTCCTGCTCTTTCTGATAGTAGTAGGCCAGATCGCCCGAGCCGCACTCCTCATCCGACCCGAGAATCACACGCACGCTCCGCTTCATCGGGATCCCGAGCTCCTTGATCGCGCGCATCGCATAGATCAGCGCAATCGCCGGCCCCTTGTCGTCCGCCGTACCGCGCCCGTAAATGCGGTCCCCGACGATCTTCGGCTCAAACGGAGCGGTCACGGTCCAGTCCTCTGTCACCGGCACCACGTCCAGATGCGCCAGGACGTCCAGCGCCTTCTCCTGCGCGCCGAAATCTCCGGTCACCACATAGTTGTCATAGTTTGTCACAAGAAAGCCGTAGCGCTTCAGCAGCCCCTCCGCCACAGCGATCGCCTCGGCCGGCCCGTCTCCAAACGGCTTCCCTTCCTTTGCCTCGCCGCGCTGGCTGTCGATCCGCACGAGCAGCTTCAGATCCTCGAGCATCTCCTCGCGCTTGCTCTCTATATACGCATCCACCTTTTCCTGATACATGTCTCGTCCTCCTGCTGGTGTACCCGTTCTGTCTCTCAAAATGTTACCGCCAGGACGCCATGCAAGCCACAGGTCTGCACTCCCGCTTGCTACGCAGGCTATCTGCTGCTTTGCGGCTTCTGTCTGCGGCTGAATGAGCGTTCTGCCATCCTGCTGCTGTATGTCACTCTGCCAGAAATGCCTCGATGTCTGCCCGTGTCGGCAGCGCCGGGATTCCGCCCATCTTCTGCACGCAGAGTCCGCCGGACGCATTGCCGTACTTCAGCGCATCCCGAACGACATCCACGCTCAGGTCCGCAGTCGTGTTCACGCCGCAAAGCAGCAGCTTCGCGAGGAACCCGCCCCAGAATGCATCGCCCGCGCCCGTCGCGTCGACTGCCTTTACCTTGTGTCCCTCGACCGTCTCCGAATGCCCGTCAAAGAAGAACCGCGCGCCCTTTGCGCCCAGCGTCTCGATCACCACGCTGATTCCGTTCTCCTTCATCATCTCCGGAATCCGCTCCTCGCCGCCGACAAAGTTCAGCTCCTCATCGGAGATCTTCAGCAGATCCACGTACGGGAGCACCCGGTCCACGACTGCCTTCGCGTCCTCGAAGCTCCAGATCATATTGCGGTAGTTCACGTCGTAGCTGATGAGCTTGCCGTGCTTCTTCGCCAGCTCCATCGCCGCAAAATGCGCCTCGCGGCTCGGGTCCGCCGACATGCCGAAGGAACCGGCGTGCAGAATCCGCGTGTTCGCAATCGCCTCCTCGCTGACATCAGCCGGAGTCAGCAGGATATCCGCTCCCGGCTTGCGCACAAACGTAAACGAGCGCTCGCCGCCCTCGTACAACGTCACAAATGCAAGAGTCGTCACCGCCTCGTCCGTCAGCTCCGGGCACAGGACCTTCACCTCATTCTGCTCGAGCGTCGACTTCAGAAGCTTTCCGAAATCATCGTTGCCGAGGCGCCCCAGAAAGCCTGTCTCAAGGCCGCTGCGCGCGATCGCGATGCACGCGTTTGCAGGCGCTCCGCCCGGATTGCAGACGTAGCTGCGCTCCTCTTTTCCCGGCGTAAAATCAATCAGCATCTCACCCATACAAATAATATCCATAACCAAATCCTCCATAGCCCTGCCGGACGTTTTCTTTTGCTTAACCGCATCTATTATAGTACAAACGGCGGTTTAACTCAAGAGCAAACCGCCTTCTTTGAACACGCGCATCATCTCCCGCGTCAGGCTCACGCCGTCATCCTCCGGGATCTCCTCGCGGGTACACCACTTTGCCTCGGAGAGCTCCATCCGGTCGAGGTGAATCTCGTCCGCTCCGTCCACCTCACAGAAAAAGCCCATCAGCAAGGTCGAGGTGTACGACCAGGGCTGGCTCTTGTAGTAGCGGATGTTCTTGACGCGCAGCCCGACCTCCTCCATGACCTCACGCCGCACCGTCTCCTCGACGCTCTCCCCGATCTCCGTGAACCCGGCGATCAGCGCGTACTTCCGGTAATCACCGCCCGCATACCGCGTCAGCAGCAGCCGGTCCCCCTCCGTCACCCCGACGATCACAGCCGGACAGATCTTCGGGTACTCTGTCAGACGGCACGCGTCACAGCGCATCATCCGCTCCCTCGCATCGTGCACCATCGGCCGGCCGCACCGCGGGCAGAACCTGCGGCTGTCATACCACGCGGCGAGCTGATATCCGGTCACCGCCGCAAATGCGGCCTCCCTGGGGACGGCCGCACGGAAAATCTCGATCGGGTGCCACGCAAAGTCCGGAAACGCTGCCGCCGCGAGCTCCTCCGCGAGCGACTGCCCTGTCGCCAGGAAAAAGGAAATCCTGTCGATCGCAAAGAGATACGTATAGCGCACCGCTCCGCCCGCAACGCCCTCGCAGAACTCCTGATAAGTAAGAAAGTCAAGACTGCCGTCCCGGACCGCCGCGAACACCTCCCGGCCCCGATAACAGAGAATCCTGCTGTCCGCTTCCGGCGCACAGTCTCTGTATTCATTGTGGTATCTGAACGCACCGATATCCTGTATCATCCTGTCCTCCTCTTAGCCAGCCACGTTCCAGGTAAAGGTCTGCGCAATCTTCTTGCCTGCCTCCTCCGGGGTCTCCTGCTTCGCCGCGCGCATACTGTCCGCCTCCGCGCGGTACTCCTTGACCTCGACACAGAAGCATCGCCTGTCGCCCACCACGTAGTAATACAGGCTCCGGAAGTCCTGCGCCGCATCGTCCGAGATCAGGATAAACAGGTAATCCTTCGCATCCGTGTACAGTGCGCTCGTGCTGACCTGCGCCTCGACATTGCTGTACACCAGGTTGTTCGTGAGCATATCCCGGAGCTGCTCGTACTCCAGCACGGAAAAGTTCGTATCCACATAGCTGCAGGTCAGGGTCGAAGTGTCCTCGAGCCCCTCGCTCCCGCTCTTCTTGTAAATCCACTTCTCGCCGTCCCCAGCCTCCTCTGCCAGGACCCACTCTGCGCCGACCGTATAATCCCCCGTCTGCACACCCGCAGAGTCCTCCGTCACATTCAGGGAAATATCCTCCCCAAAGCCGCCTTCCTCAAAAACCGCAGCTTCTTCCTGATAAAAATTCTCCGCCGCCTCTTCCTGGTACAGATTCTCCGCCGTCTCCTCCGCAGAAACCCCGGCCACCGGAGCCGTACACAATACCGCTCCCAAAAGAAACGCCGCTCCTGCCGCCTGACCCAGCCATTTTCGCTCTGCTGCCCTTTTCATCTTATCGTCTCCCATCCACCGGATCCGGTCCGCACACAGACGTCTGCATGCCGCCTCCCAAAATTCTCCCCTCAGTATAAACGCAATCCCCGCATTTGTCACGAAAGGATTTCTTAATTTTTTCCATCCGGTGTGACACGGATTGTGCACTTTTTGTAAAATAATAGCAAAAATCGCCCCGCACGAAAAAATTTCTAAAAATCTTATCATTTTTTTGCATAAAAATGTGGAAATTTTCTCCAGATAATTGTATAATGTAACTCAGAGAAAACTCTGAAAGAGTTTTCTCTGAGTTAACGAGGAAAATGCGCAGCATTTTTCGAGTCTAAGAGAATTAGATTACGAAGCATTTTTCGAGTCTAAGAGAATTAGATTGCGAAGCATTTTTCGAGTCTAAGAAGCGTAAACTCCGAAACATTTTTCGACTCCCCTCGCTAACGTTTATATCAGAAAGGAAAGAGAGGTCTCATCATGAAACAAGACAATATGTTAGCTATGATTCTGGCCGGCGGCCGAGGCAGCCGTTTACATGACCTGACCAGTAAGGTAGCCAAACCGGCCGTTGCATATGGCGGAAAGTACCGCATCGTCGATTTCCCCCTGAGCAACTGCGCGAACAGCGGCATCGACGTCGTCGGTGTGCTGACGCAGTATGAGTCGGTTCTCCTGAACAGCTATGTGTCGGCTGGCAGGCGCTGGGGACTCGACGCGAAGGACAGCGGCGTGTACGTACTTCCGCCGCGCGAGAAGGCAGACGCAGAGCTTGACGTTTACCGCGGCACCGCAGACGCGATCTCGCAGAATATCGACTTTATCGACACCTTTTCACCGGATTACCTTCTGATCCTCTCCGGCGACCACATCTACAAGATGGACTACTCCAAGATGCTCGCTTACCACAAGGAGCACAAGGCGGACGCTACCATCGCCGTGATCCCGGTTCCGCTCAAGGAGGCAAGCCGCTTCGGCATCATGAACACGAACGAGGACGGTTCCATCTACGAGTTCGAGGAGAAGCCGGCAGAGCCAAAGAGCAACCTCGCATCGATGGGTATCTACATCTTCAACTGGAAGACGCTGCGCAAGCTGCTCCTGGCTGACATCAAGAATCCGGATTCCCACCACGACTTCGGAAAAGACATCATCCCGACACTCCTCGCGGACGGAAAGAAGCTGTACGCTTACCGGTTCGAGGGCTACTGGAAGGATGTGGGAACCATCGACTCTCTCTGGGAGGCAAACATGGACCTGCTCAACCCGGACAACGAGCTCGACCTCAACGACCGGACCTGGAGAATCTACACCGAGGATGTGACGGCGCTTCCGCAGTACATCAGCCCGGAGGCATCCGTTCAGAACGCCTTTGTCACGCAGGGCTGCGTCGTCGCGGGTGAGGTAAAGAACTCGGTTCTCTTCACCAACGTAAAGGTAGGCGCGGGCGCAAAGATTATCGACAGCGTGCTGATGCCGGGCGTCGTCGTGGAGGAGGGCGCGGTTGTCACGCGCGCACTCGTCGCTGACAATGTCCGCGTGGGCAAGCAGGCCGTCGTAGGCAGCGCGGACAGCGAGCACATCGAGCTTGTCGCAAAACGTGTAAAGGGGGCTGAGTGATTATGTATGACGCATTTGGAATTGTAAATTCTTCCTCAAAAAATATTTTCGTGGAGGGAATGCAGGATTACCGTCCGATCGGCGCCTTCTCCTTCCTCGGCAGATACCGTGTGATCGATTTCCCGATCTCCAACATGAGCAACAGCGGCATCGACCGGATCCAGGTCTACGTAAACAACAAGCCGCGCTCTCTCGTAGAGCATGTCGGCACCGGCCGCCATTATAACATCAACTCCAAGAGCGGACGCCTGCACGTTCTCTTCAGCGAGGACCGCGCGCGCAACGATATCTACAACACCGATATCGCCGCTTACCTTGAGAATATGGAGTACATTCACCGGATGCACAATCCGTACGTAGTCATCGCTCCGAACTACATGGTCTACACGATCGACTACTCCTCCCTGATCGAGACTCACATCGAGTCCGGCGCTGACATCACGCTGCTCTACCACGCGGTCGACAACGCGAAGGAAGCGTTCCTGAGCTGCAACATTCTGAACCTCAACCGTCAGAAGGGCGTGCTCTCGATGGAGCCGAACCACGGCAACGCGAAGAACCGCAATATCTTCATGGACACCTACATCATGAAGACGGAGCTCTTCGTCGAGCTCGTATACAAGGCAAAATCTCTTTCTTCCATGTATACGCTCGCGGACATCATCAATGAGGAGTGCGGCGAGCTCGACGTGCGCGGTGTCGCACATCGCGGCTTCTTCGCTTCGATCACGGATTTCAAGAGCTACTACGATGCGAATATGTCCCTGATCGACTACAAGGCCGGACAGGACCTCTTCCATGAGGACTGGCCGATCTACACCCGCACGAACGACTCCTGCCCGACGCACTATTTTGACACTGCAGACGTGAAGAGCTCCGTAGTCTCCAACGGCTGCATGATCCACGGGTCGGTCGAGAACTCGATCATCGGCAGAGGCTGCGTCATCAAGAAGGGCGCTGTGATCAAGAACAGCATCATTCTGGGCGGCTGCGTCATCGGCGAGAACGTACATATCGAGAACCACGTGGTCGACAAGCAGGCAAAGATCCTGCGCGGCAAGGAGCTCGTGGCTCCGGCCGGCACCCCGGGCTATGTAAAGCGCGGCGATACACTGTAATCGGATCTCAATATGGCAGACATGAGATAACAAATAAAGGAAATGCAGCCCGAAGCCGCCAGTTTTCACTGTGCAAGGCTCCGGGCTGTTGATTTTATCTCGTCTGTCATTCTTTTCATCTGTATGATGGCCGCATCGGGGCAGCCTTATTCGCTCACAGTCTGCGCGCCACGCTCACGCACGCCTTCTGCGCCTCGATCACCGCGCTGCGGAAGCCCTTCTCCTCGAGGACGCGCACCGCCTCGATCGTCGTCCCTGCCGGTGAGCACACCATGTCCTTGAGCTCGCCCGGGTGCTTCCCGGTCTCGAGCAGCAGCTTCGCACTCCCAAGCACGGCCTGCGCGGCAAACTGATACGCCTGCGCGCGCGGCATCCCGTCCGCGACCGCGGCGTCCGCCATCGCCTCGAGAAACAGGAACACGTACGCCGGCGAGCTCCCGGAGACGCCGACCACGACATCCATCAGCCGCTCCGGCACAACCTCGGTCCTCCCAAACGTGTCGCAGAGCCGGCAGACCAACTCTACCTCCTGCTCCGTCGTGTTCGCGTTTGCACAGAGCGCGGTCATGCCCGCTCCGACCATCGCCGGCGTGTTCGGCATCGTCCGCACGATCTTTGCCGTCTCCCCGAGCCGCCCGGCGAGCCAGTCAAGCGTCTTGCCCGGCGCGAGCGACACGAAAATCTGTCCCGGCCGCACCGCACCCTCAATCTCCGAGAGCACCTCCTCCAGAAACTGAGGCTTCACCGCCAGAAACACGAGATCCGCAAACCCGAGCACCTCCCGGTTCGTCTGCGCCGCGCGAATCCCAAGCTCAGCGGCGATCCGCTCCCTCGTCGCCTGCGTCTTCGCGGACGCGATCATATCCGCCTGCTCCACCAGGCCGCTTCCCAGCATTCCGCCGATCATCGCCCGCGCCATATTTCCACATCCGATAAACCCTATCCTCATACGAATCCTCCTGTTTCCTCTCTGCCCCCGCAAATCGTGGCACTGACAGCGCTCCATCTGCCGTCAACATCCCATCATCCGCCCCCTGCAAATCGTGCCGCTCTCTCCATCTTCGCCCCGTCTTTTTCCCATGCAAGACTGCTCAGCTATTCCCGCTCAGCCACCGCTCCATGCACGCTTCGAACTCCTCGATGTTCAGCGGCTTGGTCAGGTGCTCGTTCATGCCTGCCTTTCTGCTCTGCATCACATCCTCCGTGAACGCATTTGCCGTCATGGCGATGATCGGGATCGTCCCGGCATCCTTCCTGGAGAGCTGCCGGATCGCGTGCGACGCCTCGTAGCCGTTCATCACCGGCATCTGAATGTCCATCAGAATCATGTCATAGTAGCCGGGCTCCGTCTGTGCGAACCGGTTCACGGCCTCCTGCCCGTTTTCCACGCTGTCCACCGTCACGCCCATCGCCCCGATCAGCTCCTCCGCGATCTCACGATTGATCTCGTTGTCCTCGGCCAGCAGCACTCTCCTCCCGGCAAGCTGAACCTTCGGCGCACATGCTTCCTGCTCCTTCGCCTGCCCTCGCCCGCTCTCCATGAACTGACGGAACAGGTAGACCAGCCTGGACCGGAACAGCGGCTTCGCAAGAAACCCGTTCACGCCTGCGGCCCTGGCCTCCTCCTCCACACTGCTCCAGTCGTAGGCGGAGAGAATGATGATCGGGATATCCGGCCCTACCTTCTCCCGGATCCTGCGCGCGGTCTCGACGCCGCTCATCTCCGGCATCTTCCAGTCCAGAATCACCGCAAAATAGTCATTCTCCGCCTGGTGGTGCTCCCAGACACGCGCGACGGCCTCCCCGCCGCTCAGAACATACTCGCCGTCCATTCCGATGCGTTCCAGCATCAGACAGGCCATCTGTCCCGTCGTCTCGTCGTCGTCCGCCACCAGGACCGGCAGGCCGGCGAACGCCTCGATATCCGGCTCCTCGGCCCCCGCGCTCTGCAGAAACAGCGTCACCGTGAACTGGGTTCCTTTTCCAAGCTCACTCTCCACCTCAATGCTTCCGTTCATCATCCGCACGATGTTTCTCGTGATCGTCATGCCAAGCCCGGTCCCCTCGATCGAGCTGATCCTGGAATCCTCCGCCCGGCTGAACGGCTCATACAGTTCCTTCTGAAACTCCTTGCTCATGCCGATCCCGTTGTCCCGGAACACAAAGGTATAGCAGTTGTAGCCGTACGCCCGCGAGGGCTTTTCCCGGATCTCCACCTCGATCCTGCCGCCGGGCGGCGTGTACTTCACGGCGTTTCCCAGGATGTTCATGAAAACCTGCTGCAGCCGCATGGAATCCCCAATGACCTTCTCATTCCTGACATCCGAGGTGTGGATCTCAAAGCTGTGCCCCTTCTTCTCTATCGAAGGCCGGACCATCGTCACCAGATTGTCGACCAGCTCCGAGAGGTCGACCTCCTCCTCCATCAGCTCAATTTTCCCGGATTCGATCTTGCTCATGTCCAGGATCTCATTGATCAGCGCCAGGAGATGACGGCTGGACACGACAATTTTGCCAAGGCAGTCCTCGACGCGCTTCGGGTCGTCCAGATACCGCTCCGCGATCGCGGTCATACCGATGATCGCATTCAGCGGCGTCCGGATATCGTGGCTCATCCGCGACATAAACTCGCTCTTCGCCGCGTTCGCGTGGTTCGCCATCTCGCAGGCAGCCGCCAGAGCGCGCTGCTCCTGCTCCTCCTTCTGCTTGCTCTCGGTCACATCCTGCGCCACGTACACGGCCGTCCTGGCCCTTCCGTCCGGGTGCGTCTCCGCCAGCACCACCGTGGCCCTCGTCCAGGCATGCTCCTTCCCCTCTGTCGGGTTCATGCGGTACTCCACAGCGATAAACGGGTGATCCCTGTTCAGTGTTTCGAGGATGTGCTCGTAGCCCACCTGCGCCAGATACGTCTCCCGGTCGTCCGGGTGCACAAAATTCTCCGCATACCTCTGAATCCCCAGCGTGTAGGCGCTCTCCCTGTTCAGGGCCGTCTCCACCTCCTCCTTCTGCGTGACCGCCCAGAAGCGGTTCCGCTCCAGATCCACGTAGTACGTCGCAAAGAACATGCTGCTCAGGCTGCCGATGATCGAAGTCCTGTCGCGGACATCCTTCCTGACCCGCTCCTCCTCCAGCTTTTCCGCCGTGATCTCGCGCCCCAGTATGTTCACGACCGTCTCCGTCCCCTGGCGGATGTACAGCACATGCTCCTCAAACCAGCGCACCGGCTCCCCCTTCTGGCGGTACTGGTAAATTTCCTCCCGGTAGTCCTCTACCTGCTCTGCCTTTTTCCGCAGATTTTCCAGCAAAAAGGTCTCCGCGAAGCTCTCCTGATCCTCCTCGGCCACGACCGTCGCCAGACGCCTTCTGATATTGGAGTCGTAATCGCCCTCCGCCCTCCTGCCCAGAGTGCCCTCCTGCAAAAAGATGCGCTCACACACCCCGGTGTCGAGGTGTACCACGTTCATCACGCCAAACCGGGACTTGATGATCACAGCCATCCGGTGATCGTTCCGGATGCGCTCCATATTTTCCCTGGTGCGCTCGTCCACATCCTGGAAGACCAGGATCGCGTACCCATGCCCGTCTTTTCGCTCCTTCAGGTACGCGGTGACGGACACATACCGGTACTCCCCCTCCACCAGGGCCTGGTACACATAGCTCTTTTTCTTCTCCCCCTGCTCCCGCGTCCTGCGCAGTGCATCGAGGGAAAAGCCGTTCTCAAACTCGTTCCGGTACTCCGGCGCCGTGTAGGCGTTTCCCAGAAGCTCCAGCATCCGATCCCAGAGCGCAAGGTCCGTCCTCATCTTCCTGCGGGCATCCTCGGTCGTGCGGATGACATTGACCAACCCCGTCTCCAGATCCACGACATAGATTCCCAGATTCATCTCGCTCAGCGCGTCGATGATCTCCCGGTTCTTCCGATTGATCTCTTCCCGCTCCAGGCCGTCCCGGAACAGATCATGCACATCCTTCACATAGAGGAGGATGGCCTGATTGTCATCGCTGTAGTCAAAATCGCGGGCTGCCTCCAGCATATGCCAGCGGAAACCGTCTCCCTCCCTGCACCGGTAAATGCAGCTGCTGATCTTCCTGCTCTTCATGCTCTCCTTCAGCCGCCTGACGAAGCTCAGGTACCGGTCCTCATCCGCCTCGTAGATCCGTCCGTTCCCGGCAATCTCGCGCAGCCATCCGGACAGACACAGATAGAACCGCTCCATCTCCCGCCTCTCGCTCCGCTCTGCCTTGACGATCCGAAAACTGTCCGTCGTCAGGTTGCATCTGAGCACCTTCAGGTACGCGTAATTGGACGCCTCCGCGTACGGCGTGATGGAGATCACAAAAGCAGGCGTGTCTTCTTCCCACAGAATCCTCGTCGCGCGCACCTCCACCGCCTCGCCAAACGGATGATCGTAGTTGACCGCGCTGGCCTCGTCCTTGCCATCCATGAGCAGCAGCGGACAGTTGGCGCAGGCCTCCGTCCACACCTCATGGCAGATCATCCCCAGCCGAATATTCGGCGCGACCTGCTTTACGTGCCGGTTGTAGTACACAATCTCGTGGTTGTCCTCCCGGATCACATACACACCTGTCATCTGAAGAGAGTCCAAAACCAGTTTATAATCTCTGATATCCACAGTCCGCCTCCATCTTCTGCACACGTCCCGGCCCGGCCGTCACGCTTCCTCCCAGATCCGTGAAAACACGCCGGTAATCTCCTCCAGATTCACGGGCTTTGCCGTGTGTGCGTTCATCCCGTGCTCCATGCAGCGCTCCACATCCTCCACGAACACATCCGCGGTCATCGCTATGATTGGGATCCCGTGATCCGCTCTCTCGCTGGCGCGGATCGCGTCCGCCGCCTCGTAGCCGTTCATCACCGGCATCCGCAGATCCATCAGCACCGCATCATAATAGCCCACCGGAGAGTTCTGGAACTTCTCCACGCAGATTCTGCCGTTTTCCGCCCACTCCAGCTCCAGTCCGAGCTCCTCCAGAAGCGCCTCGGCGACCTCCCAGTTCAGCTCGTTATCCTCGGCCACCAGCACTCTTCTCCCGGTAAAATCGGCCTTTTTCGTCTCCTCGGTCTCGGCTGCCTCCAGCTCCCCGATATGCCGCTTCAGGCCATAGTACAGGGTAGACTTAAACAGCGGCTTTGAGAGGAATCCGTAAATGCCGGCCTCCTTTGCCCGCTCCTCCAGATCGCCGAGGTCATAGGCGGAGACCAGCAGGATCAGGCCCTTCTGGCCAAAGCGGCGCCGGATCTCCTTTGCCGTCTCAATCCCGTCCATCCCGGGCAGCTTCCAGTCCAGAAGGATGGCGTCGAATCCTTCGCCCTTCTCCCGGCGGCCGGCGACAATCTTCACCGCACTCTTTCCGTCGAGCGCCCACTCAGTCTCGGCCCCCATCGCCTCCAGGGACGCGACCGCGCCCCGGCAGGAATCCCGGTCGTCATCCACCACCAGCACGTGCCAGCCCTCCAGGCTCATCTCCTCCTCCGCCGCCGGAAGGGTCTCGAACTCCAGCGCCACCGTGAACTCCGTGCCCTCGCCCGGCGCGCTCTTCACGCTGATTGTCCCTCCCATCGTGTCAATGATATATTTCGTGATCGCCATCCCGAGTCCGGTGCCCTCCGTCTTGTTCACACGGGTGCTGTCCTCGCGGATAAACGCGTCAAAAAGCTTTTGCTGAAATTCCTCTGTCATCCCGATGCCGGTGTCGCGCACCCGGAAACAGAGCCGGACATAGCCCTCCCCCCTGGGCGAAGGCGTCTCCCACAGCGCTACAGAGATCGATCCGCCCTCCGGCGTGAACTTGACCGCGTTCGACAGCAGGTTGATCAGCACCTGATTCAGCCGCACGCCGTCGCAGAGCACATGCTCCGCCGAGATATCGTGGATCGCCACATCGAATTTCTGCCCTCTGGCCTTCATCTCCGGCTGCATGATCGCGACCATGCTGTCAAACACCTCGCGGATCGACACCTGGTACAGGTTCATCGTCATCTTCCCGCTCTCGATTTTCGACATATCCAGCACGTCGTTGATCAGTCCCAGCAGATGCTTTCCGGACACCGTCACCTTCTTCAGACACTCCTCCACCTGCTCCCGCTTGTCCAGATTCGCCAGCGCAATCGCCGTCATGCCCACAATGGCATTCATCGGCGTGCGGATGTCATGGCTCATATTCGAGAGAAATTCACTCTTCGCCCGGTTCGCCGCCTCCGTCATCTGCTGCGCCTCGTGAAGCTTGCGCATCTGCTCTCTGATCAGATACACGTACCGCGCAAAGACACCCAAAATGGCCGCGACCAAAAGCACACAGCATCCCAGGCAGGCCGCCAGCATCTGCACGCCCTGCTTCGCTATGATCTGGTCGAGCTCGCCGTACGGCATGACCGTCACCAGATACCAGTCGCAGAAAGGCAGCGCGGTGCAGTACAGATACCTGCGCTCACCGTCCACCATAAACTCAACGGAATAGTCCTCCTCCTTCTCAATCGCGGCCTTCAGCTCCTCGGCATACTGGTCCGGCGTCTTGCCCGCAAACACATCGTAGACCTCCCGCATCCGGTCAAAATAATTTTCCCGCACCGCGTCGCTGCTCCGTATCGCAAAGGTCCCGTCCCGCAGGATCACGTGCGAGAACACGAGAGTCTCATCCTCGTCGAGCGACAGAATCTCCTTCACGTCATCCAGCGTGACGCCCGCCACCAGGCCGACAGACGTTCCCCCGCCGGCAAGCGGGTACTCGGCCGGAACTCCCAGAAGCATGATCCGGTCATCCGTCCCGTCGATCCCCATAGTGACCTTTTTCTCCCCGTTCTTGATCGCCAGGACAAACTCTTCCTCCTCCATGAGGTTCAGCGGATTCCCGTACAGGACCTCCCGGCTCCCATCCTCACAAAGCAGCGCGAGGTAGTCCATCTCACGGATCTTAGCGCTCTCCACCAGGCTCTCCTTCATGGCCTCGGGATCGTCGCTGCTCTGCGGAGGCGTATTCACGAGCACTCCGTTGACAAGCGCAAATCTGCTCGTGAGAATCGTGTCAAAATGCCCCGCAATCCGCTGGCTCATCCCGGACATGTAGAGTCTGCCTACCTCCCAGAGCGTATCCTGGCTCCTGTTGCTGATCCAGGATACCAGAAAGGTAAAAACCAGCGCGCACAGCAGAATGATTCCCAGAATGCTGCCCGCGAAAAACCGCGTGTTTTTCTTTCTATTCTTATCTTTCTCCAGATTCATCCACGTACCTCCAAATCATCGCAATCCGCACCCCTCATTTTCGTGCATGCGTTACCACTTTTCATCATAACAGAAAAAAAGAACATGCGCAATCACAATCGACAGCTCTTTCGCATTCCGAAACGCGTTCCGCCCACGCAAAAAGCCGGAGTGTCCAAAGAGAACTACCTCCTTAAACACTCCGGCCCTGTCCTAACCGCTCATTCCGGCGTCATCCGCCGCACGGCTGTGCTCAGTCAAACGCGTTGCTGCATGCCACCTCGATCACCGTATTCTGCTGGAAGCTGCCGTCGCTTGCCGTGTACACCATCACCTCACAGCACTGATCATACTCCTTCTCGTTGTAGGTGTAATACTTGAAATCGCCGCTCTCCTCCACGGTATACGCCATACCGGCCGCATCGAGGATCCCCAGGAACTCCTCCTCCGTGATCCCGGTCCGAATGCCTCCCGGCAGAGCGCCCTCCAGCTCCAGGCCGTAACCGCCGATCTCCAGCTCCTCGATCCAGCAGTTCTCCGGGAGCGTCGCATAGCTCGCATTGTTGTACGCCAGCGTGCGGAAACTCTGTCCCTCGCGGATCAGTCCGACCCAGCCTGAGCTGTTTCCCTTCACAAACTCCTCCGTGTCAGACGGATTGATCTCCCAGCCGTCGTCGAGCAAGGTCTGCACCGGAACCGGCAAGGTATACGTCTGCCCGGCCAGCTCAATCTCAAATGCGGTCAGATCCTCACCGAGCGCCTCCGGCTTCTCGTAGGCCAGGATCTCGGCCGGAACCTCCTCGTTGACCTCGCCGGCGTCAAAGCCCTCCGGCTCCACGAAGTTCCGCACCTCGACGTCCTCGAGCACACCGCTCTCCTTGTACACGTACAGCTCAACGGAGCTGTTGTAATCAGTCTCATACGTGTAGTCGTAGTAAAGATCCCCCTCATACGAATCGCTCGGCTGGCCGTAAGCCGCCTCGATATCCTCCAGCGTCGACGTCCCTCTCACGAGGCCGCCCGGGAGGAGCACCTCTCCGATATTCGACTCCCAGTCAAAGTGATCCAGCTCCATCCCGGCCACGATACAGTCCTCGGCCGCGCGGTTGCTGATGCCCAGGTTCAGGACAAAGACCATGCAGGTCACGCCATCCTTCTCAAAATACATCATCTGATACTGGTTCGGCTCCAGCTCGTCACCCGGCTCCTTCTCCGTCCAGCCGTACGCCTTCCAGTCCTCATACATCATCGGGAACTGATAGATCTCCCCGTCAATCTGAATCTGAAAATCCGACCACTTGTCCGAGAGCGTCGCGGCTGTACCCGCCTCCGCCTGTGTCGAAACCGCTGCCTCTGTCACAGCCTCCGTCTGCGCTGCCGCCTCCGTCACGGCCTCCGTGTCTGCCTCCGCATACGCGCAGCTTCCGACCATCAGCGCCGCCGCCATTCCCGCAAGATACCGCTTAAAACTCATACCTTTTCCCTCCGCCTTTCTTCTGCTCCCAGCGTCCTCTTTCCGTTCCATTTCGCTGCAAAAGCTTGTTACCATTGATAGTACACCCTTAAACCAGTTTCGTAAAGTAAAAAAGTTAAAAATAGGGCTTGCATTTTTCAAATTGTGTGGTAGAATATAGACAAATGCGGATATAGTTCATTGGTAGAACACCAGCTTCCCAAGCTGGATAGGCGGGTTCGATTCCCGTTATCCGCTCTCTGAAACCCTTGATTTTACTAGATTTCTGGCGTGTCAGCAATTCAAAACCAATCAAAGAACCAATCAAACAAATGTTTGCATTGGTTTTTTATTTTGCTATAAACTCTGGTATCGAACTAATGATTTCGCTCTTTTTATCAATACAAAGGCCGGGGAATCACATTTATAAAACAATATAAGCCGGGTGATCTGTACACCGGCAGAAAAGACGGTTATGATTCAAAATAAATCTGAATGGCTCCCCGTTCTCGCAAGCTCTAAATATTCGCCATCATAACGATAAATCAATAACCAATCCGGCGCTATATGACATTCTCTAAATTTTCCATAATTACCAGACAGCCCGTGATCCTTGTTTTTTTCGTCCAACCGCTCAGGAATTGCCAAAATCGAAACAACCTGCTTTAACAAATTCATGTTCAAGCCGCGCTTAACACATTTTTTATAATCTTTTTTAAACTGTCCGGAGTCCTTAATTTTTAACATCTCATTCCTCCAGATTTGACCATAACTCGTCTAACGTGTCAAAACATTCTCCGCTGCCGCTTTCGAGTTCTTTCATTGCGGCTATCGTTGTAGCGTTTGGCGTTTCTTCTCTTGCTCCGGCAATGATCCCCTGCATATACGCAATTACGCAATCAATTTTAAATTCCGGTACAATATTTAGTAGTTGTATGGCTCTTTCTCTTTCACTCATTGTTTGCACCCTCTCTTTCTATCTTTTCATTTACCGCCGCTATGATAAAACCATTAACGCTTGGCACTCCCATAGATAAAATTTTATCTTTTGTACCCTTGGGAAATCTGGTTAATATTTTATCGTATCTTTCTTTTTCAAATTTTGCGGTTGCCCTTTTCTGTGCTTCCGATACCGGCATTGTGCTTCCTCCTGTCTATATCGTATCTATATAATATGATAGCGTTATACACAGGAAATGTCAAGTATAGTCTGTATATAGTAGCGTTATATTTATTCTATCCACATAAACACTAGAAAAATCATCTTTCAAAAGCGGGGGCAATTTCCGTTATCCGCTTTTTTATTTTGTCCAAATCTGTCTGTCACTGCAGCAGATGAGGGCGCGGCCAAACTGCCGGCCGCGCCCTCATCTGCTGTTTTTATCTGCTCTGCTTCGTCCCCTTCGAATCCCTGCTTCCGATCCGCAGCCGGTTGAGGTGGATGGTTCTGCCCTCGTACGTCACCTCCGTGCTGCGATCGCCCTCGAGCCAGTACACCGCCTCGACCGCGTCCTGCTCGGAGAGCTTCATCCCGCGCACGCCGACCGCTGTCTTCTTCTTGAGCGGGAGCTCCGATACCGGGAAGCGCAGGAAAAAGCCTTTCTCCGTGGCCAGCACCACATGCGCCTGCTCCGACGCCGCGTGCACCGCCACGACCAGATCCCCGTCCTGCAGCTTCGTCGCCGCGATCGTCCGCTTCAGGACCACGTCAAATTCCTTCCCCTCTACCTGCTTCGCCATCGCCTGCCTCGTGACAAACGTCAGCACCGTGTCGCGGATGTCGTTGAGCGCCATGACCGCCACAAAATTCTCCTCGCTGCTGTTGTAATTGCAGAGGTTGTCCAGCGGCGTCCCCTTGTCGCGGAACCTGCCGTACGGCACGTCGAGCACCTTCAGCAAATGCACCTTTCCCCGGTCCGTAAACACGCAGACGCGGTCCGTGTTCAGGCAGTGGAGCACAAAGCGGTTCTCCGCGTCGGCCGCCTCCCGGTTGCGCTCGTAGATCGTCTCGTCGATCGTCCGCACGTAGCCAAAGCGGTCCATCAAAAAGACCACCGGCATCTCCTCGACCTTCTGCTCCTCGAGCACGATCTCCTCCGCGTTCTCGAGCACCGTGCGGCGCGGGCGGCCGAACTCGCGCTTGTAGTGATCCAGCTCCTTCACGATGACCGCGGCCATCGAGTCGTAGTGGTTCAGGATGTCCGTGTAGCGCGCAATATTTTTCAGCGTCTCCTCGTGCTCTTTTTGCAGGACGTCGATCTCGAGCCCGATCAGCTTGTACAGCCGCATGTCCAGGATCGCATTTGCCTGCGGCTCGGTAAAGCGCAGCTTCGCGACCGACTTCCGCGACCGCTCCGACTTGAAGCGGATGCCGTCGGTCACACCGTTTACGAGGCATTCCTTCACCTGCTCGCGGCTCCGGCTGCCGCGCAGGATCTCGATGATCAGGTCGATCACATCGCAGGCGCGGATCAACCCCTCCTGCACCTCACATTTCTTCTGCTCCTTGTCCAGCATGTTGCGGTACTTGCGCGTCGTGACCTCAAAGAGAAAATCTATGTGATACTCCAGGATCTGGCGCAGCCCGAGCGTCTCCGGCCGCCCGTCCGCGACTGCCAGCATATTGACGCCGAACGTATCCTCCAGGCGCGTCTTCTTGTAGAGCAGCTTCTTCAGCCGCTCCACATCCGCCCCCTTTTTCAGCTCGAGGACGATCCGGATCCCGGCCTTTGACGACTGGTTCGAGATGTCCACGATATCCGTCGTCTTCTTCGTCTCAATCAGCGCCGCGACATCGTTCAGGAACTTGCCGATGTTCGCCCCCATCATCGTGTACGGGATCTCCGTGATCACCAGCCGCTCCTTGCCGCCCTTGCACTTTTCGACCTCGACCTTTCCGCGCAGCCGGATCTTTCCCTGTCCCGTCTCGTAGATCGTCTCGAGCTCGTTCTGGTTCACCACGATCCCGCCCGTCGGAAAATCGGGGCCCGCGACGTACTTCATCAGGTCGTGCGTCGTGAGCGTGTTGTTCCGGATCATCGCCTTCGTCGCGTCGATGACCTCCCCGAGATTGTGCGGCGGAATGCTCGTGACCATTCCGACCGCGATGCCGTCCGAGCCGTTCACGAGCAGGTTCGGAATCCGCACCGGGAGCACGGAGGGCTCCTTCTCCGTCTCGTCAAAATTCGGGCCGAAGTCGACGACATCCTTGTCGAGATCCGCCAGAAATGCCTCCTGCGTGATCTTCTGCAGCCGCGCCTCCGTGTAGCGCATCGCCGCCGCCCCGTCTCCCTCGATCGAGCCGAAATTGCCGTGGCCGTCGACCAGCGCCATCCCCTTCTTGAACTCCTGCGCCATCACGACCAGCGCCTCATAGATCGACGCGTCGCCGTGCGGGTGATATTTACCCATCGTATCGCCGACAATTCGCGCACATTTCCGGTACGGGCGGTCATACCGGATGCCGAGCTCGTACATATCGTACAGGGTTCGCCGCTGCACCGGCTTCAGACCGTCGCGCACATCCGGAAGGGCGCGCGAGATGATCACACTCATCGCATAGTCAATAAAGGATTTCTGCATGATATCAGAATATTCGGCTCTTAGTATCTGTCCGTCCATTTCACTCTTCCTCTCCGTTGCTCCTGACTTCTATTTCAAGACTGGCTGCTCACATCTTCCGCACTTCACTCACACATCCAGAAGTGCGTCCCTGGCGTGTTCATAGACAAATTCTCTGCGCGGCGGGACCTCGGTTCCCATCAGCAGCCGCGTAATGTTCGACGCGATGCGCGCGTCCTCGATCTCCACGCGCTGCATCATGCGCGTCTCCGGATTCAGCGTCGTCTCCCAGAGCTGCTCGGCGTCCATCTCGCCAAGACCCTTGTAGCGCTGTAAGGTAAACGGCGCCTTGTGGGTCTTCCGGTACTTCTCGAGCGCCTTGTCGTCGTACAGATACTGCTCCTGCCCGCGCGACGGGATGACCTTGTAGAGCGGCGGCATCGCGATGTAGACGTGCCCCTCGTAGATCAGCTCCGGCATAAAGCGGTAAAACAGCGTCAGCAGAAGTGTGCTGATATGCGCGCCGTCGACATCGGCATCGGCCATGATGATGATCTTGTCGTAGCGCAGCTTCGTGATATCAAAATCGTTCCCGTAGCCCTCGGAAAAACCGCAGCCGAACGCATTGATCATCGTCTTGATCTCGGCGTTCGCGAGCACCTTGTCAATGCTCGCCTTCTCCACATTCAGAATCTTGCCGCGGATCGGCAGGATCGCCTGGTAGTTCCGGTCGCGCGCCGTCTTCGCCGAGCCGCCCGCGGAATCTCCCTCGACGATAAAAATCTCGCAGATCGACGGATCGCGGCTCTCACAGTTTGCGAGCTTGCCGTTGCTGTCAAAGGAGAACTTCTGCTTGGTCAGAAGATTCGTCTTCGCGCGCTCCTCCGTCTTGCGGATCTTCGCAGACTTCTCCGCACACGCCAGAATGCTCTTCAGCGACTCGAGGTTTTTGTCAAAATACCGGACGATCTCTTCGCCCGTCACCTTGCCGACCGCGCGCGCCGCATCCTGATTGTCCAGCTTCGTCTTCGTCTGCCCCTCGAACCGCGGATCCGGGTGCTTGATCGAGACGACCGCCGTCATCCCGTTGCGGATGTCCGCCCCGGTAAAATTCGCATCCTTCTCCTTGAGCATGCCGATCTGGCGCGCGTACGCGTTCATAACCGTCGTGAACGTCGTCTTGAAGCCCGTCAGATGCGTGCCGCCCTCCGCATTGTAGATATTGTTGCAGAAGCCGAGCACATTCTCATGAAATTCATTCACGTACTGGAACGCGACCTCGACCTGGATCCCGTCTGCCTCGCCCTTAAAGTAGACCGGATCGCTGACCGGCTCCTCCTCCTGGTTCAGCTCGCGCACGAAGCCCATAATCCCTTCCGGCTCCGTGTAGGTGACCCGCTCCGGCTCCTCCCCGCGGCGGTCCTCAAAGTGAATCGTCAGCTGCGGATTCAGATAGGCAGTCTCGTGCAGCCTCGATTTCAGCTCCGTCTCGGAGAACCACGTCTTCTCAAAGATCTCCGGATCCGGCAGAAACTGAATCCGCGTGCCGGTCACCTTCGTCTTCCCGATCACCGGCAGCAACCCTTTCTCCAGCTTGATCACGGGCACGCCCCGCTCGTAGCGGTCATGGTGGATCTTCCCGTCGAGCATCACCTGCACATCCAGCCAGGTTGAGAGCGCATTCACCACCGAGGAGCCGACGCCGTGCAGGCCGCCGCTCGTCTTGTACGCGCTGTCATCAAACTTTCCGCCCGCGTGCAGCGTCGTGAAGACGAGACGCTCCGCCGACATCCCTTTCTCATGCATGCCGACCGGGATGCCGCGCCCGTTGTCCAGGACAGTCGCAGACCCGTCTTTCTCCAGCGTGACCTCGATCTCACTGCAGTAGCCCGCGAGGTGCTCGTCGACTGCATTATCCACAATTTCATAAATCAGATGGTTCAGACCCTTGCGCGATACGCTGCCGATATACATGCCCGGCCGCTTCCGCACGGCCTCCAGCCCCTCCAGAACCGAGATACTGCTCGCATCATACGTGTTGCTCTTTGCCATTTTGATATCCTTCCTCACATAAATTCTTCCGATCAGTATTTCTCTACGATTTCACCCTGTTTTTTGTAGATCGAGTTGCCCGGGACGACGCCGCGCACGGAGGAGAGCGGATAGATGTTGGAGTGCGGGCCGATCACAGTGCCCGGGTTGAGCACGGAGCCGCAGCCGACCTCCACCTCATCACCGAGCATCGCGCCGAACTTTTTCAGACCTGTCTCGATCTGCCCGTCCCGGCCCTTTACGACGACCAGCTTCTTGTCGGACTTCACATTCGAGGTGATGGAGCCGGCGCCCATATGTGCCTTGTAGCCCAGAACCGAATCCCCGACATAATTGTAGTGCGGCACCTGTACCTTGTTGAACAGCACCACATTTTTCAGCTCGGTCGAATTGCCCACGACTGCGCCCTCCCCGACGATCGCATTTCCGCGGATAAACGCGCAGTGGCGCACCTCCGCGCCCTTTCCGATGATCGCCGGGCCGTGAATGTACGCGGTGGAAGCGACGGTGGCGCTCTTCGCGATCCAGACGTCCTCGCCGACCATGTCATACTCCTCGGCCGTAAGTGTGCTGCCAAGCTTCAGAATAAACGCGCTGATTTTCGGCAGTACCTCCCAGGGATACTCCGCGCCGTCAAACAGCTCCCGCGCAATCGTCTCATCCAGGTTGTACAAATTTTTGATTTTACATGTCTCCATATGGAATGCCTCCTTCTATGTGCGGCGGCAGGATCTGCCGCTTTTTGCTCCATTTTCTATCTCATTTATATCCAGACGCTCACCGCATTATGTATTGAATTTATGTACGGCGGGCGCGGGGCTTTTCCTTTTTATAGAACTGTGCAGCCGCGTCGAACATCGGGCGCAGCACGTACTGGTTGTTCAGGCCGAGCACGCCCTCCGTCCGGGAGCGCACAAAGTGCTCGAGCTTTCCCATGTACTCGTCCTCCGTAATCGTGCCCTCCGCCACGTAGTTCAGCCCCTTCTCCCAGCTCGCGGTCAGCTCCGGGTTGAGCAGCGAGCGGATCGAGCAGAACACGACATCGTAGATCATCTCCCCCTGCAGCGTCGGGGTCAGAATCTGCGTCTTTTTGTTCAACGCCACATACTTATTTGCGATCAGCTTTTTCAGGATCTCGGCGCGCGTCGCGCTCGTCCCGATCCCGCAGCTCTTGATCTGCGCGCGCAGCTCCTCGTCCTCGATCAGCTGCCCGGCATTCTCCATCGCCAGAATCATCGAGCCGGAATTATACCGCTTCGGCGGCGACGTCTCGCCCTCGCGGATCACGAGCCCTCTGACCGGGAGCGTCATGCCCTTGCGGAGCTTCTTCAAGATCTCAAGAAACTCCATGCCGAAGCCGCCCTGTACGTCCGCATCCTCCGTCGAGCCGCTCCGGCTCTGCGCGTCTGCGTCTGCCCCGGCTGCCTTCTTCGCGTAGGGATTTCCGGCCACCTTGAAATAGCCCTCCGAGACGAGCACCCGAAACGAGTAGAAGAACTTCTCGTTCTGCATCGCCGTCACCAGGTTGACCTTTGTGAACTCGGCCGGGGGATAAAAAATCGAGAGGAATCTCCGCACAATCGCCGCATACACGCCGTATGCCGTCCCCTTCAGCGACCCGAGCGCGCCGAAGCCCTGTCCGGTCGGGATGATCGCGTAATGGTCCGTGATCTGCTTGTCATTCACGTACCTCGTCCTGGCGATCGACTTGTAGCTGCCGCCGTCGAGCACCTCCTGCGCGAACTCCTTCGCCGGCCCAAACTTGCGCAGACCCGAAATATTCCGCGAGATTTCCTTCGCCACCGCCGTCGAGAGCACGCGCGCGTCCGTTCTCGGGTACGTCACGAGCTTCTTCTCGTAGAGCTCCTGCACAATCCGCAGCGTCTCATCCGGGCTGATCTTAAACATCCGCGAGCAGTCGTTCTGCAGCTCAGCCAGGTTGTAGAGAAGCGGCGGGTTCTTTTTCTCCTTTTTCTTCTCGATGAGCTCGAGCACCGTCTGCGCAGGCGGAGGATTCATCAGCCGCGCGATCAGCGCCTCCGCGTCCGCCCGCTCCCGGAACCCGTTTTCCTTGTAGAGCTTTGGGGACTGGAAGTATGACGAGCCCTCCACTGCGCGGAACTCGCCCTCGATCGCCCGGCCCTCCAGCTCCAGCTGCTGCATGACGCGGTAAAACGGCGTCTTCACGAACTGCCGGATCTCGCGCTCCCTGCGCACAATCATTCCCAGCACACACGTCATGACCCGGCCGACCGAGACGACCGAATACTTCATCCCCAGATAGTTCGAAATCGCATTCCCGTACTTTAAAGTCAGCAGCCGCGAGAAATTGATCCCCATCAGGTAATCCTCTTTCGCGCGCAGATAAGCGGCCGACGACAGATTGTCGTAGGCGGAGAGATCCTTCGCCTCGCGGATCCCGCGGTGAATCTCCTCCTCCGTCTGCGAGTCAATCCAGACGCGCCTGCGCTGCTTCCCCTTCACGCCGGACATCTGCTCCACCAGACGGTAAATGTACTCTCCCTCGCGACCCGAGTCCGTGCAGACGTAGATCGTCTCCACGTCCGCCCGGTTCAGCAGACGGCTGACGATCGTAAACTGCTTCTTCACCCCCGGGATCACCTCATACAGAAACTGATCCGGGAGAAACGGCAGCGTCGCCAGGCTCCAGCGCTTGTACTTCATGTCGTAGACCTCCGGATAGCTCATCGTCACCAGATGGCCGACGCACCAGGTCACGACGTACGAGTCGGACTCCAGGTACCCGTCACCGCGCCTCATATTCTCTTTTAACGCCTTCGCAAACTCCTGCGCCACACTCGGCTTCTCCGCGATAAACAGTGATTTCGCCATCCGGCCTCCTCCTGGTCTGTGTACAAACTTTCTTTTCCATAACAAGACGGCCGAACGCGCTCTCCTGTCTTCGTACCGTCAAAACAAAACGCCATAGCTGATATTATAAGCACATTTTCCGGATTCTGTCAAACGGAACCGGTGCGGCTGTAAAAAGCGAAAACGATGTACTTCTCAACTGCATCGACGACGAGATAGCAGAATCGACGCATCCGCAGAAAGCAGAAAGCCGGAAGATTCTCAGATAAGAGAACCTTCCGGCCATGACTCGTCTTCTTCGGGTGATACTTTATTTTGCCTGGATATATCCCTTCGCCTTGAGCGCCTCCGCGCACAGAACGGCTCCGCCTGCCGCGCCGCGGACCGTGTTGTGGGAGAGACCGACGAACTTGTAATCGTAAACGGAATCCTCGCGGAGACGTCCGATGGAAACGCCCATGCCGTTCTCGTAGTCTACGTCGAGCGTCACCTGCGGGCGGTTGTCCTCCTCCATGTAGCGGATGAACTGCTTCGGCGCGCTCGGGAGATTCAGCTCCTGCGGGATGCCCTTGAAGCTCACAAGCTTCTCGATCAGCTGCTCCTTCGTCGGCTTTTTGCGGAACTTCACAAAGACCGCAGCCGTGTGGCCGTTCAGCACCGGCACGCGGATGCACTGGCAGGTGATCTTCGGCTCCGCAGCCGGCTTGATCACGCCGTCCGCAACAGTGCCAAGGACGCGCAGCGGCTCCTTCTCGCTCTTCTCCTCCTCGCCGCCGATGTACGGGATGATATTCTCCACCATCTCCGGCCAGTCCTTGAATGTCTTGCCCGCGCCGGAAATCGCCTGGTACGTCGTCGCCACGACCTCATACGGCTCAAACTCCCTCCACGCCGCAAGCGCAGGCGTATAGCTCTGGATCGAGCAGTTCGGCTTCACTGCGATAAAGCCGCGCTTCGTGCCGAGACGCTTCTTCTGATCCTCGATCACTGCAAAGTGCTCCGGGTTGATCTCCGGCACCACCATCGGGACGTCCGGCGTCCAGCGGTGCGCGCTGTTGTTGGAGACCACAGGCGTCTCTGTCTTTGCGTACGCCTCCTCGATCGCGCGGATCTCATCCTTCGTCATATCCACCGCGGAAAATACGAAGTCCACGGTCGAAGCGACACGCTCCACCTCATTTACATTCATGACCACCAGCTTCTTCACCGCCTCCGGCATCGGAGTCGTCATCTTCCAGCGGCCGCCGACCGCCTCCTCGTACGTCTTGCCGGCGCTGCGCGGGCTCGCCGCCACGGTCACGACCTCAAACCACGGATGGTTCTCCAGAAGAGAAATAAATCTCTGTCCCACCATTCCTGTTGCTCCCAGGATTCCTACTCTCAGCTTCTGATCCATTTTTCCATTCTCCTCACTTATGTTTTTCTGTGGCGTACATATGTCTTTTCCAAGAATATACTCGTTTTCCGCAGATGTCAAGTATTAATTCCGATACATTCCAGATATGCACGGTTCTTCGCGAGCACTTCCCGCATCGCGGCCTCGCCGGGGGCTCCGAGCGTCAGGCGGCGCTCGACGCAGGTCTTCATGCTGATCGCCTCGTAGATGTCCTCCTCAAACGCCGGGCACTCCGCGCGGTACTCCTCCAGCGTCAGATCGTCCAGCGCCTTGTCCTCCGCGATGCATTTGAGCACCAGCCGGCCGGAAATGCTGTGCGCATCGCGGAACGGAATGCCGCGGCCCACCAGATAATCCGCGACGTCCGTCGCGTTCGTGAAGCCGTTCTTCGCCGACGCCTCCATCACATCCCGGCGGAAGGTCAGCGTGTCCACCATGCCCGTGAACAGCGCGAGGCAGGACTTTGTCGTGTCGATCGCGTCAAAGACCCCCTCCTTGTCCTCCTGCATGTCCTTGTTGTAGGCGAGCGGCAGCCCCTTCATCGTCGTCAAAAGTCCCATCAGCGCACCGTAGACCCGCCCGGTCTTGCCTCGCACCAGCTCTGCGATGTCCGGATTCTTTTTCTGCGGCATGATGCTGCTCCCGGTGCTGTACCCGTCATCGAGCTCGACAAAGCGGTACTCGTTCGAGTTCCAGATGATGATCTCCTCCGAAAAACGGCTCAGATGCATCATAATCGTCGCGAGCGCGGACAGATACTCGATCACATAGTCGCGGTCAGACACGGAGTCCATGCTGTTTAAGGTCGGGCCTGCAAACCCGAGCAGCCTGGCCGTGTAATCGCGGTCGAGCGGGTACGTCGTCCCCGCCAGCGCGCCGGCGCCCAGCGGGCAGTAGTTCATCCGCTCCCGCAGGTCGTGCAGCCGCGACCGGTCCCGCTTGAACATCTCAAAGTACGCCCCGACATGGTGCGCGAGCGTCACCGGCTGTGCCTTCTGCAGATGTGTGAAGCCTGGCATGAACGTGTCCACGTGCTCCTCCATGATCCGCTGCAGCACCCGAAGGAGCGCGAACAGCAGCCGGTCTGTGTCCTCCACCTCCGCGCGCACGTACAGCCGCATATCCAGCGCCACCTGGTCATTCCGGCTGCGCCCTGTGTGCAGCTTTTTGCCGACCTCCCCGATCCGCCCGATCAGGTTCGCCTCGACAAAGCTGTGGATATCCTCATACTCTGACGTGATCGCGAGCGCCCCGCTCTCGACATCCGCAAGGATGCCCGCGAGTCCCTCAAGAATCTGATCCCGCTCCTCCTCCGTCAGGATCTGCTGCTTCGCCAGCATCCGCACATGCGCCATGCTTCCCTCGATATCCTGCCGGTACAGCCTCTGATCAAACTGAATCGACGCGTTAAACTCATATACCATCTGGTCCGTCTCCTTCGTGAAACGTCCTCCCCATAACTGTGCCATACGGTTCCTCTCTTCCTTTCCGTTCTCCGAAATTCTTTCGTCCACTGTATCACATGACACCGGCGCTGACAAGCTTATTTTTCCTGTCTCCGGCGCTCCTGCTCCTCGCGCTCCCGCCTGGAAAACACGCAGCCGCAGTAGTCCTGCCGGTACAGCCCGTACTCTGCCGACAGCTCAATCGACCGCTTATAGCCGTTCTTCTTCTTAAAATCAGACGGCAGCCACCGCACCTCCTCCGAGGCCAGCTCCTCCCCGATCGCGTTCAGCGCCTGCGCATCCTTGAGCGGACTGATCGTCAGCGTCGTCGTAAAATAGTCAAAGCCGCCCCGGCGCGCCGTCTCCGCCGCTTTAGACAGCCGCAGCCGAAAGCACGCCCGGCACCGCTCGCCGCCCTCCGGGATCTGTTCGAGCCCCTTTACGGCCTCATAAAATTCCTTCGGGTCAAACGGGCCCTCCCGGAAAGAAATTTGATATCGCTCCCCTGATCCACCCGTCTCCATTGCCTGGATATCCCCTCTCCCGGCCGGACTGCCCACTTCTGAGCTCCGATCATTTGTCATCCTCTCCTTGGCGGATGCGTTCATCTCCCCGATCAGCCTCCGCTGCTCCTCCACCCGCTTCTGGTACTCCTGCTCCGGGTAGATATTCGGGTTGTAGTAAAAAACGGTGATCGCAAAATACTGCGACAGATATTCCAGCACGTAACTGCTGCAGGGCGCACAGCAGCTGTGCAGCAGCAGCGAAGGGACATTGCCCGCCGCCTGTTCCCCTGCGATCACCTTCTCCAATTCCTTCTGGTAATTTTTCTTTCCCCGCTGCATCCGCTCTTTCGTCCTCCTCCGATGCTCGTTCTGATTCCATTCCGCATTGCCGGTCCTGACCATTCCCCGGCCATCCCGCCGTTCCGCCGGATTTTCCCCGGCTATCTCGCCGTTCCGTCAAACTTTTCCCAGCCACCTCGTCGTTCCGCCGGATTTTCCCCGGCCGCCTCGCCGCTCCGCCGGACTTTCCCCGGCCATCTTGCCGCTCCGCCGGACTTTCCCTGGTCGCCTCGCCGCTCCACCCGACTTTCCCCGGCCACCTTGCCTCTCCGCCGGACCTTTCCCGTCCGCCTCCGCCCCGTCCATGCCGTAAACATGTCAGCCAGGCTTCCGAAACTGTTCCGTTCCGGCGTCCTTCAACCTGCACCGGATTGTACCATAAACGGGCGTCGATTACAAGATTGTACAAAATTCCATACAATCCGTAAAAACATCCCCTCCCCCGGCTTGTACAATGTTCCAAAATCCATTAAAGTATAGACAACAGGTGCGGAACCATACCTCCAATCATCCGACATCCGGAAACCGCTTGAGGTTTCCCATTATAAACCTCACAAGGCTGCCGTGAAAGCGAGCATCCGGTATTTCTCCCCGGAGCCGCCCTCACGGCAGCCTTTTTATCTAGCTTTTTATCTAGCTTTCCCTGTGTTTTTTCTCACCTGCAAGCATTTCTCCGGCCCCCCTCTTCCCTTGTTACCTCTCTGTTTTCTTCGGCCATACACCGCGCTCTTTTTATCTTCTCGCCTATTTGCCCTGCCTGCTATCGCTTTCTCAGGTACAGCCGCTCCGCCAGGTTCAGCGCCTGGTACAGCGCGACCGCGATCACGCACAGAATCACGATCGACATAATCACCCAGTCGAGCTTGAATACCTGGCTTCCATAGATGATCAGGTAGCCGAGTCCCTGTCTCGCCCCGATGAACTCACCGATCACGACGCCCACGAGGCACAGCCCGATGTTGACCTTCATGACGCTGATCAGCAGCGGGATCGTCCCGGGCAGCACCACCTTTTTCAGCACGTCTCTCTTCGTGCCCTGCAGGGTGTAGATCAGCTTGATCTTGTCGGGGTCGACCTCGCGGAAGCCCGTGTACAGGTTCAGAATCGTCCCGAAAATCGCGACCGACATACCTGACACGATGATCGACTTCGGATTCGCGCCCAGCCACACGATCAGAAGCGGCGCCAGCGCCGACTTCGGCAGACTGTTCAGCACGACCAGATACGGCTCCAGAATCTCCGAGAGCTCCGTGTTGTACCAGAGCAGCAGCGCCGTCCCGATGCCGAGCACGACGACAAAGGCGAAGCTCACCAGCGTCTCCAGCAGAGTCACGCCTGTGTGCACAAAAATACTTCGGTCCTCCCACATCCCGCCAAACGTCTTCACCACGCGGGACGGACTGCTGAAAATAAACCCGTCAATCCACCCTGCCCGCACCGCGGTCTCCCAAAGCAGGAGAAACAAGATAAAAATGAGTATCTGGGCGACTGTGATCCGATACTGACGCTGCTGCAGGCCGCGGAGATACCTCTGCTGCGCAGCAGAAACCGGTCTCTTCTTATCCATGCCTGCTCACTCCTCCCTCTCCCATTTTTCATTCTTGTCATCCGTATCTATCGGCACTTCCTCCTCTGCCATCTTCTCCCGGCTGAGCTCACTTCCAATCGCTTCCTGCCGATCTGACTTGCTTTCGATCGCTTCCTCCTGCCTCATTTCGCCTTCGATCGCTTTCTCTCGCCTCAATCCGCCTTCGATTGTCTCCGCCGTATCCAACGCATTTCTGGTTCTCTGCTCCCGGCCCGACTCATCTTCAATTCTCTCCTCCGGACTCGACTCATCTTTGATTCTTTCCTCCGGACCTGGCTCATCTCCCATCGTCATTTCCTGCCCTGACTCGGCCGCCAGCTTCTCCTCCTGCCCTGACACAGCCGCCGTCTTCTCCTCCTGCCCGTTCAGTTCCCTCCAGAGCCGGTTGAAATATCCCTGGAACTCCGGCTCACTGCGCCGTTCCAGCGGGGTCAGGTGGCTTTTTGCAAACCGGATCTCGATGACGGACCGGATGCGCGCCGGCCTCTTTGTCAGTACAATGATCCGGTCGGCCATGCTCACCGCCTCGGAGAGATCATGCGTCACCAGGACCGCCGTCTTTTTCTCCCGGCGCAGGATCGCGGACACATCGTCGCACACCGACAGCCGCGTCTGAAAATCGAGCGCCGAGAACGGCTCATCCAGAAGCAGCAATTCCGGGTCGAGCGCCAGGGTCCGGATCAGCGCCGCTCTCTGCCGCATTCCGCCCGAGAGCTCTGAGGGCATCGCGTTTCGGAACCGGTACAGGCCGTAGTCTTTCAGCATCTTATTGACCCGCGATTCCGACTCTTCGTTCAGCTTGTGCTGGATCTCAAGTCCCAGCACCACATTCCGGTAGATCGTCCGCCACTCAAACAGATGATCCTTCTGCAGCATGTAGCCCGTGTTCTCCCGAAATCCGTCCGACGCCTTCCCGTCTAACAAAACAGAGCCGCTCTCCGGCATGAGCAGCCCTGCAATCAGTGATAAAAGTGTGGATTTTCCACAGCCGCTAGGCCCAACCACTGCAACAAACTCCCCGCGCTGTACCTGAAACGATATATCCGATAACGCGTACGTCTCGCCGCTTTTGCTGTGGTAGGCATAGCACAGATTCTTCAGTTCAAGTAAAGGATTCATACCATGCACCCCCTGTCAGAAGCTACCGGGAACCGTCATCCGGAACCTGCGAAGCCCGCTCCACTCCCGGTATACACTATCATATGACAGAACTGAAAATTTGCGCCGCAAAGCCGTCAAATCAGGTCCACGTTCCCCTCTGAGTACAGCAGTCGCCGCTTTGCTCTATCAAATCGGCAAACGAAAATAACCGCCCCAGTTCCCCAACGAACGAGAGCGGTTATCATAACTACCGGGACTGACCGCTTGCTTCACGGCAGCACCTTTTCCGATATTTTGTCTTCTATTTTCACGACTACGGCTTTTATTTGCTGGACTTCTTCTTGCTGACCACGTCGAAGATAACTGCTGCCAGCAGCACAAGTCCCTTGACTACCTTCTGCTTATTCTGGTCCGTACCCATGATGGACATGCCCTGGTTGATGATACCCATCAGCACCGCGCCGACAATTACGCCCGGCACCGTTCCGACTCCGCCGTATGCAGACGCGCCGCCGATGAAGCAGGAGCCGATGGCATCCATCTCATAGTTCTGGCCGTACGTCGGCTGGGCGCTCGTCATACGCGCAATCGTCAGCATGCCCGCAAGCGCTGACAGAAATCCCATATTCATGTAAGCGATAAAGTAAACGCGATCCGTATTGATACCCGAAAGCTTCGTCGCCTTCTCGTTGCCGCCAACCGCGTAGAAGTGACGACCTATCGTCGTCTTGCTCGTGATATAGCCGTAAATCAGGACAACGATCAGGACCCAGACGAGCGAAGTCGGAATCCCCTTGTGCTGCGCCAGCTTGTACGATACCGCCATCACGACAGCGCAGATCACGGCTGCCTTCGCGTACATCACCGCGACGTTGCCTGTCTCATACCCCTTCTTCTTGCGGTTGAGATGGCCCCGGACCGTCACAAACAGGTAGATCGCACAGGCAATGATGCCGGCTGCCAGAGCGACACGGTTGAGCCCCTCGCCGCCGCCGAGGAAATCCGGGACGTAGCAGTCTGCGCCGCCGCCAAAGAGGCGGACGAAGTTCTCCGACTTGATGGGGAGCGTTTTGCTGCCGAGCACGATGTTGGAAAGTCCGCGGAACACAAGCATGCCAGAGAGCGTCGTGATGAACGGCGGGATGCGCAGGAACGCGATCCAGAATGCCTGCCATGCACCGATCAGTGCGCCGAGCAGCATCATCAAAACTACCGCGACTCCCACCGGCACTCCCTTTATCTCCATCAGGACGCCGCCGCAGGCGCCGACAAAGCAGACAACCGAGCCGACCGACAGGTCAATGTTGCCGCCCGTCAGGATGCAAAGCAGCATACCGGTTGCGAGCACGAACACATACGCGTTCTGCGAAATCAGGTTCGTGATGTTCTGCGGAAACAGGATCTTGCCGTCTGTACCCCAGGTAAAGAACAGCATCACGCACACCAGAACGATAATCATTGTATATTTTTGAATTCCATCCTTTAATTTTGCCTTATCCATTGCTTACTCTCCTTTGCCAGATTTCAGAATACATGCCATGATCTTCTCCTGTGTCGCTTCCTCCTTCGTCAGCTCACCGGCGATCTTTCCTTCATTCATCACATAGATCCGGTCCGACATGCCGAGCACCTCGGGGAGTTCCGAGGAAATCATGATCACGGACTTGCCTGCAGCCACCAGATCATTGATGATGCAGTAAATCTCGTACTTCGCGCCGACATCGATTCCTCTCGTCGGCTCGTCAAGAATCAGAACGTCAGGATCGGCGAACATCCACTTCGCGAGCAGGACCTTCTGCTGGTTGCCGCCGCTCAGGTTGCCAACATTCTGCTCGACCGTCGGGCACTTCGTGTGCAGCTTCTCCTTGTATTCGACTGCCACCGCATACTCCTTATCCTTGTCCAGAATGCCGTGATTGCTGACAGCCCCGAGATTTGCGAGCGTCGTATTGATCTTGATCGGATTGCTGAGGATCAGCCCGTCGCCCTTGCGGTCCTCCGTCACGTACGCGAGCTTGTGCGCAATCGCATCCCGCGCGTTTTTCAGATGCACTTCTCTGCCGCCGAGCAGAAGCTGACCGCTGATCTTCGAGCCGTAGCTCCTGCCGAAAATGCTCTTCGCAAGCTCGGTGCGGCCCGCACCCATCAGTCCTGAGATGCCTACGACCTCGCCCTTGCGCACCTTCAGCGATACGTTGTCCACGACCTTGCGTTCACTGTAGATCGGATGATAGACCGTCCAGTTCTTCACCTCCATGTTCGTCTCGCCGATCTTCACGCCGGGCCGTTTCGGGAAACGATCTGAAATCTCACGGCCGACCATCCCTCTGATGATGCGGTCCTCCGTGAATTCATCTACTCCCTTCGTCAGCGTCTCAATCGTCGAGCCGTCGCGGATCACCGTAATCTTGTCGGCGACGTAGGATACCTCATTGAGCTTGTGCGAGATGATGATACACGTCAGCCCCTTCTTCTTGAACTGCAGCAGCAGATCAAGAAGCGCCTGGGAATCCGACTCGTTCAGCGACGAGGTCGGCTCGTCAAGGATCAGAAGCTTCGCATTCTTTGCGAGCGCCTTGGCGATCTCTACGAGCTGCTGCTTGCCGACGCCGATATCCTTGATCAGCGTGCGGGAGGACTCCGTCAGGCCTACCTGCCTCATATATGTTTCTGCCAGACCGTGCGTCTCGTCCCAGTTGATGGCAGCCTTTTTTCCACGTTCATTTCCCAGGAACATATTCTCGCCGATCGTCATATACGGGATCAGCGCCAGCTCCTGGTGGATAATCACAATTCCCTTTTCCTCGCTCTCTTTGATGTGATGAAACTTGCAGACCTCTCCGTTATAAATAATGTCCCCCTCATAGGAGCCGTACGGATAGATGCCGGAGAGTACATTCATCAGCGTCGATTTTCCCGCTCCGTTCTCGCCGACCAGAGCATGGATCTCCCCCTCCTCCACCTTGAGGTTCACATTGTCAAGCGCTTTTACGCCGGGGAACGTTTTGGTGATATTCTTCATTTCCAACAGTATCTTTGCCAAAATTACTCCCTCCAAACTATAAGCTGTCTTTCCAGAAAGAACAGGCGGGCGACAAAGCCCGCCTGTATCTGATTCGTATCTGTATCAGGTCAATTACTGAATCTGATCCTCTGTGTAGTAACCGGAATCGATCAGCATCTCTTTGTAGTTGTCAACCGTAACTGCCACCGGCTCGCAGAGGTAGGACGGGATGACGCCTGTGCCGTTATCATACGTCTCTGTATCGTTGACCGGAGCCTCGGTACCTGTCATGATCGCGTCCACCATCTCAACCACCTTGGATGCCAGCGTACGTGTATCCTTGAATACGGACATCGACTGTGTTCCGTCAACGATATGCGGAACGTTTGCGATATCGCAGTCCTGACCTGTGATGATCGGGTACTCGCCTGTGTAGTTTGCCGCCAGAGCGTTTACAACACCGAGTGCTGTGGAGTCGTTGGAAGCAAGCACTGCGTGAAGCGTCGTGCCGTCTGCATAGTTGGAAGAAAGAATGTTCTCAAATCTGGACTGTGCCGCGTCTGTCGCCCAGTTCGCCGTAGCCACCTCGTCCTTCGTCATCTGTCCTGACGGAACGACCAGCTTGCCTGCGTCGATGTACGGCTGCAGAACGTCCATAGCGCCGCCGAAGAAGAAGTTCACGTTGTTGTCGCCCGGATCGCCGGTTACCATCTCGAGGTTGAACGGTCCGTCCTGATTCTCAAGGTCAAGCGCGTCCACGATGTACTGGCCCTGTGTCTTACCAACCAGGTAGTTGTCAAAGGTTGCATAGTAGGAAACCGCATCGGTGTTCATAATCAGACGGTCGTAAGCGATCACCGGGATGTCCGCTTCCTTCGCCTGTGCAAGAACGGTTCCGAGGGAGTCGCCCTCGATGGATGCGATCACGAGAAGCTGATCGCCGTTGGAAATCATATTCTCGATCTGGGAGACCTGCGCCTGAACCTCGTTGCCTGCGTACTGAAGATCTACCTCGTAGCCCTTCTCCTCAAGCTGAGCCTTCATGTTCTCGCCGTCCTGGTTCCATCTCTGCAGATCCTGTGTCGGCATCGCCACACCGATCAGACCCTTGGACTCTTCTGCATTTGCCATCGTGCCGAGCGCCGTCGTGCAAAGAGCTGTTGCGATTGCCCATACCGCAATTTTCTTGTTCATACTTTGTTTCCTCCTTTTGATTCGTTCTTTTTAAGATGGTTCCAGCATACCACAGACGAACCCGGACATGGTTGCAAACGGCAGTACATTTTTGACGGCGGGAAAACAAAAGCCGGGACCGTCCGGACATTTTTGCAGCAAAAATATCCGGATGATCCCAGCTATGTCCCAGCCTGACCAGTCGGCTGCTATCATTCCTCACACACAGCCCCTGCCTCAGTCCACATTCAGATACACGTCCTCGCGCGTATGGAAATCGCTTCCTATAATGATCTCGTCCATGTTCCCGGCGGTCACGGCGACCGGCTCGATCGCGTAGTACGGCACCAGATCCTCCTCCTGCATCGTCTCGACACCGTCCTCTGTAATCACCGTCACAAAAAAAGTATTTCCGGACTCATCCTGCCACTCCATCTGCGAAGCATCCGCCTGCTCTGTCCCGTCTTCGCGCACCAGCACCGTGCCGTTCTGCACATCGATCAGGTCAAGCGTCTCCAGCCCCTCAAGCCGCTCCTTCGCAATCTCCGGGATATCCTGCGGCGCAATGCGTTCCTCCCTGGCCATCTTCTCGTAGCCAAGCGCAGCGGCGTACTCCGCCGCCTTCTGTGCGAGCAGCTCCACAGACTTGAACACCGTCATCGTCTGCGTCCCCTCGACGATGCGCTGGCAGGCCGACAGCTCCGCATCCTGACCGACCAGTACGACCTTCCCGGCGAGCCTGTTCTCAGCGAGCGCGCGGAACGCCTGACTCGCGAGATCATCGTTGCCGCACATGACGCCGGCGAGATTGCGCGGCGTCGTCGCAAGTCCCTCCTCCACCGCATCAAACGCCAGCTCCGCGAGCCAGTTGTCGCAGTAATTCGAGTAGACGATGTTCAGACTGCTGTCGTCAATCACGCTGTGAAGGCCCCTCTCCACCATCGCGACATTCTGATCCGTCGGGGAACCGTAAATGGCAAAAATATTCCCGCCGTCCGGCAGGGCCGAGACGAGCGCTTCTCCCATCAGCTCGCCGACCCGCTCATTGTCAAATGAAATGTAGAGGTCCGTCGCCGTTCCCATGATCAGCCGGTCGTACGAGATTACGCGGATTCCCTTATCCCGCGCCTCCTTCACGACATCGGCAAGCGCCGTTCCGTCGACCGCAATCACTACGATCACATCCACTTTTTTTCTGATAAAATAGCGGATCTGTTCCTCCTGCTCCTTCGCATCTCCATTCGCCACCTGGACATTGACATCGGCTCCGAGGTCCTTGGCCGTCATGACGAACAGATCGCGGTCACGCAGCCAGCGCTCGATGACAAACGAGTCAAAGCTCATGCCGATCTGCAGCCGATCCGTCTTTTCCTGCTGTACGGCCGTCTCCTGCGTTCCCTGCATCGCACAGCCGGTCAGGGACAAGGCGAGCGCCGCTGCCGCGGTCACGATAATGCGGCGCAATTTCTTCCATATACCATACATTGTTCTGTTCTCCTGCAATCACATCATAGGTTCAGAGCTGCTCCCGGTACTCGCTCGGCGTCACATCCTCCTGTTTCTTGAAGATGCGGCTGAAATAGCTCGGATCACTGTACCCCGACATGATACAGATCTCCTTGATGCTGAGATTCGGATTCTTCAGCAGCTCCTTCGCGCGGGCTATCCGCATGCGCGTCAGATACTCGATGAAGTTCTCCCCGGCCTCATCCTTGAACAGCTTGCTGAAATAGTACGGGCTGATGTTGACGTACCGCGACACCTCATCGAGCGTCAGCTCACGCGAAAAGTTCTCGTCAATGTATGCACGCGCCCGTGAAATCACGGTCTCCGACTGTTCCTCGCGCTTCGTCGCCACCTTGCGGCAGACCATCTCGAGCTTGCCGAGGAACCACTCCCGCAGCGCTGTGTAGCCTGTGCACGCAAGCACAGACCTCATATAATCGCTGCGGTAATTAAAGCCATACGTCCCGATGCCGCCATTGAAGAACGCATCGCGCTCCGCCAGGATCACAAACTCCAGCACCTTGAGCTGGATGTCCGCCGTATCATCGTAGTAGTTGCGCACCATCCAGTCAAAAAACTCGTTCGCGCGCTGCTTCGCCGTCGGCCAGTCTCCCTTCGACACCGCCGCAAACAGCTGGCGCTCCAGCTCGCCCGGATAATCCTCCTCGTACTGCCCGCGCACGGTCAGATCATCGACGTGCGCGACGCTGCTGGTACTCTGGCTCAGCGCGCGGTACGCCTCCTCGTACGACAGCTTCAGCTCCTCCATGCGGTACGTGCGCCCGATTCCCGCGCGGAACCTCGCCTCAAGCTTGCCCGAAAAAATCCTGCCGAGCTTGCGCGTCATATTCCGCGCCCGCTCGATGATCTGGATGCGCGCCATATACTCCTGCTCCTCATCCGCACACGGCACCGCGAGCACAATCCGGTTCGTCATAATCGGCCCGACAATGCAGCTGAAAAACTCCTTGCAGACCTCGCGGAACTCCGGGTACGCGGACTGTGCGCTGACGCTCATGCTGACCGGCGTCGTCAGAGACCCGTTGTCTCCGCGCAGCCCAAACTGAATCAGCATCACAAAGCCATATTCCTCATGAATGTCGAGCAGCGTCCTGTAATACGCGAGGTCGCCCGCAGCTCCGTCATTTCCCTGAAAAATCATACTGTTGACAAAACCATTCTCCACAATCGGAATGACCGTCTCCAGCTTCTCCTGAATTTTCAGATTGTCGCTGCGCTTCTGCCGCTCGCTGTCGATCAGCTTCATCGCCCGGCCAAGCACATCGACCACCACCTGCCGTCTGACCGGCTTCGTCAGGTACTCCAGCACGCCGAGGTTGATCGCCTCCTTCGCGTAATCGAACTTGTCGTACGCGGTGATCACAATAAACTTCGTCAGGCTGTTGAACTTGCGGATCTCCTTCATCGCCTGAATCCCGTTGATGCCCGGCATCTGGATATCCATGAACGCGATATCCGGCCGGAAGCTCTCCGCCAGCTCCACGACCGCCCGCCCCGTCTTCGCAAAGGCCAGCTCGCACTCATTTCCGAAATTGCTCGTGATAATCGTCTTCAGCGACTCCAGCATAATGCCCTCATCGTCCGCAAGCAATACTCTGTACATCCGTTTTCCTCCCGTATCCTCTTCCCCGCCCGTCGGCAGCATTTCCCGCGCGCTCACAGGTTCCCCGGAATCTCTGCATCCGCTCTCCCACGCAGCGGCACCGTCAGGCGAACCTCGACTCCCTGATCCTCTCCCGCGCTCTCGATCTCAATCAGATTCTTCTCGCCGAAAAACAGCTCCAGGCGGTTCATTACATTGTCGAGTCCGATCCCGGTCGAATCGCGGCCGTTGCCAAAGGTGCGGGCGCGGCCCGAGAGCACCTCCCCGATGCGTTCCCGGCTCATGCCCTGGCCATTGTCGCGCACGCTGATGCGCAGACTGCCGTCCACAGGCGCAACCGTCAGCCAGATATGCCCCTCGCGCTCGATATTCCGGATCCCGTGCGTCACCGCGTTCTCGACAAGCGGCTGCAGGATCATGCTCGGCAGGCGCGTCTCCTCAAAACCCGGGGCGATCGTCGTCTCGTAATGGATATCGCCCGCAAAGCGCACATTGAGGATATAGACGTAATTGTCCACCGCCTCGAGCTCCTCCGCAAGCGTCGCCGTCTCCTCCATCTTGCGCACGTTATATCTGAAAAAATCGGCCATCCGCTCGATGAAAATGCTCGTCTTCTCCGCATCCTCCATCATCGCGAGCTGCGCTCCGGCATTCAGGGAATTGAACAGAAAATGCGGATTGATCTGCGCCTGCAGGTATTTGAGCTGCGCATCCTTTAAATGGGTCTCCATCAGAAGCTCGCGCTCCATCATCTTCTGTTCCTTCTCCATGCTCTCCTTCGTCTTGTCAATATATTCGCGGATGCTGCGCACCATCTTCACAAACGCGTGCGTCACGACGCCCACCTCGTCCTGCTTCCCGGTGTCGGCGAGCGCGATATCAAAGTTCCCGGCAGCGACCTCGTTGGCGGAACGCGCAAGCATGCTCAGTGGCTCCGTGATCGTGCGGATCAGCAACAGCAGGATCAGCAGACTGATGACCGCCACCATGATGACGATACCGGAGCTCACAAGCTCCATATAGTTCAGAGAGTACATCATCATTCTGTAATTGTCGGAATTGCTGCGGAACTGCATATCATTGAGCCTGTAGACCGCAGACTGGATATACTCATAGTTCCGCTCGGCCGCGGTGTACATGGAATTGTACCGCTCCGTATTCCGGCCGCGCTTAGCCTGCACCGTTTCCTCCGCGAGTCCGAGGTAAGTGTCCGTCATATTGCGGATGTCCTTTTCGAGCAGCTTCATCTCGCTGTCGATCTTGTCCGCATTGAGCCGCCCCACCATGCCGCGCAGCTCCTGCACGTGGCGGTAATAGTCCTCCAGCGAATCGGAACTCTTCGTATTCAGATATTCAAACACGTCCGCCTGCACTTCCTCGAGGCAGCCCGAGAGCTCATTCAGGCTCGCATTCGTCGCATAGACCGCGTCGAGCCTGCGCATCGAACGGTTGATCCCGTTGTACAGCAGAATATTGATCACAAACATCAGCATCGCCGTCAGCGCAAACGTCGTGAGCAGTCTGACACGAATAGAAAGATGCGTCCGGATCGTTTTCTTTTCACGCTCATTCATCTTCCGCATCCTCCTGCAGATAATCTGCCGCATTCTGTTCCGTGATAATATTCAGGTCGACGCTGAAATAGCTGCTCACATGCCCCATCTCGTAGTACTCGTCCAGCGCCTCAATACAGCACTCGCCGACCTGCTGCGCATCGAGCGTGACGACCATCGGAATGATGCCCTTCTGCACCGCACTCACCATCATATCCGACTGGTAATAGCCGATGAGCTGCACGCTGCCGACCTGATTGTAGTCCACCATCGCATAGTACGCGCACTTGCTGTCCGTCTCATTCATGCAGACGAGGACATCCGGGCGCGTATCCTCGTCATGAAACAGCTCCCGGATCGCCTTCTCCGCGTCAAAACTGCCGCCCGCCGTGACCGTGTACGACTCGACCGAGAGCTCCTCCCCCGGTTCCAGCCCCTCCTGTACCGTTGCTTTCAGCTGCTTGAACACGAGGTCCTTGCCCGTGTCACCGCGCCGCAGAAGTACCAGGACTTTTTCTGTGTCATCCCGGATGCAGTTTAAGATCTGATTGCCGTATGTAATCCCCGTCTGGTAGCTGTTGAGGCCGACAAAGCTCGTTCTCCTGCTGTCCGACTCGTCCTCAAGGACTGTGATCACCGGAATTCCGCTTTGTTCCGCCTCATCGATCGCCTGGCGCAGCCGAACCGTGCCGTCCGGCTTCACGATGATCCCGTCCACCTTTGAGGCCACCGCAATATTGACGTAATCCGTCAGCGTATAGCTGTCGCCCGACCAGCCGCCGAGCAGCTCGAGACAGGCATCCTGCCGGTTCGCCGCCTCCAAGGCGCTGCGGTAAATGCTCTGCCACAGGGAGGACTCCGAATCGTCGGCAATCATAGCGTAATGGCGGCTGTACCGCGCCGCGCTGCGCGCATCCTCCCACTCCCCCGTTTCCAGGGTACGCAGATAAAACCGCCAGCTCAGAAGCGTCGCGGCAATCAGCGCAATCAGGATGATGCACAGAATGTAGACGATATTTTTTTTGATGGGAAGATGTCGCAGGCGTTTCATCGTGGCATTCCGGTCCTTTGCTTCGTATTGATACAAGAATACCATATTTGGGCGAAAAAGGGAACTGCTTCTCTGTTCTTTCCCGCATGCGCACGGGAAGAGGTTTCGGCCTCTTCCTTTTATTTTTGCCAATGATAATTATACTCTAAGCCGCATGCGGTGCGGTGGTTCCTCCAGTACGTGGATCAGTCGCAGGCAGCGTTTTGCCTGCCCCATAAGGGCGGGTAAACATTGGGGGGCTCATATTCAGGACAGCAACCAGTCAATCAGATACAGGGAGTTGATTCCATCATAGGAATTGATGTAGTTCCTGCAGGCAACGGGATATCAGACAACCCAAAAAATCAATTGTTTCAGATGTGCAGGACTGAAACTATTGATTCTTTATATTTTTCCGACATGGATATCCAAATTTTCTGTTTCGTTATCCATCTTATTTCGAGGTATAGGCTGAATGCCGGGATCTTCTCTGTTTTGCTATGAATAATAGCCGTTTCGTGCCTGTGGCCAGCAGCAACATTTTCAAAAAGGCAACAGACTGTATCTGCTTATTTTCCCAGTATCCATGCAATACCCGCTGCCGTTCTCTGCACGGTATCTTTAAAATGATTTCCCGGGTTAAATTGAAGCACGGTGTCAATTCCTTGCTCCGTATAAAAAGATTTGATCGCCTCTGTGTGTTCCTGTACTGTCTTCAGATAAGGATTTCTGGTTTTACACTCCCTGTCACCGAGCGATAAATAAATATGCTCCGGACGGCTTTTCATTTCATGCGAAACGACATATTCCTCAAATCCTGGAAACCACAGGGAACCGGACATACTGGCAATTCTTGAAAAAAGATCCGTCCGATAAGCGGCATACAGAGCAAATAGCCCGGCAAGCGAATACCCCGCCAGCCCTCGCCACAAAACGCGTCCCTGCACCAATTCTTCTGCCTTCGGCACAATTTCATTCATCAAAAGCTGCAAGTATTCATCTGCACCACCCGTACACGGGGTAGCTCCTTTTGCGATAGGCAGAATATTCCACGGAGCCATATCGTGCTCCCACTCCAGCCCGCTTATGGCAACAAGAGTAAAATCCGGACAATTGGCATCGCGGAGTTCTTGATATACATGAATGCCTTCTTCTGTAACTGTATTCAGATATACAACCGGTCTGGCAGGAACGGCACTTGGATAAACTACAACTTGTTTCTTATCTATAACTAATGAATGACCTTGGCAGGTCTCATTGCCCATCTCATTCCACTTCCTTATTGATTTTTACTGTACAAGAATTATACTATGTCTACTTTATTACCCTCTTTATTGCCCTCTTTATTGCCCGCTTTATTACCCATCTGCCACAAACCTGTTTGCAGACATAACTCTCATCGTACTCTCGCCATCCACATCCAGCCTATCCAAAGAATCCTTCAGTTCTGCTGATTACTCCGGCCCATTCCGGATTAGAAGAATCGATTGTTTACACTCTTCTGCGTAATAAAGCGCTGAAGGAAGCGAAATAGAATATTTATCTTAAACTCGCAGCAATATAACCACAGCCGACGTTCTTTACCATTCCAATTTATATTCCAATACATGACTTAACAGCTTTCTTGGTTCAACGCCAAACTTTCTAGCAACTTGTATCAGATTGTCATCAATAGCTTCTAAATTTCCCTCTTCGCACCTTAGAATATCCTCCTCTTTATGTAACATATATTCTGTTATTCTATCTGGAACCGCTCCCAACTTTTCAAAGAGTCTTTGACTTGCGTAATTCTCTGCATCTATTTTCACTTGAAATTCATTCACAGATAAACGAGACTTTATTTCTGACAGCATCGTACCTATTGCCACAGATCCAATTCCTTTACAACGCCATTTTTCCCGCAATTCAATCGCAATCTCCCATTTGTCACGAGACAGATTATGAATACCACAATATCCAGCATATTCGCCATCTACTTCTATCGTAATCATCAAAGATTTATCCTGAATATGCTCCTTCCACAGCAGCATACAATATGCTTCTTCCTTAAGCATAGATTTCATCTCAGAAGTTTCTCTTTGCAACTCTATAAATGATTCTCTATCCGTTTCACGTACCTTCCGTAAAGCTATATGTGCATCTGCTTGTAAGATAGCTCCGTCTTTCCAAAATTTCTCTTTCCAGCATCTCCCTGTCTCATCATTTACGGCAGCCTCAAATACCCGTTCCGCCAATAAAGTATCTTCTTGCTCTCCTAAATACTCTATTGCCTCTTGTTTCTTTTCTTCAAAAGTCCTTCCGTCTTCTGCCTCCAAAATATCCATTACTTTCTGCACCGTATCTTCTAAAGATATCTTTGCAGCTCTTTTTGATAAAAATTTTTCGTTCATACAAACATATGCCTTTCTGTTGGCTTTTTGATCGCTATTACGGCATAATGACCCGATTCACTCTTCCTACCTTATAATAACCCCAGAGTTACAATACCCATCGTCCCAACTATGTTGAGAGATGCCGAAGTCAAAAAACGGTTCTTGCCTTCATAGAAAACAAGTCTACGCCACCGTCTCAGCTTGGCACTCCTCCCGTCTCAACTCCCTCTCCACAGTTTCGGAATAATTATATCAGAATGCCTCCATAGAAACAAGCAGCGTCAATGCAAATACTGTCTTTGCTTTTATACAAAAAAACCAATAAGGGCTTTCAGTGGTTTTGTTCCGCCGAAAACCCTCTTTTTTATGCCAATTTTCAATTGTTCGCCGATTTTGCCCACAGATTTTGAGTCTGTCCGAGGGAAAATCAAAAGGTTAGACCTCGCTGAATGCCTTGGAGAATATCAATTTCGTAAAAACATCGTCAATCTGTTTTGCAATCTGCTTTGATTCAATCAAAGCGCCGAGTTCAATATTTCCTTGCTGACCATGATAGGATAAGTTTGCCGAGGTTATCAGGGTCTGTTCCTGATCCACAGATATAACCTTTGCGTGTAAAGCCGCCATTTCGTCCTCAAACGGATGGTAGTTATAGATTTTTAGAAATCGCCCTTTATAGCGCAGTATCTTCTCAAACCCAAGCTGCTTATCTATATCATTCACAAAGAATTTTACAAAAACGCCGCGCTGACTTTTCTGAATAATTGTATCTACTAAGTCTGAAAAGTACGATGATAAAGAGTATCCTGTTATGAGGATGTTACATTCCGCGTCGTTTATCATCGTTTGAACTACATTCATTGTCGTCCTCGCATTGATGACGAAGGAAGGCGGCGCAGTCACAACAAGAGAAACCTTATCCCTATCGTCCATTTCCATAGCACTGGAAATAGTTTCAATAATGTCCTCACACTGATCATCGGATAATTCAGGGACTCTTTTCTTGAGCATTGGAACTGCGTTCATCGTTCCGTTTGCGGCATCTCCCCTGATGGTATTTAGTAGTATCTCTCGGTTTATATTTCCACTTCGCATAATTCGTTCACCAGCTCCTTAAAGTATGCACATTCTTCACGACCGGAAATTGGAACTACAAGCCCACGATCAAGCATTCTGTTTCCATTCTCGCAGGCAGTTTCGGAAACCATGCAGCAAGAATGGCAAGCCGCTCCGTTTGAGTTTTTACCCGCCGGAAGGTTGCTCATGCATTCAGGATCATTTGTACATACGAGCGCCTCTTGGAACGCATCACTCATTAAACTTGTCATCTGCTCGATAGTTCCAAGTTCCACCAATCCTCCAAGCGATCCTTCTTTGTCGGAGCTTCCTGTATAAAGTAGAATACCGGACATTTTATCCCCAAAATAAATCCTCTCTCGAATTGCAGAAGACGAATAGCCAGAAGACATAGACATCTGTTTTATCATCAGATGCGCAAATGTGTGCATCAGCACATAGACCGCATTTCTTACAACAGTGATCGTCCAGCCCTTTGACTCGCAGAATTCACGATATGAATCGGAATATTTCTGTGAGAGACCCTTAACTGCTTCAGAGTTTAGCCATCTGGCAAGAGTATCTTTGTTGAATTCTATGAAGATTCCTTCACCATTTACTTCAGCTGCAGGAAGCCACCTTTCAGTTTTCCCTTTACTAAGAGCCACAACATTGGGCTGCTCATCAGCATCAGGGTCCGGTGCATCTACTCTTGTAAAGCCGAGAAGAACTCGCACCTCTCTGAGTCTTGTAACTCTTATGATACGGCTAAAATATTTACTCAGGTATCCCGGCAGAGAATCTTCTTCAGCTTTAAAATGCTTTTTGTTAGATTCGTAAGCCGGATCATTATGATGTGTGATGGCGTTATATTCCATCTGTTTAATCTCGATGAACTCCTTAATGTTGCTCATGCGACGTGCAAGAGCCTCATCAAACTCATCTCTTGAGTAAACAGAGAAATACATCTCATATATTTTGGTAACACCATCGTCACCCATAAGCTGCTTGGCAAGTTCAATGTCCCGAAGATGCTCATCAATCAGATTATACAGAGGATTGATCCAAGGTGGAATAGAAATGGCACTTCTACTTACAGCGAAGTAAACATTTGATGCTCCTCGCTGTGACGGAATAATATGCTTATTGCATTTCTGATTTCTTACATTCGGTCGGAACGGATGATGTCCAAGACAAGCTACTCCGTCAAAGTTATCTCGCTGAGTAGCACCACTCATACTCCTTTTTGCTCCGCAGGAGCATTCCACCCACATATCGGCAAGGGTAGACGTATTTCCTGTGGAATACATTTTTAAGGTGCCATTGCAATCCGAATTGCCTCTATGTATCCACCATTTCCAAGGAAAATCAGACATATGACCATCTTCACAGATTATAATAAAGCGTGAAGGATAGGCAGCACGATGACACGCTGGACAGGTTGCTCCATACTTTAAGTATTTATCCAAGTCAAAGTTTTTTCGTGCGTCAAATAGTCTGCCGCATTTCACATTTGAGCAGACATGCCAATATGGAAAAGTTATCACAGGAATGTCTCCTGCCAAACTTGTCCGCGGCATATAGAAGCAGTCGACCCCCAAGTAAGACGCAAGCCGCCCATCAATGATTTTCTGTCCCTTTTGTTTCCAATAGGATATGTCCAGAATCGTCACCGAGTCTTTGACGGCATCGACAATCGATCCTGGACCAAACGTGGTGATTATCTGATTCGGACGCAGTTCTCCGAGTTTGTTGTTATCAAATCCAGCCATATCATTCCTCCGTGTAATAGAACATATTGGCAGAGCTTTCAACTTCTCGCATAGAACGAAGAGTTGCTTTTTCGTTATCGTTATGCGGCTGGTCATACGGATTCATCAACCTATTGTACCTTTCTGTTCCAACGACATAATAACGAAGTGGTTTTGTTCGCACCGCTTGCAATTTCCACCAATCAATAAACCTATCCATTTCTTCTTCTGCATCCACCTTCGCAGAAGGCTTTATAATATTGAGTCGGTCGAGAATCAATTTCTTAACCGAATCTAGCTGCTCTGCATTCAATGAACCAATTGCTGCCGCATCAGGATTGTTCGCCATATTCGAGAAGTTGAGCCTGATAGCCGATATAACCAATGCATGAAGAACACGATCTCTTGCTCTGGCCGAGAATGGCGTCGCAGTAGTTCCTTCTACGAATCTGTAAAGCTGTGAATGGTATCCCGTAAAGTTCTCATAATGTGACAAGTCTCTGGGACGATATGCGTTATAAAGAGTTACCACAAGCCCAGGAAATGCACGTCCGATTCGGCTCGTTGCTTGGATATATTCAGAGTTTTGCTTTGGCTGACCAGTCACCACCATAAGTCCAAGGCGATCTACATCCATACCGACTGCAATCATATTTGTGGCAATAGCCGTATCCAAGCAATCCTTTGAATCGCAGGTAGTTTCCAACTGATTCAGTTTTTCAGGAATTTTATAGGAGGACATACGGGAAGTAATCTCCACATTATGGTTAAGATACCGCTGTTTGTCCAGCCCATACTTATTCTTTATTCTATGTATTCTCTTTGGAATATCGTCTTGCAGAAGGCGGACTGCGCCTCCAAGTTCTCGGATACTGTTAAAATACCCAACGAGAGAATAGTAAGGATCAATGACATCCTTATATTCGTCCTGAAGAGAATAGGTATACGCAGCCTGGAGAATGATGGAGTACACTCGCAGCAACGCCGTTTTTACGGATTGCCCCGGAGCGCATACACCCACATATTTACGGAACGGATCAGTTTCAACAGGAATTTCTCTTATAAAGAAACTGTCTCCGATCTCAAATCCATTAGGCGGGAACTGCGTAGTATCCTTTCTAGCATAAAGGCATTTTGTCTGTGCTTCCGCATTCTTAATCGTTGCGGTCGAGACTACATACTTTGGCTTGATTCCATCATGTATACACATATCCTCAATGATGGTCTCATAGGCACCATATACCGTTCCAAGAGGTCCTGTAATCAGATGCAGTTCATCCTGTATAATCAGTTCCGGTGGAAGGAACGGACGAATATTTGTGATTATAGATACCGGCAAGGATGTGGTTTTCTTATGCTGACCATGCTCTACACCGATAGCCACATAACCGTCCCGACTGCACTTCCTATCTACGCGCCCGAACAATGCATTTGTATTCACATCCCAAGGTAGACGTGCGAATTTATCAACAGTCGCCAAAATGATTGTCGGGCATTTTGCGTAAATCTCCTCATCTACTAAGTAAACCGGTATGGGCATCCTATCGTTTTTGTAGCGATAAAACTGACAGTCTTTATCCGAACAGAAGATTTCGATGGACTTTCTGTCGGAATCTATATTGAAGTTTTCCTCTTTGAGCGGCTTGCCGCAGAACGGGCAAGTGATAAGTTGCTTATACACATGGTTTCTCGCGCTCCTCGCGGCGTAGGGAGCATTCGGCTTTTCATTGAACTCTTCAAATTTATTCGGCGTCACACCGCCACCGACCCAGAAGCCTATGCTGATGGGTTCCTTTCCAAACATCGGATAAACCTGCCGTCTGATCATTTCAGCAGCAAGCACCATCTTGGTAATACGGTCTCTTTGCTGTGTGGTGAGCAGTCGCAGGGTATAGCGCAGCATAACCGTTACACCACCATCAAGGTTATATTCACCCTCATCCGTTGCTCTAAGTCTTCTGTTGGCAATAACGAATGCCATAAGACCTAGGTACGCCTCTGTTTTACCGCCACCAGTAGGAAAGTAAAGAAGGTCGACAACTTCACGGTCTTTATGCCTTGGATCAACAATTCCGGCAAGGTTCATCAGTATGAAAGCAATCTGGAAAGGCCGCCATCCGAAGTTGTTATCTAGATTCTTAGGATTAACGAAATCCTGGAAGTTGCACTCAATTCCGGCACCGTGTTTTTTTGCGTAATTCTTTATGCTGTTCTGCAAAAAGATTACACGGTTCATGAAGCAGAACGCCTCAAAAGAGGTATCATCCGTCTCGATGATCTGAATGCCTTCACGTATGCGTTTCAGGGCATCCAAGCACCTGGAAACTACCTTATTTCCAATCTGCTCTTTGAAGTCAACGTTGTCCATTTTATCATTTCCAAGAAGACTCTTGTTGATCCAGTTCTCATAAGAGTCTGCAAGTGTATTTAACTTGCCTATAGTCTCTGCTTTTTTCGATTTCACAGACATCATGCAGGTAGAAAAATAGAACATGTCAAACCCATCCAATGCAGCACTGACTCCAGGGAATTCATATTCCGGGATGAACGCTGACTTTACAGATGTTGTTCTTCCATCCACAGGTGTATCCCATACAGCAGCACAGCCACGACCACGTCCCATAATCGGACGCTGTTCGAAATAAAACTCATCAGAAGCAAGAATCTTTCTACATATATGTTCTGCGACAAACGTGGCGGCCCCGTCTTCCGAGTAGGCGTTGATCTCCACTTGAAACATAATCGCTTCAGCACTACTTGCGGGATTCCTCCGTTTGTTGATCACATAAGTGGTAACAAGAGAGTATCCACCTTTCAAAGGAATGCGAGATACGTGAACGTGAACATTGGAGTCACAGACAAGCTGGTAGTCTTTCGTGCGCGTAAAGTCCGCAAATTTCACATGGAGCGTTTCTCTCATAGGTTGGCGAATATAGATCGTACGGCTATGTTCTTTTTCGTCCTTACCTGTATATTTCTCGGATGATTTCACATAGTCTCCCCATAAAACGTCCAAGTTAATGCCTTCGATACTGCTTTCCACATAGAAGCTAATACCAATGGACGAAGGCAGCTGAAAATGAGTGGTGGACATAGGCTCATTATCATCTTCTTCGCCAACAGTGAAATCTTCACCATCCTCATAGGCCATATCTGCATCGATTTCCTGCTCACCCGCACTAGAAGAGTCCTCGTCATCGCTCTGTACATCAAGCATACCTACAAGGTAAGCATACCGAGGATTCTCCTCAAGCACCTCCTCCTTGTCTCTGGGTCCGATAAGATCAGTTCTTATGGCTTCTATAATTTTCTGCCTGACTTCTGAATATTTAAATCTATCAGCCATTATTCCCCCTCCTTCACGGCATGTGCCGTACCAAGCGTATACTTACACGTATTACCGGGATGAATATTGTCATCGGAAATGAGTTTATATTCCCATTTCTTATGATCTGGGTCCGCTGTTGAGGCAAACTGACACCACTTGATGCCTTCTCTAGCCTTGGATAAGACCTCCTCTGAAGTCACTTCATTCAGTGCCTTTACCTCAACCATAAACTTGCCTGTGGTAGTTTCCACAAGGAAATCAGGATTGTACTGCAGTCCAGCTTTCCAGAACACTCCCAACTGATTAAGCGGAGGCTTGATCCAACGGATGACGTCCGGGTCTTCTTCCAAAATAATAGAAAAGAGTCTTTCCGTATCGCTGTCAAACGCATTCGCCGGATAGTACGATTTTTTATATCCCGTGAACAGATACTTCTTGATGTTACTCTTATCTGCGAACGGCTTATCAAACCTGATCTTGCCATCCTCCTTGACATTCTTTACAAACTTACGGAACAGAATGAGGTCCTTTTGAATGATATGGATATCCTGCGTTTTCCTGTCCATATGTTCATAAATCTGCTTGCGAATGTCAGTCACAATAAGAGTACCATATCGGCGAACGATTCTTCTCTTGTTTTCTTCATCGCCCGGAATCTGACTGAGATACTGTTCAACCACGCCAATAACAAAATCCGCATCGTCATAAGACAGTTCGCTGATGGAATCAAGAAGCATACAAGCTAGCGTGTTCATCGCATCATTGACTTCGAGGATTTGCGCATCCACGACAGAAAGAAGCTGCTGATTGATAGCGTCAAAACGTTCGATTTTTGCCATTGCGACCTCAAAATCAGCAATGGTGCGCTTCACCTCGAAACGGTTAAACTTGATCTCCGAGGTTGTCTGTACAAGGATTTTCGGCACGGAGATTGCCTTTGCGGAATACTCCGACACCGTTTTTACAAACTCTTCCTTGCTCATCGGCTGTTTTCCGGAAGTCTGCGGCTGTTCAGATGCAGGAACAGCAGATGAAGGATTGTCCGTCATTATATTAGGCTGCAGATCAAACAATGTCAGCTGACCAGAGTCATCTGCTTTCTCCTTGTCTTTACGCTGCATAGTCATAAAATTTTTTACATACTCTTGGTAAATTTCAAGTTGTGTTTTCGGATTGCTTGCCTCGGAAAATGACTTCACACCGGAAGCGGTAAAAGCAAAGTCAAGCAGAGAGAGCTGACCATCATCAACGCTACTCGACACTCCGACAGATTCTGTCGGTTCAACATTCGTTTTATCAAGGTCGCGGTAACGGAAAATATCACTGCTCTTTATTTCATCAACCAGTTCTCTGTAGTGGTCATGGGCAACAATATCAAGCGTGTCTAGGTCCTCGTTGCTGGTCTGCTCACCGAAAGGAATTCTCAAACCACGACCAATAGTCTGCATGGCAAGGATATCACTCTTCGCAGCATTCAGCGGAATAATCGTAAACAGGTTATTTACATCCCAGCCCTCTTTCAGCTTATAAACATGCAAAACGATTTCTATCGGGTTTAAAGAACTCTCTATAGAGAGCAAAAGACGTATGTTTTCTTCCGACTCTTCACCGGTCTGCTTCGAATGTATCTCAATAACCTTGCCCTTGTACTTTCCGCTCAAGAAATCATCGCTGTCAATAAGTCCGCGGATTTTCTTTGCGTGGTCGGTATCCTTGCAGGCAATCAGAACAATCGGCTTTACATAGTCCAGATCGTTTCCGCTGCAGTATTCCCTCAACACAGACTTACGGTGTTCATGCAGAGTAAGGCCGTCACGAATTTTCATCTCTTCGATATCGTCCTGGTTATAGCCTGCCATGTTGGAGCGTCCCATAACGACAGGAATCTTCAAATATCCCTCAGCAGCACCACGGACAAGGTCATACGCATAGATGACATTTGAGGTAGTTTTTGGTGTGGCCGTGAACTCCAATCCAAGAACAGGCTTCAAGTAGTTTATAGCCTTCATGGATGCCGGAGCATAGTACCGATGTGCTTCATCCATGCAAATAACAAGATCATCAAACTGCGACAGGATATCCGCAAAGGAAGCTCCGAGCGTTTCCTTAAACTTGTGGAAATTGAACTGTGTGTCTATCTTGCTGTTAAAAATCTTTCCAATATTGAAAATGAAAAGCTGAATCTCCGAGGTCTTTTCGCCCCTCAGAGTCATCTGCTCGAACTTTACAGGATAGGTATCATAGTTTTCGCCGTCATATACCTTCGGCCTTCCCATTTCCGATTCCAAACCCTTAAAGAGATATTTCGGGTGATTCGGATTAGATTCCTTGCGCAGCTTGTCATAAATCGTATTTCCGGGTGCAAGAATAAAGAAATGCTTATAACCCTTCGTTTTGTACAGATAATAGATGCAGGCGCCCATAAGGCGGGTCTTGCCGATACCCGTTGCTATAGCATAACAGAAAGAAGGAAATTCAAACCCAGCCTTCACCTTGCGCTGCTTCTCACAATATTCCGATGCCGCTGCCTCAACCGTCTCTTTGCTATCCTTTTTGTAGTCACAGTGTGAACTGATAGCATCAAGGTAAGAGAGGGCCTCCTCCTGCGGCATTCTCAGGCTCATTGCATATTTGATTTTATTTACTATCTCAGACATTACTGTCCCTCGCTTTCAAAATCGCACTTCTCCAAGAGGTCCTTCGGAATCTTCTTAACTTCGATATTATCCGGCAAAATCATATCTGACTGTATCTTTGTGCCGTAAATCAGGAGAGACTGGCCTTCGGCAAGTCGCGCAGACAGCGATTTTATATATCCGGCGTTTATGAATTCCGTTGTAATATGAATAAAGCGCTTTTCTGACGAGTATCCGTGGAACACATCCTTCGGCTTATAGCGGAATCCTTCAATTTTGCAGATAGCCTCGCAGAGCATCTCGAATGTGTATGAGGGATTGATCTGGTAAATCGGCAACTTATCGTTCTTCACAAGGAGGCTTGGAGCCAGTTCATAAAAGTGATATCCGCCGCCGCCTTGCCAATTAACTGCCTTTGTTACGCCCGAGCTATCCTCATTTGTAATAACCGCATCTATTCGCTTTTTGCAATGTGTATAGGCTTGTTCACCCATTTCAACCCCTATGTATCGTCGATTCATTTTGTGTGCAACTGCTATCGAAGTGCCAGAGCCAAGAAAAGAATCCAAGAACCAATCTTGCTCATTTGAAGCGATTTCAAGAACTCTTTTAATCAAATACTCCGGTTTTTTACCTTTTGGAAAAGAAACTCCACCTTCATTATGGAGATTATTTGATAATATATCATCCCAAAGCGTAGTCAAAGGCTCGGCAGATATCAATTCGCCATCCACCTCCTTTAGCTTGTCTTTATAAAAGAGGATTCGCTCTCCCTTCATAAAATACATATCAGGATTATTCTCTCTGTGCAGATAAAAAATTGACTTCTGATTCGACGCCGATTTCTTGACTATTTCCTGAATATCTTTTCCAACGCTCTTCATATCAGGTCGAGCAGTACGAATTACAGATTCCGCATTTTTAAGTACAAAATCATCCATAAGATAAGGATTTTCTTTTATCTGTTTTCTTGCTTCCGCCAAAGGAATCCCCTTAAAATCCGCATATGCTTCTATCAGAGTAATTATGTTCCATTCTGAAAATGAGCACCCTATATTTGTAATAAATTTAGTATACCTTGTGTCTCGACCTTTTCTTTTGGTATAGACCTTATTGGGATTCCAAAGGTTCTTGTTCTTAGCAACCATGATAATATAATTAGTAGTTGTAACACAGCCGGGGTTTATTGCTTTATGGCCTGTTGCAGATCCTTGTTTGAAAGTAATCAGGTATAGCCTATTTTGTCTTCCAAACACCTCGTCTAAAAGAATTGTAATGTAAGGCAAATAGGAGTCATCAATGTGGACAAACATTGTTCCATCATCACTCAATAACTCATGTAGGAGCTTAATTCGCTTATGCATCAAACTCAACCAAATTGACATTTCAAGATTATCATCATAATTTTCAAACGCTTGCCCAGTATTAAACGGAGGATCAATATAAATACACTTAATCTTTCCCGCAAAATCTTGCTGAAGGGCCTGTAGAGCGATAAGATTATCCCCATGAATCAGCATATTTTCACTTGTAGGATCGCCATAGGACTTGCTCACGTCTTCAACCAGAATTCTCGGTTCGACAACCTTCTCATCATATTTTCCAACCCACGTTAATTCTAGCTTTCCTGTTTTCTGCATTATGATCTCTCCTAAAATTTCATAACGATGTTAACCAGCAATATCGGGCTAATATCAAACTGTGCGTTAAATTCTGCGATTTCTCGTTCGCCCTCATTCTTGAATCCGGTTCCTTTCTCGTGGAAGGATGCTTGGAGTTTTTCAAGTACTTTGGATTTTTCAGATATCTTTTTCCGTATGTCTATTTTCTCATAAAAGTTATTTGATGCTCGTTCCTGCTTCTTTAAGGCACCGATCTCTGCGTTCATTTCCTGATAACTGGCAATCAGCTGCTCCATTTGAATGCGTTCCCAGTTCTCAATCTTCCTTCTATTATACGCTTTGATGGGTTCCGACTGCAATTGATACCGTTTCAACATTTCAACCGTCAGATTATCGTATACATGCTGGTACAGTTTCATTTCTGACTCAGTCGGCGTAAAATACCGCACATCCGTATCGTCAATCTTTTCCAGTGTGGAAACAAGATCAGTTTCATCAAAGTCTATATAATCTCCATTTTCGTCACATAGCAACAGCACCGGGAACAGAAGTTTTGCCGAATCGCAAAACGCTCCTATAAATAGTGTACCATGCGATCCCAGAACGTTTTCTCCCCAATTATCGACTTTCCAATAGTGCAGAGTGCCGTCCACCTCCGGCTCATCAAAACTGCTCCAGTATTCAACATTATGCAAATATCTGGCGATATCCAACTTTGTCGCGTCGAGCACCTGTTCCTTTGCACCGCTGCTTTCGGTGAGCAGAAGGGAACGAAGTTCTCTTGCCTTCTTGTCTCTCTTGGCGTTAAGCTTCCGATCCAATTTATCAAAAGCCTTTTTGAATTCTGCCGTAGTATCGCAGGTCTGATAAATCTGCAGCACCATCTTTTCAAAACTGGTGCCGGACTCCAAGGCACCGAGGGCAATGTCGGATGCTCCGAATACGCCCTCGAACAATTCAAACTTCTTCGATAGAATATCATATACACGCTGGTCAGCCGCGTTCTGCGTATTGAGCAGGTTAATAGCCACAACATCATGCTCCTGACCATAGCGGTGGCATCTGCCGATTCGCTGTTCGATCTTCATCGGATTCCAAGGGAGGTCGTAGTTAATGACCGTAGTACAAAACTGCAAATTCAAACCTTCGGAACCAGTGTCCGTGCAAATTAAAATCTTCGCATTGTGATGGAAATAGTCCACTATGGCGTGTTTATATTCCACACTGCGCCCGTAATTTACTTTTCCAAAGTTCTTGACCTGCCATGTCCTGTATATTTCCTTTGTCATGGCATCATCGAAGCCTCCGTTGAAGAGAAGGATATTCTCATCTTCATATCCCGACTTTCGCAGTTCGACGGCTATATACTTCTGTGTGCGTTTTGACTCGGTAAAGATTACGACCTTCTGTGGAATGTCATGCTCCCACTGGTAGTCGAAAGCAATCTGTATCGCAGACTTCAGAGCCGTGATCTTTGCGTTTGTTTTTATCCGCTTGGCAACATCAATGATGATGTTTACCTCCTTCAACTCCGCTTGAATAAACTGCTTTTGTATAACGGTATCCTCATCATCAACCTCCTCAAAGCCGGACTCATCAATTTCGTCCTCTACAAAACTCCAGAATAAATCGAAGCCTTCCTGTGCGTTCGCAGACTTGCTGCCTTCATACAGCTTTTCAAGCCTCTTTTTCAAGATCTCGAAGGTCTCAATCAGAGCAAAGCTCGATGACGCCAGCAACTTACGGATTACCAAGATAATCAGTCCTCGATTTGATGTGGGGATGGAATACAGCAGTTCTTTTTTTAGGAAATCGTTTACCCGCTGATACAGTTCAATCTCATCCTGTGAGAGTGTGAAATCAACCGTCTTACAGGTTCTTTTCTTGAAGTTCATATACTTCGCTACATCTTTGCGGAGCGTCCTGTAAAGCACCGGAGATAATTCCCGTTTCAGATCAGCGTAATCCTGTCCCTCGATATAACGCGAATTAAATACTTTCTCACTTCCGAAAATCCTCGGATCAATAAATGAAATCAGTCCGTGCAGATCGCTCAGCGAATTCTGAAGAGGCGTGGCGGTCAGGAGAATTTTTGGTATACCCTTTGACAGTTCATAAAGATTCTTCGCTCTTTTTGTTCCATGAAAAACATTCCTGAGATTATGCGCCTCATCTATGATAATGAAATCCCACTTGACCTCCGGAAATCTCTTCATCAGCTTGGAAGAGTAGTCGTAGGAGGTAAGCACGATCCTTATTTTTTTGTTGTCAGTCAGCCGTTTGCGCCATTCTTGGCTTTCTTTCTCCACAGTAATCCTGTCGAGGATTATACATTCCAAGCTGAATTTATCTTCCAGTTCCAGTTCCCACTGTTTTCTGAGAGAAGCCGGGAGAGCAATAAGCACCCGCTTTGCTCCTGATTCAAGCACATACTTTAATACAAGGCCAGCTTCAATAGTTTTTCCGAGTCCAACCTCGTCCGCCAGAACGATCCCACCTGTTTTTAATGCCTGGATTGCGGCACAGAATGCGTTGATCTGGTGTGGATTCAACTCTATGTTGGCATCCAGAAGGAAATGAAGCGGGGAGGCTTCAAGTTCCATCTTTTTGTATCTGCTGAATTGCTCAAGCAACAGGTTACCTTCCATTTGTATCTCCTTCGTACAATTGCTCAAAAATGCCCATCGCTATTCCTTTTGCCATCAAGGGCGGGACAGCATTGCCTATCTGCACAAACTGTGAGGTACGCGGTCCTTCAAAGAAATAGCTGTCCGGGAACGATTGTATTCTTGCCGCCTCTCTAACAGTGATGGAACGATGTTGTTCAATATCGGGATGAATGAAATAATGCCCATCCTTTGATAAATGCGCCAAGATCGTATGACAGCACGACTCATCACCCTCGACAACTTTGAATCGATCTGTAAACGAGTGCCTATTCTTGTGGGTTTTCAGTTCTTCCGGCAGATCATTATAATTCAAGCGTTTATGCCCATCGTTCCACAATTCAACGGCTCTCTTATATATATTAATGTCGCGCTCCAAATTAGGACGGCAGTTATGAAGCGTTAGCACATCGTCCTTGGTTCTGATCCCCGATTCCGTTACATATCCGCTTGGTTTTGCTTTGGCATATTTATCCGAGCTCTCTCCTGGATGCAGCTTTGGCAAGTCGATAAAAAGATCATTTACCACGGCATCTGTTTTGATTTCAAGAAGATCCGGGTATTTTAATCCGCTTTTTTTTAGCCAACCTACAATAATCATTCTGCGTCTGTTCTGAAGGACACCAAAGATTTGAGCGTTTTGCTCTCTACATTCTATTTCGTATCCGACCCGTTTCAGATACTTCTGTATGTTCTTCCAAGTTGCACCGCCATTCGCTGATTCTATTCCTGTAACATTTTCAAAAACAAACATACGAGGCTGGTAGCGTTTTAAAAATCGGGCGTATAGCTTATAAAGATAATTACGCGGGTCATCGGCCATAGGCACTTCCATGTGACTACTTTGTGCTCTTCCAACAAGAGAGTACGCTTGGCATGGAGGGCCCCCTACGATTACATCTATATTTGAGATACCTTTGATTTTCATAATCCCATCAATCGTCTTAAAAATAGAAGGCAATGTTTCATCCGACATCGTTTCATTGATTATGGTTTTTATTATTGAAGCCGGTATCCGCTTCATGAATTCATCACGGGATATTTTCCCCGACATATATTTTTTGTATAAGCTGAGATTATCAGTGCCCTTTAAATAGTAATATGCACTTCTCGTTTCCAGCGTCTTAGCGGCAAATTCATTCATCTCCACATGAGCAACTGGTTTGAAGCCAGCCTGAAGAAAACCTTCTGACAAGCCGCCTGCTCCTGCGAATAAATCAATGAAATTGTAGCTAAACCGCGTGTTATCTACTGGCATATGAGTTCCTCATTGTTCTATTACTTTTCCTGCACCGGAAAGCTTTTCATTCTCCTGAGCATCATCCTTTTTGAATTCCATGATGTCCTCGACATCACAATTCAGAGCATTACACGTTCGAATCAATACCACTGTATTCACATTTCCACCTTTGCCGAGTTCTGCAATGAAAGTGGCGCTGATAGTCTCAGATGTCTGTGTTTTTCCTTTGATTGCACCATACAGAGTGGTTATTGCAATTTTTGTTGCAACCACTTTCTCGTCCAATTCACCGGTACTAAAATATTTTTCGAATGTCTACTAATTATAATTTTAGACTTATCTACACTCAAAAACTCTAACAATGCTTTTTGAGTAACTTGCAGGCTTTCATTCTTAATATGAGCATTTGTTGATACGTCTGCATCTTCTGAGTTATACAACAACATTTCCATTTGCTTTAAAAAATCATTCAAATCAAAGATGGATTCCCACACCAGATAAGTCCCAAATATCATCTGCTTCCCTTTGTACAGCACTTTGCCAGATTTATCAAACACGGAGTATTTAACATTCTCATCACATATTTTCTCGCATAAGCAAGGCTATGAAACACTCCTGTGCGCATGACACAGACACATTATTTGATCAATCCGTAAATATTTTGATGCTACTGCAAACAGCAGGCTTGTCAACCACTGAAAAATTGGTCGCCAAAGGATTGACAAGCCTCTTATTGCTGGAGACATATAAAGCTGAAAATGTCTAGTTTTTCCGGATAAGTTCACAAATGGTTTCAACATGATTATCATTGTCCAAACCAATACTCAAATCATTTTCAATAATCGGCAGCTTAAACCGAATAGATTTAAGCCACTGACCATTGGGTTTGCGTTCCTCGTAAATCTGAATTTCCTCTATCAATGCTTCGATAAGCTGCCTACGTTCCACATCGTTCATCGTGAAAAACAGCTTATCAGAACAAATCAGTACTTTATAAATATTATCCCCTGTGATTCTCTCCGCTTCAATTGGATGTCTTTTTCGCTCTGGCGTCAATCAACGGTAATTCCAATTCCTCTATCTTGTCATACATCCGATAAAGCCTGTCATCAAGGTCTGACTTCCTTCTGAATATAATGTCTGTCGTTTGGGTCAAGGTTATCAATTTCCTCCATCAGCTTAGATTTGATGGAGTAGTTCTGACGGAGCTGTTTCTCATAATTTGCTATTTCTTGGTCTATGGCAGTCGTATCAACCTTCATGTTGATTTTCTCCTGCATCATTGTTGCAAAGTTCGGGTTGCTGACCAGTTTCACTATCACTTCGGCAACAGCATCGTCCAAAAGTTCTTCCCGTATCTACTTTCTGTAATCGCATTTATGCCCCCTCTGCATATTACGGTGTTTGCATCCATAATAGAAAAAGTCTTTGTATTTGCTGCCGTCCTTCTTGTATTTGATGCTCTTATTCCCATACATCCCTGCACCGTATACAGGACACTTCACAATCCCAGAAAGCAGATGCGTCCGTTCATTTTTCCCTTTATTGACGTGTTCATACTTTTTCGCCTGTGCAATCAGCTTTGCCTGTGCAGCGTTTCAGACTTCTTCTGAAATAATAGCTTCATGCAGCCCGTCCACCAGAAGAAAATTATCCTGCTCTACAAGATGGTATTCGTACCGTGTACCGTGGACTTTTTCTGTTTTCCTGCGTCCATAAGCAATTTTACCGCAATAGACGGGATTTTTCAATATCAGGCGGACTATTCTCTGGTTCATTAAACACAATCTGTGCTTCTGCATTATCACAGTCAATTATAAGTTCCGTACCATCCATATCTGTCATAAAAACGGAAGCCCTAGTGCCATCATACTGATACACTGTATAGTTTAACGCCATATTCTCACTAAAAATCTTACAATCCCAATTCCATATCCTCAGATAATAACTTTTCTTTAATTAGCGGAAGTGTTCTTTGCTCTATCTTTTCTTCTGTAAAACTCTTTACAATCGCTTCCATCGTTTCTGCACTCCAAAAAATTTTCAATTTCTCTTTTGCACGCGTTATTGCAGTATAAAATATCGAATGTGTTATTTTTTCTGCATTGCTTGATGGAATAACCACTTTTACTGACTCATATTCCAAACCTTGTGCTTTATGTATTGAAATTGCGTAAGCAATCTGAAACGGAATTACTGTTTTAACTCTCTCCTCTTCTGATAATTCATCGTTCCAAGCAATCACTTCTAATTTTATTCTTGTTCCATTTTCAATATTTTCTATATACTCAAAAGATTCATACTTGCATTGTTCATTTGACAAATTAGTTTTTATATCAATTGTAAATACAATTGACATTTCATTCTTAACAATATCAACTATTGTTCCTTTTAAATTATTATACAATAATGACGAACGCTTTGTATCTAAGAAAATAATTCTATCTCCGATTTTAAAAATCCATTCAGCCCATGAAAATGCCTCGCTTTGAGTATTGGCATTTTGAAAATATTGGTTCATGTTATTAAGTCCAAATTTCCCATCATAATTCAAACATAATACAATTTCGTCTTCTTCTAAATTAAATATGCTCTCACCTAAATCTTCAGAAAATGGTCCATCCATTGACAATTTTTCAGTAATAATAGCCTTTTTTTCTCGTACCTCATCCCATAGACTATTTAATTCCTCCCTATCTGTTCTCCAATTATGTAGAAGTTCAATGCTGGCACCTTTCCCTTTAATAATATCCTTAGCATAATAAAACCAATTACCAAAATCTATTGATTCAATCTGATATATATCTCCAGATAACACAATCTTTGTTCCTTTATTTATTTTTTCAAGAAGTGCTTTCATAGTTCGATTATCTATTGTACTGCATTCATCAATAAATACTATATCATAATCTATAGATTCATTACCTTTGGCTACACTATCTATACTTAAGAATCGTGAATTTACTTTTGGATTACTTATTCTCCTCTGAAGATTTTGTAATGCAGTATATGTTTTTGTTAAAAATAATTGTTTTGACTGATTCATCATTTCAGAAATATATTTTATTAAAGTTGTCTTCCCCGTTCCTGCCGCACCATATATAAGCATTACATGCGAAGAAACAAAAAGATTTTTCAAGGCACTCTTTTTTAAAACATCTTTAAATTCTATTCCACACTCTCGTAAATATTTCTCATTGAATTTTTGCTGTTCTTTATCAGGAAAATGTGAAAATTCCAGTAACTTTCTAAGTATAAATAAAGTTGTCCTTTCATAAGACTCAATTGATACCAAACCTTCCTTTTCATTAATCAAAAAACCACTATTACGTTCCCAAGTATCCAGAGCACTATTATATTTTTTTATTGCTTCCTTGCTTGCAATTAATTTATCTTCAAAATATAATTCACCTGTTTCATTAATTAACTTTTCAATTCTTAAATATGGTTGTACTCTTGAAACTTTATCCACATCATCTACAATTTCAAGAATATCACTTAGGTCTCCTTTGCTTGTTTTTTTCCCTGCTAAATTTGAAATAAAAGGATTTTGCTCAAATGGATAGCATTTGCTTGTTATATAAAGCTCGTCCGAAAGATGCTTATTATTATATTGATTTGGTAATAGAACCTCTAATAGTTCCTCTCTCAAGTTTAACAATACATATCTAATAGTATACTTACCTACTTTATTTGAGGGTTTTGCATAGTTCTTTCTTAACTTTAAAATAACCTCCCCGAAAACTTGTGTATTAGTTGAACCATAAATATGTTCATATACTTGTTGAAATCTATCTTCACTCAAATTTACAATTTGTAATAAGTTCATCTTTGTATCAGTAAGAAACTTCATCAATGCAATATACTCACGATAATTACGATTAATTGTAGTACGTAACTTCAACATCTTGGCTAATTTATTTAAGCATAAAGGATCGATTGACACTTTCCAATCATTCAAAATCTTAATTTTGTTTTTGATTCCCCAAAGTTCGATTTCTGCCTCTGTATATGCAATTTGAATTGAATAATTGGTTGAGATGTTTTTCTTACTATAAACAGTTATCCTATTGTATTTTGTCGCATATAATCCGGCAAGTTGAAGCGTAATCTCAAAATATCTTTCTCCATTAACAAAAAAAGGAATCATTTTTTGAATGTAATATCTTGAAATTCTAACATTCTTTGGCGTTAAATCAGTCTTTGAAATAATGTCTGCAACCAATTCATAATACTCTAAATCTAATGTATCCATATTCAACGGAAATTTTGATAAATTATCTAAAACTTCTATATCAAAATCTCTCTTCAAAAACCTTCTAATTTCCCATAGATAATTATAGTATTTAAGCATTAATCTTTCTGATTGACCATGTTCAGGTATTCTAATGCCAATATATTTTAAACCTTTCAAGAAATTGTATAAATAATTAGTTTCAGACTTAAATTGCGAAACTTCCCATGCTAATTTTTGATTTATGTCTGTATATCCAAGTTTTATTGCATTTAAAATCATAACAGCATAACACAGATCATATAATCCCCTTATAATCTTTCTTGATATAGTATCTCGTAATTCAGGATTATCACTAATATTATCAATTTCACCAGATATTTCTTCACATCTAAAATTAATTATTTTTAGTGCTTCCTCTTTTGTTAAAAATTCATTATCCAATTTTTTTAGAAATAAATGCGTATCTACAACTTGATCTAATCTTTCACAGAACAAGTCCATACTTTCATTAGTATCTTTGATTTCATCTTCAGGCTGCAACTTAATTGTTGCACTCGATTGTTGAAAATTTATAGTCTTAATAAACGAAGGAGACAAATACTTCCAAAAAATTCGCTTTTTCCCTCTGATGTCTGGATCAAGAACAAAAAACATAATCCCTGGTTCTGCAGTAACTTCATATGCCACATATGCCGGAAAAGCCAAACTTTTCAAACTATAGGAAATAACTCCATTACTTTCGATATAATTATGTGTTCCCTTTATTTGTACAATAAAATTTTGTTCCGGACGTCTCGACACATCCGGATTCGAAACATATTCAAACATACCATCATGATTCGGCCACTTATCGTCACGTCCAAAAGAAGTATTAATTCTTCCTTCAGGAGCTAGTACACTCTCTAAATAACTAACCGCAGAACGATCTTCCGCAGAACGTTCTGTATGTGTTGAAATATGCCTTTTTAATGAATTAATATATTTTGTATTCATGATTATCTCCCCCCTGTATTTCCAATGTTCTTCATTGTATATTGTTATTAGCAATTATGAATACATATACAACACATAACAAATCTTTTAAGTACACCGAGCATTTTCCGAATAATATATTTTTTAAATTTTCCTCACTACACCATCCCAAAATGCTCCAGCGCATCTCATATTGCCTTTTCCTTCTCCTCCGGACATTGTGTCTCCGCTACTGCTCCGATCCACACAGAACAGAGATCTACCAAACCTCTGTTCTGCGCCCTCCGACTTAGACATACCCTGAGAAACAAGTTTTGCAAGATTCGCAGCGCTCGTCGAATCGGCCTGCAAGCAGTCCATTCTCCTCGTCGCCTTGCGTAAGTTATAATTCTCCCCAACCTCTATTCCACATTTTCTCTTTACCTGTGAGATATACAGATTAGAAACCTTCAGCCCAAACTTCTCCAACACATACTCCTATATCTCTTTATAAGTCGCCTTACTCTCTGCAGAAGTCAAATCCAGTTCATCCAACTCTATTTCAACTTCAATCCTATCATCAGGTTTTTGTTTGGACAATAAACATACCGTCTCTATGTGGCACGAGAGGATAAGAAGTACGTCATTTGCCCCTCGCTCTGTCCGACTTAATCCACTACTGATTTTATACGCTTGGGCGTAAGTGGAAACATATCAATAATTTTTCATTTTCTCATCAGCTATTCTCATAATTTCTCCTTATCGCTCTCTTACTTAACCGCCCAATTAGAAGCCAGAAAATTGGGTATCTCATCCATACCTATGGGTTGATATCCCATTCCAAAGAGGTTATCTGGCTCTAAAAATCCCATATTAGGATAACCTGAATTTTCTTGTCCTAACTCTGTAAGTTTGTCATTCGATTCTATAGCTGATTGGATTGTTTTTGAAATAAAATAGTTCTCTGTGTATGCAAATATTATGTAGTTCAAAAATTAAAGAACTTTTTGTTCTGACAAACTATTTATCTGATGTCTCAGTTTTCTATACAATTTATCTCTTTTATGATAAAATGCCAGGACAACACTTTCTTCTTTTAATGGTAAAATTGCCAAGTGCATAAACTGCATTCTCACTGATTCTGACAAATCAAAAATATTATTAATTTCATTTCCTTCTAAATCTTTCGACAAGGCTATAGCACTCTGCGTTGCAATCGGAACTTTGTAAGGTAATACAGACCAATATAGTATTTGATATCCGCCTGAAATATTTTTATCAGCAATGTCCTTATGGAATTGTAATTCTTCCGTGTAATCTCTTACATCTAATTCTTTGATCCCCTCTAAATTTTCTAAGTTAGTATAAGCATGAAACTCTTCCTGCAATTCACGATAAAGTTTCTTTTCCTGTCCTCGTTTGCTTAACTGCAACAACAAATTTTTCACGGCAATTTCTGCAAGCATTTTATCAGTCGGTGGTGATTTTAAATTCTGCTCATTTTCATAATCCTGAAAAAACTTTCCATCACAATCATTACAAATAAAATGGAATGTACCTGAATTGTTTACCCCTTTTTCAATGTCTATAACATCTATTCCCATTAATAGAGAGGCATGCAAGACTTTTCCATTGTCAGCAATATTTTTAAGCGATAGCTGGGGAACAGAATGCGAATTACAAAAACTTGTCTGGGGCTTTCCGCACAAAATGCATTTATCTGGTTTTGCACTATTTCTTGCTGTAGAAAGCAATTTATTCATTTTCTTACGAATGTCAACAATGTCTGTTTCTTCTGGTATATCAATTAATTTCGGCATACACAATCCTTTCTTTATCGGATTTCAGAAATCCCCACCTATAGGCTCCCGGCCATCCGCTTATTCCATAATGGTAGAAACACCCTTACCTATAACTTATCGGTCTTAGCCTTATCCATTCCTGACCACTCACGGATGTTCAAGTCAGTGATGGATACCTGCACCAGATACAGCTTAAACGTCGTCTGCTCCTCCCTGTACTTTGTCGGATTTCATCAAATATGAAGTATCCGACATTCTCATCCGCATATTTCTTCGCATTGGCAAATCTGTGGAATACTCCTATATACATGGCACGGACACGTTGTCTGAGCGGTCCGTAGTTATTTTTGAAGCTGCTGTAATCAGCTGGCTTGTCAAACACTGAAAATATAGTCGACAAAGGATTGACAAACTCCTTATCATTAGTTGCATTTAGAATTAGAAATACTTACTTTTTCTTGATAAGTTCACAAATTGTTTCTGTGTGAACAGTTTCAGGAAACATATCAACACAGCAAGCCCTCTCCACTCTATACCCATATTTCTCCAGCTCTACAAGGTCACGGGCCAGGCTGGTGGGTTTGCAGGAGATGTAGATCAGTTTCTTTGCCTGAATGTGCGCGGCGATCTTGGGCAGGGCTTTGGGGTGAATGCCGTCTCTTGGCGGGTCGAGGACGATGATGTCCGGCTTTTCCGGGATCTCGTCGATTACCTTCAGGACGTCGCCTGCGATAAAGCGACAGTTGGACAGGCCGTTCTGCCATGCATTTTCCCGAGCGGCCTCGACGGCCTCCTCCACGATCTCTACGCCGATGACCTCCTTAGCAACGGAGGCCAAGATCTGTGCGATCGTGCCGGTGCCGGAATACAAGTCGAAGACAGTCATATCCCGGGTATCACCGACGTAGTCGCGCGCCGTGCTGTAGAGCACCTCCGCTCCGAGTGAGTTGGTCTGAAAAAAGGAGAACGGTGTGATCCGGAAGCGCAGCCCGAGGATTGTCTCGTAAAAATAATCCACGCCGTAGAGAACCCGCGTCTCATCGCTCTGCACGACATCCGCCACAGAGTCATTGATCATATGCAGGATTCCGACAATCTTTCCCTCCAGGTCAAGCGACAAAATCCGATTCACCAGCGGAGCCAAATCGTATTCTCTTTGGCTCGTAGTAACGAGATTTACAAGGATCTCCCCTGTTGTCTCGGCACGACGTAATAGTAAATGGCGCAGAAAACCCTTGTGCGACATTTTGTGGTAGTGCAGCGGCACATCTTCCGCACTCTTCTGCGGGTCATGCGGCGACTCAGCCCACACGGTCTCCTCCTGACCATGTACCGGTTCACCTTTCGCAATCTCCTGCGGGACATGTGGCAACACGCTCTTCACATCCTCCAGACCGTGCAACGCCTCATTCTTCACGATCTCCTGCAGTCCGTGCGGCAGCACATCCTCTATAGTCTCCTGTGGACCATGCAACGCCTCGTCCCATGCAGTCTCCTGCGGCTCGCGCATCCGCTTATCCTTTGCCGTCTCCTGCTGTCCATGCAGATTATGTAAGTCCTGCGGGGCATCCAATCCACGAAAATAGTCCAGCACACACCGCAGAATCTCCGTCATATCCCGGTGCACGATCTTGCAGTCTGCGGCGGTCAGTACATCGTAGGTGCTTCCTTTTTTGTGCAAGCCAAGCGACAGCGGGCCGTCCTTGTACTCATCGCCAAAGGAAAATTCCATTTTGTTCCGATATGCGAATTCCTTCGGGCTGCCCTTGATTCCCTCAAAGCAGTAGTCCGGCTGACTGTTTTCATCAACCTGTCCTGCGGTGACCATCGCGGCATCGAGCAGTTTTTTGACCTGTGTCTCCTTCATCCGAAGCTGATCTTCGTAGAGCATTGTCTGATACATGCAACCGCCGCAGGCCGGGAAAATGCTGCACAGCGGATCCCGCTTCTCTAAGGGAGAGTTCTCCAACACTTCCAGGAGCCGTCCCTCCGCCTGATTCCTGCGCTTTTTATTGATCACAAACCGCACGCGCTGCCCAGGGATTCCGTTTTTTACGGTTACTCCCCCCTCATCCGTCAAAACGCGCCCTTTATTTGGAAACTCTACCTCCTGTATAATCCCTTCCAGAATTTCTCCCTTTTTCATCCCAATTCCTTCCACACGATACACGATACGTATTTTTTATCAAATAATTCATATAGCTCAATAGAACTTTATTTTCTATAAATAATACTTCACATGACTCAATAAAGCCACATATTTTTTCTAAGATTTCACATAAATTTGTAAAACTGCAGTTTACAGACAATCATCTAAGTAATCATTGCATACAGGTTCAAAATGCCTGCAAGCAATTTCTTTCACACAATACGTATTTTATCAATGCTGCTTCACCGCACACATGAAAATGAGCAGGTGCCGCCAGACATCTGCTCATCCTGCAATCCAGAAAAGTAATAAACCGCTCGCCTTACGCTTCCTCAGTCTCTGCGGGCTCTTCTTCAGCCTTCTCCTCGGCCTCTTCCTGTACCGGCTCTTCCTTTTCCTCTGCCGGCTCCTCAGCTTTTGCCTCGGACTTCTTCTCCTCGTCCATCTCCGGGAAATCATCGTCCTCGAAGAAATCGTCGAAATCATCCTCAAAATCGTCCTCAAAGTCCTCGAGATAATCCGGAGCGAAGTAACGATATACCGCATACGCGATACCTGCCACTGCCGCTACCGCACCGATAATCGCCAGCACCCAGAGCACCGTATTCTTATTCTTGTCCTCGTCTCTCTTTTTCAGAGCATCCAGCAACTCATCAAGCTTTACCATATTAACACGTCCTTTCCGATCGGGATTTCTGATCCCGTCTCACATATTTTCCCCGCTCCATTCCTCAATATCTGGCGAAAGCGGGAACTCTTAGAGGTAGTATATCACACTACCGCCAATTTTACTATATCATTTTTCACAAAATTCGTGACAATTCCATTCCAGTTCCATCCCCGCAGCCATTCTTCTCGTCCGGGTCAGCCAAACGACAGCCTCCTGCATTACCATTTACATCCACAGACAGGAACTGCCAAAAACATCCTTACTCCGTGTAATACTGCGCCTGCGCGTGCCACAGCTCGTAATATTTTCCGCTTTCATCCGCCACGAGCGCTTTGTGCGTCCCCTGCTGGATCACTGCCCCCTCGTGAAACACGGCGATCCTGTCACAGAATTTGCACGAGGACAGCCGATGGCTGATGTAGATTGCAGTCTTGTCCCCCGCGATCTCATTGAACCTGGAGTAGATTTCTGCCTCCGCGATGGGGTCAAGCGCGGCGGTGGGCTCGTCGAGGATGATAAACGGCGCGTCCTTGTACAGCGCGCGGGCGATGGCGATCTTCTGCGCCTCGCCGCCGGAGACATTCACGCCGTCCCTGTCATACTCTTTATACAGGTAGGTCTCGATCCCGTCCTGCATTTTTGCCAGCCGTTCCGCAAAGCCCGCTTTCTCCAGGGAATCCATCACCCGCTCGCTGTCGTATGCGGCCCTTGAGGCAACCGTTTCGCCGAGCTTCAGCGCAAAGAGCTTGAAATCCTGGAATACGACGGAACATAGTAACCTATATTCCGTGTAATTGTACTTGCGAATGTCAATGCCGTTCAGCAGAATCTTGCCCTCACTCGGATCATACAGACGGCACAGCAGTTTGATAAACGTCGTCTTGCCGCTTCCGTTCATGCCCACAACCGTCAGTGCCGCAGCGAGGAGACTCAGAACGAGGACCTTCTTTTCTCCCGAGGTCCAGGCGAGCCTTACCATAAACCAGAAGTTCTGCGCCATGTTGTATTTCGGCCTGCGCGCTGTTTCTTTTTTGTCGGTTCCTTACTCACGGAATCCACCCGCCTTTCCAATTCTGAATATACCACAAAAAAGCAAGGGTGTCGCAAAATGCGGCAAATCCACAATGACTGGTATCTGTGCGATTAATCGTATACCAGTGGTGGTAGTTGCCAGCAATTTTGCAACACCCTCGAATCGTCGTATCCTGGTGATGAATTGAAAAAACTCCTCCTACTCCACCTTCGTAAGCTTCGCGAACGAGGCGAACATTTTCTTGACGCCGACGCGGTCGAAGTTGACGCTGACCTCGTAGTCGCGGCCGCCCTCGGTGATCGTCTCGACGGTCCCGACGCCGAATTTGATATGGCGTACCCGGTCACCGACGCCGTAGGAGAGCCCGTCGGACTTCTTGACCGCAAACTGCTGGGACACGAATGCCTTTGTCTTGAACGTCTCCCGCATCTGGCGGTAGGCAGCGTGCGCCTTCGTCTCCTCGCGCTCCTTCTTCTCCTTCACGGGCGCCTTCTCGCGCTCACTCTGGGCGAGCAGCTCGTGCGGGATGTCCTCGATGAATCTGGAGACGCGGTTGTAGTGCGTCTCCCCGCGCACCATGCGCTGCCTTGCGCTCGTCATGACCAGCGTCCGCATCGCGCGTGTGATGCCGACATAGCAGAGCCGGCGCTCCTCCTCGAGATCCGACGAATCCTCCGAGGAGATGCTCATGTAGCTCGGGAACATTCCGTCCTCCATGCCCACCATGAAGACGACCGGGAACTCGAGCCCCTTTGCACTGTGCAGCGTCATCATCACGACGTGGTCCGTGTCCTCCTCGAGGTCGTCGACGTCCGCGACGAGCGCCACCTCCTCCAGAAAACCGTCCAGCGTGGGCTGCTCCGCGGATTCGTCATACGCGGCGGCCTTGTTCAGCAGCTCGTCGACGTTGGCCATCCGGTCGAGCGCCTCGTCGGTTCCCTCCGCCTGCAGCTCCTTCATGTATCCCGTCTGCTCGATGATATCCTCAATCAGCTCCTTCACGCTGTAAAACTCCTGCTTGCTGCGCAGCGTCTGGATCATCTGCACGAACGATTGCAGCTTCAGCACGCTCTTCCCCAGACCCGGGATCGTCTCCGCGGCGCGCAGCGCGTTGAAAAAGCTGATCTCATGCTCCGCGGCGTACGCCTGCACCCGCGTGATCGTCGTCGCGCCGATGCCGCGCTTCGGCACATTGACAATCCGACGCACCGCCAGATCGTCCCGCCCGTTCGCGACCGTCTTCAGGTATGCCAGGATATCCTTGATCTCCTTGCGCCCGTAGAAATTGATGCCGCCCACGAGCTTGTACGGGACATTCGCGAACAGAAACTTCTCCTCAAACATGCGAGACTGCGCGTTCGTGCGGTACAGCACCGCACAGTCTCCGTACTTCCACACGCCGGCGCCTACCTTCGCGCTGATCATGCCCGCGATGTACTCTGCCTCCTCGAAGCCGTTCATGAACTGGTGGAACCGGACCTTCTCTCCGTCCCCGTTCGCTGTCCACAGCGTCTTCTCCTTGCGCCCTTCGTTGTGCCGGATGATCGCGTTCGCGGTGCTCAGGATGTTCTGCGTCGAGCGGTAATTCTGCTCGAGGCGGATCACCTTCGCGTCCGGGAAAAACTGCTCGAAATTCAGGATGTTCCCGATATTTGCCCCGCGGAACTTGTAGATCGACTGATCGTCGTCCCCGACCACGCAGAGATTCCGGTACTTCGCCGCCAGCAGGCTCACAAGCCGGAACTGCGCCGTGTTGGTGTCCTGATACTCGTCGACCATGATGAATTGAAACCGCTCCTGGTACATGTCGAGCACCTCCGGGCAGCTCTCGAAGAGCTCCACCGTCCGGAAGATCAAATCGTCGAAGTCGAGCGCGTTGCTGTCATAGAGCTGGCGCTGGTACAGCTTGTACACCTCCGCGACCTTCTGCTTCCGGAAGTCTCCCTGGGCGCGCAGCGCGTAGTCCTCCGGCGAGAGCAGCTCATCCTTCGCCGCCGAGATCACCGCCATGAAAAAGCGCTCCCGGTACACCTTCGGATCCAGCTGCAGCTGCTTGCAGATGTCCTTGATGATCGACTTCTGATCGTCGCTGTCGTAGATCGTAAAATTGTTCTCAAATCCAATCCGGTCGATATACCGCCGCAGAATCCGCACGCACGTGCTGTGGAACGTCGCGACCCAGACCCCGCCGAGTGCGCCGCCCAGCATCGCCTCCACCCGGTCGCGCATCTCGCCCGCCGCTTTATTCGTGAACGTAATCGCCATGATGTTCCACGGCTTCACCTGCTTCTCCTCGATCAGCCACGCCACCCGGTGCGTCAGCACCCGCGTCTTGCCCGATCCCGCTCCCGCCAGAATCAGCAGCGGCCCCTCGTAGTGGCAGACCGCCTCCTGCTGCTGCGGATTTAACGTGTCAAAATTAATCATATGTCTCTCCTCATCCCTCGTCAAACTCTGCAAACACCGTGAAGCCGCTCTCGTCCGTCCGCACCTCGCAGACAACGCCGTCAAACACCTTCAGCCGCTCACGGTTCCCAAAATTCGCCGACATCGCGACCGCCGGCTCAATCGTATAATACCAGCTCGAGGGCAGCACCCCCTCCGTCACATGAATCCTGTCCCCCGGCTTCACGAGCCCTTCCCGCTCCATCTTAAACTCCATTTTCCGCATGTTTCTTCATCCTTCCTAACCTATTCATTCTACCCGATTGCCCCTCCTTTCGCAAGCACATTTTTTGAATCGCCGGCGGCAGATGCGCAGGTTTTCAATTATAGTTATTTTTATTTTGACATCTGGTATTTAAGACTATATAATGAGATCTGAGGTGAATTACATGAACCAGAACTATACGAAACTGCTTGGCGACATCCTGAAGAACATGGCGCATATGGATCATATCCGCCCTGCCGAGATTCCCGACATTGATCTGTACATGGACCAAGTCACAAGCTTTATGAACGATCATCTGAAAAATTCCAAACGGTTCGACGACGACAAGATTCTGACCAAGACGATGATCAATAATTATGCAAAAAATAAGCTCCTGCCGCCGCCGGAGAAAAAGCGGTACACGAAGGAGCACATGTATCTGCTGATTTTTATTTATTATATGAAGGGCTTCCTGTCGCTTAGCGATATCCAGACGATCCTGCAGCCTGTGACCGACCGCTTCGCAAGCGGGACGGAGACGCCCGGCATCGAGGACATCTACGCCGAGGTCTACCGGCTTGGCAAGGAGCACATCGCAGAGATCAGCCGCGACATCATGGAGAGCTTTCACACCGCGGCAAACTCGCTCAAAGACTATGACGGCGAGGAGCGCGACACCTTGCAGCTCTTCAACTTTATCTGTCTGCTCAGCTTCGACATCTACCTGCGCAAGGAAGTGATCGAGCGGCTGATCGATGGACTCTCAGAAGACTCCTCCCCCAAAAAAGGCAAATAGCACCGGGCCTTTGACGTAATCAGGCGTGCAGCCATTCGCACTGCACGCCTGATTCTCTGCAACCTTATTCGGTCTTCGCATCTTCTTTTTCCTTGAGCCGTGAAAACACCATCTCGTAACCGTCGTTGCCGTAGTTCAGCGAACGGTTCACGCGGCTGATTGTCGCTGTCGATGCCCCCGTCTTTTCCGCAATCTCAAGGTATGTCTTCTTCTCTGTGAGCATATGCGCCACCTCATAACGCTGTGAAAGGGAAAGCAGCTCATTTACGGTGCACACGTCCTCGAAAAAAAGATAACATTCCTCTTTATCGCGCAGACACAGGATGGCATCAAACAATCCATCCACTGCCTCTGTTCTGATTTTCTTGCTCATATGCCTGTCCTCTCCTGTAATAAAGTAATCACACACACTGCCTATTCTAACACTTTACTTTATTACTGTAAAGGATAATATTTATGAGCAAAAATGCATATTACTACTTCTCGTCAAACGTCGTGCACTCTGTCTCCTCACAGCGGCACGCTGCTGCCCCGGCGATGTCGACGTGATCGGCGTGACAGACGCAGCGCTCGTTGTATCTGCAGTGCTCCGCATTGCACTTGATGTCGCTTCTCATCGACGGGCTGCCCATCGAGCTCTTCGCGTTCTCGCTCTTGCGCTCCACGAAGCTCTCACAGCACGTATCCTGGCAGACCTTCGCGTTCTCGCCTCCTACCTGGATATCGCCTCTGCTGCAATACATCGCATTATTATACACACAGCTCTGTGCAGAACAAACCAAACCTGGCATACCTGCTACCTCCTTTGATGCGGCCGCACGAACGGCCGGATAATTGCTACGAGGATAGTATGCACGCACAGGTCTGATTTTATACCGCGCAAAAGCGAGTCACACTCCGATCAGTTTTTCTTCTCTTCCTCCTGCACCGTCGTCTCGCGCAGTGTTCTGGTGCGGATTTCCTCCTTGATATTTGTGAGGAATGCGGACAGCTCGGTCTGCCCCTCGTCGCCTGCAAAGCGGCTGCGGACTGCGACCAGCTTCTCTTCCTCCTCCTTCGCGCCGACGATCAGCATATAAGGCACCTTCATCAGACGCGCATCGCGGATCTTGTAGCCGATCTTCTCCGCGCGGGAGTCGACGCTCGAGCGAATGCCCTCCTCATTGAGCTTCGCGTCCACCTGCTTCGCGTAGTCCAGGTACTTGTCGGAAATCGGCAGCACGCGCACCTGCTCCGGCGACAGCCAGGTCGGGAACGCACCTGCAAAGTGCTCGATCAGGATGCCGATAAAGCGCTCGATCGAGCCGAATGCCACGCGGTGGATCATGATCGGGCGGTGCTTCTCGCCGTCCGCGCCGATGTACTCGCACTCAAAGCGCTGCGGGAGCTGGAAATCCAGCTGGATCGTGCCGCACTGCCAGGTACGTCCGATGGAGTCCTCCAGATGGAAGTCGATCTTCGGGCCGTAGAACGCTCCGTCGCCCTCGTTGATCACGTACTCTCTGCCGAGGTCATCCAGCGCACCGCGCAGCGCGTCGGTCGCCATCTCCCAGTCCTCGTCGCTTCCCATCGAGTTCTCCGGGCGCGTCGAGAGCTCCACGTGGTACTTGAACCCGAACAGCTGATAGACCTCGTCGATCAGCTTTGCCACGCCCTTGATCTCCTCGCGGATCTGCTCCGGCATCATGAAGATGTGCGCGTCGTCCTGGGTGAAGCAGCGCACGCGCATCAGGCCATGCAGCTGGCCGGACTTCTCGTGGCGGTGCACCAGTCCGAGCTCGCCCATGCGCAGCGGCAGGTCACGGTAGGAGCGCGGCTCCGACTGGTAGACGAGGATGCCGCCCGGGCAGTTCATCGGCTTGATCGCAAAATCGGTCTCGTCGATGACTGTCGTGTACATATTTTCCTTGTAGTGATCCCAGTGCCCCGAGGTCTCCCACAGGTGACGGCTCAGCATGATCGGCGTCGAGATCTCGACGTAGCCTGCCTTGCGGTGGATCTCTCTCCAGTAATCCAGCAGCGTATTTTTCAGGATCATGCCCTTCGGCAGGAAAAACGGGAAGCCCGGCCCTTCATCGCGCAGCATGAACAATCCCAGCTGCTTGCCGAGCTTTCTGTGGTCACGCTTCTTGGCCTCCTCCATGCGGGTGATGTACGCCTCCAGATCTGCCTTCTTGGTAAACGAGGTGCCGTAGATTCTGGTCAGCATCTTGTTCTTCTCGCTGCCTCTCCAGTACGCGCCCGCGAGGCTGGTCAGCTTGAACGCCTTGACCGGCTTCGTGGTCATCAGATGCGGGCCGGCGCACAGATCCACAAACTCGCCCTGCTGATAGAAGCTGATCTCCGCATCCTCCGGCAGATCCTCAATCAGCTCCACCTTGTACGGCTCATCCTTCTCCTTGAAATACGCGATCGCGTCCTCTCTCGACTTCGTAAAGCGGGTGATCGGAAGCGATTCCTTGACGATCTTCTTCATCTCCGCCTCGATCTTTGTGAGGTCGTCGGCGGTCAGCGGCGTCTCGCTGTCGACGTCATAGTAAAAGCCGTCCGCGATCGACGGGCCGATCGCCAGCTTGATCGACGGGTACAGGCGCTTGATCGCCTGCGCCATGATATGGGACGTGGTGTGGCGGAACGCGCCTGCGCCCTTCTCGTCCTCGAATGTCAGAATGTTCAGATTCGCGTCCGCGTCGACAACGGTGCGCAGGTCTACCACCTCGCCGTTGAGCTCGCCCGCCGTCGCGACGCGCGCCAGTCCCTCACTGATATCCGCTGCGATCTCATAGACCGACATCGGCTGTGCATATTCCTTTGTGGAGCCATCTTTCAATGTGATAATCATCTTACGCTTCCTCCTCTTCCTCTTCTATTCCGCTGCTCTTAGGGTCCGCCGCCTGCGGGCCGTACACATTGTTGCAGAACCGTCCTGTCTTCCTGCGGAACGGCGACGTCAGCCAGCCGATCAAAATTCCGACCAGCAGGACATCTGCCACCAGCAGCGTCTTCTCTGACGCCGTCCAGGAGGCACATGCAAATTCTTTCAGCTTTTCCTTCAGCTTTTCCTTCAGATTTTCCTTCATCCTTTTATGCTCCTTTCTCTTTTCTCTGTCTTACGCTCCCTGCCAGGCGCCTTTTCTATCCCTTTGTAAAACCAGGTCATGCACTGCAAATCCACACGGAGCGTTTTGTGTCATAGGAGACGCTGTTTCCTACGACACAAAAAGTCCCTGCAATCCTCATCAAAGGACTGCAGGGACGAGTCATCATCACTCGCGGTTCCACCCTGGTTGTCTGAAAACGGCCGTCGCACCACGGGCAGCGCGTTTCTCAAACCTCTCGCTTCGACGATAACGGGGTCACCGGACCGGATTGGGGCCACTCCGAGGTAGTTTTCAAATGGTTCCGCATAAGGGCTTTCCAGCAGCCGCCCTCTCTCTGGATGCTTCCGCATTTTACTCTTCTCATCTGCGTGTTGACATATCGTTCAGCCATACCTGAAAGACAAGCCGTACAAATAGCTTGCGCAGCAAACGCGGCTGCGGCTCACCCAGCGTCCTGACTGAACGGTTACTTTGCTTTTGATCTTTTTCAGTATACCATGTTCCGATCGTTTGTCAACCGGAAATCCCCAAAAATGTCCGAGTTACCGTTCAGCTTGGGGCCGAAGTGCGTCTTATTTGGCGCTACTACCCGATCTGCTCCAGATCCTCCAGCCACACCCGCGCGCAGGCGTCGCTTGGCATGCGCAGGTCACCGCGGGGCGAGAGGGCGACGCTGCCGACCTTCGGCCCGTCCGGGAGGCAGGAGCGCTTGAACTGCTGCGCGAAGAAGCGGCGGTAGAACGTTCTCAGCCATTTCAGAATCGTCTCCTGATCGTACCTGCCCGCAAAGGCACACTGCGCCACGCGGTACAGCTTCGACGGCGCATAGCCGAACCGCATCACGTAGTACAGGAAGAAGTCGTGCAGCTCGTACGGGCCCACGAGATCCTCCGTCTTCTGCGCGATCTGGCCGTTTTCCGGGGGAAGGAGCTCCGGGCTGACCGGCGTGTCGAGCACGTCACAGAGGATCGCGCTGATCCGCTCCTCCTTGCAGGTGTCCGCGTAAAAGCGCACCAGATGGCGCACCAGCGTCTTGGGGACGGAGCAGTTGACCCCGTACATCGACATGTGATCCCCGTTGTAGGTGGCCCATCCGAGCGCCAGCTCCGACAGATCCCCGGTGCCCACCAGGAGGCCGCCCTTCTGGTTCGCGAGATCCATCAGGATCTGAGTGCGCTCCCTGGCCTGGCTGTTCTCGTACGTCACGTCGTGGACGCTGCTGTCGTGGCCGATATCGCGGAAGTGCTGGTTCACCGCGTCGCGGATGCTCACCTCGAGCAGCTGTGCGCCCAGCTCTCTCGTCAGCTCGCACGCGTTGCGGTACGTCCGGTCGGTCGTGCCGAAGCCCGGCATCGTGACCGCAGTGACCGAGCTGCGCGGCAGCCCGAGCAGGTCGCACGCCTTCACCATCACGAGCAGCGCGAGCGTCGAGTCGAGCCCGCCCGAGATGCCGACCACGGCGCAGCGGCTCCCCGTGTGCTCCAGCCGCTTTTTCAGCCCCATTGCCTGCATCATCAGGATCTCCTCGCAGCGCTTCTCGCGGTCTTTCCGTCCCGACGGCACGAACGGCGCCGGGTCAAACCAGCGCGTCAGCTGCGTCTCGCGCGGCTGCAGGTGAAACTCGATCCTCTGGTACCCCGCCGCGTCCGTCACAAACGTCGTCATGCGGCGGCGCTCCGCGGTGAGCCTGCGCACATCCAGCTCCGTGTAGACCGCGCCGCAGCCAAAGCGCTCCGACTGCACGAGCACGTGGCCGTTCTCCGCGATCACGTTGTGGCCGGAGAAGACGAGGTCCTGCGTCGACTCGCCCTCCCCCGCGCTCGCGTAGACGTAGCCGCACAGCAGCCGCGCAGACTGCCCCGAGATCAGCGCCTCCCGGTACACATTTTTCCCGGTCGCCTCATCGCTCGCGGACAGATTCACGATCACGGTCGCACCGGCCAGCGCGTGGCCGACGCTCGGCGGGTTCGGCGCCCAGAGATCCTCGCAGATCTCAACGGCCACCGTCAGCTCCCCAAGCTCCTTGCAGCAGAACAGCTGGCTCATCCCAAACGGCACCAGCACGCCGCCCACCCGCAAGAGCTCCACCTCCGGGCGGCCCGGCGTAAAATGGCGCAGCTCATAGAATTCATTGTAGTTCGGCAGATTCCGCTTCGGCACCAGTCCCAGCAGGCAGCCGTCGCAAAGCACCGCGGCCACGTTGTAGAGTTTGCCGTTTTTCTGCCACGGCAGGCCCACAAAGACCAGCGCATCCTTTCCCTGCGTGTGGCGCCGGATCTGCTCGAGTCCCCGCTCGGCCTCGCGCAGCAGCGATTCCTGCCAGAACAGATCCCCGCACGTATAGCCCGTGATACACAGCTCCGGGAACACCAGAAGCTGCGCTCCCTTCTCACACGCCTCATCGATCATGAGGCAGATATTCTCCACATTGTAGCGACAGTCCGCGACCCGAATCTTCGGCGTCAGCGCTGCCACCTTCACAAATCCATCCTTCATTTCCCGCTTCCTCTCCCGACGCGCGTCCGCCATCTGACCCGACACGTGCGCACAATTCCTTACCGGCTGCTCCTTTGGGGCAGCTCCCTTGGCTTCTTCACCGTCACCGGCTGCTCTTTTGGGGGCAGTTTCCCTGGCTCTTCCACCGTCACCGACTACTCCGCTTCAGCAGCTCCCTGAGCTCCTCAACTGTCACCTGATACTTTCTGTTGCAGAACTGACAGTTGACCTCGATCGTCTTCCCGTCCTCGATCATCTCCTGCAGGTCCTTCTTCCCGATGCTGATCAGCGCCCGCTCGATCCGCTCACGGGAGCAGTCGCAGCGGTAAGCTGTCTCGACTGTGTCGTTGATCTCGAGGCCGAACTCCCCGAGCAGCGTCTCCAGAAGCTGCTCCGGCGTCAGCCCCGCATCGAGCATCGCGGTCACGGAGGTCATTTCGGCGAGCTTCTGCTCCAGGCGGTCAATCACCTCGTCCGAGGTAAACGGCATGAGCTGGATGATGAAGCCTCCTGCCTGCTTCACCGTATTACCCTTATCCATCAGCACGCCGAGCCCGACGGACGAGGGCACCTGCTCCGACGTCGCAAAATAGTACGTCAGATCGTCGCCGATCTCCCCGGTCTGCAGGTCGCACTGTCCTACATACGGCTCCTTCAGTCCCAGATCGCGAATCACGCGCAGCATCCCGCGGCCGACGGCTCCTCCCACGTCCAGCTTGCCCTTGTCGTTCGCGTGGATCAGGACCTCCGGGTTCGTCACGTAGCCCTTCACGTGCGCCGCCGCATCCGCCGTCACCGTCACACCGCCCAGGGGCCCCTCCCCCATGATCTGGAGTGTCAGGATATCCTGCTCCCCCTTCATCATCGTTCCCATCATCGCTCCCGCCGTCAGCAGCCTTCCAAGCGCTGCCGTAGCCACCGGGCTCGTGTTGTGGTAGAGCCTTGCCTGCTCCACCGTCTCCCTCGTCGTCGCCGCGAACGCGCGGATCTGATGGTCCGCCGCAGTCGCCCTCACAATATAGTCCATTGTCCTCTTCCTTTCTCTATAGTATCTGCAATGCTCCCAGCAAAATTCCCGCCAGGGTCCCGCTCACGTACAGCACAAGTGTCAGCCGCAGACTCTCCTTTTTGTCCGGGTTCTCCCGGAACAGCACCAGCAATCCGGTCCCCGCCCCGCACAGCAGGCCGGAGAACAGCGCGCCGCTCCCGAGGAAGCCGCCGAGATAGAGCTCTGTGATCAGCACCGAGGCCGCGCAGTTCGGGATCATCCCGACCAGGGAGGCCGTCGCCTCCTCGAGCCCCGGAACGTGCAGGAACGACTGGGTTAGCCCCCGCGCCTGCAGCGATTCCATCACAAAGCCGAGCGCCAGCGAGATCACGAACAAAAAGGCCGCGATCTGTGCCGTATGGACAAGCGCCGCCCGGAAAATCCCGTGCTCCTCGCAGTGGCAGTGCTCGTGGGCACACAGCTGGGGATGCTCCGGGATCTCCTTTCTGCCCCCGCCGATCCGCTCCACGGCCAGGTCGACCAGAAAGCCGACCGCGATGCCGGTCAGCGCCTTCGCCGCGAGCACTTTGCCGATCACGCCGAGCGGCAGTCCCTCCGATATCATGATCGGCAGCATCTCGTCCGAGGTGGACAAGAACACCGCGATCACCGTCCCCGGCGACACAATCCCGCCGGCAAACAGCCCTGCGGCCGCCGCCGAGAAGCCGCACTGCGGCAGAATCCCGATCAGCCCTCCCAGGACCGGTCCGGCCTTCCCCGCGCGGTAGATCAGCCGCTTCGTGCCCCTGCTCATTTTGTGCTCCGTGTACTCCACTGCCAGATATGACAAAAATAAAAACGGCAGCAGTTTTATGCAGTCTATGCCTGCGTCAACAAGGATCTCCATCCAAAAAAACTCCTTTACTGAAATATCTTGTATCGTACCACACACCGCCATGTTTTTCTACTGGAATTTCGCTTTCTTTTTATTGGAGCCTTCTCCCCGTAATAGTTCAGCCAACCCGGACGAGAAGAATGCAGGGCCCCCCGAAAGCTCCGAATCGCTCGTCTACAAGTACTAAGGTCTCAGAAGGCCTGCGCATCTGCCGCTGGCAACTCACAAAATGTGCCTGATGCACATTTTGCTCAGACAGTGCCAGCTAAAAATCTTGCATGAAAGCAGGATTTTTACAGATACTCCGACCTCCTGAGACCCAAGTACTTGTAAAGACTCGCTATAGTCGCTTTCCGGGGGCCCTGCATTCTTCTCTGACAGTGGCTGGCTGAACTGTTACCAGTATGACTGTTCCGTCCCCTTTTTATCCACAGGAAGCTGCATTGAAAGAGGATGCTGCATTTTGCAACACTCTCTGTTTTCTCCTGACTCTTTGGCAGGCAATGATTCCCTCTCACCCGCGCATAAATCTGCTCAGAAATTCCTTCGTCTTCTGGTTCTGCGGGTTCGTGAAGATCTGCGCCGGGTCCCCGGACTCCTCGATCACGCCGTCCGCCATATAGACCACCCGGTTCGAGACGTCGCGCGCGAACGCCATCTCGTGCGTCACGATGATCATCGTCAGCCCCTCGGACGCAAGCTGCTTCATGACATCGAGCACCTCCCCGACCATCTGCGGGTCAAGCGCCGACGTCGGCTCGTCGAAGAGCAGCACCTCCGGCTCCATCGCCAGCGCCCGCGCGATCGCGACCCTCTGCTTCTGGCCGCCGGAGAGCTGGCGCGGCTTTGCGTTGATGTACGGCGCCATGCCGACCTTCTCCAGATACGCGAGCGCGCTCGCCTTCGCGGACTCCGCATCCTTCTTCATGACCTTGATCTGGCCGATCATGCAGTTCTTCAGGACCGACATATTGTTGAACAGATTGAAGCTCTGAAATACCATGCCGACCTTCGCGCGGTACGCGGGCGCATCCGTGTGCGCGTCCGCGATGTTCTCCCCGTGGTACAGGATCTCCCCCGTCGTCGGCGTCTCCAGAAGATTCAGGCAGCGCAGCAGCGTCGACTTGCCCGAGCCCGAGGACCCGATGATACAGGTCACATCGCCGGTCGAGACCGAAAAATCAATGTCCCGCAGCACGACGTGCTTGCCAAATGCCTTGCTCAGATGATTTACCTTGATGACCTGCTCGCTCATTCGTCCTCCTCCTTCTTCTTCTCCTTGTAGCTGTACAGACCGCTCGTGTGCGTCAGCGTGTCGGTCGTCGCGAGATCGTAATTGTCATTCCCGTCCATCTTCTTCTCCCAGAGACGCAGCAGTCGCGAGCAGGTGAACGTGAGGATGAAGTAGATCACCATCGCGATCGCAAACGACTCAAAATACGTGTACAGCGCACCTGCGACGCTCTTCGTCGCGTAGAACAGCTCGACAATTCCGATCACGGAGAGCACGCACGTGTCCTTGATGTTGATGATCAGGTTGTTGCCGATCTGCGGCATGATGTTGCGCAGCGCCTGCGGCAGAATCACATACAGCATCGTCTGGACGTGCGTCATCCCGATCGCCTTGGCGCCCTCGGTCTGGCCCGGGTCGATCGAGAGGATTCCTCCCCGCACCGTCTCCGCCATGTACGCGCCGGTGTTGATGGACACGATAAAGAACGCCGCGAACCACATCGACATATTGATGCCGAAGACCGCGGACGAGCCAAAGTAGATGAACATCGCCTGCGCCATCATCGGGGTGCCGCGGAAGATCTCCACGTAGGCCCCGAGAATGAACCGGACTGCGTGCAGCACCGCCTTCTTGACCACATGATCCTTCTTCTCAATCGGTATCGTCTGGACAATACCGACCGCAAACCCGATCACGCAGCCGATGAACGTGCTGACCAGCGCGATAATCATCGTGTTTACCGCGCCCATAACATAGGAACCGCCTCTGGTCTGGATCAGATAGACGATCCGACCGAAAAAATCCTGTGGCATAACCGTTTTCCCTCCCAATTTTCTTTCCTCCCGGAGCATATTTGAAACATACCTGCGGCTACCATCATCCGCGGGCATGTTTCAAGTACGCTCCAGGGACTAAAAAAGAGTGCGCATCCATACGGAGCTTTTTCGTGTCACAGGAGACAAAGTTTCCTATGATACGAAAGGACATGGAAGCCTGTCAAAGCTCCCATGTCCGCCGCAGCATGCTCAGTTACAGTTCAGGCAGGATGCCATGCAAGCTTGCACGGTCTGTCCTCCCATTTTTTTTCATAGCTGAACCGTGAGCATGCTCAAGGTGATCCGTCCTACTCCGCGTCGGAGAGCGGCTGAACGGAGATCGCCTCATCCATCATCTTCGTATAGTCCTCCGGAGTCATCTTCTCGAGGACGCTGTTGATCTCCTCCTGCAGCTTTGTATTTCCCTTCTGCATCGAGATTCCGATGTTGATCTCCTCCTCCGACACCTCGAACGCTCCGTCCGTATCCGAGAAGTCGAGCAGCTTGAAGTCCGGGTAAGCGACACACGCCGCCAGGCCGGTCGGCTGATCCGTCACGACGAGATCGCACTTGTCCGCCTCGAGCGCCACCAGCATCGCCGGAGCCGACTCCTGCGCCGGGAGAATCTCTGCGTCCGGGATCTGCGGCAGGCAGGTGTCATACCACACCGTGTTCAGCTGGGACGTGCAGGTCGCACCGGCGAGATCTGCAACGCTCGCCGCGTCCGCGTACGCGCTGTCCGCCTTTGTCAGGGTGATAATCGATGCATAATAATACGGCATCGAGAAATCTACGACCTCCTCGCGCTCCGCCGTGATCGACTGTCCCGCGATCACGCAGTCCACCGTGCCGGACACCACCGCCGGAACCAGGGAATCCCAGTCCATCTTCACAATCTGCAGCTCATAGCCGAGCTCCTCGCAGATATGCTTTGCCATCATCACATCGTAGCCGTACGCGTACTCGGAGCTGTCCGCGATCTGCACCGCGCCGTTCGAGTCGTCCGGCTGCGTCCAGTTGTACGGCGCGTAGCCGCACTCCATCGCCACCTTGAGCGTCTTTGCCTCCTCGGCAAACGCGCTGCTGCCGACCGTCAGGGCCATCGCTGCCACACAGGCCGCGCTCACTGCTGCTCTCGTACTTTTCTTCATAATTCGTTCCTCCTCATCACATTCCAAACCTGTAAGTATATCACGCAAAAAGGACAAAGGAACCCTTCGCGTCTGGAGCTCCTTTGTTCCTCGTCGTTCAACACTATAGCATATCCGCACGGAAAAAACAAAGAGAATTTTCTGTTTTTCCACATTTTTGCAAGTTTATACAAAGATCGGGAATTTTCCCCTGATTTTTTACAGAAATTGTGCAAAAACCGACGCGCCGATCACGGTCAGCAACCCGGCCACCGCGATCGAAAGGCTGCTCATCGCGCCCTCGATCTCCCCGAGCTCCATCGCCTTCGCCGTGCCGATCGCGTGCGACGCGCTGCCGAGCGCCACGCCCTTCGCGATCCGCTCCTCGATCCGAAACACCCGCAGGACCTGCTCGCCGATCACATTGCCGAGGATGCCGGTCACGATGATCACGGCGACCGTCACCGTCACAATCCCGCCGAGCTCCTCCGAGATCCCCATGCCGATCGCCGTCGTGATCGACTTCGGCAGAAGCGTCACGTACTGCTCATGGTTCAGCCCGAAAATGACCGCCATCGCAAAGATCGAGACGAGGCTGGTCAGCACGCCGGAGACCAGCCCCGCCATGATCGCCGCCACATGCTTTTTCAGCAGGGAAAGCTGCTCATACAGCGGCACCGCAAGGCACACCGTCGCCGGCGTCAGCAGGTAGCCGAGCAGCTTCGCGCCGCTCTCGTACGCCTCATAGTCAATGTCGAAGCCCGCGAGAATCACGATCACCACCACAATCGAGACGAGCAGCGGATTGCACAAGGCGACGGGAAAGCGCTTTTTCAGCGCCAGCCCGAATTCGTACGCGAGAATACTCACCATCACGCCGAAAAATGTCGACGTCGTCAGCAGTTCTCTCATAGGCTCCTCCTTTGCTGCACATCCTTATGCTTTCGATCCGGGCCGGACCGCCGCAGGACCGCCTGCGTCACGCGCCCGGACACCGCCATGACGAGAATCGTCGAGACGGCAGTGACGGCGATCAGCTCCCAGAAGATCGGGCTGATCCGATCCCAGGACTCCGTCAGCCCCACCGCGGCCGGGATGAACATCAGCGGCATGATCTCCACGAGGAACGACGCCGTCTCCTTCACCGCCGCAACCGGCAGGATGTGCAGGCACAGTGCGAGCAGCATCAGGACGAGCCCATAGATACTCGCGGGGACCGGAAGCGGGAGAAGCGCCCGCAGCACCTCCCCCGCAAAGGATATGGTCAGAATAATCGCAAACTGTTTCACGTATCGCATCGCTTCCGCCTCTCCTTGCCCTCTCGCCCTTACATCCGCTCCGGAGCGGAGAAGCCGAGCAGGTCAATGCTGGTCTCCAGCACCTCGCGGGTCAGATCGAGCAGCTCGATGTAGCTCTTCTGCCGCGCCGCATCCTCCTCTGAGAGGATCTTGGTCTCATGGTAAAAGTGATTCAGCTCATTTGCAAGGTCATAGATAAAGGAACAGATCTTGTGCGGAGCACACTCCTCGTACGCCTGCTCAACAGTGCTGTTGAAATTCGTGATGGCGAGCATCAGGCTCTTCTCACTCGCGCCGACCGGTGCGAGCAGATGGCCCTTCTCCACCGTGCCGCCCTTCTCCTTGTACTTGTTCAAAATCGACTTGATCCGGACAATCGTGTACAGGATGTACGGGCCCGTGTTGCCCTCAAACGACGTAAACTTGTCCAGGTCGAACACGTAGTCCTTGGACGCCTGATTCGAGAGGTCGCCGTACTTGATCGCGGAGAGGCCGACCAGCTTCGCCGTCTGGCGCGCCTCCGCCTCGTCCACCTCGTGGTTCTCCGTGATCTTGCGGAACATCTCTTCCTCGATGTCCGCGATCAGATGCTCCAGGCGCATCACACCGCCCTCACGCGTCTTGAACGGCTTGCCGTCCTTCCCGTTCATCGTGCCGAAGCCCAGGAATTTGAGCTTCGTATCCTCCTTGACGAGCCCTGTGCGGCGCGCGCACCGGAATACCTGGATAAAATGCATCTCCTGGCGCTTGTCCACCACGTAGATGATCTGATCCGGGTCGAACAGCTTCCGGCGCTCGATGATCGTCGCGAGATCGGTCGTCGTGTACAGAGCGGCTCCGTCCGACTTCAGGATGATGCACGGGGGCACCTCCTTCGTGTCCGACTCCTCGGCCACGTCCACGATCAGCGCGCCCTGGTCGAGGTAGGCGTAGCCGTCCCGCTTCATCGCATCCACCATCTCCGGTATGTACGGCTGCGCGTCGCTCTCCTTTTTCCAGAGATCGAACTCGACGTTCAGATTGCCGTAGTTTTTCTTCAGGTCCGCAATCGACACATTCAGGATGTGCTGCCACAGGGCGTGATAGCCGCGCACCCCGTTCTGCAGCTTCGCGGTCGCCTCGAGCGCCTCCGCGCGGAACTGTTCGTCCGTCTTCGACTTCGCGCTCGCGGTCGGATAGATCTCCTCGAGCTCCGAGATCGTAAACGGCGCTTCCGCCGGATAGTCCCCCTCGTAGCTCTCGTCGAAGTACACCAGCTCGGGCTGCCGTGCTTTGACCTCGGTGATGATCAGGCCCATCTGGAGCCCCCAGTCGCCTAGGTGGACATCGCCGATGACCTTGTGCCCCAGGAAGCGGCAGATCCGCTTCACGCTCTCGCCGATGATCGCCGAGCGCAGGTGCCCGACGTGCAGCGGCTTCGCGACATTCGCCCCGCCGTAGTCGATCACGATCGTCTGCGGCTCCTTCGCCTTCTCGACCGACAGCTGCCCGTCCGACTGCATCGCGCGCAGGTACTCTGCCACAAACGCGCCGGAGACGCGCAGGTTGATAAAGCCGGGGTTCACGGCGTCGGCCGTCTCGAAGAGCGCGCTCCCCTGCAGCCGCTCCACGACCTCCTTCGCGATCATGATCGGAGCCTTCTTGTATTTTTTCGCACCGGCCATCGCGCCGTTGCACTGGTATTCACACAGGTCCGGCCGGTTCGAAACGCTGACCTTTCCATAGGAAGCCTCGTAGCCGCAGGCTTCGAATGCCGCACAGACCTCCTCGCTGATTACATCCAGGATCTTCTTCATATACTCATCCATCCCTTTCGTATTTTCTTCACGTGACGGTAGTATAGCACACCGAGGTGCAGATGCTCAATCCCTTTTTTTAAAACATGTGCCCTGCTTCTCCCGGAAAAACACCGCCAGAAGCGTCACGAGGAAGAACGGCAGCAGAAGGTCGACGTTCAGCGCCCGGTAATATCCGATCGCACAGATCTCGTCGCGAAAACCTGCGGCTGTCAGGCAGAGGAACACGATCCCGAGCGGGAAAAAAGCAGCGCGCCATTTTCTGGCGGACTGCCGCGAAAAGAGGACGAGTTTTCTGCGCAGCTGCGCGCGCAGGGCGCGGACGGTCTCATCGCGGCGCAGCTCACCGCACAGGAAGCGGCCGAGACGGCACAGACACAGCACCGAAAAAACGACCGAGACAGCCAGACCGGCAAGGAGCAGGAGCAGATAGAGGACCGTGGGGACAAACGCGGCGGGCACATAGGGGATGCGCGCGAGCGCGGGGAGCAGGTGGCGCTCCACCAGATACGGAAACAGCCGCAACAGGACGGCCGCGTTGGAAAACAGGTAGAGCAGGGCCGCAAAGCACACCACGCGCGCGGCGGGACGGCCGATCGCGGCGCTGATCCGCTCGAACGCTGCCAGGGACGGATGCGGCTGACGCCACGATCTCAGGCACGCCAGCCCGGCCGCGACGGGCAGTCCGCCCGCGGTGAAGAACAGAACATCCTCCATCCTCCTCGTAACCAGAAGAACCGGATAGAAAAGGCACAGCTTTGCCGTCCAGTCCATAAAAAACAGCCATGTCAGCCGCCCGAAAGAGCGCTCCCGTCTCACTGCCTGCATATCTGCATTCCTCCATGATTTCTGTTTGATCGGATTGACGAACCTCCGTTACAGGCAGGACGCCATATGGCTTGCACGGCCTGTCTTCCCGTTTTTGTACATGACTGTAACGAAAATTCGGAAAAGAAAAAGGGATATCCCCGTGGATTATCCCTTAGTATGCATGATTTGCTGCTTTCTATACACCAGCATTGGAAGCCGGATCCGAAGCGGATTTCGCACTCAATGTGCCTGTTCCGGGGACCTCACTCCCGGCTGCTCAGCTGGTTCACGATGTGGTCCCGCTGACGCCTGATGTGGCAGGAGGTCGCCTCGATCGCGAGCTCCTCGTTGTGCTCAGAGAGGCCGCGCACGATCTCCTCATGCTCCTTGACCAGGATGCTGTGCGACTGGCGGTCCTTCAGGTACTCCATCCGGTAGCGGTACATCTGCTCCCGCAGGTTGTTCAATATCTGCACGAGACGGCCGTTCCCGGTCGCCAGGTAGATCGCATCGTGGAATTTTACGTCCGCCTGCGCGTACGCGGACACATCATCCCCGTAAAGCGTCTTACGGAACTCCTCGGAGAGCCGCTTTACCTCCTGCAGCTGCTCCAGCGTGATCCGGCGGCACGCGTTCCGCACCGCGAGCTCCTCCAGTGCCATCCGCACCTCGAGCACGTCCTCCAGATCCTTCACCGTGATCTCCGCGACGACAGCGCCCTTGCGCGGAATCATCAGCACCAGCCCTTCCAGCTCCAGCTTCCGGATCGCCTCGCGCACCGGCGTGCGGCTCACGCCGAGCTTCTGCGCCAGATGTATCTCCATCAGCCGCTCCCCCGGCTTCAGCTCCCCGCGCAAAATCGCCTGCCGCAGCGTCTGAAACACCACGTCCCGCAGCGGCAAATACTCATTCATTTGTAACTGAAACGGATCCATCCTCTCTCCTCCATCGGTATCTCTTCTGCGCGGCGCCCGCACACCGGGCCGTCACCGCACCGCTTTTATCTCTCCGCTATACCCGAGCGCACCAGCCGCACATCTCCGGCTACTGCGCACTTCACTGCTTTGCTCCACCTGCAATGTCCCTGGCCGCTCTACAGTTTCCCCAGCCGCTTCACCGGCACGGTCTATTCCCGCTCCGGCCCGCGCGCCTGGAAAAAGCGCGTCAGATAGACGTCCCTGGCCATGCTGCCCGAGCGCAGCCTGTCGTACGCCGCCTTCGCCTGCTTCCGGTCGTTGAACAGTCCGAACACGGTCGGGCCGCTCCCGCTCATCATCGCGTTGACCGCGCCGTACTCCAGCATCGCGTCCTTAATTTTCTGGATCACCGGAAACGCCGGGATCGTGACGGTCTCCAGCACATTCCCCATCCGCCCGGCCATCCCGTCAAAATCTCCGTCCCGGATCGCCTGCACCTGGCCGTCGATGTCAGGATGCGCTTCCAGCTCATTCGCCCGCAGATGTCCGTAGACAAACTTCGTCGACACGTGGACCTTCGGCTTCGCGAGCAGCACGGTGCACTCCGGCGCGGGCGGCAGCGGTGTCAGCCGCTCCCCGATCCCCTCCGCGAGAGCCGTCCCGCGCATCAGACAGTACGGGATATCCGCGCCGAGCTTCACCCCGCGCTGCTGCAGCTCTTCCAAAGAAAAGCCCAGCCGGAACATCCGGTTCATCCCGACCAGCACGGCCGCCGCGTCCGAGCTGCCGCCCGCAAGCCCGGCCGCCACCGGGATGTATTTCTCCAGGTCAATCGCCACGCCGGAGCGGATTCCGCACTCATCCATCAGAAGCTTCGCCGCCTTGTAGACCAGATTCTCCGGCCCGGCCGGCAGGTAGCTCAGGTTCGTGCGCACCGAAATTTCCGGCCGGCCGGACTGCACCAGACGGATCCGGTCATACAGATAGACGCTCTGCATCACCATGCGGAGGTCATGATAGCCGTCCTCCCGCTTCCGGACTACGTCAAGCCCGAGATTTATTTTCGCCATTGCTTTCAGCTTTAGTTCTCTCATTCTGGTTCCCCTATGCATTTTGTATACAATTTATTTTACCTTCCCGCGCCGCTCCTGTCAATCGGCTCGGGCGCATATTTTTAAGTTTATGAAATATGATACGATCCGGGGACTCCTTTTCATCAGATTGCACGAAAATCAGCTGATCTGCCTGCTCATATTTTTCATCAGGATCAGCCGGTCGCCCTTTTTGATCTCCCCGTGCTCCAGTCCGTTCATCTCCGCGATCTGCTCCGGGGTCAGAAAGTACTCCTTCGCGATGTCCCAAAGCGTATCCTTCTCCTGCACGATGTACCCCGTGATGCCCGGCACCGCCTCGAGGCGCTCCAGCGCGTACTCCTGCTGTGCAACCTCATGGATGCAGACCTGCCTCACCGGCTGCACGACGAACAGATCCAGATTCACCGCGAGCCGCACCTCAATCTCCTCGCTGTCGGCCATGATCGCGGAGAGCTGATCCATCGACGCGGTCAGCGTGAACCGGCAGCCCTCGTGCACTCCCGGCACCTCGGCATAGTGGGAGAACGGCACGGTGCCCTCGAGCATGGCATACGGCATCGCGTCGTCCGACGAGATATAGAGGATGGAGACCGGCACCGCGCCCTCGATCCGAATCCCGTCCCCCTCGATCCGCGCGCTGTCGATCTTCACGCTGCCGTCCGCGTGGCAGATCTGCAGAATCCGCGGCTTCGCGCCCTGGATCCGCAGGCGGCCGGATGCCTTGCACTTCGACGCGTTCTTCATGACAAGGCGCTCGTAGATCTCCTCGCTCGTCTCGAGAACCAGCTCCTTCTCCGGCGAGTAGAGATCCTCGAGAATCTCCGCCTCCTCGTTTCCGTACAGCCGGATCTCCAGCTCCAGCACCCCCTCGAGGTGGAGCACCCGCAGCTCCCCGTCGGTGTCCTCCTTCGCCGCGAGCTCCGATTGCGAGAGCGAGACCTCGATGTCCGGCACCAGCTCCACGCTGCAGCCGCTGCACGCCAGCTCTCCCTCGAACGGGATCACCTGCTCCAGCCACTGGTTCGAGCCCGACTCGTCCTCCGCCTGGTACAGGACAAACAAAAACAGCTTTCCCTGCACCAGGAGACGGCCGTCCGCGAGCTGCACACGGCTGCTGCGCAGCCGGATCGTCTCCCAGAGGATCTCGCGGATATCCGGTTTGCCGGACGGAAGCTGCATCTCCTCTTTCAGCCTGAGAATGTCCTTCTTGTGCACGGAAAGCTGCATCATCTCGAGCTTTTTGCGGCGCTCACACAGCGCCAGCTGCGTCTGCGCCTCAACCGCCGCCGACACATCGTAAATCTCGTCGACCGACGCCTCGAAGCCGAGCAGGGCGCGGATCGCCAGCTTCCGCGAATTGATCAGCGCGACATTCAGATCCTCTGTCTCGTGGCGCAGCCGGATGTCGTCTCCCGCTTCCAGCCCTTCCATCGAGATGCTCTCGTCAAACGGCAGCTTCGCGTCCAGCCGGTGCAGCCTGCGCTCCGCCGAGTCGTCCATGTAGAGGATGCTCACCTCCATAAACCCGTCGACAAACAGCTTGCCCGCCTCCGCGCGCGTGTGTTCGATGACGACCCGCTCCTGACTCTGGACAATCATCCCGACATCCGGCTTCGCGTCCGGCACATTCTGGTCCTCCTCCAGCGTCATCTGGGTCACGACCCGCTTCGCCTGCCTGCACATATGAATATTTTTCATCAACAGCTCCATACCTGCCACTCCATCCTTTCTCTGTTCAAATTCCACCGGCCACATGCGTCTCTCCCGGCGATCTGCTCTGAATCGCCTGCGCTCTCCCTGCTCTTTGCAACACTCTCACCTGCCGCCTACTCAATGTTCACATCCTTCTCTCTCGCCTCGATCATCACGACGATGTAGGGGTAGGACGGGTCCTCGGGCAGGTGCTCCTGCTCGGACGGGCCGGCCAGCTTCGTGCCAAGGTACACCGCGTCCGCATCCTCCGCGCACTCCGTCACGGAGATACTGTAGCCGCCGGTCTTCTGCCTGCCGTAGCCGCGCACCAGATACAGCACTTCCCCGTCCTCGTACGTCATCCGTATCTCGTTTTCCCGATTCTCTGCGATTACCTGAAAAAGCGCCTCGGGCAGCTTTCGCTCCTCCACCACCGTAAAGTCCACCGCACTGCGCTCCTGCTCCTCTTTGCCCGCCTTCCCGCAGCCAAAAAGCAAAAGTGCAGGCAAAATCAAAAGCAGCCAACACCGGATCCCTCTCACCTGCTCCACCAGTCCCTGTGCTTTCTACTATACGTATGACGCAGGCCCCCGAAGTATTCCGCAAACCGGCCTGATGAAGCGTTCGCCGTTTTTTCTCATTTTTCTAGTTGTCATCCGCCGCAAAATTGTATATAATTGACGAAGCGGCCTTTGACCAAAGGTCAGCTTCTGTAAATTTTGTCATTGCAAAGGAGATTCTTCTTATGAATACAACGCTTGCTCACACGGAACCGGAGCTGATTAAAAAGGAAGAGCCGGAGCGCCTCTCTGGCATTCTTGTCCACCCGACTTCCTTCCCCTCCCCGTACGGGATCGGCGATCTGGGACCGGGTGCCTATGAGTTCATTGATTTTCTGCACGCATCCGGGCAGCGCCTCTGGCAGGTGCTCCCGCTCGGCCCGACCGGCTTTGGCGACTCCCCGTACCAGGGATTCTCGGCGTTTGCCGGCCAGCCGCTCATCATCAGCCCCGACAAGCTCGTGAAGCTGAAGCTGCTCACTGAGCAGGATATTCAGGACAGCGAGATGCCTGCGTGGGATCCGCGCAAGGTTGACTACGGCCCCGCGATCCAGTACAAGACCAGGCTGCTCAAGAAAGCATGGACCGCCTTCTCCCACACGCCGGACAAGACGCTGCTCGAGGAGTTCGAGCTGTTCTGCGAGGAAGAGCGCTACTGGCTCGACGACTACGCCCTGTTCATGGCCTGCAAGGATCGCCATGAGGGACGCCGCTGGCTCGACTGGGCGCCGGACATTCTTGACCCGACCGCGGAGACCAAAAAGGCCTACCGCGCCAAGCTCTCCTCGGAAATCAACTACTACTGCTTCGTGCAGTTCATCTTCCAGAAGCAGTGGATCGAGCTGCGCGACTACGCACACGAGCACGACGTGCAGATCATCGGCGACATCCCGATCTTCGTGTCCCTGGACAGCGCCGACGTCTGGGCAAACAAAAAGCAGTTCCAGCTCGACACAAAGGGCTACCCGCTCTGTGTCGCGGGCGTGCCGCCTGACTATTTCAGCGCGACCGGCCAGCTCTGGGGCAACCCGCTCTACGACTGGGCGTACCACAAAAAGACAGGCTATCAGTGGTGGATCGACCGCATCCGCCGTCAGCTCACCCTGACCGACTACCTGCGCATCGACCATTTCCGCGGCTTTGAGGCGTACTGGTCTGTGCCGGCCGACGAGGAGACTGCCATCAACGGCAAGTGGGTCAAGGGGCCCTGCGAGGATCTGTTCCACGCGATCGAGAAAGCGCTTGGCGAGAACCTTCCGATCTTCGCCGAGGACCTCGGCATCATTACGCCGGAGGTCGAGCACCTGCGCGACAGCCTTGGCTTCCCCGGCATGAAGGTTCTCCAGTTCGGCTTCGGCGATCTGAACGACAAAAATTACGTGCCGCATTTTTACACGAATCCGAACTGCATCTGCTACACCGGCACCCACGACAACGACACGACGATGGGCTGGTACAAGGAGCAGCCTGAGGTCATCCGCGACCGCATCCGCCGCTACGGCAACACCGACGGCAACCAGGTCAGCCTCGACTTCATCCGCTTCGCGATGGGCTCCATCGCGCGGTACGCGATCTTCCCGATCCAGGATCTCTTCCTGATGGGCAGCGAGGCACGCATGAACACGCCGGGAGTCGCCGCGGCCAACTGGGCCTTCCGCTACACGAAGGAGGACCTGAGCGCGGACCGCAGCCAGTGGCTCCTGCGGACCACCAAGCTGTTCGGGCGGTGTGCCCTCGACGAGGAGGACTACACGCTGTAACGCACGAGCGGCACATCGTCTGCGGCAGGTTTTTTCACAGCACAGTCAACGCATCTGAACGATTTACACAGGGGTCCGGCTGGCCCCTGTACATCCGCAGGCGGGCCGTCCGGCCTTTGCCTGCGCTTTTTTATGGAGGTTACACCATGCTTCGTTTTCTTCTGGTCGCCCTTTTCGTCATCCTGTTCCTGATCCTCTCGATCCCGGTTTTCCTGGTCGAGTGGATTCTGGGAAAATTCAACCCGCGCGCCCGCGATATCAGCTCGCTGCGCATCGTCCAGTGGGCGTTCAAGGTCGTCACCTTCCTCTCCGGCACAAAGCTTACCGTGATCGGCGAGGAGCACGTTCCCAGGGACCAGGCGGTCCTCTACATCGGCAACCACCGCAGCTTCTTCGACATCGTGCTCACGTACGCGCGGTGTCCGAACCTGACCGGCTACGTCGCGAAGAAGGAGATCCTGAAGGTTCCCCTGCTCTCGCGCTGGATGAAGTTTCTCTACTGCCTGTTCCTCGACCGCACCGACCTGAAGGCCGGGCTGAAGACCATCCTGACCGCGATCGACTACGTCAAGAGCGGGATCTCGATCATGATCTTCCCGGAGGGCACCCGCAACAAGAATGCTTCCGAGCTCGACCTGCTCCCCTTCCACGAGGGTTCGTTCAAGATCGCGACCAAGACCGGCTGTCCGATCATCCCGGTCACGATCAGCAACTCCTCCGCCATCTTCGAGGATCATTTCCCGCGCATCACGCCGGTCCATGTCACGATCGAGTACGGCGCGCCGATCTACCCGAAGGAGCTCACCCGCGAGCAGCAGAAGTTCCTCGGAAAATACGTCCGCGATCTCATGGCGGACACCCTGAAACGAAATGCCGCATGACCATCCCGGTCTGCGGCATTTTTCTGATTCCTATTCGGATAGGCCTTGCGTGATTTCCCATCGGACTGCGTTGGCTTCGCGCCTTTTTTTATATTCCCGCGGCGACAGCCCGCAATACTCCCGGAACACCTTCGAGAAATAGCTCGCGTCCAGGAATCCGCACAGCTCCCCGACCTCCCGGATCGAGAGCATCGTGTCCTCGAGCAGCCTGCGGGCGTTGTAGATGCGCAGCTCTGTCACATACTGTTTCGGCGACTTTCCCATAAAGGTGTGAAAGCACCGCAGACACTCCCGCTTCCCGACAGAGGCGGCCGCCGCGATGTCGTCCAGCCGCAGTTCCTGCGCATAGTGTGCCTTGATGTAGTCGACCATGCAGCGCAGCCGCACAATGCTCTTTTTGTCCTCGGTCCTCGGCACGCTGACCGCCGCGGAATTTTCCAGCACCAAAAGGAGCATCCGCGCAAGCAGCTCCCGGACACGGAACTCGTAGCCCCACGCACCCTCCTGCGCCACAGCAATGCTCTCCTTCAGGTACGACAGGAGCCGCCCCTGCCACTCCACCCGCCGGTCCAACAGCAGGAAAGAGTTCTCCATGCCGGTCAGCAGCCGGCTGAGGTACTTCTCGTACAGCGTGCTCTCGATGCTCCCGTAGACCAGCGAGGCCTGAAACAGCACATTCGGGAAAATCACCTCGGTATCTCCCCACCCCGAGGGCCCGTGCAGCGTCCCCGTGTTGATGAAGATTCCGTTTCCCTCCTCGAGCACGTACGTGTGCCGGTTGATCTCCACCGTGACGTTCCCCTTCGCGGCGTATCCGATCTCCAGCTCATCGTGCCAGTGCACCGGGTAGGCGCTGTTGCAGTACCGATCCTCATACACGGCAAACGGAAACCCCTGCGTGCCGTGCTTCATGTATTCTCTCTGATTGCTGTCGATCTGCGCCTTCTCCATGCTCTCCAATGCAACTCCTCCCCTTCCTTCTGTCCATTTTTTTACATTTTCAGTCCCTTTCTTTAAAGAAAAGACATCCGGAAGCTGTTATAGTGTATGGCAAATGCCCCGTCAAAAGGCCCGGGGCAAATCCACAAACAGAAAGGAACCGTACCTATGACTACTGTTTTACTGATCGTCATCTACATCGCCTACATCGGTCTTGGCATCCCGGACTCACTCTTCGGCACTGCCTGGCCGGTCATCTACCGGGATTTTGGACTGCCCGTCTCGTACGCCGGCTTCGTCACCTCTCTCGTCTCGGGCGGAACCATCATCTCCAGCCTGGTCAGCGCCAGGATCATCCACCGCTTTGGCACCGCGAAGGTCACAGCGGTCAGCACCGCTATGACGGCCGCCGCTCTGCTCGGCTACTCCTTTTCCGGGAATCTGTTCTGGCTCTGCCTGTTCGCGCTTCCCCTGGGGCTTGGCGCAGGCGCCGTCGACACCGGCCTCAACAACTATGTGGCCGTCCACTACTCGGCCTCCCAGATGAGCTTCCTGCACTGCTTCTACGGCGTCGGCGTCTCCCTGAGCCCATACCTGATGTCTGCCGCCCTCAAGGGCAACAACAACTGGCACCGGGGCTACCGCATCATGTTCTGCTTTCAGGCACTGATCGCCGTCATCATGATTGCTTCGCTGCCGCTCTGGAAAAAGGTGCAGGGCCGCAAGGACACAGGCGACGTGCAGGCGGACAGCGGACGCGTCGTCAGGATCGCCGAAATGCTGAGAAATCCGGCGATGCGCTTTTCCATGCTCGTCATGGTCGGCTCCTGCGCGATCGAGTCCGTCTGCCTGGGCTGGGGCAGCACCTTCCTCGTCAACTCGCGGGGCGTCACCCCGGAACGCGCCGCCCGGCTGATCACGCTCTATTTCATCGGCGTCACGCTGGGACGGTTCCTCTCGGGCGTCCTCTCCGGCAAGTTGCTCCCAATCCGGATCACTCTCATCGGGGAGGGCGTCACGCTGGCCGCGATCCTGCTCGTCCTGCTCTCCTCCTCCCCGGTCGTCTCCGCCGTCGGCCTTCTGCTGGTCGGGCTCGGGAACGGGCCGGTCTTCCCGAACCTCACGTATCTCGCGCCGATCATGTTCGGCTCAGACGTCTCGCAGTCCTACATCGGCCTGCAGATGTCCGCCTCCTACGTCAGCATCCTGTCCGCCCCTGTCCTGTTCGGAATCCTGGCGCAGACCTGGTCGACCGACCTCTTCGCGCCCTTCCTCGCCGTGGCGTTTGCGGTGACGGTAATCTCCACACTGTCCATGAAAAAATCATCGCCGGCCATCTGACACCATCACCCCCGCGGACTCATCGGTATAAGCTCTGCACCTTTCCCCTGCAGTGGAAGAACGCGGGGATCAGAAAGCAGTCCGCAAAGAGCCAGGCCAGCGGGCTTGCCAGGCAGACCCCGGTAAAGCCAAGGAGCGGGACGAGCACGAAGGCGGCCAGCGTGCGCGCGGCCATCTCGAGCGCGCCGGAGGTCACGGCAAACATGGAAAAGCCCATGCCCTGGATCGTAAACCGCACCGTGTTCACGAGCGTCAGCAGGCAGTAGAACGCCGTGACCGTGAGCAAAAATTTATAGGTGTACGAGATCGCCTGCGCGTTGGACGCATCCAGGAACAGAAGCGCCAGCTTCCGCCCGCACACCACACTGATCACGAAGACCACCACGGAGATCCCAAAGCCGAGCAGCGCCGCGCTGCGAAGCCCCTTCCCGACGCGCTCCAGACGCCCGGCGCCCATGTTCTGCCCGCTGTACGGGGCCATCGTCGCGCCGAGCGCCTCGAGCGGGCAGGCCATCAGAGAGTGGATCCGGTTCGCCGCCGTCACGCCCGCGACCGTCAGCGAGCCGAAGCCGTTGATCGCCGCCTGGATCACAATCGAGCCGATCGCCGTCACCGAATACTGCAGTCCCATCGGAATCCCCATATAGCAGAGTTTCTTTATGTAGGAGCCGCGCACGCGCCATTCCGTCCTCTCCATGTGCAGCACCGTGAACTTCCGCCTCACGTACCGCAGGCAGATGAGCCCGGAGACCGCCTGCGAGATCACGGTCGCCAGCGCCGGCCCCTCGACGCTCATGTGACAGCACACGATAAATGCGATGTCCAGCGCGATGTTGAGCACCGACGACAGCGCCAGGAACAAGACCGGCGTCCGGCTGTCCCCCAGCGACCTGCAGATCGCCGCCAGCAGGTTGTAGAGGAAGGTGAACGGGATCCCCAGAAAAATAATCAGAATATACACATATGCATAAGTAAAAATATCCTCCGGCGTGCCCATGAGCCGCAGAATCGGCCGGCAGAGCACGGAGACTGTCAGCGTGAGGACAACCGCGAAGCCGGCGCACAGCCACACACTGTTTGCCACGTACCTGCGCAGCTCGTCCTCCCGCTTTGCCCCGAACGTCTGCGACACCGGAATCGCGACTCCGTTGCAGACTCCGGTGCAAAACCCGATCACCAGAAAATTCAGAGATCCGGTGGAGCCCACGCCGGCCAGCTGATGCATGCCCAGGAATTTCCCCACAATCATCGTGTCGACCATGCTGTAAAACTGCTGAAACAGCATTCCGAGAAACATCGGCACAGCAAAACTGACAATCAGCCGAAGCGGACTGCCTTCTGTCATATCCTTTGTCATAACTCTTTACGCCCTTTCTTTTCCTTCATCCGTGTTCACAAACTGGCTGTTATAGATTTCCGCGTAGAAGCCGTTTTTCGCGAGCAGCTCCCTGTGCGTGCCCTGCTCCACAATATTGCCGTCGCGCATCACGAGAATCACGTCGGCGTTGCGGATCGTCGAGAGGCGGTGTGCGACGATAAAGCTCGTCCGCCCCTCCATCATCGCATGGAACGCCTTCTGAATCCGGATCTCGGTGCGCGTGTCGATCGACGACGTCGCCTCGTCCAGAATCAGCATCGGCGGCAGGCAGAGCATCACGCGCGCGATGCACAGCAGCTGCTTCTGCCCCTGCGAGAGGTTGCCGCCGTTCTCCGTGATCTGCGTGTCGTAGCCGTCCGGCAGACGCCGGATAAAGCTGTGCGCGTGGGCTTCCTTCGCGGCGCGGATGACCTCCTCGTCGGTTGCGTCCGGCCGCCCGGTCCTGATGTTGTCCCGGATCGTGCCGCTGCGCAGCCACGTATCCTGCAGCACCATCCCGTAAGCGCCGCGCACCGTCTCCCGCCGCAGCGCGCGGATGTCCTCGCCCTCGATCCGGATGGCGCCGCCGTCCACGTCATAGAACCGCATCAGCAGATTGATCAGCGTCGTCTTGCCGCACCCGGTCGGGCCGACGATCGCGATCATCTGCCCCTTCTTCACCTCCAGATTGAAATCCTGGATCAATTTTTTCTTGGGTGTGTAAGAAAAATCCACGTGGGAGAGGCTGACGCGCCCGATCTTTTGCGGCAGCTGCGCGGCCGGCTTTGGATCCGGCTGCTGCGGCTCCTCGTCGATCAGCTCAAAGATCCGCCCCGCGCAGGCGATCGCGTTCTGCAGCTCCGTGATCACGCCTGAGATCTCGTTGAACGGCTTCGTGTACTGGTTCGCATACGACAGAAACGCCGAGAGCTGTCCGACCGTCAGGACGCCGCGCACCGCGGCAAAGGCCCCGGTCAGGCCGACTCCCGTGTACACCAGGCTGTTCACAAAGCGGGTCGCCGGGTTCGTGATCGAGGAGAAGAACGTCGCCCGCAGCGAATACTTCTGCAGCCGGCCGTTGATCTCGTCAAACCTGCCCTGCACCTTCTGCTCCTGGCCGTAGGCCTGGACGACCTTCTGATTCTCGATCATCTCGTTGATCAGCGCCGTCTGCTCCCCTCTCGTCTCCGACTGCAGCCGGAACATCGAGTACGTCCGCTTCGCGATAAAATTCGCGACGACCAGCGACACCGGCGTCAGCACCACCACGACCAGCGTGATGCCCGGACTGACCGCGAGCATGAAACACAGCGTGCCCGCGATCGTGACGACACCGGTAAAGAGCTGTGTAAAGCCCATCAGCAAGCCGTCCGCGAACTGGTCGACGTCCGCGATGATCCGGCTGACCGTCTCCCCGACAGAGTGCGTGTCGAGATATTTGAGCGGGAGAATCTCGATCTTCCGAAACGCCTCCTCGCGGATCTCCCGCGTCACCGTGTACACAATCTTGTTGTTGCAGACATTCATCACCCACTGCGCGGCGGCCGTCACCAGAATCGCCGCGAGCATCCTGCGCATGAGCGCGAAGATCCCGGAAAATTCCACCGCGCCCGGCCCGAGGATGTGGTCGATCACCTGCCCCGTCAGCACCGGGAGATACAGCGTCAGCGCCACCGACACCACTGCCATCAGCAGCGAGAGCAGCACCCAGAGCCGCTGGGGCCGGATGTAGGACAGCACTTTTTTGATGATTGCCTTCTGTCCGCTCTGTTGTTTCACCGCAGCTCACCCTCCTTCCCGTCATCGTCCTTTGGGAACTGTGAGTAATACGTTTCCTGGTAGACGCCGCAGTGCGCGAGCAGCTCCTCGTGCGTCCCCATGCCGACGATCTCGCCGTCGTCCAACACGAGAATCTTGTCCGCGTACTGGATCGTCGACGCGCGCTGGGAGACGATGAACACCGTCATCTGTCCTGAGAGCCCGCGGATCGCCCGGCGCAGCTTCGCGTCCGTCGCAAAGTCGAGCGCCGACGCGCTGTCGTCGAGAATCAGAATCTCCGGATGGCGCACGAGCGCCCGCGCGATCGTCAGCCGCTGCTTCTGGCCGCCGGAGAAATTGCGCCCCTCCTGCTCGACCATCGCGTCCAGCCCGCCTTTTCCCCCGAAGACCACCTCGTCCGCCTGCGCCGCGTGGATCGCCGCGCGCAGCTCCTCCTCGGTCGCGTGCTCATTGCCCCAGAGCAAGTTCTCGCGGATCGTCCCAGCAAACAGGACCGCCTTCTGCAGCACGATCGCGACCTTTCCGCGCAGCCTGGCCAGGTCGTACGAGCGGACGTCCATTCCGTCCACCTGCACGCACCCGCTTCGCACGTCGTAGAACCGCGGGATCAGGCTGACCAGAGACGTCTTTCCGGAGCCCGTGCCGCCGATGATACCGATCGTCTCGCCCGGCATCGCCCGGAAGGTGATGTCCGTCAGGGAGTCCGCACCCGCGCCCTTGTAGCGGAAGCAGACGTGCTCAAATGCTACCTTCGGGATGCCATGCGACGCAGCACCGGACGATTCGTGCAGCGTCGGAGCTGCGGACTGACCATCCGCTGCGGGACGTTCCGGCAAGTCACCCGTCTCTCTGCTATCTCTCATTTCGTCCGACGTCTGCACTGCAGATTCACTGCCAGCCGTGGGAGAATCCTCCAGGCCAGCGGACTGCTTGCTGTCGGCTGCGATCCGCTGCTCAGTTTCCGCCGCTCCGTGCTCAGATGGTGCTCCGCTCCCGGATACAATGCTCGGCTCCAGCTCCATGACCGACTCAATCCGGTTGCCGCACGCGATCGCCTTCGTCACGTTGATGATCAGGTTCGCGAGCTTCACGAGCTCCACGAGGATCTGCGACATGTAGTTGACGAGCGCCACGACGGCTCCCTGCGTGATCACCCCCGCGTCGACCCGCACCGCCCCGGTGTACAGCAGCACGAGCAGCCCGCCGTTTACGACGACGTACGTCAGCGGGTTCATCAGCGCCGAGATCCGCCCGGAGAGCACCTGGATCTTCACGAGCGCCTCGTTGCCCTCCTCGAACGCGCCGATCTCCTGCTCCTCCCTGCAGAACGCGCGGATCACGCGCACTCCCTGCAGATTCTCCCGCGTGATCCCGGTCACACGGTCGAGCCGCTCCTGCACCCGCCTGTACAGCGGGATGCTCACGAGCATGATGCCAAACACGATCACGCACAGAATCGGGATCACGACCACGAAGATCAGCGCGGCCTTCGCGTCAATCGTGAACGCCATCACCATCGCGCCGAACACGATAAACGGCGAGCGCATAAACAGCCGCAGGAACAGGTTCACGCCAGACTGCACCTGGTTGATGTCGCTCGTCATCCGCGTGATCAGCGTCGACGTCCCGCTCACATCCATCTCGGAAAAGGAGAGGCCCAGGATGTGGGCGAACAGCTCCTGCCGCAGCCGCGCCGCGAAGCCGACCGCCGCCTTTGCCGAGAAATACTGCGCCGTGATCGAGCACACCAGGCCGATCAGCCCGAGCGCCGCCATCAGAAGACACATCCGCGCGATATACGGCCGGTCCCCTCGCGCGATTCCGACGTCAATAATCCGCGCCATCACGAGCGGCACAAACAGCTCAAACAGCGCCTCGAGCAGCTTGAACAGAGGCGCACACACCGATTCCTTTTTGTAGGCTTTCATATACCTAAGAAGCTTCCACATAGCATTTCCTCTCCTTGTTCCCGCCTTATCTGCGTACGGTCCCGTCTCCATCCGGCAAACGAACCAGCCTGATATTATACTCTCCCGGTTTTCCCCTGTAAACTCCCCCGGCGAAACTTTTTCCACTTTTTCGGCCTCACTCATTCCAGTTGACCGTGCTGCCCAGCTCTCCGACGAGATTCTGCTCCATGACCATCCGGACCGCCTCCGGGTCCTCGTACTGTCCGAGCGCCCACATCAGCTTGGTGATCGCGGCCTCCGTCGTCATGTTGCCGGTCTCGATGACACCGCACGAGAGCACCTGGCGGCCGACCTCGTAGACCGTAAAGTCGCTGCCCTCGTAGAGACACTGGCTGCCGACCGCCACGGTCATCCCCGCATCCACCGCGCGCCGGATCGCCTCTGTGAGATTCCGCCTCGAAAACGGCAGGCCGCCCAGCCCGAAGCCCTCGACGTAGACGCCGCGCACGCCCAGCTCCTGCAGCCTCCCGAAAATGTCCGGGTTCAGCCCCGGGAACAGTTTCAGCAGAAACACATCCGTGCTGAAGCGGGCCTGCAGTCTGCATACCCCCAGCTGCCGCCCTGACAGCGACGGGTTGATCAGCAGGCCGCCGCTGTTGATCCGCGCCGCGTACGGGCAGTCGATGCTCTCAAATGCGTCAAAGCTCCGCGTCCGCACCTTGCTCGCACGCGTCCCCAGGATGATCTTCCGGTTGAACGCGACGTAGACGCCGGGGCAATGGCTCGCCGCCATGTGGAGCGCCGCGCGGCAGTTCTCCGTCGCGTCGGCGATCGGATTCTCGATCGACACCTGGCTGCCCGTCAGCACGACCGGGATCTCGATTCGCTGCAGCGCGTACGAGAGCGCCGCAGCCGTGTAGGCGAGCGTATCGGTCCCGTGGATCACGACGATCCCGTCGTACGCCTTTCGCCGCTCATAGATCCTCCCGGCGAGCTGCGCCCACTCCTCCGGCTGCATGTTGGAGCTGTCCAGCATGAACAGCTCCTCCTCGTCAATCTCAAAGCCCTCCGTCAGCCCCGCGATCCGGTCCAGAATGTCATTCCCGTGCAGTCCCGGCGCGAGCCCCTTCTCACTGTGCGAGGACGCCAGCGTGCCCCCGGTACTCAGCATCAATATTCGACCCATATTCAGCAGTTGCCTCCTGTCTGTTTTTTCATCCGTGCCGGAATCCGGCAGACCTATTCTATCATCTTACCTGAAATAAAAAAAGCCCGCATAGGAAGAATTAAGCCTGATTTGAGCGTCGCGCTTCTGATCACTGCCATGCGTAATTATGCGCGTAAAAAATAGCCGTCCTGCCCGCGCAAAGCTGACGACTATTTTTTCGTAAAAGATACCCTGGAACGCTTACCTCGCCGGTGTCAATTTCACCAGCTTCACGTCATGTGTTCCGATCTGCGCAGTCAACGCGCACGACTCCTGGCCGCACGGTTCGCCACTCCAGAGGTCTGTCACCTCCTGCACTCCGGCGAGGCCGAGCTTCTCAAAGCTGACGGTGTACGTCTCCGGCCAGCCTGCCACGTTGAACATCGCGACGTACTGCTCCCCGTGCTCACCCTCCGCCTGCCAGACGATCAGGCCGCCTGCGCGGAGCACCTGGTGCGCGCCGTGGCTGTGCTTCGTCAGGCCGAGCACCGCGTCGTTCGTGAGCAGGCTCATCGTCCAGTCGTCCGCATCGGTCAGCTCGCAGCCGAGCATCAGCGGGGACCGGAAGATACACCAGAGGGAAAACAGCGTCCGCTGCTCTGCCTTTGTCAATCTTGTCTGCCGCTCGGAGAGGCCGTGCTCACAGCCGCGGATCGAGATGTGGCCGATCGGGATCATGTCGCAGTCCGGATAGCAGCCCTCCGACACGTACGGGCTCCAACAATCGCAGCGCGTAAACATTTCCATGATATTCTCCCAGGAGTCCCAGAGGTCATTTGTGATCCGCCACATGTTTGCATGTTTCCGCAGATGCTCTGCCTGCTCGACCATCGCCGGTCCCGGAGAGAGGCTCAGCACGATCGCGCGCCCGCTGCGGTCGATTGCCCGGCGCAGCAGCTCGATCTCATCTCCGCCGTACTGCAGCGTGTTCTCGTTCCCCGGCTGCCCGTACTTGACGCAGATGTCATCCACCTTGATAAAATCCACACCCCAGGACGCGTACAGCTCGATCAGCGAGTCGTAGTATTCCTGCGCGCCCGGCTTTGTCGCGTCCACGCCGTACATGTCTGTGTTCCAGCAGCAGATCGAGGCCGGATGCGCCACCTGGCGCGCCGTGTACGTGGTTCCCTTGACCGGCGTATTCTGGTGCACCGCCTGGCGCGGGATGCCGCGCATGATGTGGATGCCGAATTTCAATCCGAGGCTGTGCACATACTCCGCGATCGGCCCGAAGCCCTTCCCGTCTGCCGCCGAGGGAAACCGGTTCGGCGCCGGAATCACACGCCCGTACTCATCCATGCACAGATCCGCAAAGCTGCGGTAGTGACTCGAGTCCGCGGTCGGCTCATACCACTGGATATCGCACACGATATACTCCCAGCCATGCTCCCGCAGGTGATTGGCCACAAACTCCGCGTTCTGTCTCAGTTCCTTCTCCGTCACCGCCGCCCCGTAACAGTCCCAGCTGTTCCAGCCCATCGGCGGATACGGTGCAAATGCATTCTTATCCATATCGAATTGACTCTTCCTTTCTGTTATCCGCACAGCACACACCGCACTTGGAGATGCAGGCCAGCACATTACGCCGTGATCTTGCGCGCCGCGCGCTCCGCTGCGACCTCCTCGGGCGTCTTCTCGTGCAGCCGCACCGCGCCGTGGTAGTCCTTCGTCGGGATCAGCTCGTCGTTCGCGAGGTGCTCCTTCGCCGCGGCGATCGCCTCCTTGTACTGCGGCAGCCACTCCTCCTCGGCCACCAGCATCTCATCAATCATCTGCCAGACCTCCGGCGGGTTGCAGACCGCCCCAGTCAGCGGGTCCATCAGCGCCGCCTGCTTCAGCAGATTCACATCTCCTGCGACTGCGGCCTCGACCGCCAGCTTCTGCACCCAGATCGACTGCGAGCAGACCGCCGCGCAGCCAAGCGGCAGATCGCCGACCTTCGGCACGCTGATTCCATTGCCGTCCACGTAGCACGGCACCTCGACCACCGACTCATACGGGAGGTTCGTGATGCAGCCCTCGTTCATGACATTGAAATGGCCGCGGTACTTCCTCCCGGTCTCGAGCGACTCAATAATGTAGGAGCAGTGCTCATTGCCGCGCTCCGAGCCGTCCAGCTTTTTCGGCTCCTCCTGCAGAATCTTCGGATAATCCGTGTCGAACCAGTTGCGCTCCTCGCGCGTCACGCGCAGATAGCCGCCCGTCTCGCCGTTGATCCAGTTGTCGAGGTTGATCCAGTCCTTGATCTCCTCCGGCCTCTTGCGATACCAGGACACATACTCGGAGAGATGGCCGTTTGACTCGGTCGAGTAGTAGCCGAACCGCTTCAGGATGTCGATCCGCACTTTCTCCTCCTCGGAAAAACGCGCGTGCGCCTCAAAGCCCGGCAGGAGCTTCGGCAGCATGTCCTCGCCGTTGTGCTTCACGGCGATGTACCACGTCTGGTGGTTGATCCCGGCGCAGGTGATGTCGAGCTCCTCCCTCGGGATCCCGAGCACCTCGGCGATCTGCGTCTCGCCGTGGATCTCGCCGTGGCACAAGCCGATCGTGCGCACCTTGCCGTACTTGTTGCACGCCCAGGTCGCCATCGCGTTCGGGTTCGAGTAATTCAGCATGATCGCGCCCGGCTCCGCCACCTCGCGGATATCCTTGCAGAAATCGAGCAGCGCCGCGATCACGCGCTGGCCGTACATGATGCCGCCGGTGCATAAGGTGTCGCCGACGCACTGGTCGACGCCGTATTTGAGCGGAATCTCGACGTCCTTCTCGAAGCCCTCGAGGCCGCCGATGCGGACACAGTTCACGATGTACCGCGCATTTTTAAAGGCCTCCCTGCGGTCCGTCGTCGCCTGGATCGTGATCGGGATGTTGTTCGCGTCGAGATCACGCTGGCAGAGCGCGCGCGTGCGCTCCAGATTCGTCGCATTGATGTCGGTAAACGAGATCTCAATGTCGTGAAATTCCGGCACGGACACGATGTCCGTGAACAGGGTGCGCGCAAAGACGAGGCTCCCCGCGCCGATAAAAGATACCTTGAAGCTCATAGCCGTTCCTCCATTTCTTTTCTGTTGCCGCAGCAATTCCCGGCCGCAGATGTGTTGACTTTGATTTTGCTTTGTTTCTAATTGGGATGATTCTGTCTGCGTTGTATTTTTGATTATAAAAGATTTCCAGGAACACATGGAAATGAATGAACACAGAAGGATGCAAATGCAAGATATTGTCGCATTTAATTTTTTGTGGTAAGATGGATGCGCAGCAGTTTGAACTTCCTGAGTTCTAATCTTTCTTGTGCTGCTGTGATGACAGGAGAAGAATAACTGCATTGAATGACGATACGAATAAGAACGGAGCTGTAACGCATGAAAAATTCGCCCATCTGCCAGGACACCGCAATCCAGATCACGGCCTACTACGCCCTCTCCCTGCCGGAGTATCACATGCCGATGCACGCGCATCCAAGCTGTGAAATTATGTATGTGACGAGCGGCGGCTGCACGGTGTACTGCGGCGATGAGAGGCTGCCGCTCGGCGCAAATCAGTTTATCTTTCTCCCGGGAGGCCTTCCGCACCGGCTCGAGATCGAGGCAGGGCATCCGTGCGCAATCCTGAACCTGGAGTTCCGCCGCCAGGAGGGACCGGGCACGATTCCTCTCGCGGAGCTCGCCTCGCGTTGCCCGGAGGCCGCCGAGCTGCTTTGGTCTACCGGCACCTTCCTCCTCGCCGACGATCTGCGGAACCTGGGTTATGCAATGAAAGATCTTATCTCGCAGCTCCAGCAGGAGAAGGAGGACTCCGCCTATCTTCTGCAGCTTCTCTTCTACCGTACCATGCTCGAGCTCGCCTACTGTGCCCGCCACGACCGCCAGACGGCCGGACTGCTCTATCTGAAAAAGGCCTGCTCCTACATCGAGCAGAACCTGCTCGAGCCGCTCTCCGTCCCCGACATCGCCGCCCACGCCGGAGTCAACAAGTCGTACCTGCAGCTTCTCTTTTCGCAGTTTCTGGGCTGCCCGGTGGGCAAGTACATCACGCAGAAACGGATGGAGCAGGCCGCCTTCCTGCTCACCAACAGCTCGCTTGGCATCACAGATGTCGCGTTCTCCTCCGGCTACAACAGCCGGCAGCATTTCGCGCACACCTTTGCGTGCTGCTACCACATGAGCCCCTCCGCATACCGCAAGCTCCACGCGCGCACCCTCGTCCCGGACACCGAAGGGGCGCAGCTGCTGCTGGATGCGGACGGCCAGACACGGCGGCTCGCGATGAACGCCGAGAATGGCGGATCGTGAAAACGCTTTCCTGACGCCTACAAATCCAGACTGTTTGGATTCAGAAGAAAATCCATAATCCCCATTACTACGATGCCTTGCTCATTGCGCCATAGCTTGATCCGATCCTTTACTACAATGATTTTCTTAAAGGAATCTCCGATATTTACCAGAGATTTTTGCTCCTGCTGCATTTTCTCGCTGTCAGGAATTGCAAAGGCAGACTGAATATAATACCTCTGATTCCCGCAGTTACAGACAAAATCAACCTCCAACCGCTTTCGTACAGCCTTCCCGTCCGCCCCTCTCTCCGAATGTTCCACAACTCCGACATCCACGTTGAATCCACGGATAAGCAGTTCATTATAGATAATATTCTCCATGATGTGGTTTTCTTCCTGCTGCCGGAAATTGAGCTGAGCATTCCGAAGACCCACATCTGTAAAATAGTACTTGAAGGGAGAAGCAATATATTTTTTCCCTTTGATGTCATAGCGCTCAGCTTTACTAATGAAGAATGCGTCCAGCAAATATCCGATATATGCTCCTATGGTTTTGTCACTTACCTGGATTCCATTGGTGCCAAACGTATTCGCCAGCTTCGTTGGATTCGTCAGAGAACCTACTGCCGATGCCAGAATGCTGATCATCGCCGCCATTACACTGTCCCCGCGCAAATTATGACGGTCTTCTATATCTTTCAGATACAATTCCTTGCACAGGTCGATCAGATACCTGGATTTCAGCTCATCGGTTTTTCTGCTTAAAATCAGCGGCAACCCGCCGTAGGTGTAATAGTCCATCCAAGCATCATATTTATCGCCTGGATAGGCGGATACATATTCGGCAAAAGACAGTGGGTAAACCCGAACCTCATCTCCACGGCCACGAAATTCTGTCAGCACATCAGAGGAAAGAAATTTGGAATTGCTGCCTGTCACATAAATATCCAGGTTCTCACGTCTGTTCAGGCCATTGAGTACACCTTCAAAACCCTTGCAGAGCTGAACTTCATCCAAAAACACATACCACTGACCTTCATCGGTTATTTGCTGTCTGATATACGCGCTTAATTTTTTGCTGTCGCGCAGTTCCTCATAATCGTCATCATCTAAAGGAACGGTAATAATCCTGGACGCCTCCACTCCTGAATCCAACAGGTATTGGTAAAACAGCTTAAACAGTAAATAAGATTTCCCACATCTGCGAATACCTGTAATAACCTTGATCAGGCCATTTTCTTTCCGCTCAATCAGACGGTTCAAATAGATATCTCGTTTGATCGATTCCATATCGCCCTCCTTACTACGGGAATTTGTATATTGTCGCAATTTCCCGTAATTGAATTATAGCGACATCCCTTGGAAAAGTCAATCAAAAGCCGCTCAGGCGATGTCTTTCTTTGTATAATACAGGAATGCAAACGCGATCCCCGCAGCGCCGTACGCCATCCCGGCCGCGAGATAGCCTGCGTGCAGCGCGCCGTCCGCGACGATCTGCGCGCCGTCCGTGTAGCCGAACGGGGTGATGTACTTCAGGAACCTTGCCTTCTCTGTCAGGTTCGCCGCGAGGTTCAGGAAGTAGCACAGCGCCGCGATGCCCAGTCCGAGCCCGGCGCCTCCGCGGCGGAGGGCGGCGGAGATGCCGAAGGTCACGGCGGCAAGCTCCAGCTGCATAAGGAAATAGCCCGCAAACAGAAGCGCCATCGTACCCACAGGCGCCTCCTCCCCGATCGCCAGAACACTGCCCGCTGTGACTGCGACTGCGGCTCCGTTCAGGATCACGAGCTGGACGACGATTGCGAGCAGCTTTTCCAGAACGATCCGCGTCCTTGTGACGGGATGGGTCAGGAGAAACTCGGCCGTGCGCCCCTTCTCCTCCTTGCACAGCATCTGGCTCGCGGTCAGCGCCGCGTAGAACGCTCCGCCAAGCCCGAGCACGTTCCCGCACTCCACACAGAAGAAGCCCGTAAACTCGCCGAAATTCAGTTTGTCCATCCCAAATGCCGCGGAGAACACTCCCATATTGGCGAACAGGTTTCCGATCACCTTCATGTCCGCGGCCATCTCCGGGAAAATCAGGATGCAGACCGCCAGCATGACGGCCACCGCCGCAGTCCAGATGGCAAGAGACGCTCTCCCCTGCCTCAATTCATGTCTCAGAATGACCATGCGCTCCCTCCTCATAATAGTGCCAGAGCACCTCCTCCAGGTCCGGCTCCGTGATCGTGACATCCGTGAGCGGAAGATCCGCCAGCGTCCGAAGCAGGTGATCCGGCCTGCCGTCGTACAGAAAGCTGACGCCGTCCTCCAGCTGCCGGACATCCCTGATCCGCTCCATCCCGGGCGCTTCCCGGACCCCCTTCACCGTCACACGCCTCGCATCCGTGTGGCCGATCCGGTCCACGCGGTCGCCAACCAGCAGCCGTCCGTCCCGGAGCACCACCGCGTGGGTACAGTACCGCTGCACCTCCGAGAGCACGTGGGAGGAGAGAAACACCGTCGCGCCCTCCCGGTTTCGCTCCGCCAGCAGCGCGAAAAACTCCTTCTGGATCAGCGGGTCCAGGCCGCTTGTCGGCTCATCCATGAGGTAGAGCTCCGGCCTGTGCTGCATGGCGCAGACAATCCCGACTTTCTTCCGGTTGCCCAGGGAGAGCTCCTCCACCTTTTTCGACGGGTCAAGCTCCAGCCGTTCGCACAGCCGTCCCGCCTCCCTGGCGCAGTCTCTCCCGCGCAGCCCGGCGGACAGCCGCAGGATCTCCCTCACCCGCATTCCATCGTAGAACACGGTCTCTGACGGGAGGTAGCCGATCCGGGAGAGCAGCTCCGTCCCGTGCGCCCGGACGTCCTGTCCGAAGAGCTCTGCCGTCCCGCTCGTCGCCGTGATCAGCCCCAGAAGAATCCGCATCGTGGTGCTCTTCCCCGCCCCGTTCGGGCCGATGAAGCCGCAGAATTCGCCCTCCTCCACTGACAGGCTCACATCCTCAATTCCCCTGTTCTTCCCGTAATATTTCGTCAGCTGCCGCGTCTGTATCGCCTGCATCCGCCTCCCCCTTTCTCTGATAAACAGACTTCCAAAACTGCAGAAGCTTCCGGAAATCCCGCTCCATTTTCTCCACATCCAGCTCGCCCTTCTGCACCATCTCCCACAGGTAGCCCTCCGACGCCCAGTATATCTCGCGGTACATCATCCGAAGATCCAGCCCCGGGACGAAGCTCCCGGGATCGATCCTCGCGATCGCTCCGGCCGCCTTCCGGTCAAAATGTCTCCGGTAGCTCTCCTGGACTTCCCCGACAATCTCCGCATCCTTCTCATAAAACGCCTTGACCGCGAAAAACGCCATGTGCGGATATTCCTGTATGATCCGGAATTTCGCCATCATCCCGCGCTCCATCATGACAAACAGGTCGCCCGGCTCATAGCACCGGTACTCGGTCAGATACCGCAGCGTGATGTCCGCCGCCTCCTCCCAGAGGAAGAGGTACAGCTCCCGCTTATTGCGGAAGTAAAAAAACAGCAGCGACTTGCTGATCCCTGCCTCGGCGGCGATTTCCGACATCGGGCTCTTCTTGTACGAATTCTGCGCAAAGACGCGGAATCCTGCGTTGATGATCCTCTGCTGCTTTTCTTTCGGCAGCTGAAAAAACTTTTCATTCATCCCCATCACCTCACTGACCGCACCGGTCAACTCTCATTATACCCTGTTGACCGTTTTTGAGAAGACCCATTTTCTACATGAAACGGATCTCTGCTGTCGGACATCGCAGAATTTCTGAACGATCCCCAATATCCCAGAAAAAAATGGCAGGAGCGCACCATCTGGCACACTTCTGCCGCTGTTGATTCATCCCATCACATTTCTGCTCACTGTCTGCTGTACCCTGTCACGCTTCTGTCGCTGTGCCACCCTGTTCCTATTGAATCTTCTCAATAATCGAGTGGTAAAGCTTTATGTAGTCCGCCTCCAGGTAGTGCAGTCCGTCGCGCGAGCCGAAGCCGTCCGCCTTCATCTCCTTGTACGTGTTCACGTAGCGCGAGCGGAAGGCCACGTACATCTTCTTGTTGAAGGAGTTGATCGCGGAATTTTTCACCTTGTAGCCGCGCTTCGCCACCTTCGCGTCGTCCACCGGATTCACCGAGAGGATGTAGAACTTCGTCTTGGGGAAGTTCTTGATCAGCTTCTTATAATAGGAAATGTAAGACTTCACATTTCCGAGGTCGTTGACGCCGAGCGCCAGCACCACCTTCACGTTCGGGTTCGCCTTCAGGTAATACTTCAGCTTGACCCCGGCTGTACTCTTGAGCCAGGAGTAGCCCTCGCCGACCTTCGCGATGTAGAGCGTGTCCGCCGGCGCGATCGACTTCTGCATCCCGACCATCCGGGAATCTCCGACGAAGATATAGTCGCCCTTGAACACCTTCACGACCTTCTTGCCGTCCGCGTTCAGATAGTAGCCGTCCTTCACACAGTTCTTGAGCTTCACCCCGTCTGCGCCGACGTAATACTTGCCGCCGTCCACCCACTGGTTCTTTGCGATCGCCCCGTCCGCACCGACGTAGTACAGCTTCCCGCTGCGCCGAATCCACTTTTTCTGGGCGCGCACGCCATTCTTGTCAAAATAGTAAGACTTTCCATTCTTCTTAATCCAGCTCGACTTGATCCGGACGCCGTTTGCCTTGACATAGTACGTCTTCCCGTCCGTCGTGATCATCCGATTCTTCGCCATCAGGCCGCTTTTCAGAAAATAGTAGTACTTTCCGCCGATCTTCAGCCACTGGTTCTGCGCATACGTCCCGTCCTTCAGACGATATTTCTTTCCGGATCCTGTCTTCACCCACTTGCCGCCCTTTGCGACCGACGCGGCCGGTGTCGCACTGCCCGCCGCCTGAACCGGAAGCGCCGCAGCCGCACACGCGAGGCACAGAATCAGAAGCAGCACGCGCAGCTTTTTCACACTGTTTGACAAAATTGTAATCCCCCTTTCAATCCTCTCCACTATACAGCATCCGGGGGCGTTTGTCAAACATTGGGAACGGTCTCAGATCTGGTTCCGGTACTCGTTTGCGGAGAGGCCGGTCAGTTTTTTGAAGACGCGTGAAAAATGGGCCATGTCGAGGAAGCCTACCTGCTCTGCCACGTCGCCGATGCGCAGTGCGGGGTCTGCGAGCAGTTTTTTCGCCTCCTCGACGCGGATCGTGTTCATCAGCTCCGAGAAGCTCTGTCCGGTGTGGCGGTTCAGAAGCTTGCTCAGGTGCCACTGACTCACGTAGATGTTCTCCGCCACGTCCGTCAGCGTCACCTTCTGGCGGTAATTTTTCCGCATATAGTCGAGCGCCTTTTTTACGATAAAGCTGCCCGCCGCATTTACGGCCGGTTCCTTCTCCTCTCTCTGTGCCGCTCCCGCTGCAGCCTTCCCGGGCGCGGCGCCGCCCGCCGAATCCGTCCCAGACGCGGCGCCGGCTGCCGAATCCGTCCCGGACACAGCACCGCCAGCCGAATCCATCCCGGACACAGCACTGCCCGCTGCCATCCCGGCGGTCTCCCCGTCGGGTCTTTCCTCGCCCGTGATTCCCTTTCTCCTCAGATGGCGCGCCATCGCCTCGACCGCCTCCTCGAGCTCCTCCATATTCGAGGGCTTGAGGAGGAAGCGCGTCACTCCGAGCCGGATGGCCTGCTGCGCGAGCTCGAAATCGCGGTATCCGGTCAGCACGGTCAGCTCCATATCCTCATACTCCGATTTCATCGCCGCGGCCATCGTCAGCCCATCCATCTTCGGCATGTAGATATCCGAGAATACCATGTGCGGCCTCAGCCTGCGGATCAGCTCGAGCCCCTCCTGGCCGTTCTCCGCCGTCCCGGCCACCTCGCACCCGTACTTCTCCCACGGAAGCATCTGGGACAGCCCTCTCACAATAATCGGTTCATCGTCTATAATCACAACTCTGTACAATCCCCGCACCTCTTCACTCCGACGCCGGTTATCCCTTGATCGCCCCGGCCGTGAGCCCCTTTATAATATATTTCTGCAGACATGTGTACACCACAATCACCGGCACGATCACGATCGTCACCGCCGCCGCCATCAGTCCGTAGTTCGTCCCCTCCATCGCCGTCAGCTCCTTCAAAAGCCGCGTGATCGCCCACTGTGTCTGCAGCCGCAGGAAAAACGTCTGCGTGAACAGGTCGTTGTAGCTCCACAGGAACGAGAAGATCGCCACTGTTGCAAAGGAAGGCTTTGCAAGCGGCACCACAATCCTGGTGAAGATCTGGAGCGCGCCGCACCCCTCCATGAAGGCCGCCTCCTCGAGCTCCAGCGGAAGGCTGCGGATGTAGCCGGTCAGGACGATGATCGCAAACGACAGGTTCCCCGCAATCTGGGGAAGCGCACATGCGAACAGCGACATCCATCGGTTGCTGCTGTTCACGATTCCCCACGACGCCTCCATCCGGAACACCGGGACAATCGTCGAGAACGCCGGGAACATCATGCTCGCCACGACGACGGACATCAGGAACTCTCTTCCCTTAAAATGATACCTCACAAGGGCGAAGGATGCAAGCCCCGCGAACGCCATGACAAAGACCGTGACGCTTCCCGAGACGATCAGGCTGTTCACATACGCGCCGAGAATCGGCACCCGGTCAAACGCCCGCCTGAAATTCGCGAGGGTAAACAGCTCCCCGACCGGGAGAGAGAAAGAATTCGCGAGAATCTCATTCTTGACCTTAAACGAGTTCAGCATAACCCAGATCAGAGGGTAGATCGTCGTGAGCGCCCAGAAAATCAGGACTGCATACACGGGTATCATCCATTTGTTTGATGCTTTTTTCATCCCTTTCTTCCTCCTCCATCAATAGTCCTTCTCCTTGAAAATCGCATTCACGATGCGCGCCGAGATGATGCCGATCACCACGATCAGGACCGCCAGCGCACAGCCGTAATCGGTATTGCGCGTCTCCACCGAGTGGTAGTACATGTACGTGCTGGTCAGCCACGTCGTGTTCTGCGGCATTCCCTTCGGGAACATGATCCACGGGAGGTCAAACACCTTGAGTGCTCCGGTCACGGCGAGAATCACACACGTGCACAGCACATTGTGCAGCAGCGGCAGCGTGATGAAGCGGATCCTCTGCCACCGGCTCGCGCCGTCAATCGAGGCCACCTCGTAGAGATCCGACGGAATATTGTTCAGCCCGGTCAGCAGGATCACAAAGTAGAATCCGACGTACTGCCAGATCACCGGGAGAAACATCGTCGCGAGCGCTCTCCCGTCGGACTTCCAGTCAATCAGGCTGCCCGAGTAGCCAAACAGTTCCATCAGCTGGTTCACCATCCCCTTGTCGTGCAGGAAGATCAGGTTGAACAGAAGGCCCAGCGCCGTCGCCGAGATCACGATCGGGAAGAAGTAGACGACGCGGAAAAATTTCGCGCCTACCTGGATCTGGTCGACCAGAATCGCGAGCACAAGCGCCATTCCCACCTCAAACACGAGCGTCGCCATCATCAGATACAGCGTATTTTTGAGCGCAATCCACACGTTTTTGTCCTGCACCATTTTGACATAGTTGGCGTACCACGGGTCGAGCCACCCCTTGCTCGGCGCCGCGAGCCCTCCGATATTCTGAAAGCTGTTCAGGATATTTTTCACAAACGGATAGTGCAGAAACACCACCATAAACGCGAACGCCGGGAGCAGAAACAGCGCAAGCGGCTTTTTATTTTTATAGATCATAGCGGTCTCCTCTCTTTGATGTGCAGCATACTCTGCCATGTTTGCAGAAAAAGGGCTGCAGCAAAACCTTCTCCGTCTTCGCCGCAGCCCCTGATTTTCCGCCTCTGCCAACCCAGGTAAACCCATTACCCTAAACAGCCGTCTCTACTTCTGTTCCACTGGCAGTCCGGCAGGCAGCCATTTACTGTGCGTGGTACACTTCCAGTCCCTCTGCAACTGCATCTGCCGCTGCAATCTCTCCGCTCACGATCTGCGGCATTCCGTCGAACGTCGATACTCTGCACTCGCCGTTGAAAATATCCTGCACTGCGCCTGTCAGAGATGTCACCCCTGTCATCATCTCCATCGCCTTCACCTGCAGAGAATTGAATGCTGCCTCATCTACTTCCGGAGCCGCCTTCAGAGCGGATGCCGTGTGCTGTGCAAACTTCGCTACCATCGCATCGCTCGTCATGTAGGATACGAAGTCGACTGCCGCGTCGCGCTTCGCCTCGTCCTCCCACGCTGCCGTGCTGATGTAATATCCCATAGACAGTCCGCCGATCAGGTCTGTCGCCTTCCGGTCGCCCTTGCCCGGCACGTACGTAACCGTAAATTTGTCAAGCTTCTCAGCATCCAGCGTCGTCGCATCCTCCGGGTCAGACTGGCATGCGCCTGCGATGCCGCCTACCTTCCAGGAGCCGTCGATCAAAAATGCCGCCTTGCTCTCGGTGAACATCGCGAACGTCTCATCGTCCGTCGCGGACAGTGTGTTCTCCGGGAAATAGCCTGCCTCATACAGCGCCTTGATGTCCTCCATGCCTGCTACCCAGCCCTGTCCGATCTCGTCGTCCGCGCTCTCCGGGATCGTCAGATGGTTCTCCGGCGTTCCGTTGTTGAAGATTGCGAACTCCCACCAGTAGTGCGGGATATTTCCGAGCGCCGCCGCGATCGGCGTGTAGCCTGCGTCCTTAATCTTCTGGCAGTCCTCCATGAACTGATCCCAGGTGTAATCCGCCCCCGGCACCGCCACGCCCGCAGCGTCCAGCACCTCTGTGTTGCAGAACATCGCCTCCCAGTAGCCGTTGACCGGAACCGCGTACTTCACTCCGTCCACGATAGACGCTGTGATCAGATCGTCATTCATGTTGGCTGCATAATCCGGGTATGTCTCGCGGATTGTGTCGATCGGAACGACCTTGCCCGCCTCGATGAAGGAGTTCGCGTCCGCGCCGTTGAAGAAGAACAGGACATCCGGGTCAGCTCCCGTCTGGAAATCCATCTCCACGCGCGCCTTGAACGTCTCATCCGACGTCGCCGAAGCGTCGTTCACCGTGTTGCCGGTAGCTGCCTCCCACTCGGAGACTGCATCCTTGAAGTTCTGTGAGTTGCCGTCCTCACCTGCGAACGTCGTCGTCACGTTCAGCTCTGTCCCCTCTGCAAGCGCCGGTACCGCGCCCAGCATCGAACACATCATCGCTCCTGCCGTTAAAAATGCCAGCTGTTTTCTCATAAAAAATCCTCCCTTTCTTTGTTTCCGGCGATTTCCCTGCCGCCGGTTTCTGTATCGGTTATGACTCTATTATGCATCTCATTCTGTATTTTTTGAATAACCAGAGCTGGCATTTATTGTTCTTTTTTGTTCATCTCCCCCGCTGCTGTCTCCTGTTTTTGTTTCGGTATTGTCAATTTTGCCGTCACTCTTCCGTCCGCGTCCTCCGAGATCGCGAGCCCGCACGGCTCTTTGTACAGGATGCGCAGCCGCTGGTTGACATTCGCGATCCCCAGGTTCCCGGCAGGCTCCTTTCCCGTCTGGTAGGCCGGATCCAGCAGCCGCGCCACTCTTCTGCGGTCCTCGTCCGTCATTCCCCCATTGTTCACCGTCTCCAGGTACAGGTACGTCTCGTCGCAGTACCCGCGCAGCCACACCGTCCCCGAGCCGTTCGGCACCACGCCGTGCTCGATCGCGTTCTCGATCACCGGCTGCAGGATCAGTCTCGGCACCAGGCAGTCCATCAGCTCCTCTGGCAGGTCGATCTCCACCGTCAGCCGCTTTCCCAGCCGCTCCTTCGTGATATATAGATAGGAATTGACGTACCCCATCTCCTCTGAGAGCCGCACACTCGAGCGCCTGCGGCGGTCCATCGCGGCGTCCAGCATCGTCGAGAGCGCCCCGATCATCTTCGACACCTTCTCGTTGCCGCCAAGCCGCGCCTCCCAGTTGATGATCTCCAGCGTGTTGTTCATGAAGTGCGGGTTGATGTGCGACTGCAGCGCCATGATCCGGGCCTCGCGCAGCGCGATCTCCTCCTGGTAGATCTGGTCAAACTGCCGCTTCAGGTTCGCGGACATCTGATTCATCGAGTCGCGCAGGTACGTGAACTCTGCGTTCTGAACCGTCTCCCGGACCTGGTAGCCCAGCTCGCCGTGCTCAATGTGGCGCGCTCCGTCGCTCAGCGCCTCGATCGGGTCTGTCACCTGCCTGCGGAACACGTACAGCATCAGAAGCAGCATCGGAATCAGGCAGAGCAGCATCGCCCCCAGCACGTACTGGTAGCCGTAAAACGGGTAGCGCGTCACCTCCTTCTGGAGCAGCATCGACGTGTACAGCGTGTAATTGTCCCCGTTCTGCCGGTCCGTGACCAGCAGCCGGTCGCCCAGCCACACGTAGCCCTTCTTTGCCTCCACCTGGTCCTGCGTCTCCTTTGTCAGGCTTCCGTCGCTCTGTCCTGCCGCGCTGTCGCCACCGGTTTCCGCTGCCGTCTGCGTGGATGCGCTGCTTCCGCCCGTTTCCGCTGCCGTCTGCGTGGATGCGCTGCTTCCGCTCGTTTCCGCTGCCGTCTGTGCGGATGCATTGCTTCCGCTGTGGCGGCGCTCCGCCTCCCAGCTGTCCAGCCGCTCGTTCGGGATCAGACGGAGCGCCTCGCCGTTGACCTCCGTGTAGACGCCGTCCGCCATCGGGTACTCCTTCAGGCTGTTGAAGCAGTAGTCCCGGTTCAGGCCGAACACCAGCGTCCCCCTCGTCTGAAAGCGGCCGTCCAGCAGGTTACGCACCAGATACAGGGTGCTGCCCCGCTTCAGAAAGCCGGCCCGCGTGCCCAGTGACTCCGCATAGTTCCGCACCACGCTGTGATCGCTCTCCTGGTAATTCCGGATCTGCTGGTAGCTTCCCTTCCCGTGCTCATTGTACACGCCGTACAGCTCCTGCGCCTCCGCCTCCGGGTCCTCGCCGCCCGCAAACCACAGGATGGCGCAGGAGACCGCGTTGTTTTTTGTGTACTGTGCAGTCAGGTACTCCTTGTACTCCCGGCTCGCCTTGACGTAGCTCAGCCGGCCGTCCTGGTAGGCCGCGTACGTGGCGAGCAGATCCCCGTCGTACGACGCCTGGCGCGACGCCGCGATCGCCCCGTTCAGCCGCTCCACGCAGATCTGCACATTAAACTCAAGCTGATCCCGGAAATTCTGCGCCGTCATGTCGCTGTGGTTGCTCGCGAGATAGACGCCGAAAATCCCGGTCAGAAACGCAAACGGGATGAGCCAGCAGATCAGCAGCACTCCGATCATGCGCCAGCGCAGCGACCGCGCGCGGTGGCCGCTCTGTTTCCGTCTGCGCACGCCAGGTACACGCTCCGCCTCCCGGACTTGATTCGCCTTGCGAGGCGTGCACTCCACCTCCCGGACTTGATCCGCCTTGTGAGGCGTGCACTCCGCCTCCCGGACTTGATCCGCCTTGTGAGGCGTGCGCTCCGCCTCTTGGGAGCATGCTCGTGCGTCGCACCTCTCGTTGGAATTGTCCATCTGTCTCATCCTTTCTGTCGTAGTCCCTCCATCTGAGCATGCTCAGTCATTCCTGTCCACATCTCGTGACACCAGATTTGTCCGGCATCCAATGCTCACTTGCCGCAGCCTTCCTTTGCAGTCTATGTCATCCGCTTTCCTGTCCTGACCCCACCGTTTTACGGATTCAGCCCCAGGAACTCCTCAAACTGCCTGCACAGCTCTGCCGCCGCGCGCTGCGTGCTCATCTCGCAGAAAATGCGCAGCAGCGGCTCCGTCCCGGAGAACCGCGCGATGATCCAGCCGCCGTTTCGGAAATACACCTTCACGCCGTCCAGGTACGACACCTTCTCGACCGGCTCCGCCAGCTCGGGCAGCCGCCGCTCTGTAAACAGCAGCGTTTTCAGCTCCTCCTTGCGCTGCACCGTGAACTGGTAGGAGCGCTCCTCCATGTAGATGCTTCCGTACTCCTCCTCGATCTCCTTCGCGAGCTCGGAGAGCCGCTTCCCGGTGACCGCCACCATCTCCACGAGCAGCGATGCCGCGTAGATGCCGTCCTTGCCGTTGATATGGCCGCGCACGGTCAGGCCGCCCGAGGACTCGCCCCCGATGATCGCCCCTGTCTCCTGCATTTTCGCCGAGATGTGCTTAAAGCCCACCGGCACCTCGTAGCACGTCTCGCCGAACGATTCCGCCATGCGGTCCAGCACGTGCGTCGTCGCGACATTGCGCACCGCTGGACCGTGCCACCCTCTGTATTTGAGCAGGTAGTAGTACAGCAGCACGAGAATGTCGTTCGCGTGCAGGTACTTCCCCGTGTCATCCACGACGCCGAGGCGGTCCGCGTCCCCGTCCGTCGCGATCCCCAGATCACACTCCATCTCGCGCACGTACGTGCACAGCTCCGTCAGCGCCCCTGCGCTCGGCGCCGGCATCCTGCGCCCGAACAGCGTATCGTGCGCCTCGTGGATCAGGTCGATCTCACAGCGGGCCGTCGACAGAATCGTTTTCATCGCCGTCTGGCTCACGCCGTACATCGGATCCAGCACGATGTGGAGCCCGCGGTCGCGGATCGCCTGCATGTCGATGTTCGCGATGATATTGTCGAGGTATTCGTTCAGCGGGTTAAACTCGGTGACATACCCCTCAGCCTTGGCCTGCGCATAATCGAGGTGCGCAATCGGCTCACCCGACTGCTCGATCGCGGCCGCGTACGCTTCGATCTCGCGCGTCTGCGTCTCGTCCGCGTCGCGCCCGCCGTACGTAAAGACCTTAAACCCATTGTAGATCGCCGGGTTGTGGCTCGCCGTCACCATCATCCCGTAGTGCAGCTTGTGCTTCTCCACGTAGAACATCACGAGCGGCGTCGGCGAGGAGCGGTTCACGAACAGCACCTTGATCTGCTCTGCCGCGAACACCTCGCACGCCCACTTGACTGCCTCCTTCGAGAGGAAGCGGCGGTCGTACCCGATCACGATCCCCTCCTGGTCCACCTGCTCCCGCTTCATTTTCTCTGACATCGCCTTCGCCAGAAGCTGAATGTTCGCCCTTGTAAATTCGTCTCCGATCACGGCCCTCCAGCCGCCTGTCCCGAAATGAATCATAAAAACCCTCCCTTTCCTCCTGCAATACCGCTACACTGCGCTTCCCATGATCACGAGCACGTCGTGCTCCTCGCCCGGCGCAAAGGCTGATACGCGCTCTGCCCTCGCTCCGTCCACATACAGCTCCTTTACCCCCTTCATCACATGCTCCGGATTCCGCACCTTGATGTGATAGACGGCGCCTCTCCACTTGCGCACCGCGGTGAACCCTTCCCAGTCGGCCGGAATGCACGGGTCAATCAGCAGCTCGTCGAACTGCGGGCGGATTCCGAGCATATAGCGCGTCGCCGAGAAGTATGCCCAGCCGCCGCTCCCGGTCATAAACGGATGGCGCGCCCTTCCGTACGCCGTGTGGTCCTTTCCCATGATGAACTGGCAGTACGAGTACGGCTCCGCCTCCCGGATCTCGATCTGATCATTCTGTCTCGCCGGGCAGAGCGCGTCGTAATACTTCATCGCGCGGTCCCCTCTTCCGAGCCGGCACTCGGCCGCCCACACCCAGGGATTCGGATGGCTGAAGATCGCCCCGTTCTCCTTGACGCCCGGATAGACGCGCGTCACGAACCCGACCTCCTCGTCCGGCACCGTGTACGACGGGCCGTTGAGCATCAGGCCGTACGGCGTGTACAGATAGCGGTCCACGTTGTCGAGCGCGCGCTCGCCCTGCTCCTGTGTCGCAGCGCCGCAGAGCACAGCCCACGCGTTTGACTCCAGATGGAGCTTTCCCTCCGGATCCGTGTGCGTGCCGATCGGCCGTCCGCTCCCCGTGAAGCCGCGCAGGAACCACTCGCCGTCCCAGAGCTGCTCCCGGCAGATGCGCTTCACCTGCTCATACATCGATTCGTACCGCTCCACATCCGCCTGCTCCTGCTTCCGCCTCGCGGCCTCGAGAAAATGCTCCAGCGCCCACACGTGCAGGCAGGACACGAGCGCACTCTCGCCCCCGCCGAGGTTCAGACAGTCGTTCCAGTCGGCGCGCAGCCCCTTGCAGACTCCGTGTGCTCCGACCTGGCTCGCCGAGAAGTCAAGAATCCGCTTCATGTGCTCGTACACCGTGCCCTCTCCCTCGTCCGCGTAGCCGATGACCTGATCCAGAAACGCTTCGTCCCCGGTCTCCCGGACGTACTCCATGATCGACGGGATCAGCCAGAGCGCGTCATCCGAGCACGTGTCCTTGAGCCCGTGGATCCGCTCGGACGCGTCCGGCACCGGCACAACCGTGGGCGACGTGAACGGCTTCTGCCCGTCATCCGGCTCAAACCACGCCGGGTCAAACAGGTGCAGCCCGTACCCGGCCGACACCAGCCCGTGCAGCAGCTGCTCAATCCTCTGGCGGCATTTTTCCGGGTTCGAGTGCGGCACGGTCATCGCATCCTGCGCGGTGTCGCGGTAGCCCAGTCCGGTGCGCCCGCCGACCTCGATGAAGGACGCAAACCGCGAAAACAGGATGTTGATCTCCGCCTGGTACAGATTCCACGTGTTCAGCATCGTGTTCATCGCCTCGTTCGGCGTCTGAACCTGCAGCCTCGAAAACTTCTCCTCCCAGTACCCGGCGAGCTTTGACGCCGCGAGATCGACCTGCGCAAAGTCGGAATACTTCTCCCGGATCGGCAGCGCGTCCTCCCGCCTGCCCTCGCCGAGCAGAAATACCAGGCGAACCTCCTCCCCCGGCGCAAGCGTCAGCCGCTTCTGGAGCGCCCCGCAGTGGTTCCCGCCCTTCTCGAAGGAGCCGGTGCACGCGCCTGCCTCGACGACAGCCGGGTTCGTCTCCGTCCGGTAATTTCCGATAAACCTGTCACGCACGCAGTCAAACCCGTCCGGCTCGAAGCTCGCCGTGAAATACTGGTAGCCAAACTCCTCATAGAACAGATCGTACTCGATCACGCCGTCCTCGTACGAGGAGCCGGACGCGTACAGGCTCATCTGAAAATTCTGATTGTCCATGTCAATGTGATGGAACGAAAATTCACAGTAGGAAAAGACGCTCAGAGTTCTCGGCACGTCGGAGCAGTTGCGCAGCTTCACGTCCCAGAGCTCGACCGCGTCGCCCAGCGGGATCAGAAGCCGCATGGACGACTGGATTCCCTTATAGTCACACTCGTAGACGGAGTACGACATGCCGTGGCGGCACCGGTACTTCGCCTGATCCAGCGGCTTGCCGACCGGCTGCCAAGAAATGCTCCAGTAATCTCCGTCCGCGTCGTCCCGGATGTAGACGTAATGGCCGGGCCGGTCCATCGGCACGCCGTTCGGGCGGAACCGGGTGATCCGGTGATACTGCGGCGTCTTGTAGAAGACGTAGCCGCCGGCGGTATGGTTCACCACCGCGCACAGTTCCTCCACTCCGATATAGTTCGTCCACGAGACCGGGACGTCGACCCGGTCGATCACGTACTCGCGGGCCGCGTTGTCAAAATGTCCGTATTGCATAGGCTCACACTCCTTCTCCTCTGTTGTGCGCAGAGTCACGCTATTTTCTTATAGTATAAAAGAACGGACAGGATTTTTCTACTGTCCGTTCTGGGAAAATTTGATTTGTATTGCAGAGATTGTCACAGTTCTGGCATTCAGGACGAGAAGATCCTTCGGCGGTTGCTTAACTATAAGGCATTAGCTGTTTAAATCATAGCCCAGTTCCTACTACAATCATAATCAATATTCAGCTGAATCATAACCAAGTTTATATCGGCTTTTTCCAGTGATTTATTGTAGTCATCTGCGAGATGCGATACGATTTTTCACGTGTCCGATGCACCAGTGCGCCGCGTCGCGGAGGAAGTAGAGTACGGATGCGCCTCCGAGGGAGGCGAGGAAGACCGCGGGGACCACAAGCAGGTAGTAGTAGAAGCGGTCTGGAACGGCCGGGACGCATGGCTTCAGGTAGACCTTGTAGACGATCTGGTCGAAGATCCAGGAGATCAGGTAGAGGCCGAGCGACACCTTCGAGATGTAGAGCAGCGCCTCCTGCACGAACTGCGGCCATCTGACGGGGCGCAGGTGCAGAAGCAGGGTGAACAGCAGGACCGCGGTGATCAGGTTCTCTCCGCCCCAGCTGCAGTTTGTGCCCCAGAGGAAGGTTCCGCCGTAGCTGCGGTAGTAATTGTAGGCGCCGAAGCCTGCGACCGCGAGCAGCAGAAGCGCCAGGTTCTTCCGTTTGCTGACCGACCAGCCGTACTCCCGCAGATAGACCCCGATGAAGTAGTACGTGATCGGGTACATCCCCGTGAAAAACGAGGGCACCAGCTTGTTGTAGTCGTCCCCGGCAGACGGCAGCAGCCACCAGCTGGGGTCTGTCAGGTTAAAATTGTTCACCAGCTTCGGCAGCAGCGTGAGCGCCGCCATCGTGAGCACCAGTGCTTTTTTCTGGCGCTGATTTTCCAGTCCGTGGTACGCGAGGTTCAGAAACGGGATCAGCAAAAACAGCCCGATGTACATCTCGATATACCACGAGTAGTTTGCGCCCTTGAACGCGAGGATCGCAAGCAGCGCCGAATACAGCGTCATCTCTTCCCCCTGCACATACCGCTTGAACAGCAGGCAGGCAATGCTCGCGAGCACGTAGATCTCCAGCGTCTTCCACAGCCCCCTGTAATACTTCCGCGACAGCCGTTTCTGCCACATCAGAAAGCCGGTCAGGATCATGAACAGCGGAACGCAGGTCATAAACAGCGAGCGGTACATGCACATCACCAGCATCTGCCCGCCTGCGACCGTCTGCCCGTAAAAACCGCTGTTCAGCAGAAAGTGCACCGACACCACACTGAAAACCGCCACACAGCGAATCAAATCCGCGTTCGGATTCCGCTCCTTCATAGCTCTGCTCCTCCTGTCATTCACACGACTCTGCGACTGCATAACCGCCCAGCTGTTTCCCCATTCACTCCGCACAGCTTCGCGCCACAGATGCCCGTTTCTCCACCACTCCACACCCTAGACTGTCCCGTCATTTCACAACCTTCGCCTTGGGATAAATCCGCTTCATCCGCTCGTCGGGGAAGTGCTCGTCGAGCAGCTCCCCGATCTGCGTCTGCGGTTCACTTCCGCTCTGGCGCGCCGTGTAGCGCACCAGCGCACACGCGGAGATCATCATGTTGGCCGACATCAGCACGATCAGCATCCAGGTCAGGGCCGGCCCGATCTTCCTGGGGATCTTCTCGACCCAGTGCGAGAGGAACGGGTAGACGCCCTTCAGCCAGACGACGGCCGCGATCCCCCAGAAAAAGCAGTACAGCAGGTTGATCCGGCCCGCGAGGTTGAACGGGATCTTGCTGTAATCCCAGAAGGACGCGCCGAACACGAGCTCGGTGAAGACGCTGCACAGATATTCGTACGTACCGCCGACCACCGTTCCGTAAAAAAAGAGGTAGCGGTCACTTTTATCCTTATATTTATAGAGGAAGCCTGTCAGCATCGCGCAGGCCAGTCCCCAGACCACGCTGAACGGCCCGTACACAACGCTGCTCCGGCTCATCCACGTGCCCAGCGAAAACCGGCAGAACACCGTCTCGACCAGATCCCCCAGGAACGACCCGAGCAGAAACAGCCAGACGATCTTGTAGAAGCCACAGCCCTCCGCGAACCTCGTCTTCTCCTTCTTCTCCTCGGCGGCCTTCGCCTCCAGGATCTTGCCGGTCTCCAGGTTCGGGTAGTTCCGCTCGAGTCGGCGGCGGATGCTGCGCGTGATCGCATTGCCGAACGAGTCCGAGACCATGTGCATGCTCTCCGTGAGCCCGGCCACCCGGTTGACATACCGTCTCCACTTCCACACGACCGCGAGCACGCCGGACAAGTCGATACAGAACACAATGCAGAGCACCAACAGCAGGATTCTTCCCAGGTTCTCCGGAATCACGTACACCAGCTCCAGCAGCAGCGTGTTCCCCGCATAGAGCACGAACACCGCGCCCACGCCGAACGCCAGCAGATGCTGCAGCGTGATGTAGCCTCCGAATCCAAAGCGGTATTCGCTGTAATCCCGCCACCTGCGGTGAAAGATATGCTCCAGCACAATGCCGGTCACCACAGTCAGGAAGGAGGCGAGCACCATGCCCCCGACAAACAGAAAGACAGGCTGATCCTTCAGCTCCATCAGAAAAATGCTGTCCACAACAGCCGTGACGCCATACACCGGGCACACGGGCAGGCTCAGCACGCCCGTGTTGTAAAACGCCTTCCGCTTGACGGCAGCCACCGCCACGCCAAGCCCCCAGCCGAGCACCGAATAAATCAGGAACAGCCACAGCAGCTCATAATACGTATACTCCATAATCCTCTTCCCTGCTCCCGCACCCAAGCGAATGCAGGATTTTCCCTTTCCTTCTATCCATTGAGTAATGTAACATCTCCATACAGGGAAGTCAATTTAAGAATTTCGAAATATTTTTTGCCGCAGGCAACCAGCCAGGCCTTCTCCTTATTTTGCGTACTTTTTGAAGTTCTCCGCCTGTTCAAGAACCTCTTTATACACATCGTCAATCGTTACTGGAGGATACTCAAACTCATCAAGCAGAAGAATTAAGTCCACTTGTAGATTCGCCTTTATGTCCTCACGGGTAGACCAGTCGGTGTAACGGGACTTATCATCAACGATTACCTTAATCCGTTTGGAAAGTTCAATCATCTTATCGTCAGGGTACTCAAACTCATATTTCTTAGAAACAGCCTTTAAAATATCATAGAACGCCTTTTCCTCATAGTCGATACCCATTTCTTTAAAGGAGCTTTTCTCCGCCTTAAGCTCAGAAAGGAGCTGTGCAAGCTGCTCCGCAACATCGTCAAGAACCTCATTGGCATAAGCCTCGTCACGGCGGCGATTGTTATATTCATCGACTACACGTTTCAGTCTGTCCGAAAACTCCATACCCATAATCTTATTGACCTTCTTAAACTCGTCTATTGCCTGAGAGAGGAGTCTTTGCAGTATCTTAATTTTCGTATTGGGTAGCTGAATGGCGTTTATCTTATTCATATATTCATCACTGAAAATATCGACAGAAATATGCTTCCCGGTTTCAAACAGCTCCTCAATCCCATCTGACTGGATTGCATCTTCCAGCATTTGACGTACACGGGAATTCATCTGCTCAATATCTGGGACGTCGCCTTTTGTAAGTTTGAAAAGGATAGAACGAACAGCACAATAAAAATGTATGTAGTCCTTATCCTCATCGGAGAATTTCTCACTGGAACTACAAAGATTAAACGCTTGCTTCATTCTCTTGACAGCAGCCATGAACCGTCTTTCCAATTCTTCTGAGAGCTGCACATACTCAACTGCACGATTTAAGCAGGCAAGCTGCTCGGTTGGCGAGCCGATAAAGAAATCGCTGCTGTTGAAGTTGTGGAACATCTGGCCGAGAACATCCAACTGGTCTTTGACGATAGTGATAGACTGCTCTACACCTTCAAATTCCTCACTCTCAAAGTTCGTGTACTTCTTGAGAGCCATATTCATATTCTTTTTAATGCCGATATAATCAACAATCAATCCTTTTTCCTTGCCTTCACACACACGGTTGACACGGGAAATCGTCTGAATAAGCGTATGCTGCTGGATAGGCTTGTCTATATAAATCGTATCAAGCTCAGGAACATCAAACCCGGTCAGCCACATATCCACCACAATGGCAATCTTGAAATTGGACTTTGGATTTTTGAACTGGCGGTCAAACTCTTTACGGTCGTCTTTCGTGCCGAGCATATTAAACAGTTCTTTTTCATCGTCCTTATTACGAGTCATAACCAATTTGATTTTCTCCATCGGCTTTAACTCTTTTTTATCCTTTTCACTCAAAGTCACGCCGTCATCGCAGATTTTCTTTTCTGTCCACTCCGGTCTGAGTTCCCTGATAATCTTGTATAGGTCATACGCTATAAAACGGTTGGAGCATACAAACATCGCTTTGCCGGCAACTGTAGCGCCTTCAGCTACACGGGTCTCATAGTGCTCAATGAAATCCTCCGCAACTGTACGAAGCCGGTCAGGATCGCCAATGATTACTTCCATATTGGCAACCGCCTTTTGGCTTTCCTCTATCTGATGTTCATTTGCACCCTCACGCTCGCACTGAGCATAGTATTCTTCAATCTGCCTTACCTTCTCCTGGTCAAGCGTGACCTTAGCTGCACGACCATCATAAACGAGATTGACGGTAATACCATCACGCACTGCCTCGGTCATTGTATAAGCATCAACAACAGCGCCGAACACCTCTATCGTGCCATCGACCGGAGTCCCGGTAAAGCCAACATAAGTAGCATTCGGCAGTGAATTGTGCAGATACTTTGCAAAGCCATAGGTTCTTTCCACACCGGACTCTGTAATTCTTACTTTTTGGTCGAGGTTGATTTGGCTTCTATGTGCTTCATCGGAAATGCAGATAACGTTTGTCCTATCCGTAAGGAGCTGCAAATCCTCCGTAAATTTCTGAATGGTTGTCAGATATACGCCACCGCTTGCCCTGCCCTGAAGTTCCTGACGAAGTTCCTCCCGGGACTCAATACTCACAACCGTTTCATCACCGATATATTTCTTTGAGCCTACAAACTGCTTGGAAAGCTGATCGTCAAGGTCAGTTCTGTCTGTGATAATCAGAATCGTCGGGGAAGAGAAGTATTTGCTTTTCATCAGCATACGGGTAAGAAACAGCATAGTATAGCTCTTACCACACCCGGTAGCGCCGAAGTATGTACCACCTTTTCCGTCTCCTTCCGGACGAAGATGAGCCTTGATATTTTCATAGAGCTTTTTAACCGCAAAAAACTGAGGATAGCGGCATACGATTTTCAAATCCTTATCAGAGTTGTCCGGGAAGTAGATAAAATCCTTAATCACTTCCAGCAGCCGGTCTTTGCGAAAAAGTCCCTTAATCATCGTCACAAGGGAATTGATACCATCCAGTTCTTTATCGTCCGCATTGATTTTTCTCCACGCATAGAAGAAATCATACGGACTAAAGAGAGAACCGTACTTATTGTTTGCTCCGTCGCTGATTACAACGAAAGCGTTATACTTAAAAATTTCAGGAATGTCTCTGCAATAGCGGACAGTAAGCTGCTTATAAGCGTCCATTATCGTTGTGGTTTCTTTTACCGCACTTTTAAACTCAAGAACAACAACAGGAATACCATTTACGAACACAATGCCATCGGGAATACGAAGCTGATTGTCAATACCCTCAATTTCAAACTGATTGACCACCTTGAAAATATTGTTTTCAGGAGTGTTAAAATCAATAAATTCAATATGCAGGTCTTTCTGCGCCCTGTCCTCACGGTTGAGCGTATAGCCATTGCAGATATACTTATATACCGCCTTATTCGCCTCGTAAATCGTACCGGAAATGTTCCGCAGCATAAGAATGATACTTTCCACCTCACCTGGTGTAATACCTTCCTTTGCATAGCGGTTATAAAGGTATTGCTTCAAATCGTCAGTGAGCAGAACCTCCGTCCTTTCTCTGTGAATTTGGTCGCCGCTTACATAGATGTAACCCTCGTCCTTAAACAACTCCATGATGGACATTTCCAATGCGTGTTCATTAAAATTTGCCATTAGTCTATACCTCTCTTACTTCTATCGTGCGTATCCTGTAAGCCTCTTTTGTGTTTTCAATTGGATAAAACATATTCTTAAGTGTATCTGGTATTTGCTCGCCATGTATAGAAATATAAACATCCTCCACAAGATTTGAAATGAAATAACCAAATGCAAGATCTTCAATTCTATATACAGCATAATGAGGCTTATCATGCTGATTATCACGAGACATCCATGCATCCCAATATTTTAAGAACATATCCTTTCCAAAACAAATATTATCTACAATACCAGAACTACGAATCAACTCCTTTTTTATATCCATATTTTTAAGATTTACAGTTTGGCTTTCAAATGAAAAAACGCCATTAAATATTTTTTTGCCAATTATTTGTCCGTTTTCGGTTGCATTACGAATTGACTCACGACCAATGCGAGTATCTACTCGTGATTTCACTTCGATTATTCCCAGTACGCATTCTGAGGGCGCAATAATAAAATCATCTTGTTTGAACAAAAGCGGGCAATCCTGTCGATAAACAATAATGTCTATTTGCTTTGTAATCTGATTTTTATTTACCACAAATCCGGTTCCTACCGATACTTCTTTAGGCAAATGCTGCCGCAATACATGAGAAAGAATTATTTCTTTATATCGCCCATCTTCACCCCAATGACGATTATCGATAAAGTATCTAACTCTATCCTTGATAGACATTAACTCGTTGGAAATAGATTTTTGATATTTTATGTAATCAGGCATATTGATTTCCTTTCTCAGCTATTACAGTATATCTGCATAATACTTACCGCCAACACATGTGAAAGTTACCTTAGACGGAAATAGATTCGTACCCATATTCGCCATTCCGACAACGCAGAAAGCCCATTCACTCAATTCTTCCGGAATTCTAAAACACACCGTGTCTCTATCTTTTAAAATTGTTATTGATGGTACAAAATTTTTATCTACTCCAACGGATAACACATCAAATGTCTGGGAACTTTCATGTAACGGCAAGAGAGGTTGTTTCCTCGAATCAGAATATACCTTCCTACCCTGTTGATTCAAATATGAATCTTTATCAAAAGAATTTACAGTCTCAATGGGAAGTTTGCATCTTCTTTGATTAAAATACCTTGCTAACTGCTCACAAGCAAACGCATTAAAGTATTCGCCTTGCATATCTATGTCTTCTCGAAGCTGTTCAACAGATTCAAAGTGGTTCATAAAATTAAGTAAGGCATTGAACAAAACCAAATCATCCGAGTAAATTCCGGAATAAGATTTGTACCAGGCAGGTTGCCACTTACAAATAATCTGATAAAGTTTTTTATAAAGTTCCAATTGAACTTCATTCAAACAAAACCAACCTGTACTCAAAATTTTTTTATTGGTACTTTCGTCAAGAGATTTGTATCGTAAAGAATCACATAACCCCTTCAACAACTTGGATATGATACCTACCATCATATCTGCTATGCGAAGTCCTGGATACCTCGTAGAATTTGCTTCATCCGAATTGTCCAGTCCTATTTCACGGGCCACCTTTAAGGTTTTACTTTCTTCATCTTCTTTGCCCTCTTTGTCGATAATCAAAATGTAATTCTGTATATCTTTTTCTCCTAGATACTTTTTGAAGCCATCAAAAGGCATATGATAATCCCAATCAAGTTCCGGGCTATCAGAAATATCATCCAATACGAGCAAGATTTTTTGAAATGCGCTCGTTTCTGCCTGCTTTAATTTCTGATTTCTTTTATTGCATTCAATTCTATCTCGGAAAAACTTCTTTAATTGCTCTAAAAAGTCTTCGGGTGATTCATAGAGAGACTTGATGATTTCCT
>JAETOO010000043.1 GCA_021771715.1 Oscillospiraceae bacterium
ACGTGCGACACCCTGGTGATCCATAACGCAGCCGGTGTAGATGTAACCTCCAGGCTGAAGCTTAAAAAGACGGATGGCGAGATTAAAATTAATCCGGCGACGCTTACAGTCAAGACGCCGGAGGCGAGTAAGGTGTACGATGGCACACCGCTGACTGCGGCAGGTTCGATCACAGGCTTTGTGAACGGTGAGGAAGCGAGCTTTACGACTACCGGTACACAGACGAAAGTGGGCGGCAGCAAGAATACCTACAGCTTGGTGTGGGATAAGACCGCGAAGGAAAGCAATTATACGATTGCGGAGGAACTCGGCACTCTGACCGTAACGGAGTACGCAGAAAAGATTACCGTGACGACGACGGGCGGTGAGTTCACCTATGATGGCAAGGCGCATGGGGCAACCGTAGCAGTAAGCGCACTTCCGAAGGGCTATACGCTGGAGACTGCGACATCGAATGCGAGTGCGACAAATGTAGCTGATGAAACAGTTATGGCGAAGTGCGACACGCTGGTGATCAGGAATGCAGAGGGGGAGGATGTCACTTCCAAACTGAAGATTGATTACGTGGATGGAACAATCCGGATCAAACCGGCAGTGCTCACAGTCATAACGCAGAGTGAGAGCAAGGTATATGATGGCACGGCTCTTACTGCACCGGGAACAATCGAAGGGTTTGTGAACAATGAGACGGCGACATTCAGGACGACGGGCGCGCGGATTCCGGTGGGTACCAGCGACAATACTTACAGCATTACCTGGGATGGAACGGCAGAAGAGACGAACTATACCATCAGCGAGACAATCGGCAAGCTGACGGTTACCGAAAGCACGGATGAGATCGTAGTGACGACGACCGGCGGGACATTTACGTACGATGGCCAGGCACACGGTGCTACCGTGGCAGTCAGCAAATTGCCGGAGGGCTACACGCTGGAGACTGCGGCTTCCGATGCGACAGCAACGGATGTGACAAGTACAGCGGTAACTGCAAACTGTGATACTCTGGTTATTTGGAACGCAGAGGGTGACGATGTCACTTCCAAGTTAAATATCCGGTATGTAGATGGCAGTATTTCCGTTACTCCGGCAACGCTTACCGTGGTTACACCGGATGCGACGAAGACCTATGACGGAAAGCCGCTGAGAGCTGCGGGTTCGGTGAGTGGGTTCAAAAACGGTGAGACAGCAACCTTCGAGACGACCGGTACGCAGACAAAGGTGGGAAGCAGTGAAAACAGCTACAGCCTGATCTGGGACGGAACGGCAAAGGCGACCAACTACACCATTGTTGAGCGTACTGGAAGGCTGACTGTCAATGAGTATGCGGCACAGATCACTGTGACAACGACAGGCGGAGCGTTTACGTATGATGGCAAGGAGCATAAAGCAGAGGTTACGGTCAGCGAGCTGCCGGATGGTTATGTCCTGGAGAAGGCAGAGTCGAACGCTTCCGCGACGGATGTAACAAATGAAGCGGTAGCAGCGACGTGCGATACGCTTGTCATTAGGAATGCAGAAGGCGAGGATGTAACAGGTAAGCTGGATATCCACCGTATAGACGATACGATCAAGGTCAATCCGGCAACGCTTACTGTGGTGACGCAGAAAGCAGAAAAGGTATACGATGGCGAGGCTCTTACGGCAGAAGGCTCGATTAAGGGATTCGTAAATGGCGAGACAGCAGAGTTTAAGGTGACCGGCTCTCAGACAGAGGTGGGTGACAGCAAGAATACCTACAGTTTGGTATGGAACGGAACGGCGAAGAAGGGTAACTATACTGTCAGCGAAAACATCGGAACTCTAAAGGTAACGGAGAGCACAGCAGAGATTACCGTAACGACAAAGGGCGGTGCATTCACCTATGACGGAATGCCGCACGGCGCGACGGTAGAGGTGAGCAAGCTGCCGACAGGTTATAAGCTGGAAACTGCGGCCTCTAATGCAACAGCAACGGATGTGACGACAACGGATGTCACTGCAAAGTGTGATACGCTGATTATCAAGAACGCAGAAGGGAAAGACGTAACAGCTAAGTTGGACATTTCCTATACGGATGGTGCGATCAAGATTAACCCGGCTACCTTGACGGTAACTACGCCGACCAAGAGCAAGGTATATGATGGAACCGCGCTTACGGCGGAAGGGACGATCAGCGGATTTGTGAATGGTGAGACGGCGACCTTTGCAACGACCGGAACGCAGACCGAGGTGGGCAGCAGCAAGAATACCTACAGCATCACCTGGGATGGAACCGCGAAGGAAAGCAACTATACGGTAAGCGAAACTCTCGGTACGCTGACTGTGACAGAGTATGCAGATGAGATCGTAGTGACGACAACGGGCGGCGAGTTTCCGTATGACGGCAAGGCGCATGGAGCAACGGTAACGGTAAGCGAC
>JAETOO010000044.1 GCA_021771715.1 Oscillospiraceae bacterium
TGCACAAGCTCCCGCGCCATAGCTTCAATGCCGGACAGAAATTCGCCGGGGTCTGCGGCTCCCTTTGCTATCTGCGTCAGATTGTTTTCCCATTCTGCGGTAAGCTGCGGGGAAGTGAGCATATCCGGCAAGACTGATATAAGGGCGGCTCCGTTCTGCGTGGGGATAAGCTGTTTCCCCTTGCGCTCCGCAAAGCCGCCCTTTACCAGTTTTTCAATGACGGCGGCGCGGGTGGCGGGAGTGCCAAGCCCCCGGCGTTCCGCGTCCGGGTCGGTGTCCCCGTTCCCGGCGCGTTCCATAGCCGACAAAAGGCTTGCTTCGCTGTGGGGCTTCGGCGGCGTTGTAGTATGCTCCGTTACTTTTGCGGCGGGGTTAGGAAAGCCCTGTCCCTCGGAAAGCTCCGGCAGCGTCACGTCTGCATTTTCCCCGTCCTCCGCTTCGGGTTTATCTTTCAGCGTCGCCCGGTATCTGCGTTGAAGCTCTTTCCAACCCTCCGCAAGTACGGTCTTTCCCCTTGCGGTGAAGTCTGTCCCGGCGCATGAGAAAACCGCCGTAACCGCTTCATAAATATGCGGCTCGGCGGTGGCAAAAAGCAGACGCGCCCCCGCAAGGGTAAGGATATTCTTCTCGCTTTCCGGCAGCGCGTCCGGGTCAGCCTTTGCAAGCTCCATAGTGGGAATGATTGCGTGGTGGTCTGATACTTTTTTGCTGTCTAATACCTTTGCAATCCCCGGCGTGAAGTCTGCGCCCGCCATAAAGGGGAGCTTTTCGCAGAGCAGCGCGATAATGCCCGCTGCGGTGCCGCCCATGTCGTCAGTAAGAAAGCTGCTGTCCGTCCTCGGATAAGTAAGGAGCCGCTTTTCATAAAGGGATTGTGCAAGGTCAAGGGTCTGCTTCGCGGTGTAGCCGAAAATGCGGTTCGCTTCCCGCTGCAAAGAGGTAAGGTCAAAGAGCTTCGGCGGGGCTGCGGTTTTCTTCTCTCTGGTAAGGGAAACGCATACCGCCGTTTCTGTTTCGCAAGCCCCTTTCAGCGCGGCGGCTTCTGCCTTGTCCGAAATCCTTTCGCTTGCCGCTTCCGCGCCGGATAAATCAAGGCGCACATGATAATATTTTTCTTTCTGGAAATGGGAGATAGCCGCGTCCCGGTCGGTGAGCATTTTTAAGGTCGGGGTTTGGACGCGCCCCACGTTCAAGGTCTTTCCATACAGGCAGGAGAAAAGCCGGGTGGCGTTAATGCCGATAAGCCAGTCAGCCTTTGCGCGGCAGAGGGCAGACGCAAAGAGCGCGTCATAGTCCCGCCCGTCTTTGAGGGAAGCAAAGCCCGCCTTAATCGCCCCGTCCTCCATTGAGGAAATCCACAAGCGGCGCATGGGCTTTTTGCAGCCCGCCGTTTCGTAGACAAAGCGGAAAATCAATTCTCCCTCGCGCCCCGCGTCACACGCATTTACCACTTCGGAAACGTCGTCGCGGTGCATAAGCTCTTTTAGGGTTTTGAATTGCTTCCCCTTGTCCGGGTCAACGGTGTACTGCCATTCCTCCGGCAGAATGGGTAAGCTCTCAAAGCTCCATTTTTTATATTGCTCCCCGTAGGCGGCAGCTTCCGCAAGCTGTACCAAATGCCCGACGCACCATGAAATGAGGTAGCCGCCGCCCTCGATAAATCCGTCTTTCTTTTCCTTAACGCCAAGCGCGGCGGCGATAGTCTGCGCCACGCTCGGCTTTTCTGCAATCACAAGTCTAAGTGCCATGAAAAAATCCTCCTTTCAGCGTTCCGGCTCGCTTGCCTTTTTCTCCTGTACCTGTTTCAGACAGTAGCCCACACAAGGGAGCTGCCCTTTGTACGGGCAGGAAGCGCAAGCCGGGGAATGGGGACCGGGCGGCGCATTGTCACGCCGCCCGGTGGGTCTTTGTATCATCATCTTTTCAAAGGGATTGTCGGTAAACAGGGTCATGCGTCCTCCTGTTCTTCATCAGAAAGCCCGTCCCCCTCGTCCGGCTCCGGCTCGTCCTCGTCGTAGTCGTCAAAGTCGAAATCTTCAAGGTCGGTGTCGCCCTTGACGCTCTGCTTCGGTTTCATAAACTTAAAATAGTAGAGTGCGCCCCCGCCGCCAAGAAGTGCCACGACAAGGAAAAGCATAAGCCCGCCTGTATTGCCTTTTTCTTTGGGCGACTCCGTTGGTTCTTCTGTTTCCGGCTCTGCTTCCTTGCCGCTGCAAGCGGTCATGTTGTCCTTGCAGACGGGGCAACTCACATTTACCTTTCCGGCTTCGCATTTCTCGGTGCAACTGCAAACGGCGGGCGGGGCTGCTTCGGTGCTTCCGTCCTCCATAAGTGCTAAGAGGTCGGCTTCGTCCACTTGATT
>JAETOO010000045.1 GCA_021771715.1 Oscillospiraceae bacterium
TCTTTGGTCAGAGGATCCTGCACCTTCTGCTGTGCGGTGGTATTCGCTTTGCTCTCCCTGGAAGAGGTGGGCAGTCTTGTGGGGTCAGTCCATTCCGGGTGCTTTGCGAGGATTGCATCGGGATCGAGCCAGCCACCGTCCGTCTCCTTATACACAAAGGAGCCGTTAGCCGGAGTGGACGGCCAGTACATCAGCTGATTGGGCTGGTAGGAGCATTCGTCAAAATAGTCGATGCCCAGCATCTGAGCGAGATAGCGGGACACCGCCACAAATTCCTCCGGGGTCACATCCCTGGTCAGCGGGAACACCAGCCGGACGCGGGGATTTTCCTCTGTGCTGCTGTGGGTGGTGTACAGTGCGGAGGTATATGGGCAGAGCGTTTCATAGCCTTCCAGAAAAGCGGCGTCGATGCGGTCGCCGTCAAGCGCCACCATCGAGCGGCTCTCCACGGTATCGACCTTGCGTCTGCCGCCTTTCAGCACACCCGCCACAAAGCCGCCGTGGTCTTTGGCAGTGTCGCGCTGGGCGCGGCTCATCTTTGCATATTCCTCGGCGGACTCGGTGGTGCGGATAGGCACTCGGAGCCGTTCCTTCAGATCGTCAAACCGTATGGTCTTGTTGACCCATCTCTTTGCCTGCCGGTTGTTGCCGTAGGCGATGTTCAGTTCACGCATAGTCGGTTACCTCCTCGCTCGTCGAAATAAACTCTATTTCGCTCACTTCCACAAAATTGTGAAAGTTCGCACATTCCGTTATTTCTCCTCTCCCAGAAAAGTCTAAAGTCTTTTCTGGGGTCCCTTTAGTAAAATATCTCAAACAGTAGTTCTTCCATTTGGCTCTGCGGATCTCCGCTTCCATGCCGGAAGAGATGTATTCTCCGAACACCCACACCTCGGAGCATTTACTCATGAGGGCGTTTCCGAAGAACAGCCCCAGCTGACGCTCCTTTGGATTGTCGTCACTGAGAAACTGTGGAAACAGCAGATGCGGCGCAATGGGAATGTATCCGGCGTCCACGGCAAAGCGGCTGTATCTCCGGGCGTTCTCCACGTTGGCGGTCACGTCCCCGGCATAGGGTGAGCAGATGTAGACGATGGGGCGGAATGCGCGGAGGGCGCGTTCTTCCTTTTCTATATTGGTGAGGGCTTCATAGGTGGTTGGATCGTAATAGCCCTCGCTGTTGAATTTATTGATGCTCATAGGCGTTACCTCGTTAATCTTTCTTGTAAAAATCGGTCTCGTAGCCATCGGCGCGAAGCTGCAGCCCGCTTGCCCAGGGCGGCGTCCTGCCCATCTGGTCGCATACGGCCTGTAAGGACATCCGGCGGTCGGCTTCAATGACCACCTCATCATGGATGTGCATGACGATGGAACAGCAGCGAAGGGTCTGCATGGCGTAACAAAGGATATCTCGTGAGGTTGCCTGGACGATGTTTTCCACGAATTTCGGACCGTAGCTGTCAATGCGCTCCCATTTCTTTGTGCCGCCAACGCCTTCATAGGTGATGCAGTCGCCGCCGAACTTGTTTGTTCCGATCTTGGGCTTGACATAGGCAAGATTCCTGCCGGACGGCAGGGTGATGAACAGCATCCCGTTTCTGGCGGAGAATATGATGCCGTGTGTTTTCGTGGTGGTTTTGCGGGTGACGGCGTCCATCACGGCGCGGTCCACCGCCCACCAGAACTGCACGATTTTCGGATTCGCCTGACGCCATGCGGAAACCAGAGCGGGAAGCTCGTCCTCCTGAAGCCCCATCTCCAAAGCGCCCATCGCTTTCAGTGCGCCCACGGAGCCGCCGTAGCCGAGAGCCAGTTCAGCGATCTTGCCTTTCTGCCGCAGGTGTCCGTTTACGCCGTGCTTTTCTACGGGGACGCCGAACATCTGGGATGCGCTGGCGCAGTAGATGTCCTTGCCCTCGGCGAATACGTCCTTCCGCCACTTCTCGCCGGCAAGCCATGCGATGACACGGGCTTCAATGGCGGAAAAGTCCGCTACAATGAATTTTCTGTCCTCCTGCGGTACGAATGCCGTGCGGATCAGCTGAGAAAGGGTATCCGGCACATCCTCATAGAGCATTTCCAGAGCGTCAAAATCTCCAGCCCTGACAAGACTTCTGGCTTCGGACAGATCGTCCAGATGGTTCTGGGGCAGATTTTGCATCTGAATGATGCGGCCGGCCCAGCGACCGGTGCGGTTGGCTCCGTAAAACTGGAACATCCCTCTTGCCCGGCCATCGGCGCAGACGGCGGTCTCCATCGCCTGATACTTTTTCACACTGGATTTCGCAAGCTGCTGGCGCAG
>JAETOO010000032.1 GCA_021771715.1 Oscillospiraceae bacterium
ACAGCGGTTGACCGTGCAGGAACGGCGGCGGTAATAGAGTGTAATGCGGAGAAAATGGAAGTCTGCTATGTCGATGAACGGCAGAAATATGTCTCTGCGGTAAATGCGTTCCATCTAAATGAGATGAAACAGGATCGGGTGGAAGGGATCGATGATTGGAGTTCTGAGGAGAGGTATCAGACAATCAAGTCAGCATTTATTCAGGGCGAGATGGAGGATGCAGTTTCTTTTGCTATGGATGTGCTGAGCGGAAAGCATGGGTTTCTATGCCAATACGACAGAAAGACAGGAACGGACACTGTATGGTCCGTGATTTATGATGTCGGCAGTAAAAAGATCTTTCGCTGTGAGGGAAATCCGTCACGGAAAAAATATGCGGAAGATGATCGTTTTACATTTTAACAGAGACGGCGACGGGATATTGCACATTTTTGTGGTAAAAAGCCGGGCACATGGTATAATAAACTTACAGGACGAGAAACAGAAGGCAGGTGATATAGAGATGTCAAAAATGCGGGAACAAGAACAAATAAATATTATTACAAAAGAGATTGTAGATGAGGTAATTCAGCTCTTACAGGATAATGTGTATAAGATTGTTTTGTATGGTTCTTATGCAAGAGGCGATTTTACAAAGGAATCGGACATTGATATTTTAATTCTGCTAAACTGCACGAAGGAGCAGGTAATGCAATACCGGAAGCAGATAAGCCGTTTATCCAGTAGAATAGGTTTAAACAATGATATTGAAATATCATTGTTGCTCAGAGACAGGGAAACTTTTGAAAAAGGGAAGAACATCCTTCCATTCTATCAGAACATAAAAAAGGAAGGGGTTGAAATATATAGATAAAGCACTATGGGACTTATCGCAGTACCGGATGGATCAGGCAAAGAGGTGTATCCGGTCAGCGAAAGTCTTGGCAGAAGATGAGTGAGTTATCCGATATCATAAAAGAAGCATTTGATGTCAGGAGTGACAGTGATTATGATGATTATTACCTGATTTCAAAGGGAGAAGTGTTAGAGCAGATTGAAAATGCAGAAATATTTTATCAAAAAGTGAACGAGTATTTGAAACAGAAAATGCCAGTACATGAGATTATACGTGCTTGCAAATGTGACTAATGAGCCATTTAACAGGCCGTGCGTCCAAACTGTGCCGGGAACACCAGAGAACAAGAGCCGGAAACTACGTGATTGAGAAGCGTGGCTTCCGGCTTTTCTTATGTTGTTATACACCGGTTTCGAAATTGAAAAATATTTATGATTTTGAAATTGCTTCCAGTAATTCGCTTTGCCTGCCACATAGTGATGTTCTACATAGGAAGGTCAAAAATGATTATCGCAAGGACGAAACATCCGAAGTACAGCTACGAAGGCATTGAGATTCACGATATAGCCGATTGGCTGTTGCAGGAGTAACGATTTAGGCAGATATTTGCAATATTAAGCTAAGAACGAAGTTTAACTGGGCAGTTCGCCCTTCCATGACAAAATCGACAATTTCACATTTTCGCGGAACGAAAAAATATTACGAATTTCACTAAAACGCTTGTATACACAGAATATATATTGTATAATATGGACAAAGAATCCGAGCTTTTTCAGAGGGGAAAAGCCTATGGGTATTGTCCGATGAATCAATGCCTCCCGTGTTTGGAAAGGATTTGAGACACTGTTGTGAGTAGGAGTCTGTTCTTTTCAAAAAAGGAGGTATTTTTATGGAAAATGGGTACAACGGCAGGATTGCCAGGATCAATCTGACCACAGGAGAGGTCCGCTCGGAGGAGCTTGATCTGGAGCTGGCGAAGAAGTTTATCGGCGGGCGCGGGCTTGGGACCAAGATTCTGTACGATGAGGGTGTGGCCACGGCGGAGCCGCTGTCGCCGGAGAACAAGCTGATCTACATAACGGGGCCGATGACGGGTACGAAGTCGCCCACGGCGGGCCGCTATATGGTGGTCACGAAGTCCCCTCTGACCGGGATGATCGCGAGCTCCAATTCCGGAGGAAAATGGGGCGGCAAGCTGAAATATGCGGGCTGGGATGCGCTCATCGTGGAGGGCAGGGCCGAGAAGCTGTCCTACATCCATGTGGAGGACGAAAAGATCGAGATTCTTGACGCGCAGGAGTATGCGGGCATGAGGAGTGAGCAGCTGGACGAGGAGCTGAAGAAGGTGCATCCTGAGTGCTCCGTCCTGAATATCGGGCCGGCGGGCGAGCACCAGTCGTTGCTGGCGGCCATCATGAACGATAAGGACCGGGCGGCGGGACGAAGCGGAGTCGGCGCGGTGATGGGCTCCAAGAACCTGAAGGCGATCACGGTGTCCGCGCGAAGGACGGTGATCCCGGCGGCGGACGAGGAGGCATTGCAGGAGGCTTCCAGGGAATGCCTGAGACTGATCAAGGAGAACGGCGTTACCGGCGGAGGGCTTCGCACCTACGGCACGGCGGTGCTTGTGAATATCATCAACAATACGGGCTCCTTCCCGACGAGGAACTGGCAGGAATCGTACTACGAGCAGGCCGATGACACTTCTGGGGAGACGCTCAGGGAGACGTATCTGGTAAAGAATGCGGCGTGTCACAGATGTCCGATCGGGTGCGGGCGCGTGGTAAAGATAGGAGACAAGGTGGTAGGCGGACCGGAGTACGAACCGCTCTGGGCCTACGGCGGAAATTGCGGAGTCAACGATCTGAATGCGATTGACGAGGCAAATATGTGGTGCAATGAGTACGGGCTGGACGCGATTTCCACCCCGTGTACGATCGCGGCGGCGATGGAGCTGTACGAGAAGGGCTGCATTTCCGAGGAGGAATGCGAGGGCATGCCGCTCGAGTGGGGCAGCGCGGAGGCGATCGTGGAGTGGACGAAGCGCATGGGCGAGGGCAGAGGCGAGCTGGCGAAGCGCATGGCGGACGGTTCCTACCGCCTCTGTGAATACTACGGGCACCCGGAGATTTCGATGAGTGTCAAGAAGCAGGAAATGCCGGCGTACGACGCCAGAGGAATCCAGGGAATCGGGATCACGTACGCGACGAGCAACCGCGGCGGCTGTCATGTCCGCGGGTATCTGATCTCGCCAGAGGTGCTGGGGCTGCCGGAGCAGCTCGACCGCACGGCGGTGGAGGGCAAGGCGCAGTGGTGCAAGATCTTCCAGGATCTGACGGCGGTGATTGACTCGATGGGGCTGTGTCTGTTCTCCTCGTTTGCGCTGGGCGCACCGAACTACGCGGCGCTTCTGAACGCCGGGACAGGGACCGATTACACAGCGGAGGAGCTGCTGACGGTGGGCGAGCGGATCTACAACCTGGAGCGGCTGTTCAACAAGGCCGCCGGGATGAAGCCGGAGGACGACCGGCTGCCGAAGCGCCTGACGGAGGAGCCGATCAAGAACGGGCCTTCGGAGGGGATGAGGAGCAGGATTGACGTGACGCTTCCCCAATACTACGAGGTCAGGGGATGGGAGAACGCGTTCCCGACGGAGGAAACACTGAGGCGTCTGGGGCTGACCGAGAGCTGAGAGGCATTTGACCGAACGGTACGGGCGTTGGAGCCCTGCACGCAGCTGCAAAATTCATGAGAGTACGTAAGCTTGGCAGGAGGCTTTGCATTTTCAGGGATTTCTGAACGACATGAAATCCCTGTTTTCATATAGAGGTTACCGTCCATCCGTGCAAAAAGGCGGGAGGGTCGGTTGAATGGTAATAGAGAGAAAGGCATGGGCGATATGGTAGAGGTGAGGCTGTTTGCGACATTTCGCGAGGGGCGCGGCAAGGTCTGCTACCTGGATGCGGCAAAGCTTGTGAAGGCGTCGGATGTGCTGGAGGTGCTGCGGATTCCGCAGGAGGAGGTGGCGATCTATCTCATCAACGGGCGGCACTCCTCGATGGAGGACCGCGTTTTGGACGGGGATGTGCTGGCTGTCTTTCCACCGGTGGGAGGCGGATGATGACGGATCGCTATGAGAGGCAGCGCGCGCTGGCGCAGATCGGGGAAGAGGGCCAGAGAAGGCTGGCCAAGAAACAGGTGGCGGTGATCGGGGCCGGCGGTCTCGGAAGTCCGGTGCTGACGTATCTGGCGCAGGCCGGCGTGGGGACGCTCCGGCTCGTCGAGTTTGACACGGTGGGGATCACCAATCTGAACCGCCAGTTTTTATATACGGAAAAGGATGTCGGGAGAAAAAAGAGCGCTGCGGCGCGGGAGAAGCTCGCGCTCCTCAACTCGGAGATCCTGGTGGAGGTCCGGGACGCAGAGCTGACAAAGGAGAACGCCGAGGAGCTGATCGGGGACGCGGACGTCGTCGTGAGCTGTCTGGATTGCATCTCGGCCAGGCTGATCGTCGATGAGGTCTGCATACGGAAGAAAATTCCGGTCGTGGAGGGCGGCGTCAGCGGGTTTTTCGGATTCGTGCTGTGCGTCGGGGGCGACGGGCCGTGCCTGGAATGTCTGGGCTACGATGCGGCGATGGATCAGAAGGAGATCCCTGTGCTGGGGGCCGTCGCCGGGGTGATCGGGAGTCTGCAGGCGGCGGAGTGTCTCAAAATCCTGCTGGGAGCAGGCGAGCCGCTGTACGGGAGGCTGCTTCAGTATGACGGAATCAGCGGGACGTTTGACGAGATAGAGGTAAAGAAAAATGAGGCCTGCCGGCTGCACAGGAGGGCTGAGGCAGGCAAAGAGAAATAGGAAAAGGCGGGTTCGTAGTAGAGCAGAGATAAGCCGACGAGAAAAAATAAGTTTTGTGTGCGCGCAAAAGCAGGTTAGTGATGAAAAGCGGCAGGCGGAGAGAAGCAGAAAAGGGCGGAAGTAAGCCGATGATGAATAAGATAAGCGGAGAGGGTAAGACGAATGGTGCCAGAGATGAATCATTTTGACGAGCAGGGAAACGCGGTGATGGTGGATGTGTCCGGGAAGGACAGCACGCTGCGCACGGCATGGGCGACGGGGACGATCCGGGTCAATGAGGCGATTATGGACGCCGTCGTGAACCATACGGTGAAGAAGGGCGACGTGCTTGGAGTCGCCAGGGTGGCGGGGATTATGGCCGCGAAGCAGACGTGGTCGCTGATTCCGATGTGCCATCCGCTGTGCATCCGGAAGTGCACGATCGATTTTGAGACAGACCCCAAGAACCTGGAGATACGCGCAATCTCGTGCGTGAAGGTCGAGGAGAAGACCGGGGTCGAGATGGAGGCGCTCACGGCGGTGAGCACGGCACTTTTGACGATCTACGATATGTGCAAGGCGATTGACAAGCACATGGAGATTACGAAGATCCATCTGGTCAGGAAGACCGGGGGAAAGAGCGGAGATTTTTCTTATGATTGATGGCTACGGGAGAGTGGTTGACTACATCAGAATATCGGTGACGGATCGCTGCAATCTGCGCTGTGTCTACTGCATGCCGCAGGAGGGAGTGCAGAGCGTCTGTCACGAGGAGATTCTGCGCTACGATGAGATCGTGCGGCTGGCTGGCGTCTTTGCGTCGCTCGGAGTCCGGAAAATCAAGCTGACAGGCGGGGAGCCGCTGGTGCGAAAGGGCGTGCCGTCTCTGGCGGCGGAGCTGAACGAGCTCCCGGGAATCGAGCAGGTGACGCTGACGACAAACGGCATCGGCCTGAAGGAGCAGCTTCCGGCTCTGGCGGCGGCAGGGATCGGGGGGATCAACCTGAGCCTGGACACGCTGAATCCGGAGGTGTTTGAGCGGATCACCAGGCGGCCCGCATTTCAACAGGTAATGGAGGGGCTTGAGGCGGCGCTGGGCTATCCGGAGATTCCGCTGAAGGTCAACTGCGTCCCTATGAATGTGGAAGGACAGAATGTGACAGAGCTGGCGGAGTTCGCCAGGCGGTATCCCATTCATGTGAGATATATTGAGATGATGCCCATCGGGCTTGGCAAGCAGTTCGGTTTCCGGAGTGAGGCGGAGATTCTGGCGGAGCTGGAAACGAGATATGGGCCATGCCGGCCTTTTGACGGGACGCTCGGCAACGGGCCGGGGCGCTACGTCTCGTTTGAAGGGTTTGCGGGAAAGATAGGATTCATCAGCGCGATCAGCCACAAGTTCTGTGAGCGCTGCAACCGCGTGAGGCTGACCTCACAGGGGTTTCTGAAGACGTGTCTGCAGTATGAGCGGGGGGCGGATTTGAAGAGTCTGCTTCGGGGCGGGGCCTCCGATGGGGAGATCCGCGCCGCGGTGGAGGCGGCGATACGGGCAAAGCCGGCGAGCCACCAGTTTCTGCAGAGGCAGGACGCGGAGGAGGACAAGGAGACACACACCATGTCGCAGATCGGCGGGTGACGGATATCGGGAGGAACAGAATGGAGAAAGATATGAAAAAGAGAAGAGTGGCGATCGTTGTGGCGAGTGACAGCGGTTACAGAGGGGAACGGGAGGATCAGAGCGGCCCGGAGATAAGAAGGATTGCGGAGGAAAATGGCTATGAGGTGGTCTCGTGCGTGGTGCTCCCGGACGAGAAGGAGCTGCTGACGGCGGAGCTGATGCGGATCGCGGACAATGGGCTGGCGGAGCTGATTCTGACGACCGGCGGCACCGGATTTTCGCCGCGGGACTGTATGCCGGAGGCGACGGAGGCCGCGGCAGAGCGCATGGTGCCGGGGATACCGGAGGCGATGCGGGCCTACAGCATGCAGTTTACCAAGCGGGCAATGCTGAGCCGCAGTGCGGCGGGAATCCGCGGCAGAACACTGATCATCAACCTACCGGGGAGCCCGAAGGCGGTGCGGGAGTGCCTGGAGTACGTCATCGCGGAGCTCGGGCACGGCATTGACATTCTGACAGGGGACGCGTCGAACTGCGCGCGCAAGTAGAGAGATTGTGCAGAAAATAATGGAAAGAAGTCTGGATGGAAAATGATGGGAAGAGCGATGGAGAGAAGTCCGCGAGAGAAATAATGGGAAGGACGATGGAGAGAAGTCCGGGAGGAAAATAACAGGAAAAGCGATGAAAAGACGTCTGGGAAGAACACGACGGAAAAAGTGATGAAAAGAAGTCCGGGAGGAAAATAATGGGAAAAGTGATGGCGGTATGCATCAGTGAAAAGAGAGGCGTACAGAAGAAAAATGTGCACGAGGCGGAGCTGATTGAGGATTTCGGGATCAAAAATGACGCGCATGCCGGGAAATGGCATCGCCAGGTCAGCCTGCTCTCCTACGAGAAGATTGAAGCGTTCAAGGCGAAGGGGGCGCCGGTGGAGGATGGCGCCTTCGGGGAGAACCTGGTCGTGCAGGGAATTGATTTTCGCAGCTGCCCGGTCGGGACAAGGTTCGCCTGCAATGAGGTGGTGCTGGAGCTGACGCAGATCGGCAAGGAGTGCCACAGCGGCTGTGAGATCTACAAGGTGATGGGCGATTGCATTATGCCGCGGGAGGGCGTGTTCACGCGGGTCATTCACGGGGGCGTCATCCGCGAGGGGGATGAGATGGCGGTTCTGGAGCGTGTATGAAGCATCCTTTCCGTGATCCGGCTGGGTATTTTGTTTCCGAGGTCCGTAACACTGAGAAAGCGGTGCAGTCGCAACAAGATGGATCATCCCTTGCTATCTGTGAGGGATATGAACCATAAATTTATTGTAGTAGTAAGCAACAGAAAAGGAGGAAAGGCGCATGAGGAAGAAATTTACAGCAGTATTGGCAGTTGCCGCAGGCGTAGCTCTGATGGGAAGCTGTGTGGCGGCCCAGGAGGGAGCAGAGGAAAAGGGAAGGCTGATGATGGCGACTACGACGAGTACCGCTGACACGGGACTTCTGGATTATCTGGCACCGCTGTTTCTGGAGGATACGGGCTGGGAGCTGCAGTGGGATGCGGTGGGCACCGGCGAGGCGCTGAAGATGGGGGAGAACGGAGATGTGGATATTGTTCTCGTCCATGCAAAGGCGAGCGAGGAGGAATTTGTAGAGAACGGGTTCGGCGTGGAGCGCTTTCCGGTGATGTACAACGATTTCATCGTGGTGGGGCCCAAGGAGCCGATCGCGGCCACGGACGATATCGAGGCGGTGTTCACGCAGATCACCGAGGATCAGCTGTCGTTTGTGTCGAGAGGGGACGACTCCGGCACCGACAAGAAGGAGAAGAAGATCTGGGCGGCCCTGGAGCTTGACCCGACGTCAAATGAACAGTATGTGGAATCCGGCCAGGGCATGGGAGCGACGCTGACGATGGCGGATGAAATGCAGGCGTACTGCCTGACGGACCGCGGCACCTTCCTGAAACTGAAGAAGGACGCGGATGTATCGCTCGAGCTGGAAATCGTGTGCGAGGGCGCGAAGGATCTGCTGAACCAGTACGGCGTCATTGCGGTGAACCCGGAGAAATATCCGGAGGTAAACAACGAGGCGGCGAACGCGTTTATCGAGTGGATCTGCTCGGATGAAGTGCAGGAGCTGATCGGAGAATTCGGGGTCGAGGAGTACGGACAGGCGCTCTTTACGCCGAATGCGGGAACGGACAACTAAAGATGAATGTAATAGAAAAGCTGGTTGGCAGTCTTTTCTCGGACGTGGGAGTGTATGATGCCATCCGAGTGACGCTGTGCATGTCGGTGTGCTCGACACTCCTCTCATCCGCAATCGGGATCGCTCTGGGGCTCGCGCTTGAGCGCTTTTCCTTTCCCGGGAAAAGAATCGTGGTGCGCGTCAACCGCACGCTCATGGGCGTGCCGCCGGTGGTCGTCGGGCTGGTCGTGTATATGCTGATCATGCGCAGAGGGCCTCTGGGATTTCTGGGGATTCTGTTTACCGTGCGGGGGATGATCCTGGCGCAGACGTTGATCATCACCCCGATCATCTGCGGGATGACGTATTCCTACGCGGTGAAGACGGCTCCGGCAGTGCGCGTGTTTGCCAGGACGATGGGGGCGAACCGACGGCAGACCTCGATCCTGCTGGTCAGGGAGATGAAGTACGAGCTGTATTTTGCCATGATCTCCGGCTTCGGGCGGTCGATCAGCGAGGTGGGCGCGGTCATGCTTGTGGGAGGCAATATCAAGGGAAATACCCGCACCATGACGACGGCCATCGCGCTTCTGAAGAGTCAGGGAATTTTCCACGAGGGACTGACGCTGGGGCTGCTGCTGCTCGTCATGGCTTTTGTGATACAGTGCCTCGCAGATTTCCTTCGCCGGGAGGTGCAGGAGGAGGAGAACTATTGAGGAAGACAGAGAGACCGTTTGCCAGGAGGAAAAGAATCACGGAAGAAGGCAGACAGCCGTTTGCCAGGAGGATGAGAACCGCGGAAGAAAGTAGACAGCTGTTCATCGGGAGGATGAGAACCGCGGAAGAAAGCGGACAGCCATTTGCCAGAAGAATGAGAACCGCGGAAGAAGGCAGACAGCCGTTTGCCAGGAGAATGAAAACCGCAGGGACAGACAGGCCGGGAGGATGAGAACTACGGAAGAGACCAGACAGTCATTCGCCATAAGAATGAGAAATGTGGAAAAAAGAATCGGAGAGTTTCAGCTGAAAATCGAGGATCTGACGCTCGAGGAGGGCAGGATCCACGGCTTTATCGGGGGAAACGGGAGCGGGAAGACGACGGCGGCGAAGCTGATGATGGGGATTCTCAGCCCGGATGCGGGAACCATCGAGCGCAAGGATCTGGGGCCGAGGGACATCACCATGACATCGCAGCGGCCCTATCTCCTCCACGACACCGTCTATGCGAACCTGGTCTACCCGCTCAGGGTCCGGGGGAGAAAGCCGGAAGAATCGCAGGTCCGCGCGCTGCTCGCCCGGTTTGGCCTTGAGGACAAGGCGAAGCAGTACGCCCGCAGCCTCTCGAGCGGGGAGCAGCAGAAGCTCTCGATGCTCCGCGCGCTGATTTTTGAGCCGAGGTTTCTGATCATCGACGAGACGCTCTCCAATATGGACCCAGAGAGCGTGGAGCAGTTCGAGGAGATGATTCTGGACATTCAGAAGAAAAACCCGGTGACGTGGGTGATCATCAGTCACCGCCTCTCCCATGTGTACCGCCTCTGCGACAGGCTGCACTTTTTCTCGCGGGGGAGCGTGCTCGCGAGCGGGACGGGCGATGAGATTCTCTTCAAGAGCAGCGAGCCGGAGATCCGCCGATTTATGTCTAAGGAGATGATTCGTTCCGGTTCGGCTGAGAGCTGAATGGTAACGGAATCTACCCATTTAAAATCGCCTGCGGCAAGGGGCAGATTCCATCTTAGAGCAACTTTTGTATTCTCACGGACTTTGCAGCTTGGCGCAAAGTCCTGGCTGAAAAGAAGGAGATGCAAGGATGAAGTTTTTAAAGGTAGATTCCCTTGAGCAGGCTCGAGACAAGCTGGCGGCGGCCCTGCGGGACGGGTTCACGCAGACGGAGCAGGTGGGGCTGCAGGAGGCGGCGGGCAGATGTCTGGCGGAGCCGGTTTTCTGTCCGAAGATGGTGCCGGATTTCAGGCGCTCGACGGTGGACGGGTACGCAGTGTCCGCGAGGGACACACAGGGGGCGGGAGAGAGCATCCCTGTTTTTTTGGATATCGTGGAGGAGGTCGCCATCGGCCACCCTGCAACTCGCGCGCTGAAGAGCGGGGAGTGCGCGTACGTCCCCACGGGGGGAATGCTGCCGGACGGGGCGGATGCGATGGTGATGGTGGAGTACACCGAGCTGTTTGACGAGAAAAGCGTGGCGGTCTACAGCGCCGTCTCCCCGGGAAACGCGGTGGTGCAGGTCGGGGAGGACGCCCGGAAGGGAGAGCTGCTCCTGGAGAGGGGCACGCGGCTGGATGCGAAGCGCATCGGTGTGCTGGCCTCGATCGGGAAAAATCAGGTGCGCGTGTTCCGGCCGTGGCGGCTGACGGTGATCTCGACGGGGGACGAGCTGGCGCTGCCCGGAGAGGAAAAGACAGCGTGCCAGGTGTACGACATCAACACGAGCGCCCTCTGCGCGCTGGCGCAGGAGCACGGGATGGAGGTCGTGGAAGCAGTCACCCTGCAGGATGAGGAGGCGCTCTTGGAGCAGGCGCTCCGAAGGTCCCTGACAGAGTGCGACATCGTCGTGATCTCCGGCGGAAGCTCGAAGGGGAAGAAGGACATGACGGCGCGGCTGATCGAAAAAATTGCCGTGCCCGGGGTCTGCACGCACGGCCTGGCGCTGAAGCCGGGCAAGCCGACGATCATCGGGACGGATGAATCGTCTGGGACGCTCCTGATCGGACTGCCCGGCCACCCGGTGGCAGCCATCATGGTATTTGAGCTGCTGCTCGTCTGGCTGCAGCGGAGGCTGTACGGGGAGAAGGAGCCGCTGTGCATCCCGGCTGTGCTGGAATCGAACATCCCCGGCGCGCCGGGGCGTGCGACGTGCCAGATGGTGAAGCTGACCGCATCCGATAGCGGCTACCGCGCCCGCCCGGTATTCGGAAAGTCAGGCCTGATGAGCACGCTGACGCAGGCGGACGGCTACGTGCTGCTGGAAGTGAACGAGGAAGGGCTGCGCAGCGGTGAGCGAGTGATGGTCCATCCGGTCTGACATGTCGGCGGCACTCGTTTAGCTCCGGCCGGGCTGGGAGACGAGACCACATATTTGGCGCTGGTTGAAGCGGAAAGGAAACAGTATGGGAAAAAGAAATCTGTATCTGAAGACGACGCCCGTGGATGAGGCGCTGAAAATTTACATGGAGGCGGTCAGGAACACGGTGAAGCCGGAGCACGAGGTGATCCCGGTGACGAAGTCGCTGAACCGGATCACGGGCCGGGCGATTTACGCAAAATACTGTTCGCCGCTGTACAACTCGGCGGCTATGGACGGGATCGCCGTCGTGGCGGAGCGCACGGAGCAGGCCAGCGAGGCCCGTCCGGCAGAGCTGACGTTCGGCGAGGACTATGTGGTCGTGGACACTGGGGATCCCGTGAAGGATCCGTACGACGCGGTGATCATGGCGGAGGATCTGCTGGAGACGGACCGGGAGGACCGGGTCAGGATTATCGCCCCGGCAGCGCCCTGGCAGCATATCCGGCCGATCGGGGAGGACATCGTGGCAGGAGAGATGATCCTCCCGGGGCATCACTGCATCCGCCCGATTGACGTGGGCGTGCTGCTGTCGGCGGGCATCGTGGAGATCGAGGTCGTAAAGACGCCCAGGGTGGCCGTGTTCCCCACGGGGACGGAGATGATCGAGCCCGGCATAGAGCCGAAGGAGGACGACATCATCGAGTCGAACTCGCGCATGTTTGAGAACCTGATTGTCTCCCTGGGGGCGGAGGCGGAGCGGTTCGCGCCGGTGGAGGACGATTATGAGAAAATCAAGGATGCGGTCGCGCGCGCGGCGGAATCGTTTGATGTGGTGATTGTCAATGCCGGGTCCAGCGCGGGGACCGAGGACTACACGGTGCACGTCCTGCGCGAGCTGGGGGAGGTGCTGATCCACGGCGTGGCGATCAAGCCGGGGAAGCCGGTCATCCTCGCCCTCGTGAACGGCCGCCCGGTCATCGGACTGCCGGGCTATCCGGTGTCGGCCTTTATCGGTTTCGAGAATTTTGTGGCGCCGGTCCTGGCGTATCTGGGGCAGAGACCGGAAAAGAAGAACCGGACGGTGGAGGCGGTCGTCTCGAAGCGTCTGGTGTCCAGCCTGAAGCACAAGGAGTACGTCCGCGTGAAGGTGGGCTGCGTCGGTGACAAGCTGGTCGCGTCGCCGCTCGCCAGAGGAGCGGGGGCGGCCATGTCGCTGGTGCGCGCAGACGGCTTCTGCGTGATCGAGCAGAACTGTGAGGGCTGCGAAGCCGGGGAGACGGTGCAGGTGGAGCTGTACCGCGACCTCGAGGAGATCCGGAACACGGCGGTCGTGATCGGCAGCCACGATCTGATCCTGGATGTGATCGCGGACCTGATGCCGGAGCGGTACCCGGGGATGAATGTGTCGAGCACCCATGTGGGAAGCATGGGCGGCCTCATGGCGCTCCGCCGCGGGGAGGCGCATCTGGCGCCGGTCCACCTGCTGGATGAAAAGACGGGAAGCTACAACATCCCCTACATCCGAACACTTTTCCGGGAGCCGATGGCGCTGATCAAGGGCGTGGGCCGCGTGCAGGGCATCATGGTGAAAAAAGGGAATCCGCTGCACATCGGCGGGATCGCGGATCTTCCGGGGCTCCGGTTTGTGAACCGCCAGAAGGGAGCGGGGACGCGGCTGCTGTTTGACTATCAGCTGAAGCGGCTGGGGATTCCTCCCGAAGAGATCAGGGGCTACGACCGGGAGGCGGCTACGCACATGGCTGTCGCCGCGCTGGTGGCAAGCGACAGCGCGGACGCCGGCATGGGGATCCGCTCGGCTGCCACCGCGATGAACCTCGATTTCATCCCGGTCGGAGATGAGGAATACGATTTCGCGGTGCCTGTCCGGCATCTGGAGCTGCCGTTTGTCAGGGCGTTGATTGAGATTTTGAAGAGCGACGAGTTCCACAGAAAGCTCGGGGAGCTGGGCGGCTACACGTGGGAGCGGGCCGGGGAGGTCGTGCGATGTCAGGAACCGTAGCGGCGCTGAAGCTCCAAACATGCAAGGGGGAGCCCTTTTGTGAGGCGGAGAGCCTGACGCTCATCGCCGGGGCGGGGATCCTCGGGGACTGCCATTTTGGCGGTGGGAAGGGGCAGGTCTGCCTCCTGGATGAATCGTGCCGCCGCTGGATGGAGGGCGCAGAGGGACTCTGCCTGCAGCGGTTTCAGGAAAACGTGCTCGTCGCAGGTATTTCGTCAGAGGAATGGCGGCAGGGGGACGTCCTTGGAATCGGGGAGGCGGTTCTGGAGATCACGCAGAAGGGCAAGAAATGTTTCCCGGAGTGTAAAAGAGTACAGGAGGGGGAGCCGTGCCGGCTGAGGACGAGCTGCTGCTTTGCCGTGGTGCTCCGGGGTGGAACGGTGAAAAAAGGAGCAGAAGTAAGAAAGAGGTGATAGGTTATGCCGACAGAGTACGGCGGGTACATGGGAAAGGTGCTTCGGATCCGGCTGGATACCGGGGAGTGTACGGAATATCCTTTCTCGGACAGGGAGAGAGAGCTGTTCATCGGCGGAAAGACGATGGCGGCGAAGATTCTCTATGACAATTTGAACGGAACAGAGAAAGCGTTTTCGGAGGAGAACCTTCTCGTCATTTCGACCGGCCCGATGACGGGCTCGGGGGCTCCGAGCTCGAGCCGCTTCAACGTATCGACGATTTCGCCGCTGACAGGCTATATCACATCGTCGAACTGCGGCGGGAATTTCGGCTATTATCTGAAGAAGGCCGGGCTGGACGCGCTGATCCTCCAGGGGAGAAGCGAGACTCCGGTGTGGATCGAGATTCAGAATGACAAGGTGCAGATCCACGACGCAGAGGAGCTGTGGGGCATGAGGACGTCACAGACGCAGGAGGCGCTCGACGAGAAGCTGCGGCTGAAGAACGGAAGGGTGCGCAAGAACGGGAAGATCTGTATCGGCCCTGCCGGGGAGCATCAGGTGCTCTACTCGTGTATCGTGTCGAATGAGCGCGTCGCCGGACGCGGAGGCGCCGGTGCGGTCATGGGCTGGATGAACCTGAAGGCGGTCTGCGCCGGGGGCACCAGGGAAGTGAAGGTGGCTGAGAAGGAGCGGATGGTGAAGCACACGCAGAAGTGGTTCCGCTACCTGAAAAAGCATCCGCTGACCGGCAACCAGTTGCCGCGCCTGGGGACGGCGGGGCTTGTGAGCTCCATGCAGATGCGGGGGATGCTCGCCACGAAAAACTACAAGTATGGCGAGTTTGAGGAGTTTGAGCAGATCAGCGGAGAGGTGCTGGCGGAGAAGTACAACATCGTGAACAAGGGCTGTCTGACGTGTCCGATCAAGTGCGCCCGCACCGTGGAGCTGGACGGCCGGAAGGTAAAGGGGCCGGAGCTCGAGACGCTCGTGCTGCTGGGAAGCGGGCTTCTGAACGCGGATCTTGCGGCGATTCTGCGGTGGAACAATGAGCTGGACGAGCTGGGGCTGGACACGATCTCCTGCGCGAACACGATCGCCTACGCGATGGAGGCGAACGAGAAGGGAATCTGGAAGAACGGGCTGAACTTTTCCGAGGTGGAGGGGATGACAGAGCTGTTCGGGCAGATCGCGTACCGCAGGGGCATCGGGGACGAACTGGCGCAGGGAAGCAAGCGGCTGGCGGAGAAGTACGGCGGCAAGGAGTTTGCGAACCAGGTGAAGGGGATGGAGCTCGCCGCGTACGAGCCGAGAAAAGCGGTGGGCCTGGGCCTTGGCTACGCGGTGAGCAACCGCGGCGGCTGCCATCTGAACGGCGGGTATCTCACGATCCTGGAGGGGCTGGGGCTGGCCGTGGACCAGACCACCTACCACGGAAAGGGCGACCTGACCATGCTGTTCCAGGATCTGATGGAGATGATCTCTGCGACCGGCCAGTGTCTGTTCACGAGCTACGCCTTTTTCCCGTCGCCGCTGATGAACCATCCGAATGCATGGTACACAAGGGCGGTGAACAAGGTGCTGCCGTACTGCGGCTGCGTGGTGCGGATTATCAACAAGTTCCCGGAGATCGCGTGGTTCCACCTGCCGGTGTTCCACCACACGAAGGGCTTTGAGTATGTGACCGGGATGAAGATGCCGTTCGGTAAATACGTGCGCTGCGGAGAGCGCGGCTACAATCTGGAGCGCGAGCTGAACCGGCGCTTCGGCGTGAGCGCGAAGCAGGACTGCCTGCCGGGCCGCCTCGTGCGGGAAGTGCAGGACCCGAAAGATCCGTCCTCCAGGGTGCCGCTTCGGAAGCTGAAGCGGGTCTATTACCATGCCAGAGGCTGGGATCGCCGCGGCCTGCCCACGGAGCGGCTGCTGCGGAGGCTGAAGATTAAAGGGGATGAGGTGTGATGAGAGTGAGATTGTTCGGCGTCGCGCGGCTGAAGGCGGGCGTGCCGTCGTTTGAGAGCGATGCGAGGACGCTGCAGGAGTTGTGGCGGGCGGTCCCGGGGCTGACCAGGAAAGAGGCGAAGGATCTGCTGGTGCTCGTGGACGGGAAAGCAGTGGGGAAGAGTTACAGATTCCAGGAGGGGGACGAGGTGATCATGATGTCCCCGGCGGGAGGTGGTTGAGGTGAAGGAGAAAATGCAGCCCCAGGTAGATGAAAAAACGTGTGCAGGGTGCTCGGTCTGCGTGGAGAACTGCCCGATGGACTGCCTGAAAATCAGCGAGCCCAGATATCACGGCGATATCGACACGATCGCGTATCTGGCGGACGCAGAGAGCTGTATCGGCTGTGGGATCTGTGAGAAGGTATGTCCCATCGCCGCGATTACCATGAGAAAACGATAAAGTCAGGAGGGGTTTTATATGAATGGTCTGAAAAAAGCGTACTGCCGTATTTACCAGAAGGCGTTCTGGGTAGCGCTGCCGGTGCTCCCGTACACGGAGCCGAAGCTGCTCCACGGGATGGGCTCGGTCACACCGCTGCTTGTGAAGAAGGAAATCTCCTCGCTGCTGATTGTGTCGGGCCGGACGGCGCACCGCCATCCGCTGACGCAGCGGCTGGAGAAAAAACTGCAGGAGGCGGGGATCCGGTTCGCCGTGTACGACAAGACGGTCCCGAACCCGACGATCAGCAATATCGAGGAGGCCACAAAGCTCTACCACGAGATTGACGCGCAGGCGATTCTCGCGATCGGCGGCGGCTCGGTCATGGACTGCGCAAAGATCGTGGGCGCAAGGGTGGCGCGCCCGGAGCTTCCCGTCCGGCGGATGAAGGGGCTCCTGAAAATCCTCCGCCCGACGCCATTGTTCATCGCGATCCCGACGACCGCGGGCTCCGGCAGCGAGACGACGCTGGCGGCGGTCATCACGGACGACGAGACGCATTACAAGTATCCGATTAATGACTTTGTGCTGATCCCCGACTACGCGGTGCTGGTCCCGGAGCTGACGGTGGGACTGCCGAAGCACCTGACGTCCACGACCGGGATGGACGCGCTCACGCACGCGGTGGAGGCGTACATCGGTCACAGCACCAACAAGCTGACCCGGGATATGTCGGAGGAGGCGGTCTGCCTGATCGTGAAATATCTCCGCCGCGCGTACGAGGACGGAAACGATATCGAAGCGCGCCGCCAGATGCTCCGGGCGTCTTACTGCGCCGGCGTATCGTTTACCCGCTCCTACGTGGGATATGTCCACGCGGTGGCGCACTCCCTGGGCGGCCAGTACGGAATCGCGCACGGGCTGGCGAACGCGGTGATTCTGCCGTATTTCCTGGAGGAGTACGGGACAGACTGCAGCCGGAAGCTTGCGAAGCTGGCGCGCCTCTCCGGCATCTGCGAGAAGGATGCGAGCGACGGCACGGCCTCCGCCGCGTTCATCCAGTGGATCAAGGACATGAACGCCGCGATGGAAATCCCGGACAAGATCCCGGAGATCCGAAGAGAGGACATCCCGGATATGGCGAAGAAAGCCGACAAGGAGGCGAATCCGCTCTATCCGGTGCCGAGACTGTTGGACCGGAGAGCGCTCGAGGAGATGTATGAGCGGCTGATGTAAAAATTTCTATACGCTGCGCTTGATTGGCACTTTTACATGCAAAGATGTGCCAGATATGCCTGGAAACAGGCGTGTCTGGCACGTCTTTTTCTTTTGGTCACAGAAAAGCAGAAAAAATAAAATTTTTTGATTTTGTGACTCAAATGTGACTTGCGAATGGTAACATAACTACACATAGAAATACAATTACTGTAAACTGGCGAAAAAAACTTTTCGATTTGTGACTTGTATGTGACTTGCCAGTGATAACATAAAAACAGTGAACTGACATCAGGATAGCATTCGGCATAATATATGGCTATTAGAAATATTTAAGAGGATAGAAATCAAAGAGGAGGAGAGAGTATGAAAAAGAGATTACAGTGGAAGAAAGCAATCTCTACCCTGCTCGCGGTCACAATGATCGGACAGAGCTGCCTGGTGACAACGGCGGACGAGGTCCCGGTCGCACTGCAGACGGTTGAGTCACAGCAGAGTGATGCGGCTGCGAAGGAAGCAGCAGCAAAGGCGGCAGAGAAAGCAGCGGCGGAGGCAGCAGCCAAGGCAGAGTCCGAGAAGGCGGCAGCAGAAGCGGCGGCAAAGGCGGAGTCTGAGAAAGCGGCGGCAGAAGCAGCGGCTAAGGCGGAGTCTGAGAAGGCGGCGGCAGAAGCGGTGGCCAAGGCGGAGTCCGAGAAGGCGGCGGCAGAAGCGGCGGCTAAGACGGAGTCTGAGAAGGCGGCAGCGGAAGCAGCGGCCAAGGCGGAGTCCGAGAAGGCGGCGGCAGAAGCGGCGACTAAGACGGAGTCTGAGAAGGCAGCGGCGGAAGCAGCGGCTAAGACAGAGTCTGAGAAGGCAGCAGCAGAAGCGGCGGCAAAGGCGGAGTCTGAGAAGGCGGCAGCAGAAGCAGCGGCTAAGGCAGAGTCTGAGAAGGCAGCGGCGGATGCGGCAGCGAATGCCGAGGCTGGGAAGACCGACGCAGCGGCAGACAAAAAGGATGAGAAGAAGGATGGAACAGAGAAGACGATCACGTACCGTGTGACGTTTGCTCCGCAGGCGCTCGACCACGGCAAGATCCAGGTGAAGGGCGAGGAGAAGCCGGTCGAAGCTGTTTCTTCCTATTATAAAGAGGTGGAAAAGAACGGCAGCGTTGTCTTCACCGTGACGGCTGATGATGGCTACGCGGTAGACCACGTCATGATCGAGAAGACCGACCTCACAAAGAACGCACAGGGCGAGTACGAGATTACCTCCATCGCGAAGGATACGCAGATCGTCGTTACATACAAGGAGCTCCCGAAGGAGACTGCGGATGAGACGACAGGCGAGGCGGACAAAGAGAATGAGGCTCCGGCCAATGACGCAGATCAGACCGGTGCGGAGGAGCAGCCCGGGGCAGATGCCGACCAGCAGACCAAGCCGGCAGCGCCCAAGCACGAGGAAGTCTCCATGCACGTCGGCGAAGACAGCTGGATCGTCGGCGAGGACGGCAAGGATCACTCCTGGGATATGCTCGACAACGAAGTCCTCTCCATCGTCGACAAGGACGGCGCGCTGGTGGAGGTCATCGGCGAGGCAGCAGGCGATGTGTATCTGACCCATACGTATACGGCCGGGGAAGACGTTCTGATGGAGACCTTCCATGTGACGGTGACGGAAGTGGAAGAGGAAGCGGCTGAGGCTCCGGAAGAGGCAGCTGAGAATACGGATGCGGCGAATGAGGCTGACAAGACGCAGGCTGAGGCGGCGGAGACAACTGAGACAAAGGCGGCCGAGGTAACGGAGACCGCAGAAGAGTCCGAAGCGGAAAAGACGCATGTGCTGTATATCAATCATATTCTGGACACAGGGATCGGAAGATTTACGAAGACAAGCGAGGCAATGGAGATAAAGGATTCCGATTTCGTGGACGGTGTTTTTGACATCTCCTCCTATGCGATGTCGATGGAAGGGTTCGAGGTAGTAAAGGCGTACAACGTCACGGAAAAGACAGTCGCAATGTACGGCGACAGCCCGATCTATGCGAACATCAAGTATGCGGTAGCGGAGGGTTATATCGCAGTAACGAAGACAGAAAAAGCAGCCGGGAATAGCGGCGCCTTCAGAAGTGTGTATCAGGGGAATCTGGATGACGTAACGATTGTACCGGCAGGACAGCTCCCGATTACCTTCAACGTTGTCTATGAAAACGGAACAATGGCAGTTCCGGCGGAGACAGTCATGTTCCAGCAGCAGGATGGCGGCGAGTATGTGGCAACCTATACGGTCAATGTTCCGGATGGATACAGCATTAAGGTAGAGAATGAGAAGTATACCGTTTCCGGAGATGGCAAGACAATTAGCGCTTCCTACGGAAGCGATGCAGAGACGGAAACGGTTGTAATCACACTGGTGGCGAATGAGATAAGCTACAAGGTAACGACCTATGTCCCGGAGGCGGGATACGAAGAGGTTGATCTTAATAACAGTGCAACCTATACGATGAAAGAAGAGACGTTCACAGGAAAGGTGGGAGATCTGACCGCGGTAACGGCTGCCGAGATGGCGGGCTTTACAGCAAAGCCGGTTCTGCAGCAGGAAATTACAGCGGATGGGAATGCAGAGGTTGTAGTAGAATATGTGCGGAACACATACAAGGTAGAGTACGATTCACAGGGAGGCTCCTATGTATCGCCGAAGAAGGGGCTTTATGAATCGGAAGTGACTGTGTATGAGAGTATAAAAGGGGAGGCAACACTGAATTGTAGTTGGACTGAGCATGAACATACGCCACGACCCAAACAGGATGGAAACAGGGGAGACAAAAGCGGGTGTTGGACTTGGAAAAAACCGAGTCAAGGACAATCTCGCACATGGGTTCTGACTTGTGGAAAAGAAGAACACCAACATTCAATGGAAAATGGATGTTATACTTCTACGACCACAACCGATCCTGCACCTGTGCGCCAGGGTTATACCTTTGAGGGCTGGTATACGGATCCTGAATGCACAACTCCGGCAGAGAAGAAGGTGCAGCTGACCGGTGATGTCAAGGTATATGCGAAGTGGGAAGCAAAGACGGTAAATTATACGGTGGCTTATTTCAAAGAGATTTGGGATAATAGCACGAACTCTTCCTATTATGCGTATGATGCCAGTGAAGTTAGAACAGCGAAGGTTGGGTCATCGGTAACGGGGAGCGACAGCAAAGCTTACAAGTATTACACGTATGGTGGTTCTTCCACAGAAACTGTTAAGGCAGATGGTTCCACCGTTGTGGCAGTGAGATATGACTTGACCAGATATACCTTTGTCTTTGATTTGAGAGATACGGAGGGAGACTGGTGGTCAGACCCGATAACAGGTACGATCGCAATAGGCGGTAAAGAGTATCATGGAAAAGAATATAAAATCGAAAATGTAGTGCTGGGTAGAGATATTTCTGAACTGTGGCCTTCTACAGAGAATACGTCAAGAGATAACGGTGAAAAGCTGGACACATGGAATGGAAACTACAAGACAAAGCGATTTGAAGTTACAGCAGATATGTTGGATAAAGCGAACAAGACGACGGTTACATATACTGCTGTTTGGACCGAGAGTACTAATATTTGGCATGTAGAATATTGGCTTCAGACTGCGGATGGAAACGCTTACGAGAAGTCAGAAACTTATGGCCAGGACTTTATTAATACGGATGGCTTGTCTGCAAAAGACATATATGGATTTAAGAATATTGGCACACCGGCCGGCTATGAAGGGAGCATCGGTAAAACTAAGCGCTTCTATTATGACCGGAACAGTAATTCGATCACGTATATGTACAAAGACACACAGATAGATAAAAAAGAAAAGATTCTGTTCGGTGCAAACATTAATACGGATACGTATAAGTTTATCCCAGAGCAGCCGGTTGGGCTTGATGAGGAATACATTTTTGCCGGTTGGTATGACAATGTAGATTGCGTTGGAGACGCGTATACTTTCACAGTTATGCCGAACAGCAATTTAGTTCTCTATGCAAAGTGGGTAGCTCCGACGAAGACGCTGACTTTGGTAAAGAATAATGGAACGGACAATGAGGTCATTTCCGTTACCAAGGGCGAAACGGCAGAAGTGCAGGCTCCGGAGAGAGAAGGTTTCACCTTCAATGGCTGGTTTACGGATGCTGCTTGCATGAAAGGCAGTGAGTTTGATGCGAACGAGCCGATCCTGAGGGATACTACGATCTACGCAAAGTGGGAGGAGAACAAGTTTGCAAACTACACCGTCAGATATGTAACGGCGGATGGAGCAGAGATTGCAGAGGAAAAGGTCGTTTCCGGCTATGTGGGAAGCACGGTGACGGAGAAAGCAATCGTTCCGAGCGGGGCCTATGAGGGTTATGCGGTAGATGCACCGAGCAAGTCGCTGATTATCAGTAGCGCTGTATCGGAAAATGTGATTACATTCACCTATGTATCGGTGGCTGATCTGGAATACAAGGTGCAGTACACTTACAATGGCGTTGTAAAAGCGAGCACTGAGTGGATGGCAGCATCCGCGGCGAAGTTCCGCGTATATCCGGATCAGGAGATCGTGACGGGGCTGGCAGGAGAAGGATATTCTCTGAACGAGAACTTTGTTATGGCGGAACTGGTGACCCAAAAGGAAGAGAATCTCTTTACCTTCACATTAAAGCCGACGGAATATAAGATTACTTATGCCGGACTGGAAGGGGCAACGGTTTCTGGCAATCCAGCAACGTATACGATAGATGATCTGCCGATTACGTTGAACAATCCGACAAAGGATGGATATATCTTTGCAGGTTGGGAGCACAGCGGCAGCGTAGTTGGCGGCGGTGAGCACAGTCCGCGTGCAGTGACCCTTGCAAAAGGGACAGTGGGGCATTTGACCTTTACCGCAAAGTGGCTGAAGGTTACGCCTTATAATGGGACGTATGACGCGCAGAATCACGGTATCACAGTTGAAAAGGCAGAAGGAGATACCGTAGAGTACTCGACGGATGGCGGAACGACCTGGACCGAGACTTCGCCTGCATATATGGATGTGGCATCGACGGAAGACAAGGCGTATCCGGTAAAGGTGAGAGTGCAGGATTCTCAGGGGTGGTATTCTGAGACAGTAGATTCCTATGTAAAAATTAATCCGGCAACTTTGTATGTAACTACGCAGAGTGAAAATAAGGAATATGATGGAGAGCCTCTTACGGCAGCAGGTTCGGTTGTTGGTTTTGTAAATGATGAGACAGCAACCTTTACAACAACAGGCAGCCAGACAGAGGTAGGTGACAGCGACAATACCTACATTTTGCAGTGGAACGGAACAGCGAAGGAGGGCAATTATACTGTCAGCGAGAGCATCGGTACTCTGACGGTAACAGAAAGCACAGCCAAAATTAATGTCACAACAATCGGTGGCACATTTACGTATGATGGCAAAGCGCATGGAGCAACAGTAGAGGTAACGAATGTTCCGAAGGGGTATACAGTGGTAACTGCTGCCTCCAATGCAACAGCAACGGATGTGACGACAGCGGATGTCCCTGCAAAGTGTGATACGCTGATTATCAAGAATGCAGAAGGGAAAGACGTAACAGCTGAGTTGGACATTTCCTATACGGATGGTGCGATCAAGATTAACCCGGCTACCTTGACGGTAACTACACCGACCAAGAGCAAGGTATATGATGGAACCGCGCTTACGGAGGAAGGGACGATCAGCGGATTTGTCAATGATGAGACAGCGACCTTTGCAACGACCGGAACGCAGACCGAGGTTGGCAGCAGCAAGAATACCTACAGCATCACCTAGGATGGAACCGCGAAGGAAAGCAACTATACGGTAAGCAAAACTCTCGGTACGCTGACTGTGACAGAGTATGCAGATGAGATCGTAGTGACGACAACGGGCGGCGAGTTTCCGTATGACGGCAAGGCGCATGGAGCAACGGTAACGGTAAGCGAC
>JAETOO010000002.1 GCA_021771715.1 Oscillospiraceae bacterium
TTTAATTTATCACAGCATTTTATCCTTTTCAAGAATAAAACTGTACAAAACGGCGACCCGTTCGCCACGAAGAACAGCACAACTGTCTTTACAAAATCCGTGTTCAAATTTATAATGAAAAAAAGAACTTTATATGAGGAGGCTGAAGCTATGAATACTAGAAAGAAAAGAGCGCAACGCCTTTGGGCTGCTGCCATGATTGCCCTCTGCACTTTTGGCGCTGTCTCATGTCAGGCCGAGGAGCCGGACTACACAGTGGGCATCTGCCAGTTCGCTGGGCATGCGTCTCTGGACTCTGCCACGCAGGGCTTTCAGGATGCTCTGACGGAGAAGCTGGGGGATCGCGTGAGCTTTACTGTAAAGAATGCCCAGGGAGATTTCTCCGCCTGTACCATAGCGATCAATACGCTGGTGTCGGAGAACGTCGACCTGATTCTCGCCAACTCCACCACCGCCCTGCAGACGGCGGTCACAGCCACGGACACCATCCCGATTCTGGGGACCTCCGTCACCGAGTACGGAGCGGCCCTGCAGATCGAGGAGTTCGACGGCCTGCCAGGCACGAATGTGTCCGGCACCTCCGATCTGGCTCCCCTGGACGGTCTCGCCGACGTTGTGAAGGAGCTGTTTCCGGATGCCGCGCGGGTCGGCCTGCTCTACTGCTCCGCGGAGCCCAATTCCCAGTACCAGATCCATGTGATGCAGGAAAATCTGGAGGTCCTGGGCTACGAGTGCGGCGTCTACTCCTTCTCGGACTCCAACGAGCTCTCCCCGGTCACGCTCATCGCCGCGTCTGAGTGCGATGTCCTCTACGTCCCCACGGACAATGCGGTCGCCTCCAACACGGAGCTGATCTCCAACATCTGCGATCCGGAACGCGTTCCGGTGATCACCGGGGACGAGAGCACGTGTCTGCGCTGCGGCGTCGCCACCCTCTCCATCGACTACTATGACCTCGGCTACACCACCGGGAACATGGCCGCGCGCATCCTCGCAGACGGGGAGGACATCTCCGGGATGCCCATCGAGTTCGCATCCGAGTACACGAAGAAATACAACAAAGAGCGGTGCGACAGCCTCGGCATCGAGGTGCCGGACGACTATCTACCGCTCCAGTAAACATTTATTTCTCATACTCCTGCAGCGCTCCCAACGCCTCCTTCGACAGGGGATAGAGGATGATCAGGTTGAAGATCGTCATCAGGCCGACGCCCACGTCGCCCAGGTCCCACACCACCGTGTACTCTGCCAGCCCTCCGATGAAGAGCATCAGCAGCGCCAGCAGCTTGTATGCGGTCTGGGACACCCAGGAATCGCCGAACAGGTAGGCCACATTGGAGCGGGCGTAGAACAGAATCCCGATGAACGTGGAGAAGCTGAACAGCCACAGGACCACCGCGATGAAGATCCCGCCGGCGGAGCCGAGATGCCACGTCATAGCTGTCTGGAGCAGCTCCATCCCCTCGAGGCCATCCAGCAGCTGCTCCGGGGCCAGCAGCATGATCATCGCAGTGCAGGTGCAGATCACAATCGTGTCCACCAGAACGCCGAACGCCTGCAGCAGGCCGATCTGGGCCGGATGGCTGCAGACAGCCGCGGCCGCGGAGCAGGGCGCCGACCCTGACCCGGCCTCGTTGGAAAACAGCCCTCTCTTCACCCCGTTCATCAGCACCGCTCCGAAGCCCCCGGCCGCCACCTGGCGCAGCCCGAAGGCTTCCGAGAAAATCCGCCCGAAGATCCCGGGAAGCAGCGTGATATTTTTCAAAATCAAAAACAGCGTCAGGAAAAAGTAGCACCCGGCCATGATCGGCACCAGGACATCCAGCACCTTCACCGTCGCGTTTTTCCGCAGCACGATGACCGCCGCCAGTGTGACCAGGATCACCGTGGTCACCAGAGGCGGTATGTGGAATGCATTCTCAAACGCGGAGGAGACCGAATTTCCGATCACCTGACTGATCCCGCACCAGCAGATCAGCCCTGAGACGGCAAACAGAACCGCGAGCAGCGAGCGCTTCCTGGCGTGTTTCTTTCTCTTCCTATTTATATACGCATGGATGTAGTAGGCGGGGCCGCCCCGGTAGCCCCCGTAGAGCGGATCCGGCTCCTTGTAGAGCTGTGCCAGCACCGCCTCGATGTAGGCGGTAGAGGCCCCGATCAAGGCCGTGACCCACATCCAGAAGATAGCGCCCGCGCCTCCGACCGAGATCGCCGCCACCACGCCCACCAGGTTTCCCATACCCACCCTGGTAGCCGTCGAGACGACCAGCGACTGGAAGCCGGAGATCGCGCCTCCGGTCCGCTCCTGGCTCGTGACCGTCAGCCGGAGCATTTCCCTGAACTTCCGCACCGGGAGCACACGCGTCCGGACCGTAAAATAAAGCCCGGTAGGCAGCAACAGCAGCACCAGAAGCGAGATCCCCAGTTCCCTTCCGCCTCCGAGCGGCACAAAAAAGAGATCGCCCCACAAAAACCGATACACCGACTCAATGATCGAGACACACAACTCCATCTGTACTTCCCCCTATATCACAACACATTCTGTCTGTTCTTGCCCTTAACCTTATCATGAACCCTCCTATTTCGCAAGCGAAAATACAAAAATCAGCGGCCTCCGACTTCTCGCCAAAAACCGCTGATCTCACTCCTATAAAAATCTACATTTTGTACGCTCCGGGCGCTCCGTTTCCTTCAAACCTGCCTTCCATCCGACGCTCAGACGTTCAGCCGCTCCTGCTCCCTTTTCAGGTACTCCAGCCGCTCGGGATGCGCTTCGCTGTGGTTTCTCGCCTCGAAATTTTCCAGCGCCTTGAGGGTACGTCTTCGCAGCAGGGCCGTTCCGCTCTGTCCGGCCGGCATTTTCTTTGCCAGCTCGTACAGCAGCTGCAGCATCTCGTAAAACACATCCAGCAGCTCCTCGCTGCAGCCCGTCGGCACCGCCAGATCCGCTCCCACGACATCGTACACCCAGGTCGTATAGTTTTCTTCAAACAGCGGGAGGATCCAGCGCCTCTGCTCCTGGGTTTCGGGCAGCGTGCGCTCCAGCTCTGTAAGCTCCCGCAGCACATCCCGCAGCTTCGTGATCGTGTCAAGATTGTAGTAGCTGCTCCAGAAACGGAAGCCGAGCATCACCGGGGTCTCTGTCATCACGGCAAACGCGTACCGGATCGCTCCTAACAGCTCCACGCGCTGCTCTCCTCGCACCCGCTCCATCAGCGGAATCCAGACCGCAAAGGCCTGGCGAATATGCAGCTCTCCCGGCCTGGAGGAACGGCCGATGGTAGCTCCTTTCAGAAACAATGCGTTCACATCCTCCGGATCATAGACCAGAATCCTCTGCGCGCAGCGCGCCGCCTCAGCCAGCTTCCCGGACTGGTAGGCTGCCAGGGCCTTCTCCGTATACAATTCGATCAGCTCCTGCTCGGCATCTTCCATCCTGCTCCCCATGACACGTTCCTCCATCCTTTTTCCTCTTTACAGCTTTGCGCAGTGCTTTCCTGCCACGCGGCCTGTCGTCATCGCATTGCCCATGTTGTTGCCTGCGGACGGGCAGTTGTATGCATTGCCAAAGCGCTGGCCCATGCAGTTTCCTACCGCGTACAGCCCCGGAATCACCGCGTCTCTCTTGCAGTTGAGCACCTGCATGTCGCCGTTTACCACGAGTCCGGTGATCGTATTCAGGCCGCAGTTGTACAGGCCCTTGCTGTTCTGCATGGCCACGTAGAACGGGCCGTTCTCGATGGCTCTCATGCAGTCCGGATTCTTGCAGTAATCCTCGTCATCCCCGTTTGCGCACAGTGCATTGTAGCGCTCCAGAGACGCCAGCGCGTTCGCAACCACCTCGTCGGAGAGCCCCGCATTGCGCAGCGCCTCCTCGGCGGTGTTGCCCACGTACACGGTGCTCATCATCTTCATCGCCTTGTTCGCGATCTCCAGGCCCGTCACCTCGCCGGAGCCTACCGCCGGATCAAGCGCTTCCATATCTCCCTGGAAGATCTCCATCCCCTCCATGAAGCCCCAGTTCGGCGCGCCATGATCCAGACCCGCCCGCTGAATGTACTCCATATAATTTTTGTCCATGATGGCGAAATTGCAGCTGTCGACTGTCGGCATCGGCTGGTGCAGGCACTGTACCAGCGCAAGACCCGCCATCGCCTCATTCATAAAGCGCTTGCCCTGGCAGTTCAGCCACAGGCACGGCGTTGTTCCCCAGGGGCCAAAGCCCAGATTCGGGCAGTTGACCGCGATTGGGCGCGGATGCGTCTCAATCATGCCGCCGGCCCAGCAGCCCAGCTTGTGGCCTGCGCCTGCGCAGTCCGTCATGCCGCCTACGCTCTCGCGGGTGATGCCGATCCGCTCCGCATACTCGCCGACCTCAGAGCACAGCTCCCAGACCATATCCACGTTTGCGCCGAAATCGCCCGTCGCCAGGATGACGCCCTTGTTCGCTGCAAACTCGATATAGTTTCCGTCTGCGTCCTGCCCGATCATGCCGGTCACCTTTCCGTCCGCGTCCTGAGTCAGAACGACCGCACTGGTGCTGCAGAACCACTGCGCGCCCAGCTCCTCCGCCGCATCCCGGCAATACGTCTCCAGCTCCGTCAGGCGGCTGACACCTGTGAGTCCTGCCTTTCCTACCGGCTTCGCATTCTGGGTGCCGATCGACTGGAACGTGGAGGCCCACATCTTGTACCCCTCGCTCTCCGCCGGATAATAGCTGCCGTCCGGCATATTATAGCCGATCTGCACGATGCACTGGCCGCCTTTGTAGTCAAACACGTCGGAAGTCTCCGGCACCTGCGCCGCCAGATTGTCCATCATCTCGCCGGAGTTGTACACGAAGCTGCGGATCACATCCGTATCGCAGCGGCCGTTTGCACGGCGCACGTACTCGTTGACGATCTCCTCCAGATCGTACGGCCCGAAGCCCCAGCTCTCCAGAAGCTTGGAATTGTAGGAGCAGATGTCGTCTCCTCTGTACACGATCTCGCCGTCCGCGTGGCTCTCGATCACCGCCACGGAGGCTCCCTCCTGAGCCGCTGCCAGCGCCGCCTGCGTGCCCGCATGTCCGCCGCCGATCACGACCACGTCGAAGGTCTTCGTCTCCTTGATCTCGGAGGCGTCGATCACCGGGGCCTCTCCCAGCCAGTCCTCATCGCACATGTAGCCAAAGGGCCGTGCCGTCTGCGCCGCTGGCTTCTCTCCTCCTGCCACCTCAACGGCTTCTCCCTTTGCCTGCGCGATACAAACCGCCGCTGCCTCCTTGACCGCATTGCTGGTCATCGTAGCGCCTGCGACCGCGTCGATCTCGCTGCTCTGCGCATCCAGAATCGCCTGGCGAAGGACATCCCCCGCCGCACCTCCGATATCCGGAGTCTCGCCGGATACGTCCAGCTGTACATCCGTGATGTGCTCTGCATCAAAGGTCATCGTCACGGTCACCTGGCTGCTGATGCCCTGCGCGGTGGCGGAGTAGGTGCCTGGCGTGTAGGTACCGCCCTCCGATGCGAAGCTGCCAAATCCAGGCAGCATGCTCATCGCTGCCAGCCCAAGGCCGCTGGCCGCCGCACTTTTCAGGAAACTGCGTCTTGAAATTTTCTCACTCATCGTCTTCCCTCCATACGTTTTCTTTTCGCCCGTCCCGGACGGATTCGCCCAGCCGCGCAAAGCGCTGTGCTCTGTCTGCCCGGAGACACCAGGCCAGGCGGCATCCCTGCGCGGGCACGCTGTGTACCCTGCGCTTCTGCACGGCCACGCTGTGTACCGCTATGCTTCTGCACGGGCACGCTGTGTACCGCTATGCTTCTGCACAGGCACGCTGTGTTCCGCTACGCTTCTGCATAGCAGCTGCTCTTCTACATGGCACGCTGTGTATCGCGGCCTATCTGCATGGCGCGCTGTGTACTGCGACCTTTCCGCCGCTGTCTGGTGGCTTGTCTTTACTTTATCATTCCTTTCCGAAATTGTGAAATAGGAAAAGTTATTAAGGTAATGAGAAAAATACATAAGTATATGCAAAAACCGTCCGGTGTGGTATAATCAGGCTCAGATATACCGCTCACTGCCCGCTTCGGCGCTGCATATGGGAATCGAATATCCTGCTGCAGAGCAGCGGGGCATTTGACCCTCGCGGCAGTCGCCAAATATCCATGCAAGCATGGCTACTTGGCTCATCGCTCGCGGGAATAGACTGTGAAATCAAAGGGAGAATGACCGATATGACCTTAAAACAGCTGACTTATTTTCGAAGTGTCGCGGACAGCCTGAGCTTTACGAAGGCCTCCCGGGAGTGCTTTATCTCCCAGACCGCCATCAGCCGCCAGATCCAGGCGCTGGAGGAGGAGCTCGGGGTCCCGCTTTTTGTGAGAAATACCGTGCGCGTGCGATTGACGCCCGCCGGAGAATATCTGTTCCGGCAGAGCAAAAAAATACTGGGGCTCGTGGAAGAGACCGCCATTCAGACCAGAAAGATCGATTTCGAACGGAATCCCCACCTGTCGGTCGGACTGCCCAGCCTCATGGAACGGCAGGCTGTCATGACACCGCTGCGCCGCTTCCGCGCAGCGCACACCGCCATCCAGTTTTCCTTTCTGCACGGGGTCCCGCACACTATGATCAATGCGGTGGTGGAGGGCCAACTGGATGTTCTGATCAGCATGTCTCTCGACCTGCCGGATCTCTCCGGGCTGAGAGTGCAGACGCTCCTCTCCTCCCCCTGCGTGCTGATGACCGCCGCCGACCATCCCCTCGCCGCCCTCTCCTGTGTGCAGCCCCATCAGCTTGCCGGGGAGACCTTCGCCTTCGCGCACGCCGCCGGCATCGCGCCGACCATCGAGCGGAGCGCCGACTATTACCGGCAGCTGCACCTCTCAAATGTCCACACCCGGTACGCGGAGAGTCTCACCGACGTCCTCATGCTGGTGGAGAGCGGCGGCGCGGTGGCCATCGTCCCGTCTCTGGTACAGGACCGCCTCGCAGGGACCCTGCACTTCGCACAAATCGAGGGCTCCGGGCTCAGCGCGGATCTGCTCGCCATCGCACTCCCAGACAGCCTCAATCCGGATACGGACCTGTTCCTCACGTTTCTGGCTGATTATTTCTCCGTTGAGGGGGGCTGACGCAGCCGCAGCATATCCGCGCTACCTCAGATCAGCCGCAGGGCATTCCGCGCTGATGCCGGCTCGTCCGCGGCGCATCCGACGACGCTCTCATCTCAGCCGCGGCGCACCCAGCGCCGCAGCGTCTCCATGACCTTCGCGATATCCACCGGCTTCGAGAGGTAGCCGTCCATCCCGACTGCCGCCGCTTTGTCCATGTCCTCCAGGAACGCGTTCGCGCTCAGCGCCACGATCGGGATATGGCCGTTGTGCTGCTGCTCATATCTGCGGATCGCAGCCGACGCTTCATAGCCGTTCATCACCGGCATCTGGACATCCATGAGGATCAGCTGATAATACTCCAATGGGTGCGACGTGACACAGTCCACCGCCTCTTTCCCGTTCTCCGCCTCGTCGATCCAAATGCCTGTGGGTGCCAGCAGTTCCCGTATAATCTCCCGGTTTAGCTCGTTATCCTCCACCAGCAGGATTCTGGAATCTTCATAGCTTCCCTCGTCCGACTCCTCCGGCGCCAAGAGCTCCGGCTCTCTGCACTCTTCCTGCTCTTCCTGCCCCTCCAACTCGCGCAGCCGCAGCGTGACCGTAAAGCACGAGCCCACTCCCGGCGTACTCTCCACCTCCACATCCCCACGCATCAGGTTCGCCAGCGTCTTTGTGATCGAGAGGCCCAGCCCGGTTCCCTGAATTTTCGCCGACTGTTCCCGCTCCTCCCGGGTGAACGGCTCAAAAATCCGCTCCAGAAATTCCGGCTCCATCCCGATGCCGCTGTCGCGGAACATAAACTGGTAGACATAAAATCTGCCGTCCTTCTCCGGCAGCGTCCTGGCCGTGAACCAGATCCTGCCGCCCTCCGGCGTATATTTGACCGCGTTCGACATCAGATTCAGGAAGATCTGCTGGATTCTGCCGACATCCCCGTATACTCTGACATGGTGCAGCTCATCCGTCTGCAGTTCCACCTGCAGCGATTTTTTCTGCGCCTCTGTCTGCGTCATCATCTTCATATCCCGGATCAGCTCGGAAAGATTCATCGGCTTTTCCTCCAGCTCCACCTTTCCGCTCTCGATCCGCGACATATCCAGCACCTGATTGATCAGCTCCAGCAAATGGGCGGACGCCGAATTGATTTTGTTCAGACAGTCCTCCACCCGCTCCCGGTTGTCCAGATGCATGGCGGCGATCTGCGACATGCCCATGATCGCGTTCATCGGCGTGCGGATGTCGTGCGACATGTTCGAGAGGAACCGGCTCTTCGCCTGGTTGGCGCGTCTGGCCTGCTGGTATGCCAGCTCCAGCGCGGTCTTCATCTGATCCCGCCTCCGCCTCGACTCGTCAATATCCTGAATCGCCAGCGTCACGTTCACCGGGATGCTGTACTTTTCCTCCGCGATGAGGAACTGCACGCGCGCCCAGCACGTCCGCCCCGCGCGCTCCAGCAGAATCTCCTGCTCGAACATCCCGTCCGACTCCAGAAGCCGGTCCGTCAGCGTCCCGTAGGAGAGCAGCCCCTTTAGCTTCTCCCAGCTGTCCTTCTGCACTTTCCCGCGCAGGTATTCTCCGATAAAGCTCCGGAAACTGTCAGTGTCCAGATCGTCAAACCAGCCGCCTTTTCCCCGGTAGACGAGCTTGATCTGATCCATTCTCGGGAAGACCTGCAGAATCAGCATGGACGCTCTCGCCAGCGACATCAGCGTCCGCTCCGTCTCCTCGCCCCGCTCCTGCAGCTCTCCCAGGATATCACTCGGGCTCTCCAGAAGCTTTTCTAAATCAGGCTCTTGTCCGGACGCACTTCCCGCGCCGGACGCCTCCTGGCTCTCCTCGAGGAAGTCGCTGTACGCCTCATAGTACACGCGGTTGCGCCCGAACGTGCAGATATAGCCGAGCGTCTCCCACAGCTCGGGGTTCTCCTGCAGGAACTGCACCAGTCTGGGATTGTACAACTGACCTGCCCCGGCCACGAGCTCCTCCATGAGTTCATCCATCCGCTTCCCGTGCTTGTAGCCGCGCCCGATATTGTCCGTGGCCGCCTCCATGCAGTCGCACACCTGGATCAGTTCTGTCAGAATGCGCACCGGCGATCCGGCATTCTCGTAATCCGCCGGGTAGCCGCACTTGTCGTCGTAGCTCTTGTGGTGTCCCAGTATCACATCCCGGTACTTGCGCAGACACGCAGCCCGGTCCGCCAGCCTGCAACCGATGTCGGTATGTCTGCGCAGCCGCTCCCACTCCCGGCCGTTCAGCTTCCGGATCTGGCGGCTCACGATGTTCGTCAGCCCGATCTTTCCGATGTCGTGAATCAGCGCCGCCTCGCTGACAAAGTCCTCAAACCTGCCCCGCTGTTCCAGCACCTCCACCACATTTTCCGTCCCGAACACTCCGACCAGAAGCTCCGGCTTCTTTTTTAGGATCTCGTGGAGCCAGGCCGTGGCCAGATGCTGCACAATCGCAGAGTGAATCATGGTGGCGGCATCCCGGTTCACCGTGATATCCATCAGAAACCGGAAGTCAAACAGCTCCTCGAGAAGGTACGGGAGGATCTGGCAGAGCGTGTCGATGAGCGACACATTGACGTACGATGCGCTGCGCGCCTTCGGGAGCTCTCTGACAAATCTCCGGAACACGGCAAAGCAGTAGTCGAACACCTGCTTCTGCTCCTCCGCCTCCAGTTTCTCTGTCTGGTCCAGCACGTTCGGGATATCGTACATACAGACGCGGTAATAGTTGCTGTTGACAAAATCCTCCGCATCCAGCGTCTCATGCTCCTCGATGTATTTGCAGTAGCCGAGATACTCTCTCAAAAACTCCCGCAGCGTGATCTTTCCGCAGACGTACTGGCACTTCCAATAATTGCAGTAGATGACGTCGCCCATAGCGAAGGGATCCGGATTCTCCGCGAGGCTCTGCTGATACAGCTCCGTGAGCGCCGCATCCGCCTCCCGGGCGAAGTCTCCCTCCAGCCGCTCCTCTCCTTCCATGCCGCAGACCCAGTTGCCGTACACGTCGTGGATCAGCTCTTTTTTCAGGCCGTCCAGATTGTAGCGCGCACCGTCCAGCGCCCGGATCCTCGGATCGTCGTACACTGCGATCGCGCGCGCCATCTCCTGCCCAAGCTGCCTCTGCAGCCGCCGGTTTCCCTCGTCGTCGCCCACCTTGTGACAATTCACGATCACGATCGGATAGTTGTAAAATGCGAACAGAATACTCCGGCGCACCTCCCAGTCCTCTATAGAAAAATAGTCCTCAAGCCCTGCGCGCACGAGATCGAAATACTCCAGACTCGTCTGATAGTCCTCGAGCGTGTTGTACGTATTGTAGACATTGCCAAGGTAGTGTGCCGTCCGCAGAAGGCTGTCCCGGTTCCCGGTTCGCCTGAAATAGCCCTCCAGCAGATGGGCCACATCCACGCAGACCACCTCGTCCGCATAGCCGTCGGCGTGGTAGCTTCGGATCTGTCTCGAAAACTCCTCTGCCAGGTCATCGGTCAGCCGCACCTTTCCGGAGAGGAAGGGCCGGATGTACAGATTGAGCAGGGCCTCATTTTCCACGTAGAGATGCCGCAGGATCTGGGTGTTCTGCGTGAGCCTCTCGACCCAGCCTTCCTGATCCGGCGCGCGCAGAGCGTTCTCCTGAAGATGCTCCTCCCGCTCCATATTCTCTCTGTACTTCCGATAGCATTCCGCGATATTGGCCCGTGTGATCATGATATGCGCTCCCCTGCCTGAACTGTTCTGTCTTTGCCTCATGTAACATTATAGCGGATAAACATGATTTTGTACACCCGGTTTCCGCGGAAGAAGTCGCGGGAGCTTTGGACGGGCATGTTGCGGAGCGGGAGCGCCGGACGAGAAGATTGCGGGGGCGCCCGGAAGCTCCGAATCGCTCGTCTACAAGTACTAAGGTCTCAAAAGGCCTGCGCATCTGCCGCTGGCAACTCACAAAATGTGCCGGATGCACATTTTGCTCAGACAGGGCCAGCTAAAAATCCTGCAGGAATGCAGGATTTTTACAGATGCTCCGACCTTCTGAGACCTAAGTACTTGTAAAGACTCGCTATAGTCGCTTTCGGGTGCCCCCGCAATCTTCTCTGACAGTGGCTGGCTCGGCGCGAGCTGGCTTCTGATTCGCTTCACAGGGGATGGCTCGGCGGGAGCTGGTTTCTTATCCGCTTCACAGGGGATTGCGGATATCTGGCTGGGTTGTGTAATATTGAGCCTGTGCGGTCCACAGTTCGTGGTACTTTCCGGCAGGGTCGGATAGCAGGTTGTCGTGGGTGCCGCGCTGGACGATCTGGCCTCCGTCAAATACCAGGATTTCATCGCAGAATCTACAGGAGGACAGGCGGTGGCTGATGTAGATTGCTGTCTTGTCGCCGGAGATCTCGTTGAACTGGGCGTAAATCTCTGCCTCCGCGATGGGGTCGAGCGCTGCGGTCGGCTCGTCCAGGATGATAAAGGGCGCGTCCTTGTAGAGTGCCCGGGCGATCGCGACTTTCTGGGCCTCGCCGCCCGAGAGCAGCACGCCGCCGTCCTCAAATTCCCGGTAGAGCTGTGTGTCCAGTCCCTCCGGCAGTGAGGCCAGGCGCTCTCCGAAGCCGGCATCCGCAAGGCTTTGGAGAACGCGGGCACGGTCATAGTCGGCGGCGCCCGCTACATTGTCGCCCAGCGGATTGCTGAACAGCTGAAAGTCCTGGAAGACCACCGAGAACACGTCCATGTAGTCCCGGTAGTTGTACTTGCGGATGTCGATTCCGTTCAGCAGGATCAGCCCTTCCTGCGGGTCGTACAGGCGGCAGAGGAGCTTGATAAAGGTCGTCTTTCCGCTGCCGTTCTCTCCCACCACGGCCAGCCGCTCCCCCACCCGGAACTTCACCGACACGTGGCGCAGCGCCCAGTTCTCCGATCCCGGATACCGGAAGGAGACATCCCGGAATTCCACGTCGTACTCCCGGTCCGCCCGCTTTTCGGTCGTCAAGGTGCCGCGGTACATCCCGTTCGGCAGATCCAGAAACGCAAACGCGCTACGAAGATACGGCATACAGTGCCGCAGCTCCGAGACAGCCGACAGAAAATCCCGCACATTCCCGGTCAGGGCCGTGACCGCGCCGATGTACTGCGCTGCCGCACCCACGCCGAACGCCCCAGCCCAGGCTTTCAGGCAGACGTAGAGATACACGGCCCCCGTCGTCAGCGCGGACAATCCGGCGGACATTGCCTCCATCAGGCCGCCCATCCCGACATTGATCCTGGCCAGAGGGCCATCCGCCGAGAACACCCGGCAATCCTCCATGCAGCGGTGGGTGATGGTCTGCTGCTCATACATCCGGATATCCAGCGCCCGGGACGACTCAAAGCACCAGTAGCCGAACACACTGAACATCCGGTTGCCGAGCCGCGCCTGGTCCGCCATCGCCGCCCCCTGCTTTTGTTCCAGGGCCCGCCCCCACAGCCAGGAGCCAAGAGCGGACGGGAGGACGACTGCCGCCAGAAGAATCAGAAGCCCCGCCGGGCCGTCCAGCACGTCAAACGCGCCTCCCTTAGCAGGCACGCGCGACGAGAACAGACCGGCCACCAGGACGATGGCGCTGATGATCCCGGCCGCATGCTGCAGCAGCTCCTCAAAAAGGGCAGGAATCTTGTAGATTCCAAGGCTGGTCCAGCCCTCGTTCTGCCGGATCTGCGAGAGCTGATCGCAGGTCTCCTGCTTCTCCAGGTCCGCGAAATCGAGGTCCAGCATTTTGTCGGTGTAGATCCGCTGGTGGTTCACCTCACGCACACTGACGCGGCCATCTCTCCACCGCCTGGCCACAGCCGTGACCAGCGCCAGAGCTCCGGTCACCGTCACCGCCGCGATCACCCAGCGCCACAATTGCTCCGGTCTGCGCGCTCCCGCCAGCTCCTCAAGCACCCGGGCGGAGAAGAACACCGTCACATAGGGCGTTACAGCAGACAGCACCGCGCACGCTGTCATCGACAGCCAGAGGCCGGGCGCATAATGATTGATCAGAAAAAACACCCGCACAAGCAGCTGCCGGCTCTCCCTCAGACTGCCTCTGTCTTTTTGCTCCATCAAAATTCCCTCCCTTCCTGGTAGTACCGGCTCTGCACCTCGAACAGCGCGGCATAGCCGCCGCCCAGGGACAGCAGCTCCTCGTGCGTGCCCATCTCGGCGATGCGCCCCTTCTCCAGAAACAGGACGCGGTCACAGAACCGGGTCGAAGCCAGCCTGTGCGATATGAAGACAGCCGTTCTCCCCGCCGTCATCTCGCTGTACCGCTCATACAGCTCGCTCTCCGCGATGGGATCCAGCGCCGCAGTGGGCTCGTCGAGCAGCAGCACCGCGCCGTCCTTGTAGAGAGAGCGTGCCAGCATCAGACGCTGCAGCTGCCCTCCCGAGAACTGCGCGCCGTCCAGATACACCCTCCGGCCCACGTGCGTGTCCATCCCCTGCGCGAGCTTTGCGACCGCCTCCGTCAGTCCGGCCTTCTCCAGGCAGGCCGCCACGCGCTTCCGGTCAACATGTTTTTCACAGGAGGCCGGGGGCTCCTGATCCGCGCCGCTCGCCTGTCTCCTGCCTGCATGTTTCCCGCAGGAGGCCGGGCACTCCCGATCCGCACCGCTCGCCTTCCGCCTGTCCACATGTTTCCCGCAAGAAGCTGAGCGCTCCACGGCCTGCGCCACATTTTCCGCCACAGTCACATCCAGCTCGGCATACTCCTGGAAGATTGCCGAGAACAGGCGGTAATACTCCCGTCGGTCGAACTCCCGCACATCCACACCGTTGAACAGCACGCGCCCGTCGGTGGGGTCAAACAGGCCGCACAGCAGCTTGACCAGCGTCGTCTTGCCCGCCCCGTTCAGCCCTACAATGGCGAGTTTCTCCCCGGGACGAATCGTGAGATCCAGCTCATGGATCGTGTCAGCGTCCGCCCCCGGATAGCGGAATGATACGTGCTCCAGCACCAGCTCGCAGCCGTCCTCCGGGCACGGAATCGGTCTGCCGCTCCCGAACCGGAAGGGCTCGGGCCAGTTCAGGTACTCCAATACACCGGAGATGTCGAGGCATTCCCGGTGCAGCTGCGCGCACTGCTGCAAGATGCCGGTGATCCACGCGGTGAACCCGGAAACGGCCGTGAAGTAGAGCAAAAACTCCGAGGCCGAAAGCGCTCCCTCCAGCGCCATGCCGATCAGCACTACGTACGCGATCGCGTTGCGCGCCACAGACAGCGCCACATCCACTGCATTGCCGATCAGATAAATCCGCTCCCGCCGGACCACATAGCCCTCGTACAACGCGAGGACACGGTCGTACACGCCGTCGAGCCATTCCCGCAGTCCGAACATCCGGATGTCCTTCGCCGCCTTCAGCGACTCCTCCTGCTCCAGCAGATAGATCAGTTTCTTCTGATATCCCGCTGCTTCCCCGCGATGACTGTGATTCCAGCGCTGTGTCTGCAGCGTGACAAAGAAGCCGACCACAGAGGTCGCTGTCGTCACCAGAATGAGCCACACGTTCAGGTTTCTGAGGAGGAACAGGTAGCAGACAAACCCCAGCAGTTGATTGACGAGATCCGTCAGCGTCGTCCAGATGTGCTCTGTGGCTTCAGAGTTGCCGCAGGTCGCATCCTGCGCTTCCTTCAGCAGCTTCTGCATCGCAGGATCCAGCGTGTTCATATAGGAGGTCGCGCCGGCCTTGTCGCTGATATCGCCGAGGACCCGCACGCGCACGTCGACGCGGCTAAACAGCGTGTTGATATGTACGTAGCGGATCGCCCCCGCAAACAACACCAGCAGCACGGTAAATGTCCCCACAACCGCCAGCAGCTGCCCAAGCGGCACGCCCGTCTCCACCTGCCGCAGGACCTCAGGCGCAAAGAACAGCTCGACCAGACTCTGCCCGGTGCGCAGCAAGGCCAAAACCAGGCAGACAACCGGCACCCGTCGCCTCCCGCACCTCGCTGCCGAGCCAAGCATGTAGCCAAGACACTGCGTTATACTGTAGCTTGGTTTTTGTCGTCTCTCCTCCAAATCAAACTCCTCCCTTCATCCCTTGTTCCATCGTCCCGGACAGCATACCACAAAAAAGCCCCCGATGCGCAATCGGGGGATGAATTGTTCTTTTGAGAGGACGAACTGTATCACTGCTCCCTGCGAAATCGAATAGGAGCCTCCTATTGTACCAGCCGTCTGTCTCCGGAGCGGAATCGCCGGCGAAATCCCGGCAGTGCTACACCTGCGGCAGCAGAATCTCCGTCGTAAACGCACCATCCTCACTGTTTCTGCTGATATAGCCGTTTTGCCGCTCCACAATCGAGTCCATGCGGATGAGGCCCAGACCGTGCCCCTCTCCCTTCGTGCTCCGGAACAGCCCGCGCACCTTCGGGAGCTTTTTCCCGGCCGTGAAGTTGGTAAAGGAGATGTAGAGCTGCGTCCCCTTCATGTCCATGTACACGCGGATCATGCGCTGCTCCCGGGGCAGCTTCACGCTCGCCTCGATCGCGTTGTCGAACAGGTTCCCGATGATGCAGCACAGGTCGATCTCCGAGGATTTCAGCTTCACCGGGATATGCGCGTCCACCTTGACCGGAATCTCCCTGGCCCTGGCGAGTGAGATCTTCGAATTTAGAATCGCATCCGTCATGGGATTGCCCGTCTTGATCACCGTATCGACGGTGGTCAGATCCTCGTCCAGAAGATCGAGATACTCCCGGATCGCCTCCCAGTCGCCGGCCGCCGCATACGCCTTCATCGTCTGGATATGATTCCGGTAGTCATGCCGCCAGCCCCGGATCTGCCGGTACATATTGTCCACCTCCCGGTAATGGGTCTCGATCAGTTCCCTCTGGTATCCGGCGATCTGGCGGTCCAGTTTTCTCGTAAAAAAGCCCAAGTTTTTCTCACATCCTCCCTGAAAAGTCCACATCGGACATCATTGCTCAGTCCGCTTTTCGCTTCCTTCCCTACTATTCCTGCAATGGTTTTCTGCAGCTTTTGATCTGAACCCTTGTTTCACCCCACATCAAAACCATTTTCAACGCCAATAGTGCCAGCGCTGCAAGAATTTTTTCTATGCTCACGTCAGATTAATGATCGCCCGGTTCACTCTCTCGTACGCGCCGCGGGGGAGCGGAATCGTGCTGCCGTCGTACAGCCGGATCTCCGACTTCGTCACCCGGCTAATCTGCGTCAGGTTCACGATCGCGGACCTTCCCACCCGGTAAAAGCGGCCATCCAGCTGCTCCTCGAGATACCCGAGCGTCATCTTCACCGTGTACGCCTCTCGCCCGTGCACAGTCACATAGTTCCCGAACACCTCGGCGTACCGGATCTGGCAGACGGGCACGCGAACCATCTCCCCGCCGACGTCAAGGCACAGGACCCGCTCGTCCCGCTTCACCTTCTCCGCCGCCCGGTCCAGCACCTCAAAGAGCTTCTCCTCGCGCACCGGCTTCATCAGGTAGTGGAGCGCCGCCACATCGTAGCCCTCGGAAATATAGTCCGAGTACCCCGTGATGAACACGATCTGCACCGTATCGTTTTCTGCCCGCAGCTTTCTCGCCATCGTCACGCCGTCCATGTCGCCCATCTCGATGTCCAGCAGCAGAATATCGCAATCGCTCTCCTGCGCATAGCAGAACAGAAAATGCTCCGCACTCGGAAAGCACGAAACCCGCGCCATGTGGCCTCTGCCCCTGGCCCAGCGCCCGACCAGCCCGGCCAGATACTGCCTGTCCACCTCCGCATCATCACAAATCGCAATCCCCAGCTCCATGCGCTCTGCCTCCTGTCCACTCCTCACACCGTGATATTTTTTTCATCTTACCATGAATCCCGGCGCGAGACAAGCGGTCAACACAAACCAGATCTCCTCCGTTTTTATAACGAACGTAAAATGTCACAAAACACCAGCAGCCACAGTTACCGGCCTTGACCCGATTGGTCCTGTACCGGTAACTGCAGCTGCCGATGGTTTCGCAACACCACATTCTTAATTGCCCTGCCAATCTCTGTATGTATCCGCTTTGGCCCGGGCCGATGGTCAGCTCTCTCTCTTTACTATCACAGAAGCGACCCACTTCTTTTTCAGCCATAGCATCATCGCACACAACCCTCTGAACCACTCATCTGCGGACTGCGCTGCCCACAGGCCGACAATGCCAAATCCAAGCGGCACCGTCAGCACATAGCCCATCCCCACGCTGACGATCCATATGGACGTATTCGCAATCACCATCGGCCAGAATACGTACCCTGCGCTGCGCAGGCCGTAGTTGAAGGAATGGTTCAGCGAGCGCCCGGCGCAGATAAAGATGTCAATAAAGAACAGCATGCGCGCGATGTCCCTGATCTCTGCAGAGTCCGTAAACAACCCGACGAGTCTGGAGGAGCACAGGAAGAATCCTCCGCTGAAGGCCAGATTGCACAGGAAAATGTACAGCCAGCTCTTTCGGATGAAGCGGTATACCTCCTCCGTCTTGCCCGCCCCGATCATGTGGCCGGCAAGAATCTGCGCCGCCTGTCCGATGGACAAGCCGGCCATATACGTATAGTTGTTGATGGTCTGTGTATACACCTTGGCGGACAGCACTGCGGTAGGCAGCGCCGTGATAAACCGCGTTGTCACAAGCTGCGCCAGGGTAAAGGAGACCCCTTCCATCCCTGACATGAAGCCAAGGCTGACAATCTGCTTCAGATACTCTCCCTTGATGTGGAGCAAGTCTCCTCTGCGCAGGTCCCACTCCTGTCTGGCGAACAAACCGCCGATCAGCAGCAAGCCCATCGCCTCGCTGAACAGGCGGACACAGGCGATCCCCGCCACTCCCGTGACCGGAAGTTTCCCCTCTATTACCAGAAAAGAGCCCAGAAGGTTCACCGCGTTGTTGAACGCGATCACCAGCATAGACACCTGCGCCTTGCCGCGGCACCGGAAATGAGTGGCGATCATGGCGGAGACAAATTGAATCACGCAGGATACCCCCACGATCCGCAGATACACCGCGGCGTCCCCGATCAGATTCTCCTCCAGGCCCATCATTCTCACGAGCCGCCCGGAAAGGCTCACCGTAAACAGACTCAGTGCAAAGCCGATCACCGCGCTGACTGAGATGCTGTTCATGGTAATCTGCGCTGCCTCCCGCTTTTTTCCGGCTCCTAAATTCTGATTGACCACCACAGCCGCCCCGGAGGCCAGCATCGTCGAGGCGATAATGACTACGTTTAAAATCTGATTCGCCACTCCGACCGCCGCAGATGCCTCATCCGAAAACCGGCTCAGCATAAAGGTGTTCACCGTCCCCATCAGCGACCGCAGAATCTGTTCCAGCAGGATCGGGATTGCGAGCGTCAGCAGGGTCATGCGTTTTTTCTCTTTTTCCATTTTCACACAGAATCCTCCCATCAGAGCTGCTTAAAAGGAGCCTATTATCGGGGAAATGTACGGCGTCGGTCTTCCCGCCTCCTGAAGCTTCCCGTAGTCCGCTCCATCCTTCGCCGCCTGCCCGACATGGATGACGATCGCGTGGAAGGACAGCGGCTCCAAAATCACCGTCGTGCCGGATGACGGCGCCTTCTCCTCCCGCGGCACCACCTGCCACGGATCCTCCACCGTGTTTACCGCCTCAGGATTCTCATGCTGCATCACGATATGTCTCGCAATCTCCAGCTCCGTCCCGAAATCGCTCAGGGCAATCTCCAGCTCCATGCTCTCATCCGTATCCCGGTTCACGGCAAACACCGTAATATCTCCGTTCTCATTTAAAATGGAGGCCGTCTCCACCATCGGGACAGACGCATAATATTTGCTTGCATAGTATTCTGTCTGCAGCGTCTGGCGCAGCGCGTACCCATCCGACAGCGCATTCATAATCTGGAACGGATAGTAGACCGCTGTCTTCAACGCATGGTACTCCGTTGTCCGATCCCACACCAGACTGGTAATCAGCGACAGGCAGGCTATTTTTACCCTGTCACAGTGGTTGATCATCGTCATGAGCTGCTGCGCCACCATCAGCACGTCCAGCATGCTGTACGGAGGGAAGATCGCCAGCCGCTCCTCATTGTACGTATGGTAAGGGAAGTTATACGTCGCATGGCGGGACACGTTCCACTCGTCCACGGACACGTAAAACTTCTTGTCCAGGCGCATCTTCGCCTCCACTGACTCAAACACACCCACCACGCCGCGGATAAAGAAATCCAGGTCTATGGTCTGGGAGAGAAAATCCTGCGGTGCGTCATCATGATTCCCATAATACGTGTGAATCGCCACATAGTCAAACAATTCCGGCGCCTGCATTAAGGTCCGGTACTCCCACTCTATAAAGGTAGGCATTCCGCTCGTGGAACTGCCCACAGCCACCAGCTTTGCCTCCGGATCAATGACCTTCATCATTCTGGCCGCCTGCTCCGCCTTCAGCGGATAACACTCAATCGGCTGATACCCCATCTGCCAATGTCCGTCCAGCTCATTTCCCAGACACCACAGCTTGTAGTTGTATGGCTCAGGGTGTCCGTGCTGAATCCTCAGATTGCTGTAGCGGCTTCCGCCCGGATGGTTGGTATACTCCATCATATCGCGGGCATCCGAGGGAGTCCCCGTCCCCAGATTCACACACGGCATTACTTCGGCTCCGATCGCCTTCGCCCACCGGTCATACTCATCCAATCCCACTTTATTGTGATCGAGCCTTCCCCACGCACAGTCCAGACGCGGGACACGCTCCTCTCTCGGTCCGATGCCGTCCTTCCAGTCGTAGCTGGAATTGTGATTGCCGCTGACACGCAGCATCGGGATATGCAGCTCCTTCAGCAAATCAATCACGTCCTGCCTCATCCCGTCCTCGTTTGCCGACGGATGATCCGGAGCGTACATCAGCCCGTCTACCATCTCCCCGTTTTCCAGAAAGGAGCTGAAGAGACGACGGTCCACTCTGTCAATGATAAAATTCCGGTTCAGATACAGCTTACTTTTTTTCATCACATAATTCCTCCCATTCGTTCATTATCCTTTTAATCCACTGGTGGCAATTCCCTCGATAAAATATCTCTGCGCAAACAGAAAGATGAAAAATACAGGAATCAGGGAGATGACACACCCTGTCATAATCATGGCATAATCCGCGCTAAACGTCGTTATGAACAGCTTCAGCCCTGTCTGTATCAGCTTCTTGGTATCCGAGCTGATGTAGATCAGCGATCCCAGATAATCATTCCACGTACTCACAAAGGAAAAAATGACGAGGGTCGCCACGACCGGCTTGGAGAGCGGCAGCATGATCCTGCTGTAGATGCCGTACTCGCTCATCCCGTCAATCCGGGCCGCCTCGCACAGTTCGTCCGGAATCTGTGTATAAAACTGGCGCACCAAAAACACACCGAACGGCGCAAAGCCAAAGAGAATCACCAGCCCCAGGTGGGAATTGGTCAGGTGCAGCATCCTCATAATCATGTACTGCGGGATCATCCGCGCATGCCACGGAATCGCAATCGTCGCGATATAGGCGAAGAAGATCGCATTCCGCCCCGGAAACTCCATCTTAGAAAATCCGTACGCCGCAAACGTGCTGGTCAGCACAAGGACAAACACAGTCGCCGCAGTTACCTTCACCGTGTTTCCAATATAGAGCGCAAACGGAATTTTCTTGAAAATCTGGGAATAATTCTCCAGAATGAAGGTCTCAGGGAACCACCTCATGGGATAAGTAAACACCTGGTTCGTTTCCTTGAAGGAGGAGGTCAGCATCCATGCAAAGGGAAGCAGCGCGACTACACAGCACAGAAGCAAAAATCCGTAGGTCAGAAAACTAAAGATCCATCTCTTTCCTTTTTTCCCCATTTTACAGACGCTCCTTTCCTAATAATTTACCCATTTTTTCTCACAGCGGAACTGAATCAGCGTAATCAGCGCCACCACAAGGAAGAGAATCATAGACACCGCTGAGGCATAGCCAAACTTATTCTCCACAAACGCAGAGTCATAAATGTGCATGGCCAATACGGTAGAGGAGCGTCCCGGTCCTCCGTCTGTCATAACCGCTACGATCTCATAGACCTGAAATGCGTCGATCGAGAGCATGATCAGCACATAAAAGATGGTCGGGGTCAGCAGCGGCACCGTAATATGAAAGAAACAGTCTCTCCCGTTTGCCCCGTCCACCCTCGCCGCCTCATAATACTCACCCGGAATGCTCTGAAGCCCTGCCAGGAAAATGACCATATAATAGCCCAGCCCTTTCCAGATCTGCGCCAAGATCACCGTCGGCAGAGACCACGTGGTCGACGCGGTCCAGCGCGGAATCAGCTCCAGCGGAACTCCGATGGCCGCTAAGGTCGAGTTGACCAGGCCCATATTCGGGTTAAACAGCATATTCCACACCGCAGCCAGCGCTACCACCGGGGTCACATACGGCCAGAAGCACACCGCTCTGAAGATTCCCCTCGCCCTTATTTTCCGGTTTAAAACGGATGCAATCAACAGAGCGCCGCTCAGTATAACCGGCACGGTAATCACCGCATACAGGAGCGTATTTTTCAACGCAATTCGGAAATTGCTGCTGTGTATCATTTTTGTATAGTTTTTCAGGCCGACAAACTCCTGAAATCCGGCTCCCGTCCAATTACAGAAGGACATAATGACCGTAAACACAGAAGGCAAAAACACCAGAAGGCAGAAGCCAAGAAAATTCGGCAGCAGGAACGAATATCCCACCAGCCATTTTTTGTATTTGCGCGGAATTCTCCGCCGTCCTTCTCTCAACCCGTTTGAGGTCTGCACCATCTACTCCACCACGCTTTCCTTTCGATAGAAAAGAATCCTGTCAGCAGATCGTTCTCGCACTGACAGGATTCCAAACCTTCACTCTACTCCGCTCTCACCTCTGCCATCCGATCCGTAGCTTCCGCCAGACCCTCCTCGACGGAGAGATTGCCTGTCATAATCAAAGAATGCTCCTCATTCAAAATCGTCTCCGCATCCTGCGCTGCGTCATCCATCGGCGTCTCCAGAACAAACGTCGTCTTCTCAAAGATCTGGCCGATCTCCTCAGGGACACCCGGACTCTTCATCAGCGTGCTTACAACCTCATCCGTTACATTTACCGGCGCATTTCCGGCTTCTACGGCAATCTTAGCCGCCTCGTCACTCGTCGCCACCCACTTCAGGAAATCATACGCTTCCTGCGGATACTTCGTGTTCGCGTTCATGCAGACCAGCTCTGCAGTACCGACACAGTTGCCCGGTTTGCCGCCCTCCTGCGCATTGTACGGGGCGTTGCAGACTCCCCACTCAAAATCCAGCCCGCCTTTTTCCGCCGTCCCGATCAGGTTGGCCGTCTCCCAGGTGCCCATGTACATGGTCGCGATATTCTGATTCACAAACAGACTGTGATAGCTCAGGTTATTGGAATTAATCGTGGCATAATCCATGACATACCCTTGATCCTGCCAGCCCAGCACCATATCGTACGCGTACTTCAGGAACGCGTAGTCCACGTCCGGCTCCACCACTGTGTGGACTGTGCTGGCTATGCCGATATTCTGCACGCAGGCAGGCCAATCCTGGAAATGTCCCCCGTACACCTTGGAAGCGCCTTCCCCGTACGTCACCTTCTCCATCAGTTCGCCGTACTCTTCCCACGTCATATCATTGTGCGGATACTCCACGCCCAGCTCATCAAAAATATCCTTGTTGTAATAGATTCCCCACACATGCTGCGCAAACGGATACGCGTAAATCTTCCCGTCATCGTAGGTGATCGCCTCTTCCATCCCGTCAAACGCTTCGTGCAGATCCATCCCTTCTGCCTCCGCAAATGAATTCAGCTCGTGCACGTATCCATTCTTGATGAAATTCACATAATTCGGGATCGTGTGCGGCCAGAAGATGTCCACCTGATCTCCGCCCGCCAGCATCGTCAGCACCTTGTCGTTATAAGAATCGGAATCGGTCGTAAAAATCTCAAACGTGACATTCGGGTGAAGCTCCGTGTACTTCTGAGAAAACTTGTACCAGATATTTGTCTCCAGCCCGTCAGACTCCGTCAGGTACGTCGCCACCACCAGCTTGGCCGGCTCCTCATCCGCTGCTTTTGCCATCTGACCGGTCCCGATCAGCGCCATCATGCTGCAAAGACAAGCTCCCATGATCTTCGTTGCTTTTTTCATACGTTTTTTCCTCCTTTTGTTAATTTTTACCAATATCTGTTTGCTTTTCTTTATCTGATGTGATAATTTTACAAAAAATCATTTACTTTTGGAATGTTTTATATTACTATATTCAGGAAATAATTTTCATTCTATTTTGAAAAATTTTGTGTTTTAGGAAATATTTTATATGATTTGAACGGTCGCTTTAAGGAGGCAGATTATTTATGAAATTCTGGCATACATTAAAATTTCGTCTCATCTCTGTATGCTTCTTTTTGATTTTTACGCTCTCTTTTCTCTTATTTGTCATTCTATACCGGGATTCCAGGAGCATCTTTATGAAAGAGCAGACGGAAATGATTTCCCATGAACTGGAGCAGGTTTCCGATCAACTGGATCTGGACATTTGCTCTATTAAGAAAATTCTGTACTTTATTTCAAACGAAACCTCCATAAAGAAGCTCCTCGCAAGCGATCACCCCGTCGGGGCGGCCTCCATTGAACTGAATAAGACGCTGCACAATCAGCTTCAGCTTGCCTCTCTGCACCCGTATGTGAACAAGCTGATGCTCGCCTCCGCAGAAACGGCGATTGTCACCACAGGGACTCTGAACGGTATGCCTGACGACAACATCCGTCTCCGGGCATTGCCGTATCTCGATACGCTTCTTTGCAGCACCGCCCTTGGCGCATCCGGCATCGTGGATGAGCCGCTGTGCTATTATGATACCCCGGTGCAGGCGATTCCGCTTGCGCGTTCTGTCTCTGATTCCCGGAGAAATTCTGCCGGACTCCTGTATCTGTCCATCAGTCCTTCTCTGATCTCAGAAAAGACCGAGCGTTTTTCCTCCCTAGATGACCGGTTTCTCTATTTCAGGATAAACGATTTTTATTACCAGCTCGTTGACCATACTTTTGTGCCTGTCGCCGCTCCGCCCGTTGTGCCGGAGGAAACGCTTGTCATGGGAACCACCGGGAAGACCACTGCTTCGCTGGGACACAAAACCTACGATGCTGTTGTCTCCACGCTGTCCACCGAGCGCTGGAGCCTCATCCGCCTCATGGATTCCTCACAGATGCCGCTTGGCATCCTGATGCCCTCTTATCTGCTGATTTTATGTAGTCTGGCCGTCACCTTTCTGCTTCTTGTGCTGCTGATCCACTCCTGGGTCAACAAGCCGATACACAGAATTTCACGGCAGATGGAGCAGATCGCGGAGGATCTCTCCACTCCTTCCACGGTGGAAGCTTCCTCAGAAGAGTTCACTCAAATCAGCTCCGGGATTGAGAGCCTGCGCGAAAAGCTCCACACCTCCTTTGCGGAAAGCCTCCTGGCAGAGCGGGCAAAAAAAGATCTGGAATTCAAGGTGCTGCAATACCAGATCAATCCGCATTTTATCAGCAACAGTCTCAACACAATCAAGTGGATGGCTGATATCCAGAATTCCCACGGGATCAGCACGATGGCGGTCGCGCTGTCGAACCTGTTCCGCAACGTAATCCGAACCGAGGTATTCATCACGCTCCGCCAGGAGCTCCTGGTGCTCAACGACTACATTACCATCCAGCGATACCGCTACAAGGATATCTTCACCTACGAAGAACACATTGCGGATCCTGCCCTGTACGACGCCTGTATGATGAAATTTACCTTCCAGCCGATCATTGAGAACGCAATCTTTCACGGAATTGCATCCAGCGGCAAATTCGGTGTCATCCGTCTCTCGATTCACTCAGAAAACGGCGCCGTCATCGCACAGATCTATGATAACGGCACAGGAATGACGCCGGAACAGATTGAGGCGCTTTTTACCCGCGATGAAACCCAGACGCATGCTCTGAATAAAATCGGAATCAAGAACATCGACCAGCGCCTGAAACTGGAGTACGGCAATGATTACGGCCTCTCCATCGAAAGCGAGCCGGGCGAATACACCCTGGTGACAATCAAATTTCCGGATCAAAGGAGGACACAACGTGTATAAGTTAGCCATTATCGACGATGAACCGCTCATTCAGCTGGGACTGCACTCTCTCGTCCATTACAAGGAGCTGTCCCTCGTTCCCTGTGACTTTGTGAACACCGGAAATGATGCCCTCGCCCTGATCAAAGAACAGACGCCTGACATTGTTCTCCTGGACATCTCGATGCCCAACATCGACGGACTTGACCTCATCTCGCGTATCCGCCAGGAGGGCGGCCACCTGCCTGTCTTTATCATTCTGACGAATTATGATGACTTTTCCTATGCCCAGGCTGCCATCCGACTGGACGTATCAGACTTTATCACAAAAATCGAGGTGAACGAGGAGATTCTGAACACGGCGCTCCAAAAGGCCATCCTGAAGGTGCAGGAAAAGACGCTGCCCTTCTCGGAAAAATCCTCCGCTCTGAACGTCCGCTCTGACCATTGGAACGCAAAGGCGTTGTTTTTTGACAAATTGCTCAACCATTTTTTCTCAGAGCAGGCGGAGATAGACCTGAAAGCGGAGCTGGCGGCAAACGGAATCTCCGGTTCTCTGTACGGGGCTGTGTACGTTCGGCTGACCGGTCTTTGCAGAGAAGAAAATACCATCCGCATCACCCTCTGTTCTGCCGAGCTGATCGAGGACTGCATGAAAAAATATGTTCCCTGCTACGTGACTCTCTGGGAAGCAGACGGCATTGTCTGTCTGTTTGGCTCTTCCGGCTCCCCCTCCGAGATTCGCTCTACGCTCGACCAGGCCCTGCGGTACACCTCCCATATGCTGCACCGCTACACCAACCAGAAGGCCCGCATCGGTGTGGGACCTCTCTGCGCTGACCCCGCCGAGCTCCCGGACGCCTTCTCCAAAAGCCGTGATCTCTGCCGGCACTCCCAGCAGGACGCCTCCCCTCTGTATTTCTCCGATTTCGCGCAGAAGGATGTTCCTGTCGCGGATCCGGGGGAATTCCATCTGTGCGAGTACCGGGAGACCCTGACAAATGCCTTTACTGCATATGATTCCCAGGCCATCACTCACGTTTTTGACCAGATTCTCCAGCGGTATGTCCACCCCGAATGCCCGCTTTGCAGTATTCTGTCCATCTGCTTCAGTTTGTTCTACTTTACCAGCATTCTGCTTCCGAACACGGACGGGTTCGCCCCCGAGCTGTTCGGAGAGTACCTCGATCCCGTGGAGTCCATCCGCAGCATCAAGAATCTGGAGGATGCTGCCGGCTGGATCACGGCGCTGCGGGATGCGCTCGCCAACCGCGCCGACGAAAATCTGCTGCACAGCAAAAACTGGCTGGTTCCCAGCATCATGGACTACATCAACAACCACTCAAACCAGACGCTGTCCCTGCAGGAGGTCGCCGACGCGTTCGACAAATCCCCTGCCTACATCAGTACGCTGTTCAAAAAACACTGTGCCATGAGCTTCTCCGAATACGTGAGAAGCGCAAAGCTGACCAGGGCAAAGCAGCTGCTGGCAGACGGCTGCAAAATCAAGGAAGTCGCCGATCTGCTTGGCTACAGCGACCCCTACTATTTCAGCAAGCTCTTCAAGAAGGCGGAAAACATGTCGCCCTCTGAATACATTTATTCTCTGGGCCGCAATTCTCTGAACCGCTGAAGAATTTCCTTGAAATTCCCCCATCCGCGGTATATAATGGGGTGGAATCAACAGGGGAGCTTGTAGGACAGGCTGAGAGGAAGGTGGGACCTTCGACCCTTATACCTGATGCGGATAATGCCGTCGTAGGAAATCATAGTTCGACTTTCGTGGAGGTATCGTATTCGATGCCTCCTTTTTTCGGCCGAAGCGCTGAGGTTCTGTGACAGCCACTTTATCCGCCGCAGAGGGAGGGCAGAGCGGCCGCCGTGGCTCTATCACCGGCACGGTATGAACGGGTCGGGGCTGCCCTGAAAACGGCTCATGGCCGCAGACCGGCTCGCAGCCATAGACCGATTCGCAGCCGTAGATCGGCTCGCAGCCACAGACCGGCTCGCAGCCGCGAACCGGCTCACAGCTGCAGACCGACTCGCAGCCGCAGACTGACTCACGTCCACAGACCGGCTCGCAGCGCCTGCAACGCAACTGCTATCAGAAAGGAGAACATACTATGAGAACGTACACAACCCAGATGGACGCCGCGAGGCGCGGCATCATCACCCCTGAAATGAAGGCTGTCGCGGCAAAGGAATCCCGCACAGAAGAGGAGATCCGCGATCTTGTCGCCCGGGGGCAGGTCGTCATCTGCGCCAACCGCCTGCACACCTGCCTTGACCCCAACGGCGTGGGCTCCATGCTCCGCACCAAGATCAACGTCAACCTCGGCGTGTCCAGGGACTGCAAGGACTACGACGTCGAGCTGCAGAAGGTCCTCGCCGCCGTCGACATGGGCGCGGAGGCGATCATGGATCTCTCCTCGCACGGGGACACGCAGCCTTTCCGCCGGAAGCTGACGAGCGAATGCCCCGCCATGATCGGGACCGTCCCGGTCTACGACAGCGTGATCCACTACCAGCGGGACCTCGCGACGCTCACGGCAAAAGATTTCATCGACGTGATCCGGCTCCACGCCGAGGACGGTGTGGACTTTGTCACGCTCCACTGCGGCATCACGCGCAAGACGATCGAGCAGATCCGGCTGCACAAGCGAAAGATGAACATCGTCTCCCGCGGCGGTTCGCTCGTGTTCGCGTGGATGAGCATGACCGGCGAGGAGAACCCCTTCTACGAATACTTTGACGAGATCCTCGACATCTGCCGTGCGTACGATGTGACCATCTCGCTCGGCGACGCCTGCCGTCCCGGCTGTCTCGCCGACGCAAGCGATGTCTGCCAAATCGAGGAGCTCGTCCGCCTAGGCGAGCTGACCAAGCGGGCCTGGGCGAAGGATGTGCAGGTCATGGTCGAGGGCCCGGGGCATATGCCGATGGATCAGATTGAAGCCAACATGAAGCTGCAGCAGACGCTGTGCATGGGTGCGCCCTTCTACGTGCTCGGCCCCATCGTCACCGACATCGCGCCCGGCTACGACCACATCACCGCGGCGATCGGCGGCGCCATCGCGGCCGCCTCGGGTGCGGCCTTCCTCTGCTACGTGACCCCGGCCGAGCACCTGGCGCTCCCGAACGTCGATGACGTCAAGCAGGGCATCATCGCCTCCCGGATCGCAGCGCATGCGGCGGACATCGCAAAGAAAGTCCCCCACGCGCGCGACCTCGACGACGCGATGGCCGACGCCAGGAGGACCTTCGACTGGGAGAAGCAGTGGGAGTGCTCCATCGACCCCGAAACCGCCAGACACATCCGCGAGGACCGCGCCCCCGAGCACGAGGACAGCTGCTCCATGTGCGGCAAGTTCTGCGCGGTGCGCAGCATGAACAAGGCGCTGAGCGGCGAGTACATCGATATTCTGTGATGAGATCTAACTTTGTCTGAGAGAAATTCTCTCAACCCAGTGTTTACCGGAATCGTAAAAAAGCCTGAGAGGGCATTGTTAAACTGCAGACAGCTACAACTGATATCAGCACTTGTACCTGCCTTGCAGTTCTCGGCATCCCTCCCAGGCTTAGCATATGATTCTTTCCTGTAATTCAGTGCCTCCGCCAGTTCTGCACATACGCATTCCGCATTCTTCAGCACTCTTCCGGCTCTGCGCACAGTCATTCCATAGTCCACAATGCCTCTTTCCGTTCTGCATATGCTCACTCCATATTCTTCAGTGCTTCCTCCATCGAAATCTTCCGGATGCGCCGGAAGTCGATACACGCTACGATCAGATACTCGCACAGCATTTCCACGAACTGCTACTCCGGTCTCTTTACGGGGTGCCGAATCACCGTCTTGCGCCTCTCCGGCGCCACGCGCCTCGCATCCGAGAGGTAGATCTCGTGGTGCAGCCGCTCCGCGGAAAAATCATTCTCGTATCCGTTTTCCTGAAGAAATTTATCCATCAGCGCCACCGTGGCCGGCTCTGCATCGTAGGATCCTATGTGCATACACTGGACACACAGGCCCTCCTTTATCGTCAGATACTCTACCTTGGAGTAATCCTGCTGCTTCTTCCGCTCTGCCTCCGCGACCGCCCACCGGAAGTCCTCCTCCGTCACAAAGTCCGGCAGACGGATCACCGAAATCCAGCAGAAGTCCTGCTTCCGGCTGTAATCAATTCCCCACGCGCGCTGCTCTCCGATGCCCGGCTGCACCGCCCCCGTCTGTGCGGCGTCGGACTGCTCCACGCTCGCCTGTGCAGTGCTATCCTGTGTGACGCCGAACCGCTCCACGCTCGCCTGCGCAGCGCTATCCTGTGTGATGCCGGACCGCTCCACGCTCGCCTGCGCAGCGCTCTCCTGCGCGATGCCGGACTGCACCACGCTCGCCTGCGCAGCACTCACCTGCGCCGCGCCGGACCGCTCTACGCTCGCCTGCATCTTGTCCTCCTGCCACCAGAATCCCTCCAGCGGCGGCACCACGTAGTCAAAGTAGCCGTCAATCCTGTGGCTCCCCTTTTTACTCATCTTGATCGTAAAAGCGATTCCGTAAAGCAGCCCTATAGCCTCCTTATACGCTCCGCCTTCCTCGTTGGGATCGCCCTTGCCCCGCACTGCGATAAAGTTCATCTCCGGAATCTCCACAATCTCCGGGTGATTCTTCGGCAGGTAAAATTCTTTGTACTCCTTCTTATAGTCAAATGCCATCTTCCGGACTCCTTTCAAACTCAATGCTATCAGAGTCATCTTACCACAGCGGACACGACAGCTAGATGTCATGTTCGCTGTGATTATCCTTCTTTTTTCCGCGCGTCAGCCAAATACTTTTTTCTGGCAGAAACGATATTTCCCTTTTCCATGTCCAAAAACCGGCTCAATAACCCCGCGCGCTGCCATCTCCCGCAGAAGCTCAGACGCCCTGGACGGCTTTATATCAATTACTTCCATCACATCCGAACGCCCAAAGATTGCTTGTTTCGAAAATGTCTCACGCAATCTGAGAATATGACCTGCCGTTTTCGGTTGAAACATTTTTTCAATATCCGCTTTCGCAGAGTCAATGTTCGATTTCGCCGTTTCAATGTCCGGTTTTGCCATTTCAATGTCCGGTTTTGCCGTCCCAATATCCGTTTTTCCAGTTTCCTTGAATGTACCGCTGATGTGCAATGTCCGGTTATGAAGCGGATGATTCTCATTCAACAGCAGATTGCGCAAAAACAATTCCAGGTACTCCGTCGTCTCATGAATCCCGTTTTTCAGATCATTGTAATTCGCCCTGACAAGAGAATTCCGAAAGTACCACGCATTCTCAGCAAAACTGTCATTTGTCACATCAAATCCCAATGTGTGCAGATACTTGATAAAAAACACGGCTGTCGTTCTGGTATTGCCCTCACCGAACATGTGAATCTGCCACAGCCTTGAAACGAACAGCGCAAGGTGATGAATAATCTCATCCATTGAGAGATTTCGATAGGAGAACTTTTTCTCTTCGGAAAAATCGTAGTCCAGAGTCGCCCGCAGCTCTGTTGCGCTGCCATAAAGCACTGTCGCCCCGCCGAGCACCCATTCCTTCTTCGTAATATTATAATCCCGAATACAGCCTGCATGGGAGTAGATGCCGGTGAACAACTTTCTGTGAATGGAAAGATACTCATTCGGCGTAAAGCTGAAGGCTCGCTCCGACAAAAGTGCAGCGATTCTGGCAGAGACCTTGTCAGCCTCCTCGGTGCGATCTTTCGTATCGCGAGCAGGATTTTCCTCGTAATAGGTCTGCAAAAGCGCATTTACCTCCTCAAAGGATATCTCGCCCTCGATATTACGAACAGCAGTATGCACCAGATATTCTGACGTCTTCAGCCCATCGACCGCCTGCAGACCAATGGCCGTATGCCATGCATACCATTTGTCCCGCTTTGTCGGTTCGGACCCTTTTATATATTCCTGAAATGGGTCTTTCCTCACTCTATATCACCTCGCTGCTCTCTTTTTTTCTGCAGGAAATCCACCGCCTCCGCAGGTGTCATCTCTCAGGATCGCAAACCCTCAATTTCCCGTTCCAGCAGTACCAGATACTCTGTAGTCCCCTCCTCGAATTCTCTCCTGCCCGTTCTGTGAAAGCCGTGTGCCTCATAGAAGCGAATCGCGGCGGTATTCTTTTCTACCGCCCACAAAAACCTCGCGGAAGCGTTGGTCTTCGCAAATTCAATCAACTCTGCTCCGATGCCCTGATTCTGGAAAAAACAATCCACATACAGTTTCTTGATCTCCTCATCCTCCACATGGATCAGCCCCTTGACAATCCCATCGTCATAAACCCAGATATGCTCCAGCATCCCCGGCGCTGCATACTCCTCGGCCACAGACAGTACCTGCAGCTCGCCAAAGGAATACGCATCGTTTTTGAAGATGGGCCGGAACGTGATCCGTCTCACAAATACCAAAATCTCTGCAATTCTGGAAAGATCCTGTGTCGTTGCCTTTCGTATATGCATTTGTCTCCTCCATTTTTACACGGTCTCAGGCAATCTGCCCGCGCAGGCATCACCTGCCATATTCCATATCCCTACTTGAGCTTCGCTCCGTCCCGGAACGCATTGCCCACCTTCTCGCCGATCACATGGTAAGCATTCCCCACCGGATCAAAGGTAATCGGGGCCAGCTTCCTCACGTCAATTTTCCCGTCCGTGAGAATGCGCTCATCGGCGCTCACATTGACGATCTCGCCGAAGAGGTGACAGCTTTCCGGATCGTAGCTGATCAGCCTGCACTCCAGCGTCATCGGCAGCTCCTCGATGAGCGGCGCGTCCACATATTCAGCCTTTGTGGTATGGAAGCCCGCCTTTTCCATCTTGTCCTGCGCGTTGTTGCCGGATACGATGCCGACGTAATCACAGGCAGCCATCTGCTCTGCCGTAGCCATGCTCACGGTGAACGCTTTCCTCGCCAGAATATTCTTCGTCGTCTTATGGCCGGCGCTGATGCACATGCACAGCTCCGTATCACAGCTGATGCCGCCCCAGGCCGCATTCATCGCATTGGCCCTGTCATCCTCGTCGTAGCTCCCGATTATAAAGACCGGCTGCGGATACGTCCACGGTTTTGCTCCAAAATTCTTTCTCATTGTCAAATCCTCCTCGTCTATTTTTTCTTGCTTTTCTTTTTTGCTGCTGTCAGATCATAGCTGAAATCAATCAGCTTTTTTATCTCCTCACCCGGCACGCTGCCATCCAGCCGAATGGTGAGCCACTGCTCCTTGTTCATGTGATACGCCGGGTGAAATCCTTCCCGCATCCGCAGCATGCCGCCCAGCATCGGATCACATTTCACAGTGACGGCATCCACCATGCCATCGCCCAGAAGCCCCAGCTTGCCGCGCCCGACTTCCATCACCAGGCCGTACCACTTGCTGTTGCTCTTGTGCCGCAGGACGGCGTTCGCGTCGAACCAGGGATAGTCCGGATCCGTGCCGTATTTTGTTTTCACATAGTCAAATACATCCTGTCGATTCATAGGCCTCCCATCTTCTGTTTTTGCTGCCTCCCATTCTTCTCTCAGCCATCGGATAGACTGCTGCCTTCCGTTTCTGTCATCGCTCACCGCCTTTTTCACAACTTCAAAGAGCTTGTCGCCAAGCTGCCACTTGTCCCGCGTGCGGTGTCGCAGATCACTTCAGCTTGAAAGGCACCCCGTCAATCGATTGCGGATCATATCCTTTGAAATACCATGTCGGCACGGGATTCCGCATACGATCATACCAGGACAGCACCTCTTTTGCCTGGTCCAGCATGGTGTTCACTTCCTCTTGCCCGAACGGAATCGCCCAAGATACGGATCCGAGCGTATTGCTCGAAATATAAAGCGCGAGCAGCCTCCAAAATTCCATCGGCACTTCACCGTCAAAGTACCCGTTTACCATACCGGATGCAAAGAGAGGCGATTTCTGGGCGCACCATACAATGCGGTTAAATTCCTCCCACGGATCACCGTAATCATTACGGTTGAAGTCGATGATGTGAAGCTGACCGTTGCGGTCGATCATCATATTCCCGATATGGTAGTCGCCGTGCTGATAGACCTGCGGCCTGTGTCTCAGCAGATGACGGTTCTCGTTTATGTAGTCGATGAACGCCTGGCCGTTCTCGTACTTGATGGGGCATTCACTGTACTTTTTGATTTTATCGTCCAGCTTCCGATTAAAACGCGGTCCCCACTCTTCCTGTGATGCAGGGGCTGGTATGGAATGGATCCTGCGAAGAATGCGTCCCGCTTCAAGACCGTAGACATACTGTTCTGTGTCGGAATAGCCGGAGATAACCTGCTCGGCATCTTCGCCGTCAATCCAACTCTGGATCGAATAAACGCCGTCCTCACAGATGCCAAACTCGATTGGCTCACACATCGGTACCCCAGAAGCGGCGAGCTGTTTCATTCTATTGAATTCAGACCGTTTTCTATCATACTGCGCAATATCAGAAACACGCAAAAGATACCGCGTGCCGTTTTCGTCGGTAACGCAGTATTTTTTATCACTGGACCAGCCTTTGTCAATGGGCTCCTTTGAAATGTAATCTCGCATCCATGTTCTCCTGTGCGTCTTCTTGGCATATTGTTGCTGATTTATTTGTGGGAAAGCATTGCGACAGTGTCAACCTTGAATTGCCGCTGTCCGAACTCCATCTAAACCCACCAAATTCGATAGGGTTTGTTCATGAATTTTCCAACGACCGTAACGCTTGCCACCAATGCGTTCAAGCTTATTCTTTTCTCTTAATCGCCTAATAACACGCTCCACGGTTCGCTTTGTTACATTTAACTTTTCTGCTATAGCGCTCATGGTAGCTGAAGAATCTTCCGCTATAATAGCAAGAATTTTCTTTGGAACGCATTAAATTTCACCATGCTGTCCTCGCCATGAACAATATACTCCGGCTCATCCGCACCGAGATTATCCTCTTTTACAACCGACAAATTCTCATCAGCCATTTTTATACTCTCTTCCTCAATCTGAATACAGATATTGTACCACATCCACCTACATTTTACTATCCGGAAAAAGAGTAAGAAAAAAAGCCGATCAGGAATCGCACCTCCCAATCGGCGTCTTTTCTTACTCCTTTTCATTTTTACATTCAATCTCCGTTCCATCCAGGAACACCACCAGCAGCGTCCCATCCTCAAAAACCTTGATGTGATCCAGCATCTTCAGCATGAAATCTGTATCCATCTCCGTCAGATGTGATTTTTTTCAAAGATAATCCCAATGCCCAGGTTCTTCAGCTCTCGTACATAGTTCAGGCAGTCCAATGTATTCCTTGCGAATCGGGAAATGGACTTGATAATGATCATGTCAATCTCTCCTACTCTTGCCCGCTCCAGCATTTTCTGAAACTGCGGTCGGTTTTCGCAATAACCGGAGATGCCCTGGTCTATCTAATCGCCTATTTTGATACAATTCTATTTTCCCCATACTTTTTTATTTTGCCTCCAAGGGGGTTCAAATGTGAAAACCGCCAGTAGAATTATTGCTATTATTATGGTATGATGAATTTGGAAAATCGTAATCAGCATAGGACGAGCACTGATGTTTGATATTAAAAAATTGAAATGGACAAGAGAACCAAACAGTTATGATATTACAGACAACAAGATTGAAATCATAACAAAACCATATACAGATTTATGTCAGAGAACATATTATCATTTCAGGAACGATAATGCACCCGTATTACAGATGAGGACATTGGAAAAGTATTTTTCTTTCGTCGTCAAAACCGAGTTTGAAAGTAAGCACAGGTTTGATCAGTGCGGAGTTGTGATGTATCTTAACAGCGATAATTGGCTGAAAGGCTCTATTGAATATGAAAATAGCAAATTTCAGCACTTAGGCAGTGTTGTAACCAATCACGGATATTCCGACTGGGCTACTACAGCGATTCAGGCGTCCGTTAAATCCATGTGGTATCGCTTAAGCCGGAGAGAGGATGATTTCTGTATCGAATGTTCTGACGACGGTATTCATTTTTCCCAGATGCGTGTATGCCATATGTGGGATGCCGTTGAAGAAATTTCCTTTGGAGTATATGCGTGCAGTCCGGAAGATTCATCATTTAAGGCAGTGTTCTCGCATATGGACGTAACAGAGTGTAAATGGCTGGCACATGATGGACAGCAGCCGGATTTCCCGTAAGCCATAAGAAATCCCTCCTTCAAAAATAACAGGTACAGAAACTTTTTGCACTCTGCTACTGGATATGCTATGTTATAATTTCGGAATATACAAGGAGGATTCACAATGAAAAAAATCGGATTAGGTATCGCAATACTGCTCTTTGCTATCGTTATTTCTCTCTGTTCATCAGGAATGGAACTACTCACTATCGGAATTGGAGTTGTAGGATTGATTTTTTCAATCATAGGATTTATGGAGCGCAACTAAAATAAAGTTAGATTTATCGAGCCAATACAGGTAACAAAAGAATTTATATAAGCTGCTATTATTTTATTAACATAGCTGAATATGTGAAATTGAGAGCGAAGGAGTTTGTCAAGTACATTCATAGCATCTTCTTTTCAAAACGCTCGCCACAGTCACAACCTTGCCCCCCGAATCTGTCCCGGATATAGCATTCGTGGGAGCAGTATTTCCGATTGCGGTTCCCATAGGCCGTGAATGGTTTCCCACACCCGGCGCAAATGAATTCATAGACCGCCTTCTGCCTGATCTGGCCGGGATGCTCCGTCCACCATTTCTCCCGGCAGGCTTTACAGCAGAATATCCTTTTTTCCTTTTGGGCCGCTGTTCTATTTCCGCACCGCATTCCCGGCAGCGGTCAGTATCATCAATAACCAGAAGTTCCGCAGAAGTGAGTTTATTCCTGCGGCAGAAACTTTTAACAGTGTCTTTGGAAACACCGATTTCTTTTCCGATCTCAGCATAGCTCCGCCCCATCCTGCGGAAACGGACTATTTTTTCTTTCTGTTCGCCAGTCACTTTCTGCACCTCCTCACCACACGGAAATTTGGGGCCGTTTTGAGAGGGTATAAAAGAATTCTGCCCCACAGTACAAACTATGCTCTGCAGGCCGTCCATTATAACTTCAATACTTTCCCGGACTCTTTTCTCCAGAAGAACAAACCAAACGGGATTACCACTGCTTCTGCCAGTACAAATGCCATCCAGATCAATGACAGCTTTCCGAATCTGGATAAAACCGCAATGAATACAACTGGTAAAACCACCTGCCTGCTGAGTGTCAACAACATACTCTGTACGCCCATACTTAATCCCTGAAATGCTGCCGAATAGGTGAGACAGACATTAGAGAGAAGATAGCTCACCGCCATGATCCGAAGTGCCATGACACCAATGGCAAGCATTTCTTCGGAAGCATCAAATAAAAGCAGCACCTGCTCCGGTGCAATCTCCATGATCAGAAAGAATATACTGTAAAAGGCAACAGAATACAGCATTGCCCATCGGCAGCTCTGATAGATTCTTCTGGGTTTCTTTGCTCCATAATTATATGCAACAATGGGAATCAAACCACTTCCCATACCATTTACTCCTACCGTTACAAGGCCCTGAATTTTTACACAGGCTCCATAGACGGCGACCGCCGTAGGCGTAACAGCCATCAGAACAGAATTTACATAGACTGCCAATACCGAAGAAACCGCCTGTACCAATGTGCTCGGTACTCCTACTTTCAAAATAGCCGCGATACAGTGTTTATCTGCCTTAGTGGTAAAATGAATCGGGATTTCCCTGTTCCAGCGGCGATTGATGAAATATCCTGCAAAACATCCTGCCCATTGTCCGATTACCGTGGCAAGAGCTGCACCCGCTGTTCCCATTTCCGGAAACCCAAAGTATCCAAAAATAAGGATCGGATCTAAAATCAAATTCGTGATGGATGCGGCTGATAAGGTGAACAAAAATAATGAGGACTTTCCGCTTGCCATGACAAAGCGGTCAAACACCCATTGCCCCATCATACCCAGGGAACCAATCATACAGATACGCAGATAAGGAATCCCATAATCCATAATGATCTCATTTCCGCCAGACTGCCATCTGAAATATATCCTCAAAACCAGAACTTCCAAAACAACGACCAGTACCCACGCCAGAAATGCCAGCACCAATGCGGCCGAAGCCGTCCTCTTTACTTTCTCTCTGTCCTGCTCACCCAGAGCCTTAGAAATCACGGCATTTAAACCTACCGCAATTCCAAGCCCCATCGCAGACATCAATATCTGTACGGGCGCGGCCAAAGACAGGGCAGTTAAGGCATCCTCTGAAATTCTCGCCACAAACATACTATCCACAAAATTGTAAAGGGAATTGATCAGCAGTGAAATCATCAGGGGGATTCCTGTTTTCAGCACCAGGCCCGGTATCCCCGCTGTACCCATGTTATTACTTGTCTGTCGTGTTTCTGTCACTTACCATTCCCCCTTCACAACTCCTATTCTACAATTTAATCATAGCAACCTGTAAATAATATTACAAATACTTATATTTTATTAAGCTCAATAGTTAAATCCTATTCAAATGTATGCTATACTGGATATATAAACTTCAGAGAAGAAAGGATGCTGCCTATGGAATTGCGTGTACTCCAATATTTCCTTGCCGTTGCAAGAGAACAAAGCATTGTAAGAGCAGCAGAATCACTGCATTTATCGCAGCCCACACTTTCCACGCAGATCAAAGCGATGGAAAAGGAGTTGGGAAAGCAGTTCTTAATTCGTGGAACAAAAGGCTCCAGAAAAGTTACGCTCACAGAAGAAGGGATGATCCTGAGAAAGCGGGCAGAAGAAATTTTGAATCTTGTGCAAAAAACAGAGAGAGAAATTTCCCTCTCCGACCAGGTCATTGTTGGTGATGTCTATATTGGCACAGGTGAGACAGATGCAGTCCGTTTTATTGCCAAAACCGCAAGAGAGCTGTACAAAACTTACCCCGGTATCCATTATCATATCTCCAGCGGAAATTCCGAATTTGTACTGGAACAATTAGAGAAAGGTCTGATCGATTTCGGAATTGTGTTCGGTTCTGTGGATCATGCAAAATATAATTCAATCCCCCTCCCCTATAAAGATATCTGGGGTGTACTGATGCGGAAGGATTCTCCGCTGGCAGAAAAAAGTGAAATTCTCCCGGAGGATTTATGGGACAAGCCATTGATTATCTCAAGACAATATTCTGCCGAATCGTGGTTAAAACGGGAATTATCTGAATTGGAAATTGTTGCAACCTATAACCTGCTTTTCAACACCTCGCTGATGGTGGAAGAAGGTTTAGGTTGCCGGCACAAATATAAACTTTTTTATTTTCCCCTAAGTAGGGGGTTCAAATCGGCGGGAAGGGTTCAAATCAGATTTCAACGGCTGGCTGCTGTTTCTGTAACGTAAAAAAATGACCTCCGGCAGAGTGCCAAATCTGCCGAAAGCCACTATTTAAGGCTGTTTCTACTCTTAACATGAAATTGTTTTGTATCAAAATACAGTTTTACATATCCGCATATACGTCCGCATATTCCCATTCGGGATTCTTCTGGATCAGGGTGCTGTAATAGCTTACCTGCACGGAAACGGAATGCATCAGCCGCTCGGTGTCCCTTGACACCCTTGCGTAGGCAGCGACCTTTTTCCTTGCCTGAAAAACCGGCAGCTTCGGCTCAATTTTGCTGATTTTCCGCATGAAACCAACTCCTTTCCGCTACTATACATCACTCTGAAAGGGCATTAAGTCAACGGTTTTCCCGATAATAATGTACCCAAAGTCGGGCGGTATTTCTTCAGCAGGATTGTATCAATCTGCATAAATTCCCCCTCGGAAATGACGCCCTTTTTCAGTATGGATTTTGCCACGGAAAGGGACATGAGATAACGCCGCTCCGCCCTGAATTCCTCCTTACTCACCCCCCGTCACCGCCTTTGAAACGGTCTCTGATATAGCATTCGTGGGAACAGTATTTCCGTTTGGAATTGCCATAAGCTGTGAATGCTTTTCCGCACCCGGCACAAGTGAAGGAATAGACCGCCCTGTGGCTGGCATTCCTGTCCCCGCACCGCCATTTCCCCGGTCAGCCCGTTCCTTCTGCAGAAGCTCTTGACCGTGTCCTTTGAAATCCCTATTCTTTTTGCCACAGCCGTATATCCAAGCCCCTCCCGCCGCAGGGATATTATTTTTGTTTTCTGTTCGTCCGTCATGAAAAGCACCTCCCTATTAAGTCAAGTCCTTTTTCCTTGAAAATCAAGGATTTTTTGATATACTACCAATAAATATCTCAGAAGAAAGAGCCATTGGTATGGGCATTTCTCTGTATCTGGTACGAAAATAGCTGGTTCTGGGTACACGAAGTAAAACGTCTTGTTTTTCCGTTCTACATGGCCCTGTGTATACCCATCCATCTACGGCAGCGAACCTCCCGTGTCTACCTGGATCTCCCGCATTTCTGCAGGGTCCTAACTTCCTTCGTCCCGCCTGTCCATAACCAGGGTGTCAGCTTAGCTCCTCGTCAGGGTTATGCCCTATGGTGATGATTCCTGCCGACTACTGGCTCATTCTTTGTTTTAAGTCTTACTGACCTGTTCTGTATGTTCCACAAGCCAGCACCTTGCGGTGGACGTTTCCCGGCTTATTCCTCATACCTTTCAGCTTTCCTGCCACAGCTGAATTCAACTCTCGGAATTATTTTCTAAAAGCTCAATTCAACTGTAGCAGGGGCATTACCTGTTTTGTCTCTGGTTGTTATGCTGCCTGCGTCTGCGGCCTCCTAATGTCTCTCACCAGCTTCTCCTCGTACTATCAGAACGGATTTACCACATCCTAACCAGAAAAGATTCAGAAAAAATCCAAAAAATCTGTGGCAAGCAGATGTGTACTACGCTGATTAAACTGAAAGCATACTGGAAACCTCAGCATAAAGCAAAAATGAGCCATTCCGCACAAGGCAGACGGCCCATTTTGAAATAAACTCAAACTATCTTAATTCATAATGGATTACCTCTTTTTTAGGAAGAACAGCTACCATTATTCACATCATGCTCTTTGAGATAGATCACTTATAATAGATAGTTCAAGAAACTCATAAGTCTCTTGTCCTCCATGTTTAACACCAATTCTTCAGGAAAGTTTTCCATATTGAGAAGATTTATGGCCTGATCAAATTTACCTACAGCATCAGGAAAATGTGCATCTGAACTAATCACAATAGGGACACAATATTCCTTACAAAGCTTCAGCATCTTTCTATAATTCTCTACACAATTTAATCTGCGGTCTTGTTTGAGTAAAGAACTATTATTAATCTCCAATGCCACCTGATGCTTTTTTGCAGCTGTAACAAGCAATTCATAATCCAGTGGATTGTGGTCATCATCAGGATGGGAGATAAGCTTTATCTTCGGATTTTCCATACACTTTATTAAATTTTGCGTGTTTTTTATTTTCCCTTGATCAGTATAACACTGTGAATGGATTCCAACGATTCCATAATCCAATTTATCAATATATGTTTGTTCAAGAGAAAGTGTGCCGTCATTTAATACATTTATCTCGCTTCCATGAATAAGTGTAACACCAAATAATGTTCTGGGAACCACTTCAAAATTCATATAATAGAACGGGTCTACTGTTCCAGGAATTCCTGGTGCATGTTCTGTAATACCAAGAATGTGAAGTCCTCTTTTTGACGCCGAATAAGCCATCTCTGACATCGTTCCATAAGCATGTCCGCTGGCTAGTGTATGTGTATGAATATCTGCAATCAGTCGCATATTGTTTCACCTCTCAATACCTTAAATTATGCATTTGTCATCCTTACCTGTTACTAACTCAACCTTTCCTTTATAATTGCCAATCATCTCAAAAAATTTATTGATATCTTTTATATTCGATACTATTTCTCTGCAAACTCATGCCCTAAAATCATCAGAACATTCGGCTGGGATGCCCCCGGAATTCCATAAAAAATATGTATATCAGTCCAGCAGATTCCACTGGCTATCACTTTTACAAGGACATCATCCTCCTTAATCTATGGCACTCCGATTCCCTGGATTTCAATTTTTCTTTTTCAAGATATTCTGTTGCTTTCATAATTTTTCTTTTCCTTTTATATATTTGTAATTTATTTTTATGTTTTAGTAAAAACAATGTATTTATTCCAAATCTGCATGTCTGCAAAACATGGTGTCTGAAGTTTCGTTCATGCGATCCATCAATTCCAGGATTATGCCGTCATATACCAAAAAAGAAATCTGCTCAAATGCAGAACCCATTGGCTGAACAGACGTAATTTCCATACTCTTGTTTTTTAACTTCGGAGAAACTCCTGGCAGAACTACAACTGCCTCAGCCAACCCCGCAATAGACGATTTTTCATCCATTGTAATCAATGCAATTTTAACATTGTTTTTCTTTGCCCTTTTCGCCATCGCCACCAAACTTTCCGTCTCACCGGAACCTGACCCGAGAATCAGCAAATCGCCTTTCTGTGTATGTGGATTGGATATCTCTCCCACGCTGCTGACAGAAAGTCCCAAATGCATCAGCCGATTCGTAAATGCTTTCATCGCCACTCCACTTCGACCTGCACCCGCTGTAAAAATGTGATTTGCACTGAGAATGACATCTGCCAGTTGGCCAAGCTGTTCATCATTCACATAGTTCAGATTATTGATAAGCTCCCCTAATATTTTTCCTGTATACTCTTTGACACTCATTTTTCTCTTTCTGCAATCTGTTCCGCCAGTGTTTTCGCTTCTTTTATCGGGTCTTTTGCATGGGCAATCCCACTCCCCACGATGACAATCTCCGGTTGATATGCTAGGTAGTCATTCAGCGTTGTAACATTGATTCCTCCTGCAACAGCAATCGCTGTATGCTTCACACAGGAATGCATTTCCCTCAGGTCGTCCAGAGCAGTTCTCCCTGCCGCCTGCTGGTCTACTCCTGTATGCACAGCAATCACATCGACACCTAATTCTTCAACTCTTTCAATTCTCGATTCTGCATCAGAAACGCAGATCATATCCACCATTACTTTTTTTCCATATCTTTTTGCTACAGATACAACATCGGAAATGGTAAGGTCATCTGTCACGGCAAGGACTGTCACATAATCAGCCCCTGCTTTGTACATCAGTTCCGCTTCATATTCCCCGGCATCCATAATTTTTCCGTCACAAAGGATTTCCAAATCAGGAAATAGCTTTCGGAAACTTCGTACTGCCTCCATACCGTATTCCATCATGAATGGTGTTCCCACCTCCACAATGTCGATGCTCCGCTGCATCTTGTCTACTAGCTGCAGCGCATCTTCTAATCTCATGTCATCAAGTGCGATTTACAATTTAGTTCTCATTCCTTCTCCTTTCCCAGTATTTTTTAATTCCAAATTTGCAATCAAATACATTTTATTATTCTATACTTCATGATTAATGCCAATTATAAACTTGCTTTTTATTGTTGTCAAGATAAAATATTGCGATTTCATGCGATATGAATATTTTTTTATTGGAATTAGTTGATTTGTTTTTCGATAGTGGTATAATATAATTAATAACATGTTCGCTGGAACTCTATAATTATCAATAGAAAATACTACTTTCAAGAGGAGAATTCAAATTGAAAAAAAGGTTGACAGCAGAAAGAAGAAATGAAATCGCACAGTTATTGCTACGGGATGGGAATATAAAAGCCAGTGCCCTTGCCAAACAGTTTGATGTTTCCACGGAAACTATCCGCAAAGACCTGATCTATCTTGAAGAACAGGGAATAGCGCAGAAAAGCTACGGAGGTGCAATGGCCCGCACAGAATTAATCGAACGTCCTGTTGCATTAAAACAGATGGAAGATATGGATATCAAAACAGCAATCGCCCAGAAAGCGATACAGTTTATTCCCGAGAATGGCGTAATCATTTTGGATGCCGGAAGCACTACTTATGCCCTTGCCAAACTTCTGACACTCAGGAATGACCTTACAATATTTACGAATTCCCTTATAGCGTTGAACATTTTATCCGATTCCTCCAATCGGGTATTTGCACTTGGCGGACTTATCCGTGGAAGCAGTAAAGGGATGATTGGCGCATGGGCAATTCATGCTTTAAAATCTCTTCATGCCAATATTGCTTTTCTTGGCACTGATGGATTTAAAAATTTATCCGGTCCTTCTTCCGCATCTTATGATGAATCGGAACTGAAACAAGTCATAGTATCCTGCTGCGAACAGACAATTATACTATGTGACAACACCAAAATGAATTCGAATTCTCTTTTCCAATTTTGTGACTGGAAAGATATCTATGCTTTGATTACTAACCAAACAGGCAAAAACGAATCAAAAACTCTAATTGAAAATATCAGCAAAAAGACAAATGTATTTTTCTCCGAATAAACTATTCTAACAGATGTATTTTGACTTTTTCGGTTCCAAAACTGAATGTGATTTTAATCTGTATCCTTCTCCACTCCACGCTGCCAACATTTTGATTTTGTCTTGTGGGGGTTCAAATTGGACATACCGAGAGGGTTCACTCTCACATATGAGGGTTCAAATCTAAGCGCATCCTTACTCTCTGCCTACTACAATCCACAAAACAATAAGAGCTTTCGGTTACACCCAATGTGCCGAAAGCCCTTTATTTCTGCGGTTTCTCCGATATTCTATTCCTGCCCTTTGTATCAATTAAGCGATTTTCATTTCTGCATATACACCAGCAAATTCATATTTCGGATTTCCTTTGATTAACCTTTCATAGGTTTCTGCCTGATTTTCCAGTGAATCTTCCTGTCTCCGACTATCGTTCGAAACTCTGGCATAAACACATACCCTCTGGATACACAGATACCAAGAAAAGCCCGGATTTCTCCGAGTCCTTAAACAATCTGTGGATATTTTTGTGTTTTTTACATATACTGCATTATGGAATGAAATCTGCCGGACTGTGAAAAAGCCGTTGACTTTCAGCCGTCCGTATGGTAGACTTTACTCCAGTGATCAGGTTTCAGATACTCGCGAGGACTGAGACCGGGGGAGGACCTGAGGGCCCTCCTTTTTTATTTTGCCGGGAAGGTGGGAAACAACTGTGGCGAAGCCATTTCTAACATACGATGAGCAGATCGACAAACTGGTGGGTGAAAAGCAATTACAGATCGCCGATACAGAATACGCAAAAACGGTTCTCAAAAATATCGGTTATTTTTCCCTGATCGGCGGATATAAAACGCCTTTCATCAATCCAATGACCCGGATCTACCAAAACAATGCTTCTTTTGAAGATGTGCTCGCCCTATATCAGTTTGACCTTTCCCTGCGGGAACTTGTGTTTCAGTATCTATGCCAGATAGAATGCAAAATCCGCCAGCTGATTTCTTATTCTTTCTGCAGCAAGCACGGAGAACAGCAAAGCGCATACCTGAATCCCAATAACTACAACAATAACCGGAAGAACGCTTCCGATATTGCTTATCTGATACAGCTGCTGACATACCATGCTACCCGCAACAAAGAACATAAATATTTGGTACACCAAAGGAACGTGTATCACAATGTTCCTCTCTGGGTTCTGGTCAATGCCCTTACATTCGGACAAATATCAAAATTTTACGCATTGCTTCCATTCCAGATGCAGAGCGATATCAGCAAGGAATTTCCAGGTGTGAATGAAAAGGACCTGGAGAAGTATTTAAAAATCCTCACATTGTTCCGCAATGTTTGCGCCCATAATGAACGGTTGTATTCTTTCCGGATACAGATTGATTTTCCGGATACCGTACTGCATGCACAACTTGGAATCGCCAAAAAAGGAAATCAGTACCTGCTCGGCAAACGTGACCTGTTTGGGTTAGTGATTGCCTTCCGTTACCTTCTTCCGAAGCAGGATTTCCTGGAATTCAAACGTGCGATGATCCACATCCTGCGTAAATACACCAAAAGCAGCAGCCAGATCAGCGAAATTTCGCTTCTTTCCATGATGGGTTTCCCTTCCAATTGGAAAAACATAACCAAATACCGTATATAATCCCACAGGCCCCGTGGGATTATTTGCATCAGAAGGCATCGAATCGTCACAACTAAAAGCAAATCTACACCCTTTAAACCGCTTATTTCCGCACTAATTTCACGATAGTTTCTACATGTACCGAATTTCCAAACATATCCGCCGGACAGCACTTCGTGAGTTCATACCCGTTGTCACACAAATACCGCAGATCCCGCGCCAGGGTCGCGGAGTCGCAGCTGACGTAGACGATGCGCTTTGGTGCCATGCGGAGCATGGTGGCGAGGACGCTCTCCTCGCAGCCCTTGCGGGGAGGGTCGACGACGATGACATCGGCGGTGATGCCTTCTGTTTTATATTTTTCCGGGAGGACCTCCTCGGCCTTTCCGACAAAGAACTCCGCGTTTGTGATGTGGTTGAGTGCAGCGTTCTCGCGCGCGTCGCGGATCGCGTCGGGGACAATCTCGACTCCGCAGACCTTCTTTGCCCGCTTCGCCAGGAAAAGCGAGATCGTGCCGATTCCGCAGTACAGATCCCACACGGTCTCCGTGCCGGTCAGCGCTGCGTACTCCAGCGCCTTCGCATAGAGCTTTTCCGTCTGGAGCGGATTGACCTGGTAGAAAGACAGCGGAGAGATCCGAAAACGAATGTCGCCGATCGTATCCTCGATGTACGTCTGTCCCCACAGCAGCTTGATTTGGCGGCCCAGGATCACGTTGGTCGCGTCCTTATTGATGTTCAGCGTGATGCTGGTCATGCCCGGAAGCTGCAAAAGATTCCCGACAAGCTCTTCGCTCTTCGGCAGCGAATCGCCGTTGATGACAATACAGACCATGATCTGTCCGGTCGCAAAACCGACGCGCGTCATGACATGGCGGACGAGACCACTGGCGTTCTGCTCCTGATACGGCGGTATTTTGTATGTTTCCATATGAGCCAGCACAATCGAGAGAATCCGCTGGTTCACCTCTGCCCCCAGCAGACAGTCCGCACACTCGATAATTGAGTGCGTGCGCCCCGCGTAAAATCCGGCAATGAGGCGGCCATCCCTGTCCGTTCCGACCGGAAACTGCGCTTTGTTGCGGTAACGGTACGGGCGCTCCATGCGAAGGATCGGCTCCATCGGCGGATTCTCAAATTTGCCGATGCGGATCAGGTTGTTCCTCACCTTCTCCTCCTTAAAGCGAAGCTGCGCCTCATAGCTCATGGCCTGGATCTGGCAGCCTCCGCACTGACGCGAGACAGGGCAGAGCGGCTCCACGCGGTCCGCACTCGGAACAAGCAGCCTCACGAGACGGGCATAGCCGTAGGTCTTTTTCAGCTTCATGATCTTCGCCTCGGCCACATCGCCGATCACCGTGTCCTTGACAAAAAATGCCATCCCGTCACAGCGCCCTACGCCGAGCCCTTCGCTGCTCATGTCTTCAATTTTTATCGTAATCAGATCATCCTTTTTCATACCCATTCGCTTTCCTTACCGTTTTCTTCCCATGTGCACCGATCAAAAGTAGCCATACAAAATCCCCCTGTCAGCATACACCGATATTGCATCTCAAAACAGTTATCACATCACAACTCCAGGCCTTTCCCAAGCTTCAACTCCAAGAGAATCATCATAACTTCTGATACTTTCCGAAGTTTGATCCCAGCAGTCTCATCAATCCCTCTCAGCTGAACCACGTCTGCCAAGACTTCCAACGCTTCCAGGATCTCAACTCGCCCCCTGCATCATACCTCGAACACTTCCAGATACGCAACGTAAAGCACTCGCATCAGAATTCCGAACTCTTCCGGAGATTCGACTCAAACAGCCGGTTATACCCCAGCCACTCATTGTTCGTCCCGGCGTTTTTCAGGATCTCGCGCATCGTCTCGAGCTTTGCATCCGTGTTGTCCGCGTAGTACAGTGCCATCGCCTCCGCGAGCGCCGGTTTCTTCGGGGAGCCGAACTCGAGCTCGCCGTGGTGCGCCAGGATGCAGTGCTGCAGCTCGCTCATCAGCCGCTTCGGAAAACCTTTGATGTGGCGGCAGCCAAAGCCGACCAGCTCGCATCCCATCATGATGTGGCCGAGCAGCTGTCCGTCGTCCGTGTAGTCATTCTCCGGGAAATTGGAAATCTCCTTGAGCTTTCCGACATCGTGAAACACCGCGGCTGTCAGCAGCAGATCCCTTTTCAGGAACGGATAATGATCCACATAGTAATCGCAGAGCTTCACAACGCCCAGCGTGTGCTCGAGCAGGCCGCCGACAAACGCGTGGTGCACCGTCTTTGCAGCCGAGTGATTTTTAAAGGCCGTGATGAAGGACTCATTGTCGACAAAGTACATCTGGATCAGCTTCTGCAGATACGGGTTTTCGACCTTTTTCATGTAGCCCATCAGTTCCTCGTACATCTTGTCGATATCCTTCTCGCTGACCGGAAGATAATCGCCCGCCACGTACTCCGACTCATCCGCCCTGCGCGCGCGCCGGATGCTCATCTGCAGCGTCCCCTGAAAGTTCGTCACGTCACCCGTGATAAACACATAGTCCATCACATCAAATTCCCCGATTCCCGAGGAGTTGGGATCCCAGATCTTCGCGTCGATCGTTCCCGTCTTATCCTGAAGAATCACGTTCTCGTACAGCTTCCCGTTCTTGGCCGTCGCTGACTGTCTGTATTTACAGAGGTATACCTCACTGATCTTGTCGCCTTCCCGAAATGTCTCAATATATTTCATGCTGCTTCCTTTCTTTTTTCCGCACTACATCGCCAGATGCCATGCTGCGGTTGTGATTATTTGATTGCAATACCATAATCCCGCCAGTCGCAAAAACGGGATGCGGCCCTTTCGAACCGTCATCCCGCAGTCGTCGGCTAGTTCACATTATAGAGGAAAAACCACCGTTCCGCAATCCCGAAATCACGGATTTAACAGGCAGCTGCACCGTACAAAAAAATCTTTCTTCCTCTATTTCGTCTCATTTCCCGACAGATAATCCAGGTACTCCTCCCAGGTCATGGCCGGTGTAAATTCGTCACAGATCTGATTCGCCAGCTCCGGCTGTGCAATCAGATCATACGCGGTGGCGGCGAGCACCTTCGCCGTCTCCAGGTAGACCCGGCCTTCATCTGCGACCGCCATATCCTTCCCGTGGATCACCCCTGTGATTCCGCCGTAGCCAAACTGGATGCACGGATAGAACACGCCGAGATCGCCGATATCACCGGCCGCGACACTCCGCTCATCCGTCAGAATCTCCTTCTCGGACGCGAAACGCAGCATGTTGCACTTCGCCACCTCTGAGAGCGCATGGCACGGCACAAACGGCAGATAGCCCGGTGTGTCCTCCACGATACACTCGGCCCCGAGCGCCTGCGCGCAGTGTCTGGCCGCTCTCGTGTACTGCTCACTCAGCTCCCGCATCTTCTCCACATTGAACGAGCGGATATACCCCTCATAGACGACGCGCTCCGGAATCGAGTTGACCGTCTGCCCGCCCTCCGTCACAATCCCGTGGAACCGGTTCTTGTCCTCATCCACAAACGTCTCCCGCAGCATCCCGGCTGCGCACTGGAACAGCGCAAACGCGTTCAGCGCATTGATCCCCATGTGGGGCAACACCGCCGCGTGCGCACCGCGCCCCTGGAAGGTAAATTTTTTGTAGATAAAACCGGCAAGGGCGGAATCCACCGCAAAGTGATACTTCGACTCGCCCATCGCATGCATGTGCAGGCAGAGATCCACATCCCCCAGCACTCCCTCCGCGAGCATATTGATCTTTCCGGACAGATAGTGCAGCTTTCCCTGCGCGACCAGACCGCGGCGGTACTCCATATCCGTGAACTCCTCCGCCGGCGTAAAAAACAGGCTGACCTTTCCGCCCTTCTCCGCGGTGATGCCGCACGCGCGAAGCGCCTCGAGCGCGGCGACGGCGATCGCGCACTGGGTACTGTGCCCGCAGCTGTGCGCCGCCTCCTGATCCGCATGATTCGCCGCCGGATGGCCCGGCGTCGGGATCGCGTCCAGCTCCGCGATCAGCGCGATGTGCGGATGACCAGCCCCGATCGAGACCTGAAAGCCGGTGAGCGCGTACTCCTGCTCCACCGCAAAGCCCGCCCGCATCAGATACTCGGTCAGGATCCGTTTTGTCTCAAACTCCTTAAATCCCATCTCCGGGTGTACGAAGAGCGCACGCCCCAACTCCACAATCGCATCCGCATGCCGGTCAATATACTGAAAGCACTGCTCTTTTCTGGACTGTTCCATCTCGGACTCCTTTCTCCTATGGTTAAAGTCTCTCTGCGCTGCGGCGGCAAACCTACCGCTTCTCCTTCACCATCTCATCCAGCACCTTCAGATTCTCCATAAAGTACCGATTATACGCCTCGTTGTCCACGCAGTGCTCCACCAGCGTCACGTTTGCCTCGGCCTCCTCCTTCGCCTCCTCGACGATGGTCATGCCCCGCGTGTACGCTCCTTCTGTCTCGATCAGCACGCGGCACTTCTTTTCGGTAAACAGCTCCGGGTGCATCATATGCATCACCGGCACCAGGTCAAAGACCGGGGAGTACGACAGTCCCCTGCGGCGGCCGTACTGACTGAAAAACTGCAGAATATCGTGCGCGAGGTCCTGCACCTTGCCCTGCCCCTTCAGCCCGTCGATCAGCGCATGCTCCGTGCCACACTCCACACAGATCTCGATGTCGCTCATCACGATCGGCACGCCGGATGCGAACACAAGCTTCGCCGCGTGCGGATCCGCGTAGAGGTTGAACTCCGCACGCGGCAGAATGTTCCCCTTGCCGCGGCTGCCGCCCATCAGCGTGATCTCCTCGATCGCGCCGGCAAGCTCCGGCCACGTCTTCAAAAACAGTGCGATGTTCGTCAGCGGAGCCAGCGCGACGATCGTAATTTTCTCGCCCTTCGCCGCTGCCTGGCTGCACACGTCGTGCAGAAATTCCACCGCGTGCTCCGCAACCGGGCGCACCTTCGCCTCCGGCAGTACCGGCCCGTCCAGCCCGCTCTCCCCGTGCGCCGCAGGCTGCGGGTCCGGCGCCAGCACCATCGGCGCATCATACCCGACCGCCACCGTGCCGTCCACGCCGATCGCCGTCAACACCTTGCACAGATTCGAAGTCACCTTATCCACATAATTGTTCCCGCACACCGTCGTGTAGCCCAGAATCTCAAACAGCTCCGGATGCGCCAGCGCGTTCATAATCGCCATAATATCATCATGTCCCGGATCACAGTCGATCACGAGTTTTCTCCTCTTATCCATCTCTACCTCCATATTTCACATAGCTCCACTACAAATTATTAGAAAAGAGGTGCCTGATCCCCGGTATTCCGGGAACCAGGCACCTCCAAAAAGCGCATTTTCTTACCGCGCTCTTCTCTTCCGATACTCCTTCACCGACAGCCCGATCAGTCCGATCAGCACGCACACATACGGAATCGTGTTGATCAGATCCGACGGCAGCGAGGTGAGCGCCAGCTTGCTGACGATGCCCTGCGCGATCGCGAACACACCGGTCGTCAACGTGACGATCAGGAAGTTGCCGCCGCCTACCGCCTGCGCTGCGATGCCGATCCAGCCTCTCGACGCCGTCATGTTGTTCGAGAAGATCGACAGGTAGCCCATCGACAGGTACGCGCCGCCCAGCGCCGCAAAGATACCGGACATGATCACTGCGATCAGCCGCACCCGGTTCACCTTGATTCCGACGGAATCCGCCGCGTGCTCGTCGAGTCCACACGCCTGCATGTGCAGTCCGAACGGCGTCTTGTAGACGAGGATCGCGAGCAGAATCGCCATCACGATGCACACGTATGTCAGGAAATAATGCCCGGAAATAATCGTCCCGATGATCGGGATATTTTCAATAAACGGAATGTTCACCGTAGGCAATACCTTCGACGGAAGATTCGCCGTAGTGCCCTTCGAGCCGGTCCACACCAGCAGCAGCCACACGCTGAAGTCCGTCGCAAACAGGTTCAGCGCGATACCGATCATGATCGGATCCGCCTTCATTTTCATGGTGAAGAACGCGAGCACGAGCGCCAGCACGACGCCGACCGCGAGCACGCCGAGCAGCCCGATCCACGCGCTGCCGGAAATTGCGCTGAAGTAGACGCCGAACAGAGCGCCAAACAACATGATACCCTCAACTGCGATGTTCGGGATCCCCGCAAGAGAGGCCACGTAGGCTGACATCGACGCAAACAAAAGCGGCGTGCCCACGCGGATCACCAGCGCGACAAAGGATGGGGTAAAGAAAGAACTGATCATATCACTCATTGCACTGTTCCTCCTTCAGCAACTGTTTTTCTCTCCAGCTTCTCAGGAAATACTGAGAAGAAATCAGCAGGGTCAGAATGACCTCGACCACCGATACCAGCTTGATGTCGATGACCGGGGAGCTGTTCGCGAGCAGCTGTGCCGATGCGCGCAGATAGCTGATGCCAAACGCCGCGACCGTCACGCCGATCGGATGGTTCTTTCCGAGCATCGCCATCAGAGCGCCGGTAAAGCCAAGGCCCGGGAGCTGCGACCAGGTAAAGCTCTGGTAAACGCCGAGCAGCTCGACCGCGGAGCCCATGCCGCCGATAAAGCCCGCGAGGAAATGCACCGACATGAACAGTCCGAACGCGCCCATTCCGGAGTACCGCGCAAAGTTCTGGTTCAGTCCCGTGATGCGGATCGCGTAGCCCAGCTTCGTCTTAAACAGAAGAATATACACCAGCACGACCATCACCAGCACGATGATGATACCGCTGTGCACCTGCGTCTTCGGAATGATGGTCGTCAGGCGCGCGCTCGCCACGAACGGAGCGGACGAGGTACCCGTCACACCGCTGATCGCGAGGAAGGTCTTGATCATCCAGAAACCGATGCCGAACAGGATGCTGTTCATCATCAGCGAGATGACCATCTCGTTTGCCTGGAACTTCGCCTTCAGGTAGCCCGGCAGAAGCGCGATGATACCGCCGCAGAGCCCTGCCGCGACAATGCAGATCGCGGAGTCGATGAACGGGTTGCCGGTCAGGCGCGCTTCCGACACCGCAAAATACGTACAGGCCACGCCTGCGATGTAGAAAACACCCTCCGTACTCAGGTTGAACAGGCCCGTGCGGAAGTACAGCAGCGTCGCGAGTCCCGCGAACGTCAGCGGCACCATCTTTACGAGCACGTAGCCAAAGTAAAACATGTTTTTGCACGGGTACGTCAGAAGCTTGATGAACGTCGCCCCTGCATTTCCCAGTCTCGCCGGGATGGAATCTCCCTCGATAACGAAACACAGTACCACAAATGTAACGGCCAGGGCTATCAGGATAGATACCAGGATCCGCAGCACCTCGAAGGGTCCCTCATCCGTGATCCTGAACCGCTTTTTCGCTTTCTCAGTCGTCATAGCTTGCCTCCCTGATCTCTTTCTCACTCTGATGCTCCACACCCAGCATGTACAGTCCGAGCTGGCTCTCGGTCACGCCCTTCAAGGAAGCAAAGTGCGCGACGATCTCGCCCTCGTACATGACAATCAACCGGTCGGAGAGCTTCAGGACCTCGTTCAGATCCGCGCTGACCAGAAGGACAGCCGCTCCGTTGTTCCGCATGTCGATCAGCTGATGGTGGATGTAGGCCGCGCTTCCGATATCAATTCCGCGCGTGGGCTGCTCCGCGATCATCAGCTTCGGCTGCGTGTTCCACTCGCGCGCCACGACGACCTTCTGGATGTTTCCTCCGGAGAGTGCGCTCACCTTCTCCTTCTCCGACTGGGTCTTGACGCTGAACCGGTCGATCAGCATCTTCGACTCCTCCCTGATCACGCCGTCCTTCGTAAAGATCTTTCCGGCGTACTTCGGCTTCTGGTAGTAGGTGGAAATCAGGTTGTCGCGGATGCTCGCGCCCGGCGCGGTGCCGTCCACCATACGGTCCTCCGGGATGTAGGACATGCCCGCGTCGCGCTTCTGCGCAATGTTCATGCCCTGGATCTCCGTGCCGTCCACCTTCACGACGCCGTCCTGGAACGGAAGCAGCCCCGTGATCGCCTTGATCAGCTGCTCCTGGCCGTTGCCCTGCACACCCGCGATGCCCAGGATCTCGCCGCCGCGGATCGAGAAACTGACGTCATTTACCTTGCCGACTCCGTGCTCACTGTACTTCAGGTGCTGCACATCCAGCAGCATTTTTGCATCCTTCACCGGATGCTTGAACTCGTCGTACGAATCCTCGAGCTTCGCGCCGATGATCAGCTCGGTCAGCTTGTCCATCGTGATATCGGCTGCGGCGTAGGTTCCCTTCGTCTCTCCGTTCCGGATGACGGTGATCCGGTCGCTGATCTGCATGACCTCGTTCAGCTTGTGGGAGATAAACACGATCGTGTGCCCCGTCTCCTTGAACTTCTCGAGCTGCTCGAACAGCGCCTCTGTCTCCTGCGGCGTCAGCACGGCCGTCGGCTCGTCGAGGATGATGACCTCCGCATTGCGGTACAGCGTCTTCAGGATCTCGACCTTCTGCTTCTCGCTGACCGTCAGGCTGCCGACCTTCTGCGTCACGTCGATGTCAAAATTGTACTTGTGCGCCAGCTCCTGCGTCCTTCTGACCGCTTCCTTCATATCTATGAATGCGGATTTGCTCGGCTCCGCGCCGAGGACGATGTTCTGCGCCACCGTAAAGGACGGGATCAGCATAAAGTGCTGGTGCACCATGCCGATGCCGTTCTCGATTGCCTCCATTGAGCCCTGATAATTGATCTCCTGGCCCTTGTAGTAGATCTTGCCCGAGGTCTGTTTCTCAATCGCAAAAATGATCTTCATCAGCGTCGACTTGCCTGCGCCGTTCTCACCCACGATTGAGTGAATCTCGCCCTTGCGCAGCTCGATGTTGATATTGCGGTTGGCAACCGTACCATTCGGATAGATCTTTGTGATATCCTCAAGTTTTAAAATGGTATCGCTCATCTGCTTACCTCACGAATGAATATAATTCGACCGGAACGCCATTCAAAAATGAAAACACAGGTCTCCGCTTCGCTCCGGTCGGCGCTAAACGCGTGCCGCTGGCACGCAGCGCCCTTAGCAAGCGAGCTTGCACGGTCTGTCTTTCCATTTTTTTAACATGGCTGAACTGGCGATGCAAAGAATGCTCCGTCTTACGAAAGACAGAGCATCCTTTTTCTTACGGTATGATCAGTAATTATTTGGTTGTCTTCTCAAGGTAGGTCTCGAATGCTGTGTTGTCAACGAGCTGATCCACAACCTTCGTCTCGCCGGTTCTTACCTTCTCGGCGAACTCAGTTACCTTCGCCATCTCTTCCTCGGTCATGTTCGCTTTGTAGTAGTCGTTCTCTGCGAGGCCGACACCGCCGTCTGCGTACGTCAGAACCTTCTGCGTGCCGTACTCTGCCGTGCCGTCGAGCATCTTGGTGATGCAGTTCAGGATCGCCGTGTCACAGTTCTTGACCGCGGAGGTCAGGATCGTGTTCGCCAGATCCGGCTGCTCGCTCAGGGAAACATACTGGTCCGTATCTACGCCGACTGCCCACACGCCGTCTGCCGCTGCAACTGCCTCAAACACGCCGTTGCCCGCGCCGCCTGCTGCGTGGTAGATCACGTCTGCGCCCTGGTCGATCATGTTGGTCGCCAGCTCCTTCGCAACACCGGTATCCTGGAAGTTGCCCACGAAGCCGATGATGCACTGTACATCCGGGTTCACGTCGCTCGCGCCCTGCATAAAGCCTGCCAGGAACTGACGGATACCGTCGTTGTCCATGCCGCCGACTGCGCCCACGATGCCGCTCTGAGACTTCACCGCTGCCACTACGCCTGCGAGATATCCGATCTCGTTGGAAGCGTACGTCACCGCGTAGACATTGTCCTTCGAGTTTGCCTCCACGTCGGAGTAGTCGAAGTTCAGGAACTTGATCTCCGGATAATCTGCAGCTACGGTCAGCATTGCGCCCTCGTACTGGAAGTTACCGGAAATGATGATGTCGTACCCCTCAGCCGCTGCCTGACGGTTTGCCGCCTCCCAGCCTGCAGCATCGATACCCATCTCGATCAGCTGCGTCTCTACCTTGTCGCCGAACTCCTCGTTTACCAGATCCAGGCCGCGTGCTGTCACGTCGAAATAGGACTGGTCGCCGATGTACGGAAGCAGAAGCGCAATCCTCGTCGGATCCTCCTCCGCAAACGCCGTCGCGCAAAGAGACATCGTCATCCCTGCAGCCAGAAGAAATGCAAGTGCTTTTTTCATTGAAATGCTCCTCCTTATGATGTGTGTAATTTGAGTAAATATTAAGAAAATCTAAATTTATTAAAGCATAATTTATAGTCAAAGTCAATGCGGTTTTGTCGCCAAAACGCGAAAAATGTGGTAACAGTTCAGCCATGCAAAAAAAATGGGAAGACAGGCCGTGCAAGCTTGCTTGCTAAGGGCTGTATTCCCATTTTTGAATGGGCGGAACGCCCATTCAGCCACAGACAGGAGCCGCGTAGCGGCGGATAGCTTGCGTAGCAAGCGCGTCTGTGGCTTGCATGGCGTCCTCTACACTGCTTCCCGCGTAATATTTTTCAGCCATTTTTTGCTGTGGTAGCGGCGGAAGACCCACGGCCACTTCACGAACTCGTCCGTGCACAGCAAAAAGTAGACGACCATCGGCGGGAGCTTCAGCACGAACGCGGAAAAGAATCCGAGGGGCACCGCATAGCACCACATGTCGATCACATCGCAGATGCAGCCGAACCTGCTGTCCCCGCCTGCGCGGAACAGCCCGGCAATCAGCGTCGTGTTCACCGCCGTGCCCATGATGTAGTACGTGTTAATCATGAGCATGACCTTCAGATACCCGGCGGCCGTCTCGTTGAGCGACGCATACCGCAGCACGAAGGGCGAGACAAGCGCCACCAGAAGCCCTCCGACCGCTCCCGTCGCCACGGTCAGCTTCAGCGCCCGCGCGCCGTCGACCTCCGCCTCGCGGATCTGGTTCGCGCCGATCTCCTTGCCGACGTAGATGCCGCTCGCGTTCGCGACCGCAAAGCACATCACCGTGCCGAAATTCCGCACCACGACCACGAGGGAGTTGGCCGCGACCACATCGCTGCCCATATGCCCCATGATCACAGAGTACATCGAGAACGCGACGCTCCAGATGATGTCATTGAGCAGCGCCGGAAGCGACAAACGCAGGAAATCCTGCATGAGCACGCCGCCCTTCCCGAACATCTCCGACAGCCGCAGATGCACGTCCTTCGACACCGCCGACACCACAAAGCATGCGACCAATTCCACCGCGCGGGAGATCGACGTCGCGAGCGCCACGCCCTGGATTCCGAGCTTCGGCGCGCCGAACAGGCCGAAGACGAACACCGCATTCAGGATAATGTTCAGCATCAGCGCCATGATGTTCAGAGCCGTGCTCGTCTTCACGCGCTCAATGCTGCGCAGCACAGCCAGGTACGCTTCGGAAATTCCCCAGCACACGTAGCTGACGCTGATCGCCTGCAGGTACGACGCGCCCAGGCGAATCAGCTCTTCATCGTTTGTGAACACCTTCATCATCAGCTCCGGGACTGTCGCCGCAGGGAGCGCGAACAGCAGCGAGATCAGGATGGAGAAGCGCAGAGCGAAGCCCTCCACCCGCTCGATCACGCGCAGCTCGCCCTTTCCCCAGTACTGCGCACAGAGCATGGTCACACCCGTCCCAAGCCCGTAATAAACCATGTGCAGAATATTGGTGTACTGCACCGCCAGGGACGCCGCCGATATCGACGACTGTCCCACCGTGTTCAGCATGATCACATCCGCAGAGCTGATCGCCGCGCTGAACAGGTTCTGAATCACAATCGGGAGCGTCAGCCGCAGGATCCTGCCGTACGCGGCGCGCTCATTTCTGTCAAACCTCATCTTGTCCGTTCCTCCGTGTATTCCCATATCCTTCCGTGTATTTCTGCGCAGGCTCATTCTTCCTGCCCAGCTTCATATACTTCCATCATTTTCTGCACCGTTTCGTATCCCTCTGTGCACGTTTAATTTCCGTATATTTCTATACCTCTCCGCACACGTTTGCATCGTTCTATGCTATCTGTATACTTTCCTATTATTTCTATGCTTCTCTGCACAATTTCATATCGTTCTATGTTTTTCCGCCCTCATCATGTATCTCTTTTGCGTGTTTAGGAACTCATGTCCTCTCTCCCCAGCAGCACTTCAGCTCCCCAGAATCGCGAGCAGTTCCTCCTTCGAGAGCGCCGTGATCGGGACGGTATCTCCGGAGAGGAGACGTCCGGCCAGCTCCTGCTTTTTCTCCTGCAGCCCGACAATTTTCTCCTCGATCGTATCCTGCGCGATCAGCTTGAAGACCACGACCTGGCTGCGCTGCCCGATCCGGTGTGCACGGTCGGTCGCCTGATTCTGCGCCGCCAGGTTCCACCACGGGTCAAAGTGGATCACGATGCTCGCCGCGGTCAGGTTCAGCCCGGTGCCTCCCGCCTTCAGCGAGATGAGAAAGACCGGAACGTTATCCGCGTTGAATGCTTCGGTCAGCCGCTGCCGCTCCTTCTTCGGCGTCTCACCGGTCAGCTCATAGCAGGCGATCCCCTCCTCCTCGAACCGTCTTCTCAGGATCGGGAACATGCTCGTGAACTGCGAGAAAATCAGGACCTTGTGTCTGCCCCAGACCGCCTCCCGCACCAGCTCCACGCACGTCTCCACCTTGCACGCGCCCGCCGCGTAGTCCTCGTAGAGCAGCGACGGATCGCAGCAGATCTGCCGCAGCCGCGTCAGCCCGGCCAAAAGCTGCAGCTGCTCCCGCGAGAGCTCCTCGCTGCTCTTTGCGGCGATCTGGCCCGCGAGCTGCACGGCGTGCGCCTCGTAGAGCCTGCGCTGCTCCTCCTCCATCTGCGCGTAGACGATCTGCTCCAGCTTCTCCGGGAGCTCTTTGAGCACCTCCTGCTTCAGACGCCTCAGGATGAACGGCGCCACCAGCCTCCTCAGCCGCGCCGTCGCCCGGCCATCGCCGTCCTGCACGATCGGCTGCTCATACGCCGCGCGGAAGCTCTGGTACGTGCCGAGCATCCCCGGCATCAGGTAATCGAAAATGCTCCACAGCTCGCCGAGCCGGTTCTCGATCGGCGTGCCGGTCAGCGCGAACCGCGATGCCGCGCAAATCTTCTTTACCGACCGCGCCGCCTGCGTGCCCTGATTCTTGATGTTCTGCGCCTCGTCGATAATCTCCGTGTCGAACTCCAGCCCCTCATAAAGCGCGATGTCGCGCTTCAGCAGGTCGTACGACGTCACCCAGACATCGCCAAACATTACCTGCGCTGCTTCTCCGTCTGACGGCAGGCACTGCTGCGCCATCTCTTTGGCAGCCGCCTCTTCCCTCTCACATCCCGTCCGCAGACCGCTCTGCTCTTTCCCCGTCACGCCCTGCCACTGCCGCGCCGCCTCCAGAAACGCCTCCCGTGACGCTGCGCCCCCTGCGATCAATCGCACGTCGAGCGAGGGCGCGAACCGCTCAAGCTCGCGCTTCCAGTTGTAGACGAGCGAGGCCGGACAGACGATCAGCCCCGGCCTGCGGCTGATTCCCTCCTCCTTGCGCGCCAGCAGGTACGCGATCGTCTGCAGCGTCTTGCCAAGTCCCATCTCATCCGCGAGGATTCCGCCGAAGCCGAGCTGTGCCATGAGCCGCAGCCACCGGTAGCCGGTCCGCTGATACTCTCTCAGCGTCCCCGCGAGCGCTCCCGGCACCCGGTATTCACACACCTCCGCCTCTCTAAGTTCCCGCAGCAGCGCCTGGCAGCGCGCGTCCCGGCTCACCTCCAACGCTCCGTCCGCCTCCCGCAGAGACTCATCGACATAGCACGCGCGATACCCCGGCAGGACGATGGTCTCCTTCTGCAGCTCCTTTTTTGAGAGGCCGAGACCATCCAGCAGCTCCGCCACCGCCGCGACGGAATTGTGCTCCAGCTCCAGGAAATCGCCGCTGCGCAAACGGTGATACTTTTTCCGTTTCCGGTAGCTCTCCAGAATCTCCTCCAGCTCTCCCGGTGAAAACACGTCCGAGGAAACCGACAGCTCCAACAGCCCGCTCTCCAGCGAGATGCCCACCTGTGTCCGCGGGGACCGGATCACGGAGTGCGCACGGATGCGGTCTGTCGCGTAGACCTTCCCCTCCTGCTCCAGCTGGCTGATTCCGGTGTCCAGCAGCCGGTACATCAGATCGTGCTCAGACGACGCAAAGCACAGCACGCCCGCCTTCGCGTCTGTCCGCGGAAAATACGCGCGCGCGGCGGCAAGCGCCCTCCGCTCCCGGTCGACGTCGCGGTAACCCTCCCGGATTTTCCTGCGCACACTCTTTTGCCCGCTCCCGTCCGCACTGCCTCCTCCGAACGGCGTCTGCCCCTCGCCTGCCGGGATCCAACCGTTCTCCTGCAGTGCCCTGGCCTCCGGCCGCGCCCCAAGGGCGGTGCACGGCTCCTCCCGCTCCAGCAGATTGAACAGCGCGGCTCCGTAGGCGCACTCCGCCTTCAGCGTCACCCGCCCGTCCTCCTCGTCGAGATAATAGCGGATCTCCGCCTTACCCGGCCGGTATGCTTCCAGCTCCGCTGCCCCGGCGTCCACCGCGCGCTGGCTCTCCAGCTCCGGCAGCACCGCCGCGCAGAATGCCCGCATATCCTCCGGCGCAATCCGGTAAAGCACCTCTTTTTCCGGATTCGCGCACTCCAGAATGCACTCCATCGCGCTCCGGTAGTCCTTTGTGCACCGGTAGATCTCATCCTCCACTCGCACAAACAGGTACGCTTCGCCCTTCCAGATCGAGAGCGGCGGGATCGCGATCCGGTAGCCACCCTGCTCCTGTGTGAGATTAAGCCGCACAGGCGGATTTCCATCGACGATCCGAAGCGTGTCGTACCGGTACCCGATGCAGTCGTACTGGATCTTTTTTCCGATATTCAGACTCAGGAAGCGCTCCATCGTCGCAAGATTCAGCTGCAGCTCCTTGTCCGCCCTGTCTCTGTGCTCGCTGCACATTTCTTCCGCCGCGAGGATCAGCCTGACGTACTCCCAGCCCTGCGCGCTGAACGCGCTCTTGCTGTGCACGAACGAGAGGCGCTTCCCGTAGGTGTAGGCCGTCTCCGTCACCACCGCGCGCACGAAATCCGTCAGGCTCTTCAGCACGTACTTCCGGCCCTTCACCGTCCCTATCTGGAACGTCAGCGCGTAGCTCTTTCTGCCGAAATAGTAGTTCCAGCCGGTCTCGTGCAGCGTCGGGATCAGCTCGATCTCCCCGTCGGCCTCCTGCTCCCGCATCCGCTTGCGCATCACGTAATCCTGGATGATCCCGACCATCTCCCGGTCTGAGCGGACCCGCCGCGCCTCCGAGAGCATCCCGCGGTACGCGTGCATTCTCGCCCTGCTCCTGCTCTTCTCCAGATACGCAAGCGCAACCGCCGCACAGTGCGCACACATGCCCGGGGACTCCTGAAACTCCGCGCACTCGCACGCATAGTCCTCGATCACGTCCTCGGACTTGTTGTAGCGCACCCAGACATAGAACGAATTCTCAGAAACCACCGTCTTCTGAGAATTCTCCTTGTCCCCCGCATCCTTGCGCCGCGGGTTTGCCGCGACGTTTCCTTCTATATAAATGGTCCCGGAAACCTCTGCCTCCTCCTCCCGCAGCGCCCCGACGGCGCCCGAGACCTGCAGCCGCTGCCCCTTCAAAAAGGTCAGCTCCCGCAGACAGAGCTTCTCTATCTCATTTTCGTCGAACATACATCTCTCCTGACTATCCACATCCGATGTCCCATGCAGACTCCAAAGCCAGTATACCTGAAATCGACCGAAAGCTCAAGCGAAAAAGTCCGGGTCTGCGAAAGAGAACAAGAATCAGCGCTGCAAAATCACCGCCGCCCGCGCGCGATTTTCCTGTTTTCAAATCCTGCCTTTTGCGCTACAATAGGGGCGGGGATTTTTACCTGTGGAACATCCTCCCGCGGCGGCTCCCACAGCCGGCCGCAACCTACGCTGCATGAATATCCGTGATACACACCGCTTCACAGAAGCCATGAGGAATCGATTATGAATGAAAAAGCCTTAAAGGTATTGGAATACCCGAAAATCATACAGAAACTCACAGAGTACGCCGCATCCGCGCCCGCAAAGGAGCTCTGCCGGAACCTCGTCCCGGTCTCTGACCTCTCGCAGATCCGGCGGATGCAGACGGAGACCACCGACGCGGTCAGCCGGCTGCTGCGCAAGGGCAACATCTCGTTCTCCGGCCTGACGGACCTGAGGCCGTCACTGCGCCGGCTCGAGATCGGCAGCGCGCTGAACATCGAGGAGCTGCTGCGCGTCTGCCGGCTGCTCGAGACGACGGGCCGCGTCAAGGCGTGGTCGCGCAGCGCACGCACCGGCGAGGAGGAGCCCCAGGACGACTCCCTCGAGGAGCTGTTCGCCGGACTCTCGCCGCTCACGCCGCTCGCGCAGGAGATCACACGCTGCATTCTCTCCGAGGAGGAGATCGCCGACGACGCGAGCCCGGGGTTGCGGCAGGTGCGCCGCCAGATGCACCAGACAAACGACCGCATCCGCCAGCAGCTGAACGCGCTCGTAAACGGCCAGACGCGCACCTATCTGCAGGACGCCGTGATCACACAGCGGAACGGCCGTTTCTGCATCCCGGTCAAGGCCGAATACCGCGGCCAGGTGCCCGGCATGATCCACGACCAGTCCTCGACCGGCTCCACGCTCTTCGTCGAGCCGATGGCCGTCGTGAAGTTGAACAATGACCTGCGCGAGCTCGAGCTGCGCGAGGAGAAGGAGATCGAGATCGTGCTGGCCACCCTGAGCAGCCAGGTTGCCGACCACAGCGACGCGATCAACGACAACATCCTGCTCCTGACCGAGCTCGACTTTATCTTCGCCCGCGCACGGCTCTCGCTCTCCTACAAGGGCTCCGAGCCGGACTTCAACGAGGACGGGCGCATCCGGATCAAGAAGGGCCGCCACCCGCTGCTCGACGCGAAAAAGGTCGTCCCGGTCGACATCCGGATCGGCGACGATTTCACGATGCTCGTCATCTCCGGGCCAAACACAGGCGGAAAGACGGTCTCCCTGAAGACCGTCGGCCTCTTCACGCTGCTCGGCCAGGCCGGGCTGCACATCCCTGCCTCCGACCACTCGGAGCTCTCCGTCTTTGACGAGGTCTACGCGGACATCGGCGACGAGCAGAGCATTGAGCAGAGCCTGAGCACCTTCTCCTCGCACATGACGAACATCGTCTCGTTCTGGGAGCAGGCCGACGAGCGCTCCCTGGTGCTCTTCGACGAGCTCGGCGCGGGCACGGATCCCACGGAGGGCGCGGCGCTCGCAATCGCGATTCTCTCGAACCTGCACCGCCGGGAGGTCCGCACCATCGCCACGACGCACTACAGCGAGCTGAAGGTCTTCGCCCTCTCGACGCCGGGCGTCGAGAACGGCTGCTGCGAGTTCAGCGTCGAGACGCTGCGCCCGACCTACCGCCTGCTGATCGGCGTGCCCGGCAAGAGCAACGCCTTCGCCATCTCGGAGAAGCTCGGCCTGCCCGACTACGTCATCGCGGAGGCAAAGGAGCATCTGTCCCAGGAGGCCGAGAGCTTTGAGGACGTCATCTCCGACCTCGAGTCCACCCGGATTCTCGTCGAGCGCGAGCGCGAGGACGCCAACCGCTACCGGCTCGAGATGGAGGAGCTGAAAAAGCGCCTCGAGCGCAAGGAGGACCGGCTCGAATCCAGCCGCGACGAGATCCTGCGCAAGGCCCGCGAGGAGGCACAATCGATCCTGCGCGACGCGAAGGAGTACGCCGACGAGGCAATCCGCAAGTACAACCGGCTGGGCAATGCCTCCGGATCCCAGAAGGAGATGGAGCGCGAGCGCGCGAAGCTGCGCGAGAAGGTCTCCGGCCTGCAGAACGACAACAGTCTCAAGACCGCAAAGAGAGCAAAGAAGGAGCTGACCGCCAAGGACCTGCGCGTCGGCGACAGCGTGAAGGTGCTGAGCATGAACCTGCGCGGCACCGTCAGCACACTGCCGGACGCAAAGGGCAATCTCTTCGTGCAGATGGGCATCCTCCGCTCTCAGGTTCACATAAAGGATCTCGAAAAGCTCGAAGACGAGCTCCCGGCATACGCAAAGGGGCCGTCCTCAAAGGTGTCGGGCAGCGGCAAGATCAAAATGTCCAAATCCGCGACCATCAGCGCCGAGATCAACCTGCTCGGCATGACGACGGACGAGGCGATCGTCGAGCTCGACAAGTACCTCGACGATGCCTACCTCGCCCACCTCTCCCCGGTGCGCGTCGTCCACGGCAAGGGCACCGGCGCACTGCGCAAAGCCGTGCACCAGTACCTCCGCCGCCAAAAACACGTCGCCTCCTACCGCCTCGGCGAGTACGGCGAAGGGGACGCAGGGGTCACGATTGTAGAGTTTAAGTAACCAGTTCAGCACACACCAAAATGCCAAGGCAGACCGGAACGAGCTTGCTCGTGTAGGGCTGTATTTGCATTGTGAAATGGGCGGGACGCCCATTAGCCACAGACAGGAGCTGCGAAGCAGCGAATAGCTTGCGTTAGCAAGCGGCGCTGTGTGCCAGTGGCACACGTTTAGCGCCGACCGAAGCGGAGCGTAGACCTGTGGCCTGTGTGATGAACGTCCGGATTACCACATACAGCAAAATGCAAAGAGGAAGGGGATGTCAATCATGGTAGCCAGACAGAAAATCCTGATCGTCGACGACGACGAAAATATCTCAGAGCTGATCTCCCTCTATCTGACGAAGGAGTTTTATGACACAAAGATCGTGTATGACGGCGAGGAGGCGCTGCGCCAGTTCCGGCTGTTCTCGCCGAACCTGATTTTGCTTGACCTGATGCTGCCGGGCATCGACGGCTATCAGGTCTGCCGCGAGATCCGGCAGCAGTCCAATGTGCCGATCATCATGCTCTCCGCAAAGGGAGAGGTGTTTGACAAGGTGCTCGGCCTCGAGCTGGGCGCGGACGACTACATCATCAAGCCCTTTGACTCGAAGGAGCTCGTCGCGCGCGTCAAGGCGGTGCTGCGGCGCTACCAGCAGGCCCCGGCTGCCCAGCCGAAGCCTGCCGGAAAGTACGTTGAGTACCCGGATCTCATCATCAACCTGACCAACTATTCCGTGATCTACAAGGGACGGACCGTGGAGATGCCGCCCAAGGAGCTGGAGCTGCTGTACTTTCTCGCCTCCTCCCCCAACCAGGTCTTCACGCGCGAACAGCTCCTCGACCACATCTGGGGCTATGAGTACATCGGCGACACCCGGACGGTCGACGTCCACATCAAGCGGCTGCGCGAGAAGATCAAGGATCACGCGAGCTGGTCGATCGCCACGGTCTGGGGAATCGGCTACAAGTTCGAGGTGAAGCCATGAAGAAGCACAGGCTGATGCTCTCGATGATCGGAGCCTACCTCACCTTTCTGGGCACCAGTCTTCTGATTGTCACGGTCCTCGTGCCGCAGCTTCTGAAGCGCTCCCTGCTCGAGATCTCGGAGGATGCGAACTACCGCGGCTACCTGAGAAGTCAGGCGGGCGCGATCCAGAACACCTGCTATCTGATGATCTCCATCGTGTTCGTCCTCTCACTCTTTCCGGTCATGTTCTGGCAGATCAAGGTCTACCGGCCCCTGAACCGGATCTGCGAGGCGGCGGCCCGGTACCTTGACGGAGACGCCTACTCACAGCTGCTCTACGACAAGGACGACGAGCTCGGCCGCCTCACCACGGTGCTCAACTACCTGCTCGAGTCCGCGGACAACCTGGAGACTTATCAGCGAAAGTTTATCTCAAACATCTCCCACGACTTCCGCTCGCCCCTGACGTCGATCAAGGGCTATGTGGAGGCGATGCTCGACGGCACAATCCCGCCGCAGATGCAGGAGCGCTACCTGCGGATCGTCCTGAGTGAGACGGAGCGGCTGAACAAGCTGACCGAGGGGCTGCTGCTTTTGAACAGCTTTGACGACAAGGGTGTGTACCTCGAGCTCACGGATTTCGACCTGATCGAAGTCATCCGCCACACGGTCGACGCCTTTGAGGTGCTCTGCCAGAAGAAGGATCTGACCATCCGCACGGATTTCCCGTCCCATCCGGTCTTTGTGCACGCGGACATGGGACGCATCCAGCAGGTGCTCTACAACCTGGTCGACAACGCGATCAAGTTCAGCTATCCCGGCAGGGACATCCTGCTCAGCATCCACGAGCGCAAGAAGCTCGTCTTTGTCTCCGTCAAGGATTTCGGCGAGGGGATTTCGAAGGAGAACCTCTCCAAGATCTGGGAACGCTTCTTCAAGACGGACGCCTCCCGCGGGCGGGACAAGAAGGGGACGGGGCTGGGGCTCTCGATCGTGAAGGAGATTATTCGTGCGCACAATCAGAATATTAATGTGGTCAGCACGGAGGGAATTGGGACGGAGTTTGTGTTTACGTTGGCCGCGGCGGGGAAGGACGCCGGGATGAAAAGGGAAACGGAAGAAAAGATGGAGTGAAGATTATAAAAAAATGTAGGGGAGATTGGAGGCGAACCGGACGAGAAGATCCCAGGGCCGCCGAGATCTTCTCTGACAACAAAAACAGCCGAAGAAATCTCTGACTAAAAATGAGATTTCTCCGGCTGCTTTATTTTTCTGTTTTTTACTCTAAAGAATAGCTAAACTGACAGAGCTGTGCTCGCTGGAAGGCAGCATGTTGATCTGTCTCCATTTTTACAGCTTGCTCTGCCGAGGCCGCTGGCGCTTACAGCCAAGCCTTGATCTGCTCGTATACGCCTTCGCCGTCGAGTTTGTACTTCTTGAGGAGGGCTGCTGCCGGGCCGGACTCACCGAAGACGTCCTGGACGCCGATGCGAAGTACCGGGGTCGGTGCTTTCTCGGAGAGTGCCTCGCAGACTGCTCCGCCGAGGCCGCCGATTACGGAGTGCTCCTCTACGGTGACAACCTTGCCGGTCGCCTTTGCTGCCTCTACTACGAGGTCTACGTCCAGCGGCTTGATCGTGTGGATGTTGATCACCTTCGCGGACACGCCGTCCTTCGCGAGCATCTCAGCTGCCTCGAGTGCGCTGTTTACGCACAGGCCGGTCGCGATCACGGTCACGTCGGTGCCTTCTCTCAGAGTCACGCCCTTGCCGATCTCAAACTTGTAGTCCGGGTTGTCGTTGATTACCGGGACAGCCAGACGGCCGAAGCGCAGGTATACCGGGCCTACGTACTCATACGCAGCCTTCACCGCCGCTCTCGCCTCGACATCGTCGGACGGATTGATGACTACCATGCCCGGGATCGTGCGCATCAGAGCGAGGTCCTCATTACACTGATGGGACGCGCCGTCCTCACCTACGGAGATGCCGGCATGCGTCGCACCGATCTTTACATTCATGTGCGGATATCCGATGGAGTTGCGCACCTGCTCGAACGCTCTGCCCGATGCGAACATTGCGAATGTGCTGGCAAACGGCACCTTGCCGGTCGTGGAAAGACCTGCCGCGATACCCATCATATTGCACTCTGCGATACCGCAGTCAATGTGGCGCTCCGGGAACGCTTTCTTGAAAATACCCGTCTTGGTAGCGCCTGCGAGGTCAGCGTCAAGAACTACGATATCATCATGCTCCGCGCCGAGCTCAGCAAGTGCTTTTCCGTAGCTCTCTCTCGTTGCGATCTTCTTTACTTCTGACATAATGCTTCCCCCACTTTCTCTAAGTCTGCCATAGCTACCGCGTACTGCTCATCGTTCGGAGCGACCCCATGCCAGGATGCCTGGTTCTCCATGAAGGATACGCCCTTGCCCTTTACGGTCTTCATCACGATCGCCGTCGGCATGCCCTTCGTCTCTCTCGCTTCCTTGAAGGCTGCAGCAAGCTGATCCATATCATTGCCGTCCGCCACGTTGATTACGTGGAAATTAAATGCCTCAAACTTCTTGTCGATCGGATACGGGGAGCACACGTCCTCGATCTTTCCGTCGATCTGGAGGCCGTTGTTGTCAACGATCACCACGAGGTTGTCCAGCTTGCGGTGGCCTGCGAACATCGCTGCCTCCCACACCTGTCCCTCCTCGATCTCGCCGTCACCCAGCAGCGTGTACACGCGGTAGGACTTGTTGTCCATCTTGCCTGCGAGCGCCATGCCCACTGCCGCGGAGATGCCCTGTCCCAGAGAACCTGAGGACATGTCGATGCCCGGGATGTGCTGCATGCACGGATGTCCCTGCAGATGAGAGCCTACGTGGCGCAGTGTCGGCAGGTCCTCCACCGGGAAGAAGCCTCTGTGTGCCATTGCCGAGTAGTAGCCCGGAGCCGTGTGGCCCTTCGAGAGCACGAAGCGGTCTCTGTCGGGATCCTTCGGATTCTTCGGGTCAATGTTCATCTCCTCAAAGTACAGATACGTGAAAACATCTGCCGCGGAGAGCGATCCGCCCGGATGTCCGGCCTTCGCGCCATGCACCGCCGTCACGATACCCTTGCGAACCTCGTTCGCCATTTTCTGTAATTCCAGTGTCGTCATAATCCTTTTCCTTTCTGCTCTACTGTCCGTAATACGCGTTTGCGCCATGCTTTCTCATGAAATGCTTCTCCTTGATGGAATCCGGCGCCGGTGTCACACGCGGGTTGATCAGCTCGGTGCGGCAAGCCATCTTCGCCACTTCCTCGAGCACCACCGCATTGTGGACAGCCTCGGACGCATCCTTGCCCCAGGTGAACGGTCCGTGATTCGTGCAGAGCACTGCCGGCACGTAAACCGGATTGATGCCGCGGGCGCGGAACGTCTCAATAATCACAAGCCCTGTGTTTTTCTCATACTCGCCGTTGATCTCCTCCGGCGTCAGACTGCGCGCGCACGGAATCGGGCCGTACATATAGTCCGCATGCGTCGTGCCGTAGCACGGGATGTCTCTGCCTGCCTGCGCCCACGAGGTCGCCCACGGAGAATGTGTGTGCACGACTCCGCCGAGCTCCGGAAATGCCTTGTACAGCTCCAGGTGTGTCGCCGTGTCGGAGGACGGCTTGTACTTGCCCTCCACACGATTGCCCTCCATATCAATTACCACCATATCATCCGGGCAGAGCTTCTCATAATCCACTCCGCTCGGCTTGATCACGAACAGACCTGCTTCCCGATCAATGCCGCTGACATTTCCCCAGGTATACGTCACAAGACCTCGCTTCGGGAGTTCCATATTGGCTTCATACACCTGTTTTTTCAGTTCTTCTAACATGAAAGCTTCCTCCTTATTATTGCAACAATCTGCTTTTTTTATCATACACTTTTTTGCGTTGTTCGTCCAGTCATTTCTCCTATTATTTACTGATTATTTGTTCTAATGCGCACAACTTTATGAACACTTTACCACTTGTACACCTTTTCTTTCATTTACTCAACACTCTTCAAAGACTCGACCATATCAATCCGCTTCAGCTTGTAGTACATCACGAAGTTCACGATGATCGAGAACCCGAACGTGAAGAGCGTGCCGATGACATAGCTCCACGGCTTGATCGTGCGGCCGAACATGCACATATCGACCTCGACCGTCTGTATGATAAACAGATGCAGATACTTTCCTATGAAAATGCCGAGCATGGCCCCGATGACCGTCAGCAGGACATTTTCGCGGTACACGTAGGAGGCGACCTCCCCGTCAAAGAAGCCCAGCACCTTCAGGGTCGCCAGCTCGCGCTTCCGCTCATTGATGTTGATGTTGTTCAGGTTGTAGAGCACGACAAACGCGAGCATTCCGGCGGAGATGATCAGGACCACCATCACGATATCCAGCGCACCGAGCATGTTGTCCAGCTGGTCCTTCAGCGATTTCGTGTAGGTCACGTTCAGCACCACATCCTTTTTCAGCTGCTCCCTGCCGATCTCCTGCGCGTGCCCCTCGCCGCCGTCCGTCCGGTAAAACACGCTGTTAAATTCCGGCGCTTCCCCGTAGGCTTTCTCGTACAGCGCGGGCGTCACGTAAATATAGTGATTCAGATAATTCTCGCACACCGCGGTGACCGGGAACTCCACCGTCTCCTCGTCCGTCTTAAGCGTCAGCACATCGCCCGCCTTCACGCCGAACTCCTTCGCAATCTTCTCCGTGACGATGACGCCCTCATCCGTCAGCTCATACTGCTCCAGCGTGCTGCGGTCGCGAAAGCAGAAAAATGCGTCCAGATCTTCCAGATTCTCCGGCACATACAGGTAGACCGTCCACTCCTTGCGCTCGTTCGCCGCGTCCTTGACCTCCTCCTTCTGCATGCAGAACCGCTTCTGCGCCGCGACCCGGCTGTCCCCGGCGAGGCTCTCCGCGACCTCATCGCTCTCCCGCTTCGGCAAATCCGTGTCGCACACCACCATCGCATCGTAGAGCTGCAGCTCCTCAAACTGGAGCACCGCGACATCCATAATCGAATCGCGCAGACCGTAACCCACCAGCAGCAGGCCCATACAGCCGCCGATGCCGATGACCGTCATCAAAAACCGCTTCTTGTAGCGCATCAGGTTCCGGACCGTCGACTTCCAGGTAAAGCTCATCCGCCTCCAGAGAAACGGCACGTACTCCAGTAGCACGCGCTTGCCCTCTTTGGGTGTCGGCGGCCGCATCAGCTGCGCTGGCACAGCGCCGAGCTCCCGGAAGCACGCCGAGAGTGTCGCCGCCATTGTGCAGAACAGGGCTGCCCCTGTCGCAATCGCGCCGTAGCCCCAGTCATACGGGATCACAATCTTCGGAAGGTACTGGTAGAGGATCCCGTACGCGTTCACAATCACCCACGGCAGGATTTTTTCGCCGACCAGCACGCCGAATACGCTGCCGCCCATCGTCGCGTAAAACGCATACTTGAGGTATTTGAACGCGATATCCTTCTTGCTGTAGCCGAGCGCCTTCATCGTGCCGATCTGTGTCCGCTCTTCCTCCACCATGCGCGTCATCGTCGTCAGACTGATCAGCGCCGCGACCAGGAAAAAGATCACCGGGAAGACCTTCGCGATGTTCGTCAGCCGGTCCGCATTGTCGCCGAAGCCTGCGTTGTCCGGCAGCTCGTTCCGGTCGTACACGTACCACTTCGGGTATTTCAGATCCGCGAGCTCCTTCTCGGCATCTGCAATCTTCTGCTCGGCGTCGGCGAGCTCCTCCTCGGCGTCCCGGATCTTCTGCTCGCCCTCGGCGATCTCATCCTCGGCCTCCTGCCTGCCCTTCTCGTAGTCGGCCCAGCCGTCCGCCAGCTTCTGCTCGTTCTCGGCGATCTCCTTCTGGGCGTCGGCAATCTGCTGCCGGCCGTCCGCCAGCTTCCTGCGCGCATCCGCAAGCTCAGTCCGCCCGTCGGCCAGCTGGCTCTCCCCGTCCGTGAGCTGGGAACGGGACGCATTCAGCTCCGCCCAGCCCGTATCCAGCTTTCTGCGCGCTGCCGCGAGCTGTCCTTTGGCGTCCTTCAACTCCTTCCTTCCCTGATCGACCTGCTCCTGCGACGCGGTCAGCTTCGCCTCGTTTTCCTCGAGCTCCCTGGCTGCCGCGGCAAGCTGCTCCCTGCCGGACGCAGTCTGCGCCTTTCCGGCATTCAGCTCCGCCCAGCCGCTCTCAAGCTGTGCCTTCGCCTCTGCAAGCGCCGCGCTGTTCGCGTCGAGCTCCGACTTCGCCGCCGCAAGCTGCGCTTCTGTACCGTCAAGCTGCGCCTTCGCCGCCGCGAGTGCCGCCTCTCCGTCCGCCAGCTGCGCGCCGGTCTCGGCGAGAACCTTCTCCTGCCGGCTCAGCTCCGCCTCCGTCCCGGCGAGAACCTCTGTCTGCGCATCCAGCTGCGCCTTGCTCCCGGCAAGCGTCGCGGCCTGCGCGTCCAGCTGCGCCCGGCTCTGCGCCAGCTCCCCCCTCTTCGCGTCAATCACGGCCTGATCGCCCGGCAGCTCCTGCGTCTTCTTCTCCGCGTCGGATGATGCCCTGGCGGCGCGGTCCTTCGCAGCCTGGATCTTCCCCGGCAGCGCATCACGCTCCGCCTCCAGTGCTGCGACCGCGGCAGCCGCGGTGCGTGCGTCAGAAGCCGCGCGATCCGCCTCCTTCTGCGCTGCGTCCGCAGCTGCCTGCGCGCCCGCCACAGCCGCCTGCTCGTTGTTCACCGACGTCTGCGCCGTATTTACATTCTCCTGTGCCGCGTTTCTCGCCGCCTGTGCGCTCGCCACGGCGGCCGCGGCCTGGTTCCTCTGCTCCTCCGTCGCCGCAGGGTCGTTATTGATCTCTGCAAGCGCCGCATTTGCACTGTCCAACGCCGCCTGCGCGCTTGCCAGAGCACTCTGCGCATTGGTCAGCCCTGTCTGCGCCGTCGCCAGCCGCCCCTGCGCCGCTGTCACCTCTGCCTGTGCCGCACCCAGCCGCCCCTGCGCTGCCCCGAGCGCGTTTTCTGCAGCCTCCTGCTCGGCCTTCTTCTGGCTGATCTCCGCGGGGATCGCAGCCGCCCTCTGCTCACAGGCCGCCTCCTCCGCCGCCGCGTCCCGGCTCTCCTGCTCCAGCGCGGCGATCTCCTGCACCTTCGCCCCGTACGCCCGCTCGAGCCCTGCTACGGCCTGCTCCGCCTGCTGATACTGGACCTCTGCCGCGCGGTACTGTTCCATTCCGCTCTCATAGTCCGCCCAGGCTCCCGCCAGCTGTGCCGCGCCGGCCTCATACTGCTTCCGGCCCGCCGCAAGCTGCGCCTTCCCGGCCTCGTACTGCTGCCGGCCTGCCGCAAGCTGCGCCGCCTGCTCCTCATACTGCTGCCATCCCGCCGCAAGCTGCGCCGCCCCGTTCTCATACTGCCGCTGCCCTGCCGCAAGCTGCACCGCGCCCGCGTCGTACTCCTTCTGAGACGCGTTCAGCACAGCCTCGGCCTGGTCAAGCTGCTGCTCGCTCGCCTCCAGAAGCGCCAGCTGCTCCTCATACTGCTTCCGGCCGTCCGCGAGCTGCGTCTTCCCCGCGTCGAGCTGCGCCTGCGCGTCGTCCAGCTGCTTTTTCGCAGACTTCTCCTGCTCCCTGTATTCGGAGAGGCCGGACCGGTACTCCTTCTCCCCCTGCTCCAGCTGTGAGACAGCATCCGCGATCTGCACGCGCGCATCCGCAAGCTTATCCTCGTTCTCGGCGAGCTCAGCCTCCCCGTCCGCGAGCTCCTGCTCTCCGTCCTCCAGCTCTTTTTTCGAATCCTCAAGCTGCTCCTTGCCCTCCGCGAGCTCGGACTCTCCCTCAGTCAGCTCAGACTCGGCCTCAGCGAGCTCCGACTCGGCCTCCTTTTTCCCGTCGGCGAGCTCCTGCTTCGCGTCGGCCACCTCCTGCTTGCCGTCCGCTACCTCCTGCTTCGCATCGTCGATCTTCTCCTGCGCCTCCGCCATGACCTCGTCATACCGGATCTCGCAGCGCGCATCCCCGATGTCCTCGATCCGCGCAAAGACTGCATCCACCAGATCCCAGTAGCCGTCCGTGTACGCGACCTCCTCCCGCGCGCCCGCCGCCTGCACATACGCGACGTGGTATACCTCCGAGTCAAACTCCTCCGGCAGCACGTAGACGAAGCCCTCGACGGAGCCGCTGCCCAGCGTCGTGCTCCCGCGCTCATACGCAACATAGCACGGGCTGTTCCCGATCCCGCTGACCCGGAACTCCGTCCTGTGAAGCACGGTGTCCTCCTCGGAGGACACTTCAATCCGCAGCGTGTCGCCCACCCGGTAGCCGTGCTCCTGCGCATACACCGCATCCAGCAGACACTCTCCCGGCTGCGCGGGCACTTCCCCCTCCTCGCAGGAGAGCTCGTTGATCCCCTCGGTCATCGCCTCCACGTGCAGTACCTCCTGGATCTCACCCTCGCCGCAGTAGACATCCTCCATATAGCTGCCCACCGCCCTCTGCACGCCCTCGATCGCAGAGATCGCGTCGAGGTCGCTCTGCGTGATGCCGAGTGTGCCGAGCACCTTGATGTCCATCAACTGGTTCTCGTCAAAGTAATAGTCCCCCGTCGCGCGCATATCCGGCGCGGACGACTGGATCCCGGAAAAAAAGGCCACTCCCATCGCCACAATAAAAAAGATCGAGAGAAACCGGTTCAGGCTCTTTTTTACTTCCATATGAAATTCTTTTCTCAGCGCCTTCTTTTTCAAGCTATGTATCCCTGCCTCTCTGCCGTATGCTCTCCTCTACCACTCAATTTCTTCCACCGGTGTCGGATGCGGATTCAGACTCATGCTCGATACACGGCCGTTCTTGATCTTTATTACGCGGTCCGCCATCGGCGTGATCGCCGTGTTGTGCGTGATCACGATGACCGTCATCCCCTTCTGCCGGCACATATCCTGCAGCAGCTTCAGGATCGATTTTCCCGTCTGGTAGTCGAGCGCGCCCGTCGGCTCGTCGCACAGCAGCAGTTTCGGGTTCTTCGCGAGCGCCCGCGCGATCGAGACGCGCTGCTGCTCCCCGCCGGAGAGCTGCGCCGGGAAGTTCCTCATGCGCTCTCCCAGGCCGACCTCCCGCAGAACCGTCGCCGCATTCAGCGGATTCTTGCAGATCTGCAGCGCCAGCTCCACATTCTCCAGCGCGGTCAGATTCGGGATCAGATTGTAAAACTGAAAGACAAAGCCGATATCGTCCCTCCGGTACCCGGTCAGCTTCCGCTGGCTGTACTTCGCGATATCCTTCCCGTCGACCAGCACCGTCCCGGAGCTCGCGGAGTCCATGCCGCCTAAAATGTTCAGCACCGTCGTCTTCCCCGCGCCGCTCGGCCCCACGATCACGACAAACTCGCCCTTCTGCACCTCAAAATCAATCCCGTCCACCGCATGGATCTCCACCTCGCCCATCCGGTAGATCTTCGTCACACGCTCCAGCTTCACATATGCGTCCTGCATCCGAATTCTCCTTATGTATCAAAGCAGCGGTTCCCACGACCTGCCGTCCCGCTGCGCCGTTTGCTATGGTGTCATAATTCTTATTTTACCGTCCCGCCACCGGTACTGCAATCATTTTATAAAAATTTAATTTAACCTCAGAGATAAAACCGGGGTTCCTCGTCAAAACAGACTAGAGCCGCTACCAAAAGTATGCTATAGTAGACGTATGACAAAATGCAAAGCGGAAGCCGATCTGGCCGCAAAAGGCAGCGCGATTTCGGAAGCCGATTCCATGCGGGTACCGGAACGTAGGTGGGAGGGCGAATGGCAAAAGAATTTAACGTGACAGGCATATGCCTGCCTAAGCTTCACTATATGGTGCCACTGGAGGGCAGACTTGAGCAGATCAGCCGTCTGGTAAAGAAAGGGGACTATTTTGTGATTAACCGCGGAAGACAGTACGGAAAAACGACACTTCTTCGCGGGTTGAAGGATTATCTCAAAAAAGAGTACCTTGTGATCAGCATGGACTTTCAGGCCTTCGAGGAGGCAAAGTTCGAAAACAGCGTGGTCTTTTCGAAAGCATTTTCCCAATACTTTATTCAGCTCGCGGGCAGTATGCGTCCGAATCCGGACAACCGGCTGCAACGGCTGTTCCTGGACTGGAAGGGTGCGATGCAGGACGAGAAGGGCTCCTTCTCACTTTTTGAACTGTTTTTTTATCTGCGTGAGTTCTGTGCACTGGCCCCCAGGCCGGTTGTATTAATGATTGACGAAGTGGATTCTGCGTCAAATAATCAGGTGTTTTTAGATTTTCTTGCGCAGATGCGCAGACAGTACCTGGAACGAGACGAGACGGTCACGTTTCAGTCTGTAATTCTGGCCGGCGTGTACGACATCCGCAACCTGAAGCAAAAAATTCGCTCCGAGAATCACCACAAGACAAACAGCCCCTGGAACATTGCGGCTCCCTTCGAGGTGGATCTGAATTTTTCAGCAGAGGATATCTCAAAAATGCTGGCCGAGTACGAGGGCGATTACCGTACCGGAATGGACCTGTCGGATGTATCCCGGGAAATTTTTGACTATACGTCCGGCTATCCTTATCTCGTCTCGGAGCTCTGCAGGCTGATAGACGAAAAAGTTGCCGGCACACCGGAATACCACGACAGAACGGCTGCGTGGACCAGGCAGGGCATTCTCGCCGCACTGCGAATGCTGCTTCTGGAAAAAAATATGCTCTTTGATTCCCTGGCACACAAGCTGGAGGATTACCCGGAGCTGCAGGACATGATCTTCTCGCTCCTGTTCACCGGAAAAACCATCGCGTACAGCCAGATGAATCCCGCGATCGACCTTGCCATGATGTTCGGATTTGTAAAGCGGGACAATGCCAGGGTAGTCATCGCAAACCGCATTTTTGAAACGGTGCTCTACAACATGTATTTATCCAATGAGGAATTAAAGGGCAGCGCGCTCTACCGCTCCTCGCTGCAGGATAAAAATCAGTTTCTCGTCGGCGGACATCTGAATATGCGCCTAGTATTGGAAAAATTTGTCGAACATTTCACAGAGCTCTATTCGGACTGTGAGGACAGATTTATCGAGGACACCGGACGGCGCTACTTTTTGCTGTATCTGAGACCGATTATCAACGGAACCGGGAACTACTATATCGAGGCCCGAACCAGGGATCTTCGCAGGACAGATGTGATTGTGGATTACAACGGAGAGCAGTTCGTCGTGGAATTGAAGATCTGGCATGGAGAAGAGTATCATCAGCGCGGCGAGGCGCAGCTGCTTGGCTATCTGGAGGATTATCATCTGAAAAAAGGATACATGATCAGCTTCAATTTTAATAAGAAAAAACAGACCGGCGTATTTGAGCGGTGGATCAACGGGCGGCTGCTTCTGGAAGCGGTCGTATAGCGAGATTACACCCAAAGCGCCTCTGCTCAAAAAGGAGGGCACTGCAAACGCGATGCAGATGCCCTCCTTTTTTCTCTTTATTCCCGCTCCTCGAGCGGCACGTACATTCTGTGGTGTCCTACGTACTTGTACGCCGGGCGGATCAGTTTGCCCTCGTTTACGAGCTCCTCGATCCGGTGCGCGGACCAGCCGGCGATACGCGACATCGCGAAGATCGGTGTGAACATCTGTCTCGGGATGCCCAGCATCGAGTACACGAAGCCGCTGTAGAAATCGACATTGCAGCAGATCGGCTTGTGCAGGTTCTTGTGGTGGGTCAACAGATCCGACGCGAGGTTCTCGACGCGCTCATACAGGGAGAACTCCTTTGTCAGCCCCTTCTCCTCGGAGAGGCTTCTCGCGTACTCCTTCAGGATCACGGCACGCGGGTCGGACAGCGTGTAGACCGCGTGGCCCATGCCGTAGATCAGACCGCTGCCGTCGAAAGCCTCCTTGCTCACGATCTTTCTCAGGTACGCATAGATCTCCCGGTCGTCCTCCCAGTCGCTCACATGCGCCTTGATATCCTCAAACATATTCTCGACCTTCAGGTTCGCGCCGCCGTGCCGCGGTCCCTTCAGGGAGCCAAGCGAGGCTGCCACGGCTGAGTACGTATCCGTACCGGTCGAGGAGACCACGTGGGTCGTGAAGGTGGAGTTGTTACCGCCGCCGTGCTCCGCGTGGATCACAAGCGCGATGTCGAGCACGCGCGCCTCCAGCTCTGTGTACTGCCCGTCGCTTCTCAGGATCCGCAGAATATTCTCCGCCGTCGAGAGCTCCGGATCCGGGTAGCGGATCACAAGGCTCCGGTCGTTGTGGTAGTGCTGGTACGCGTGGTATGCGTACACCGAGATCAGCGGCATCGTCGCGATCAGCGTCAGCGCCTGCCGCAGCACATTCGGAATCGAGATGTCGTCCGGGTTGTCGTCGTACGAGTAGAGCGTCAGCACACTCCGCTGCAGCGCGTTCATGATATCCATGCTCGGCGCCTTCATAATAACGTCGCGGACAAATTTGCTCGGGAGCTCGCGGTACTGATTCAGGATCTCGATAAACTCCTTCAGCTGCCTCTGGTTCGGCAGCGCGCCGAACAGCAGCAGGTACGTGATCTCCTCAAAATTGAACTTCCGCGTGTTGAAGCCTTCCTTCAGGTCCATGACGTTGTAGCCCTGGAAATACAGTTCCCCTTCACACGGTGTCTTCTTTCCCTGGACATTCTTGAAGCCCATGACATCCGAAATCTCCGTCAGTCCCGTCAGCACACCTTTACCGTCGGACTCACGCAGGCCGCGCTTGACATCGTACTCCTCATACAGATTCAGGTCGAGCGCGCCGGAAATCATACAGTATTTCACGAGCTGATTGAGCCGCTCGTCCCTTGTCTTCCTGTCAATATCACTGTGCACCATATGCATATTCCTCCCTCTGATTTCTGCCCGCCAGACCTGCCCCGCTCAAGACGCGCAAGCTGGATTTTCTGGCACCCTCTGGTTACACTCTCTTTACTCCTGTGCCTCCATCTTCTTCAGCAAGAACTGAATGTTCTGGCTCTCCACAGCGCTGAACACACTGTCGTCGAAATGATCCGCATCCACGGTTCCCTGATACCAGGACTTGCCCTCAAAATAGCTCTGGATGCTCTCCGTTGCAAATTTCCTGCCGTGCCTTGCGTAGATCTCATTGATCGCCATCTGCAGATCATCGTAGGACATGTCTGTCACATCGCCGTCGGTCAGGGCTCTCGTCGAGCTCTCCGCCAGGATGTAGTCGTTTCCGGCCATCTGCTGTCCTGCCGCCTCTGTCTGGGCCGGCTGCTCCGTCATGATATGGATTGCCTCCGTCTCCTTTGGCCCCTCCCCTGTCACCAGAATCCGGATGTTTGCGCGAATCTGCTCCAGGTCTCCACTCATCTGCACGTACTCGTTTTTCACCGCCTCATTCTCGGGCGGAAACTGCACATCCGTCGGAAGCACGAAAATGTACGCCGCACCGCCGCCCGCGCCGAGCTCCTGATAGTTCGGGAGGTTGCGATAGGAGGTGTCTGTGTATTTGCCGATCGTAAACAAGGTACCGTTATAATTCTGCGTCCTCGAAGCCTGCTGGTAGAACACGTAATTGCTGCCGCTCTGCGTGATCCCGTACTTTCCTTTCCAGCTCGCCGGGAGCGTCACGGTGAACTCCTTGTAGTCCAGCGTGATATCCTGCTGCGGCTCTGTCTGCACCGTCTGTGCCGGCGCTGCGGTCTGCGGCTCCTGCTTCTGCGTGGCCGCGGTCTGCGTCTCACCGCCGCCGTCCAGGATCGAGATCACATTATTCTGTTTGTTCTGCCCGGCGTCCGTCTGGAGTCCGGAGGTCTGCATCGCCACACGGTTCTCGCTGCTGTGGTCCTTCGTCCGCCCGATCAGCCAGAAAATGCCGAAGGTCAGAAGCGCGATGATCAATACCGCGATCAAACCGAGCAGCACGTACTGAACCGGCGTGAACGTATGCCCCTCGTCCTCGGCCTCCCTCTGCTCCCGCTCCCACGACTGCTCCCAGTCGCTGCCGACATTTTCCTGCCGGTAGCGGGCGCGCTGCTGCTGCTCCTGCCGAATCTTCTCATACTCCGCCGCCCGGTCGTAGTCCCTGCGCGGCGCATCGCCCTGACGCGGGCGGCGATCCGGGTTCTGCGGCACATTGCCCTGATAATCGCGCCGGTCGCCAGCCTCCGGGGACATTTCATCCTGCCGAACGCGGCGGTCCGGGTTCTGTGGCATTTCGCCCTGGCGGCCACGACGATTCAGATTCTGCGGTATCTCACCTTGGTGGCCGTAACGATCCGGGTTCTGTCGTATCTCACCCTGTTGAACGCCGCGATCCGAATCCTGCGATGCTTCGCCCTGCCGCACACGCCTTTCCTGATTCGGCGGTACCTCACCCCGGCGCACGCGCCGCTCCGGATTCTGCGGCGTCCTGCCCTGGTGGGCGCGTTCCTCCCGGCTCTGCAGCGGCTGGCTCTGGCGGGCACGTTCCTCCCGGCTCTGCGGCGGCTCACCCTGGCGGGCGCGTACCGTCTCCTGCGACACTCTCGCATGCTCCCTGCGCGGAGTAAATACCTGCCCGGGCTCCTCGCCCGGAGTCCCGCTCTCTACAGGCGCTCCGCAGTTCTCGCAAAACCGGCTGTCCGGCGTAAGCTCATACCCGCATCTTTTGCATCGTAATCCTTCCCTCATAGCTCCACTCCGTTATCCTGTGTTTCCTATTATTTCCTGTTATTCCCTATGATTCCCTGTGCGCTGTCCCTTTCCCGTACCGCCTCAGATAACCGGCTGCCTGCTCCATCCTCTCTGCGGCGACCGAGTAGTAGGACCACCGTCCGTGTCTGCGGCAGCTCACAATCCCCGCCTCGCACAGCACCTTCATGTGGTGAGACAGCGTCGACTGCACAATGCTCAGACTTTTCAAAAGCTCCGCCGCGCAGAGCTCCCGCTCCTCGAGAAGGCCCAGAATCCTGAGCCGCACCGGATCCCCCAGTGCCCGGAAGAGTAAGGATGCCTGCTCCTCCTGCAGCTCTCCTTCTCCGTCCAAAAGCACTTGCCTTGACCCATCTGGCTCTGACGCCCACATGCGCTCTCCAAAACCACGCTTCTCGTCGGAAGGTTTCTGCTCTGTAAAAACACTCTGCTCCGCCTTCTCTTTTTTCTTCTTCTTTTTACCCTTTTTCTGCTTCTCTTCTTCCCGTCGCTTCTCCTGTTTTTCCTGCTTCTCCTGCTTCTTCTTTTTCTTTTCCTTCATGGCTTCACCCGCTTCCGCCTGCTGCCTCTTCCGCAGCGCTCCAAACCACTTGGCACAACCGCGGGCCTGCCCCTTTTAAGCTTACAGAACCCGAGCAGGCAAACATACCCTGTGCCTGTTCTATGCCGCCGCATGCGGCACCCCATCATTGTAGTTAAATACCCCGCTGCAAGCAACGGGGTATTTGACCCTCGCAGCAGTCGCCAAATATCCATGCAAGCATGGCTACTTGGCTCGTTGCTCGCGGGAATAAACGGAGCAGACATAAGCCGTGCTGCTCCGCTGCATCTCCTGATTAAAAAAGAATTATACAATATGAACCCCACAAACTCAAGACCGAAACTGTATTTTTATGGGTACACAATCCGCTGGACGTTACGGTTCAGCCAAGGCTGAACCGTACAGAATCTCCCCATTTAAAACCACTTGCGCCCATTCTTTGACTCTTCACAAACAATTTACTCATACACCACCACCGGCGTCCCGACAGAGACCGCATTATAGATCGTCTGGGCGGCATCGTACGGCGTGTTGACGCAGCCGTGCGAGCCGTTCGTCAGGTAAATCGTGCTTCCGAAGTACGCGCGTGTCTGCATATCGTGAATCCCGACATCCCCGTTAAACGGCATCCAGTAATCCACCGGCGACTGATACCCCTCGCCGACCAGGATCGCATTGCGCTTCTTCGCGTCGATCGCCCAGACGCCGCCGGACGGTGTCGCATTGTCCTTGTTGGGATTGCCGGTCACGACCGGCGTGTCCACAATACAGACACCGTTCTCGTAGCACCACATCCTCTGCTGTGAAATGCAGACCTCCACGTACGTGTAGCCGATGTCGTTCGTGTCACGGCACATCCCCGTATAGACGTACTCCGGCTCCATCGTCCCCTGATATCCCTCGGCGAGCGCGTTCAGCAGCGCAACGATCGTCGCGTCCTGGTCGATGCACCAGCCGTAATCTCCGCCTGTCAGTGTCTCCGTCGTCCCGAGCGACGTGTAAAACTCTCTGGTCAGGCCGAAGGTGTCATATTTGGCGGCCAGCGCTTCCACGTAATCCGTCACGCAGACATCGTCAATCACAAAGCTCCCGTCCGCGCGCGTCACAATCCAGTCCGCGATCAGAGGCGCATTGACGACCTCCTTGCGGTCCCCGAAGTCATACGTAATGTATGCCTTCGCGAGCGCGCTTTTCTCCGCGGCCACGCGCTGCAGCTCCTCGTCGTCCTCATAGAGCTCCGGGTCCACGTAGCATCCCTGCTCGTCGAGCGACACGGAGGTCTCTCCCGCATCAATCGCCGCAAACACGGCCTCCTGCGTCCTCGCCGGATCGAGCGTCGTCCCCATCACCTCCGGTTCGACCACAAATCCCGTGTCCGTCGTCTTTACATACGCGTCCTTTGGCGCAACCTCCAGGGCAGGATTCAGGCAGTCCAGCATTCCAAGCGCCGAAGCCGCCGCCTTCTCGTCAAAGGAGAATGCGACCGAGTCCATCGTCCCGCGCCCCAGCAGCATCGTCACCGGCCAGACGTACGAATGCTGACCCCGCAGCATCCGGTCAATGCTGCTGTTGTCCACAAAGGTCAGGCCGATCGCGTCAGCGCCAAGATATTCGCTCTTCCCGCCCCGCTCCTGAATCTCCAGACGATAGTCCCCCAGGCGCTCGGCAACCTCCCGCTTTACCTCCTCCACGGTCTTCTGGCTGCAGTCGATCCCGTAGATCTGCGTTCCCTCATAAAAATGGAAGCCAAAATACACTGCGGTCGCGCTGTACGCCGCCAGCGCCGCGATCCCGAACGTCAGCAGTACCCGGCGGATTCTCCGCACCTTCCGCGCGCGCAGCTTCTGCTCCAGGGTCATCTCCGGCTTTTCACCCTTCGTGCCGGACGTTCTCCGATCCGCTGCTACCGACTCAGAATTTCCTCGCTCCGAGCCGCGCCTTGTCCTCTCCGCGGCAGCTATTCTCGTTCCTTCCTCTTCCGCTCCGGCCGCCGCTGCTTCCGCGCGCATATTGCCACGGGCCTTCCGGGCCGGCTCTGCCTCTCCCGCGCGGCGCGCCCTGCCATCCCGGCCGGCGGTGCGCTCCTGCCGTCTTCTGTCTTTGCTCCCTGCCTTTGCATCCCAGTCCTCACGCATCTCGGATTCTACCAGCCGCATCCTCCGGCCATTCTGTCCCATTCTCTCCTGTGTCTCATCCATCTGTACGCTGTCCCTATGCCCTGCAGCTTGGCATGCAGGTTTCCTTTCTCCTCATCCAAAGAATGTGCGCTCCGCACTTGCGCGGCGCAGTCTTCCATTCTTCTCTTCTCTGTGAATCAGCATACCACGAAACGGACAAATTCACAAGATTCTATCATAATCGGGGTATGGAATTTCCTCATGCCCTGTGATACAATCACCTTATCTTTTGCGGATGGGGGATAGCAGCTGTGACGGATCATACAAGAGAAGCGCTGGATGCCGCGGCACTGGCCGGGGACATCCTGCTGGCAAGTGGGGCGGAAATTTTTCGAGTGGAGGAGACGATCGACCGGATCGCACACGCTTACGGGGTGCAGTCGAGCGACGCGTTCGTCCTGAGCAGCGGTATTTTTCTGACCGCCGGAAGTGAGCATGAGCGGGAATTTGCCCGCGTGCGGCACATCCCTCTGAGCGCGGCACGCCTCGACCGCGTCACGGCAGTCAACCAGCTCTCCCGGGAAATTGAGCACGGAACGTACACGCCGGACGAGGCAAAGCAGCGGCTGCTCGAAATCCAGCAGATGCCGCCGAAGCCCAGCATCCATCAGGTGCTCGCCTCCGGGGTGGGAAGCGGCTGCTTTTGTTTCCTGTTCGGCGGCGACCTTGCCGACTGCGCGGTCGCATTCGTCGCGGGCCTGATTCTCTACGTGTACCTGCTCTATCTGGTAAAGGGACGGCTCTCCAAGATCGCCACCAACATCTCCGGCGGCATGCTTGTGACGCTCATCGCCGTGCTCCTCTTCCGGCTCGGGTTCGGACATCACCTGGGCGAGATCATTATCGGATCCATCATCCCGCTCGTGCCCGGCGTGCCGTTCACAAACGCAATCCGGGACATCGCCGACCAGGACTACATCGCAGGCGCCGTGCGGCTGCTCGACGCGCTGCTGATCACCTTCAGCATCGCACTCGGCGTCGGCCTCGTCATGATCGCCTACCACCACTACATCGGTGGGGCGGTTCTGTAACGAATGCCGGATGTCGGGCTGCGCTGCGCATTTTTGATACCGGTCTTTTAAGGCAGCTTTTCCGATGCTTCGATTGTTCTGCCAAATGGCCTCATGCCATCTGCATTTTTATTTATGGAGGAAACTATGTCGCCACGCTTGTTCTTCGAATTTTTTGCCGCTTTCTTTGGCACCATCGCGTTCGCCCTGCTCTTTCAGGTGCCGGGGATGTACTACAAATACTGCGGGCTGATCGGCGCGCTTGGCTGGATGTGCTATGAGCTGCTTCTGCCCTCTGCCACCGCGGCGATCTCGACCTTCTTCGCGACCGTTCTCGTGATTCTCCTCTCCCGGTTTTTCGCGGTTCGCGAGCGCTGTCCCGTCACCGTCTTTTTGGTCGCCGGGATCTTCCCGCTCGTGCCGGGCGCAGGAATCTACTGGACCGCCTACTACATCGTAACCGACGAACTCGCCAAGGCAGGGGAGCGCGGATTTGCGACGTTCAAAATCGCAGTCGCGATCGTGCTCGGCATCCTGCTCGTCTTCGAATTTCCGCAGAAGTGGTTTCGCATTGGGAGCAAGGCAGCCTGATACGCAGGACGGATATCTCATCGGCAAGTCCACGATCTATCCGGAGCATTATTTCATCGGCAATGCCACGATCTACCCGGAATGTCATTTCACCGACATTGCCAGAACCTATCCGAAGCGTCACTTCATCGGCAACGTCCAGACCTCCGGCCCGTCCGGCAGCAGTTCGCACTCCCGGAACAGTCCGTCCACCGCACACAGATATTCGTTCAGGCTGCCCGCTTTGCGCAGCCTTTTTCCGTGCTTCTGTGCATCCGCAAAGGAGTGGAGCAAATACGTCCACAGCTCCTTCATATGAAAGATTGCGTTCTTCTCCTCCCTGAATATCTCCCGATACTGTTCAAAGAGCTCATCGTGAAACGCCCGCAGCTCGGCCTTTCCTGTCTTCCGAACCGTCTGCGCGTATTCCATATCATTCAACCTTGCCTGCACCCGGCGCGCTGTATCCGCACGCTCCCCTTGCTGTTGTGCCACATGAGCATGCTCCCTGTCCTCCAAATCTGGCTGCATCCTGCTTACTGCTTCCACACTCTCCGACCGCGGCTTCGCCGTCTGAGCATGCTCACCGTCACACAGTTCCCGGATCAGCCCCGGGTTGGCGATCACGCCGCGGCCGAGCATCACGCGGTCCACGGTCGGAAACTGCTCACAGAACGCCGCATAGTCGCGCGCGGTCAGCAGATTGCCGTTGTAGCAGACCGGCATCCGGCACAGCGGCAGCAGCTTGGCGAACACCTCCCGGTGCGGCTGCCCGCGGTAATACTCCTCCCGCGTGCGCGGATGGATGATCAGCTCCGAGAGCGGATACTGATTGTAGATATGGATCAGCCGGTACGCCTCGTCCGGCGACGTCATCCCGATCCGCGTCTTGATGGAGATGCGCACCTCATTTTCCGAAAAAATGCGGTCCAGAAACCGGTCCAGCTCGTCCGGTACTCCGAGCAGGCCGGCGCCCCGCCTGCGCGAGACGACCGTGCCGGAGGGGCAGCCCAGGTTCAGGTTGACCTCCTCATAGCCGTACTCCCCAAGCGCCTGCACCGCCTCGCGGAACCGGTCGCCATCATTCGTCAGGATCTGCGGAACCAGCGTCCCGACGCGATTATTCTCCGGCAAGACATCGCGCAGCTCCTTCGAGCGCAGCGTCCGCTTCTGATCCGGCACAATAAACGGCGTAAAGTACCGGTCCGTGCCAGGAAAGTACTTTTCCAGCGCGTTTCGATAAATATAACCTGTCACGCCCTCGAGCGGGGCAAGATAAAATTTCATATGTGCGTTTCTCCTCCTGCAAACCGGAAGAGGGTGCCGCAAAATGTGGCAAATCCACAATGACTGGTATCCGTGCGATTAATCGTACACCAGTAGTGGCAGTTGTCAGCAATTTTGCAACACCCTCCGCAAATTCAGCTCAGACTCTCCACCGCTGCCCGCTCGATCGGCAGGCCGTTCTTGTAGCGCTCGATGAACGAGTCAAACCCTGCGACGTCCTCCGCCTTCGGCAGCATCTCGATGCCGATGCTTCCGCCGAACACCTTGTCCGCGAGGAACTTGTCGAGGCTCTCGCCCTCCGACTTGTTGACCATGTAGGAAGCCAGCAGCGCGATGCCCCATGCGCCGCCCTCACCTGCCGTCTCCATGACGGAAACCGGGGAATTGAGCGCTGCCGCCAGGATTCCCTGTCCGACGCCCTTCGTCTTGAACAGTCCGCCGTGCCCGTAGATCTTGTCGATCTTCACATCCTCGTTCTTCAGCAGGATGTCGAAGCCCACCTTCAGAGCGCCGAGCGAGGTGAACAGATTCACGCGCATGAAATTCGCCAGGTTGAACTTGCTGTCCGGCTTTCTCGCGAAGAGCGGACGGCCCTCATTGAAGCCCGTGATGTGCTCACCCGAGAAATAGTTGTACGCAAGCAGTCCGCCGCAGTCCGCGTCGCCCTCGAGCGCCTTATTGTACAGCGTGCCGAAGAGCTTGTTCATATCGACCTCGATGCCGAATGCCTCCGAAAATTCCTTAAAGATCCCTACCCACGCGTTCAGATCCGAGGTACAGTTGTTGCAGTGCACCATCGCCACCTGGTCGCCGGACGGAGTCGTCACGATGTCAATCGCGTCGTACGGCTTCGACAGATCCTTCTCCAGCACGATCATGCCGAACACGGACGTGCCCGCCGACACATTTCCGGTGCGCACTGCCACGCTGTTCGTCGCCGCCATGCCGGTGCCAGCATCACCCTCCGGCGGGCATACCGGAATCCCGGCCTCCAGCTTGCCGGACACGTCCAGCAGCTTCGCGCCCTTCTCCGTCAGCACTCCCGCGCTGTCGCCTGCCACAAGCACCTTCGGGAACACCTCTCTCAACTTCCAGCCGAAGCCCTTGGGCGCTACCAGCTCGTCAAACTTCTCCACCATCTGCGCATTGTAATCCTTCGTCGCCGTGTCAATCGGGAACATACCGGACGCCTCGCCGACACCTGCGACCTTCTCGCCGGTCAGCTGCCAGTGAATGTACTCCGCCAGCGTCGACACAAACACGATATCCTTCACATGCTCCTCGCCGTTCAGGATCGCCTGATACAGATGTGCGATCGTCCATCTCTGCGGAATGTGGAAATTGAACAGCGCGGAGAGCTTCTCGGACGCCTCCTCGGTGATCGTGTTTCTCCAGGTGCGGAACGGCACCAGCAGCTCCCCGTCCTTGTCAAACGGCATATAGCCGTGCATCATTGCACTGAAACCGATCGCGGCGAGCTTCGTCAGCTCCACGCCGTACTGCGTTTTTACATCCTCCGCCAGCTTCGTGTAGCTGTCCTGCAGCCCTGCCCAGATTGCATCCAGGCTGTAGGTCCAGATCCCGTCCACCAGCTGGTTCTCCCAGTCATGCGCGCCCGAAGCGATCGGCGCATTCGTCTCGTCCACGAGCACCGCCTTGATTCTCGTCGAACCGAACTCAATCCCGAGCACGGCCCTGCCGCTCTCAATCGTATTTCTGATCTTGCTCACATCTAAGCCCATTTCACGTCTCCTCCTGTTATCCTTGTCTTCCCGGCGCCGCACATTCTAAGCGGCATCTCACGCCTTTGCAGCGCCTCACATGCACTTGCTGCATCGCACGCCTTCGCAATGCCTCACATGCGCTTACTGCATCGCGCGCCTTCGCAATGTCTCACATGCACTTGCTGCATCGCACGCCTTCGCAGTCCGCCTCACGCATCTTCGCGGCCCGCCGGCCATCCGGCAAATCCGCTCCCATATCCGGCGACTGCCGTGGACTCATTATAGCATCATTTGCCGGCAGATGCTACCTTTTTGTGAAAAATATACGAAGCGGGATTGCGAAATCTTGCGATATTGTACGAATGCCGCAATTATTTGCTAGACAAATAGAGGCCCTATCGGCAAAATAAAAGTACCAATTTACTTCAAAACCGAGAAAGGAAGGTAGTTCAGCATGATTCTCTATGTCAATCAGAATGCTGCCAAAGAGGGAAACGGCAGCAAGGAAACTCCGTTTCGTCACATCAATGACGCGGCAAAGGTCGCGATGCCAGGCGATACCGTCCTTGTCGCACCGGGCATTTACCGCGAGTACGTGGATCCGGTAAACGCCGGACTTCCCGATGCCCGCATTACCTATAAGAGCGAGGTGCCGCTGGGTGCCGTGATCACCGGCGCAGAGGAGGCCAAGGGCTGGACACTGTACCAGGACAATGTCTGGGTGTACCGGGTCGACAACGGCGTGTTCGGCAGCTACAACCCCTACACCACCTGGGTCGGCGGCGACTGGTATTTCGCTCCTGTCATCCGCCACACAGGCGCAGTCTATCTGAATGACCGCCAGCTCTACGAGGCGGAGACGCTCGAGGAGTGTATCAAGGGCGAGGTCTACCCCTGCTCCTGGGAGCCGGAGTGGTCCGTCTACAAATGGTACACCGAGCAGGACGGCAACGAGACCGTCATCTACGCGAATTTCCAGGGCAAAAATCCGAACGAGGAGCACGTCGACATCAACGTCAGACGGAACTGCTTCATGCCGTCGAAGACCGGCGTCGGCTACATCACCTTCTCCGGCTTCAATGTCAACAAGGCCGCAACCACCTGGGCTCCGCCTGCCGCTTACCAGGACGGCATGATCGGGCCGCACTGGTCAAAGGGCTGGATCATCGAGGACTGCGAGATCAGCAACAGTAAGTGCTGCGGCATCTCCCTGGGCAAGTATTACGACGAGGAGAACGACCACTATTTCACGAGAAAGCATGTGAAGAGCCCGACGCAGATGGAGCGCGACGCCGTCTGCCGCGGACAGTACCACGGCTGGGTGAAGGAGAAGGTCGGCAGCCACATCGTGAGACGCTGCCACATCCATCACTGCGAGCAGACCGGTATCGTGGGCCGCATGGGCTGCGTGTTCAGCGTGATCGAGGACAACCACATCCACCACATCAACAACATGCAGCAGCTCGGCGGCGCTGAGATCTCCGGCATCAAGCTGCACGCTGCGATCGACGTCGTGATGCGCCGCAACCACATCCACCACTCCACGATGGGAATCTGGTGCGACTGGCAGGCACAGGGCACGCGGATCACGCAGAACCTCCTGCACGACAATTACGCTCCGGACGGAGCCATCATGGCAGAGGGCGCGATGAGGAGCCAGGATATCTTCATCGAGGTAGGCCACGGCCCGACACTGATCGACAACAACATCATGCTCTCCAAGGCAGGTGTCCGCATCGCGACCGAGGGCGTTGCCTGCGTGCACAACCTGATTCTCGGCTCCTTCACCGCGGTCGGCGTTGGCACGGACAATGTCGTGAACGGCATCAACCAGCCGCGCTACACGCCGTACCACATCCGCCACCGCACGGAGGTCGCAGGCTTCATGACGATCCTGCACGGTGACGACCGCTTCTACAACAACATCTTCGTCCAGAACTGGCCGGTCGAAACGGTCGAGGCGAAGGAGGACATGGGCTTTAAGATGATCGACAACCAGGTCGTCGGCACGGACGTCTTCGACGAGTACCCGACCTACGACGAGTGGATCCAGTGGTTCGAGATGGACAACCCGTACGCGAGCATGCGCAAGCTGCAGCAGTACCATTTCTCACACCTCCCAGTGTGGGTAAACGGCAACGCGTACTTCAACGGCGCAAAGGCTTGCAAGAATGAGAAATCCAACCTCATCGACAACGAGCATCCGGTATACGTCAAGCTCGTCGAGAAGGACGGCAAGTACTACCTCGACACCAACGTCTACGAGCTGCTCGGCGAGTTCGAGGACGGCATCATCAACAGCGACATCCTCGGCTGCGCGTTCGAGCCGGAGCAGCGCTTCGAGAACCCGGACGGCACGACCATCGTCTTCAACGAGGACTACCTCGGCGAGCACCGCGGACTCTCCACGATCCCTGGACCGTTCGCATCCGCAGACGCGGCGAAAAAAGCGCTGTAAATACATTTGTCATCGGTTATCCTTTCATTTGAACTCAAGGGGAGGGCGCTGCCAGATTGCCGGCAACGCCCTCCCCTATTCTTTCTATTTCACCATCCCAAATGCAATATCGCGCACCCGGTGATGGATGTACTGTTCCCTGTTCGGGACGCTGTTGTGCATGTAGACGACGCTCAGCCGCTCCGACGGGTCGATCGCCACGTACGTCCCCATGTAGCCGGTCCAGCCGAACTCGCCGACGGACGTGTTGCCGGTCGCCCTCCGGTCCTCGATCCGCGTGCGGACGCCCAGGCCATAGCCGTAGCCTTCCAGGTACGGGTTTTGGAAGTCCCGCAGCTGCTGATCGGAGAGCTGGTTCGTCCGCATCAGGTCGATCGTCTTCCGCCCGATGATCTGTTCTCCGTCCCACACCCCGCCGCACGCAAGCATCTGCGAAAACCGCAGGTAATCCGGCACCGTGGAGAACAGTCCTGCGCCGCCGCCCTCGTACCGTGCGGTCTCCTCGAAGCGGCTGTCCGCTGCCACCTGCCTGATCGGAGTCCGCTCCGGCCCGTCGATCTGATACGCGGTCACCAGCCGCTCCCGGATGTCCCCGAAGTAATGATACCCGGTACTCTTCATCCCGAGCGGATCAAAAAGCTCCTCCTGCAGGAACTCGCTGACCTTCTTCCCGGAGGTCACCTCGATCATGCCCGCCACAAGCTCATGTCCAAAGCCGTACAGCCAGCGCTCTCCCGGGTCAAACAATACCGGCACGGACGCCATCGCCCGGATATCGTCGAGCAGCGTGTAATCCCCGACGGAGGCCGCCAGGTTCGCCCTGCTCTTTTCCATCTGCTGATGCGTGTACTCCGGGCCGCCGTACCCGATGCCCATCGCCATCGAAAAGCAGTCCCGCACCTCGATCGGCCGCCTCGCCTCCCGGAGCAGGATCGTTCCGTCCTCCTGCTGCTCCGCCACCATCGTGTGACGCCACTCCGGAAAATACTCGTAGATCGGATCGTTTAAGAGAAAACGCCCCCGCTCGTAGAGCATCATCGCCGCCGTGCAGACGATCACCTTGGTCATCGAGTACTGGCGGTATACGCTGTCCGCGGTGATCCGCTTTCCGCTCTCGAGGTCCGCGTACCCGAAATAATTCTCGTACAGAATCTCCCCGTCCCGCGCCACCGCGCAGCCGCAGCCCGCAGGCCCGCTCTCGACCAGCTTCTCCAGAAATGCATCCATATACCTGTTCTTTGTCATCTTACCTGCCTCCTTTTGCTCACCGCACCCTCTCAGAATCCCTAAGCCTGATTCCTGATTCCGAAAGTCTGCTGATCACGCATCGAAATATCGGCTGGCCTCCTCCGTTTCGATGGAAAACTCCCTCATCACCCGGAGAAGTATCTCCTGCTCCGGCAGTCTCTGCTCCCGGAGCAGCCTGACCATCATCTCGATCGCGCCTTGCTTTCTCCCTTCTGCTTTTCCCTCTTTAAGTCCGACAGCACATCCTCAATCGTATTCACCTCGAGCAGTTCCGCATCCGAATATGCAGAATCATTCCTTGCCTTGTACAGGCCAAGCGGTTTCCTCTCCCCCGTCCGGCCGGAAGCTGTCTCCGCACTCACATTTAAATGGCAGCAGCTTGCTGATCGGCATCTTGATGTTGTTTTTGATGACGGTCATCAGGATGTCGATCGCCGTCTCCCCGGTATCCGCCATCGAGACACCGATCATGGTGACCGACGGGGTCATATGCTTCAGAATCGGAGTCAGGCCGAACGACACGAGGGCCAGATCCTCCGGGATCCTCACCTTGGAGCCCTTGAAGTACATCATCGCTCCGAGCGTCAGAGATTCCTGCATAATGAACACACCGGCGGGCCGCTCCTCCATAGCGCAAAATCTCGACGCGTACTCATAGCCGGTCTGCATGTCCGTATTCTCTCCCCGCATCACCCACTCCTCGCGCACGTCAATGCCGAGGCTCCTGCACCCGTTCAGAAATCCGAGCTCACGCAGCCCCATCCCGACCGTGGGCAGCTGCGCGCTCATCATCCCGGCCGTGCGGAAGCCTTTTTTCGAAAACATCCGTGCGCACTCCGCGCCGACCTCATACGCATCCATATACACGCTCGTATACTTGTCGCTCGGGCGGTTGACCACAATCGGGATGTCCAGATCCTCCTGCGCCAGATAATCCAGATCCGTCTGCGAGGCGCCGACAATCAGAATCCCGTTGTACTTCAGCAGCGTCATACTGTCCCGCAGCTCCGAGAGCCTGCCGGTCTTAAACAGCTTCACCATAAACTCAACGCCATAGCCATTCTTCTCCACCGCCCGCGAAAGCCCTTTGAAGTATTGTATCATGGCATCCTCCGCAGACGTCTCATTCCAGAACACGCAGACAATCTGCCCGGCCTGCTTCTCCGCCCCCGCCCTGCGCAGGCGGCGCGCATAGATGTTGGGCTGGTAATTCATCTCCTTGGCCGCCTCCCGGATCCTTCTCTGGGACTCCTTCGAGATGCGCATCTCATCCCCGCGCCCGTTCAGGACAATCGAAACCGTGCTCTGCGACAGTCCCACCCTCTCCGCGATCTGCCGGATCTGTATCCTTGCCGTCGTCTTTGCCATTCCGGTTCCTCCCTTGCTTCCATAGTTTAGCAACATCTTAGCACATCCCTGCCCGAATTTCAATCTCGCAAACAGCCGCCGCAGCCTCCCGCCCGGTCAGGCACCTTCTCTTACCTGACAGGAGCGTGCGAGGCTGCGGCGGCCGCCTAAGCTACGGAATCCTATGTGCGCTCTTAATAACCGTACTCGTTCCGGATAATCTCCTCCGCCTGCTTCTGGCAATCCTCCAGAACAGAAGAGGTGTCCTCCTCAAAGGTCATCTTGTTGAAGAACTCGATCAGCGGACCGGTCAGAACCGGCGCCCAGCAGCGGAAGCTGCCCGGAGACACGGAATCCATGCAGTACTCCGGATCCGTCACCGTGATCGCCAGCATTCTCTCGTTGTTCTTGTAGCCGTCGCTCTCTGCAACCGGAATATAGTACGTCGGATATCCGATCTTGTCTGACCAGTTGTAGACGGCTGTCTCCTCCACCGGATCTCCGTCGTTCCCCGTATGCCACCAGGAGATGAAACGCTCCGCAGCGAGCGCCTCCTCCTCAGACGCAGAGGTCGTAATCATGAAGCACTGCGTATTCGACGGCGCCTGCTTGCCGCCCTCCGGCGTCTCGATCAGAGTCGTCACACCGTAATTGATGCCGTAATTGTTCAGGTCGGCCATCAGCCACGCGCCCGTGATGTACAGGCCAAGCTGGTTTGCCACAAACATCGTGTCCAGATCGGACTCTGTCGGGTTGGAGCCGTTGTCGAACTGCTCTCTGAACCAGCTCACGAAATCAATGTAGCCCTGGTTGCCCGCGAAATTCGCCTGCCACTTGCCCTCCTCATTCTCTGTAATCTGCAGCCCGCCGAACATCTGCATCACGCAGGCATTCTGTCCTGCATTGCTGTAGCTCAGGCCGGAGCCGTACACGTGGCTGTCCGCATCCGTGAGCTTCTGCGCCATCTCCGTCCACTCCTCATACGTGGCAGGCGGCGTCTCCGGATCAAGCCCGGCCTTCTCGAACAGATCCTTGTTCCAGTACATCAGATAGGAGCTGATCTGGAACGGGATCCCGTACAGTCCGTCCTCTGTCGAGAGCGAATCCAGATAAGAGGATATGAAATCGCTCTCGTTCATATCGGTATTCTCCCAGATGTCGTCCAGACATCTCACCTTGCCCTCGTAGTCATACTTTCCGGAAGCTCCGGTCAGAATCAGCGCCGGCGCCGCATCCGCTGCCATCGCCGTCTTGATCTTGTCGCCGAACTCGGACGACATGTCCATATTCACGGTGATATTCCACTTGTTCGTCTCGTTAAACTTGTCCACATACTCCATGAGGACCTGTCCGTCAGAGCCCGTCCACCCATTCCAGAAATTAATCGTGATCGGCTCGTACGATTCCTCGGCAGCCACACCCGCATATCCTGCCATTGAGCACAGCATAGCTCCTGCCAACACCCCTGCCAACATTCTTTTCATTGTGTAAACCTCCCAACCTTTTTGTGATTTATTTCGTTTTAGCAACTCAATATTACCATATGTACGCATTTCTGTCAATCTCGTTTTTAGCTAAATTGTAGCATATTTTCATACTGAATTTAGCATCATCCCTTCAATCCGCTGGTCGCGACGCCCTCCACAAAATACCGCTGTCCGAACAGGTACAGAACCAGCATCGGCACAATCGAGATAAACGCCCCGGCAAACGCAGTTCCGTACTGCAGGCTGGAGTCGATGAACATGGCGAGTCCGTTTGTCAGCGTCCGCATGCTCGTATCGCTCGTCACCAGCAGCGGCCACATCAGGTCGTTCCAGGAGCCGTTGATCCCCAGCACCAGGACCGTGACGACCGTCGGCTTGACCAGCGGGACCATGATTCTCCAGAAGATGCCGAACTCGCTGAGTCCGTCCAGCCGCGCCGCCTCCTCGAGCTCCTTCGGAATCCCGGCGAACGATGCCCTCGTCATGAACACCGTCATGGCCGCTCCCAGGTTCGGGATGATCAGCCCGGCAAAGTTGTCGTACATGCCCAGCTTGTAGACCTCCAGGAACAGCGGCACCATGATCACCTGGAACGGAATCATCATCGTGGCGAGACACAGAATAAACAGCACATTTTTTCCCTTAAACTGCAGCCTCGCGAACGCGTAGCCGGCGAGTGAATTCAGGAACACCGACGGCAGATTCAGCGCCAGACAATAGATGACTGAATTTTTCACATAGCCCCAGATCCTGATCCGCTTTGTGATATCCTGGAAATTCCGCAGCGTCAGCTGATCCGCAAAAAATTTGGGCGGATACTGCATCAGCTCTGTCTGCGGGCGAAACGCGCAGATCCCGATCCACACGGTCGGCACCAGCACGAGCAGCGCGATCACGATCAGCAGCAGCGTAATCAGAAAATAGACGGAACCTGACTTGATTTTCCGCATGTCTTCTCCCTCCTCACTTTTCCTCTCTGTACAATCTGGCGTAGAACAGAATCGTAATCACTAGAATAATCGCAAACAGGAACATGGACACTGCCGACCCGTAGCCCATCCGGTTATTCGAAAATGCCTTCACATAGGTATAGTACACCAGACTCTCCGTCGTGTAGTTCGGCCCGCCCTCTGTCGTCGTAAACACCAGGTCGAACACCTGCAGCGACCCGATAAACCGGGTGATCAGGACGAACGAGAGCGTCTCCTTGATCATCGGGATCGTGATCACAAAAAACTGCTTCAGCTTGCCGCACCCGTCCAGATCCGCCGACTCGTACAGCTCCGCCGGTACGTTCTGCATCGCGGACACAAAGATCACCGTGCTGATTCCAAACGACCGCCACACCGACATGAAGATAATGACATAGATCGTGATCGAAGGATCATTCAGGAAGTTCACTCCCCTGATCCCGATCCGCTCCAGCCAGTACGTCATGATCCCCACATTCGAGTGCAGAAACATCCGCCACATAATGCTGACCGCAGTCGCCGAGCACACGATCGGCAGGAAATAGACCGCCCGGAACAGCTTGTTCCGCTTCGTGTTCTTCGTCAGCAGCCCTGCGAGCGCCAGCCCGACAATGAGCTGCGCCGGCACCTCGATCAGCGTAAACTTTATCGTCACCAGCAGGCTGTTCCACAGCCGCTTATCCGCAAACGCCTCCCGGTAATTGTCGAGCCCCACAAAGCCCTTCCCCACCAGAAACATGTCCATGTCAAAAAAGCTGCAGACAAGTGCCGCCGCCATCGGAATCAGCCGAAACACCAGCAGCAGCAGAATTACCGGCATCACAAACAGATATGCCATGTGGGAAGGCTTTTCCCAGTATGCCCTGATTTTATCCATGCCACTCTTCCCCCTCTCACACTCTGCCGACCGTTCCGTCCTCGTTGCGCCGGTACTGCTTCAGATACTCCCATGCCAGCCAGGCATCTCCTGTCGCGACTTCATGCCCCTTGTGATGCATCAGCGCGAAATTGTAGAGATTCTGCGGCACCGGATCGTCGCTGAAAAAGCGCTGGACGGTGTAGTACTGCGCCGGATACCGCTCATCCGGCCTGAGCACCTCGCTCACATCTCCGTCTACCCCGTGCTCCGGCAGAGCGGGATCCTGCCTCGCGGGCGTCTCCTTCACCGGAATGTGGTTGTACAATTTCCAGAAATCGTACTGGTGCTGCTGCGTACAGCCGCGGTAGACCGGCGACGAGACCTCCCGCGTCCCGTAGGTATACCAGACGGGCATCCGGTAGTCGAACGTTTTCTTCTTTTCCAGCGCGATGCGCATCGGCTCCACCTTCTGATAGTCCACCTCGCTGAAGCCGCTCCTCGTCCCGGGCCAGTTCGAATCAATATGGCCCAGCGCCGCCACGAGCTCCGGGTAGACCATCGCCACCGTCTGCGCCATCCCCGCACCGTTGGAGAACCCGGACAGATACACCCGGGAGGGATCTGCCGGGTAATGTTCGATCATGTACAGGATCAGCGCCCTGCAGAACGCCAGGTCATCCTCCTGTTCCGGCTCCAGCTCCATATTCCAGGATGCGCGGTTGGTCCCCCACGGATACACCGTGATAAAGCCCTCGCGCTCCCCCACCTCGTGGAAACGGCTCATCTCGGCTGCCTCGGCCGGATTGTCCGACCCGCCGTGGTAGAAGAACACGATCGGCACCCGCTTTGCGCCGTCGCTCTGCACGCTCGACGGCACATGCACCAGCCATGTGTGCGGCCTGCCGTCAATCCGGTCATCGTCCACGAACCACGTAAAGCCGGGGTCCTGCAGGTCTGTCCGGTCGCAGCAGTCCCCGCACTGGCACGTATTCATCCTGCGCGTAATGCAGAACAGCTCCTCCCACACCCGCTCCCAGGGCACATGCGCTGCCTCGCCCTGCCCGGCCTCAAGGATCACTCTCTGGCTCGGATTTCTCTTATTCACACGGACGGCCCCGCACGCGGAACCGTCGATCTCGTTCGCACACAGGAAGTACGCTTCCACCTCTGCGCTGCAACCGTCCAGCCACGCCGGAACCGCCGCCCCCATCGCCTGCCGCCTCACACACTCCGTGAGCTCTGCCCCCTGCAGGTACACGGCGGGAACGTACCAAGGCCTCTGCGCCGCCAGCACGGCCGCCATAGAGCCGCCCGCGCCGATCCCGACCACATACTTTGTGTCGTTCATCGGGTGCCAGGTGCTCATCATCGCCTCGTACGTCGGGATCCCCTTCGCGTTCAGCTCCATCGGCTGATCGTCCACATAGGCCAGCTCATCCTGAAACGTGCAGAGCGCCTCGAGGTCCGCCGCCGTCCCTGCTCCGCCCTGCCAGCGCCAGCCGCCCTCCTCCGGGTTCGGGAAGCACAGAATCAGTTTTTTCTCGCAGGCCAGCCGCTCCAGACCGCCGGCCAGCAACCGCTCCACAGACTCCCGCGAGCGCTCCTCCCTCACCACCGTGACGGATGCGACCTTGTACGCGGTCCGGTTCGGTATATCCGGATAATAGACGTACGCACTTCTGCCTATCCTACGTATCTCTTTCCAACGTAACGCCATCTTTTCCACTCTCCTTTCCAACTGCCGCCGGCGCCGTACAGCTGTCCCCGTACCGGATCTCCATCGGAAAAATCCTGGATATCTGCTCCGACTTCCCGCTTGTCAGTATCATATGCAGCAGTGAGATACACGCTGCGCTCATCTCCTCCACGGGCTGGAAGACGCAGGACAGAGACGGGACCGCCACCTTGTTGAGCGCGCCTCCTCCAAAGGCAAGCACCTCCATCTGCCCGGGAATCCGTATTCCCCTCGCCCACAGCTCCTTCAGCACGCCCAGCGCCATGCCGTCCGTCGTCACAAAAACCGCCTCCGGCCGCTCCTCAAAGCCCAGGATCCGGTGGATCGCCTCCTGCCCGCCGGCCTCGCTCAGACCGCAGACCGCGATGTGCTCCGGCCGCAGCAGAAGCCCTGTCTGCCTGCAGCCCTCCTCAAACCCGAGCACCCGAAGTGCGCTCGCCTTATTCGGGCACTCTGAGCTCACGAGCCCGACCCGCTTCAATCCTTTCCGGGCAAACAGCTGCGCGGCCATCCGCCCTCCCGCATAGTTGTCCACATACACAGACGGATATCTCCCGCTGACACAGTTGTACACCACCACCGGTATCTCAAACTCCTGTTGCTCCAGCTCCTCCATATCCGACTCCGACTGCCCGAATATGACGGCGCCGCAGCAGTATTTGCCGGAAAAGAGCGAGTACTTCTCCTTCAGGGCATTGTAGTAGTAGGGGCACACGATCAGCTCATACGGATATCCCTGCCTCTCGATTTCCTGCATCGCCCCGGCCATCACCATGCCGTGCGGCATCGGCGAGCCCTCCGTCATCGCCATAAACAGATAGACCGTCCGCTCTGCCCTTCTGTATCTCCCGGATCCCCGCTCCCGCCGCATTCCTGCCGTCTCTGTCATTCCCGGTCACCTCCCTCCCGGTTTCACCTGCCTCCTCTGTCTGCGCCTTTCCCTGGCTTCCTGCCTCTGTCTACCGGATCATCCCAAACGCGATGTCCCGCACGCGGTGATGCACGTACCGCTCCATGTTCGGGACGCTGTTGTGCATGTAGACGACGCTCATCCGCTCCGACGGGTCGATCGCCACGTACGTTCCCATGTAGCCTGTCCAGCCGAACTCCCCGACAGACGTATTCCCGGTCGCTCTCGGATCCTCGATCCTCGTGCGCACGCCGAGTCCGTAGCCGTAGCCGTCCAGATACGGATCACGGCGGAAATCCTTCATCTGCTGCCCGTTCAGCTGATTCGTCCGCATCACGTCGATGGTCTTTCTGCCGATGATCTGCTCACCCTTCCACATGCCGCCGCAGGCAAGCATCTGCGAGAACTTCAGGTAGTCCGGCACCGTGGAGAACAGCCCCGCGCCGCCGGCCTCATACTTCGCGTTCTCCTCAAAGCGGTCGTCAAACATCGCGCCCACAATCGGCACGCGCGTTTCCCCGTCGATCTGGTACGGCGTGACGAGGCGCTCCCGGACGTCCCCGAAATAGTGATACCCGGTACTCTTCATCCCGAGCGGGTCAAAAATCTCCTCCTGCAGGAACTCGCTGACCCTCTTCCCGGACGTCACCTCGATCATCCCCGCCACAAGCTCATGCCCGAAGCCGTACAGCCAGTGCTCGCCCGGATCGAACAGCACCGGCACAGACGCCATCGCGCGGATATCGTCTCTCAGGGTGTAGTCCCCGACCGAGGCAGCCAGGTTCGCCCTGCTCTTCTCCATCAGCTGATGCGTATACTCCGGGCCGCCGTACCCGATTCCCATCGCCATCGAAAAGCAGTCCCGCACCTCAATCGGCCGCTTCGCCTCCCGGATCTGCAGGCTCCCGTCCTCCTCCTTGTGTGCCACCATCGTGTGGCGCCACTCCGGAAAATACTCGTAGATCGGGTCGTTCAGGAGAAATTTTCCTCTCTCATACAGCATCATCGCCGCCGTGCAGATGACGACCTTCGTCGCGGAGTACTGGCGGTACACGCTGTCCGCGGTGATTTTTTTCCCGCTCTCAAGGTCCGCATAGCCAAAATAGTTTTCATACAGGAGCTCCCCGTCGCGCGCCACCGCGCACCCGCAGCCCGCAGGCCCGCGCTCGACCAGCTTCTCCAGAAACGCATCCATATACTTGCCTTTCTTCATCCTTCCTGCTCCTTTCCGCCTTGCAGCAGCTCTGTCTGCTCCCTGATAAACGCGAACACCATCGGGAGGTACAGGTTCCAGCTGTTCCAGTCATGCGCTCCGGGCGCCTCCACCCATCTGATCGGGCACCCCTTCCCGGTCGCGTACTCATAAAACTCCTTGTTGCCCTGATACGTAAAATCCTCCGTGCCCTGCGCCATCATCAGCGCCGGCAGCTGCCGTCCTTCCTGCATCGCCCTCTCGAGCAGGAAATAGCAGTCCTCCTCGCTCCCGAGCAACTCCTCCGGGTGCTCATAGTGGCCGAATATCTTCTCAAACTCCCGCCCGAACCACGGCCTCTCATCCGTGGTATGGTGGACATACTGGTCGACCAGCTGAACCGCGGACGCGATCGGACACGCAGCCAGGAACCGCTCCGGGTAGCGCAGCGCGATCTTCAGCGTGCCGAAGCCGCCCATCGACATCCCCGCGATAAAATTCTTCCCGCGCTCCCTCGAAACCGGGAACCGTCTGTAGATAAACTCCGGCAACTCCTCTGTCATATAATCGAACCAGTCCGGGCCGAAGGCCATATTCGAGTAGCTGCTGTTCTGCGCATCCGGCATGACGACCGCGATCTGATACTCGTCTGCCAGCAGCTGAACCGTCGTGCAGCCGTGCCAGTCCGTATAGTTGTCGGAGCCTCCGTGCAGCAGCCACAGCACCGGCAGCCGCTCCTTGTCCTCATAAAAGGCTCTGCTGTCAAACTCCTTGCCCCATCCCGTCGGGACAATCACGCGGACCGCCGTCGCAAACCCAAGCACCCGCGAGGGAAATCTCATCTGAATTACAGCCATCACCGCACCTCCTTCTCCAGCCCGAGCCAGTCAAAAAACGGCTCGATCTGCCGGTCCCAGTACGCAAAGTCATGCGCGCCGTCCGCCTCCTGCCATTCCACAGAGAGGCCCTCCTCCCGCAGCATTTTTACCGCGTTTTTACAGAGCTCATAGCCGAAATCCTCTCTTCCGCAGACACACCAGAACCGCGGCAGCGCTTCGCCCTTATCCTGCCTGTCCCGCGCCAGCCAGAACAGGTCGTCGCCTGTCCCCTCCACCGCCTCCGGCGACCCGAAGGAGTTGGCCAGGTAGTGGTGGTTGTCCACCTTCCCCTCCCCGATGTGCTTGTGTAGCACCGACACAATGTCCAGCGAGCCGGAGAAGCTTCCCGCACCGCCAAACCGTTCCGGGTTCGTCAGCGCCCACTTGTACGCAATGTAGCCGCCCATCGAGTTGCCCGCCACGAAATTTTTCTCCCGCTTCCTCGAGAGGCATGGCAGCAGCCAGCGCAGCTCATACCACAGCTCCTCTGTCACCATCGTAAAATAGTCCGCCCCGTACTTCATATCCATGCCGTAGCTGTGCAGCATCGACGGCATCACGACCGCCAGCCCGCGCTCATTCGCGTACCGCTCGATCGAGGAGCAGCGCACCCACTCCGAGCAGTCCTGGTGCGCCCCGTGGAACAGCCACAGCACCTCATACCCGTCTTCCGGCACCTCCCGGTCCGGGAGGATGACCCACACCTCTTCATGATTGTTCAGTGCCCCTGAACGAAGATCCAGTTCCAATAACGCCATACGTTTTCCTCCTGTTCTGCCCGGCAGCGCTACACGCGCTCCGCCTCGCAATGCGTGACACGGTATCTGTCCGCCCCCTCGTGCAGCCGGTCCTTATAAAAGGTCATCGAGAGTGTTCCCCCGCTCCGCCTCATCACAATACGGTCGTCAAACCACCCGTTCAGCCATTTTGTCGTGAGTTCCAGTGTGTCTTCATCCAGATATCTGGCGTACGAGCAATTCCACCCGAGCTCCGGAATCACATTGTCGGTGTAGACCGGATGGTGCTTCCCGTCGAGGTACGCCTCAAATACCGCGTAGCCATCCGCCGTAAACCGGATGAACTCCTCTTCGACCTCCAGTTCGAAATCAGTAAACGCCTCCTTCTTCTCCGGATGGTAGAAGCACCGGAAAAAATTGTAGCCTCCCGGCGAGACGCTGATCCACGGATCCCCGTCGCCCGAAACGACGCGGTATTTTCCCGCGAACCGCTCCTTCGGCACCTCCAGACGGTTCGGCTCTTTCTCCGCGATCCGCAATCTCTTCTCCAGCGCAAGCAGCCGCTCATGCGCCCCGGCGTTCCCGGGCAGCGGCTCATCCGCCAGCTTACACAGGAGATACTTGTACAGGACATCCAGCGTGATCTGCGCGCCGTCCGGGAACATGCCTCCCTCGTGAACCGCCACCGCGAGCTCCTTCTCCGGCCAGATCAGCCCGTACTGCCCCTGCCCGCCATCAAACCGGTACAGCCCCGGGATCCGGCTGTTCCAGAGCTGGTAGCCGTAGCCGTGGCGGTAATCCTCCGTCCCGTCCCCGGTCTGGATCCGGCACGACATCGCCTGCTCCATCCACTCCCGGTCTATGATCTGCTCCCCGTCCCAGCAGCCCTTCTGCATGTACAGAAGCGCGAGACGCAGATTGTCCTCCGTCCTCGACGCCGTGCCGGGCTCGGCATCGTACCCGTCCGGGAACTGCAGGATCTGAAACGTTTCCCCATCGATTCCGATCTTCCCGAACAGCTCCTCCTGCAGAAATTCCCGCAGGCCCTTCCCGGTCTTCTTCTTCACGATCGCCCCCAGCAGGCAGGAGCCCGACGAATTGTACATAAATTCCGTGCCCGGTCTGACCACGACAGGCTCGGACAGATAGTTCTTCAGCCAGTCCTGATCCATGACCGGATGGCGCGCCATGCCGTTCGACATCGTCAGGACGTGATAAACGGTCAGCTCTTCCATATAAGCGCTCGGCCGGATCCCGTACTCCGAAAGCTCCCGGGCGAACAGGTCTGTGACCTTCTCCTCCATCGAAAGGCGGCCCTGCGTGTACAGAATCCCGATCGCGGTCGCCGTGTAGCTCTTTCCGAGCGAGTGATTGCAGTGGATCAGCCCGGGGCCATACGGCTCCCACCAGGCCTCCGCAAACACCTTTCCTCCCCGCGCGGCCATAAACCCGTGCATCTCCGTCTGGTCGTGCATCAGAGCGCGGATGCAGTCCGCCACCTGATCACTGGATATTCCTGCCTCCTCCGGCGTAATTCTCATCAGCTCCATGCGTTCCTATCCTCCCCTTCTCTGCTTTGTTTTTGCTCCTCTCTTCTTTTATGCTGTTTCGTTTTAGCTTTCTTTCAGTATAGTCGATGTATCGTGATTTGTCAACGTTTGTCTCGTCCTGTTTACGAAAAAAGTGAGCAAGCGCTTTGGCTCACTCACTTCTGCTAAATTCGAGTTGATTCTGCTAAAATTCGGATACTGTTCTCCGTCACCGGAACAACAGCGGCAGGAACCTGCACACACAGTGACGCCAGAACGTCCAGTCGTGATAGCCCGGCTCCTCAAAATACGCCAGCTCGATCCCGGCCTCCCGCACCAGATCGACGTTCTTTCTCGTATCCGGATACAGCCCGTCCTGCTCGCCGCAGCCCACAAACAGCAGCCGGAACCGCTCGCCGAATGCGATCGGATCCAACAGAATGCTGCGGTAATCCACCTCCGCGTCCTGCAGCACGAGGCCGCCCGAAAAGATCCCGGCCCAGGCGAACAGCTCCGGGTGCGCGAGCACAATCCTCTGCGTCTGCATTCCGCCCATCGACAGCCCGGAAAGCGCCCGGCTCCCGCGGTCCGCCACCGTGCGGTAGGTACGGTCAATGAACGGCACGCAGTCCTTGGGCAGCTCATCGAGGAACCCGCTCATGGAGTGGTGTACCTCCCCCTCCTCCGGGAATCCGTACCCTGTCGTCATGACAATCAGCATCTCCTCCATCCGTCCGGATGCGATCAGTTGATCTGCGATATTTGCGATCTTTCCGTGCCAGATCCAGCCGGTCTCCGTCTCGCCGCCACCGTGCTGCAGGTACAGGACCGGGTACCGCCTCCCGCGGTCCTTCTCGTAGGAAGCCGGTGTGTACACGTAACAGATTTTGCTGCGGCCCGTGACTGTGGACTTGTAGTAGTTCAGATGGATCGCTCCGTGCGGCACCTGGCGCAGCCGATATTCCTCGAACTTCTCTTCCAGAATCTCCACGAAGTTGACCGCCTGGAAGCCGCCGTAGCCCATGCGTCCGTTCGGGTCCACGACCGCCGTCCCGTTCACCAGGTAGTGATAGTAGTGGAAGCCAGGCGCGAGGCCCTCCACCTTCACCGACCAGAGGCCCTGCTCCTCATTTGGCACCGGTGCAAGCGCATAGTCTCCGACTCCCCAGATCTGCACCCGGACCTCCCTCGCATGCTCCGCTCTCAGATAGAACCGCACACTTCCGTCCCCGCCGCACTCTGCTCCCGCGTGGATATCGTAATACCGCCCGGCGGGCTGGCCCTTCTCATCCACCTCGCGGATCAGCCCCTTGTGGATCGGATCGAAAAACAGCAGATCGGCCGCGCATGTCTGGCGGTCCAGCTGTTCCTGCGAGAGCGCTGTCTCCTGATAGCACAGGGGTCGTCCTGCCTGCCCGTTCTCCGCCCCGCGAAACAGCAGCTGTGCGAAATCGCGCAGGCTCTCCCGCCAGACATGCCACTCGTGGAAGCCCGGATAGCTTCGCTGGCCGCAGCGGATGCCCTTTTCCTCGAACCTGCGGCAGTACTCCTCCTGTCTCTGCGGAAGTCCCTGCTCTCCCTCTCCGGCGGCAAAGAAGACCGTCTCCGGCGGGTACGCGGCACTGTTCTCCAGGATCTGCTCCAGCGCGTCCTCCCGCACGCCGGAGAACACGCCAAGATACGCGAACAGCTCCGGATGCTTCGCCGCCGTCAGCGTCGCCTGCGCGGAGCCCAGCGAGAGCCCGGCCACCGCGCGGCTCTTGCGGTCCGTCCTCACCGAAAAACTGCTCTCAATGTACGGAATACAGTCCTCGGTCAGCTCGCGGTCAAAGTCCCCCGGGTAGAACACCGGATCCTCGCCCGGGCAAAACGCATAGCCGCTGCACATCACGACAAGCAGCTCCTCGCAGTTCCCCTCGGCGATCAGATTGTCCAGGATCCAGTTGAGCTTTCCGTTCCAGATCCAGCCCGTCTCGCTCTCGCCCACGCCGTGCTGCAGGTAGAGGACCGGGTACGTCCTCCCCTCCTCCTTCCCGTACGACGGCGGCGTGTAGACGTAGCAGCTCTTGATGTGGCCGTTCACGCGCGACGTGTAGCTGCGGATCTGCACGTCCCCGTGCGGCACCTCCCTCAGCTCCCAGAACGAGGCGCGCGCGTCCGGAAGCTCAAAGAAGTTCCCGCTGCCAAAGCAGCCGTAACAGATCGGCGCCTTGGGATTGACGACCTGCACCCCGTCGACAAACCACGCATGATAGTGGAAGCCCGGCCGTATCCCCGATACCGTACCGCAGAAATATCCGTCCTCCGTCTTCTCCAGCGCCACGCGCTCCCTGCTCATGCTGCCGCTGATGCCGGCCACCTCCACGCTCTGCGCGCAGGGCGCGTACATCGAAAAGGTCACGTCTCCGTTCTCCTCCACCGCCACGGCCGGACGCTCCTCGACATAGTAAATCCACTTTGATCCGTCCTCCAGATCCTCCGCCACGGCCCTCCTGCCGATCGGATCAAAGAAGACCGGCTCCATTGTCACCGCCTGATTCCACTTACTTCCCATAGCTCTCCTCCTTTGACTCTATGATTTTGATCCACTTTCCGCTCCTCAGCCTGAAAACGCACCAGAACGCCTTGATAATCTGGTCGATCTTCAGAAATATGTAGATCCAGAAAGAATCCAGATGATAGTACAGCCCTGCCAGCGCCCCCAGCGGAATGGAAACCACCCACAAAAACAGGATGTCCGCCACCATCAAAAACCGGGTATCTCCGCCTCCCCGCAGCACGCCCTTCGTCATGATGCTGTTCACCGACTGGAACACGACAATCAGCGCAATCGCGTCCATCAGCTGCGCGGCGATCGCTTCCGTCTCCGGCGTCAGCTGATAAAAATGAATGACCGGACCGCTGATCGCCTTGATGATCCCTGCCCCCGCAATTCCGAGGACAGCGCCAAGCACCAGAAAGGTCCACGCCTGCCGCTGGGCCCTCTCCGTGTCCCGCTCCCCGAGCGTATGGCCCGTAATGATGCAGCCGGAATGGCTGATCCCCTGGATCACCACGGTGCTCAGCTGCTGGGTCACCACCGTGATCGAATTTGCCGCGACAAACCCGGAGCCGATTCTCCCCATCACCATAGCCACGGCGGAATTGCCGAGCGCCAGCAGAGAGTCCGAGATCAGCACCGGGATGCTGACGCGGAAATAGTCGCCCATCAGGGACCGGCATTTCATGCCCAGATTCCGGAGCCGGTAGCCGATCTTCTGATCGCCGAAGAAAAAGTACCCGCAGATAAAGAGAAACTCAAAAATTCTGGCCAGCAGCGTCCCGAGCGCCGCCCCGCGGATCTCCATCCTGGGCGCGCCCAGTTTCCCGAAAATAAAAATGTAGTTAAAAAACACGTTGACAAAAAAAGCGCCCGCCGAGCTCAGCAGCGGAATCCGCATCTCCCCGACACTGCGCAGCACGATCGTGCACGTCAGCGCCATCCCCTGCAGCAGATAGCACGGGACCATATACCGGTAATACAGAATCCCCTGTGCCACCACCGCCTCATCCTGCGTGTAGATCCGCATCAGCATCCCAGGAGCCAGGATCGTCGGCACTGTGAACACGAGCAGAGCGAGGCCGATGCAGAACCGCAGCATGATCGTCACACTCTTCCTCAGGGAGATCAGATCCTTCATCCCCCAGAACCGCGCCGTCAGCACGCTGGCCCCCATCCCGATCCCCATACAGCAGATCTGATACAGATTGATAAACTGATTTGCCAGAGCCGTCGCCGAGAGCACCGTCTCCCCCAGTCTCCCGACCATGATCGTATCCATCATATTCACCCCGATGGTGATCATGCTCTGCAGCGAGATTGGAACCGCAATCTCAGCAACCTTCCTATAAAACGATGATTCCCTAACCAGAAGCTGCATCCGCACTCCCCTTCCCTGTGTTTGCTATTTCGTTTTAGCTATCAGTCCTATTTTACCATCAACCGAAACCTTTGGCAAGAACTATTTTCCGCAAATGAAAGAGGGCGCCGAAACAAACTCAGCGCCCCTCGCTCCTTGCGAGTACTCCGTCCAGCACATGGAACATCTCGTCCACGTCGATCGGCTTTGCGATGTGGCCGTTCATCCCGCAGCGCAGGGCGGCCTTTTTGTCCTCCTCGAGGGCATTCGCGGTCATGGCCAGGATCGGGATGGCGGCCAACTCGCGGTCCTCGAGACGGCGGATCGCCCGCGTCGCCTCGTACCCGTCCATCACCGGCATCTGGATATCCATGAGGATCAGCTCGTAGTAACCATGCCCCGCCCCCTTCAGCATCTCCACCGCGACCTGCCCGTTCTGGGCGGTCTCTATCTCAAATCCCGCATCCTCGAGGATCGCCTGCGCGATCTCGCGGTTCATCTCATTGTCCTCCGTCAGCAGGATCCGCCCCGAGCGGTGCACCCAGCGCTTTGCCGCCGCATCCTCGGCCGGCTCCGGCTCCTGCCGGCTCTCCGTGTCCAGCCGGAAAGTGAAGAACATCCGCACCCGCGTGCCGCGGCCCTTCTCGCTCTCCACCTGGATCTCTCCCTCCATCATCTCCACAAGACTCTTCGTCAGGGCCATCCCCAGCCCGGTCCCCTGGATTCCGCTGGTGGTCGTATTCTCCTCGCGCTCAAACGGCACAAAGATGTGCTTCAGGAACTCCTGGCTCATGCCGATCCCGGTATCCTCGATGCAGATCTCATAATTCGCAAAGCCCACCGGTGCGCCCTGCTTCTCCCTGACGCTCAGGTCAATCTCCCCGCCCGGCTTCGTGTACTTCACGGAATTGCCCACCACGTTCTGGATGATCTGGCTCAGCCGGACCCGGTCGCAGAAGACTCTCCGCTCCGCCTCTTCCTCAACATGCACCCTGAGCTGGAGCAGCTTCTCGCTGGCCTCCGCCTGCATCATCGTGCTCTGTTCCTGCAGAATCTCCCGCAGACTGCACGACACCTCCTCCAGCCGGATCCTGCCGCTCTCGATCCGTCCCATATCCAGGACGTCGTTGATCAGGTTCACCAGATGCTTGCCCGACATCCGGATCTTCTCCAGGCAGTCCTCGACCCGCGCCCCGTCATCCTGGTGCGCCAGCGCAAGGTTCGTAAAGCCCACGATGGCGTTCATCGGGGTACGGATATCGTGGGACATGTTGGAGAGGAACAGGCTCTTCGCGCGGTTCGCCAGGTTCGCCTGCTCAAGCGCATCCTCCAGCAGCCGCTTCTTCTCCATCTCCCTGCGCGTCTCCTCATCCACGCTCCGGATGCCCAGAACGACCTCCCGGCCCTCGCTCCAGTTCCCGGAGCGCACGACCTTCATCTCGTAATAGCTCAGTCCGTCCCCGTCCTTCACCCGGTAATTGACATAGAACAGCTTCCGCTCCGAGAGCTCTTTCGCGATCTTTGCCCGATCCACCGTCCGGCGCAGCATCTCGCGGTCCTCCTCGGCCACAAACTGCTCCAGATACGATTCCATGCAGTCGTCGAACTGCAGCTCCGCCGGGAATACCGTCTCGTAGGCCTGGCGGTTCTCCTCCGCCACGCGCAGCCTCGTGCCCGCTCCCGTGTCAAGGTCAAAGAAGCAGACGAGGTTGTAATCCACACTCAGCGCGTGCACCAGCTCCATCTGCCGCTGCCTGCTCTTCTTCTCCTCGAGCTTCTGGCGCGTGCAGTCCAGAAGGAAGCGCTGGTAGTACAGCTCATCATTTTCCCGGAGCAGCTTGATATTTCCCATGACGTGGATCAGCTCGCCGTCCCGGTGTCTGACCTGGTACTCAATGTTGACGCTGTCTCCCACCTGCTTCAGCTGCCGCATGCACTCCCGCATTCTCGGCTTATCCTCGTCCACCACAGACTGCGCCACCATCTGGAAGCCTTCTTTTTCCATCTCCTCCCTGGACTCATAGCCCAGGATCCGCAGCGCCGCCTGGTTCACCTGGAGCACACGGCTCCCGTCCAGGGAATGGCAGAGCACGCCGCAGTCAATCGAGGTGAAAATCGTCTCCAGCGCGCGGTTTTTCCGCATGATCTCCTGCTCGTACACCCGCTCCTGGGTGATGTCAATCCCCGCGCCCACGGTTCCCATGACGCTGCCGTCCAGATCGTACAGCGGTCCCTTGTACGTCGTGAACACCTTGATCGTGTCCCCGGTCTTCACCAGCTCCTCGGCAATGCAGACCTGTTTCTTCTCGAATACCTCCCGCTCCGACTCCGCGCAGTCCTGCCCGGAATTGTCCGGGTCGTTCGGATCCACATCCCAGATGTAGTAGTGATCGCGCCCCTCCACCTGCTGCTTCGTCTTGTTGACCGTCCGGCAGAAGCTGTCGTTCACTTTTTTGTGAATCCCGTCCCGGTCCTTGAACCAGATCATATTCGGCAGAACATTGATGGCTGCCTCCAGATACTGGGCTGTCTGCCAGTCATCCCGCTCCTTCTTGCAGCTGCTCTGCCAGCTCAGAATCCGGTAGCGCAGCTCCTCCTCCTCCATCGGCAGAATCCACAGATCGCAGATAAACGGAAGATACGCGAGAATCTCTCCCCTCTGCCGCTGCTCCGCCAGCAGAATCAGCTTCGTCCTCTCCGAACGCTTTGCCGTGAGTGCCTGCACCATCTCCTGCGCGTTGGCCCCCTGAAGGTTCGCGAACACGACGTCCGGAACACCTTCCCCAAACACATGGGTGAAATGCTCCAGCGGCGGCAGCTCCCGGATGAGCTCAAACGCCCTGCAGGGCTGACCCGCAAACGATACATGCAAATGGCAGTGATACATGATGTCTTCCTCCTGTTATTTCCCTTCTCTTGATCCCTGCAGAATGCACGCGATGACATTCAGAAGCTCCTCCACGCCAACCGGCCCGGCGACGTGTGCGTCCATGCCTGCCTCCGGCGCCGCCCTCCGGGCCTCCTCGAAGGCGGTCGCCGTCATCGCTGTGATCGGAACAGCTGCAAGAGCACGCCGTTCTGATCGTATTAGATCTATTATCGCACATATTATCAGAAAAAGAAAGAGGATTTCTCACGCCTCGGGCCCGAACAGATACCCGCCTCCCGGGTGTGTCCGAAGCAGTTTCGGCCTTGCAGGCGCCTCCTCAATCTTTTTGCGGAGATTGCTGATATGGACAAACAGGGAGCGGTAATCGCCGAGGCTCGGTTTTTTCCAGACCCCCTCGTACAGCTCCTGGTACGACACGAACCGCCCCGCAGAGCGCGCAAGATACCAGAGCAGATCGTACTCCGTCGGAGAAAGACTCAGCTCCCGCCCGCCCTTTTTCACCAGCCGGCGTTTCCCGTCGAGCTCCAGCTCCCCAAACGCGAGGAGCTCCGTCGTCTCCTGTCTCCCACACCGCCGCAGCGTCGCCTCGATGTGCGCCAGAAGCACCGGGCCGTGGAACGGCTTCACAAGATAGTCGTCCCCGCCCATCGAGAGCGCCCTCACAATCGTCTCATCGTCGTCCAGACAGCTGATGAAAATAATCGGACAGAAGATCAGCTTCCGGACCTCCCTGCAAAATTCGATCCCGTCCATCCCCGGCAGCATGATGTCGCACAGGATGATATCGTAGCGCCCGCCGTTCCGGATCAGCACAATACCCTCCTCCGAGCTGTGCACAATGCTCACCGTATAGTTCCCGCTCTTTCGCAGGTAGTACGTGAGCACCTCACAGATATTCAGATCATCCTCGATCACTAAAACGGTTCTCATAAACTCACACACTTAGGACTTGTCACGCCCGCCCTTTCTATAATAGAATAGTGACATAAAACGATGCCACAGTCTCCGCCGCGAAGCACCTGCGGCGGAGCAGTACTGCTGTTATTCAGTATAGACCAGAGGGGTTGTCATGTCAAAATCTTATCACAGGAATCTGCTTATTTTTTTCACGGGAATCTGCGCGTTTTGCTGGATGCTTCTGCTGATACGCTTCACCAACCACGCGTCCTGCCCCGTCTACGAGCCCGGCTCGCCCGCGCTGTCCGCAGGCGGGTACTCCCTGTGCAGCCTGAAGCTGACCGGCCCCTCCTTCACCTTTCATCTCGAGCCGTCCGCCGACCCGGCCTCCCTCTCCTTGTACGTCCCGAACGACCGCGGCTGTGTGCTCACCGTCAACGGAACCACCTTTGCCTGCGCGCCGGATCAGGAATATCTCATCTGCCCGCTCTCCGACTTTGTGTCCGGCACTGCCGCCGCTGATTTTCACGTCACGGTCACGTACCCGCACGGGGAGGATCCCTATTTCGGCACAAAGCTGCTCTACCTCGGCTCCCACGGCCGCATCCTGCGCCTGGTTGAGAGCGGCAGCTTCCAGCGGTTTTTCGTCATCGGAATTTCCTTCACCATTCTTCTGTACTCTCTGAGCCTTTACGCCGGAAAGCCCTCGGAGAAGTACCTGCTGTTCCTCGCGCTGCTCGCGTACACGACCAGTGCGCGCACGCTCTGGAACGCACTCCCGGCCCTCAAGCACAACCCCGCGACGAACCTTGCTCTCCTTGGCACGGTCGATTTCCCCGGGCTTGTGTACGCGCTGGACTATCACCTGTCTTTCCTCGTGCTCAAATTTCTGATCGCGTGGCTGCGCTGCCGCCTGCTCCGGGAATTTGTGCCGGTGGAGATCGGGCGCCGCCCCTACATCCGCTTCTGCGCGGCCGCGCTGCCCGCCGTGCTCCTGGCGTGCTTCCTGGGCCACGGGTACTACGCCATCCAGCTCTGGATGCTCGCCGTCCACCTCCTGGAGTTTTACGTGCTGATCCGCGGCGGACACCTCCCGACGAGCCTTGTGCTCTCCGCGGCCTGCGGCCTGACCGTCGCGCTCCGCCTCTACGATGTCGCCTGCACGCTCGACCTGGTCTCCCACGGCTATCTCGAGGCAGGGCTGAAGCCGCAGGGCATCATGGAGACCTTCTACATCGTTGCCTTCGTCGCCGTGATCAACCTCAAATTTGCCCGGAAATACTATGAGGCAGACCTGCTCTCCCTCTCCCTGGAGGAGACGAACCGGAGCCTCGAGGCCAAGGTCGCCGACCGGACGAGGGAGCTCTCCGACACGATCGGCAAGCTGCATGAGGTACAGCAGCAGAAGCTCGAGTTCATGACGGGGATCCTGCACAACCTGAAGACGCCCCTCTTCTCCCTCTACGGCTACACCGACATGGCGATCGACGAGCTGACCGACGATCCCTCACTTGCCCGGAAACACATGCAGGAGGTCAACCGGAACGCCGACTACGTCCGCCAGATGATCGACAATCTGTTCCTCTGCATCCGGCTCGAGGACGGAAAGGTGCAGTACCGTCCGGCTCCCTTCCCCGTCTCCGTCCTCCTCGAACAGCTCGAGAGCACCTCTCTGCCGAAGGCGGCCGCAGAGGAACTCACACTCGAGATCTGTCCGAATGCGCCAAAGGTCACGCTGAACGCCGATCTTCTGTACATCCGCCAGGCGATCCAGAACATCATCGACAATGCCATCCGGCACAGTCCCCCGCAGTCCGTCATCCGCATTCTCGCCGACACGCGCGAGAAGGAGGGGGACTGCTACGTCTGCCTCTGCGTGCGCGACCACGGGGACGGGATCTCTGCGCAGGAGCTCCCTCTGATCTTCAGCCGGTACTATTCCGGCGGGAAGAAGGGGGCGTCCTCCTCCGGGCTGGGGCTGACCATCGCGCGGAGCATCGTCGTGCAGCACGGCGGATGGATCGAGGTCGACAGTGAGCCGGGGCGCGGCACGGAATTCCGCGTGGTGCTGCCTGCGGAGAAAGAGGAGAGAGATCCGGAGACGGTATGAGTGGTATCCGGACGAGAAGCTTGCAAAAAACTGCCGCAGGCAGCTTGTGCCCGGGCAGTTTTTGTTATACATATAAAACGTTATGAGGTCAGGATCTTCGCCGCAGCTCCTGGCTGCCGCACGGTGCCTGCGCCCGGTGGTCTCTTTACAGGGATGCCACGTAGATACCTGTGGTGCGCCCGAATGTGAAGCAGCGGCCGAGCGACATTCCCTTTGAGTGCATCGGGTAATCGGTGCCGCCGTAGAACTGGCCGGAGCAGTTTCCTGCTGCGAACAAGCCCGGGATCACATTTCCGTCGGCGTCGAGGCACTGGCCGTTCACATCGGTCAGCAGGCCGGCGCAGATCGCGGAGACGCGGAAGTGCTTGTGGATTCCGTAGAACGGCGCCGTGTCGACAGGCTTCAGGTACTTTGCCTTCTTGCCGAAGTCCTCGTCAAGGCCGGCTGCGCACAGCTCGTTGTAGCGCTTCACGCTCGCCACCAGCGCATCCGCCGGTATTCCGAGCATTTCCGCCAGCTCCTCGAGCGTATCTGCCTTGTGTGTGTCGATCAGATTCGTGTAGACGCCCTTGGGATCTTCCACAGCTCCCGGGATGTACTTCGTCAGCGTCTCCTCGTCAGCCGGGTTTCCGCCCCACTCTGTCGCCTGCTCAAAATAGTTGCTGTCAAAGATCGTCGAGAACCAGCCCGGCTTCGGCTGATTCCGCAGCACGTCGTTTTTGTTCTCGAACAGCACCTGCTCATTCATGAAGCGCTCGCCGTTCTCATTTACCGCGAAGAACGGCTCCATGTGCATTGGGCCGGAATCGGAATCGTGCACCATCTTTGTGTGCCCCACCGGCTCCATCACAGCGCCCGCGCAGATGCCCATGAGCTGTCCGTCGCCTGTCTTCTGCACCTGCTTCTTGTCGAACTTTGTGAGGTCCGGGCAGTACTTTGCAACCATCGCATCGTTGTTCTGATAGTCGCCCGTCGTCAGGATTACGCCCTTCTTCGCGAGGAAGCGAATATACTCGCCCTTCTCATTCTTTCCGATCACACCTGTCACGCGGTCTCCCTCTTTCACGAGCTGCACCGCCGGTGTATTGTAAAAGAATTCCACGCCCTTGGACGCCGCAAGCTCTGCGACGGCCATCATCGCGTCCCCGGTGTTCTTCGGCTTCGGTCCGAACTGCAGAATCTTCGTCGTACACGTCTGTCCGTCCTCGTAGGTAAACACAGATTCCGCTATGATCGGCTCAACACCGGCCTCCTTCGCGCGCTCCTCCAGCCAGTTGACTGCCTCGTAGGAATTTGCCGCGTACGCGCGCAGCTGCTTCCAGTCGGCGCGCTGCTCGAGGCGCTCGTTGGTGTCATGCAGAAATGCCGCGATTCCTGCCGCGTCGCTCTTGTCGAGATTGATTCCCGAGCCCATATTTCCCTGTGAGAAGGCAGTCGGCTGCTTCTGCAGAACCGCCACGCTCGCCCCCGCCTCAAATGCGGAGAGCGCACACGGCACGCCTGCCGCACCTGCTCCGACGACCACGACGTCGTACTCCTTCGTCTCTGCGATCTTGCTCTCGTCGACCGGAACGTACTCCGCCGCTGACTGCTCAAACTCCTTCACAGACAGAGACTCCGGCAGCTTGTCCGCCGCCTCCGCCGCTGCAGCCGCCTCTGTCTCCGCGTCGGCCGCTGTCTCCGGCGTCTCTGCGCCCTGCGCCTGCGCGATACAGTTCGTCGCCGCCTCGCGGACTGCCTGGGACGTGATCGACGCACCGCTCACGCCGTCAATCTGAGCCCCCTGTGTGTCCAGAAGCTGCTTCGCCAGCTCCTCCCCGTGAAGCGCGCCGATATCCGGCGTTTCCTTCGACACGTCTACCACAACGTCTGTGATCGCGCTCTCGCTGAACGTCATCGTCACAGTCACCTGGTCCATTCCTTTTGCCGTCGCCGTGTATGTGCCCGGTATGTAGGATGCTGTCTCTGCTGCCCCGGCGCTGACTCCAAACAGGCCCATCGCCGCCACGCCGAGCGCGCCCGCGGCCGTCCCCTTCAGAAACTCACGCCTTGAAATGTCTGTTCGTTTCATCCCGTCTCCTCCTTCTCCCGCCCAGTTACACACCTGGACCGGTCGTTTTTTTAAATTATAACACAGCAAATGTTCGCTGTGCTAAATGTGCAGTTAAATCCGATAAAGATTGGTTAAAGACGGATTGGCGGTACAAGGTCTTGCACACTCCGTCTTGTATTATTAGGAAATTGTACGGACAGTTTCCCGTTCTGATATTGAACCTCTATCGTTCCCCGAATACTGTCAAATCGGCATGCGAAGCGGTCAATCAAATTCATGCAGGATGGAGTTACCGTTATGCTCTTAAATCCGTCACTGCTTTTTATTCCTGCGACCTCTGTAAAAAACCACTCCATAATGTGCCCCATCATATCATGATTCCGACTTCGCGCATCGTCGCGCCAAAACTCAGGCAAGGTGGTTTCTCCCTTCTCTATAAACCGAAGATAAGACGGGTGCGTGTCTTTTACGATCATATCGTAAATGAGATCGTTTCTGTTCGCTGCCGCAAGTGCGCGCAGTATATACACGAGTCCGATTTCGCCACATTCCAGGTGTTTCTTGTTACATAACTCTATCAAAGTAGCTTCAACCGCCTGATGATATTCCTCCGGCACAAGTCCGAAGCAAAGTGGAATTGCCTGATTTGCCTGTGTGATCTCGCCGCTGTCATAAGCGCGGTAGTATACGCTGTCGTCAGAGATTACAAGCAGGCTGTCATTATAAGTTTGTTTTACCGCTTCCGCCTGTTCTGTAAAGATCTTTTTCCCGCTCTTATTGAGAATCTGTGTGATTTCCGCCATCACGATAAGGTCATAGTAATAAAAAGCGGTCTCAATATTTTCTCGATTTCTGCCTTTGTTCTGCTCAAAGCCCCAGTCGCCAAGTCCCGAACAAATAAAGCGTTCCTGACCCTTCTTGCCGTACAAACGGTCATAATCGTTGTACTGCTCTGTTAGATACTCTATATACCGTTTCGCGCTGTCATAGTTATCCTCTAAAATCTGCCTGTTGCCGTAAAAACAATACTGCTCGTAGGCCGCAAGAATCATCGAGCTGCCCCAGGCGATAATATCCCAAAAACTGCCTTCCTCACAGTCTGTTATAAACTTAGCATATCTCGGAGCGATTGAGGGGATCAGTCCGCCTTTATACTCGTGGGGAAAGGCGCCGTTGTCAATGTCAAATTCCGTCTCGGCATACTGCGCATCGCGCATATCCATCGCAATTTTAGACCACAGCAGATCAACGTTCTTGTTATACATAACAGACCGCGCCATCAAATGATTCAGTTCCAGCCAACCCAGTTTTTCGATCGTCGGGCAATCGGTGTGGGAATGATTGAGGTTGCTCTCAATCGCTTTTAAGATCAAGTGATAAATCTTATTAAGCCGCTCGTCCGAACAGTGAAAAGATCCACAGTCCTCTGCCGACGAGGTCGTAAAATACGACTTAAATTCTATGATTTGCTCGTACTCTGCGTTTTCTATCTTATACCACCGCGCGCCATTTACTGAAAATCTTTGTTCAAATATGTCCTCATTCCCGCTCAGCGTCAGGATCGAATATGTATCCACTGTCTGTTCTATATCGCCGCTCGCAGACAGCTTCTCAGCGGGGATCAGTTTCACTTGCTGCCCGCGTCTGCCCTTGATTCTCAGATAAAACTGTGAGGACATATTTTGTCCGAAGTCAAAGATCAGACGCGTTTTATCCACACGTTGCGGTTCATAACAATATTTCCGTATTGCAGGCGGATAGTCGCAGGGAATCATTTCACCGAGCGGAGGATCGACCTGCTGCGCCGCAGACCACTCATATTCTATTGAATTGTCAATATCCTCGCTGCCGTAAATATCGGCAAGTGTGGTTTTCGAACGGCTTATCTGCCAGTCATTGTCTGTAACGATATATTCCGTTCCGACTTTAAGCTGCGCAATTACTGCAAGACATTCACCAAATGGCTGATATCCCTTATCCATCGTGTAAAAATACCGGCTGCCATGATTATCATCACCGATATACCAACCATTTGCGGCTTCAATCGTAATCTCATTTTCGCCTTGCCTGATAAAATCTGTAACATTATAAGTAGAATAGTGAATATGCTTGTTAAAATCTGTCTGACTGCCCTCATACGCATATGGGCTGATTTTCCTATTGTTGATTTTCGCCTCAAATTGCCCCGGAACGCATAGGGACAGTACCGCGTCACCTGTCGCATTCACCTGAAAGCGTTTTCTTGCGATAAACGGCTTTTTCGTACGGTTCCCGATCCACTCACCGCGCCAATTATGAACGCCTGTTATAAACGCTGCTTTCTCCGATCGTTCAGAAACATCGCGCTCGTCCCATACGGTAACGATAAATCCATATTCCGTCTGCTCCGCCAGATCAAGATGCAGGAAAATATTGTTTTGCTCGTCGGACATAATTTTATCCGTGGAATATAGCAAAGTATCCTTATGGTATATGTCAATTTTATACGCAGTCTGTGTATGATTGCCCGCCCCGTATTTCCACATAAACGCTATATCATTGCCGATGCCTGTCTGCGTATCGTAATTCTGAATCCTGCATTGTATCGCTTTCATAAAAGCAAATCCTCCTTATTTTTCTACCTTTTATTTGCTTTGCAGCATACCATACAATAACGGGGCTTATCCCGCAAATTTTCCCAAAGAAACAAATAGAACCGAATCAGCCAGACAGATTACTCTGCCTTAAAATACCAATCCAGTTCTTGGCTCATCATACATTTTTAATTTACTATCCATGAAAACCTTGCATGGTGAAATTCCGTCCATTCAGCAATTCTTCGAAATAATTCTTCCATTAAATTTGTTGGTTCTTCCACTAACTCTAAGATAATCCATGTATTTTCAGTTTCTGCTTCCGGATATTTTTTGATAAATTCTTCCGTTTTTATATAATCCAGACACATTTCAATTTTATCCATAAGATATTCCTGCGTCTTTATAGAATTATCCAGAGGCTTTTCTGATACAACATGTATCACAACGCCCCCATCTTCTCTTGCAGAAACCTTATCTAACCTTATGAAATCCATATATCTCCTTTCGTCTCTCCCATATTTCAAACGCTACTGGGCACACTTCTCTTGCGTCCAAAACACTTCTTGTATAGACCAATGTATCATACTTCCCCATAAAATTCCTGATCACTGACTGCGGACCATTTCAGATACATTTCTTTATAATTATCTTTTATAAATTCCCGTATCAGTCTGATTTCTCTTTCAGAAAGTATCCCCTTATTTTCAACCGTTGTTTCACCATTACTTTTCACAAAAAATTTTGCAGAACCCGCTTCTGTTAATTTCTGATCGCTTGCATGTACATGCATGGCCTCCACAATACAATGAGAGGTATAATACAGATAATAACCACATACTTTGTATTCATAATATTTCGGCCTGTTTACCCCTCCATGTATTTCTCATTACGTCTGTAATAATCCAGAATAATATCCAATTCAATGTCATCCATGCTCGTCTCTAAAACCTCTCCATTTTTTCTGATAAGTGCTGCTCTGTCGGGCCTGTTCAAATTCAAAACCTTTATATTTTTATCGTCTTTTGTAAATGCATATCCATTTACAATCATTTCTGCGGCATCAGCAATTTCACGAATATTAATCATAAACAATCCCTACTTCCTTAATTGGCCTCAAAAATTCATCTGCATCAAAATACAAATTCTCCAGTATCGGTATTAAATCAATATATTCCTCTATTTCCTCCATCCCCTCATACTTCGCTATGACAACAAGATAGCCGTGCTCCCACTCCAAGACTCTTATATAACGTTCTAAGCGAGGGGAAGTTCGAAAACGTATCATATGGTGGTCATACGTAAAAGATGTATAATTTCTGTCACTACTCAATATTGCTCTATCTGTCATTACATATCACCATCCATTCCATCAGTCTTTTATTCCGTCAGATTTTCTTTTTTATAATTTTCATTTTATCACATATACCTTGTTATGAAAACCGTGATTTCCTTTATCCTGTCGTATTTTTTCATACATTTTGTCTATGCTCCCACCCCGCCCTACACAGGCAGACTATCCCTCATACACAGCAGTCTACGCTCCCGCTCCGGTTGGCGCTAACAGTGCGCCACTGGCGCACAGCGCCCCATATCCCACCTGGTTATTCGGAAATCTCTCAAACCCCGGCAGCGGCCTTGCGCCTCTCCTCAGATATGCTTTCACCTTTTCCCCATATGGTGCTGTCAATTAAGGACAAATAAAATTTTACATTTTTTTAATATTTCTTCGTTGCTAATAAATTTTTCATTTCATTTTTGACAAAACAGAACCTCATAATCTCACAAACTCATGAAACTATGAGGCAAAATCATTTTTATATTTCTTTTAAAATATATTTTCCCTTCCCCTTTCCTTCTACAGGAACCACAATCTTTAATAGTTGCATGGCTTCTATCGCTTTTCCTGCTTTATAATCACCATATCCCAACTCCTTTTTTATTTCCTTACGGCCAAAAATTTGGTTCAAATCAAACGTTTCCACAACTTTTTTCACATTTCCTGCAATAATTGGAGTCAAGGTTTTTTTATAAACTGCATCATCAATAGCTTGAAACAATGTTTTTTTAGGAGCAAGCAGTGTTTTTCCGGCCCTTATCGTCCGACTACTTCAAGTTCTTTATACATATAATCAACACCTTCACAAGTTCATTGCAGATATAACTATATCTCGACTTCTTGTTCTTTTTTCTGTAAATAATAAAAGTGTTTCTGAATTTCAATTTCCTCACGCAACTGTTCCTCAGATGGAAGATAGGTTTTGTATTTTGAGGCAAATAACTGCTCGTGCCCATGCAAAACAGAATATTTCGCAATATCCTCATCTGTATCCGAACACAAAATGATTCCAAGCGTAGGATTATCGTCCTCGTTTTTCTTCATCTCGTCATACATACGAATATACATATCCATCTGTCCAACATCCTGATGCGTGATTTTTGAAGTTTTCAGGTCAATCAGCACAAAACATTTCAAAATATAATTATAAAAAACGAGGTCGATATAATAATCCTCTTTTTCTGTACGAATATGCTGTTGGCGCGCCACAAACGCATAACCTTTGCCCATCTCCATAAGAAATTTCTGAATATGAGTGATAATGCGCTGCTCCAGCTCAGTTTCTGTAAAATCAGTATTGAATGATAAACCAAGAAATTCTGCTATCACAGGATTCTTGATGAACTCTAACTTATCTGCTTGATAAGGAGCAACCACTTCTTTCATTTCCGATTCGACAGGCTCTGTGTTTTGAGACATCAACATTCGATAATAATACTGCGATGAAACATTGCGCTGCAAAGTACGAACAGACCATGCCTGTTCCTGTGCTTCTTTTTCATACCACGCACGCGCTTCCGAAGAAGTTTCCTGCAACAAGATCCTATAATGCGTCCACGACAAAGGCCGACCGAATTTTGGCCTCAGTGAGTCCAAAATCTTCGGGAATGTCTGATAGAACTTCACATATTTGTACAAACTGCTAAAATCAAAACCTTTTCCATATTTTTCCTTCAGCCCGGAAGACAGTTTTTTTATGGTCTTTTTCCCATAATCCGCTTTTCCGTCTTCATCCAAGCAATCAAGAGCAATTCTCTTCCCCAGTAGCCAATTCCGTTGTACCAGAATTATATCAACCGCTGAATAGGCAATACTCTGAGCACTCTCTACAATTTCACAAGTGTCAACAAATAAGTCACCTGTTTCCTGATAAGAAACCATTGTCAGGTTAGATTTTGGACTCAGCGAGTCCAAATTTTGCTTCCCAGATTTGGTACGCATGCGTTCCATTTTTTCTTTTTCAGATTTCATTGCGCATACACCTCCTAAACTACTCCCCTGGAATATCTTACAAACCTTTACCTATAATTGTATCACGCATACCTTGTCGTGGAAACAGTAACTTTCTTCTGCCGTATTCTTTCATACATTTTTATATGCTTTCGCTCTATCCTACACAAAGTGGATCCCACACACAGCAGTCTGCACACTCTACGCAGGCAGCGAGTCCCTCACGCACAGCGCCCCATACCCCACCTGATTATTGGGATACTCTGTAAACCCCGGCAACGCCCTTGCGCCTCTCCTCAGATATGCTTTCACCTTTTCCCCATACAGATACGGATCATTCCCCTGCACAATCCCCCACTGCATCAGCATCGCCGCCGCGCCGGTCGCGAAGGGCGTGGCGAAGGAGGTGCCTGTGACGCTAAGGTAGCCGCCGCGGACGGCTGTCGTCAGGATATCGACACCGGGAGCTACCAGATCCGGGCGAATGTCGTATGTCCCAACCGGCCAGCCGCGGCCTGAGAAGGGTGCATAGGCGTCCGTCCGCGAGTCATAGGCGCCGACGGCCAGCACGCGGCCGGCGGATGAGGGGATTGTCATCGTTGTATCCGGGGTCGGGCGCAGGAAACGCGTGTCCGGGTTCCGCGCGCGGGAATCCTGCAGCCACAGCGCATAGCTGCCGTCCACAATCCGCTGCGGCGTCAGGATGATTCTCCAGACTCCTGCATCCAGATACTCACGCTCCGGGATAAAGTCAAAAAAGACCTCCTGCTGTACCTGGTACGGCGAAGGCTCTCCATAATAGACCAGCAATGACGTGCCGCCGAGGCGATAGCGCGATGCCCCGGTCTCCTGGCCGAACGGCCCGACGATTTGCCCGTCGGGATGCATCAGCGCAACGCGGAAGCTGTCTGCGTAATTTTTCCAGAGCTGCAGGTCCAGAGACGGCTCCGCCTCGCCAACTGCGAGCTCGATGACCGTCTCCTGTCCCGGTACCAGCACGCCGGATACGTGGCCGCCGCTGCCCGCCTCATTCCCGGTGCCCACGACAAACACACTCTTCCAGCGGTCCGCCATCCGATCAAGATACGTCTCGAGCAGAGAGGTGCCCCGGTGCGACCCGTACGCATTCCCAAAACTCATATTGACTGCCACAGGCATGCGCAGCTCCTCTGCCACACGAATCACGTATTCCACTGCCTGCATCAGTTCCGTTGTGCGCGGAAAGCCGTCGGGCGACGGATTGCCAAGCTTCACGACAAGCAGATCGCTCAGAGGAGCTACACCGCGATATCTGCCCCCGGAGGAGCGTCCGTTCCCCGCTGCAATTCCCAACACCTCTGTCCCGTGCCCACTCAGATCCTGCTCCGGCACGATCTGGTAGCCCTGCTCTCTGCTGCCAGCTGCCAAAGCCGCGTTGATATCCTCTTGCGTATACTCGATCCCCTGCAAAAAGCCGGCAGGCGGACTGCCCGGAGCCACCCCCTCTGCGCGTACCGCTGACTGATCCCACAGCGCAAGAATCCGCGTCGTACCGTCCGCATTGCGAAAATCCGGATGAAAATAGTCCACACCCGAGTCAATCACAGCAATGATAACTCCCTGCCCGAGCAGCGCTTCCTGACCGCCAACCGCTCGCTGCAGTGCCTCCCGACGCGACATTTCCTCCTCACCTGCCGCTGCTCGTTGCGGCAACTCTCGCTGCAGTGCCTCCCGCTGCGACATTTCCTCCTCACCTGCCGCTGCTCGTTGCGGCAACTCTCGCTGCAGTGCCTCCCGCTGCGACATTTCCTCCTCACCTGCCGCTGCTCGTTGCGACAACTCTCGCTGCAGCGTCTCCCGCTGCGACATTTCCTTCTCGCCTGTCATACGCTGCGGTGTCTCCCGCTGCAGGATTTCCTGCACGTCCGACACGCGCTGCAGCGACGACATACAGGACGCACTGCGGCCCTGCTCCACGGAAAAGTACAACCGCTTCGGCTTCTCGATGTATTCGATCTCGGGCAGCGCTGCGAGCAGCTCTATATCTGCCTGCGGCAGTGTCACAATCGCATATCCCCCTGAGAGCGTCACAACCTCCCACGGTCCCGCAGCTCCGTCCGCGGTTATCGGTGCCAGCGCTCCGCTGTAGCGCACAATCACCTGCCAGGTACGGTCCCGCGAGTCGTAGCCTACCTCAAGGCTCTCGGAGCGCTCCCGCTCCTCCTGTGTCGCATCCAGCGCAAGATTCAGCAGGTTCTCTATTTTCTGATCATCCATAGCGCACTCCTGACATCCGGGCAGAATGCCGCCTGGCCTCCGCCCGCGCATATTCCTTCTATTTATATGACGTCAAGACCAAATAGATCTCTTTTATTTCGCTTCGCGCCGGTATACCGTTCGACATCTGCCGCCTCAGACGCACAGAGTACTTTTTCAAGTACACAAGTCAAAAACACAGACATAGCGAATACCGTCCGCCCAGAAGTTCCTCCTGGCGCTGAGATTCAAAATACATTACATATACATCATATTAGTATCAAACAGTTATTCACTCCTCGAGCATCGTATTGATCCTGCGGAAACCGACCCGGTCTTTCTCTTCCATGAGCTTCCAGACGCGCTCGGCGAGCTCGGCAAGCACGCCGTCATCAAAGACAATCTCACCGCCGTAGATGTCCATCCCCTCCGCAATCGCCTGCCGCGCCTCCTGGTACTCCTCGTAATGGTCATCCCCCTCATAAAAATCCTGTCCGACATCAATCCCATAGCGCACCCGGAACAGCTCGGCCAGCTCCGCTCCGTTCGCTGCCTCCCGCTCGCCGAAGAAGACAGGGCCAAGCACGTCGTACAGCAATTCCTTGCGCCGTTCCCGCTCTCTCGCATCGCACGCAATCAAATACGCACTGCCCGGAGCTCTCCTTCCGCTGCCTCTGACATTTCCGGAACCATTTCCTATACAGCGATACTTTATATTCTCTATATTCTCTACATGCTCTGCATCTTCTACATTCTCTATATTTTCTACATTTTCTGCATTTTCTACATTCTCTGTATTCTCCGCATTCTCTGCATTCCCGGCATTCCCGACATTCCCGGCATTCTGATCCGATTCTGTCTGCGCCTCTGCATTCTCATTCAATGGCGCATGATCCTCCCATCTATGACTATTCATGCCCTTACCTGCTCTCCCCAGATATGTCCGACACTCAATCCGCCCCTTTTTCTTACCATATCATAATCATCGCGTAATGTCAACATTTTATTTATTTCATAGCTTATGTGTCTTATTGGAATGTGATCTTCCTGCTCGCCCCTTGCATTCGATCATGCACCCTTACTCACACACCTGCCCTGCCAAATGCTACCACTCAACCGTCCACAGCAAAAAAAGCAGGACCTCCTGTACTCAAGATATCAAGGTCCTGCAGAATCATGCCCAAATACTCTCTCATTTGAATGTGCTTCCTGATACTCCATGCCTCTCGCTTCTGCTATAGACACCTCATACAGACACAGAAATATCCATCCTTTTCCGAAACAGACTGCTCTTTACAGCTACTTCTTATTTGGCTTCACATTCCCCAGCGGCTGTTTACTTTTTCGGAAACCGCCTGTCCTTCACAGCTCCCTCCTCTTTGGCTTCACATTCCCCAGCGACTGTTTGCTTTTCCGGAAACCGCCTGCCCTTCACAGCCCCTTTCTCTTTATCTTCACGTTCTCTGATGGCTGTCTGTTTTTCCGGAAAGTGTCCGCCTTTCACAGTTCTTTCTTCCCCAGCCGCACATCCTCCATCAGCTGCCTTGTCTCCTCGTCGAGCTGACCGAACAAATAATTGCGGTCGCTTGGCGGTGTGTTCAGGTAGTTCTCGCGCAGCTCCCGCTTCATGTGCGCGATGTCCTCCGCCAGATCCCTGGCCGACATCCGGCGGCCGCCCTGACCGATGATGATGACCTGCTCGAGCGCATCCGAGGTCGCCACGGTGACGCTGTATTTTTTCCCGATCGCGTGGACAGTCTTCTCAATGTACTGGTCGGCAGTCTCGGCCTCCTTCGTGTAGACCACATAGATATTGTGGTACTTGAAGACGCTGCCCTGCCCGCCCTCCACGCGGTAGGCGTCAAAGACCAGGATCAGATTCACCTTCTTATAGCCCTGGTAGTTGCTCAGGATATCCATGAGCTTCGTGCGCGCGCCGCCGATATCCACCTTCGCCAGCTCAGAGAGCTCCTCCCAGGCAAAGATAATGTTGTACCCGTCGACGAGCAGGTATTCCTCCTGCGGCGTCCGCTTTGGGGGCGGGGCGGAGGAGGTCGTGCCGTAGTCCACCCTGCGGGTCTTCTTAAAGGCGCTCTTCTCCCGCTTGATCGGCCCGTAGGTGCGCGCAAAAATCTCCTCGAGCTCCTCATTTGTGATCGTCAGGTTCGAGCGGTCATACACGCTCGCCGGACCCGCGGGAACCGCCGTCCTGTGTTCTGTGCGCTCCTCAGCCGTCACAGAGCCGAATGTACCCGCCCCTGCCGTGTCGAGGTGTACATACTCCGGAACGAGATCCCAGCTGACGACGAAGCCCGCGCCGTGCGCGCAGAAGACGGAGCCCGTCGGGTTCTCGAGGTCGCTCTCCGAATCGTAACCGCGCGCCGCGATGACCTCCTCGGCGTTGTGGCACGGCTCATAGCCCTTCAAGGTGCAGCTGATCCGCCCGCGCCCCTTCGTGTACGCGATCAGCTCCGTCTGATACCCTCGCATCGTGACGACCGGAGCGCTCCCCGTCAGCACTGCCGTCTCCCCGTCAAGCTCGAGCGGCGCAAAGCTGCCGTGCATCTTCTGGATGTCCGTCATCGCCCGCCCCGCACACTCCGCGGGAACCTCGATCCGGTACTCGTAGACTGGCTCGAGCAGCACACTCTTCGCCTGTTTCAGCCCCTGGCGCACCGCCCGGTACGTGGCCTGGCGAAAATCCCCGCCCTCCGTGTGCTTCAAGTGCGACCGCCCCGCAATCAGCGTAATCTTCATATCCGTTATCTCAGAGCCGGTCAGCACTCCGATATGCTGCTTCTCCTCGAGATGGGTCAGAATCAGCCTCTGCCAGTTCCGGTCGAGCGCATCCTCGCTGCACGCCGTCGCAAACTGCATTCCGCTGCCCGGCTCGCCCGGCTCCATCAGCAAGTGCACCTCCGCATAGTGGCGCAGCGGCTCAAAATGCCCCATTCCGACCACCGGCTCCGCGATCGTCTCCTTGTAGACAATGCTGCCCGCGCCGAACTCCACACCGATCCCGAACCGCTCGCGGATGATGCTCTTGAGGATCTCGATCTGCACCTCGCCCATCAGCTGCGCGTAGATCTCGTTCGAGTGCTCGTTCCACGCGATGTGCAGCTCCGGCTCCTCCTCCTCGAGCTGCAGCAGCTTCCGGTATGTCTGGTGGACGTCACACTCCGGCGGAAGGATAATCTGGTAAGAGAGCACCGGTTCGAGCACCGGAAGCCCCAGGGACGGCTCCGCGCCCAGCCCTTCCCCGGCGTGCGTCTGCGTCAGGCCCGTCACAGCGCAGACCATTCCGGCACATACCTCGTTCACCGCCGTAAAAGACGCCCCCGAGTAGATGCGGATCTGGTTGACCTTCTCCTCCCAGATCTCATCCTCCGCCTCGATCCTTCCCGCACGCTGCGCGCCGGATGTTCCGGCGGTCTTGCCTGAATCTGACAATCCGGAAGCCTTACCCGCGCCGAATGTTCCGATGGACTTGCCTGCACCGGACACCCCGGCACTCCGCTCACCGTCCTGTTCTGGCAGCGCCTTCCGGTTGGACAACAGTGCTTTGACCTTCAAGGTACCTCCGGTAATCTTCATGTGCGTCAACCGGTTTCCCTGCGCGTCCCGCGAAATTTTGTAGACGCGCGCCGCGAACTCCGCCGGGTAGCTGCACGTTCCGGAAAGACCCCTCAGCCCTTCCAGCAGCTCTGTCACGCCCTGCAGCTTCAGCGCCGACCCGAAGAAGCACGGGAAAACCTTCCTGGACGCGATCAATTCCACGACTGCCTCCCGCTCCAGTCTGCCGTGCTCGAGATACTCCTCCAGGAGCGCCTCATCGCACAGCGCCAGATTCTCCGCCAACACCGGATCCTCCAGCAGATGCGCGATGCCGCCGGTTCCGCCTGTCTCGCCCAGCGGCACTCTCTGTCCTCCACCGCTTGATTGATCTGCCGCTGCGCTCTGCCCGCCGCTGCCTGATTTGCCCGCCGCCGAGAAATCCACGCACCGGCTGTCCAGTTTTCTCTGCAGCTCATCGAGCAGCTGTCCGCGGTCCGTCCCCGGCTGGTCCATCTTATTGATGAACAAAAATACCGGGATCTCATACTTTTTCAGCAATCGCCACAGCGTCTCCACATGGCTCTGCACCCCGTCCGCGCCGCTGATCACAAGCACTGCATAGTCCAGAATCTGCAGCGTCCGCTCCATCTCCGCGGAGAAATCGACATGGCCCGGCGTGTCGATCAGCGTGAGCTCCAGATCGCCAAAGGCCACCTCCGCCTGCTTCGAGAAAATTGTGATGCCGCGCGCCCGCTCCATTGCGAAGTTGTCGAGAAACGCATCCTGATGATCGACCCGCCCCAGCTTACGGATCCCACCGGTCAGATACAAAATCCCCTCCGCCAAGGTCGTCTTGCCGGCATCCACATGAGCGAGGATGCCGGCGCATATATGTCGTTTTGGCTGATTTTCTGATGTATAGCTCATCAAAAATGCCCCTTTCTTCTGTTCATAATCATACGGTTCTTATCATAGCACAGAAAGACGCCTTCGTCGATAAATGACTACATAGGAAGTTTCGAATCAATAGGCATACGAAATACTCTATCTGGCATTCTTACATTAATTTTTGATAAAAGTTATTCCGATATCTTGACAATGAAATACGTTCCAAAAATCGTTCCATCTCGTAATTACGAATAATAATTTGTGCCTGTGTACTATCTCCTTTTGACAAATTTCTTACCAGCGCTTTTAATTGTCTTGATGTCCTAATCATGAAAGTAATATCTCCAAATACGGTCTCAACACCTTTTCCATATGAAGTTCTTTTGCATAACGCATAAGCTGCGGAAGATTTTTTTCCCTGCTTCTTACATATTCTTTTAGTGCACCCTGCAAATCCTGAATCTCTATATTGCTCCGACTACGCAATAAATCACAAATTGTGCGTTCACCATTATATACCCTCAGCATATGCCCTGCCGGTGATGCTACTTCCGTTACCCCCATCTCCAACAGATCCTCTTTCATCCGGTATACTTTTATATTCTGCTCATCCATGCTCTTTGCATGATACCCGGCTTTTGCAGTAACAGTGAATTGCAACGGTTCTCTCTCTGCCAGACCCAGCAAATACAAAGCTGTCTCATGTGAAAAGATGACTTTCGGATAACGAGCCTGCAATACATAAAAGTAATCTGGCCATGCATCCGCTGCAAGGTAAACCCCCATTGCCATCCGTTCCATTCCCATTTTTTTTACGTATTCCATAAAATAAGTTTTAGAAATTCCCGCCGCAATTACCTCACTGGTCAACAGTATGCCGTCACGCTCATCCAGCATTTTATCTAATATTTCTTTCTTATTCAATCCAATCACCTTACTTTCAAACATCTATTGTAATTTATAATTGTGTAAAAGTAAAGTATTTTTATATTTCCTACACCCTCTCCCCCGGCAGTTCCAGCACGATCTCCGTGCCTGCATCGCTGCTGTCTGCCACCCGGACGCTGCCGCCGTGCTCGCCGGCGATCTCGCGCACCAGCGCCAGGCCGAGCCCTGCGCCGCCCATCGCGCGGCTGCGGGACTTATCCACGCGCACAAACGGGTCGAAGATCGTCTCCCAGTGCTCGCGGCCGATGCCGATTCCGGTGTCGCGCACGCGCAGCACGGCGCGGCCGCCCTCCGTGTATGTGCGCACCGTCACGCTGCCGCCGGGGCGGTTGTATTTGATCGCATTTTCCACCAGATTGTAGACCGCACGGTACAGAAGCACATCGCTGCCTGTCACCTGCACGTCTCCGTCCTCCGGCACGTCGCCATTCTCCCGTGCATCCACACTCCTCTGAACGTTCTCATCTTCCCGCACGCTTACGTTCTTCTGCGCATCTTCTTGCGTATCCCCATTCTCCTGCGCCAGAGAGACCTCCCGCTCCTCCGCAATCTGCGCCAGATCGCAGAGCACCTCCTCCGCCAGCGCGGACAGCGACACCCGGTCCGTCAGGGAGACGGTCTGCAGCTCCGTCATCTCCAGCAGCACACTCACCAGCTGTGAGAGCCGCCCTGTCTGCTCCGCCGCCATCCCAACGGCAGCCGCATACTCCTCCAGAGTCGGAGCTTTCCGCTTCCGAAACACATCGAGACTCGTCTGCAGGACGGCCAGCGGTGTGCGCAGCTCGTGCGCCGCGTTGGCCGAAAACTGGCGCTGCATCGTAAACGACCGGTTCAGCCGCTCCAGCATTCCGTTGAAGGAGCGCGTCAGGCGCGCGATCTCATCCCCCGTATCCGGGACCGGCAGCGGCTCGGAGAGATTCTGCGCCTGAATGTTCTCCATGTGCGAGCTGAGCTGCCGCAGCGGTTCAAGCGCATGTCCCGCCAGGACGTATGTCAGCGCACCGCCTGCCAGAATCACCGCGAGTGTCGCCAGGATGCTCTGAAGCAGAAAGGTGGATTTCGCCCGCCGAACCTGCTCCTGAAAATCCAGCGGCAGCCCGAAGCTGTCCAATCCGATCTCAAAGACCTCCTCTCCGTCCGGCACAATCTGCACGATCGAGTCCTCGATCTCATCCATCCGCATGACGGCAGAATGACTGATAAACAAATACAGCAGCAGACAGGCCACCGCGACCAGCGCAGCCGTCGTCAGTGCCAGGCGCCACTGCAGCGTACATTTTTTCATACCTCCTGCCCTCCGATCACATACCCCTGCCCTACCTTGTTCCGGATCGGGTCATACCCCAGCGCGGCGCGCAGCTTCCTGCGCAGCGACGAGACGTGCACCCGGATCGAGTTGCTGAAGCTGTTGACGCTGCCGTCCCAGAGGTGCTCGATCAGCTCCTCCTGGCTGATCACACGCTCCTGGTGGAGCAGCAGGTATTCCAGAAGCCCCGCCTCCTTTCTGGTGAGGGCGAGCGGGATTCCTCTTGCCGTGGCCGTCCGCGACCGGGTGTCAAAGGAGACCTCCCCGCACGCAAGGCAGACGTCCTCCTGAATAAATCTCCGACGCGTCAGGCTGCGCACCCGCGCCTCCAGCTCCTCAAAGTGAAACGGCTTCGTCAGGTAATCATTGGCCCCCGCATCCAGTCCGTCGACCTTGTCCCGGATCTGCCCGCGCGCCGACAGAATCAGAATACCGGTCTCGATCTTCTCCCTGCGCAGCTGCCGCAGAACCTCCATTCCGTCCACGCCCGGGAGGTTCAGATCCAGCAGAATCAAATCGTAGCCCTCCACGCTCGCCAGCTCCAGCGCCTCCAGGCCATCCCGGCACGTGTCGACCTCGTAGCCGTCAGCCCGAAGCCCTTCCGCGATCGACGCGCAGAGCTTCTCCTCATCCTCCACAACCAGTAACCGCATCTCGTCTCCTCCTTCTACGCTTCCATTGTCATCCTTTTTTAAGCAGTATAGCACATTCAGAAAAAAAATAGATTTCTTTACACAGATTTTATCCCGGATGTGGTAGGATAGGTTCATCAAAAGAAAGGAGCTTTCTCATATGAAGACAAATAGAACGCATCACAGAACGAATCACACAAGGAGAACAGGAGCCTTCCTGGCGGCGGGCCTGCTTGGCTTCACTGCATTTTATGCCTGCGCCCCGCTCACGCTGCGCGCGGCCGCAGAGAGCGACGCTGCAGAGGGCTCAGCCGCACAGAGCAATGCCGCGGCAAATGACGCCGCACAGACGGAGGGCTTCACCGAGGTCTACCAGGACGGCGAATTTATGGACACGCAGCTTAGCGTCTCCGATGTGATTCTCCCGGCCCGCGCAGACTATGAGGTCACCTATCTGGGGCTGCTCACCGTCCTGCCGGAGTCACTCCAGGCGCTGATGGAAGATCAGAAGGTCGCCATGATGCTCAACGACTCCTTCTCACAGACCTCCACCCTCCAGTACGGATACCTGAGCTGGGATGTGCTCACCGAAGAACAGTGGAATACCACATTTGACATCACGACGGTGGATCTGGCCGAGTGGGAGCGGGGACTGGACCGCGCCGGGCTCGTCGGCGTCTATCAGGCCGAGCTCGAAGACCAGCTCGATGAGCTGACCGGCTGCGACGAGCACACAAAGGTAGGCGAGAGCGCGGACGGAAGCTATCTCTACTACCTCAGCACGAACTCCAAGGCGGACACCGAGCTGACCGACGCCATAAAGGAGGTCGCGGTGACGGTCACGGAGATGGAGACATACGATGATTTCGAGGAGGAGGAACCTGCCTCCACTGCCTCCCAGACCTCCCTCGGCGAGTTCTCGACCCAGGATATCAACGGCGAGACGTACACACAGGAACTGTTCCAGGACTACGACCTCACGATGGTCAACGTGTTCGCGACCTGGTGCTCTCCCTGCGTCGCTGAGATTCCGGACCTGGAAAAGCTGCACCAGGCGATGGCGGACCGCGGCGTAGGTGTCGTGGGCGTCGTGCTCGATGTGCTCGACACCAACGGCGAGATCGTCCCAGAGAGCCGCGAGAAGGCCAAACTCCTCGCCGAGAGAACCGGAGCCACCTACCCGTTCCTCATACCGGACGCCTCTTATTTCAACGGACGTCTGATCGGGATTGAGGCTGTCCCGGAGACCTTTTTCGTCGATAAAAACGGGAACATCGTCGGCCAGACGTACAGCGGCAGCGGCAGTCTCGAGGACTGGACGGCAGTCGTGGAGGAAGAGCTGGCAAATCTGGAGGGACAGGGATGAGACAGTTTCTGACCTCCCGGTGGTTCGGAGTCTGTGTGGCGGTTCTGGGCCTTGCGATGATGGGATACGGCATCAGCCGCGGCGAGCTCGCGGTCGTCTTCACCAAAGCCACAAATATCTGTCTGGAGTGTATCGGAATTGGATAAGAGAAAAAGAAGCGAATGGCCCAGGCACACCGTCCAGGCTGCGTGGGCACTGATCACCAACAGCCACCTGGCCGGGTTCGTCCGGGGCAAAATCTACAAAGGAAACTTCAAAAAGCTCTGCGTCCCGGGCATGAACTGCTACTCCTGCCCGGGCGCGGCCGGAGCCTGCCCGATCGGGTCGCTCCAGGCCGTCATCGGGAACTGGAACTTCAAATTTGCATTTTATGTGGCGGGCTTCCTGATCTTCATTGGCGCGCTGATCGGCCGCTTTGTCTGCGGCTGGCTGTGCCCATTCGGGCTGATCCAGGATCTGCTCCACAAAATCCCCTTCCCGAAGAAGATCCGAACCTTCCGCGCCGACCGGCTACTCCGGAAGCTGAAATACGTGATTCTCCTCGTATTTGTCATCCTGCTTCCTATGTTTGTGGTCGACATTTTAGGACAGGGCGCGCCCTGGTTCTGCAAGCTGATCTGTCCGGTCGGGACGCTCGAGGGCGGGATCCCGCTCGTGCTCTTGAACCAGTCCATGCACAGCGCGCTCGGCTGGCTCTACGCCTGGAAGAACGTGCTGCTGGCCGTCACGATCGTCCTGTCCATCGTGATCTACCGGCCCTTCTGCAAGTACATATGCCCGCTGGGCGCCATCTACTCCGTGTTCAACCCGATCTCCGTCTTCCGGTATCAGGTCGACCGGGAAAAGTGCACGCACTGCGGCGCCTGCGCGCGGGCGTGCAAGATGCAGGTCGACCCGGTGCAGAACGCGAACGACCCCGAGTGCATCCGCTGCGGACAGTGCAAAAAGGTCTGCCCGATGGGCGCGATCCACTCAGGGTGCACATCAAAAAAGAAACCCGTCGCTTAACTGCACAGAGGGTGCCGCAAAACGCAGCGGCTCTGCAAACACCGGCATTTGTGCAATCAGCCATACGCCAGTAATTGTAGCTGCCGGCAATTTTGCAGCACCCTCATTTTCTATCACCCACACGCAAAATAATAGTCCCGCCTACTGCTCACAGTTAATCCTGCGGAGGCCCGCCTCCTTGCAGTTGATCGCCCTGATCTTCTCAGGCGGCAGCTTGTACTCGTGTCCGGCGTCGAGCAGACCGTTGATCTCCTGCTGCACGTCGGACACCTGCGTGTAGCAGTAGCCCGTGATGTACGGAATCCGCTTGATCGCGGTCGTGATCCTGTCAAAGCGGGCGAGGAACTCCTCCTGCGTCGACACGGTATTCCCGTAGCCCCAGTCGCCCTCTTTGCCGCCGGAGAATGCGATGCCGCCGTACTCGCTGATGATGATCGGCTGGCCCGCGTACGCAAAGCCCTCCGCCATCGACGACTTAAACTGGCTGTGGTAGATTTCCGAGCTCATCAGCTTCTCGAGGTGCTCCGCGTAGCGCTCGAAAAATACTTCGCCGTCCTCCTCGTAGTCATGCAGCGTGATGATATCCGAGATCGTGTGCTCCCAGCCGTCGTTCACGATCACCGGGCGCATCGAGTCCATGCTCTTCGTCAGGTAATAGATAGCCTGGGTGAAGTCCTGCTGTTTCTGATTAATCTTGATCTGCGGGACGCCCCACGACTCATTGAACGGCGTCCAGGTGATGATGCACGGATGGCTGTAGTTCTGCCGCACAATCTCCATCCACTCCACCGTGAACTCCTGCACCGCATTGTCGCTGAACGCGTAGGTTGCCGCCATCTCGCTCCAGACCAGCAGCCCCTTCACATCGCACCAGTACAGGAACCGCTCATCCTCAATCTTCATGTGCTTGCGCACCCCGTTGTAGCCCATCGCGAGCAGCTTGTCAATGTCATCCACCAGCGCCTCCTCGCTTGGCGGCGTCAGGTGCGAGTCCTCCCAGTAGCCCTGATCGAGAATCAGCCTCTGGTAGAGCGGCTCACCGTTCAGCAGGATATTGCCCGCCTCGATGCGGATCTCCCGCATACCGAAATACGAGAACACCTCGTCCACGACCTCGCCGTCCCTGAGAATCCGGATGGTCAGATCATAGAGCTCCGGGTGCGCAGGCGTCCAGCGGTACACGCCCCACGGCGTCACGTCCGGGCGGAAGACGCTCACCACATCCTCCACCGTCCCGCCGGTCAGTGCCTTTGACGAGCGGTTGATCTGTACGCCATCGTATTCAATCTCCGCCTCGATCGACCAGCGGCCGGCCTCGCTCTCTGCTCCGGCAGGCCTCTGGCTATCCCCGCTCTTCGCCCCGGCAGGCCTCTGGCCGCCCACACCTGCCGCCACATCCGACGGCGTATCTCCGATACAGGATTCCACGCTGTACTCGATTCGGATCTGGTGATTCTCCACATCCGGCGTCAGCTTCAGTCCCGCCAGGTACACCTCCGCCACGCTCTCCATCCAGACCGTCTTCCAGATTCCGGTCGTCTGGACGTACCAGCAGCCAAAGCTGTCCTTCATCCAGCGCTGCTTGCCGCGCGGCTGCTCGATGCTCATCGAATCCTCCGCCTTGACCGTCAGCCGGTTCTGCCCCGCACGCAGATACCGCGTGATATCGAACGTGAACCGCGCATAGCCGCCGCGGTGCAGCCCGACGTACACGCCGTTCACCCACAGCTTTGTCACAAAATCGCTGCCCTCAAAGTGCAGCAGCACACGTCTGCCCTCCAGCTCCGTCTGTGCCACCTCGACGGTGCGCTCATACCACACCTGCGCGTGATGCTCCGTCTCCCCGATCCCGCTGAGCTTTGTCTCATACGTAAACGGCACCTGAATCTCCCTGTGCTCTTCGGGGAACGCAGCGTACCACTCCTGCTGCTCCCCGCAGTCCCCGTCGTCGAACCGGAAGCTCCAACTCCCGTTCAGGTTCGTCCACGACCGCCTGACAAGCTGCGGTCTGGGATAATCCTTGATGTATGATTTCATAATGTCTCTCCTTCCTGCCGCGCCGCGGCGTATCGTTTTCTATTCCTGCGTTTCCTCTATCGTATCCGTTTTCCTTCTCTCCGTCTAAACTTACTCCCTGCCGCTAAAAAAATCAAGCTCTTTTTATACTGCACGAAACTGCCTCGCAGGACGGCAGAAGCATAGACAGGACAAAGAGGACGCCGTAAAATGACTGACAGCTGCAGCTGCCGGGATGCGGTCGAGCGCACAAATCCCAGTTCCTGCAGATCTGCCGCATTTTGCGGCACCCTCTTCTCTTGATTTCCACGAGATACGAGCCAAGTGGCCCAGCCCCCGTTGCTTGCAGCGGGGGCTGGGATTCCGTATAGACAGGCTTCCATGTCAACGGATCCATATACGGATCAGTGCGCCGCCCAGTACTCATCGAATACCGGCTGCAGTACCGGCATGATCTCATTTTTGATCACGTCCTCCGCGCTCTTCTCGCCCAGCCATACCTGATCCAGAAGTCCGTTGTAGAGGCTGGAAAGCTCCACCGAGTTGGATATCAGATTCTCGACTGCAATGTATCCTGTCTGTGCCATCTCGACTACGCCGTAGAATTCCTCTGAGCGGATGCCGGAATCCTCGATCCAGGTCTTCAGCGCCGCTTCGTCCGAATAGTAACTCTCTTCCGTCGGCATCCACAGCCCCATATTGATACAGTCAATCAGGTTCTTGTTGTCATAGAAGAACTGCATGAGCGCTTTCGCCTCTTCCGGGTGCTTGGAGTTTGCAAATACAACCACCGGATTGCCCCAGACCTTGTTGGTCACCTTCTTGAATTTCGGCAGCACGCCTGTCCCGAGGTTGATCTCGCCGGACTTGATATAATCCGCGTACCAAAGCATACAGAACTGACCGCCGACGTGCATCGCTACTTTTCCTGTCATCAACGGGTAATTTCCTCCGCCGATCGCGTCGCGGGAGGTCGGTGTCGGAGCTACGTGATAGACATTCATCAAATCCGCGACCGCCTGAACCGCCTCGATCGTCTCCGGCTTGTCCATCCAGATCTCCTTGCCGTCCTCGCTGAAGAAACCGCCGCCGTTCGAATGCGCCATGATATCTGCGTCCATATCGGCGATCGCGTACACGTCGATATTCTCCGGATCAAAGCCGTCCTCGCCCGGGTGTTTTCCGTTCACGTCCTTCGTCAGCTTGACGCAGGCGTCCAGAAATTCATCCCACGTCCACGCATCCTCGATGCGCGTCGGCACAGTCACGCCGCAGGATTCGCAGTAGTCCTTATCGTAGAACAGGACATCCGTCTCACCGATATAGTTGGCAACGCTGAACTTTCCGTCTACGTCCGCATAGTAATGGCTGCTAAGACGCGGTGTAATCGCGCCGGATTCAAACAGGTCACTCACATCCGCGTACATCCCGTTCTCGGCCCAGAGCAGCACATTCTCGGTCTGCATCTGCCCCATATCCGGCATGGTGTCCGACGCCGCCATCGTGTTCAGCTTTGTGAGATACTCGCTGTACGGGATGTACAGATACTTCACCGTCACGCCCGGATTCTCCTTCTCGAACAGATCGAACACGTACTCAAACATTTTCTGCTCCGTGCCGTCTCCCCAGTTGCAGAATACCAGCTCAACCGGTTCCTTCTCTTCCGCCGCCATTGCCGGTGTGAGGCTGCCAAACAGCATCGTCGCCGCAAGAATAGATGTTACAAGTTTCTTCATAGAACCTTCCTCCTTTAAATGAAATGATGTATGAACTTCACGGATTCCCATCCGCTTATTCCGCAGTCATGCTCTACCACCGCCGTTCCCGCATCGCAAAGCGTGCTATTCCCCGCCGCCGGCAGCCCCCTGAACCGCAATCCTCTGGCACCACTGGATCGCATCATCCGTTTCCCGCAGGATCGGAAGCTCGTTTTCCGTCGGCAGCCATGTCGTGTAAGTCGTCCCGGTCTGCCCGGCCGTGGCAAAATCACACAGCACGACACGCGCTCCGTCCGTCGCCGTCGTCTCCGCCAGCAGATACGGAGCGGGATACAGCGTGTCCTCACACGCCGCCGCAGACAGCCTGAGCTCGCTAAGCCGCAGCGCGGCAGGACTCTCCTGTCCGCCGTTGAAGCGCTGGTCATACGCCAGCAGGATCGGCCCCGCATAGAGCGAGGTCTTTCCGCCCACCTCGTAGTTCCCCTGCCAGAAGTGCGGCGACAGGTCAAAGACAAGCTCCAGCACGTCTCCATCCTTCACCTCAGATACGGTCAGGTACGTGCCTGCCAAAATCCCGTCCACCGCTTCCCCGTTCCGCCGGATGCTCGTCTGCTCCGACCACGCGGGAATGCGCAGCCTGAGCTCGCCCATGTACGCCGGGTCCGCCGAGACACGGATCTGCAGATCGCTGTCAAACGGATAACCGCCTGTCTGCGTGATCGTCACCGTGTGATTTTCCTGCGTCGTCAGCTCGGTCTCTGACGCTCCGTAATAATTCACCGTGATCTGTTCGCCCTTTGCCGTCACGCCCCACTGGCCGATCATGCCGAATCCCCGCGGCCCGTTCACGGAACAGCAGTTCAGCTCAGGGCTGCCCGCCACCGCCTGAAACACGATCTCGTGTGCGCTCGCCAGCCGCTGTCCCTCCATCGGCGTGTTGTAGGTAAAGCTTCTGCCGCTGGGCTGCTGTGCGCCCAGAAGTGCATTCCAGGTGGAAATCTCCAGCTCATCTGCGGCCAGCGGATCATCGCCAAGCTCCAGCATATCCACACTGAGCGCCATCCACGCAATCGTGCAGCACGTCTCGATGGCCCTCAGATCGTACGGATTCCCGCACGCCCGCTCGCCCGAGGAGAACCCGCCGGTATTGTGGACGTCATACCGCCTCACTCCGTCCCAGATATGTTCAAACGACGTGCGGTAGTCCTCCTCGCCTGTGAGCACGTAGGCCTCCTTGATCGTCTCAATCGCATGCAGGCACTCCCAGCGCGTCCGGTTCATCTGGTAAAACGGCCTGTTCTCCAGTCCGGCCCGGTAATAATCTCCGCCAAACGGCGCTTCAAACGTGGCAAACGTCTTTTCCATGAGCTCGCGGCAGCGCTCATCCCCCGTCTCCCGGCCAAGCAGCGCGCAGATATGTCCGATCGCGGCATCCGTCCCGTCCTTGTCCTCGTCGAGCTTGTGGTCCTGCACGATAAAGTAGTCATACAGACAGCCCACCGCCCGGTCCACGATCTCCATCGCCTGCTCGTTTCCGGTGGCTCTGTTCCACAGGTACAGTCCCAGCAGATTGTGATAGTGACTCCAGACGTCCCAGGTCTTGTGACCGTCCTGGTTCTTGCCCGCCAGCTTCTGCCCGTCCGGCCAGACTCCGAGATATCCATCCGCGTCCTGCGCCCGCGCCAGCTGTTCCACGACGTAATCTCCGGCTTCTTTCAGCTTTGCGTCCGGCTTCATCTCATAGCAGAGCGCAGCAGAGGTCAGATATTTTCCGGAAAATTCCCCGTACCACGGCACCAGCGCCTGGTGCGGCTGATTGCGGCGGAAATACATCTGCACCATACCGGGATTCTCGTAGGGAGCCGTCAGCAGCCAATTCTTCAAATTTGCGTCAAACCGCTCCCCCATGACCCCCTCAAGCTTCATATAATTCATATTGCCTCCTCCTTCCTGCGCCGCTGCTCCTTCTGTAAAGGACAACAGACAGACTGCTGTCAAAATCAAAATTATCCATTTTTTCATCTCCGCCACCTCATCCGTTCCCGCTCAGTCAGGATCTCGCACTTTGCTGCAAAGTCCGCCAGAACACGCATATTTCTCTCTCATCCTTTTACGCTGCCCGTCACGATCCCCTGCACAAAGTATTTCTGCCCGACAAAGAAAATCAGGATCGTCGGAATCGTCATCACCAGAGCGCCGGCCATGACCGCGCCGTAATCGGAGCCGTAGGAGGAACTGAACAGCTGCAGCCCCAGCGCCACCGTGTACTTCTCCATATCGTACAGGTAGAGCATCGGGCCGAAGAAGTCGTTCCACGTCCCCATAAAGGTAAACAGCATCACGGTGATGCACACCGGCTTGAGCAGCGGGAGCAGAATCTGCCAGTAAATCCGAAGCGGCCCTGCCCCGTCGAGCGTCGCGGCCTCATCGAGGTCCCGCGGAATCGTCATAAAAAACTGCCGGAACAGGAAAATGTTGAACGCGCCGCCCCCGAAAAAGCACGGGAGAATCAGCGGCCAGTACGTATTGATCGCATTCACGCGCTTCCAGATCAGGAAGCCCGGGATCAGCGTCACCGCCCCCGGGATCAACATGGAGCTGATACAGATGGCGAACCACCCCTGCTTGAAGGGAAAGTCAAAGCGGGCAAATCCGTAGGCCGCCACTGAGGAAGAGACGACGGTCCCGAAGACCACCGGAATTACAATTTTAATCGTATTCAGAAAATACGAAAAAAATGGAATATCCGCAAAAAACACCGTTTTAAAATTATCGAAGGAAGGTTCCCTTGACCACCACAGCGGCGGAAGAATGTAAATCTCCAGCATGTTCATAAAGGCAGAGCGGATCAGCCAGTAAAATGGCACCAGAGATATCAGCGCTCCCACAATCAGTGCCAGATAAAGTACCACCCGACTCCCTTTCATTTTTTTCCGCTTCTTGATTGACATCCCGCTCATCAGCTCTCACTCCCCTCAAAGAAAATGTGCCTCGTAAATGTCTTGAAAAAAATTGCGGTGAACAGAATCATAATCAGAAACATCACCCAGCCCAGCGCGCAGGCATACCCCATCTTGTTCTGCTGAAACGCTACCGAGTACAGATAGTAACTGTAGAAGAGGCTCTTGTTGTTCGGTCCTCCGCCCGTCATCATAAACGCCTGGTTGAATGCCTGGAAGGAACCAATCAATCCCATCAGCACGTTGAAGAAGATGACCGGTGACACCATCGGGATGATCACGTAGATCAGCTCGTGCCGATAGCTCCCGCCGTCAATCCGGACTACCTCCCGCAGAGAATCCGGTACACCCTGGATACCTGCCAGATAGATGATCATCGTATTGCCGCAGCTCCACATCGCCATAAAGATCAGGGATGGGATCACAGTACTCTGCCCGGCAAGAAACGACTGCTTCGGAATACCGACCATCCCAAGGAGCGTGTTGAACAGTCCGAAGTCCTTATTGTACAGCCAGCTCCACAGCACACACATTGCCACGGATGGCACGATCGAGGGCAGATAAAAAATCGTCCGATAAATGCTGATCCCCCGCACTCTTCGGCTTAACAGCAGCGCGAGCAAAAATGCGTAAACCGTGCTGCACACCGTCGAGCCAAACGCAAATGAAAACGTAGCTTTTATGGATTCCTTAAACAGGTAATCGCTCGTAAATATTTTGATGTAATTTTTGAAGCCCACAAAATTCGGGGCCTTGAAAACGTTCCAGTCCGTGAAGCTCAGGTAAGCGCTGTAGGCAATCGGCACCGCGCAGAACAGCATAAACCCCAGAATAGCCGGTGTGACCAGCGCAAACCCTACCTTCGCATTGTGATCCCATCTTCTCTTTTTCTTCAAGGCTTTTGTACGTGTCTGCCCCATTTCGCCATCCCCTTCCATTTCCTTTCTGTTAGTTCCATTATATAATTCTGCTATTTGCCGAACAATCGGACATATCAGACAAATCTGGAAATATCGCGCAAAAAAAGAAAGGCTGCCGCTCTCTTTTGAGAACAACAGCCATCTTTTTTAGTTTTTTCCGAAAAGCTTTCGGTATTTTGCCGGAGACACATGGTATTTTCTGCCAAACTGTCGTGCAAAATATCCCGGGTCCGATATGCCGACCCGCCTGGCAATCTCGCCAACCGGAATATCCATTGATTTGAGAAGCTCACTTGCGCGCTCCAGGCGATATTCCGAGAGGTAGCGCGTGTACGGCGTCCCGAAGGCTGCCGTGAAAAGCCTGCTGAAGTGAGTGGACGAATACCCAAATGCGCGGGAAATGTGCTCCAGAGCGCATTCCTCTGCGTAATGTACCCTCAGATATACCTCCACATTCCGCACAAAGGAACCATCCTCTCTGTCTTCCTCCCCGGCAGAAAAAAGCCGCTGGATCACATCACAGAGCTGCGCCGCTGTGCTGCACCCGGCAAGCTCCTCCTCAAACACCCGCCAGAACTCTTCCCGGCGGTTCGGGTACACCCCGAATGCTGCGCCAGCCTGCTGCTTCGCCGCCACCGCCTTCTGGACAGTGTACGAAATGGCGGAAAATGTGAGCTCTCCATTCCGCAGACAGGCGGCCAGCGGAACCGCCATGACCTGAACCTCGTCGGCTCTCTTGGCAGCTATGCTCTGTGACAAAGCCTGAAGCACCTGCTCATTGCAGGGTCTCTGTACCATCAAATGCATCCCGGTTCTGCGGCAGGTCTCCGCATAATCCTCAACCTGCCTCCATCGAAGGGACAGCTCCTTCAGCCTGCACGGAAGACCTGCGACCACACGCCCCTCCCGGGGCGGAAGCAATGGTTTCGCCGATTCTCCATCGGCCACCACCTGAAACAGAAGGTAGCGATTCTCCGAGAGAGACTCCACGTAGTCCTCCTCCGCGAGAAGCCCTGCACGGCTCTTGGCGTCACAGTCTTCCACAAGCACCAGGCGAAGCTGACTCTTCTTCAGCTCCTCAACACACACCGTTTCCTGTACATTCAGCTCCACGTCTCTGGCAAGCTTGAAAAGAGCCGTCGCAATTCTCTGCCGCTCCATCGCTCTGTAGCCATTCTGGATCTGCTGATACGATCTGTTTTCGACCAGTTTCGCCTCCAGCTTCGCCAAAGCGTTCTCCAGGCTCTGGCTGTCAATCGGTTTGAGCAGATACTCCAGCACATTATAGGTAATTGCGGTTTTTGCGTATTGGAAATCGTCGAACCCGCTCAAAATCATGATCTCAAGCGGTTTGGTCTGCAGGGCGCGGGCACGGCGGATCAGCTCAATCCCATCCATGCCGGGCATCCGGATATCCGTAAGCAGCGCGTCATACGTGCCGTCCGTCAGATGACGCAGCGCCTGTTCCGGCTGATGCGTCGTAGTGATCTCGTATTCCGGGCGGTATCTCTGAATGACCCTGCCGATCAAGCCGAGCTGCAGAGCCTCATCGTCTACAATAAGCATTTTTACCCGCACAAGCGATCCACTCCCCTCCGGTTTTAGATAAACCGATCAAAAAAAGCTCCTGAAAAACCAGTCTTCTGTAATTTCTGCAGTCAGTCACGCGATATCTTTCCTCTATTGTCGTCTTTTGTGCTATAATAGCACGAACAACATTACTTATCAAGGAGGTAATTCCATGCATCGTTCTTTCCTCTCCAGGCTTGGTTCCCGCTCCAGATCTTTTTCGCTTCGCCCGCATGCGAAGCGCAGCACGCGCTATCTGTTGATCGCCCTGCTGCCCCTGCTCCTGTGCTGGGGCCTTATTCTGAACCAGTCGCGCGAGTGGGCCATGTCCTTTACCGAGCAAAATGCCACCAGCCTGCTGGAAAAAAACTGCATGTTGATTGAACAGCGCATGGACTCTCTCTATAAGAGCCTTAATTCCCTGCTAAAAGATCCTCTTCTCAATGAGCTGATCATCTCTTCCTTTGGGGACACTGCCCCTTCACGCCATATCATGAGCACAGAGATCCAGTCCCTGCTCAGCCAGCACTTCTGGGACTTTGACTCGATCTGCGCGCTGTATATCGCCTCGCCTTCGTATTCCGATTCCTTCTATGACTCTACAGCCATGCCCTGTATCATCGAGCAGGAGCATATCGCTTACCATGAGACCCTGGCCAAGAAGCCCGGCACCATTTTCTGGTTTCCCACCGCTCACTATTCCGATATTTTCCTGCTCAATGACCGGTACAAAAAATATTATTCGGACTATGACGTGATCTCTCTTGGAGTGCAGATGGATTTGAACTATATGAAGTACGGCTACCCGCATCACTATGACGGCGAGGGGATTCCGCCTTTGATCCTGCTGAATATTTTTTCTTCCGTTTTCGATCAGTGGCTCGCTTCAAACGAAATCACCTCGTACTATATCTATACCCAGGACGGAGCCCCCATCTACAGCTCCGGACAGCCGGAACACACAGAAGACCTCCCTGTCCCCACGCGCGCCGATCTGGACGCACAGGGGCAGTTCCGCTCCTTCCGGCGCGGCGGCATCAAAGGCACCTTCATCTGCAGCCAGCTCCTGGAGAAAAACGGCTGGATCATCACCTCGTACACCTCCGTCGACAATGCCCTCCAGTACCTGGGGACCAGCATCAGCCTCATCACCCTGCTCGTGATCTGCCTCACCATCCTGCTGGTGCTGATCGTTCTGCACTTTACGATGCGCACCATCTCCGAGCCGCTTGCACTGCTCGCCGACGGGCTCGCCAGGACAGCCGACGGGCACTATGAGCACCGGATTCAAAATACGAACTACACCGATTATCAGCCGACCTTTGAGGCATACAACAATATGAACCAGAACATCAGCAAGCTGATTACGGAAAACTACGAAATCAAGCTCAGTGAAAAAGAGCTGGAAATCCAGCTCATCAATCTGCAGTTCAACCCGCATTTTCTCTACAACATGCTCAACATCTGCAGCCTCATGGCGCTGGAGGCCGAGCAGACGGAGATCAGCGATATGCTCGCCAAGCTCAGCTTTATGATGCGCTATTCAGTGAAGACGACGACGCTGATCGTGCCGTTCCGGGAAGATCTGCGCTATGTGGAGGCCTATATCTCCGCCATGCAGCTGCGCACCAACAATGGCTTCACCTACGAATCCGACCTTGACCCGTCCCTGCACAACCCGCTGGTCCCGAAATTTCTGCTTCAGCCCTTCGTCGAGAATGCGATTCGCCACGGCTTTGACCAGGAGCAGCCCGCCTTCACTTACCGCCTGCTCATCACGGCGCGCCGTCAGGCAGAGGACCTTGTCTTTACCGTGGAGGATAACGGCAAGGGGATGGATCATGAGGTGTACGACTCTCTCTGGATGAAGGATTCCTCCGGAATCGGCATCGCGAATACGCACAAGCGGATTCAGCTGTATTACGGGGAACATTACGGCGTACAGATCCACACAGTCTCCATGAAAGGAACCGTGGTGACCGTGCGGATTCCTTATCGGGAAACTGTCGAAGCGTAGAGAAGGGCTCCGCTGTTTATGAGCCGCTCTTCTCCACCGCCATCGGCATATGCACCTCGACGACCGCCCCGTAGTTCTCCCCCATATTTGAGAACGTGATCCCGCCGCGGCCTTCGTACATCAGCTCGAGTCTGCGGCGCACGTTCTGGAGGCCGACGTGTCTGCGGCCGTTGTAGATGATCGGCGTGTCGTTTTCGAGCGCCTGCAGCGTCTCCTGCGAGAATCCGCCTCCGGTGTCCGAGACGCTGATGTAGAGATAGCAGCCGTCCTCGTACTGCTCCCGCGTGATGTACAGGGAGATGTCGATCCTCCGGTCCAGGGAGACTCCGTGCACGATCGCATTTTCCACCAAGGTCTGGAGCAGCAGCGGCGGGACCAGACAGTCCTCGACCTCGCCGTCGAGCACCACCTCGTACGTAAACGCGTCCTCCCCGTACCGGAGTTTCTGCATCCGCACGTACGAGTCAATATGATTCAGCTCGTCCTTTATCACCCGCTGATTTTTGGAATCCCGCATGACGTATCTCATATAGTCCGCCAACACCTCCGTGATCTCCACGATCTCCCGCTCGTCCCGCTCATCCGCCATCCCGTGAATGACACTGAGGCAGTTCAGCAGAAAATGCGGGCGCACCTGCTCCTGCACATACTCGAGCTCCGCCCTCTGCTCCATCAGCTCCTTCTCGTAGATCGCGATCTTCAGGGACTGGATCTTGCGCAGCAGTGTCCGGAACTTCACGCTCGCAAACTCCAGCTCGAGGATATTGTTTGCGCCATTCTGGTTGAGCAGCTGTTCCTCATCTGTGTTGTCCAGCGCCTCGACAAACTCCCGCATCGGGCGCATGATCTCCCCGTAATAGCTGTAGGCCATCAAAATGCAGATCCCAAGCAGCACAAACAGCATCAGTACAAACAGAATCTGGAAAACCATCAGCCGCTCGAGCATCCCGCTGCCCGGGACAACGTACAGCCAGAGGTTGCCGACGCTGCCGAACGGAAAGGAAAACAGCTGCTGCGCATTCCGCCCGCTCTCTCCGGTCTCGATCGCCGCCTCATACGCTTCCGGCACGCGCTCCGGAAGATGCAGTTCTCCTTTGGCATCCTGCATGAACGGGACGACCTCATACTTTTCTATCCGCTGCTGCAGCGTCTCGAAAATCGTATCGAGGTTGATCACGCAGCCCATCGTCTTCTGCTTCTGCGTATACCAGCTGATGATGTACGTGTTCTCCGGGGTAGTGACCATCGTCCAGCTCGTCGCATTCAGCCCGTCCCCGGCGTGCTCCTTGAGCGTGCGGATCAGCGCGTCACAGACCTCCGTCTTTATGCTGTCGGCAAAGACCGTGCCGGCATCCGTCAGCAGCACATCCGCGTCCTGCTCATACACGTAGAAGAACTGCACCTCCGCGTAGCGGATCTTCAGAATCCGGTTCTGCTCCGTGATGCTCTGCAGCAGCGCATAATACTCTGCGTCCCCCGGGCGCAGGCGCGAGGGAAGCGCCCGGATGTCCTTGTTGAGCCGCTGGATATAGATGAGCTCGCTGTTGATCTGCGCGATGTCCCGGTTGATCTGCCCGACGTAGAGCCCCGCCGTGTCCTCCACGTACTCATTCTGCAGCCTCCGGTTCTCCCGCATCCCCAGGAGGAGAAACACCGCCAGCCCTGCCAGCGCGATCCCCACCGGAATCAGCATCCGCAGCGAGACTGCCTTCAGGCTGCGCACCTTCCCCCGCCCTCTCTTTTTCCACATACACGCTACCTCCCCTCCAAGGCGTCCCGTCCGCAGACTTCTTCTGTCTTTTCTGCAAAACGGCAATGCACAGGTCGCTGATCACACCCCTGTCGGATGTGAACCATAACACATATCGCGTTGCGCGAACAGGAATGAACATCCTCTCTCCTCCGATTATACAATACCGGAAAAGGACAGTGCAACCAACACAGAGCCCTGATCGCCCTGTAAATTTCCAAATTATTACCGTTCAGCCAGGACGCCACTGTCCGCCGCTGTGCGAACTGACTGCAGAAAAGGCGCAGGCCCGGTCAGAACATCGTCTGCCGGCCCCGCGCCCAAAAACAGGAATCCCTGAATTACTCCATATTTGCCACGTACGCGTCGTAAGCGCCCTGATGGATGGAGACAAGCTCCTCCACGCCCATCTGCTTGAGCTGCTCGATGTAGCCGTCCCACTCATCCTCCACGCCGCCGTCTACAACCCAGTGCGCATAGTTTGCCTCACAGTATTTGTAGATATCGGTGCCGATCTGGTTGATGCGGCTCAGCTCCTCCTCGGTGTACTGGAGCATCGGAAGACCCACATTCTTGTCCTCGGTCACGTACTTGCCGTTGATCGCATCCTCAGCCAGCTTGATGCCGTCGCCCTGGTCTGCCGGGAGCGTCACCTTCTCCGCAAACGCGTCGGTCATGTACTTCGGTCCGAAGTCACGCATCGAGTGCGACCACGCGGAGGTGTCCAGGGAGCTTCCGTCCTCCGGCACCAGCACATCGTACGTGCCGTCCTCGTTCTCGCTCACCTGATCCGGGATCGAGCCGTAGAAGGTCTGCAGCGACACGATATCGGTGTAGAACTCGTCCGCCCACTGGAGCAGCTTCTCCGGGTTCTCGCACTTCGTCGTGATCAGCAGCTCGCGGTCAGAAATATCGAGGAAGTTCGATGCATTCTCCACATAGTGGTTGCCGTCCGGGCCCTCTACGGACTCCAGCGGTGTGAACTGGGAACCGTTCAGACCAGCCTCCGCGTCAGCCGTCCAGCCTGTGATCATGCCGACCTGGGAGCCGCCCTCGGCCTGTCTCTTCGCCGTGGCCATGCTGCTCTCCTGTGTGAAATACTCCGGATCGAGGACGCCGCTCTCGTACAGATCATGCATCCATACAACCGCGTCCCTGTAGTTCTCCTCCATCGGCATAAACACCGGTGTGCCCTCGCCGTTCAGGCCCATATAGTTGTCCGCGCGGCTGACCATCGTGCCGAACGGGAACAGGATGTTTCTCAGATCCCCGCTCAGGAGCGTCTGTCCCGCCGAATTTGTGTAGCCGATCTCGTTTGTCGCATCCCCGTCTCCGTCCGCGTCCTCTGTCGCGAACTTCTTGAGCACCTCCGTCAGCTCGTCGAGCGTCTTCGGCATCTCAAGTCCCAGATTGTCCAGCCAGGTCTGGTTGATGTACAGGCAGTTGCCGCACAGCTGCGGGCGCAGCGGAAGCTTCTTCGGGAGGCTGTAGATCCTGCCGTCGCGGTCCGTAGCGATCGCGCGCAGCTCCGGAGCGGTCTCCATCGCCGCCATCAGATTCGGCATATTCGGCTCAATCAGATCCGTCAGATCGAGGAAATACGCCTTGTTCTGCGACACGTCCGTCGCGTTCAGGCAGATCGACCCGAAAAATGCATCCGGGAGGTCGCCGGAAGCCAGCAGCAGAGACTTCTGCTCCGTCCAGTCTGCGTTGTAGTATACCTGCCACTCGATGTTGATGCCGACCTTGTCCGCAATCTGCTGCATGATCCCCTCATACAGATAGTCGGTCGGCCACGTGTCCGTCCAGCGGACCGTCGCGATCTTGTACGTCGGCTTCTCCTCCGCCGCGGCCGTCATGGTCGTCCCGGCCAGCGTCCCCAACACCATTGAGCCTGAGAGCAGTATGCTCCATGCTTTTCTTTTCCTCATGTCATTCTCTCCTTTTTCTATATTATTTTTTATTACTTACTGTTTTGTCCCGCCGACCTTCGAGGTCACCGGATCTCATATATTCGGCGGTATCTCATTCTGCCATATTTTTCCCGTCAGCCCTTCAGTGATCCGAGCATCACGCCCTGGTTGAAGTACTTCTGCACGAACGGGTACATGCACATGATCGGCGCGGACGACACCACGATCACCGCGTACTTGATCAGGTCCGCCATCTGCTTTGCCTCGACGGCCGCCGCTCCGGTCGTCATCGCGCTGATCGTCTGGTTACTGATCAGGATATTTCTCAGCACGATCTGCAGCGGCTGCAGGTTCTCACTGCGCAGGTAGATCAATGCGTTGAAGTACGAGTTCCACTGTCCCACGGCCGCCCACAGCGCCACAACCGCGATGATCGCCTTCGAGAGCGGCAGCACGACCTTGAAGAAAAAGCCGATGTAACCGCAGCCATCCAGCTGTGCGGCCTCCCAGAGCTCCTCCGGGATGCTGTTGTTGAAGAATGTCCGCGCGACGATGATGTAGTACGTCACGACGGAGAACGGCACCACCATCACCCAGAAATTGTCCAGCAGTCCGAACTTGCTGACCGTCAGGTAGGTCGGGATCAGGCCGCCCGTAAAGAACATCGGGATCAAGTAGAAGAAGGTAAACAGCTTTTTCCCGTAAAACTTTCTTCTCGAGAGTGCGTACGCCGCCGGGATATTCACGACCAGCGTGATCACTGTGCCTGCGATTACGTACAGGATCGTATTGCGGTAGCCGCTCCAGAGCTTCGCGTAGCCCGCGAGTTCCTTGTATGCCTTGAGATTGATCCCTCTCGGCAGCAGGAACAGCTCGCCGTTGGAGACTGCCGTCGGGTTGCTGACCGACGCGATCACGATAAAGTACATCGGATACAGCGTGATCAGGATCAGAAGCCCGGCAATCAGGTACAGGAAGAAATCGAAGATCTTATCTTCCTTTGACTTTCTTATCTTTCTCTTTGTTGTGATTTCCTTTTCTCTGCTCATATCTGTCCATCCCATCCACATTTTACACCAGCGACGTGTCACTGAGCTTCTTCGCAATCTGATTTACCGCGACCAGCAGCACCAGATTGATCACATTGTTGAACAGGCCGATGGCCGCTGACAGGCTGTACTGGCTGCTGATCAGACCCATCTTGTACACGTAGGTCGAAAGGATCTCACTCGTGCTGCTGTTCAGCGTGTTCTGCAGCAAATAGACCTTCTCGAAGCCGACGCTCATAACGCTTCCCATGCGCATGATAAACATGATCGTCGCGGTCGGCAGCAGCGCCGGAAAGTCCACATGGATGACCTTGTGCCACTTGTTTGCGCCGTCCATCGTCGCCGCCTCGTAGAGCGTCGGATCGACGGCGGAAAGTGTCGCTATGTACAGGATGCTGTCCCAGCCCACATGCTGCCACGCCTCGGTCCACACATACACGCTCGGGAACGCGGACGCCGTGCCCATCAGGTTCGGCAGCTTGAAGCCGAGCAGTCCGACCAGCCGCGCGATGATGCCGGTCGACGGGGACAGGAACAGGATAATCATACCACACATGACGACCGTCGAGATGAAGTGCGGCAGGTACGTAGACACCTGGAAAAACTTCTTAAATCTCAGCGCTTTCATCTGGTTGCACAGAAGCGCAAGCGCGATCGGCAGCGGAAACGTCACCAGGATCGTGTAAAAACTGATGACCAGCGTATTGCGGATCGTCGGCCAGAACTGGTAGGAGTTAAAGAACTGCCGGAAGTATTTCAGTCCCGCCCACGGGCTTCCCAGGATTCCCTGCGCCGGGGTGAAATCCTTAAACGCGATCACAATTCCGTACATCGGGTAGTACGTGAATAACAGGAAAATGATGATGGACGGAAGCATCAGCAGATAGAGCGGCGCGCTCTTTCTGACTCCCTCGCAGAAGGCTCCGATCCCCCTTTGATTTCTCTGACTGTTCAAATGAATCCCCTCTTTCCTTTTTCCTTTCACCGCAAACCAGTCACTCTGCGGCCTTTTCTCTTTCTTCTCCCCCAGTATAGCTGACCACGCCCGCCGCATCCGCCATTTTTCTGACCAACCTGTAAAAAAAGGAAACGTATTTTTACGCTTCCCTTTTCGCTGTGTTCATTTTTTTGTCAATGTCTGTGTTCTTTTTTGTTAATCCGCGTCCGGTATTCGTTCGGCGTGCAGCCGGTCAGCTCGCGGAAGGTCCTGGAAAAGTAGGAGAAATTGTTGTAGCCCACCTCCGTCGCGATCCGGCTGACCGGGAGCGCAGAGTGTTCCAGGTATTCCTTCGCCTTCTCGATCCTTCGCTCCGCGATATAGTTGGGCAGCGAGATCCCGGTCTCCTTCAGGAAAATGCGCGAGACATAGCCTTCCGATAGATAGACCGTCCGCGCCAGATCCGCGCGCGTGATGTTCTCATCCAGGTGCTTGGCGATGTAATCCTTCAGCTGCTCCACGACGTCTGCCCGGCTCTCGGGCACATGTCTGCCGCAGCCCAGCTTGTCAAAAAGGTAGTCGGTAAACTCCTTTACCCCCTTCATCGACACGCGCGCCCCCTGCTCGTAGCCCTGAAACTCGTGCCGGTCAAACAGCTGCGCGAAGTCGTATTTCCGGTCGCCGAGATACTGGTACAGAAGCTGCACCAGCTCCTGCAAAAACTCCTCCAGCGCCTCCCGCTCCCAGCCGCCGCTCGCCCGCTGCTCCCCGACATACGCGAGAATCTGGCTGCGCGCCTGCTCCACGTCGTCCGTCGCCAGCAGCTCCCGCTTCCAGATCTCCCACGGCGCGACGGGCCGGCGCCTCTTGGGCGATTTCCAGTGGTTCTCCTGCAGAATGATGTCCTCGTCGAACACGGCGTGCGCCTCCATGTATTCCAGCCGCTCCCGGCTCCTTCCGATCTCCGAAAAGGCGACCGGCGTGCCCAGGTAGATTCCCGTCCTCCGGTCCAGCGCCCGCCGCAGATGCTCCGTCAGCCGGCGCACCCGCTCCGCGAGGGCCTCCGCCTCCCGTCTCAGTTCGGCCGATGCTTCCGGTACGGTGCTTTCCGCCATTGCTCCTTGTGTCGTTCCGGGTGCTGCACTTTCCGATATTGTCCTTTGTGCCGTTCCAAGCGTTGTTCTTTCGGAATCCTCCGCCCCGGCCTGCATGACCAGCATCCACTCGAGGTCGCTCACACGCACCACGGCCTCCAGCTGCCCGCTCCCTGCCGGGCACTCCTCGAAAAATTCACTCGCCACGTTGCGGATCACAAAATCGAACAGTGCGGCATCCTTCTTCTCCGCACCGCTCGCCGACGCCTCGACGATCCGCACCAGCACCAGGCAGAACCGCTCATCGGCGGCGCACACCCTGTTCTTGATCGCATCGCGGATGCAGCGCTCCTCCGGGGCGCGCCGGCTCAGCAGATCCTCCCACAGCTCCCGGCGCGGTCCGTTCTCGGCCTTCTGGGTGACACTCCTCTTCTTCTCCACCAGCCTGACGACCTGCTCCAGCGACCGCTCAAGGTCGGCATTCGAGATCGGCTTCAGGAGATAGGCGCGCGAGGAGAGCTGAATCGCCATCTGCGCGTACGCAAAGTTCGCGTAGCTGCTCAGAAACACGCACTCAACGTCCAGCTCCCTGTCCCGCACCCACTCGAGCAGCTCGAGACCGCTGCCCTGCGGCATGTCGATGTCGCAGAGCAGGATCTGCACCGGAAATTCTTCCATCAGGGCGCGCGCCTGCCGGATATTGTAGGCGGTCAGCACCGTCGCGATGCCGAGCCGCTCCCATTTCATCGTCTTTTCCAGCTTCTCCACCAGAAGCTTGTCGTCATCCACAATCAGAATACTGATCCCCTGCATCCTGGACACCCCGCTTTCCGTACACCTGCTCTGCTAAAAATTCCTGTCGTCTCTGCCGATAAACACTTTGCGCCTCACGGCCGCTCAGACAAACTTGCCAGCCGCTCTTTGCATCGCTGCCCTGTCAGCCCACGGTCGCTCTCACCGGCCCTACCGTTCCTTTATGTAAAATCTGTCAGAGCCGCCTCAGGCAAGCGCCGTGATCAGCTCCACCAGCACGCCGTACAGGTCTGTCCCGAGCTTCTTCGCGTTCAGGTCGCTCAGCAGCGCAGCCGCACTCCGGCCTGCCTTCACCGTGCGGTACAGCTCGTCCTTCTGTCCGAACGGGATCTCCGCCTGATTCAGGAAGTCGAAGCATCTTCCCGTCACGTCGTTTGATGTCGCCTTCCTTGCGCCATCGACCGCCACCGTGAGCTCCTCCGTCACCGCCACAGCCGGCAGCTCCACGATCACCGCCTGCTTCTTTTTATTATAAGAAATTTTTGGTACACACGCCTCTACCGCGCGTCCGCCGATCGTTACCTCAACCGTTTCCACTGCCTCCTCGGCGAATCCGTTCAGCTCGACGGTATAGCTGCGCTTCTCCGGGATCAACGAGCGCTCGCCCTGGGCCGGATGTACGGTAAATACCGCCTTCTCCCCCTCCGCGTACGTCATCGCGGTCGTCGCGCAGACGCCGTCCCGGTACGCGCACGTCTCATTGTCATCCTCGTAGAGCACAAAGCTGCCGTCCGCCCCCGCGTACACCTTGACGCGAAGGCTCTGCGGGTTCTCCCCGACCTGCACACCGCTGATCTCATCCGTGAACGGCAGAATTGCCCCGGCCTTCGCAAGCACCGGAATGCTGTCAAGATCCCGGTACATCTCGATTGTCCGGTCTCCCTCGTACATCAGGCCGGTGTGGATGTCGTACCATCTTCCCTTTGGCAGCCACACCTCGGTGCGCGCCACATTGAGCCGGTCGATCCGCGGCGTCGTGACCGGAGCCACCATCAGCTCGGTGCCGAAGAAATACTGGTTCTTCCGCTCATACGCCTGCCGCTCATCCGGATAGTCATAGTACAGCGGCATCACGATCGGCAGATTCTCGCGGTACGCGCGGTAATTCATCGTGTACAGGTACGGAACCATGCGATGGCGCTCCCGCAGGATATTCCCCATCGCGAGCTCGCACTCCTTCTTGAAACGCCACGGCTCCTTGCCGTTAAACTCACTCGCACTGCTGTGCAGACGCGTAATCGGGGAATAAACGCCGAACTGGTACCACCTCGTCTCCATCTCATCGTCCTTATACCCCATCATGTGGCCGCCGATGTCATGGCTCCACCAGCCGTAGCCGATGTTCGTCGCCGTCGCGGTGAAGTACGGCTGGAACTCCAGCGATTCCCACGTGATCACAGTGTCCCCGGAAAATCCGATCGGGTAGCGATGGCTGCCCGGCCCCGCGTACCTAGAGAACATCATGCCGCGCTTCCCGCCCTTCTCGCTGTCAAGATAGTGGAAGTGGTTCAGAATCCACAGCGGGTCCAGCCCCTCGATCTTCGTGTGCGTGCCCTGCTGCCAGTCGATCCACCAGAAATCGACGCCCTGCTGCTCCAGCGGGTAGTGCAGGTACCGGAAATAGGCGTCCAGATACTCCGGGTCCGCCACGTCGCACGCAATCGCCTCCTCGTGTTCATAGTCCACGCCGAGCGCCTTCGCCATCTCGAGGTAGGCATCCTCGTGCGCATGCACGCCCTCCGCCGGGTGCAGATTTAAGGTCGTGCGCATACCGCGGTCGTGCAGCTTTTTCAGAAAGCGTTCCGGGTCCGGGAAAAACTCACGGTTCCAGGTGTAGCCGGTCCAGCCGCTCCCGTACTTCGGATCAATGTCCACGAGATGCCAGTCCATATCAATCACGGCCACCGTGAACGGCAGGTGCTCCTCATCGAAGCGCGCCATCAGCTCCATATAGCCCTCTTCCGTGTACTTGTAGTAGCGGCTCCACCAGTTGCCCAGCGCATAGCGCGGCAGCATCGGCGTCTGGCCGCACAGATGGTAGAAGTCCTGCAGCGCCGCCTTGTAATCGTGTCCGTAGCCGAAGAAATACAGATCCTGAATCCCGCGCTTTCTCGGCTCGATCCAGCCATCCTCGAGGAGCACCTGCGAGCGCCCGTCGTCGATCAGAGACCAGCCGTACACAGAGGCAATCCCGTGCTCGAGCGGAATCGCGCCGTTCGCCTCATCCAGCGTACGCGCCGTGCCGCCCAGGTCGCGCGGCTCATCGCCAAAGTGCCACGGCTTATTCAAGAAGCGGATGAAGCCGATGAGCTCAATGCCAAGTCCGGACGGCGAGAACTCCTGCTCGTTGTACGTCAGATGCAGATACTTCGTCGTGATCTCCAGTCCGTCCTCCGTGTGCTTTACGCGAAAATCTGCCTTCGGGAAATCGCGGTTCCACACAATCTGCGTCGGGCGATCCTCAAACACGCCGTCCCGGCTGTACTCCAGCCGGATCAGCCGGTCAGTCAGGACCGTAATGCGGTACTGCGCGCCGGCCACCACATTCTCCGCAAGCGCCACCGGCCTCGTCTCTACTTTGTAAATATCCTTCATCGCAAGAAAACCTCCTTGTAATAAGATTTAGTTTACCGCTAAACTCTATCCCTAAAGTAGCACATTTTCGGAAATTCGTCAATTTGATTTTTTTCCTTTTTTTTGGTAAACTGAAAAAAATCTGTAAACAGATCGGAGCTCTCTTATGACTTTAAAAGATATTGCCAGGATGGCCGGTGTCAGTACGATGACGGTCTCCAACGTCATCAATGGAAAAACCTCTCGTGTCTCCAAAGAGACGCGAGACCGGATCAATGCGATTATCCGCGAATACGGCTATGTGCCGAATCTGAGCGCGCGGAGCCTGACCAACAAGGTCTCAAATATCATCGGGATCATCATCTCACTGGAGGACGGCGGGTGTGAGAATTATCTGGAAAATCCGTACATCAGCACGATGATCGGAACGATCGAGCGCAGTCTGCGGGAACAGGGCTATTTCGTGATGGTGCGCTCGATCGACCGCACAGCGGACTACGCGACCCTGCTGCGCAACTGGAACGTCGACGGCGTCCTGTTCCTGTATCCGCCCACGCCAGACGCGCTCCAGAAGCTCCTCGCCGTCTCCACCTGCCCCGTGGCCGTCTTTGACTGCTGCGAGGACCGCAGCGACATCATCCGCATCTGCTCCGATGACCGGAAGGGGCTGTATCTCGCCACACGCTATGTGATCGAGCGGGGACACAGACAGATTGCCTTCGTCGCCGATTATGAGGGAAACGCGATTCTGACTGAGCGTTTTCTGGGATACCGGCAGGCGCTCGATGAGCACGGCATCTCCTTCCGTCCCGAGTACGTGATTCCGGTTCCGCCGAACTACGAGGGTGGACTTGCCGCAGGACTGCGCATCTGTGCGCCCGAGAGCCCCATCACAGCCGCGGTCACCACCGCCGATATCTCCGCGATCGGCGTCATGGAGGGCGCACGACAGCAGGGACGGCAGCTTCCCCGGGAGCTGTCCGTCGTCGGCTTCGACAATCTGAGCCTCTGTGACTACGTCACGCCACACCTGACCTCCATCTCCCAGAACCTCCCCGAGAAGGCCCGGTGCGCGGTCGAATTGCTGCTCTCACAGATCCGCACAGGCGCACTCCCCACGCAGCCCCACGCCACGATGGACGTCGCCATCGCCGAGCGGGCCTCCGTAGCTTCCTTGGAGTGAGCGCCGGAACATAAGTCCTGCACAGGAGCTGCTGTGACAAAATCAGTCACACCCCTTCATGTACTGCTCCGTCACCTCCGCTTTTCTGGGATCTACGACAGATAATCATATAAACTGCCCTTGCTATACTCTAATTGTACAGAACCCCACTCCTGTTTACAATAAAATTCAAATGAACTTTTTAAAAAATCAGCCCCTGCGGCCCCGCTCAGTGAGTAACACATGCGAGGCCGCAGGGGCCTGTTTCTTTTCTTCTATTCTCTCCCGTTAAAGCAGTACGTGCACAGCTTGCACGGTTCGATGCCGATGGACTTCTCGAGGTCGTCCAGGCGGTGGTAGCGCAGGGTCGTGAAGTTCTGCTGCTTGCGGATCGCCTCGAGCATCTCCTCGTATCGCTTGCTGCACGGATCCGCGTAGTCGGCAAGAACCTCCGCGGACACGTTGTCGCCCTCGCGCTCCTGGATCACACGGCGGGTGATCAGGTCCATGTCGGACTTGGAGCGGGAGAAGTTCAGGTACTTGCAGCCGTAAAGCAGCGGCGGGCAGGCAGGGCGCACATGGACCTCCTTCGCACCGCTCTGGTACAGGAACTCCGTCGTCTCGCGCAGCTGCGTGCCGCGCACGATCGAGTCGTCGATCAGGAGCAGCTTCCGGTCCTTGATCAGCGCCTTGACCGGGATCAGCTTCATCCGCGCGATCAGGTCGCGCTGGCTCTGCTTCGTGGGCATAAACGAGCGCGGCCACGTCGGCGTGTACTTGATGAACGGGCGCGCAAACGGGATGCCCGACTCATTCGCATAGCCGACCGCGTGCGCGATACCGGAATCCGGCACGCCCGCCACGATGTCCGGCGACACATTGCCGGCCTCGCGGTCGCGCTGCGCGAGCATGCTGCCGCACTTGTAGCGCATCTCCTCGACATTGACTCCCTCGTAGGAGGCCGTCGGATATCCGTAATAGACCCACAGGAATGAGCAGATCCGCATGTCCTTCCCGGGCTCGCCGACCATCTTCACTCCGTCCGGCGTGATAAAATCAATCTCCCCCGGCCCCAGCTCCCGGTAGTCGCTGTAGCCGAGATTCAGGTACGCAAAGCTCTCAAAGGAGACGCAGTACGCGTCCTCCGATTTGCCGATCATGAGCGGCGTCCTGCCGAGGCGGTCGCGCGCCGCGTACAGCCCTTCCTTCGTCATCAGCAGCATCGTCATGGAACCGTCGACGACCTGCTGCACGTACCGGATCCCTTCCACGATCGAATCCTTCTTGCAGATCAGCGCCGCGACCAGCTCCGTCGCGTTGATCCGTCCTCCGCTCATCTCCTGAAAATGCGTATTGCCGTTCTCGTAGACGTAGCTGAGCAGCTCGTCCATATTGTTGATCTTGCCGACCGTCGTGATCGCAAAGCTGCCCAGATGAGACTGCAGCAGCAGCGGCTGCGGCTCGTAGTCGGAGATACAGCCAATCCCGAGGTTGCCCTCCATCTCCTCCACATCGCGCTCAAACTTTGTCCGGAACGGAGAATTTTCAATATTGTGAATCGCCCGCTGGAACCCGTGCTCCCCGCAGACCGCCATTCCTCCGCGCCTCGTCCCGAGATGCGAGTGGTAATCCACACCGTAGAACAGCTCCAGTGTACAGCTTCTCTTTGCCGCTACTCCAAATATTCCGCCCATAATCCGTCTCCTTCTTCTATGCTCACCCGTCCGCCCTGATCTGCGGATCGGCCCGCTTTGACCGGCGCTACGACCATCCGTGAGCCCTCAAATGCAGAATCAAACTGGTTCTCTCAATTCATTTTACAGCGAACTAATCTTAACATGATGCGAAACGGAAATCAACGGGCAATCTAGCCGTATTTTGCCGACTCTTTGGGCGGTTCCCCGTCAGGATGACTCACTCTTTCGGGCAGACGACCCGGCCGCCAGAATACCTCACGCCTTCGCGTAGACGGTCCAGCCGTCGCGGCCGCGCTGCTTCGTCTGATAGAGCGCCTGATCCGCATACTGGTACAGCTCCATATACGTCTTCCCGTGATCCGGCGAGGCCGCCAGGCCGATGCTGCAGGACACACGCAGCTTGGGACACTCCTCGACCCGCAGCTCCCGGAACTGCCTGCACAGCCCTTCCGCCTTGTTCCTGGCATCCTCGATCGTATTCACATTTTTCATCAGGACCGCGAACTCATCCCCGCCGATCCTGCCCACGATGTCTCCCTCCCGGAAATACCCGTGCAGCAGTCTGCCCACCCGCCGGAGCACCTCATCGCCCGCCGCGTGGCCATACTCGTCGTTGATCTCCTTGAAACGGTCGATATCCAGCATCACAAAGACCTGCAGCCCCCTGTGCTCCTCCGACTCCAGCCAGCTGCCGATCTCCACCGTCGTACTCTTTTTATTGTAAGCGCCGGTCAGCCCGTCGATCTGCGCATCCCGCAGCAGCGCGCTCTGCCTGCGGGCGTTCATGCGGAAAATCATGAGAAGCAAAGCCAGAACCGCCGCCACGTACACTGCCATCAGAATCACTTCATATTCCCGGATAAAGCTGTAGGATTCCTGCGCCGTATCCTTCTGCACGATGTAGCACAGCATCCAGTCATTCAGACCGAGCGGGGAATAGCTCAGGTACTGCTCCACTCCGTCCATTCGCAGCTTCTTACACCCGCCGCGCTGCTGTTCAAAATCCTTGATGATCTGCACGAGCGAACCGTCATCGACAAAGCTTGCCTTCTTGAAATACTCGGAAAAGCGCATCGGCTCCTGCAGCTGTCCATCCGGGCCCTCCTTGTCCCAGGCCACGATCTCTCCCGTGCCCGTCACGATCAGCGAAGAGCCTGCCTCCTCATAGATATCCTCAAACAGCAGATGGCTCAGTGCCCCGACGTCATACGAGCCGCCGAGCACACCGATCACCTCGTCGCCGCGGTACACAGGCACGCTCAGGATGACGCGCGTCTTCTTGTCTATGACGCTCTCGAGCGGATCGCTGAACCACTTATTTCCCTTCATGGACTCCTTAAAGTAATCCCGGTCGGCCACGTCCTTCTCCTCGCCGTTGTCGTAGTGGGAGGTGCCGTCCGGCTCGATCAGCGCAACGCGCTCAAGCCCGCTCTTCTCATACAGCTTCGCCAGAAGCAGCTTCGCCTCCTCCGACACCAGCTCCTCCTGCTCCCCGAGGTAAGCCGCGGCCGCAGCCAGATAGTCGTACTGCACCGCGATAATCGAATAGAAATGATAGCTCTGGCGCTCCACGTTATCTGTGATCGTCTTTTTTACGTTTTCCTCGACGTCCTTCTGCACACAGCCAAAAAAAACCAAAAGGCTGAGCAGCACAACAGCCAGAAACACAACGATGATTCTGACGTAGCCCCTGACACCGTCTGGGTTTATCTTTTTCCTGTTCATTTCCCGTTCTCCCTGCTCCTGTCACTGTTTCCTGTATTTCTGCAAAGCAACAGTCAAGAGTATGTGATCCATACAGCAGCCGGAGGAATTCTGTCGATTCCCTGACCGCTTTCCACCTATCATATCACAAAATTTACCTGAATTGTAGCTTTTTTTAAATTTTTTCATACAATCTGTTTCTATTTTCGACGGTTCTCCGGTGCTTGCATTCTGAGGCAGAACGCAGTATAATACCTGTGTCACGCCAGTTCCGGGAGGAGTGCGGTTCTGCCCGTATCGGAGGTGTCCGGTCTCACACTGATTATCCCGGGAACACGCTCCGGCTGGGGTGATTTCAAAACAAATCTACGAATCGGAACGGTTCGCGCAAAGCGCGCTGCGGCCGTAAAAACGAAACTCCCCGCCTGCACGGAAGCTATGCTGTTCTTGTTCAGCACACCTTCGGTACAGGCGGGGAGTTTTCCGCCGTACGCCCTTGACGGCAGAAGCGCTTTACTGCTCCTTCTCCGGTCTCGACGCGAGGTACTCCTGGATCGATGCGAGCACCTCATCCGCATTCAGCCCGTGCACCACGCACGCCTCCTCGAGGGACTCCCCGATCGAGGACGGGCAGCCCACACAGTGCATGCCGGCCTGCATCAGCACATACGCGATACCCATATCATACTGGAGCATTTCGCCCATCGTTGTCTGCTTTGTGATTAACATAGCGTTCTCCTTTCAGGATCGAATTTTCATTTCTGAAGCATTCTTCCTTATTATTCCCTTTTCTTCGCCATTTGTCAATAGGAAGAAACTATACGTAGCTCACTGTCTCGGAGAGCTCTTTGCGCTTGCCGTGCGGCGCGAGCGGGCCTGCGCCCTCGGCGGCGTAGCCCAGATCCAGCAGCATCAGGATCTTCTCGTTCTCCGGCAGCCCAAGCGATTTGGCAAGCTGCTCCGGATCGAAAAAGTTCAGCCAGCAGCTGTCGACTCCCTCGTTCGCCGCGGCCAGCATCATGTGCGTCGCGACGATCGCCGCGTCCTCCGCACCCGAGTTCCGCTTTCCGCCCGGATACGTGAACACGTTGTCCCGGTCAAACGCGACCACCGCCACGGTGGCGGCCCCGTAGCGGCACGGCGTCGCCTCGTCGATCTTCGCGAGCCCCTCCTCGGACTGCACGATGTAGATGCGCTGCTCCTGCAGGTTCTTCGCGGTCGGCGCCAGACGCCCCGCAGCGAGAATCGCGTCCAACTGCTCCTTCCTCACCGGACGCCCGTCAAAGTTTTTACACGAATACCTGTTTTTGATTACCTCTGAAAATTCCATCTGTGCTTCCTCCTGTCTCTGTTTACTCTACCCGCAGCTTGAACACGATCGACATGCTGCTGCGCATCGACGTCTCGAGCCTGAGCCTCTCCGCTTACTCCACCCGGATTCTGAACACGATCGGCATGCTGCTGCGCATCGACGTCTCAATCTTCAGCCCTTCCGCGTCGCGGCGCCATACCGGCGGCTCCGGGCAGCCCAGCACCTCGACCGACTCGATGATCCCGTGGAAATTCGCCTGGTACATGGCGTCCTGCTCGCCCAGGGAGCGGATGCAGTACCGGCCGTCCTCGCTCGGCGCGAGCGCCGTCGCGTAGAGGAACCCGTTCGCGGTCGTGAACCGGAAATCGTCGGACTTCCACTCCTTCTTGATCCCGTCGGAGAACTGGCCCTCCACGATCTTCGTGCTGCCCTCGCCGTATTTTCTCCAGACCTTTGAGCCGTAGATCGCCTCGCCGTTTACCTTGAGCCACGCGCCGATCGCGCGCAGCACCGCGGTGTCCTCCTCGCTGATCGTCCCGTCCGGCTTCGGCCCCACATTCAGCAGCAGGGTGCCGTTCTTGCTCACGATGTCCACCAGATCGCAGACGATATCCCGCGCCGGGCGGAACTCGTTGTGCTCGGTGTAGCCCCAGGAGTTCAGGGCGATTGCCATGTCCGTCTGCCAGAAGTACGGCTTCATGTCCGCAAACTGCCCGCGCTCCACGTCCGGCACCGCCGTGCCGAACAGAAATGCATCGTGTTTGTAGTCGATCGCCACCTCGACGCCCCACTCGGCCGCCCGGTTGTAATAGTACGCCGCGAGCCGCTTCAGGTACGGCCGCACCGCGCTGTGATGGATCCACCAGTCGAAGTAGAGCACCTTCGGCTGATACTTGTCGATAATCTCGCAGGTGCGCACGAGCCAGTCATCCAGAAATTCCTTTGTCGGCCGCGGCTCGCTGAAGAGATCCTGGTGATCCGGCTCCGGCATCGCCGGCCAGTAGAAGTCCCCGCGCTCCATCGGCTCGTGAATATCGCTGTCAAACTCCCTGCCGTGCCCCATGAAGAACCAGTGCTCTACGCGGTGCGAGGAAGCGCCGATCGTCATGCCCTGCGCCTCACAGCTTCGCTTCAGCTCCCCGAGCACATCGCGCTTCGGCCCCATCTCATACGCATTCCAGTGGGAAATCTCGCTCCGGTACATCTGGAACCCGTCGTGGTGCTCCGCCACCGGCACCACATAGCGCGCGCCCGCCTCATGAAACAGCTCTGCCCACGCGTCCGCGTCAAAGTGCTCGCCCCGGAACATCGGGATGAAATCCTTGTAGCCGAACTCCTTGTGCGACCCGTACGTCGCAAGATGGTGCTCGTACTCCGGCGAGCCCTGCACATACATGTTTCTCGAGTACCACTCACTCCCGAACGCCGGGACGCTGTAGATGCCCCAGTGAATAAAAATACCGAACTTCGCCTTCCGGTACCACACCGGCGGCTCATACGCAGAGAGCGACTCCCACGTCGCCTCATACGGCCCCCGCGCGATCACCCGGTCAATCTCCTCCAAATACGGTTTCATGTCATACATAGTCGTGTCCTCTCTGTCTGCCTGTTTTCTCCGTCTGCCCGGTTTCTTTGTCTGTTTCGTCTCCTTATGTATTCTCAGACTTCTCCGTTTTTCTGCGCTCTATCATCCTCTCTGCTTCCACTGCTCCTCGGCAAACGCAAATACCTTCTTTACATTTTCCTCCGCAAACAGCTTCGCGTCAGCGTGGTCGCAGTCCTCCAGCAGATCCAGCCGGACCCGGTCCTCCCCCGCGATCTGCCGCAGCCGCTCATAGTAGCCGACCGACTGCGTGTACGGGACGACCGTGTCGCTAAGGCCATGCTGCAGAAGCGTCGGGCACGCGTCCTTCGTCAGATGCGCAAACGGGCTCGACCGCCGCAGCTCATCGCTGACGGACTCCAGATCGTCCGTCCCGAAAAAGTTCTCATAGGTCCAGTTCTGCAGGTACTTTCCGTTCTCATAGTAGTCGAAGCAGCCGTACCACAGCGCCAGCACATCCGGCTTCGCGGAAAACGCCTCGTTGCCGGAGAAATCCTCCTCCAGATAACCGGTGTCGCAGCTAGTCGCCGCGAGCGCGGCAAGGTGTGCGCCCGCCGAGCCGCCCCAGAGCATGATCCGGTTCGGGTCGAGGCGGTACTTTTTGGCATTCGCCCGCAGAAAGCGGATTGCCGACTTGATCTCGAGCACAGGGAGCGGGTAATGCCCCTTCGGGCTGAGCGTATAGCCCAGCGACACGCACGCAAAGCCGCGCGACAGTCCTAGTAGGAACGGCTCAAATTCGACCGACTTTTTCTGCCCGAAATACCACGCGCCGCCGTGCACCTCCACAAACACCGGGAACGGGCCGTCGCCGCTCTTCGGATAAAAGATGTCCAGCCGCTCGTCGGACGACCGCGTCCCGTAGACCACATCCGTCTCCTTGCGCGGATAGCGCGAATCGTCCATCGGCGGGATCATCCCCTCCGCCGTCACAATCCCGTCATCCCCGCGCCGCTCGGCCGTCTCGCGGATGCTCTGTTTGATCAATTCTGTGATATTCACCTGTAATCCCCCTCCTGTCCGTGCAGCACTGACGATCGTTCCTCGCCCTAGTTGCGGACAGTCGACCCGGCGCGTGTATCGCTTGCGTCTGCGTCAAATTCTCTGCCTGCTGTCCTGGCTGCACAGGTCAAAAATGAGCAGCGCAGTCCGAACCTTGTGCCGGGCAGTTACGCTGTACTGGATCCATCATATAACACCCGAATCGGTTTTGCAAGATTTCATAGCGGAAGTTTTTCAGGCAGCTCCGAAGATAGCCGCTTTCACATATCCATCACATTTAGCATAGAAAATTCTGTGCAGGTATAGTATACTGAACTATATCAATCACGCAAACAGCACGACTTCCTGCGGCAGATTCGTTTCCTTATCTGCATGGCGAGCGGTCTGCCGCGTTTTCATCTACTTACGGAGGTTTTTCCATGCGAATCCTGGACGCTCTTTCTTCCATAAAAACTCATAAATCCGAGGTCCCGCCTTCCCGTAAGCTGCGCACGATCTGGAGTGATCCGCTGGATCCGAACCGGATTCTGACGGAGTACCCCAGGCCGCAGCTGGAGCGCCGGAACTGGATCTGCCTGAACGGGATCTGGGAGTATGCATTTACCAGCCACAAATCGCGCCCGCTCACCCCGGACGGGCAGATTCTCGTGCCGTTCTCCCCGGAGACGCGGCTCTCCGGCGTCGAGAAGCGGCTCGAGCCGGGCAAATACCTCTGGTACTTCCGGCACATCGTGCTCGACGAGCTCCCGGAGCGGAAGCGGCTTATCCTGCACTTCGGGGCGGTCGACTACAGCTGCGGCGTCTGGTGGAACGGCGCCTTCCTGGGCAGCCACCAGGGCGGATATCTGCCCTTCACCTTCGACGTGACCGACTTTGTCCGCAGCGGGCGCAATACGCTCTGCCTGCGCGTGCAGGACGACAGTGACGAAGGGCTGCAGCCGCGCGGCAAGCAGACGCTCTCTCCCTCCGGCATGTTCTACCCGGCGCAGAGCGGCATCTGGCAGACCGTGTGGATGGAGTGGGTGCCGGAGGGCTACGTCGAGTCGCTCCGGATCACGCCGCTCTTCGACCGGGAAACGGTGCGCATGGAGATCACACTCACGCGCCCGCAGCCAATCGAGATCTGGATTCAGGGCGAGCTCCACGCGCTGTGCTGCCGTGTCCGGGCGTCCGAATTTTCCGACGGCGACCACCGCGTCACCAAGGAAATCGCTCTGCCCGGCCTCACCCCGTGGTCCCCGGAACGTCCGTTTCTCTACCGGGTCCGCATCTACACCGGGGAGGACGCTGTCAGCAGCTACTTCGCGATGCGCAAATTCTCGGTCGGGACGGATGAAGCAGGCGTGCCCAGACTCCTGCTCAACAACCGCCCGTACTTTTTCAACGGCGTGCTCGACCAGGGCTACTGGCCGGAGAGTCTGTACACGCCGCCGTCCGACGCGGCGATGATTTTTGATATCCAGCAGATGAAGGCGCTCGGCTTCAACATGCTGCGCAAGCATCTGAAGATCGAGCCGCTCCGCTGGTACTACCACTGTGACCGGCTGGGCATGGTCGTCTGGCAGGACCTCGTGAACGGCGGAGGAAAGCCCGTTATGCCGTTCGTCTGCTATCTGCCCACCGCACTCCCCGCCATCACGCGCAGGGTCAGCGACCGCCACTACCGGCTGTTCTCCCGCTCCGACAAGCGGGCGCGGCGGCAGTGGGAGCGCGAGTGCGCCGAGACGATCGAGCACCTCTACAACTGTCCCTGCATCGGCCTGTGGACTCCGTTCAATGAGGGCTGGGGCCAGTTTGACGCGCTGCGCATCACCGAAAAAATCCGCCGTCTCGACGGCACCCGCCCGATCGACCACGCAAGCGGCTGGTACGACCAGGGCGGCGGCGATGTCCAGAGCGTACATAATTATTTCCGACCGCTCTCGGTGCGTGTCGGCCGCCGGCCGGCTGTGCTCTCCGAGTACGGCGGATCCTCGCTTCTCATCTCCGGCCACACCTGCTCCGACCAGTCCTACGGCTACCGCGCCTGCAAGACGCCCGAAGCGTTCACGAAGATCTTCCTCGCCCAGCAGCAGAAGATCCGCCAGCTCGAGGCGCAGGGGCTCTGTGCCGCCGTCTACACGCAGGTCTCCGACATCGAGGACGAGTGCAACGGCCTGTTCACCTACGACCGGAAGGTCTGCAAGCTGACGCGCGAGGGGCAGATTGCCTTGTGCCGGCAGTAGGCAGAGCTACCTCAACAACCTTGAGGCGATTTTAAAGAGATCTTGACAACATGTGAAAAGGAGCCGGAACTCAGATAACCCTGATCCCGGCTCTTTGCTTCCTATTCTTCTTTTAAAAATTAAAATCGCGCTGCATCGCGTGCCAGCTTATCCTGCATTAAAATTGCACTGCATCGCACGCCACAGCTTATCCTGCATCAAAATTGCACCGAAGCACGCGCAGCCTACATCAATGCTTCTATTTCTGTTATTTCTACTCCTGCCTTTTCTGCCTCTGTCTCTTCTACTTCTGTTATTTCTGCCTCTGCTGCTCCTTCTCCTCCAGCTCCTCGAGCTCCATCTCAGCCTCTACCATGCGCTCCAGCAGCGTTTCCTGCTGATGCTCCTCCTCGTCGAGCTGGCTCTGCAGCTCCATCAGCTTCTGATAGTCCGACGCCAGAGCAGGGTCCATCAGCTGCATCGACAGCTCTTCTGCCTTTTTCTCGCTCTCCTGCAGCTGCTGGCCGTATTTCTCCAGCTGGCGCTGCAGGCGCGAACGGATTTTGCCCGGGTTGTAGTACGTCTTCTGGTCGAACACGTCCTTCAGCGTCGGGCCGGCGTCCGCGGAACTTCTGGCAAAACCACCCGCTGTCTGACGCGAGCCTGTCCCTCCCTGGTTGGACGCGCTGCCCGGCGCGGCCGCAGACTCCCGGCCGATATCCGTAATCAGCCCGGCCTGCCTCTTCTGCTTCTCGGCAAGATACGCTTCATAGCCGCCCTGATACTGGCGCACGCAGGCCACGCCGTCCGGCCCAGCCGACTCAAACTCCAGAATCCCGGTCGCCACCTGGTTGATGAAATACCGGTCATGCGACACAAAGAGCACGGTGCCGCCAAAGCCCCGGAGCATTTTCTCGAGCGCATCCTTCCCTATGATATCCATATGATTCGTCGGCTCGTCCAGGATCAGCAGATTCGGCCTCGTATAGAACATCTTGCACAGCTCGAGGCGGACCTTCTCACCGCCCGAGAGCTGCCCCATCTGCTTCTCCACTTCCTCGCCGGAGAACAGAAATGCTCCCAGCGCGCCGCGCACCTGCTCGCGCACACAGTCCGGATATTCCTCCCAGAAATTCTCCAGCACGGTCTGCTGCGGGTCCGCGTCGTTCACGACCGCCTCCTGCTGGTCAAAATATCCCCACTCCACTCTCTGCCCAAACGAAAAGCTTCCGGCGAGCGGCGGGATCAGCCCGGTAAGCGTCTTCAGCAGCGTCGATTTTCCCTTCCCGTTCTCCCCGATGATCGCCAGGCGTTCCCCGCGCATCAGTCTCAGGCTGACCCGGGCCAGCTCGCTCCCGTAGCCGATCCCGAGCTGCCTTGCGCTCAGCACCTCCGAGTAGCTCTCGACGCGCGGTGTAAACATCGCCTTAAAACTCGCCGTGTCAAACCGCCGCGGCTTCTCGATCTTGACCATATGCTCAATCGCCTTGCGCTTCGAGAGCGTTGCACTCACCTTTGTCGGCGTATTCTTCCATTTTTCGATCCACTCGGTAAGTCTCCGGATCTCCTTCTGCTGCGCCTCGTAGTCCTTCTCCTGCTTTGCGAGGTTCTCCTCCTTCTGCCGCATAAAGGCCGTGTAGTTGCCGACATACCGCCGGATTCTGTGATACTCGATCTCGTACGTCACATCTGCGACGCGGTCGAGAAACATCCGGTCATGCGAGACGATCACGACCGCCTTGTCATACCGCTTCAGAAAGGACTCCAGCCACTCAATCGTCGGCAGGTCCAGGTGGTTCGTCGGCTCATCGAGCAGCATAATGTCCGGGCGCGACAAAAACAGCTTGATAAACGCAAGCTTCGTCTGCTGTCCGCCGGAGAAGCTGCCGACCGGGCGCTGCAAATCCTCCGGCGAAAAGCCAAACTGCCGGAGCATCAGCTCCATATCCTGACGCCACGTATAGCCCTGCAGCGCCTCCATCTGCTTCTGCAGATCATGGTACCTGGCCAGGAGCCTGTGGTCCGTCCCGTCAGAGAGCGCTTCCTCTATTTCATGCATCTGCCGCTCACACGCAAAGACCGGTGCAAAGACCTTCTTGATCTCTTCCTCCACGGTGAGCTCCGCGTCCTCAAAGCTGATCTGCCGCAGATAGCCGATCTCGCTGACGCCGGCCCGCGTGATGCCGCACGCCTCATCGCTGTCCGGATTGTTCATGGTCAGATCGCCCGCGATCAGCTTCAGCAGCGTCGTCTTCCCGCATCCGTTCCGCCCCACCACCGCGACCTTTTCGTGGTCGTGAATCTCAAAATTTACATCCTCCAGCACCGTCTCAGCGCCATACTGAACCAGTGCATGCCTGATTTCGTATCTCATCCTTTTTCCCTGATCTTCTCTGAGTTATATCCTTTCTCTCAATACCTCTACCTTACATCTATGCTTTTTATGCCTGTCCTTTTTCGAATATGCAATCCCGACCGCAAGAATCCTCCCTCTGTAAGGCAGCTGTTCTCCCAGCTTTCCAATAAAACGCTGCGCGTACTTTCTATCCTTGATCTGCTCGATTGCTTCCTCTGGCGTATGGTCAATCTTCAGCTCCAAAATGATACAATCTGCTGTCTGATCCACTGTCGGATAAAAAATGTAATCCACATAGCCCACACCGGCCTTATCCTCTCTCTGCACATCGTAGTATTCCCGTGCAGCCAGATAGACCAGCCTGACGATTGCAGAAAGCTCTGTCTCATCGTTGTACCCGGCCATCCCGGTCTCTGTGTCGTGTGCCTGTGTAAGAATGGCCTCCATTGCAGCAGTGTCGCCTGCCTTTGTAGCCATCAGCATTCGCTCCGATTCCTTTGCCAGCCTGTACATATAGCCCATAGCCTGTTCTTCCAGAACCATGTCCGCAAACTTGTCCATCAGCTCTCTGTTTGGTATACTGACTCTCCCATTTTCGCAGGTCAAAAAGCCGTATACCACCATCGCTGAGAAAATCTGATCCCGTGTTCGCAGCTCGGTTGCTGTTGCCGCATACTGCTTTACATTCGTCTCTACGGCTTCTCCCGCCATCATCACTGCAATCGCATCTCTTACATCGGCCACATTCTCCTTCACATAAGTAAAGATCTCATCGTACGGGCCAGAGCTCGTCCAATAATCCGCCAGCTGATTATTTTCCAGTGCCAGCACCACCGATCTCGGATTATACAGCCGCTCCCCCTTTGGAGTGTGATAGCCGTCATACCATTCACAAAGTCCCTCTCTTGTCACCCTGCGCTCTGCTGTATTCTGTGCGTATCGCCCGTAGAGCATATCCACTTCCGATTCCGTAAAGCCAAAATAATCACTGTATTTATGCTGGGTACTCATCGTATACTCCCTGAACATATTCAGTTCAGAACCACTCGCGTATTTTGCGATTGGCAGAATTCCGGTCATGTATGCCAGCTCTACGTAAGGTTTATCCTTCAGCAGGTTGCCGAGAAACGAGAGATATTCCCTCTTATCCCCCTGTGTAACGAACTCCTGATGAAATATGTAATCCCATTCATCAAACACAAAAATAAACCGAGCTTCTTCCTCCTCATAGAGCAGACTCAGAATATCCCATATCTCACTGTTCTGATCGATCCTGCAGGCCGGATATGCTCTCCGGATATCCTCAAAAAGGATTCTCTGCACCCTGCCTATATAGTCTTCGTAGCTTTTACAACTGCTCGGCTTCTCATAAAAAGAAATGTAAATCACGTTATGCTGATTCTCATGCCTTGCACACTGTTCCGCCCGGCTTTGAATTTGCAGTCCTTCAAACACAGAAGCACACTCGCTCTTGCCAAAAAACGATGCGACCATATTTGCCATAACCGTTTTTCCGAATCTGCGCGGACGTGTAATGCATACAAATTGATTCCCGGCCTCCACAAGAGGAAACAGCTCATCCAACAACAATGTCTTATCCACAAAATACGGTCGGCTGCGCTCTGCCTTATACAGCGTTGCCGGCTTTTTTGCATTCAAATAGAGGCCCATCTTACACATTCCTTCCAAAATACCAATCATAATTCCAAACAGCTACCCTTAAACTATGCTTCAAAGCATACCATAAGAATCTTCTTTTTACAAGCATACCGCATCGCTGTTTTACGCCTGCGGCTCTATCTCGATGATCTCCCCCAACGGAATCCGCGTGCCGTTCTCGAGGATCAATACACCCTCGTACTCATCCAGTCTTTTCACGGCTCCGGCTGCCTGGACGTAAGCGCCGCCTGCTTTTCTGTCATCCGGCCGGAAATAGGTGAACAGCGCCCGGGCGCCCGGCTGCTCCAGCAGCAGGCGGAGCTCCTCGTCCAAGGCGGCCTTTCCGGACTCGTCCAGCTCAAGGCGGTTGTCCGTCAGCCGCGCCGTCTCCTGAATGATCCCCTCATAGCCCGACAGGGCCGCAAACGGCAGGAACTGGGCCGCGCGCCCTGCCATCGACATCCGCGGATGGCGCGCCGAGCTGTGATGCGGCAGATACAGCAGATCCTCATACTCCGCTTTCCAGCCTTTCTCGCCCATAGCCGATTTCATACTCTCTTTTTCACACGCCATTCGCTTCTCTCCAGTCATATCGGTTCCGTCCTCATTCCCATTTTCCGCAGCACCTAGCATCTACTGTTCCCCAAACCCATCATTCCAGTCATCACTCTTCGTGCTATCCTTCGTCAACTCTTTACACCTGGCATTCTCCGGTCGCAGCCGTCCAGTCACCCTACACATCGCTCTTGTTCTCCACGAATTCTCTTCGTTTATGCTTTATGCCCGCCGATCTGTCCGTTTCGCGTGACGGTGGTCGCGCCCTCCTCCAGATTCATGCCCTTCAGGATTGCGTTCTTCCCGAATTTTTTCTTGATGCTCAGAATGGCCTCCTGCATCCTTTTTTCGCGCTCCAGCTCGGCCTGCTCTTTCCTGCGCTCCTGCTCCAGAGCACCATAGTCTGTAAACAGATCCAGCTGCTCACATTCCCCAGCCTTTCCTGCCTCCTCCTCCGGAGTCACATGGTCCGCATAGAGATACAGCCTGCGGACTGACAAGGTCCTGCTCACAACCTGGTCATACACCTCGAGCACCGCGTCCGTAATCTGCCTGGCGGAGGAGGTCTGCCGTCCCAGCTTCGCCGTGCCGTGTGCATGCTTTGGAACCTTCCGCCCGTAGCGGTCCATCGACACCTCGCCGCGGTAGCCGGCCGCCACGCCCTCCCGGTCATAGCCCACAGTCAGAATGACCTGATCGGTCACCAGCCCGCGGTCCACGAGATCCAGGGCCAGCAGATCCGCCATCTCCCGCACCACCAGCCTCGCCTTCTCAAACCCGTAGGCCTGCGGCAGCACCTGCCCGGAGCCCACGCTGCTGCTCTTGGGCCGGTAGGCCCGGATATCCGCGATCGTACACGGCTCCCAGCCCCACGCATGGTCGATCAGCAGCTCCGCATTGACGCCAAACAGGCGATAGAGCAGCTCTTCGTTGTGAAACGCGTTCGGCCCGCCAAGCGAACACCGCGCGATATCCCCCATCGTGTACAGGCCATTCGCCTCCAGCTTCCGCGCATAGCCCCTGCCGACGCGCCAGAAATCGGTGAGCGGGCGATGTCCCCAGAGCAGACGGCGATAGCTCAGCTCGTCGAGCTCGGCAATCCGCACGCCGTCCTGATCCGGTGCGATATGCTTTGCCACGATATCCATCGCTACCTTGCACAGATACAGATTCGTCCCGATTCCCGCCGTCGCCGTGATCCCCGTGTGCTCCAGCACATCATGCAGGATCCGCTGCGCCATCTCCCGCGCCGATCCCCCGTATGCGCCGAGATACGCTGTCACGTCGATAAACACCTCGTCAATCGAGTACACATGAATATCCTCCGGCGCGGCATACTTCAGATAAATCTTGTAAATCCACGAGCTCCACTCCATATAGAGCGCCATCCGCGGCGGCGCGGCAATATAATCGACCTCCAGCTGCGGCGATGCCCTCAGCGCTCTGTCGTCGATGCTTTTCCCCGTGAGAACCCCTCCCGGAGCCTCGCGGCGGCGCTGCGCGTTCACCTCCCGGAGCATCTCGATCACCTCAAACAGCCTCGCCCGTCCCGGAATGCCGTACGCCTTCAGGGATGGGGAAACCGCGAGGCAAATCGTTTTCTCCGTCCGACTGACATCGGCCACGACCAGATTCGTCGTCATCGGATCCAGCCCCCGGCTGACACACTCCACAGACGCATAAAAAGATTTCAAATCAATGGCAAGATACGTATGCTCCGGCAACTGTCCCACCTCATTTCCTTTTATCCGGCTATCGCGCTTCCGCTTTGCACGGCTTTTCTGCCCGGTTTCTCTTCCCTGTCTCCCTGTCCTGCGCGCCCTGCCGGCACGTTCTCTGCCGTTCTGCACGCTTATGCTCTTTCATAATAGAACATATGTTCTTATTTGTCAAGGCAATCTTTTTCAATCCCCATGCCGTTTTGCAGAACATGCAAAGTTCTTCTTTCTCGTTTATTCCTTGAAAAATCATATACATTTTGCTAAAATATATACATAGAAAGCGGGTGATGATACATGAATTATGATTTGCAGATCGTTGATATGGCCGGCGCAATGCCAGAGCACTCACAGGTTATCGTTAATTTTGTGGCCGCCGTAAGAAAGCAATTAAAAAACAGCACTTGCTATGTATTCTCAGACAATGTGCAATATAAGTTCAAAGATGATCACGGAGAGGATAAAATAGTGATCCCGGACGCATCTATTAATTGCAGAGTGAAAAGCCGCCGTGGAAATACTTTTATTGATGCGCCGCGCTTTGTAATGGAAGTCATAAGTCCTTCGACTGAGCAATATGATCGCAGTGAAAAGATGGACATTTACCGCCAGCAGGAAATTGAAGAATATTGGATTGTTAATTGGAGAGAAAAGAAGATTGAAATTTACGAACTTGACTATGACAATGGTATACCAAACTATTATTTATGGAAAGTCATCACTGAGCAAAACAAAGAAGAATTAAGAATCGTTCATTTTCCTGCTGTTACAATAAGCTTTGATGATCTTTTCGATGAAGTCGAATTATAGACGTAATATATACATGAATTTTGGTTTTATAGTAAAATGTAATTCTCATGAAAAAAGAGCCGGATGCCTGTCGCTCCGACTCTTATCCTTTCCTATCTATCTATTTCTTATCCGCCCTGTGCCACCGATCAGGCAACAGGTAGTAGATTTCCCGCCGCTCACAGCAGCCGGAACACCTGCTCGACGGCTGCCCGCATGTTCGCCGCCGCGACCTCGGGCTTCATCGCCTCGTCCAGTGTCGTGATGCCGCGCACGATCGGGAAAAATGCGTCGATTCCGGCAGCATTGCACGCTCCGGCCTCTTTTGTCACGCCGCCTGCGAAGGCGATCACTTTCGCGCCGTACGCTTTCCCGAGCTTTGCGACTCCGATCGGCGCCTTGCCCATTGCCGTCTGGAAATCCAGCTGGCCCTCGCCTGTCACCACGACATCGGCGCCGGAAAGCTCCTCCGCCAGCCCGACCGCATCCAGAATCAGATCGACGCCCGGCACCAGCTGCGCGTGCAGAAAGCTCTGGAACGCAAAGCCCAGTCCGCCCGCGGCTCCTGCCCCCGGCTCCTTTGAGAAGTCCCGGCCCACGGCAGCGGCGACTGCCCGCCCGTAGCTCGCCATCGCCTGATCGAGCGGCTCCCTGAGCTCCTCGGTGACGCCCTTCTGCGGCCCGTACACGTAGGTCGCTCCGTTCGTCCCGCACAGCTCATTCGTCACGTCGCAGGCCACGCGGAACGTGCACTCACCGAGCAGCGGCTCCGCCTGGCTCATGTCGATCGAGGCGACCTTGCCGAGCGCCTGCGCGCCCTCACCGACCTCGTTCCCGTCCGCATCCAGGAACCGGAAGCCGAGCGCTTCCAGCATCCCGATTCCTCCGTCATTCGTCGCGCTCCCGCCGATCCCGACGATAAAGCTGCGGCAGCCGCGCCCAATGGCGTCCAGGATCATCTCGCCGACTCCGCGCGTCGTCGCGTGCAACGGATCCCCCTTCCGCCCCGGCAGCAGCGTAATCCCGGCCGTCGAAGCCATCTCCATAACTGCCATGCGCTGCTGCGGCAGCACCCCATAGTAACAGCTCACCGGCGCTCCGACGGGCCCGGTCGCCGTCATGTCGACCCGCTGCCCGTTCATTCCCTCGATCAGCGCGTCCGTCGTGCCCTCCCCGCCATCTGCGAGCGGCTTCACCAGCACCTTTGCCTCCGGATGTGCCGCAAGCACACCCTCCTTCACTGCAGTTCCTGCCTCCATTGAGGTCAGACTTCCCTTCAGGGAATCAATCGCTACGATTACCTTCATCTCTTCCTCCCAAGCATGTTCACAAATCTGCGCCGCGACCTTCTTTTTTACACTCTTTTAGTTACCTTCTTCTATTACACTTTCATTTCTTATCCGTCTTTTGTTCCAATACTTTTATAGAATTCAAATAATCTGCCCCATTGCGCAGAGTTCTTTTTCATCCAAATAGTTCTTGGCAACAACAGCTTCTTTCAACGTAGGTTGACTTCCCACAAATGTTGTGAGTCCCATAAACTCTTTTTCAGCATCTGCTCTCGTGTAAATAATCTCTGCTGCGGTCTGTCAGGCGTTCATCATCCAATGCAAAGCCTTTTCGCATATATTTCTTCAGAATACCCATTGCCCAAATTCTAAACTGCGTTCCACGTTTGGACTTAACACGATAACCTACTGAGATAATCACATCAAGGTTATAGTATTCGACCTGATAGGTTTTCCCGTCGGCAGCAGTTGTTGCAAAATTTGCAACAACTGAATTTCTGGATAACTCTCCCTCAGAAAAAATGTTTTTAATGTGCCTTGAAATAGTAGACTTATCCCTTTGAAACAATTCCGCCATCTGGTCGATTGATAGCCAGACTGTTTCCTCATCGAAGGTAGTCTCTATTTTGCCAGCCCGTCCTCCGTGGTATAGATCAGCATATTCGATTTTCTGTTTTCAATACCGCGATGTTCCATGCAATTCACCTTATCAACTGTGTACAGCACAATCCAAAAATACTGTTTCACATTCCTGCACTGTGCTTACCCTCATTTTATCATGCAGCCACGCTATCTACAATACTGGATTCGATAATATTTTCGCTACTTATTGCACCGCAGCGGAGGCAGACGCCGGATGTCAATCCCGAACTCCCCCTGGAGAACCTGCCGGAGCTCCTGCTCGTCGGCGCAGCGGTGTGTCGTGATTTCACCGCTATCCCGCACGGTCAGCTCCATGCCGGCAAGCGCCTTGCTCCCGGTCGGAGTGCAGAGATTCAGGATGCGTTTTTGTGAAAAGATCACCTTCTCACATTTTGCGCAGTAGAAATTCGGGAGTTCGAAATCCACCAGCTCCGCCGGGCGGTCCTCCAGGCGGATCATCCGCCGCCAGACGCCGTCGTGCAGCCACTCCAGGAGGATTGATGGTTCTATTTCCGGGCCATCTGACCGCACTGTTGATTCATCGGCGACCGCATGCGTTTCCACATTTGTCTGTGCTTTCTCCGCGATTCGTCTCACGCGGTACACGCTGCCGCCGATGTGCTGCTCTCCCTCGCGAATCGCGGTCAGTCCCTTGGGGCCGGGGCCGCCGTAGCCGACATCGCACAGGTATTTCTCCCTGCCGATCACGGCGATCAGCATCATGTGCGTCGCCGGCGGCAGGGTCGGTTTGTTCAGAAGAATCCGCGCCGCCACGGGGTATACCTCGAAGCCAAGTGCATCCAGCAGCGCACCGAACAGGCGGTTCAGCTCAAAGCACCAACCGCCGCGCCTCTGCACCACAATCTTTTCATATAGATACTCCTCACTGAGCTCCGGGACGATCCCATAATCATATGCGTCCAGATTCTCAAACGACACCTGCTCCAGGTGCAGCCGGATCAGCCGCGCCAGCGTCTCCTCATCCGGTCTGACCTCGCCCTCGTACCCAATTCGCTCCAGGTACGCTTTTACTTTGCTCTCATCCATAGTCTCACCTCTCGCATTCAAATCTAACAGCACCATCCGGCGATTCTCTCTGTCGATCTATTCTCTCCGATGCCGATACCGTCCACATCTGTGCTCATACCCCTATTTCCAATGCATTCACACCACTGCGGATACCCTTCGTTGCGGCCTGTCCTCAACGGAACTGCAGCTATTCTTCCCCTCGCCGGATTTCTTCTATCATCTGTAACGTAGTACGCGCTTCCCCTGTCTCTCATACGCGAGAAAGCCTGCGGCCTGCCGTTAACCGGCAACCCCGCAGGCTCCCTCAAGGACTGGATATGTAGGTATTGCACTCCGGGAGGACCGGAGTACAGACAGCAGACAAATTGAATCTTACTCTGCGCTCACAAGCTGCTTTGCAAGCGTCGCTGCGCTTGCCGCATCCGTCGAATAGCCGTCAGCACCGATCTCATCCGCAAATGCCTGCGTGATCGGAGCTCCGCCTACCATGATCTTGATATTTCCGCGGAAGTCGGACGCGTTGAGCGCTGCCACTGTATCGCGCAGAGATGGCATCGTAGTCGTCAGCAGAGCGGAAAGTGCGATCACCTTCGTGTCCGGATTCTCGCGATAGCACTCGATGATCTTCTCAGCCGGAACGTCCACGCCGAGGTCGATCACCTCAAAGCCTGCGCTCTCGATCATCATTGCCACCAGATTCTTGCCGATGTCGTGCAGGTCGCCCGCCACCGTCGCGATGATCAGCTTGCCAAGCGCTCCGGTGGAACCGGATGCCAGATGCGGCTTCAGAACCTCCACGCCCTTCTTCATCGCGCGCGCCGCCACGAGCATCTCCGGCACGAAAATCTCATTATTTTTGAACTTCTCACCGACAACCGCCATCGCCCCGATCATTCCGACATTCAGAATCTCGGCAGCATCACAGCCCTCATCCAGCGCCTCCTGGACAGCCTTTCCTACCAGCTTCGCCTTACCTCTCTCTACGAGATCCGCAACTTCCTGAATTTTTGACATAATCCTATACCTCCATACATTGTGATAGTTTGATAGTGGAACTTTTTTCTATAAAATAGCGCCCTTCCCCGCCGCCCCTCCGCAAGAACCGCGCGGCCGCTATATTATCTATTTTCACAGTTCAGTCATGCAAAAAAATGGAAAGACAGACCGTGCATGACGTCCTAACTTCATTTCTTCTCCGGCCCGATCATCCCGTCACGGAATGCGCTGATGTACTCCATGCAGAAATCATCCTCGCCGAGCAGCGCCTCCGTCGCATACAGGATCCCCAGCAGGTCACGCCGCGCGAACTCGCCGCCGTACGTCTCGATCAGCTCGTCGGTCAGGCCCTCCATGTCGCGCTCCTCGTACTCGTCCACCTCTGCCTCGACGATCCCCGTCTTCACCGCAAGCACGGAATACGCCGGAAGCACATACTTCTTCTCCGCGTCCGCAAGCTCCGCCTTCACCGCCTCGAGGTCCGTATCCTTGCTGACCTCTCCCTTTGCGAGCAGCGCCTCGGTCGCGTGGATCAATCCCATCAGGTCCTTGTTGAGCGGATCGAAGATCGCGCTGTCCAGTCCCGCATACATCGCCAGAATCGTAAAGCCCTGGTTTACCAGCTTGCGCGCCGGGAGATTGAACGAGATATTGCTGACCGCAGCCGTGATGTGGATGTCCGGGTACTGGCTGCGCACCGTCCCGATGACCTCCTCGTTCATCGCGATCCCGTCCTCGGAGGTGCAGAGCATCTCGATCAGCGGGTCGATATGCATCCGGTTCGGAGCAATCCCATACTCCTTCGCCTTCGCCATCAGCTTGTCAAACACCTTCAACCGGTCCGCCGCACACTTCGGAATCCCCGTATCATCCGACAGCAGGCAGATGACCTGCCACTCGGTATCCGCGATCAGCGGGAAAATCTTCTCCGCCTTGTCCCCCTCCATAGACACGGAATTGATCAGACCCGGGCGCTTGCACACGCCGCTTCCAAACACCTCCGCGAGCACATCCGGGCTCGGGCTGTCCAGCGAAATCGGCAGATCCGTCGCCTCCTGAATGCAGCCGATCATCCATTTCAGAGTCTCCGCCTCTACTGCCTCCTCCACGGACGCACAGCAGTCAATATAGGTCGCGCCCGCATCGGCCTGCGCCTTTGCTCTCGCCTTGATGAACTCTGCGTCGCGCTCCGCGATCGCCTTCGCCACTACCGGAATCGAGCCGTTAATCTTCTCACCGATAATAATCATGTAAATTGTCCCCCTTCTTTTGCTTCCTACTCTTTGTACGGAATCAAAAACCGTCGATAAATACAGTATAATCCAGATTTGACCGTTCGTACATCCTGCATACTGTTCCATTTTTATTTCTGTTTTCGTACAAATTGTACGAGGCAGACTAATTCATCTGGAATACGGAGCACAAAATTGCCGGACACCGTCTGCTTCTTCCGGAGTACAGAGCACAAGGATGTGGGGGAAGATTCCGTTTGCACATGAAAGGCTGCCTCTCCGATGGCATGGCAGTGTATCTCTCAGGCACACCGGCCTGCACAGGGAAGTTACAGGGAGAAGTGTTGAGTCTATACTTATTTGACAGAATAGAGTACAATGAAGGCAGAGACAAATCTGCGGGAAAAATGGATATACCAAAAGTAAAGCTTACGATCCTTGACAGCAACTGCAAAGCGGCTATTTCAAAAAGGGACGAGCATATATTATGGAGGATCTATGCCTCATAGAAGATTGACAGATTCCGACATTGCAGTCAGGATCATAGTACAAAAATAACTTTATGCGAAATGATGTTGCAAAGCACCTAAAAATAATATGATAAAGGCAGGTTGAGGATGGATAGAAATGTAACTGTTATTACAGATCTCAATGGAAATAGGATTGTACTTATCAACGATATTCTTTTTAAAGGAAAAAGAAATGTGAATTGGAAAGAAGTTGAAACGTATCTGAAACAGTATGTAGATGAATTCTTTGAGATTGCTGACACAAAAGAGCTTGTTTACATTGGCCCAGATCTGCCAGATGAATATGCAAATTCTAATTATACCCATAGGCTAAAAGGGGCAAGTGCAAAAGCAAAGGCTAATGCAGCTCAAGGGCTTCCTGAAATGATAAAAATTGCAACCGGAAAGCATTTTGAAAAAAATCGTAAAGACAAACATAACCGAGATGCAAAATATGGCTGGTATCGTTATGAATCGAGATTTGCATTGCCAGTTTTTGACGAAAATGGTGGTATTGAGCGATATAATGTTTTTCATGTACTGATGCTTATGCGACATGCAAAAGACGAAAAAATATATTTATATGATATTATGGAAATAAAAAAAGAAACGAGCAACCTTTTCCAGTCAAATGACCTTACTCAGTAGAAGAACTCATTTCCTTTATATTCATAATAAGACAATTTGTATTTTCTGTCAATAGAAAATTTTTGCGAAAAGAGGGGTACGGAATCGAAAGGCACTATTTTTCCAGCGCCCTGCGAAGCGTCACGAGTGCCTGCGCGATGCAGCGGCGCGGGCTCGCAGCGCACATGCGGGTGAAGCGCTCTGCGCCGTAGCTGCTGCCCACATCGACGTGGAAAAAGGCCCTGCGGTACAGGAAATCCGTCAGCGATTCCTCGCTCTCAAAGCGGGCGCGCCAGTCCATCCACAGAATATAGCCGCCCTCACCGCCGTAGACCGGCACCTCCGGCAGCTGCTCCCGGAAAAATTCACGGATCAGGTGCATATTTTTTTCTACATAGTCATTGGATGCGCGCAGCCAGTCCAGGCCCTCCGGCGTGTAGGCCGCGAGGACGCACTCATATGCGAGCGGGTCGATGCTGCCGTAGTGATCCCTCGTCCGCCGATCGGTGAAGCGCGCGCGCAGATCCTCGTCCGCAATCAGGATATTTGCGTGGTTGACGCCCGTAAAATGAAATGATTTCCCAAGCGAGACTGCCGCAATCCCGCGGGCGGCCGCTCCAGGCACCTCGAGGTAGCACGGGCACCGCCTCCCACCGTAGCAGTTGTCCGCAAAAATTTCATCAGAAAACACGGTCACGTCATACTGCTCTGCCAGCCCGGCGATCCTCGCGAGCTCCGCAATGCTCCAGATCTGCCCGGACGGATTGTGCGGATTGCAGAACACAAACAGCCGGTTCGACGGATCCCGCATCGCCTCCTCGAGCGCGTCGAAATCCATGTGATACCGCCCATCCCGAAGCTGCATCGGACACTCCACGACCCTGCGCTCCAGCCGCCGCGCGGCCTGCGCGTAGCGGTTGTAGACCGGAGGCGCAAGGATGACGCCCTCGCCCTCACCACAGCACAGCCGGATCGCAGTCGCCACGGAGTAGATCGTGCCAAGCGTCGGAACGACCCACTCCGGCCGGATCTTCACGCTGCGGCTGTGCTCCATCCACCAGCAGACACGCTCCCGGTAGGTGTCGTCGCAGAGCGTAAAACCGTACAGCCCATTCTCCGCCAGCGCCCTCACTGCGTCCCGGATCACCGGTGCAGTCGGAAAATCCGGCTCCGCCCCGTCAAAGCTCACATTTCCCGCCGCCAGCACCTCGGGCGGTATCGCATTCTGTTTTAAATTCGCCGGACGCCGTTTTACCAGCGTATCAAAATCGTATTTCATGGACGTGTCGTTCCTCTCTTCCCATTCCGTATGCGGGCTCTTCTCGCTCACGGATCGCTTTTTGTGTCTGCTGTGCTCAGCCATGTGTTTCCATGCTCAATCATATTCTGCTATGCTCAACCTATGTTCACGCAACTTTGTTCTATCACGCTCAACCATGCTTAGCTCCGTGCTGCCGTGCTCAGCTATGTACTTCTATGCTCAGTCATATTCCGTCATGCTCAGCCGCTGATCTCCAGCTTTCTCACGAGCATCGCCGGACCGGATACCAGATAGTTCTCGTAGATCGCCATCGGCTCAATCCGCCGTCCCTTTCCGAGCGCGAGCACATCGGCAAACAGCGTCAGTACGTTTCCATTCATCGTCAGCCCATACAGGCACTCCGCGAGCCGGCCATCCCGGATCCGCACACCGCGGCACGGGAAATGGAAGTCGCCGGTCACGACATTCAGGCTGTGGAACTGATCATAGCTCTCGCAGATGTAAATTCCGTCCCCGCAGGCGCGGATCAGCTCCTCCAGCGTCTGATCGCCCTCCTCCAGCACGAAATTCTTCGGCACGATCGTCATATCGGTGTGAATGTTCCCACTGAGCAGCGCGCGCCGCCCTGCGTTCCCGGTTGAGACACACTGGTTCATCCAATCAACGGTTGACACACGATCTGCCGCGCCGCCCGTTCCCAGCTCCCGGAAGAGCTTCGCGCTCGCAAGATTCTGCATGCAGCCGACGAACACGCCATTCTCCACCAGCGGCACATCGCGGCACAGCGTGCCCTCGGCGTCGATCACAAACGGGTAACCGTTCTCCTTATAGTCGCGGATCGTGATTCCATCCGCAAATACCTTCTGCCCCAGCCTGCCCGAGAGCGGGCTCGTGCCGTCCGCGACCCGCTTCCCGGAAAACAGCTGCCAGGCCGTCGTCAGAATAAAGTTCACCGCCTGGCTGCCGAGCACCGTCCGGTACGTTCCCGGCTCAAACGCGGCCGTCTCGGGCAGCACCGTCTGCTCCCACTCGCGATGCTGCGCAAGAAAATACGGCGCACGGATCTCCTCGAGCCTCTGACCTGTCACGGTCTCCTCGTAGCTCTTCATCGGATCGTCCTTCAGCGGAATGCGGACAGTCACATCGAAGCGGCCTGCCTGCCCGCTGATGTCAGCTCCTCTAGAGTTTACCACACCTATCCGGGAAATCAACTGCGATGCCCGCACTTCCGCCCGGTCCGCGCGGGGGCAGCCCTCCGTCAATTCTCGCTCAAGCGAAGCTGCAAACGCGTTCAGCTCCGCCGCGCTGTATTCCCGGCACGGTGTGCCAAGCGCGCCGCGGCAGTCCGACGTGTTCATCTCCTCGGCCGTCTCTCCGAGCTGCCCGTTCTCATACGCCTGCAGCACCGTCTCCCGCGGGTCGGCATCCAGCTTCTCCGTGTAGACCAGCCCCGTCCGCTCCCCGGTCGCGCGCACGTACAGCTCAGTCTTCTCGGAGAAGCTCATGCTCCTCGTCACGCCGCCCTCGACCGTCGCCTCGACACGCACCGTTTTCTCCGCCTCAGCCTCAGCCTCGCGGATATGGGCATACATTTGCCTACATTGGATATTCGAACAGCTGTCATTTGCCACACATGTAGTCATGCAACTGGTGTCTGTCGCACATGCATCCTGCCTATTGTCATACACCGCATACCTATTTATACGGCTGTTCTCTTCCGTACACGCATTTAAGCTGCTGTTGTCTGTCACACGCGTACTCTGAAGATCATTTTCCTCGTCCTGCACATGCCCGTCTGATTTCCTCTTCTCCGCCGCATCTGCGATCCTGCGCATCACCGCGCGGTATCCGTCCAGTTCTCTCATCGCGCTGCCTCCTATCCGATCGCCATCTCGCTGATCCTGCACATCGGCTGCGGAGTGGTCGTCGGGACGAGCCCCGAGACTGCACCGCAAAAGCTGCCGCCCTCCAGTTTCATCCGTCTGCCGACGCGGTCAATCCGGCTGATCACGTCGATACCGCTGCCGGTCAGGGTCAGGTTCTTCACCTGCCGGTCGAGCTGTCCGTTCTTGATCCAGTAGCCCTCCTGCACCGCGAGCGCAAACTGCGAACCTCCGTATCCGCCGCCGATCCGTTTCACGTACAGGCCCTCCGCCACAGAACGGATCATCTCCTCCTCGTCGTCGTCCCCCTCCGCGAGAAACGTGTTGGACATCCGCGAGGCAGGCGCATACGTGTAATTCTGCCTGCGCCCGCTGCCGCTGCTCTCCATCCCGATCAGCCTGCCGTGATAGCGGTCGCACAGATAACCCTTCAGCACGCCGTTCTCAATCAGCACATTTCTCTGTCTCGGATGGCCCTCGTCGTCGATCGCGCTCGAGCCGTACTGCCCCGCCAGCGTGCCGTCGTCGATCAGCGTCACCTTCGGGCTCGCAACCTGCATGCCGAGCTTTCCCACAAAGGCGCTGCTGCCCGACGCGATCGCCGTCGCCTCCAGCGAGTGGCCGCAGCTCTCATGCCACAGCGTCCCCTCCCCGGCCGCCACCACGACCGGCACGACACACGGCTTCACGGTGTCAGCGCGCAGAATCCGGTCCGCGCTGCACACGGCATCCCGCGCCGCCTCCTCATACGCGCCGGTGTCCCGGAACGATTCAAAGCCCTGGGCGCGCGTGTACTCACCCATGCTCCCGTACGTTCCCTTCTCGTTCTCGACTACCGGGCTGATCCGCACGCGCGTCGTCACGCGGCGGTCGCGCGCCAACAGTCCCTCCGTATTCGCGATCACGACACGCTGATCCGTGTCAAAATAGCTGAGGCTCAGCGAGCGCACCGCCGGTCCCGCCGACCGCGCCGCGGTATCTGCGAGCCGGAGCATCCGAATCTTCTCTGCCGCCTGCACCTCACCGGGATAACGGACGACCGGACACGGATTGTGGAAAATGTGCTCCTCAAGGACGAGCCCTGCAGCTGCCGCGCGCTTTTTCTCGGCGAGCATCTCCACCCCGCGCCTGGCCAGCCGCAGCAGCGACTCCTCTGAGGTATCATTCGTATAGACATAAACCCGCTGCCGCCCATTGATCAGATGCAGACCGGCTCCGTAGATCCGCAGACTCTTCACACCGAGCAGCCTCCCCTGCGCCATCGGGATATTCGTCTCCTCCCGGTCCTCCACAAACAGCTCCGCGAACTCCGCCCCGAGCCCGGCCGCATATTCCAGCACTCTTGCATATGTTGCATTCTCAGGCATACGCCTATCCTCCTCTCAAACCACTTGCCGCCGACCGTCCGGCGTCCCAACCTGCGGGTATTATTTCACATATCTTACATGATCTGTCTCACAGACTTTCCCTTTTCTATCTCACAGAATCCGCCTCACAGGCTTTCTCTTCTCTATCTCAGAATCCGCTTTACAGATTTTCCCTTCTCTATCTCAGAATCCGCTTTACAGATTTTCCCTTCTCTATCTCAGAATCCACCTTACAAGCTTTCTCTTCTCTATCTCACAGACTACGCCGCCCTCACTGCTGCTTCACAACCACTCCGCCGATCATCACCGTCTGCACATTCTCCGCGTGCCCCAGCAATCGGATATCCTCCAGCGGATTGCCCTGCACGAGCACGAGGTCCGCGAGCTTTCCGGCCTCGAGGGTGCCGATCTCCTGCTCCATCCGCATCAACCGCGCGCCATTTCTCGTCCCGGCCCAGATCGCCTCCATCGGCGTGTAGCCGCAGCGCGTCAGGCTGTAGAATTCCTTTCCGATCTCCGAGAACGGGGTGTTCGGGGAATTGGAATAGTCCGTGCCCAGTGCCACGCGCACGCCGTATCTGCGCGCCAGCGAAAATGCGCGCATCGCCGCCTCCCTCACGCCGACCGCCTTGCGCCGCATATGCTCCGGCAGGCCGTGCATCTCACAAAGGCCCAGCGCCACGGAGAGCGTCGTCACGAGCATTACCTCCTTCTCAGCCATCAGCGCCGCGCCCTCCTCGTCGAGCATCACACCGTGCTCAACGCTCCTGACGCCGCAGCGGACGGCCTGCTTCAGCCCGGCAGCCCCGGTGCAGTGCGCACTCACATAAGTGCCGTGGCGCGCCGCCTCCTCGACCAGGACGCGCAGCTCCTCCGGAGAAAATTCCACATCGTTGTAATCGTCGAGCGCGGATGACACGCCGCCCGTCGCACAGATCTTCAAGAACTGCGCGCCCTCGCGGAACTGCATCCTGGCCGCGCGGTAGCAGCTCTCCGGCCCGTCCACCAGATAGCCGGACAGCGACCTGCGGTTCTGCTCCTCCGGCGTGAGCTCCGGATCGTCGTCGCAGTGCCCTGAGGTGATGCTCATCACCCTGCCGCCCGGCAAAATCCTCGGCCCGACGATGTTTCCCTTCCGGATTGCGTCGCGCAGCGGTCTCCCGAACACACTCATGTCGCGCACCCCGGTGACGCCTGCGTTTACGAGATCCTGCAAATCCCGCACCGAGGTCAGGAGCAGATCGTACGCGCCGCTGCCGCTGCGGTGGATGCTCTCGCTCCCCGTCAGATGGATGTGCGCGTCTATAAATCCCGGAAGCACCGTCCCGTTCTCCGCCCCGAATATCTGGTCGCCCGGGCGCGGCTCATACCCGCTGCGCGCCCCTGCATAGGCGATGCGCTCTCCCTCCACGACGACCGCACCGTCCTCGATCGCATCCGGCGAAACGCCGTCGATCACTCTCCCAAGAAATACCTTTCTCATGCTCTCTCTCCCTGACTGTATTTTATCCTTTCTCGCCTGCCTGCAAAACGCAAGTCCGCAGCCCTGTCCGCGTGTCCATTCCCCCGCGATTCGCGCAGTATGGCCAAAAACCCTGGCGCAGCCGTCTGCTCCGGTGTATTTTGATGCTTGCAAACCTGTACTTTTTTTCTTATTATGAGGTTGGGATCAAAAAGCAGTTCGGCCTGATCTCCGTCTGCGCACCCCAACAAACAAAAAGAAAGGACCTCTCCCTATGGCTACTACAAACGATCTTCTGTCCCTGTCCTCCCTGAGCCAGATGCGCCTGATCGGCGGGAGCGCCGGGCTGAACCACACCGTCACCTGGCCGTATATGATCCTCTGTCCGCCGATCAGCGAGTGGGTCTGCGGCGGTGAATTTCTGATCTACTACGGCGCAAACATGGAAATCGAAAAAATTTCCCTGCACCAGCTCGTGCGCGAGGCGGCGGAAAATGACTGCGCCGGGATCCTGTTTCTCGTCGGCGAGCACTACATTCTCGAGAAAAATCTGGATGAGGACCTCGCCGCCCTCGCCGATGAGCTCGCGCTGCCGGTCTTCGCGATCACGAGCCGCGCCTACGTCAACTCCATCACGAAGGACATCATCGACCTGATCCAGAAGCGGGACCGGAAGCTCCTGGACGCCTCGTACTTCTGGGACTCCCTGTTCTTCGAGTACACGGACACCTCACAGCTCGCGACGCTGAACAAGGCGCTCTTCCTGGGCTACGTGCCGACGAAGACGTACTGCGTCTACATCCTGCAGTTCGTGAACGCCGACGAATATTTTCAGGCGCTCGCCGCAAGGCACGACTCTCATTTTCTCGAATCGCGCAGCGACTTTTTCCGCTCGCTTGCCGCCAAGGCGGAATATCTGACGCGGCGCGAGCTCGACATCGGCTGGCACGTCGGCCGGAATGATTCCAGTATCTTTATCTTCCCGATCAGCTCGGTCTCCGCCGAGGCAAAGATCGATCGCTATATGCGCCAGCTCTGTGTGCGCCTCGAATCCCAGTTCCCGGGCGCCCAGTTTCTCGTCGGAAAGGGGCAGAGAGGCTCAAAGCTCAGCGAAATCCAGCGCTCCTTCATCCAGGCCAAGCGCTGCCTGCTCTCCTCCCACCTGCTGACGCCGGAGGGCCGCCTGATCTGCTACCGCGAGCTCGGCTTCTACCAGCTGCTCTACGAGATCCCGAACGCCGAGTACCCGAAGCAGTACGCCGCCGGCGTCCTCGACCCCCTGCTTCAGTACGACCGGGAAAACAACAGCGCCCTGCTCGAGACGCTCTCCGTCTTCCTGCACTGCCGCTGCAACAAGGTGCAGGCTGCCCGCGAGCTCTACCTGCACCGCAACACGCTGCTGGGCCGCCTCGACAAGATCGAGAAAATCCTGGGCGCACCCCTCGAGGACCCGGAGCTCCTCTTCCACCTGCAGGCGGCGCTCAAAATTTACCGGTTCTTCCTGGAAACCTGATTTCTGCATATCGGCAGCATGATTTTTGAAACACACACAGCCTATGACACCTATACCACAAATGCATATGTCTCTGCTGCAAACCGCTGCATAGCAGTGGCTGTGTGTCCAATCTCGCAGACACAGGTATCCACTTCCGTCACTTCTGGACGGTTTTTTTCGCCCCCGCCAGATGGCACGCCACAAAATGCCCCGGCTCGATCTCGCGCAGCTGGGGCGCTTCCCGTCTGCACTGGTCGCACGCGTCCGGGCAGCGGCCGCAGAAGCTGCAGCCCTTCGGCAAATTCACCGGGCTTGGCACATCGCCGCCGAGCAGGATCCTCCTCCGGCTGCGCTCGACCGCGGGATCCGCGATCGGGATCGCCGAGAGCAGTGCCTTCGTGTACGGGTGATAATGTTTCAGGTAGATATCCTCGCTGTCGGCGATCTCGACGAGCGAGCCGAGGTACATGACCGCGATCCGGTTCGAGATCTGGCGCACCATCGACAGATCGTGCGTGATAAAGAGGTACGACAGCCCCATCTCCTTCTGCAGCTTCTTCAGCAGATTCACCACCTGCGCCTGAATCGACACGTCCAGGGCGGAGATCGGCTCGTCGCAGACGATCAGCTCCGGCTCGAGCGACAGAGCCCGCGCGATCCCGATTCTCTGGCGCTGCCCGCCCGAAAACTCATGCGGGAAGCGGCTGGCGTGCTCCCGCCCGAGACCAACCATCTGCAGCAGCTCCGTCACCCGGTCCTCCAGCGCCTGTCCCTCGTACATCCGATGGATCCGCAGCCCCTCCGCGACGATATCGCTCACGACACTCAGAGGATCAAGACACGCATACGGGTCCTGGAAGATCATCTGCACCTTCCGGGTATACTGCTTCTTCTCCCTGCCGCGGTAGGACCAGATATCACGCCCCTCGTAGAGCACCTGGCCCTCATCCGGGCGGTAGAGGCGCAGGATCGTCTTTCCCAGCGTGCTCTTTCCGCACCCGGACTCCCCCACAAGGCCGACCGTCTCGCCCTTATAAATCGTCAGGCTCACGCCGTTGACCGCCTTGAGCACGCCCTGCGGCACCTTAAAGGAGGTCTTTACATGCTTCAGCTCCAGAAGCGGTACTTGATTCGCCATCTCACTCCTCCTCCCTTACCGTCACTCCGTTGCGCCGGATGCACTCCGGATGGTTCAGCCAGCAGTACGCATAGTGCTCGGGCTCCTCGAATCCAATCCGCGGAGGCTCGCACTTCCTGCAGATCTGCTTCGCGTACCGGCACCGCGCCGCAAACGCACAGCCCTTCGGCGGCGCGATCAGATCCGGCGGCGTGCCCGGAATCGAGTACAGCTCCGATTGAATCCGCTCATCGAGCCGCGGCACGCTTCCCAGCAGCCCCCAGGTGTACGGATGCTTCGGGTGATGGAAGACCGTCTCCGCATCCCCGTGCTCGACGATCTTGCCCGCGTACATCACATAAATGCGCTCTGCCATGTTCGCGACCACACCCATGTCATGGGTGATCAGCACAATCGACGTATTGAGTTTCTCCTTGAGGCCGTTCATCAGCTCCATGATCTGCGCCTGGATCGTCACGTCCAGCGCCGTCGTCGGCTCGTCGGCAAACAGGATCTTCGGATCGCAGATCAGCGCCATCGCGACCATCACTCTCTGGCGCATGCCGCCGGAGAGCTGGTGCGGATACCGCTTCATCGTCTCCTCGGGATTCGGCAGCGAGATCAGCCGCAGAATCTCCAGCGCCCGTGCCCGCGCCTCCTGCCTGGATGCCCGGCTGTGCAGCAGGTACGGCTCCATGATCTGCTCGCCGACCGTCATCGTCGGGTTCAGGAACGTGAACGGATCCTGAAAAATAATCGAGAGCTGATTTCCCTGGTACTCCCTCATTTCTTTCTGCGTCAGCGCGAGCAGATCCTTACCCTCGAATAGCACCTCACCGCCGCGGACACTGCCGTTTTTGCGCGGGTTCAGGCCGATCACCGTCTGGATCGAGACCGTCTTGCCGCAGCCGGACTCGCCGACGATCGCGACGGTCTCCTTCTCCTTCAGATACCACGAGACGCCGCGCACTGCCTGCACCGCCCCCTGAAAGGTGTCAAAATGGACCACCAGATCTTTGACTTCCAATAATTTTCTGTTCTCCATGACAACCTCCCTCATGAGCGCAGCCGCGGATCCAGCGCGTCCCGCAGCCCGTCGCCGATCAGATTAAAGCAGAGCATCGTCAGCGCCACGCACGCGCACGGGATCAGGAACTGATACGGATAGTACCGGAATACCTCGCCCGCTGCCTTCACGAGCTGTCCCCAGCTCGGCGTCGGCGGCGTCACGCCCAGCCCGATGTAGCTCAGAAACGCCTCGTAGAAAATCGCGCTCGGCAGCGACATCGTGATGCCGACCACCCGGATGCCCAGGGTATTCGGGATCAGCCTGCGCGCGATGACCCACGCAGGGGATGCGCCCAGCGTCTCCGACGCCGTCACAAACTCCCGCGTCTTCAGCTGCAGGATCAGGCCGCGGGTGCTCCGTGCACTGCCCATCCAGCCGGTGATGCTCATCGCGATCACGAGCGTTGCGATATTGCCCGAGCCGAGCACGATCATCAGAAGGATCATGTAGATCAGGCTCGGAATCCCCATCAGCACGTCGATCGCGCGCATGATCACCATATCGACCTTTCCCCCGAAGTAGCCGGAGATCCCGCCGACGACCATGCCGATCAGCTCCGGGATCAGCGTCGCGAGGATCGCGATCAGCAGAGAGACCCGGCCGCCTGCCCACACGCGCGTCCAGAGGTCGCGCCCGAGACTGTCCGTGCCGAACCAGTGCGCATGTCCCGGCAGCTGGTTGACCGCACTGTAATCATTGGAATAGTAATTGTAGCCGCTGATCTCCGGCCCGGCCAGCACGAGCAGCACCATCAGCGCCATGAGCACGAGGCTCGCCATCGCCGCCTTGTTTTTGCGGAAATTTCTCCAGACATCCCGCCAGTAGGACGTCTTTTTCCGCGCCAGCTGCTCCCCGTTCTTCTCCGAGTCCGGGAGCGGGGCGAAATCGTCGGGCGCAAATTTTATGCTATCATTCTTTTTGTTCATGCTGCCACCTCACTTCATGCGGATTCTCGGGTCGATCAGGCCGTACAGGATGTCCACGAGCAGATTCATCGTCACCAGAAAAGCCCCGTAGAAGATGGTCAGCCCCATGATCAGCGGGTAGTCGAGGTTCGTGATCGAGTCCACGAAGTAACGGCCGAGTCCGCCGATCAGGAACATGCTCTCCACGACGAACGAGCCCATCAGCACGCCCGCGATCTGGCCGCCGAGATTCGGGATGATCGGCACCAGGGAATTGCGCAGCTGATGGCGCAGGACGACCTTGACGGGCGGCAGCCCCTTCGCCTGCGCGGTCTTCACATAGTCCTGCGTCGTCGTCGCGAGCATGCTCGCACGCATGCTGCGCGTATTCCCGGCGATCGTGCCGAGCCCGAGCACGAAGGCCGGCATCAGCATCTGTTTGAAGCTGCCCCAGCCCGAGACCGGGAGAATCTGCAGCTTGACGCCGAGGAGATAGCGGACGATCGGGCCGAGCACCATGCTCGGAAGCGCGATGCCCAGAATTGCGACCACCATCAGCAGATAGTCCGGCCACTTTCCGCGGAACTGCGCGCAGAGGATGCCGAAGAGGATGCCGACCGCCTCGCTGATCAGCAGAGAAAACAGGCCCAGCTTCGCCGACACCGGGAACGCCTCCCGGATGATGTCGACGACCGTGCGCCCGGTCTTTTTCATCGAATAGCCGAGATCGCCGTGCAGAAGGTTCTTCATGTAGGTGACATACTGCACCGCCACAGGCCGATCGAGGCCATAGTATTCGCGCTGCTTCTCCTGGACGGCGACGGAGACCTTGTCGTTGGCAAACGGGTCGCCGGGAATCAGCTTCATGAGGAAGAAGGTCGCGGTCGCGAGGACGAAGACCGTCGCGAGCGCGATTAACACTTTTTGTCCGATATATCTTACCATGCGTCTCCTCCGGTGCCTGCAGGCATCGCGTTCAATAAATAACAGCGCCAAACACACAGAATGCTTTTTCAAGTGATTTGGTACCGTTATCTGCGATACGCGATACCAGGCAGGCAGTTACGTCTATTATAAGGAAGCGCGCCGCTGCCGAGGCCCCGGCAGCGGTGCGCTTCCTCTGATCCAATGCTTGCGGGACATCCCCCCTGTCTGCGCCCTTGTCGGCTGCAGACCGTCCCGCACATCTCGCCTGGCAGGAATCGCCATCTTTACATTACTATTCACGGTCATCCTGGCCGCGCGCAGCAACATACTTCGCGATACGTAAACAGTAACATCTTTACTCCGCGACATTCATATAGGTAAAGATCGGCGTGCCCGCGAGATAGTAAAGGTTCTCATATTTGCTGTCGTAGAAGTATCCGCCCTCGGACCATCCGAAGACAAGGGAGAGCGTATTCTCGCAGAAGAATTTCTCCGCCTCAAAGAAGTTCGCCCGTCTCTCCTCGATCGTCGCTGCCGAGAGCGCCTTGTCGTAGAGTGCGTCGAACTCCTCGCTGCTGTAGCCGCGCAGCGGTGAGGTCGCGAGGTAGTCGCTCGTGAAGCTGTCCAGGAAGCCCTCGAGCGCGTCCGGCTCCTCGACCGTGTTGCCGCCGTACCACAGATCGTAGTCGCCGCTCATCGCGTTGCTGACCATGACCTGGATCGTCTGCGGGTTGATCACCGTCTCGATGCCGAGGTTCGTGCGCAGCATATCCTGCACTGCGCTCAGGGTGTCAATGGAGCCCTGCGCGTCGAAGCAGAGCAGCTCGATCGCCGGTACGTCCTCGATCGTCTTGCCGAGCTCCTCAAGCGCCGCGTCCAGATACGCCTTCGCCTGCTCCGGGTCCGCCGCTGCCGGCCAGCCCTCGTACGGGTACTCCTCCTGGAAGGTTCCCTCGACTCCCTTTTCGGTCGGGGTCACCAGACGGTTCGCCGGGATGTAGCCGGTCATGACGGACGCGCACAGTGCGCTGCGGTCGATCGCATAGCTGATCGCGCGGCGGAAATTCGCATTTCCGAGGAAGAGTCCCGTCTCCTCCGTCTTGCCCGCGTGGTTGATGTTCAATCCCTGGTAGGAAGTGTTCGCGATACAGGAGACGTAGCCGGAGTCGGTCATCACCTGCTTCTGCGCCGCATTGCCTGCCGGCCAGAGGTCAAGCTCGCCTGCGAGCATCATGTCGACGCCGGTGTCCCCGGTCGCTCCCACGATAAACTCAAAGCTGTCAATCTGGATGCTCTCCGCATCCCAGTAGTTCGGATTCCTGATCAGTGTCACGCTCGAATCGGACACCCAGTCGCTCACGACATACGGACCGCTGCAGAGCGTCTTCTCCGCGGAGCTTCCGTACTCGACGCCGAGCTCCGACACGAAGGACTCCTCGAGCGGAGCGTACACGCTCGTGCCCACGAAGCTCACCTCGTACTGCGGATTCTCAAATGTATACTTGATCGTCAGATCGTCGATCGCCTCGATGCCGACCTCCTCGAACCCGCACTCGCCGTTGAAATACGATGCCGCATTTGCAATGCAGAGCGCGGAGTCCGAATTGTTGTGTCCCTCCTCCGGGTTCAGCACACGCTTCACCGCATACACAAGGTCCTCGGTCGTGATCGGGGTCGTGCCGTCGCTGTAGGTCAGGCCTTCCTTCAGCTTGAACGTCCATTCCTTTCCGTCCTCGCTGACCTCCCAGCTCTCGGCCAGTCCGCCGACGTACTCGCCGTTCTTGTTGCGGATCAGGGTCTCGCCGATCATCATATCCATATCCGTCGCCGGGTCGGCATTCAGTTCAGCAAAGTCTAAAGTAACGGGGTCGTAGCCGACTCCGACGCGGATCGTTTTTTCTCCGTCTGCCAGTACGGTCATCGGAAGCAGGCTCGCGGTCAATGCCGCAGCCGTCAGCAGCACACAGCTTCTTCTCATAGTAAAATCCTCCTTCGTTTGTGCTTCCCACCACCCGCACGCCTCCCTGCCGCCGGCTCAAAAACCGCCTGCCGCACCCCATCGCCTGACGCGCCGTCCCGCCTGCCGGATTGTTCCGCCAATCGGATCGTCCCGACAACCGGATCATTTCGACAACTGGATCGTCCCGACAACCGGATTGATTCGACAACCGGATCGACTCGTATCCGTAAGGGCTTCGGCTCTGCGACACTTTCAAATAGTAATGCATTGATGCGTTTCGGGTGAAAAAAGCGGCACAGACGACGCGCTGTGCCGTTGTTTGATATGCGTAGTCTAGCATAAAACGAGAAGTGCTTCAATGTGCATATAGTACGTTGATTGTTTAAAAGAATGTACAGTTTGCACTCGAAAACGTGTTCCTTCTGCTCGGGACAGAAGTCTGGGAACAGTAACGAATCACTGCATATGCGGTGATTCCTCCCGCTCTACCTCGTGATCACGCCCTCTACATCCCACAGATCTTCCCAGCCGCCGGCGCCTTCCCAGAGAAATACCTGGCCTTTGATCAGGCGGCAGTTTTTATCCACTCCCTGAATGAGCCTCATCTCCTCCTCGGTCAGCGGGTCCTCCGTCACGCACTTCAGGTTGGACGTATACTGAGGCTCCTTGACTGAAAACGGAATCGGGATCTGCCCTCTCTGAACTGCCCATTTCAGGCAGATGACCGCCGGATGCACCTTGTGCGCCTTTGCGATCTCCACAATCTCTGGCAGCTGTGTATCGGCCACATCCTGCTCTGTGCGGTCCCGCTCCGGCCGCGACGGGGAACCGATCGGGCAATATCCCACCGGCTGGATCTGGTGGGCAACTGCATAATCGTAGAGCTCCTGCTGCTGGAAGGACGGATGGCATTCCATCTCGAGGGCTGCCGGCTGGATCCGGCACAGCGGCAGCACCTCCTTCAGCTTTGGCACAGTCATGTTGGACATTCCGATATAGCGCGCCAGTCCCATGTCCACCAGCTGTTCGCACTGTCTCCAAGTCCTCATGAACTCTTCTGTGCTAAAAGGCCGCGAATCCTTGTTTCTGGCATTTCCGTCACAGCCCGGCGCATGATAGTTCGGAAATGGCCAGTGTACGAAATACAGGTCGATCACGTCCAGCTGCAGATCCCGCAGACTCTTTTTGCAGGACTCGATCACATGCTCGTGCTGATCGTTCCACACCTTCGACGTGATGAACAGCTCCTCTCTCTTTACCGTGCCTTCCTCCACCGCCCTCTTTATGGCAGCTCCTACCTGTTCCTCATTCTGATAGACCGCGGCGCAGTCGATCAGCCGATAGCCGGCCCCGATTGCGCCGTATACCGCATCCGCCACCTGCTGCGCACCATACTTATCCGAGCCAAACGTCCCCAGTCCGATCGCCGGTATCTCTTCTCCGGAATACAGCCTGCGCTTCGGTACGTTCTCCGTGCAGATCCCCATAAGCTATGCCTCCTTATCTTCCGCGAATAATGTTTTATCTCATTATAGCTCATGCAGGTTTGGAATGTAAGAGGTGCGATCGACATTTCGGATGATTTACTTTCTGGGATATGAAAATGATCCTAAAATATTCTTCTGTCCTCTATTCCTGTTGAATCACATCTCTTTTTCATGTAAAGAGAATAACCAGAAACACATCCTCGCCTGTCACGCCAGAAGATACCTTCCGCAGATCACATCCTCAACCGCCAGCCCGAGTGCGTCGAACAGGGTGATCTGATCGTCGTCGGTGCGGCCGGGGGCCTGGCCGAGCAGGACCTGGCCGATGGAGCCGCGGATGTGCGCTTCCGTGATCAGCCCTTCGGAGAGCGGGATCAGGTACTCGCCGGACTCCTTCTTCATCGCCTCGACCTGGTCGGCGTACAGCGCGCTCGCCGCCACGAGGTCCGAGGCCGCCTCGCGCGTCGTCGGGGAGAAGGTTCCCACCGCATTGACGTGCGCGCCCGGCCGGATCATATCCCTCGTCAGATACGCCTCCTTGCTCGGCGTGACCGTGCAGACGATATCGCAGTCCTGCGCCGCCTCGCGCACGGAGCTGCAGATCGTGATCTTCCTGCCAAATTTTGCCTCCATCTCCTCCCGGTAGCGCTCGGCCGACTGCGGATTCAGGTCATAGACGCGCACCTCCTCGATCTGCGGGCGGACGGTCAGCATCGCCTCTAGGTGCGAGCGCCCCTGCGCGCCCGTGCCGATGATGCAGAGTTTTTTCGCATCCTTGCGCGCGAGCAGGTCGGTCGCCACGCCGCTGACGGCCCCGGTGCGGATCTGTGTGATCGCGCCCGCGTCCGCCATGCCGACACAGGTGCCGTGCACAGACTCAAACAGGATCACATACCCGATGTGCGACGGATAGCCGGTTCCCGCGTTCTGCGGAAACGCGCTCAGCACCTTCGCGCCGAAGCAGTCCTCCTTCCCCAGATACGCCGGCATGAAGCCAAACGCCTCTCCCTGCGGAAATTTGCAGATCGAGCGCACCGGCTGCATCGCCTTGCCCTCCTCCAGCAGCATCATCGCCTCCCGCATCAGCCCAATGCAGGTCGCCATGTCCAAACGCGCAAATACCTCTTCCTTTTCTACGATTTTCATTTGAGTGTCTCCTTTGTCTTCGATCATCTTCTTCGACTTTGCTCAAACTTCCCCGCGTTCATTTTACTACAGGAAGCTGCCCTCAGCAAGACTTACAGGTAGAATACAAACTCCCATTTTTCTAATTCATGCAAAATCTCCACATGGCTACTCGGCTACCTGCGTGCAGGACATAAAAGAGGGCGCTGCATTTTGCAACACCCTCACATTTCTCACAATTCTCACCGCTCTGCAGCTACGGCTACACCCGCTCGCTGTACACAATCTCCGAGAACGACGTGCTCACGCCGTCTCCCTGCAGATCTGCGCAGTTGACGCCGAGCATGGAGCCGGTAAAGCCGTTTCCGACGACGTGCTCATCGGAGATGTTGTGCATGTCGAGCACGCTTCCGATCATCGTCTCCTGCTCGTCTCCTTCCTCGCGGAAACAGAACTGCAGCTTCTCGCGGCGGATCTTTGCGTGCAAGGTGATCGGACGGTCCGGGCGGCGCAGTGCGACCGGCGCCTCGACCGCAAGCTCACGGTTCACATCCGACCAGACGCGGATCACCGTCTGCTCCCCCTCCCGCGTGACGAACAGCCAGTAGAAATTGTCGTAGTTGTAGTAGACGACCATGCCGGCCAGGTGGTTCCGGTGGCGCGGTGCAAACTCCATCACCGCGGTGAAATCGCAGTCCAGGCTCTCCTGCGTCCGTGCGGCCAGTCCCTGCCCGAACTTCGACATCGGCGAGCAGCCGCCCACAATCTGCAGCTTTCCATTCTGCACCGAGATACCGTTTGTCGCAAACGACCGGCGCAGCGTCAGGAAGTCCAGCGGGATCTCTCCGTCCTCAAACGTGTAGCGCACCTCATCAGGGCGCCCGGCAAGCGCTTTTTCCATGCTGCCTGTCGGGATCGCCGCCGCATTTTCCCATCCGAGATCCGGCTCGTCGGGCACCTCATAGAAGTCCTCCGGCGATGCGTCGTCGTTCGCCGAGAGCTTCAGCCAGCCGTCCTTCGTCCACTCCACATTCTGGATCGCCGTCTCGCGCCCCAGGATGCTGCAGTCGTCGAGCGGGCGGGAACACAGATGCGCGATGTACCAGCCGCCGTCCCTGCTCTGGATCGCCTGCATATGTCCGGCCCTCTGCAGCCGGCAGTCCTTGCCAGAGGACGTGATGACCGGGTTCGCCGGGCAGTCCTCATACGGTCCCCAGACATTCCTGGAACGCAGGATCACCGCACAGTGGCCGAACTCCGTGCCGCCCTCCGCGCACACGAGATAGTACCAGCCGTCGTGCTTCATCACGTTCGGCCCCTCCGTCGTGCCGCGGAACGATCCGCGGTAGACGCGCTTCGGCTCGCCCAGCAGCGTCCCCGTCGCCACGTCCAGCTCTTGGATATCAATACCACTGAAGCGGATATTTGCCGGATCGTAGTCGATCGTCATGTTCACGAGATACTTTTTCCCGTCCGTGTCGTGGAAGATCGACGGGTCAAAGCCGGAGCGGTTCAGCACGACCGGATCGCTCCACGGGCCGCGCACATCCTTCGCCGTGACGTAAAAGTTGTAGGTGTCCTTGCAGCGCGGACGGTTCGTGTAGACGATCGTGTAGACCAGATAAAACGTACCGTCATCCCAGGTCAGGTTCGGCGCCCAGATTCCGCACGCCGAGTCGACGCCCGTCAGATCCACCTTCCGGTCATCCGTCAGGCCGTGCGACACCAGCGTCCAGTGCACGAGATCCGGCGAGTACAGAATGCGCACACCCGGGAACCACTCAAAGGTTGAAGTCGCAATGTAGTAGCCGTGATCCGTCGCGACCAGGGACGGATCCGGGTGAAAGCCCCGCAGTATCGGATTTTCAATTTTCATAAGCTTATTCCTCCTGATCCTTCCGGACCTGATACACCAGGTAGTCCAGGCAGTCAATGCATTTCTGTCCCTCATGCACCTGGTCGAGCAGCTCGCGCCGGTGCTTCTCCAGCGCTTTCAGCCCCTCCCTGGTTCTGCCTCCGGTCAGATCCTCCGCGACCGAGGCGCATGTCTTCTCATCACAGCCTGCATCCTTCAGATTTTGAATGATCTCATCCTTTTCCGGATTTTTCATACCCATTTCCCTCCCGGAGTGATGTGCCGGGAGCGGCCGAATGAAAGCTGCAGAAAACTCTGCACTTTGCGCGCCGCTCCGTCTCTGTGTTCCGTTTTTCTGGCAGACTTCTGTGTCCGCTCAGGCACTGCCGGCTCTGCAGCAACTGGCCTTTCCGGCTTACCTTTCCTGCATTACTTCCAGTCGCGTTTGAGACCTCTGTATTTCAAATGTTGCGCTTTCTACACACGTTTGGCGCCAGTCTGTACGGCAATCTTCGCACTATTCTGTCTGCGCTTCTGTCTCTGCCTCGCTCACAGCTTCCGTCTCCGCCTCTGCCTCGGCCGCTGCCTTCGGATCCTGGGACATGTCGCTGCCGAAATATTTCACGGACAGCTCGGAGAGCTCGCCGGACTCGCTCATCTCAGCGATCGCATCGTTCATCGCCTCGATCAGGCTCGCGGAATCCTCGCCCTTGCGGACCGGAATCGCGACGTGTGACGCGTCATCCGTCAGCGCTGCGATCTTGACCGGAGCATCCGGGTGCTCCTTCTTGTAGTCGTAGTACGTCACCTCTGCGTTCAGCGTCGCGTCCACGCGCCCTGCGAGCAGCAGCTCGATCGTCTGATTCAGGTCGTCCACGCCCGTCGCGTTCGCGCCGTAGCTCTCCGCGAGCGCCGCGTAGGTACTCGTCAGCGTGTTCGCCGTCGTCTTGCCCTCGAGATCCTCGAACGAAGTGATCTCGTCGTTGTCCTCCGCCACCATGATCGCGGTGCGGATGTAGCAGTACGGATCGCTGAAATCATACTTCTGTGCGCGGTCCTCCGTGATCTCCACGCCGTTCGCCATAATGTCATAGCGCTCCGCATCGATCCCCGCGAGCAGGCCGTCAAATTCCCCCTCCACAAACGTCGCCTTGACGCCGAGCTTGTCAGCGATCTTCTGCGCAACCTCGATATCGTAGCCGACGAGCTGGTCCTCCTCGTCGTGGTAGGTCCACGGAGCCCAGGTTCCCTCCGTCGCAATCACGATCTCGCCCTTCTCCTGAATCCGCGCCAACAGATCCGACTCCTCCGCCCGGACGCCCGGAAGTGCGGCAGTCAGAGAAAGTGCCAGTGTCACCCCTGCAGCAATGTGCTTCTTGTTCATGATTCATTCCTTCCTTTCTTTTCCATAAAATTGAAAACTGCTCTTGTCTGGTGTTTCGCGGGTCCTCCAGTCATGCCTCTTCATACAGCTATGAAACGCATGGTCTTTCGGGCCCTCTGATACACGGATTGCCCCGCCTTTTGCGTTTCCGCAATCCGCTATCCTCATATATCATACAGCCATCCAAGGATCACATCTATACTCCAGGATAACCGCTGAATATGCCAACCCTTTTTTCATCACAGCGTACAGGCCGCCAATTTTCTCGTACCCGCCCTCTCATGTATTCGTCTCTCCTCGCGGATTCCATCCTTCTCTCTGCTCATCCGCTTCCCGTCCGCCCGCTATCTCACGCGTCCATCTCCCCGCTCACGTTCCGGATGAACGCCCTTGTGCGCTCCTGCTGCGGGTGCTCGAAAAAGTCGCGCGCCGTACCGCTCTCCACGACGACGCCGTTCTCCATAAAGATCACGCGCGAGGACACATTTTTTGCGAAGCCCATCTCGTGCGTGACGACGAGCATCGTCATGCCGTCCGAGGCAAGCTGCCGCATCACGGCGAGCACCTCTCCGGTGAGCTCCGGGTCCAGCGCGGACGTCGGCTCGTCGAAGAGAATAATCTCCGGGTCGGCCGCGAGCGCGCGGGCGATCGCAACTCTCTGCTGCTGTCCGCCTGAGAGCTGGCTCGGATAATAATCCCGCCGGTCCGCCATCCCGACCCGCTCCAGAGCGCGCATCGCGATTTCCTCCGCCTGCTGCTTCGGCATTTTGCGGGCGATGATCAGGCCCTCTGTCACATTCTGAATCGCCGTCTTGTTCCGAAACAGGTTGTAGCTCTGAAACACGAACGCAGTCTTTTTCCGGATCCGCGCAATATCCCGCCGCGCAGCCCGGTGCAGGTCGAAGCGCTCACCGTCAAACATCATCTCGCCTCCGTCCGCCCGCTCCAAAAAATTCACGCAGCGCAGCATCGTCGTCTTGCCCGAGCCGCTCGGCCCCAGAATCGCGACCACATCGCCCTTATCGACCTCCAGATCCACTCCTTTGAGCACCTCCAGATCTCCGAACGCCTTCCGGAGCTGCCTGATCTCCAACATCATCTAAGACTCCCCCTCTGATAGTTGATTCACTGCTGTCATGCATAAATCAAAAAAACTGACACATCTGCTACCTGCACGCCTATTCGCACCATCGGTACGCTCCTGTCATACACAGAATTTTAATCATGGCTCCCGACCTGCTCTGAATCCTAAGCATGACTCCTGACATATGTAATCAGTACGTACTCAGTTTCTTCTCCCCCACCCGCTGCAGCTTCGTGAGCACAGTCGAGAACAGCAGATAGATCAGCCCGACCTCGATGTACAGCGCCAGCGGCTCATACGTCCGCGCGACAATCCGCTGCGTCGCCATCAGCATCTCGAGCACCGTGATATTCGACGCAAGAGACGTATCCTTCACCAGCGCAATCAGAGAATTGGACAGCGGCGGGAATGCCGTGCGCATCGCCTGCGGCAGCACAATCCTGCGGATAATCTGCAGATACGACATGCCGACGCAGTACCCGGCCTCCAGCTGCCCGACCGGCACAGACTCCAGCGCAGCCCGGATCGTCTCCGCACAGTACGCTCCCTCATTGATCGAGAACACAATCACCGCGGCCGGAAACGGATCAATCAGCACCCCCAGCCCAGGCAGCCCGTAGAAAATCACATAGAGCTGCACCAGCAGCGGCGTCCCCCGGACCACCCAGATATAAAAGCGCGCCAGCTGACGCAGCACACGGACATTCGCAAACTGCACAAGCGCCGTCACCGTCGCGATCACCAGCGCAAAAGAAAACGAAATCACCGTCAGCGGAATCGTCATCGTCAGTCCCGGCACCAGTATCTTAAAAAACGAATCCGCCAAAATTTCCATCAAACGCTCTGTCATCACAGAACCCCCTTCTCATCCTCACCGTATCTGCACTCACACCCGGCGGCCTTTCCTGCACCCAATGCATCGGCCTGTCCATTGGCCCACCGTCTCTACGTCCTGCATCCAGTCTCACATCCAGCCACCGTCTCCGCATCCTGCACCCTGCTGCTGGCAGATACTTCCTGTACACTATAAATCAGAACTCCACAAATAGCAAATGCTTATATCAAATACGTTTATATGCTTGACAAGCATATCTTTTACATGCTACAGTACCTCCAGACGCAATCAAATATAAATCCAGCCACTGTTACAGCTCATCCAGCCACTGTCAGAGAAGATTGCAGGGTCGTCCGAAAGCGACTATCGCGAGTCTTTACAAGCACTTGGGTCCCGGAAGACCGGAGCATCTGTAAAAATCCTGCCTTCCGGCAGGATTTTTAGCTGGCACTGTCTGAGACAAATGTGCATCAGGCACATTTGGCGAGTTGCCAGCGGCAGATGCGCAGGTCTTCCGGGACCCTAGTGCTTGTAGACGAGCGATTCGGAGCTTTCAGACGACCCTGCAATCTTCTCGTCCTGCCAGCCAAACTGCCCCCCCCAACCTTTTACCCCATCATATATCCACAGGAGCCTTCATCATGGAACTACGCGTACTACAATATTTCCTCGCCGTCGCCCGCGAGCAGAGCATCTCCGGCGCCTCGGAATTTCTGCACCTGTCGCAGCCGACACTCTCCCGCCAGCTCAAAGAACTCGAGGAAGAGCTCGGCAAACAACTCTTCATCCGCGGCAGCCGGCGCATCACCCTGACCGAGGAGGGCATGATTCTGCGCCGCCGCGCCGAGGAGATCCTCGGACTCGTCAAAAAAACCGAGAACGAAATTTCGCTCTCGGATGAGACAATCTCCGGAGACATCTACATCGGCGCCGGAGAGACCGATGCGATCCACCTGCTCGCAAAGGCGGCCTACCGCCTGCGCCAGAATTATCCCCAGATTCACTTTCACATTTCCAGCGGCGACACCTGCAACGTCACAGAGCAGCTCGACCGCGGGCTGATCGACTTCGGCCTCCTGTTCGACCCGACCGACCTCTCAAAGTACAACCATCTGAGGCTCCCGGCCTGCGACACCTGGGGCGTCCTGATGCGGCACGACTCTCCGCTCGCCGAAAAAGAAACCATCACCCCGCCCGATCTCTGGGACAAGCCTCTGATCCTCTCCCGGCAGCAGCACGAGGGCGGGCAGCTCGCACTCTGGCTGCAGCGCGAGCTCGCCTCCCTCGATATCGCGGCGACCTACAACCTGATCTACAATGCCTCCATCCTCGTCGACGAAGGCATCGGCTACGCCATCACCCTCGACCGCCTGATCCACACCTGCGGCGACCGCAGCCTCTGCTTCCGCCCCCTCTCCCCGGTGTTAAAAGTCGGCATGAACCTCGTATGGAAAAAATATCAGGTGCACTCAAAAGCCGCCGAGAAATATCTGGAAGAACTGAGAAGCTTTACTGTCTGAGAAATATGTATATCCTGCTTTTTCGAACTTAATGAAAATATCAGGTCAAATCGGGTCAATCGGGTCAGGCAAGTTGACCCGATTGACCCGATTTGCTATAATGTAGCCAGCAAATCGAGATAAAGGAGATCGCGTTATGCTTTTTCGGGAAAGTGAAACCATAGAGCTGAAGGAAGCGGTTGTGGACGACATAAAAAAGGAAATTACTGCTTTTGCTAACTGTGACGGCGGAAAGCTGTATATTGGCGTTCAGGATGACGGCACAGTAGTCGGACTTGATGATCCTGACGGCGTTTCTTTGCAGATCAGCAATATGGTAAGGGATGCAATTAAACCGGATGTGACAATGTTTCTGCATTATCAAACAATAGAGGAAGATGGAAAAGAAATTGTTGCTGTGGATATTCAGCGCGGAACGGATCGCCCTTACTATCTTGCCAAAAAGGGGATGCGTCCAGAGGGCGTATATGTCAGACAAGGCTATTCCTCCGTTCCTGCCACTGACACGGCGATCCGTCGTATGATTAAGGAAACGGATGGAGATCGCTTTGAGGCTATGCGTTGCTTAAATCAGGAACTTACATTTGAAACCGTCAAAAAAGAGTTTGTGCTTCGGGAAGTAGACTTCGGCCCGCAACAAATGCGCACTTTGAAGCTGATCGACCGGGATAACCTTTACACCAACTTAGGTCTGCTTCTATCCGATCAATGCGTCCATACCATCAAGGTCGCTGTTTTTCAGGGAACGGATCAGACAATTTTTAAAGACCGCCGGGAATTCACCGGATCGCTGATGCAGCAAATGAACGAAGTTTATGACTTTATCGACTTCCGCAATCAGACCCGCGCAACTATAGAAAAGCTGTTGAGAATTGATGTCAGGGACTACCCGGAAATTGCCGTCCGGGAGGCATTGCTAAATCTCCTGGTTCACCGCGATTATTCCTTTCGTGCCAGTGCGCTTATCAGTATTTATGCCGACCGGATTGAATTTGTATCGATTGGCGGATTGATGCCTGGAATCGACTTGGAAGATATTATGGTAGGTATTTCCGTATGTAGAAACCAGGACCTTGCAAATGTGTTCTACCGTCTGCATTTGATTGAGGCTTACGGTACCGGGATGGGTAAGATTATGAACGCATACGGAGGCATGGAAGAAAAGCCGACAATTGAAACAACCAAAAATGCCTTTAAGATCACATTGCCCAACATTAACGCCAAATATGAAACAGGAAATGTTTCTGTACCGAGAGCAAAATCAATCGCAGGCTCTGCCGGGGCTGAAAAAAGCCTGAGCAATGAAGAAAAAGTATTGGAATATGCCCGGTCTCATGGCGCTGTCACAAGAAATGATGTGATCGAATTGCTTGAAGTAAGTACATCTACCGCTTCCAGAGTTATCAGGAAAATGGTAAAAAACAACTTGCTAAAGCAGAATGGAAAAGCAAGAAACACCAACTATACTATTATAAAATAATGAAGAGAGTGTCGCAAAATGCGGCAAATCCACAATGACTGGTATCTGTGCGATTGATTAGCAGTGGCATTTGCCGGCAATTTTGCAACCTCCTCTTCCGTCAGGAAACTTTTTCATACAAAAAGAAGTTCATGCCGTTTTGGGAACGCTGTGTGTTTATCTCATTATTCTTTGAGATATATTTCCTGACCGATTATCATTTACTCCTCCACCTTCTCCGCCACTGCCATATACGAATCGTAGTTGCACTCCGGTCTGGGCAGCACGAAGCCGCCGTGCATCAAGGCTGCGCCGGTGTACGCGCGCCCGTCGACCAGGTAGTGCGCATCCGGAATCAGGCCCTTCCACTTGATCCGGTGCGGCTTCGGGTTCCCGTGCAGGTCGGTGTAGACCACGCTCAGGGACGCACGGCTGCCGTCCGGCATCACGTAGCTCCACGCGGTAAAATCGCCGTTCTCCGCCGGGGAGCTCAGGCGGTAATAATCGCCGCGCTGGAACAGATCGTAGTTCGCATTGTACAGCGCAATCTGCTCCCCTGCCTCCTGCAGCTCTTCCTCGGTCAGCTTGCCCAGATCGAGCTCGTACCCGAAGGAGCCCTGCATCGCACAGATTCCGCGCGTCTTAAACGGAGTCACGCGCCCGTTCTGGTGATTCGGGCAGACAGAGACGTGCGCCGCCACCGCCGACATCGGATACCCGTACGACGTCCCGTGGTGGATCCACAGCCGCTCGATCGCGTCCGTGTTGTCGCTGCACCAGATCTGCGGCACGTAGTACAGCATACCCGCGTCGAACCGCCCGCCGCCACCGCTGCAGCCCTCGATCAGAAGGTCCGGGTGCTTCTCCAGAATGTGCTCCATCACCTCATAGAGCCCCAGAACGTATTTGTGGCGCACAGCCCCCTGGCTCAGTTCCGGATTGGCCGCGCTGAATACATTGTCCACGCTGCGGTTCATATCCCACTTGATATATGCAATGTTCGCCGAGTCCAGCAGCGCGTCAATCGAATCCTTCATGTACGCGATGACCTCGCGCCTCGACAGATCCAGCGTCAGCTGATTCCTGCCGCGGACCGGATCACGGCCCGGTATCGTCATCGCCCAGTCCGGGTGCTCCCGGTACAGGTCGCTGTCCTCCGAGACCATCTCCGGCTCGATCCAGATGCCGAACTTCAGGCCCAGGTCGTTCACCTGCTGCACCAGGCTGCCGAGCGTGCAGCCCAGCTTCTCCTCATTCACGTACCAGTCGCCAAGGCCGGAGTTGTCATCGTTGCGCTTCCCGAACCAGCCGTCGTCCAGCACCAGCATATCCAGCCCGATCCTGGCCGCCTGGCGCGCGATCGCCAGAAGCTTCTCCCCCGTGAAATCAAAGTACGTCGCCTCCCAGTTGTTGACGAGCGTCGGCCGCCTCTGATCCTTCCACGGGCTGCGGATCAGCCGGCGGTACATCGCCCGCTGGAGCCCTCTCGTGAGCGCGCCCAATCCGTCATCCGCATATGAGATCAGCGCCTCCGGGGTCACAAACGTCTCGCCCTTCGACAGCGTCCAGCAGAAATCCTCGTCGTTGATCCCGCACACCAGCCGCACGCTGTCAAACTGGTCGACCTCCGCCTGGATCTGAAAGCTGCCGCTGTACAGCAAGGAGACTGCCATGCACGCTCCGGACTCCTCCGTCGTATCCCGGTCACAGAGGATGACAAACGGATTGTGCTGATGGCTCGACGTCCCTCTGCCGCTTGCGATCTCCGTGATCCCGTGGCCGAGCGTCCTGCGCTCAGGCTGCCGCTCTCCGGCGTGCTTCCCGTAGAAGTTTACGAGGTCCTTCTCCCCCTCCGGGAAATCCAGGCACAGGCTCATCGCGCGGCCAACCTCCAGCGCCGTATCGCCGCGATTCTCAATCACAGCCGCCCGCGTGATCAGATTCTCCTCCTCGTACACCCCGTAGAGCAGCGTCACATAGACCTCCTCATACAGATCCCTGAGCACGATCTCGAGCGTCTGCACCGCGTCCCCGTCCTCGGCCCAGGCATGCGGGAGCCCCGGCAGCGTGTACTTGCCCTCCAGAATCCGGTGCGACTCATATCGAAGATCCAGCGCCGGCACCTTCCCCACCAGCCTGGCCTTGAGCGCCTTCACCCGGAAATCGCCGTTCCCGTGCACCGCATACTCCTGCGGATAAAAATCGAGGGAGTAGCGCCGGTCGCCGCCGGCTCCTGCCGGCTGTGCGCAGAATCCGTGATCGTCCGGCACGATCAGGTACGAATAATCGCTCTCGTCCGTCAGAGCGCCAAAGTATGTGTGCAAAAGCACCTTGTTCTCATCTACCTTCATCTGGTAGGTGCTGTTTTTCGTGTGGAGCGTGAAGGTCCCCGCCTCCCGGTCAAATCTGATTGCCATATGCCGCCTCCTTAAATTCTTTTTTCTGGATTATACCATACAGCAGCCGCTGGCTGCAATCCTGTCAAAAATCAAACTTAAAAAGGAAAGGCATCCGAAGCTTGATCAATGGAAATTCCCAATTTTTCAAAAAACACTGCCATGTTGCAATATCTCTTTAAGGAATTTCCGTTTTCCATAATAAATTTCCATGTCTCTTCATAAGTACCCGAAACATAAAATGGCGCTTCATATAGCAGGCGCAAAAAATCTGTCGGCTGCTCACTGTACCGATCCGCTATTTCAAATGCCAGATCTTCCTTTTCCTCATCAGTCAGATCCCGCGAGATATCATGCAGCACATGCTCTATGTTTCTGGAAAAGTAATAAATCTCATAAGGATAATTCGCCACGCTTTCAGACTGCGCCAAATGATACACGATGGCGCGCTTACTGATATTTCTGCGGATCAGACGGTCCAGATCCTTTGCTTCAATATGAGTCTCAAAATATTCTGTTTTTCCGGTAGAGGACTGCCTGACCTGAGAACGGGGAATAAAAGCACCATCTGTATCAATTATCTGGACCACTTTTAAAATATCACTTTTCCTGATAAACGGATTCTTTTCCAGATAGTTTTCTATCTCTTTTTCAATCCTATCCTCAATATACTTTACGGTCATATTCTCGTCCGCCGTAATATCGGTATGCAGGACATCAAACTCTATGTCCTGTTCTTTCACTAACCTTGAATAGATCAGTGCCAGGCAGTCCTCATCTGTCGGTCCTTCTACAAGGAGCAGGATAATCTTTTTAGCCATGTAATCCTACCTTTCCCGCCCTGCGCATTGCCAACTCCATCTCATAAATATTTGTCTCATTGTACAGTTTTTCTTTTTGCCCGCCAAGCTTAATACTTCGCAAATAGGACAGCCTCATATTTTGTGTATTCTTGATATAGGCAGACTTGATATAGCGGTTCTCCGGGTTGACCGTTGTATAAATTAAAAATTCATTATCGAGTACTTCCAGCGGACGCAGATTATGCGAGGTAAAAATCAACTGACCCTTCGCTTTGTCCTGCATAACCTCTAAGCATTCTCCCAGCAAATACTCATAAACGCCGGAATCCAGCTCATCCACAACAAGACAATAGGATTCCCTGTTATAGCACGCGACCAGGCTACTGCAAATGGAAATCAATTTCTTTATGCCTGCCGATTCATATAAAAGCGGAATCCTGGCATTTCCACGTGTTGTAATGATCTCAAACTGAACTCCATCCTTTCCGTTCTCCATGAGCTTATCAAAAGCATTATAGATTTCCAGCTTCAGATCCGGGATCAGAGATTTCATTACAATGTTAATCTGCTCAATCGTACCCGACACATAGGGATAAATTGTTTTAGGAACCACATTCACGTCCGTAAGACGCAGCACAATGCCAGATGGTTGCGTCTTCACTGCATCCGGCCAGTCAATATTGATCGGTATCGCATCCAGATTCAATGCCAGAAGTGCATAATAAGCATTTTCTATCACAGTAAGATCATATAATCCATAAGCCTGCAAAATCCCGCTTAAATAGGAAATTTTTTCAATCTCTCCCTTTTCTTTTGCAAAAATATCCTGCGCTCTTTTCGAAAATAGAAATGAGCCCACTTCTGAAACCTGCTTTTCCTCATTAAAATTCTCTGTCACCTGCCGTGCAATGCCTAACGCCACCATACTTTCTATATCTCTCTCAAAATAACTGAAGTATTTTAATGGCCGGAATAGCTCCTTTTCACCCTTATGATAATCAAAAACAGGCGTTAATTTTGTCCTCTTTCCTTCGATACAATCGCGCATACTGAGCTTCTCTTTGCTAATGCAAAAGCTGGATGCCCCGTTTTTCAAAAGCTCTACTTCATATTCCGCGTAGATCACTTGAGCATCCGTTTTTATCTCAAAACAATATCTCACATGCGCCGTATCGCTCTCAGAATTTATATAATAAAAAAATGAAGGCGGAATACGTCTTCCTTCAAGCAGGCATTTTAACAGTACCATGCAATCCACCACAACGGTCTTGCCGGAACCATTCTGCCCATAGATGCCTAAAATACTTCCTTTTCGGCTTTTTGAAAACTCCAGTTGTCCGTGTTTTACATTCTTTACATGGTCTATTTCCATTGCAATAAGGCGCACGACCGTCTGTTTCATCTTTACCACTCCAAATTTCAAATTTTATTCTATTATATATTATATTTTCCGCTGCGTCAATTTTAATTCTGTTTTTGTTAAAAAAAATAACGTTTTTAAGTTTTGAATTGCTATTGTGATTGAACAGCCTTGTGATTCTCCTACCTCTTCCATGCCCGGTTCCGCCAGACGCTGAGCGCCTACATCACGGCAGCCCGTATCGACAAAGCAAAGGAGCTGCTATGGAACTCCTCTCTCTCGCTGAATGAGATCAGCGAGCAGATCGGTTTTTCCAGCAGCTCCTATTTTCACAGACAGTTCAAAAAGCTTACAGGACAGACCCCGCAGCAATACCGCGGAGCCAGGAAACCATGAGGGTCAGGCCTCGTTTCCCGGGAACTTCGGGATGCCGTCGAAGCCGGCCTGCAGCTCTGCGTCGGTCGGGATGTAGTCGCTCATCTCGCCATTGTTGTACTTCTCATACGCCACCATGTCAAAGTAGCCGGTGCCGGTCAGGCCGAACACGATGGTCTTCTCCTCGCCCGTCTCCTTACACCACAGCGCCTCGTCGATCGCCGCGCGGATCGCGTGTGAGCTCTCCGGCGCCGGGAGGATCCCCTCGATGCGGGCGAACAGCTCTGCCGCCTCGAAGACTGCGGTCTGCTCGACGGAGCGCGCCTCCATGTAGCCGTCCGCGTACAGCTGGGAGAGGATCGAGCTCATCCCGTGGTAGCGCAGGCCGCCTGCATGGTTCGCGGACGGAATGAAACCGCTGCCTAAGGTGTACATCTTCGCGAGCGGCGTCACCATCCCGGTGTCACAGAAATCATACACGTACTTTCCTCTCGTGAGGCTCGGGCACGATGCCGGCTCCACCGCGATGAACCGGTAATCCTTCTCCCCGCGCAGCTTCTCGCCCATGAACGGGGAGATCAGGCCGCCAAGGTTCGAGCCGCCGCCCGCGCAGCCGATGATGATGTCCGGCGTGACGCCGTACTTGTCGAGCGCCGCCTTCGTCTCAAGGCCGATAATCGACTGGTGCAGCAGCACCTGGTTCAGCACACTGCCCAGCACGTAGCGGTAGCCCTCGCGCGACGTCGCGCACTCCACCGCCTCGGAAATCGCACAGCCAAGGCTGCCCGTCGTCCCCGGATGCTCCGCGAGGATCTTTCTGCCCACCTGCGTCGTCTCGGACGGGGACGGCGTCACCTGCGCGCCGTACGTCCGCATCACCTCGCGGCGGAACGGCTTCTGCTCGTAGGAGCACTTCACCATGTACACGCGGCAGTCCAGGCCGAGGTATGCGCACGCCATCGAGAGCGCCGTGCCCCACTGTCCGGCGCCGGTCTCCGTCGTCACGCCCGTCAGGCCCTGCTGCTTCGCGTAGTACGCCTGCGCGATCGCCGAGTTCAGCTTGTGGCTGCCGCTCGTATTGTTGCCCTCGAATTTGTAGTAGATCTTCGCCGGCGTCTGCAGCTTCTCCTCGAGGCAGTACGCGCGCACCAGCGGCGACGGGCGGTACATCTTGTAAAAATCGCGGATCTCCTGCGGGATCGGGATCAGGCGGTTCTCATTGTCGAGCTCCTGCTTCACCAGCTCCTCGCAGAACACCGCGCCCAGCTCCTCGGCTGTCATCGGCTCGAGCGTGCCCGGGTTCAGAAGCGGCGCAGGCTTGTTCTTCATATCCGCCCGGACATTGTACCACGCCTGCGGCAGCTCGCTCTCGTCAAGGTAAATTTTGTAGGGGATCTTCTTCTCTTCACTCATAATGGACCTCTCCTCTTCTAAACTTGTGAGGGTGCTGCAAAATTGCTGACAGCGTTTTGCGGCATCCTCCGCCATGTGGAGACGGCGCTTCGCCGAACCGAGACTGCAAAAAAGCCCCTGTCCCCACAATCTACGACTGCTTGCAGGGACAAGAGCTCTGATTACTCCTGCGGTGCCACCCGGCTTGGTATAAAATACCCACTCAATGCATACGGTTCATATGCGGAATTTGGTAACGGAGTCTTCGTCTCCGGCTCGCATACTGTCTGCACAGGCTGCCTGCGCTTCGTTCTGCTCGCCCTCGAAAGTCCATTCGCCTCTGTTCTCATCACCGCGCTCCCACCGCCCGCGGCTCTCTGTGCATGAATCAGCAGAGGGTACTCACTCTTTCTCATCGGTTTGTTGTAAGATTTATACCATACCGCGTGGATCATGTCAACCCATTTATGAATTTTTATACCTATTTATTTATAGCCTCACCTATCTGTAGTAGACAGAATTCCACTTCAGCTCATTCTTGAAGCTGCGGATCGTGGTGTCCTTGTCGATGTAGACTGCCTCGATGCCCATCGCTGCCGCCCAGTCGCCCATCTGCTCCGCGGTCAGGTCGTAGGAGAATGCGGTGTGGTGCGCGCCGCCCGCGAGGATCCATGCCTCTGCGCCGGTCGCAAGATCCGGCTGCGGCGTCCAGAACGCGGTCGCCACCGGAAGCTTCGGCATCTCCTTCTCCGTCTTCTTGCAGTCCACGTTGTTGATGATCAGGCGGAAGCGGTTGCCCAGGTCGATCAGGGAGGTCGCTACTGCCGGGCCCTCCTTTGCCGTGAACACCAGACGTGCCGGGTCCTCTCTGTCACCCATCGTCAGCGGGTTGACCTTGATGCTGATCGGGCCGTCCGCGATCGTCGGGCAGACCTCAAGCATGTGCGCCTCGAGAACGCCCTCCTTGCCCGGGACGAGGTTGTAGGTGTAATCCTCCATGAACGAGGTGCCCTTCGCGTTCGGCGTGTTCTGCGCCATGATCTTCATCAGACGTACCATCGCCGCCGTCTTCCAGTCGCCCTCGCCGCCGAAGCCGTAGCCCTTCTCCATCAGTCTCTGGATCGCGAGACCCGGAAGCTGCTTCAGAGAGCCAAGGTCGCCGAAATGCGTCACGATCGCCTGATAATTCTTCTCCTCGAGGAAGCGCTCGAAGCCGATCTCGATCTGCGCCTGCACCGCCACATGTCTGCGGAACTCCTTCTCATCTCTGCCCTCGAGCAGGATCTGATATTTGTCGTAATACTCCTCCACCAGCGTGTCCACGTCTGCCTGTCCGACTGCCGCTACCGCCTCGGCGATCTCGTTCACCGGGTACGCGTCGATCTCCCAGCCGAACTTGATCTGCGCCTCGACCTTGTCGCCCTCGGTCACGGCCACATTTCTCATGTTGTCCGCGACACGCATCACGCGGATGTGGCTGCTCTCCATGATACCGATCGCCGTCCGCATCCAGGAAGCGATGCGCTCCTGCACCTTGCGGTCGTTCCAGTGGCCGACGATGACCTTGCGCTCGATGCCCATTCTCGTCACGATATGGCCGTACTCGCGGTCGCCGTGCGCTGCCTGGTTCTCATTCATGAAATCCATGTCGATCGTGTCGTACGGGATCTCCTCGTTGAACTGCGTGTGCAGGTGCAGAAGCGGCTTGCGGTACTCCTGCAGGCCGAGGATCCAGGACTTCGCCGGGGAGAAGGTGTGCATCCAGGTGATGACGCCCGCGCACTCCTCGTCCGCGTTCGCCTCGTTGAACGTGCGGCGGATAACCTCGTTCGTGATCAGCGTCGGCTTCCACACGACCTCGTACGGCAGGACGCCCGACGCGTTCAGCTTCTCCACGATGATCTTCGAGTGCTCTGCTACCTTTCTGAGGCACTCGTCCCCGTACAGATCCTGAGACCCGGTCGCAAACCAGAACTTGTAATTCTTTGCTGCTTTCATAGTGTTGTTCTCCTTTTCTTTGTTTTATAGGAATTTTTGTGTATCCAGATTAGATTTCTCCATACCGCGCGACGGAGGCACGGATCTCGAGCTGCGGGTCGAACTCGTACGTCGCGTCGAAGCCCGGCGTCCGGATCATCTGCAGCATGTTCTCCGCCACCTTCTCCCCGAGCACCTCGAGCGGGTGTGCCACCGAGGTGAGCGGCACAGCGTTCAGCCGCGCGAGCTCTGAATTGTCGACGCTGATGAGCGAGAGATCCTCGGGAATCCGGATTCCCTGCTCCTCGCACAATCCGGTCACGATGTGGGCAAGCTCGTCATTGTAACAGATGCAGGCGCTGCACTGCGCCAGGCGCTTCAGGATCCTCGGACTCAGCTGCAGGGAATCCCGCATCTCCTGTGTGTCGATCCAGGAAATCCGCTCCTCCCGCACCGCCGCGCCCGCCACGCGCATCGCCTCCACGAACCCGGCATACCGGCGCCTGCCCTGCCCGTCGTCCGCCTTGAAGATCCCGCCGATCCGCGTGTGCCCCTGCGCCAGCAGATACTCGGCGGCGATCCGTCCGACCTGCACGTCATTCATGCTGACGTGCGGGATCGACAGTTCCGGATAGTAGCTGTGAAAAAACAGGATCGGAATCCCCGCGGACTGCAGCCTGCGGTAATACACGAGATTCGGGTTCGGCAGCGCGCTCATGACCGGCTCGACGATCAGCGGGTCCCTGCTGCCCTCGGCCAGAAGCCGCTCCAGAAACCGTCGCTCCGTCTCGATGTGGTTGTTCGTGAACATGATCTTCGCACTGTAGCCCGACTTTTCCAAAGTCTTCACCATCGCCTGCAGTATCCTCGGAAAAATGTAGCCGTCCACATACGTACTGATGATCGTGACCGTCTGGGAGAGCGGCCCGGGACCGCCCGCCGCGACACCGCCCTTCACGTAAGTGCCGCTGCCCTGCACGCGCGTCAGAATCCCCTCCTGCTCCAGATTGCCCAGTGCATGGCGCACCGTCTGGCGGCTGATCCCAAAGAGTGCGCTGATCTCATTCTCCGACTCCAACCGGTCCCCGCCCGAGAGCTCACCGGCCGCTATTCTGTTATGGATCCAGTCCGTTATCTGCTGGTATTTAGCTGCTCTTCCCATATCCTGCTTCCTGCTTCCTGCTTCCGTCTGGCAGCGGATTTCCTCGCCGCGCTCGTCCTCTTGTATTCAAACTTGTATATATTTTTAAAAATATATGTACAAGTCAGAAAAGAACCGATAATGCGCAGAATATCCGCCTTTTTCTATCTTTTTTAACTCTTGTTTCCTTCTTTATTATGGAGGCTGGCATGCGATTTGTCAAGTGAAATTTCATTTATTTTTCATTGTTGTATTTAACTTGTATTTTTAAGTTGTGCGTTTATTCTTTTTATCTTGTAAAACACATGAGTCCATACACGATCACGCATACTGCAAAGCTTGCGACAGTGACCGGCTCCATTCTCTTACCGGGCTCAGCCGGATCCCATTTTTTGATCGCACGGTTCTCGACCAGAAATCCGATGGTCGCGATCAGTACGCCCAATGAAAATCCCCGTCAGGATCCACGGCGCCCTGCCCATCATACCTTCCTCTGTAACCTATGATGACGACAGTCTACCAGAGCTACGCCGCTGCACACTACCAACTATGCGGCAACTTTTGGTTGCATCCGCCGATTTCGACCGGTTTCCGCCTTTTCCGGCACCGTTCTGCATCGGTCCTCCACACGCAGGCAACCGCCCCTTCGAATGTAGACATAACCTATAGCCAAAATATAAGTGATACAAAAGACTTTTTCAATAAACAGTTCAGAGATGATCCCGCTGCCGGTTGCAGGCTGATACATCATGTAGTAAAATAAGCGCAAAAACACTCTTCCTCTACACAAGAGGCACCACAGACAATGCACCGCGGGAGCTTCGCGAGCTCCTCCACTACATGGAGCAGACAACAGAAACGAACGCTGTGAATCCAGATCTGAAAGAAATGCACGACATGGTGACACATGTCAAGAACAATAAGGAGGTGACACTGGCCTTTATGAAAATCTTTGAAAAGGAACAGCTATTAATTCAGGAAGGAATCCAACAAGGAATCCAACAGGGACATGACGACATGAAAAAAGAGGTGGAAAAGGAGCGGCAGCGTGCAGAGGCTGCGGAGGCAGAGGTGCAGAAGCTGCGCGAGGAGCTGGCACGCTTGGGTAAGTAGGGCTGGCAGTCAAAAGTTTTCTTACACTTTCAGACACTGAATGAGGGCGCTGCAATAGCAGCACCCTCATCTTTTATGGCTTATTTTTCTGTCTCCGTTTCTGACCCCGTGACAGCGTCTGTCTCTTCTTCCGTCACAGCCTCAGTCTTTGTCTCAGTCTCAGCCTCTGTCACAGCCTCAGTCTTTGTCTCGGTCTCGGCCTCCGTCACAGCTTCACTGCCCGCCTCGGTCTCTGCCTCCGTTGCAGCCTCACTGTCTGCCTCGCTTCCGGCTTCCGTAACCGCCTCGGTAGCGGCCTCGGTCTCCTGGGACAAGGTGAAGTCGAACACGATCTTCGCGAGCACTTCGTCATTCTGCGTGATCTCACCGTTGTCGCGCCACTCGGTATAGAGCTCGCTGATCCGATCTGACTTGCGCTGCTCCACGATCTCCTCTTTCTTCTCGTCTGTCGCCTCCCGGTCAAGTTTCGAGATCACCTGCGCGACATAATATCCGGAGGACGCCTCGATCGGCTCCTCGACGAGCGTGCCGTCCTCGAGTCCCTCCGTCGACGTGACCAAGCCCTCCACGACACTCGTACTGTCAGAGCCAAGCGTCATGGTCGAGCAGGTTGCATTCTCATCTACCTCAGCCGATGCTGTCTCAAAATCCGCTCCGGCCTTGACCTTCTCGATCATCTCCTCGGCCTTTGCCCGTGCCTCTTCCATTGCAGCTGCCATCGCCGGGTCCTCAGTCTCCGTCTCGGTCTCCTCTGCTTCCGTCGCCGCCTCCGAGGATTCTTCCTCGCTTCCGGCCTCAGTCGCAGCCTCAGCCGTCTCAGCCTCTGAACTTTCCTCCGTCGCAGCCTCCGCTGCCTCCTCAGTCTCCGTCTCGGCCGCCGCTCCGGTCTTCACCGTCTCCTTCTCCGTCAGATCCGCTGTCTCAGCTTCCGTCTCCGGCACAGTCTCGGCCTCAGTCTCCACTTCCGACGACGCCTCATCCTCTGCGCCCTCGGTCGTCTCCTCCGAGGAGGACTCACTCTCAGCCGCCTCGGTTGTCTCCTCCGAGGACGCCTCGGTCTCGGCCTCCGTCTCCGCGCGGAACAGTGTGTACTGGATCTTTCTCTGCGCCGCCTCGTCGTCGGACACCTCCGTGTCCACATCCGCCGACATCGCAGGCTGCATCTTCGTCTGAATCAGTCTCAGTGTCAGGTAGCGCTCCACGATCTCCTGCGTCGCGCCCATCCGCTCGAGAACCTCCTCGCCGTTATCGCTCATAAACTGCGTCGCCGCCTCCGTCACAGAAGCCTTCTCCTCATCCGTCAGCTCCACGCCGTAGTCTCCCATCTTCTGCTCCGCGAGCACCATATTCTCCAGCGCCGAGACGACGTCCGCCTTCACCATGTCGCCGAGCGTCGACCCGTTCCCGTACAGATCCTGGCTCATCGGATCGCTCACGCCCATATACATGGTGTAGACATCCTCCATCAGCGCCTGCGAATAGTGCGCGCCGAACTTCACCAGACCCGCAGAGATCTCGTCTCCGTTCACCGTGACCGCAGCCGCCTCCGCGTTAAACTCATCCTTCTTTGAGCAGCCGGAGAGAGATGCCAGCGCAAGACATGCGCTCAGCCCGATCACAGCCGCCTTCCTTAACCCGTTATTCATGATTTTCCTCCTGATACCTGAATTTTCAGGAACCGTCCCGCGCGAAACTACCTCCTGCGCGCCAAACGCCCTGAAGCTCTGTTCTCCTCGCAGCTGTTTCTCGCTCATCCATCGGCCGATTCTCACACGCTGCAAATCCATTTCCTCATTATAAGCTTTTTTCTTCTACAACGCAATCACTTTTCAGGTTTTCACGAGATTTTCATGATTTTAATAACAATTCGGGGACTGGCGTCCCTTTTTCAGATCACCAGTCCCCGCTATTCTTCTCCGTCTTTGCTCACGCCGGAACAATTCCCGCTCCGGTCAGGCGGCGCTTTGCCTCCTCGTATACCTGGGGCGAAAGGATTCCCCTGTTCGCCGCGCAAAGATTCTCCCGCAGATGCTCCACATCTTTCGTGCCCACAATCACGGTGCTGATTCCCGGATGGGAGAGGGCGAACCGCAGAAGGAAATCTGCCTTTTTCTCTCCATCCTCCAGGAGCTCTCCCAGCCTCGCCTCCTCAAAAAGCCTGTCGTACGTGTCAAAATATTTTTTGATCGCGCCCCGGCAGATTATACCGATTCCCTGCCGGCTTGCCTCTTCGATTATGGTTTCATTCGTCCTGGTCAGCGCTCCATAGATCAGCTGGATCACCTCAAATTTATTCCAGGGCATCATCTCCCGGCAGGCCTGGAAGCCGAACATGGCCGGGTACAAGGGCTGATCCGGCGTACCGTTGCGGCAGCTGAAAGCGAGATGGCGCACCTTACCGCTCTGCTTGATCCGCTCAAAGGCTTCCATGACCTCCCCGGCCGGTCCCCCTTCCAGGTAATCCGGCATGATTCCGTGAAGCTGCCAGATATCTATGTAATCCGTGTGCAGAAGCTTGAGACTTCTGTCGATATTCCGGTACAGCTGCTCGCCCTTCCAGATGTGATCCGGCCCCAGGGTAAACTGTCCGTTCTCATCCACATTGCACCCGCATTTCGTTGCAAGAATATACTCCTCCCTGCGCCGCCCTACGGCCCTTCCCACGTATTCCTCCGCCACCCCGTAGCAGGGCGAGGAGTCAATATAATTGATTCCCCCATCCAGCGCCTCATTGAGCAGCCGCTCTGCCTCCGGAAATTCCAGCTTGCAAAGCTCCATGCTGCCAAAGCCCAGAATGCTTGCGGAAAGCCCGGTCGTTCCGATCTGCCTCTTATCCATTCACGTAGCCTCCTCTCTCCACGTCCGTCCTTCTGCCGGCACGGCTCATAACTGTTTCCGTCTCCTTCGCGTAGGGGCTCTTCTCCCACGCCTCCAGATCCATCAATCCCAGCCCCATCCCATAGCCCGGCTCGCTGCCGTACACGTTCAGCATAAATGCCAGCCACTTTCCGTCCGGGCTCACATTCGAGTTGGTGGCTCTCCAGGGCCGCTTCCAGAGCATCCTGGTCATCCGCGTCCGCTCCATCGAACCGTCCAGCTTCAGCTTCCACAGGTCGATGGTCGGCGCCAGCGGGCCTCCGTCGCACGAGGATTCCAGACAAATGTAATCCTCCTGCGGGAAAATGCCCTCGCACTCATTGTGGATATGAGGCTCCGTAATGTACAGTCTCACCTCGCCGGTCTCCACGTCCACTCCTTTTACCGTACAGTAATAGTCTTTTTTATTCCCGTCCGCCGGATTATAGTATTCGGCCATGATTACTTCCCTGTCTTCGTGGCGGAAATCCTGGGGCTCCGGATCGTACCCGTGCGCGCGGTAGATCACCTTATCCGCTCCCAGCCTCGGGCCGTCCTCCCCGTATTCAATTTCCGTCACATGGACCTCAAAATCCTCCGGGGACCCGATTCTGCTGTCCTGATTTCCGTTCATGGAATACGTGATGCGGTTCCCGATTCTCGAAACGCCGCAGCCCTCAAAGATGCGCCTGCCCAGCGGCTTGGGCGGATATTTCGCCTCCCGGTCCATGATCCAAAGCTCCGACTCCACCCTTCTGCTGGTGTACCGGTCCTTAAATTCCTTCGGCCCGATCAGGATGTAGTCCCCGTTCGGCAGGAACAACACCCGCAGGAAGGAATGATGCTCCCCCAGGTCCCTGGTCAGGTTCCGCACCTGCCTGGTTTCCAGGTCTATCTCACACACATCGCCGTAGTTGCTCTCGATAAACGCGATCCGCTTCCCGTCCGGCGACCAATACGGGCGCTCCCCGTACTCCAGCAGCTTATAATGAAATTCCGGCGGATCGTTCAGCGGAAATTCCTCTCTGGCAATCTGATTTTTTTTCATCGGCTCATAGCTCATCGTTTTCCTCCTCTTCTCTGGCCACTCCCAGGCTCTCTCACCGCAGCGCGATCACCGTTTCCTTGGTTCCATAGTATCCCTTGGCGTGGACAGTTCCCCTCCGGTGTCCGCCTACCCAGATGCGCTTTGCACATCCCGGCAGAAGATCAAAATAGTTGTCGCTGAAGCTCCATCCAAAATAGTCTCCGTCCTCTTCCCCGATCAGCTCCACGCTCCGGGCAAAGCGGTCTGTCTCCACCACCAGCTCTCCCTCGTCCCAGGACAGGCGCAGCCTGCAGTCCGGGAATTCCATATGGCGCTCGATATCCGCATAGCCCACAATCTCCGTCAGCACATTCCCCGTCTCATCCACTGCTCTCGCGCAGAGAACATGCTGGTTCATCAGAAACTGCCCGAAGCCGTTCAGATCCGTCACGAACACGCTCTCATCCGGCTCGGCAGAAAACGGAACCTGAAGGAACTGCACTGCCTCGTTGTTTCTGAGGTGGAACAGCTCTACATAGACGGTTCCCCTGATCGTCTCGACCGTGTCGTTGACCGCCCAGACTCCAATGTAGTCGTCCACCGAAAAAAACAGTTGGAACGGCTGGTAGCATCTTTTCAGCGTATAGTAGGGGATGTAAGGCTCCATATAGTAGTCGAGCAGTCCCGAATAAATGTGCGGTGCGCTGGTGTTCATCTTCCACCACAGATGTCCCTGGCACTTCCGGAAATTCTCCTGCCGCTCCTCATAGCTCCTCCCTCTGCGGTAGCGCCCCACACAGTCCTCCATGTACCTCCCCACAGAGGCGCCGAACCGGTAAATCATGGAGGCTGCGTCATTCGCGTCAAAAAATTCCTCCACATGGGAAATCTTCTGCCAGCTCTCCGCCGAGGTGAAGGGCCGCCAGCTCTCGGGCCAGGGGAAAAGCGTTCCCTTGCACATCTGGCCGGTCTCTCCCTTCGGCCAGAGCCGGTCCTCCCCCAGCATCCGCAGCATGGAGTGGTATACCGGCGGATATGCCCTCATATTTTCAGAGAGAAATACGGGATACCTGCCGCCCGGCACAAACCAGGTGCTGGTATAGCTGTGGGTATCCCCGGCCAGAGGGTCGTTGGCATAGCTCCCTCCGCTTGGGGAGGACAGATGATAATACCGCTCCGGGTCCAGCCTGTGGCAGATTTCCCGGTAATCCTCATCGTAGATCCTGTACCCGATGCATTCCCTCCCCGGATTGGAGAAATCCCTGCACATAATACTCTCATTGCTTCCGCACCAGAGCAGCACGCAAGGGTGGAAGGCCAGCCTTCTCACCTGGTACTCCGCTTCCTTCCGGCACAGCGCACGGAACTCCTCTTCCTCCGGATACAGGGAATAGTCATGGAAGAAATCCTGCCACAGCAGAAGCCCCGCCTCATCGCACCGCTCATAGAACTCATCCGGGAGCCGGTCCGTGCTGCCCCAGATCCGCAGACAGTTCATGTTGGCCTCCACCGCCATACGGATGATCCGCTCCGCCCGCTCTCTCTGATAGCAGCCGGTCCGGTTGTCCAGCGGGGCCACGTTCGCCCCCCAAAGCTTCAGCGGCATCCCGTTCAGACGGAAGGCAAAATCCCCCACCTTCTCAATCCTGCGAAAGCCCACCTTTCTCTCCGCCCGATCCGTTTCCTTTCCTTTCTCCAGCACCCGCACGCAGAACCGGTAGAGGTGCGGAATCCCTCTTGTCACCACGTTCCAGAGCAAGGGCTGCTCCACACAGACGCGCAGCACTGCCTCTCTCTGCCCGACTGCCAGCTCCTGCCTCTGCACGCACTGTTCTCCATGCATCAGCTCGCACACTGCGACCGTGTCCGGCCCCGGCTCCCGAACCAGGGTCAGGTGCGCCTCCACACAGCCGACGTGCTCCTCATTTAAGCTCACCTTCAGCGCGAGCTCCTCGATTCCCCCAGATCCCCACGTGAGCGCAATCTGATCGTAGACTCCCATTCTGGTGAGGTAGGGCGGGAAGCCGAGATAGTCATCATATCCCCGGTGAAATCCCCGGATCAGCGCCCACTTCGGCATGATCCTCCCCTCATATCTGGCAGGCATCTCCAGCTCTCTCAGATAGGCATGCGGAGAGTGGACATGGAGAATCAGCTCATTTTCTCTCTTCCATTTCCCTGTCACATCCGCTGTGACCGGCAGGTACACATCTCTCCCCGACGCGACCAGCTCCCTGTTCCAGTAGAGATCTGCCAGAGTGTCCACTCCGCCAAGGCGCAGGGTACAGAAATCTGCCCCCTCCATCTCCTCAGCGTCCGCCGTCACTGTGCACACATAGATCCAGTCCCGCTCCGAAACCCAGGTACAGTGCTCCCCGCTTCCGCTTACGGCCGGGTCTTCGATCACATTATGGTAAATCAGCACCTCGTGCACCTGCATAGGCATGAACGGCACCTGATATCCCCTGTTCTTCCTGTACTCGGAACTCAGGTACTCCATATCCTCCGGGCGAAGCGCCTTTGTGTTTTCCCACTCAAAAATCCGAAAGCCCTCTTCCAATACTTTTTTCATACTTCCTCCCCGCTATCCCTTCACTCCCGTGGATGCGATTCCCTCCACGAAATATTTCTGCAGGCTGGCAAACACAATCAGAATCGGAATCAAAGCCACGATAGATCCAGCCATAATCAGGGAATACTCCGATGAATACTCTGTAATAAAGCTGCGGAGGCCCAGCTGTATCGTTTTGAGCCGGTCCGAATTGATATAGATCAGCGGTCCCATGAAGTCATTCCACACCGTTGTAAAAGAAAAAATGGTCAGCGTGGCGATCACGGGCTTCGAGAGCGGCAGCATGATCTTTGCGTAGATTCCGTACTCGCTCATCCCGTCAATCCGGGCCGCCTCACAGATTTCGTTTGGAATTTCCATATAGAACTGGCGAACCAGGAAGACACCGAACGCCGTGAAGCTCTGCAGAATCATCAGGGACAGATGCGTATTTACAAGCCCCAGCTTTTTGATGATGATGAACTGCGGAATCATGTAGGACTGCCAGGGCATGGCAATCGTACAGATGTAGGCCAGAAACAGGACGTTTCTTCCCGGAAATTCCAGCTTTGCAAAGGCATAGGCCGCAAAGGTGCTGGTGAGAAGCTGCATCACGGTAATCACCACCGTCAGCTTCGTCGTATTAAAAAAGTACTGAAGCAGAGGGATCTCCTCCCATATCCGCAGGTAGTTGTCGACCGTAATCCGCTTCGGCCACCACTCTATCGGATAGGTGAACACATCCTTGTTCAATTTAAAGGAGGAAATCAGCATCCAGGCAAAGGGAACCAGCATAATCACACTAATGCCCGTCAGCAGAATATAAATGATAATGTTAATGGTACGTTGTTTTGCTCTCAAGCTTTTGCCCCTCCGATCTGCCTGATGCCAGGCGAATGTTACATATTTTTAGCCCACTTTTTTTCTCCCTGGAATTGAATCAGCGTAACTACCAGCACCACCGCGAAGAGCACCGACGCCACCGCGCTGGCATACCCGAACTTATACTCTGTAAAAGCACTCTGGTAGATATGCATGACAAGGACGTTCGTCGCCCGTCCGGGACCGCCCTCCGTCATGGTATAGATCAGGTCAAATACTTTAAAGCAGGAAATGGTGAGCATAATGCTGACAAAAAACGTAATCGGCGTCAGCATGGGAATCGTGATTTTCAGAAATGACTGCCAGCCTGAAGCGCCGTCCACCTTTGCCGCCTCATACAGCTCATGCGGGATTCCCTGGAGCCCTGCCAGGTAAATGATCATATAGTATCCTGCATTCCTCCATATGGACGCCAAAATCACCACCGGCATCGCCCAGTCCGTGGACGCCGCCCATCGGGGAGGATTGGCAATTCCCAGCCCTTTCAGGAACATATTGACCGGCCCCATGTCCGGGTTGAACAGCATATTCCACACCGCCGCAATCGCCACTACCGCCGCCACATGAGGGAAAAAGATCGCGGAGCGAAAAGCGGTTCTTGCCTTGATCGGCGCATTCAGCAGCTTCGCCAGTCCCAGGGAAATCACCATAGTCGCCGGGACCGTGCCGACCGCATAGTAGACCGTATTCCAGAACGAGATTTTAAACGTACTGTTGTGGATCATCCTCACATAATTTTTTATTCCCACAAAGGAAAACTGATCCCCTGCATTCCAGTCAAACAGAGAGAGCACCAGCGTAAAAAAAACAGGGATCAAGGTGAAAATCAGGTAGCCGATAAAGTTCGGCGCGATAAAGGAATACGCCACCAGATTGTTTCTCACCTTTCTGGAAGAAAGCTTCTTCATTCTCAATCATCTCCCTCCTTCTTTGAGAAGGCACCGCTCTTGCCGCGGTGCCCTCTGTCTTGTCTACTCATTCAGCGCTTCGTTTACCCGGTCGGTCAGTTCCTGAAGTCCATCCTCCACTGACAGGCTCTTTGTCATGATCAGACTGTTCTCCTCGCTGAGGATTGTTCCGATGGTTCCGCTCTTCTCGTGAACCGGAACCTCAAAGGAAATCTGATTTACCTCAAACGCGCTCTCGCAGCCCTGCGGGAAGCCTTCCTGGTGCATGTAGATATCCATGATCTCATCCGTGCGCACCGCCGGGAGTGCTCCGTTGGCCGCCATAATCTTTGCTCCCTCCTCGCTGGTCAGGAACTTGACAAACTGCCATGCCGCCTCTTTGTTCTTTGACTTCGAGTTCACGCACATCGGGAACGCTGCTCCCACCGCGTCTCCGGTCTCTCCGCCAGGCATATGCGGCGCCTTCACCATCGACCACTCGAAATCCAGCTCGCCCGAATTGGTCTGCTCCAGCAGATAGGTATTGAACCACGTACCCTGGTAGACCGTTGCGATCTGCTTGTTGAAGAAGCAGCCTGTGTAGTGAAGACTTCCCGTGGAGATGGTGGAGAAATCCATAATGTAGCCGTTGTCCTGAAGCTCCAGCACCCGCTCATACGCATCCTTCATAAAGGAATAATCTGTCTCAATGGTCGTGTGCTGACCGTCGGAGATCGTCATATTCTGCACACTTGCCGGCCAGTCCTGGAGATAGCCTCCGTATACCTTGTCCGTCCCCTCTCCGCTCGTCATCTTCTCGCACATCTCTGCCCAGTCATCCCAAGTCATGTCATCAGTCGGATAGTCCACTCCGGCCTCGTCAAACATGGTCTTGTTGTAGTACAGAAGCCACAGGTCGTTTCTGAACGGCAGTCCGTACAGCTCACCGTTGAGCGTAAGCTTCTCCGCAGCGCCGCCGTAGATGGATAAGTCCACACCGTCCCGCTCCACATACGGCATCAAATCCTCCACCTGTCCGTTGGACGCCAGCGTCATATACTGCTGATTATTTTTGGAGTAAATCAGGTCGATATCCTCACCGCCCGCCATCATCGTAGTCACCTTCTCGATGTAGTCCGAATTCAGGATATCGATCGGCTCAAACGTGACATTCGGATGCATCTCGGTAAACTTGTCCATCGCATCCTTAAAATATCCGCAGGTGGCATAGTCGACGATGGTTGCTCTCAGAACAATCGGCTCGCTCTCCCAGTCTTCCTCCGCGGCTGCCGTCGTCCCAAGGCCGCCCATCAGCCCCGCCGTCATGACCGCTGTCATCAAAACACCTATCTTCTTCTTCCAATTCCTCATCTTGCACTTCTCCTTTCTTTGTTTGTGCTCGTTTTTGGTATCCTCATTATCGCCCTTTCCCGCCCAAAAAGCCATGAAATTATTCTGATAAAACCTGGATATTCTTCACATTCTTTCCAAGATTTAGATGGATTATTTTCATTTTTTAGTTAATTTTTCATATGCGTTTTCTTTCACTCGCGTTTTGTGCTAAAATGCAGGGAAAGGGGGATCGGATCATGCAACTATTTCACTCACTGAAAATCAAGCTCATTGTCATCTGCACCAGTATTTCTCTTGTCCTGGCTCTGCTCCTCAGTCTGCAGATCAACAAGACCATGAAGGCAAATCTGGAGCGGGAACAGCAGCAGACCATCGACTATAACCTGCATTTGATTTCCTCCAATCTGGAGCGGGAGCTCGATGTCCTGTATCAGTTAATCGTCTTTTGCTCCACCAACAAGGAGGTCGTCCGGTTTACCAGCGGTGCCAGCCGCTCCTCCTACTCCTCCTATCCGGTGTCCATGACGGCCTACGAGGCTCTGAACGCAAAAATATTCAACTCCTCGATCGACAAGTACATCCGGAAGCTCATTCTCTGCTCGAAAAACGGAGATGTCATTATACAGGGGCAAACCTCCGGCATGCTTCAGGACAAAGATGTCTGTATCGGTCTGCCCTACTTTGATGAACTGTTCGGCGCTTCTACTTATGAGTGGATCGGTCTGCTTCAGGAGCCTTTCTATTATTCCAACCCAAGCGCCCGTTCGCTTCCCATCGTGCGCCCCATTGTCAACCGCGATTCAGGCACCATCGACGGATGGATCTATATCGCGCTGGATCCCTGTATTGTGGAGGATAAGCTGATCAACACCCGGCAGACCTTTGATTCCACCTACTATTGGCTCGTGGGCGACAAGGCCTACCGCCTGGAGGGCGGCAGCTTCTGCGAGACCTCGTTTGACCTGGAACAAGCCCCCGGGGAGCGGCGCCTTGGAACGCTGACGGAGAAGGGCGGCAAGGCCACGGATGTCATGTGGATCACCACGGACAATGCGCCCTGGACGATCCTGCAGACAATCCCGGAAAGCGGAAATCTCCTGCGCGGAAGGAACTTCAAACTCCTGCTTCCCTACTTTGCTATGGTCGTGATTGTGTTTCTGTTTACGGATTACCTGCTGATCCGCATGGTTTCCACCCCGATTACCCGCATCCGGCAGCAGCTCGAGCTGATTTCCAGCGGCGTCTTCACCATCAACCCGGCGCTCGAGACTCCGGATGAGTTCGGCGATATCGGCCGCGGAATCAACAGCATGTCCCAGAGCATTTCCAGGCTGATGCAGCAGCAGTTGGAACATGAGCACGAAAAGCAGCAGCTGGAGCTGATCAATCTGCAGAACCAGATCAGCCCGCATTTTCTGTACAACACCCTGTACACGATCAAGTGGATGGCTATTTTACAGAACGCTCCCGGCATCTCGGAGATGCTGGATTCCCTGGGCCAGATTATGAAGTATATATCGAAGAATACCGACTCCAAAATCTCGCTGGAGGATGAGCTCAAACTGCTGGGCCATTACATCACTATACAGCGCTACCGCTATGGAGACAGCTTTACCTACACCCAATCCATCGCGGACCCCTCCCTGCTGTCCTGCAGGGTCTTCAAATTCTCTCTTCAACCCCTGATCGAGAACGCCATCACCCACGGCATCAACGGCAAGCAGCAGCCCGGGCAGATTCAGCTTCGCGTCACCAGGGAGGGGGAGGATCTTCTCATTGATATCACAGACAACGGCGTCGGGATCTCCCAGCAGCAAATTGATGAGATTCTGACTTATGATAAGGATATCACGGAGGAATTGCTGTTTAAAAAAATCGGACTGAAAAATATCGACCGGAGGCTGAAGCTTGAATATGGGGATCGGTACGGCATCCAGATCCACAGCAGACTGGGAAGCTACACGGAGGTGCTTGTCCGGTACCCGTACCTGCCCTGACTTTGGCCGTATGAACACGGTAAGACATGACCAAACAGCGGAAAGGAGCAGCTTATGTACAAAATGTTAATTGTGGACGATGAGCCTATTATCCAGATGGGGCTCCAGTCCATTCTTGACTACAGCCAGATGGACATCGAACTTATCAGCACGGCCAGCACCGGGCCGGAAGCTCTTGACCGGATCAACACACAGCACCCGGATCTCGTCATGATGGATATCAACATCCCGATTCTGAATGGATTGGAGGTCATGGAGCAGGTCAAAGAGCAGACTCCGTTTCCGCCTCTCTTTATCATCCTGTCCTGCCACGACGAGTTTGGATATGCACAAAAGGCCCTCAAGCTGGGCGCCATTGACTATCTTCTGAAAATCGAGCTGACACCGGAGATTTTGAAACATACTCTGGCAAAAGCGATCCTTCAGCTCAATCAGATCCAATCTCCCGACCGCAGAGGTCAGGACCCGGGAAGTACTCCTCTGATTGACAATTTTTTTCTGAAGCTGCTGAATAACTGGTTTGACTCTCCTGCCGCGATCTCGGATATGATGGAGGAACTCTCCATCGATCTGAAGGGCAGGGCGTTTGCCTGTGCATTTTTCAGCAATCTGCCGGCCAGAGGAGAAAAGCCGGCCGTCTCGCCGCTCTACATCTGCAACCTCATCCAGGGATTGTGCAAAAACCGCGGACAATCATGCCACGTGATCCCCTGGGATTTCAATAGCTTTGCCCTGATTTTTTCCTTCGACCATGAGGATCAGGAATTCCTTGCCCCCGATTTCTATCAGAAAACCTTGCTTCCCTGCGTCCGCCATATACAGGATATGGTATATCGCTACCAGAATATCCTCTACTGGATCGGGCTTGGGCGGCTGGTGACTTCCATTGATCAGATCTATCTCTCCTTCAATGAGGCGAAAACCGCTCTGAGAGGCTGCCGGGAGCAGGAACCCATCTCTCTCTTTTCTGACCGGGAAAGCAAGATGGGCCATCCCTTTAATACCAGTATTCTCCGGAAAGAACTGACCTCTGCACTCGATAACTACGATATCCTCACTCTGGTACAGGTACTTGGCCAGATCCCGGAGCTGATCCGCGGCTACATCTCTGACCCGGAGCTGGCCATCGCCATCTGCAGCGATATCGTCCACTTTATAGAGGTTTCCTATCGCGGTTCTCAGGAAATCTCCAACGATACGTTCAAGACGAAAACTTCCTATTACAATCTGTACAAATGCCGGACTCCGGCACAGGTAGCGGACTGGTTTCAGAATTACACCGAAGAATTGTGTGTTCAGGTAAAGGAGGATTTTGAGAGCAAAAAGAACTGGCTGCTGCCCGGAATTTTAAACTATATCGAAGAGCACTATATGGAGCCCATCACGCTGACGGATATCTCCTCCTGCTTTAATGTGAGCTGCGGCTACATTTCAACTATTTTCAAGAAGCACAACGGAATCGGCTTCACCGAGTGTGTCACCCAGACAAAGATCCGCCACGCGAAGCAGCTCCTGCTCGAGCCCGGCGCCCGCATTCACGAGGTCGCGTCCGCCCTGGGCTACAGCGATCCCTACTACTTCAGCAAAGTGTTCAAAAAACAAACCGGGCTGTCGCCAAAAGAATTTATCCGGAAACGGGAACAGCAGCAGTGATGTTCCGATAAATGGACAGCGGCGATGCACAGAGCAGCCCCAAACTTCGGACAAAAGAAAAAGGCAGGAGCCCGGCGCCCTGTGCGGGGCAACCGCTTCTGCCTCTGTACTTTCCTATTTTCCTCCGGTCGACCTGCAACCGTCTCGCCTACGGTCTCCGTCACCGGCGGTCTATCATCATCCGGCGTTTTCCGGCCGCTTACAATCATATCCTCGCCGGCATTTCTCCGCCTACGGCCGCACCTCCACATACCGCTTGATATTCGACGCGTTCACATACTTATCGACCTTCCCGTCGTGGAGGACGACGAGGGTGGGCGCCTGCATGATGCCGAACTTGCGCACGAGCTCCGGGGCCTCCTCGGCGTCGACGAGCGTGTAGGACTCATCCCCGAGCATCTTTTTCGCGATCCGGCAGTTCGGGCAGGTCTTTGTCGTGAATAAGTACCGCTTGGTGCCCGCCCGGCCGGACAGCTCCTCCCGGCGCTTTCCGTCCAGCTGCTGTCCGCTCTGGAGTTTTCCCTCCGATGGCACTGGCTGCACCTGTCCTCCCCGGGACTCCTTGTCTGTCATCTCCGGCTGCTCATTCATATACGCGCGCTCTGCTGTCTCTCCCGACAATTTCTCCACATCCACAGTCACATTCGTCCCGCCGCGGTACATCGCGCGGGCCAATCGCTGCTCGGTCGCGAGATCCTCCCGGGCCGCGAATTTTCCGGTCTGGGGCTTGTAGAGCTTCCGGTTCTGGTACTCCTGGAGTTTGCCGTCGTTCCAGTTCTGAACCGGGCGGTAGTAGCCGGTGATCCGGCTGTAGACCTCCGTCTTCCTGCCGCAGATCGGGCACTCGAACTGCTCTCCGTCGAGATAGCCGTGCTCCTGGCAGATCGAGTACGTCGGGGACATCGTGTAGTACGGAAGCTTGTAGTTCTCCGCGATCTTGCGCACGAGGGACGCCGCCGCCTTCCAGTCCGGAAGCCGCTCGCCCAGAAACGCGTGGAAGACCGTGCCCGACGTGTACAGCGTCTGCAACTCATCCTGGATGTCGAGCGCCGCAAATACGTCCTCGGTGTAGTCCACCGGCAGGTGCGAGCTGTTCGTGTAGTAAGGCGTATCGCCCTGCTTTCCGGCCGTGATGATCTCCGGCCAGCGCGCCCGGTCATGCTTTGCGAGGCGGTACGTCGTGGACTCCGCCGGCGTCGCCTCGAGATTGTAGAGGTCGCCGTACTCCTCCTGATAGATCACCAGGCGGTCGCGCATGTGGTTCAGCACGTCCTTCGCAAACTGCTGCGTCTCGGGATGCGTCAGATCCTTCCGAAGCCAGTTCGCGTTCAGGCCGACCTCGTTCATGCCGATCAGGCCGATCGTCGAGAAATGGTTCGCAAACGTGCCGAGATACCGCTTCGTGTACGGGTAGAGCCCTTCGTCGAGCAGCTTTGTGATCACATCGCGCTTGATCTTCAGAGACCGCGCCGCGATGTCCATCATCCGGTCGAGCCGCTTGTAGAAATCCTTCTCATTGGCAGCCAGGTACGCGATCCGCGGCAGGTTGATCGTCACGACGCCCACGCTGCCGGTGCTCTCGCCGGAGCCGAAGAAGCCGCCCGTCTTTTTCCGCAGCTCGCGCAGATCGAGGCGCAGACGGCAGCACATGCTGCGCACGTCGCTCGGCTCCATATCGCTGTTGATATAGTTGGAAAAATACGGGGTGCCGTATTTCGCTGTCATCGTGAAGAGCAGCCGGTTGTTCTCCGTGTCGGACCAGTCAAAATCCTTCGTGATCGAGTACGTCGGGATCGGATACTGGAAGCCGCGGCCGTTCGCGTCCCCCTCGATCATCGTCTCGATGAACGCCTTGTTGACCATATCCATCTCTTTCTTGCAGTCCTTGTAGCAGAAATCCATCTCCTTGCCGCCCACGATCGCCGGGAGCTCCGCCAGATCGTCCGGAACCGTCCAGTCGAGCGTGATGTTCGAGAACGGCGCCTGCGTGCCCCAGCGGCTCGGCGTGTTCACCCCGTAGATGAACGACTCGATGCACTTCTTCACCTCCGGGTAAGTCAGGTGATCCGCCTTCACAAACGGCGCAAGGTACGTGTCAAACGACGAGAACGCCTGCGCGCCCGCCCACTCATTCTGCATGATGCCCAGGAAATTCACCATCTGGTTGCAGAGCACGGAGAGGTGCTTGGCCGGCGAGGAGGTGATCTTTCCGCGGATGCCGCCGAGGCCCTCCTTGATCAGCTGCTTTAACGACCAGCCCGCACAGTACCCGGTCAGCATTGACAGATCGTGCAGGTGGATGTCCGCGTTCCGGTGCGCATTTGCAATCTCCTCATCGTAGATCTCGGACAGCCAGTAATTCGCCGTCACCGCGCCGGAATTGCTCAGGATCAGTCCTCCGACCGAGTACGTCACCGTCGAATTTTCCTTCACTCGCCAGTCCTCAACCTTCACATAGCTGTCCACGATCTCCTTGTAATTGAGGATGGTGGACTTCATATTCCGAATCTTTTCGCGCTGCTTGCGGTACAGGATGTACGCCTTCGCCACGTCGCCGTAGCCCGCCTGCGAGAGCACCTGCTCCACACTGTCCTGAATACTCTCCACATCGACCAGCCCGTCACGGATCTTCTTCTGGAAATCTGCCGTCACGCGCAGATCCAGAAGCTCGATCATGTCCTGGGTGTACTCCATGCCCGTCGCCTCAAACGCCTTCGCGATCGCTCCGCCGATCTTCGAGAGATCAAACTCCGCGACCTCGCCGTCTCTTTTTGCTACCTTAAACATACCGTCTCTCCTCCCAATTTCCCTGTGTTGTCTCATCTATGCTTCTGTGTAACCAAAACTTCTTCCGTCAAAACGGCACAGTACCTACACCCTGTGCCGCATTATGGATCCCATCACGCCTATTCAAAAATGGTCCTACAAGTCTCCGCCTCCATCGATGCCAAACATGCGGTCTCGCCTCCCGGCTCGGTCGTTGCGAAACGAGTGCCACCGGCACTCAGCAACACCGACACACGACATCCTCAGCAAACTTGCACGATCTGTCTTCCCAGTACCGTACCTGCGCGCATCACAGTCCCCAAAGGTTCCGGTCCAGCCAGATGCTATCAAGCCGCAGGCCTACGCTCCGGTCAACGTCAACCGTGTAGTCTCGCTTCCCGGCTCGGTCGTTGTATTCAGTATAGCATCCGCATATGGGGAAGTCAACGCCAAGGCACAATATCTATGTGTTTTTATTTTGTACAATACTAGATATAGCGTTTGATTATTTCTTGTATCGTCTGAATATTTTTTCCCTCTTGACAAGTGCTCTTTTTTGCGCTCCCCCTCTAACTTCACGGGCTGCAAAGAAATGCCGCCCGGTATAAAGTATACACGGGCGGACAATAGATTAAGCTGTCTGATTTTTCAGAAATATCCAACAATTTAATTCTCATACCTTCATGTAAATTTCCTTCGGCACGTACGCCTGGACGAAGATTCCCTCTGCGCGGTATTCCTCCGTCAGCAGCTCTCCCTTCCTGCGGATCAGCTGGATCATCCCGGCCTGCTCATACGCGTACAGCCGCTCGATGTAAATCTTCTGCTCCCGCAGGATCTGCTCGATCGCGTTTTTGATCTCCTCCAGCCCTTCCCCGGTGCGCGCGGAGGCCGCAACACACGCCTCCGCGTGGTGATCGCGGAATGTCCTGCGCTCCGGCAGCAGGTCCTGTTTGTTGAAGACCGTGATCACCGGCTTGTCCTGCGCTCCGAGCTCCCGCAGCGTCTCGTAGACGACCCCCATCTGTGTCTCCAGCTGCGGGCTCGACGCGTCCACCACATGGATCAGGATGTCCGCGCAGCACGCCTCCTCGAGCGTGCTCTTGAACGCCTCGACGAGATGATGCGGCAGCTTCCGGATAAAGCCGACCGTATCCGTCAGCAGCACCTCCTGCCTGCCCGAGAGCCGGATTCCCCGCGTCGTCGTGTCGAGCGTCGCGAACAGCTTCGCGTCCTCGAGCACGCCCGCCCCGCTCAGCGCGTTGAAGAGCGCCGATTTGCCGACCGACGTGTAGCCGACCAGCGCCACCACCTTCTGCGCCTGGCGCTTTCTCTGGGCGCGGATCAGGTCGCGGTGCCGCACGACCTCCGCGAGCTCGCCCTTCAGGTGGCTGATTCTCGTGCGGATCAGACGCCGGTCCATCTCGAGCTTTTTCTCGCCCGGCCCCCGCGTGCCGATCCCGCCGCCGAGCCGTGAGAGGGAATTTCCCAGCCCGGTCAGCCGTGCCGCCCGGTAGCGCAGCTGCGCGAGCTCCACCTGCAGCTTGCCCTCGCTCGACGTCGCATGGCGCGCAAAAATATCGAGGATCAGCAGCGTCCGGTCCATCACCTTGCAGTCCAGCTCCTGCTGCAGGTTGTTCAGCTGGGCCGGGCTCAGCTCATCGTCGCAGATCACGCCGGTCGCGTCCGTCTCCCAGAGGAGCTCGCGCACCTCATCCAGCTTGCCCTTGCCGATGTACGTGCCGGGGTGAACGCTCTCGCGGCGCTGGATCACCGAACCGACCACCTGCGCGCCCGCCGTGTCCGCCAGCTCCCCGAGCTCCCGCACCGACTCCTCCGTGTCATCCCCCTCCGCCTCCTGCACGCCGATCAGGATGACACGCTCCTCTATCTCATTCAACTCAATCATTGTTTTCTCCTTGTCTCTCGTTTGACCTGACCGCTGCAGATTGTTATGACGGTTTCGCATCCCTGCAAATTTCCCCAGCTATCTTCTGGCATCCGGCGCGGCGATTTCCGCAGACCTTTCCGAGCATGCTTGAAGTATACTCGGGCCAGGGCGAATATCCTGATCGTTCCCCGGAATCTGACCTCGCGAGTTTCCTATCCCATTTCCCAGAATCTGGCATAACAACTTCCGGGGCTTTCTCCTCCGCATACTTGTACTATGCCCATGTCAGGGCGAATATTCCATTATTCCTCCGCATCACGACCGCGACTTGAGGAACGTATACTCCTTCTGCCCCGCTGCGTCCGACGGATAATTCGCCACGTACGCCTCCGCCTTCTGCTTTGCCGTCGCGAAGTCCAGCTTCTTCTCGTAGGCAACGATCTCGTTGAAGTACAGCTCCTGCTTGCTCTCCGTGCCATCCAGCGCCAGGCCCTGGCCGATGTAGGAGAGCGCCGCATCGTACTCCCCTCTCTGCATCGCGCACAGCGCCAGCCCATTGTAGCTGCTTGCGCTCTCGCCAAACGTTGCGCCGAGCTGCTCATAGACTGCCTGAGCATGCTCAGAATCTCCCTGTGCGAGATAGACCCGCCCGATCAGCTCCATCGCAGGCTCATACCCCTGCTCAACCGCTCCGATCAGCTGGCTCTGCGCCTCCGTGTAATTCTCCAGATAGTAATAGATCCTGCCTCTGTTATAATAGTCTTCCAGCTCGCTGCCCTGAATATTCAGCGCGCTCTGCAGATATTCTCCGCCGATCCCCGAGAGGCTCATCTTGCTGTACACCTCGTAGATGTTGAGGTACAGGTCGTAATCCCCCGGCTCCAGCGCGACCGCGCGGTCAAAATCGCTCTTCGCGTCGTTCTGATTGCCCTCGTACAGCTCGCTCGCCCCGCGCAGGTAGTACGCGTCCGCCACGCCCTCTTCTGCGGCCTCCAGAAGCTCCGTGCACGTATCCGCGGCCTCCTCATAGTCCTCCATCCGGTACTGGCACGCCGCCAGGTAAAGCCGGAGATCTGCCGTATTCTCCGGCATTTTGTCGTCCGCCTCCGCAAGCGCCGCCTCAAATGCCTGCCCGGCATCCTCATACTGCGCCAGCCCCATGTACGCCAGGCCAAGCCCGCGGTAAGCGAGCATCTGCTGCTCGTTGCTTCTGACCGCCTCGTCAAACAGCTCCTTCGCCCGCGCATAATCGCCGTCCGTAAGCGCCGCAATCCCCTCCGTCGTCTTCTGCCCCGTCGCGCCTCCCATCGCACAGCCGCCAACCAGAAGCGTGCACGCCAGAAGCGGAAGGAGCCTCCATTTCTTCCTATTCAATCTAAACTGTCCTTTCCCTGCGCTATCTTGATATGCATCTAAGTGTAACCGTTCAGCCGCAGACAGGCAAAGCCACTCGTTTTGCACCATCCAAAGCGAAGCGTAGACTTGCGGCTTGCGTAACATCCTGGTCTGAACCGTAACATGATTCTACCATGCCGCACGGTTTCTCTCAAGACAAAACATTGCTATTTTTCTATTGCGCCTTCAATGAAACATCGCAAAACACCCTCTACAAAATCTGCTCCAGCTCCACAAGGGGAAAAATTTTTAGGACGACAAACGGAAATGGCATGCGTGTAAGGCCACGCTGCTCCGGGATAAGCAATAAGCGCGGCCTACTTAGTCCGCGCAGTATTCCGGGAAACGCACGGTAAACCGCAGGATCCCCTCCTGCGGCAGCTCTGCCGTCAGCGTTCCTCCGAGCTTCTCTGTGAAGGACTGCGCGATCGCGAGTCCCAGCCCGGTCGCATCGGCGCTCCTTGAGCGCGCAGCGTCTTTCACGTAAAACCTCTGAAAAAGCGGCTCCAGATCCTCCGCTTTCATTCCCTGCACATCATTTTCAAAGACAAGGCAGACGCTATCCTTCTCCTGTGACAGACAGACCCGGAAGAAGGACGTCCCGTAGCGCAGCGCGTTCTGCACCAGGTTGTCCAAAACCCTGTGCAGAACTGCTTCATCCGCCTGAATCAGGACCGGGGCGTCCGGGAGCTCGCACTCGAAGCGGAAGCCGGAAGCACCCGGAAGCGCTGCCCGCTCCTTCACCTCGATATCCGCATAGTATTCCAGCATGGTCTCGCGCACATACCGCGACAGGTCCACGCGCTGCTGCTGTGGCACATAGTCGGGTGAGACGGCACGGGAATAGTCGTAGAACTGGCTGACCAGCCGCCGCATGGACTCAGCCTTGCGGCAGACAATCTGCAGATCCTCCCGCTCCTCCTCACTCAGACTCTCCAGATCCATCAGCTTCAGATACCCGAGAATCGCTGTGAGCGGCGTGCGCAGATCATGGCTGATATTCTCGATCTGTCTCTGAAATTCCTTCTCGCGCCGGTCGTACGAGATCCGCTCCGCGCGCAGCTGCTTCAGCGCGTCGTTCACCGCCGCCAACAGCGCCTCCAGTTTCGGCTCCGGCGTCTCTATCCGCAGAATGCGGTTCTCACCGATCTGCCCCGTGATCTCCCGAAGCTCGCGCTCGGCGTGCCCCAGCGATCGCCGAAGCAGCCACAGCCGCACCGCGAGGTATGCGGCCAGCACCGCCGCTCCCACTCCAAAAATTATCAAATATACCATTCTATTCCTCTCCCGGCTCGCTTCCCGGCAATTCCCACACCCAGCCGCCACCGATACCTGAGCTAACGTTACCAGATACCACGCACTTTCCGCAATCCTGTAAATTCTCTGACATCCCACATATTTAAATACCCTACGTTCTTCGCACACTGGATCGGTTCCGATCTGTTACAGTTTCCATGCAATGCACATGTCCCGCTCTATTACAATTTCTGTGCACTGCACATGTCCTGATCTATCACAATCTCTGTGCACTTCACATGTCCCGCTCTATCACAATTTCTGTGCACTGCACATGTCCTGATCTATCACAATCTCTGTGCACTGCACATGTCCTGATCTATCATAATTTCTGTGCACTGCACATGTCCCGATCTATTACAGTTTCCATGCACTGCACATGTCCCACTCTATCACAGCTCCTGTCTCCGGTTCAGCAGCACTCCGACCGCTCCAAAGATCACGATCCCGGCCGCGCCGGCGATCAGGCACTTCGAGAGCCCGGCGCTGTTCATCCACAGGCACTCCATCTCTCCCATATTCACCCGCACCTCGGCTCTCAGGTACATGTCCGGCATCCACTCCGCCGCCTTCGCAAACACCGGCCACCTCAGCCCTGCAAAAAACGTGATCCACGGAACTCCTATGAGGATGAAAAGACTGCCAAGCATCGCCAGCACATCATGTTTCAGAAACTGTGCCAGGGCCAGATACAGGAATACTGTCGCTGCCGCAAACGGCACATTCGCCGCCACCCCTCTGAGCAGGATTCCCAGATAAGGCTGCACCGGCCCCTCCAGCAGAAGCACCGCACTGCCCGTGTACGCGATCAGAATCAGCCCCATCGACACAAGCGCGGCCAGCACGCACACCATGCATTTTCCGAGGTAGATCTCCGTGCGCGAGACTCCGGTCGCCACTGTGTATTTCATGATCCCGCTTTTCTTGTCATCCGGGAACAGCAGACTGGCAAGGACAGCCCCGGTGTAAAAGATCGTACTCATGCTGCTGGTCAGCATCGAGAGGACAAAGCGGACGCTGCCGTAGTGGAAATCCGCAATCCTCGCATTGCAGATACAGGTTAAAACAGATACCGCGAGAAACGCCCCCGCGCAGATCCCTGTAAAAGTCCAAAACTCCTTCGTGTGCAGGATCCGATACCATTCACTTCTCATATAATTCAGCATGACTTTTTTCCTCCCTTCAGCCGTACAAAATACTCTTCCAGCGATATCTGTGCCTCCTCCAGACGGTCCACCACAATTTCACTCTCCACGGCCAGCTTCCCGTACCAGCCGGTCTCTCTCAACGGCCGCAGAATGTGAATGAGATGCTCCGGAAGCACCTGATACGCCTGCCCCGGAAGCTGTTTTTCCAGAAGCGCCACATACCGCTCAGGCTCTGACACCCGAAGCTCGATGTAGCTGCCGCACCGCTCCTGCAGTGCTTCCCGGGTAATCTGTTCCAGCAGCACACCGCCATCCAGAAACCCGTACACATCGGCGAGCTGCTCCAGCTCACTCAGAATATGGCTCGAGAGGATGATCGTGATCCCCTTTTCCCGGGAGAGACGGCGCAGGACCTCCCGCATCTCGATGATTCCGCTCGGGTCGAGGCCGTTGATCGGCTCATCCAGCAGCAGAAGCTCCGGATCACCCAGCAGCGCGATGCCAAGCCCAAGCCGCTGCTTCATGCCGAAGGAGAGCTGCCTGCCGCGCTTTTTCCTGCGCTCCGCAAGCCCTGTGACCTGCAGGACCTCCTCGACCGCCTCCCGTCCCGGCACGCCTTTTTGCAGCCGAAAATATTCCAGATTCTTCTCGACGGACAGCTGCCGGTAGAACCCCGGCTCCTCGATCAGAACCCCCATCCGTCTGCGCGCACGCACCAGCTCCTGCGGCTCACTGCTCCCGAACAGCTTCATCTCGCCGCCCGTCGGGTAGATCAACCCCGAGAGCAGCTTCAGAAACGTCGTCTTCCCTGCCCCGTTGTCCCCGATCAGCCCGTAAATCTCGCCGCGCCGCACTTGGAGGTTCAGCCCTTCCAGCGCGGTGCAGTTTTTGTACTTCTTACAAAGGTCATATGTCTCCACAATCGTCTCTTTTCCCATCTCACTCTTCCTTTCTGTTCCGGACGCCGCTATTCAAGCAAGTCGCTGCTATTCAGACAAGTCGCTGCTGCTCAAGTGACCGCTCACCACTCTGGCGCTTCGCTTGCTGCTCAGGCAACCTGCTCACCGCTCTGACTCTTCACTTGCCGCTCAATCCTCTCACCGATGAGCCGGCGTCCCGTCACATCTCCATCTGACCTCTGCATCATAATACACAGCCGCTAAATAAGTCTTCAAGAAAAATTAAAGAAATCATAAAGATTCGTGAAGGCACTCCCTATGCAACTCTCCTCTTTCCTTGTCGGGCAGCTATCGTTTCTCCGCCAGCTTAAATCCGATTCCCCAGACAGTCTTGATGTACTCCTGGCCGGGATCCTTGGCCGCGATCTTTCTGCGCAGGTTGCTGACATGCACATTTACGGTGTTGTCCTCCCCGTAATAGCCGCCCTGCCACACCTGCTCATACAGCGATTCCCGCGAAAAGACCTTGCCAGGATGCTCCATCAGAAGCTGCAGGATCTCAAACTCATGCGGCGTCAGGGAGAGCTGGCATCCGCAAACCGTCACCTCCCGCGCCACCGGATCCAAAGTTAAATTTTTGCAGTGAAGCAGTCCCGTGCCGCCCGCGCCAGACTGCTGCCCCGGCCACTGACCTGCACCTCCTGCCATGATCTGCTGCCCCGGCCGCTGACCTGCACCTCCTGCCACGGTTTGCCGCCCCGGCCATTGTTCTGTACCACCCGCCACAGTCTGCTGTCCTAGCCGCAACGCTGCACCTCCTGCCACAGCCTCCTGCCCTGTCCGCAATGCTGCGTCGCCCTCCGCGCTCTGCCGCCCGGCTGCCTGCGCCCTGCGGAGCAGCGACATGACGTGCAGCAGCACCTCCTCCGGCTCGAACGGTTTCGTCAGATAGTCGTCCGCACCGTCCGTCATCGTCCCGATCTTGTCCGCGAGCGCCTGCTTCGCCGACAGCACCAGGATCGGCACCTCCCATCCGAAGTGTTCCCGTATGTACCGGATCAGTTCCTCCCCGCTCATCCCCGGCAGCATCAGATCGAGGATCAAAAGCTCCGGTACACTCCTCTCCAGCCACAGCAGCGCCTCCGTCCCCGAGTACGCCGAGCACGTCCCGTATCCCGCTTTTTTCAGTATTTTCACCAGAAGATGATTGATATCCGCGTCATCCTCAACAATCAATATCGTCGCCATGCTTCCTCCCAGATTCTCCTTCTTCTCAACACATTCCCCGACAAACAGCCGAACCAATCTCACCAACCGCATATTCGTCTCTATTCTGCAAACTTTCCCGGCGGATGTCAAGCATAAGCTCTCCCTGCTGACCTCCTCTCCTTTGGCGCGATATGTCAAGACGCAAACAAGGCAAAATAAAAAGGATGCCACAAAACACAGCGAAGCCGCAGGCACTGGTACTTACCTGATGGCCCGTATCCCAGTGACTGCAGCTTCCTGTTGTCTCACGACATCCTCCGCACCGTGTTCCTTCGCCGGATCTTTTCTGTTTTATTTCCTCAGTTCCTCAATCCTGCAGGTATGTCTCTTGCTCTTTGCATCATAGCTGATGCCCACGAGAAGAATATCTCCGCCGTAGTCCTTCAACGCCTGCGGGTAATCCCTCTCCTTGATCTGCGCAACCGCACCCTTCTCCGTCCTGTTCCATTTCAGCTCAATCAGCAGAAGTGGCATGCCGGATGCCTTTTTCGGGAAAAATACTACATCCGCATACCCGTGTCCCGACGGCAGCTCCTCCAGCCTCAGGAACTCATCCATGCAGCTGATGTAAGCCACCCGAATCACACTGCGAAGCGCCTGCTCATTATTATAAAAGGTCGGCGCGGCGCCTGCTTTGTGCGCCTCTTCAATCGCGGCAGCCACCGCCTCCTCATCCATGCTCAAAGTCGCTTCCAACAGTTGATCGGAATTGCGGATGAGTTTCGCGAGCTCCGTATGCCTGCCGGTCGTCACGGCGCGGACAAATTCTTCGCGCACCTCTTCATTTGGAATGTACACCGATTTATGCGCGATGTCATAAGCCAGGTAGCCAAGATGCACCAGCAAAGTAAGCACATCATCCCTGCTCCTGATGGTCGTCATGTCATTTTGAAATGTAGACACATCAATCCTGATCCGCGCACCGCCAAGCATCTGGACAATCGCTTCCTTCAGGCCATCCTCGTTCAGCTCAATATACAGCCTGAGTGATTCGTGCGTCTCAGACCGGGCCCAGTAATTCCCGATCCGCCCACGCTGCACTGCTTCCATCACGGATTTCGGACTGTAGATGTGCGTATCATCCCCAAGCACATAGCCATCGTACCACCTCTGAAGCTCCTCAAAAGCAAGGCCCGAGCCGGCACACAGCGCTCTCACCTCCTGCTCCGTGAATCCGGTAAATCGCTCCAATGGCTCCGGCTGCGTCATCGTGTACTCCCTGAAATCCGTCATCGCGGACTGGGTTCCATATTTTTTTATCGGAAGAATCCCGGTGATATACGCTGCCTCAAAAATGATATCCGTCCAACTGCTCTTAAACAGGCTCCGCAAGAGATCAATGTACTCTTTTTGAAGCTTTACATCGTCCTTCGCCTCGCGGAACAGAGCGTCCCACTCGTCGATAATCATAATAAACCGCTCACCGGTTGACTTTGCCACGCGCACCAGCGTCTCGACCAAGTCGGATCCTTGAGGCACCTCCGGAAACATTTCATTTACCTCTGCCATCACCGCTGCACTGATATCCCGCACCACGGTTTTTACGTCACGGGCACGCGAGGTAAACAGCGTAATGTCCAGATAAATCACATGATACCGGTTCAGATGCGTCTCAAACGATGCATCCTCCGCGATTGCCAGTCCCTCGAACAATTCTCTTGAATCACAGCTCTTGTCGTAATACGCGCACAGCATTTTCGCCGCAAACGATTTTCCAAAACGGCGCGGTCTGCTGACACAGATCAGCTTATCTGCGGTCCCAAGAACGCGGTTGACAAAAGCAATCATTCCTGTTTTGTCCACATACCTGCCATTTTGGACTGCTGCAAATCCGGCATTGCCACAATTCAAATAAACCCCCATGTCCGCACACCCCTTCCGTCAAAATCTAAACAGATGACTACTCCCGTATCCTACCACAAAGCAGTTCTGACCGTCAACGGGTTTGACACTCCTGCAATCTCCCGCCCATTTTCTCAGAGCCGGAGTCCGCCCTACAGACAGCTTCTCATCAGCTCATACGCCCCCTGCGTCTCGATCACCCGGAGGTCCTCTGTCACGGCCTGCACCAGGCCGTCGATCGCCGTCAGATCCTCGCCCCAGAACTCCTCATTTGCCAGCACGGCCTGCGCAATGGAGGCGGCGTCATCCTCCCGGTGCGCGTCGTAGAACTCCAGCACGCTGCGGTCATCCGAGATCGTGTACTCCTCCTCGCCGCGCACGCCGATCAGCCCGTCCACCGTCAACCGCACGCCGCGGTAAAATGCGATGTAGCACGCCAGCGACGCGCCAAGGCACCGCGGCAGCCTGCCGAAACGCCCGACATACTCCTTCAGGGACGGCAGCACTCTCGCCTTCCACTTTGACGTCGAGTTGAGCGAGATGGACAGCAGCGCGTGGTCGATGAACGGGTTGTTGAAGCGGTCCGTCACCGCGCCTGCGAACTCCTCCAGCTCTTCTTTTGGCAGCGTCAGAGTGGGGATGATCTCCTCGTAGATCGCCCGGTTCATGAAACCGCGGATCACCTCGTCGTGCATGCAGTCCCGCACAATGTCCTGCCCGGCAAGATACGCGCCCAGCACCATCGACGTGTGGGCCCCGTTCAGGATCCGGACCTTGCGCTGCTTGTACGGCTTGTGGTTGTCCGTGATCAGAACCGGCAATCCGGCCGCAGCGAACGGCAGCTCCTGCGCGAGGCGCTCCGGCCCCTCAATCACCCAGAACGCAAACACTTCCCCTGTGTCGAGCACCGTATCCTCGTAGCCGAGCCGCCGGCCCAGCTCCCCGGCCTCCTCCCTCGGGTATCCGGTCACAATGCGGTCGACCAGCGTCGGGCAGAACAGATTCTCCTCGTCGATCCAACGGACGAACGATTCCCCCAGCTCCCACTGCGCGGCATACTGCAGCACGCATTTCTTCAGCTCCCTGCCGTTGTCGTCGATCAGCTCGCACGGAAGAATGACAAAGCCCTTCCCCTTCTCGTGCCCGAACGCCTGATATCTGGCATAGAGAAACTGCGTCAGCTTGCCCGGAAAGCTCGCGGCCGGCCGGTCCTCGAACCGGCACGACGCGTCATACCGGATCCCCGCCTCCGTCGTGTTGCTCGTGATAAAGCGCAGCGCCGGGTTCTTCGCGCACTCCATGTACTGCTCATACTGGCTGACCGGATTCAGGCAGCGGCTCACACACGAAATCACCCTGCTCTCATCAACCTTCTCCCCGCCCTCGTTGCCGCGCAGCAGCAGCGTGTACAGGCCGTCCTGCTCCGTCAGCGCATTGCGGACGCGGTCGCTGCGCCCTGTCGGCTGCACAATCACGACCTTCGAGTCAAAGCCGCACTTCTCGTTCGCCACATCCACAAAATAGTCCACAAACGCGCGCAGAAAATTGCCCTCGCCAAACTGCAGAATCCGCTCCGGCGCCTCCGGCAGCAGATAGCCGTCGTAATGCTGTTCCTTCAATGTCTCATAGCTTAATCGTTCCATTTTCCTCTCCTTTGCCGATGTTCCCACCGCTTCTCTTCACTGACTCGCCGTCACAGCGTCACGCCCTGCTTGAAGATCGCCATGTCGTGGAAGCCTGCCTCCTCCGACTTCACCAGCTGCCCGGACGCGACCGCAAGCACATAGTCGAACAGCTCTCTGCCGAGCTCGGGGAGCGCTTTCCCTTCCACCAGCGTGCCGCAGTTAAAATCAATCCAGTTCCGCTTGCGCTCGTACAGCGCCGTGTTGCTCGAAATCTTCACGGTCGGCACCGGCGACGCGAACGGCGTGCCGCGCCCTGTCGTAAACAGCACGATCTGCGCGCCCGCCGCCGCGAGTGCGGTCGAGGCCACCAGGTCATTTCCGGGGGCGCTCAGAAGATTCAGCCCCTTCTCGCAGACCGTATCTCCATAGCCGAGCACGCCTCTGACCGGCGCATGGCCGGACTTCTGCGTACAGCCAAGCGACTTGTCCTCGAGCGTCGAGATGCCGCCCTTTTTGTTGCCCGGGGACGGATTCTCGTAGATCGTCTGGTTGTGGCTCTTGAAATAATTCTTAAAATCGTTGATCAGATCGACCGTCTGCGCAAACAAAGCCTCATTCTCACACCGGTTCATCAGCAGCGTCTCGGCCCCGAACATCTCCGGCACCTCGGTCAGAATCGTCGTGCCGCCGTGCGCGATCAGAAGATCCGAAAATTCGCCGACCGTCGGGTTCGCCGTGATGCCTGAGAGCCCGTCCGAGCCGCCGCACTTCATCCCGACCACCAGCTCGCTGCACGGAATCGGCTCCCGCTCGAGCGCTCCGACGCGCTCCGAGAGCTCCCGGAGGATCGCGAGCGCATCCTCCACCTCATTCTCCGACTCCTGACACACAAGAAACCGCACCCGCTCTGGATCATACGCGCCGAGATAGCCCTTGAGCACCTCAATGTTGCTGTTCTCACAGCCGAGCCCCAGCACCAGCACGCCGCCCGCGTTCGGGTGGCGGATCAGATCTGCCAGAATCCGGCGCGTGTTCTCCTGATCGTCCCCCATCTGGGAGCACCCGTACGGGTGCGGAAACGCCGCGATCGCGTCAATACTGCCCGTCCGAAAGACCTGAGCCCTCTGCTCGATCCTGGACGCAATATTGTTCACACAGCCCACCGTCGGAATGATCCAGATCTCATTGCGGACACCCGCCCTGCCATCCGCCCTGCGGTAACCCTGGAAAAAATACTCCCCGTCTGGCTCCCGCAGCGCCGCCGGCTTCGGCTCATACGTGTAGTCCAACAGCTCACCCAGCCCCGTCTTCATATTATGTGTGTGAATCCACGCGCCCCTGGCGATATCCTCCCGCGCGATGCCGATCGGCGACCCGTACTTGATCACCGCCTCCCCCGCACCAATATCCTCCAGCGCAAACTTGTGCCCCTGCGGAATCTCCTCGCGCAGCACAATCTCCTGCCCGTCCACAGCGACCACACTCCCCGCCTCCAGCGTCCGAAGCGCAACCGCCACCCGATCCTTCGGGTGAATCTTCAAAAACGTCTGCATGCCAAATCCTCCTTTCCTATTACAAATAGACTTATGGTTCCTATCCCCTGCAACCACTGAGGAATTACCCGTCATATCTCATTTTTCAAATGTAAGAGCTTACAATCAGGATACCCCCTCTCCCCCTTTTCGTCAATCCCCATTTGCCTCCGCACCTGTTTTTCGCCGTTTTACCCAATTTCCGCCTTCCATTTTCAGCAAATATTACCTTTTAAAACCCATTGCCTTTTTCTCTCACCATGCTATAATACCTATTAAGTGTAAGAGCTTACATCGCATCTGCGAGCAACGAGCCAAAAACCCATGCTTGCAGCAGAGTATTTGACTGAAGGAAGTGACACAATGACCATTTACGACATCGCAAAGCTGGCCGGCGTCTCGATCGCCACCGTCTCCAGGGTCGTCAACGGCAGCCCGAAGGTCAGCGAAAAGACGAAGGAGACCGTCCGCAGAGTCATGGCGGAGACGAACTACACGCCGAACGCTTTCGCGCGCGGGCTCGGGCTCGGCACGATGCAGACGGTCGGCATTGTCTGCCCGGATGTCGCGGACCCGTACATGGCGAAGGCCGTCTCCTACCTGGAGAAAAATCTTCAAGGCTACGGCTACGACTGCATTCTCTACTGCAGCGGCTACGACGACGCGGACCGTGAGCAGGCGGTCAGTCTTCTGCTGAAAAAGCAGCTCGACGCGCTTCTCCTGGTGGGCTCCATCTTCTCGGACGAGCAGAGCGCCGTGCTCACCCAGCTGCGGGAGGCCGCCGCCAGGATCCCGATCTTCCTGATCAACGGCGTCCTGTCCGGTGACAACGTCTACTGCGTGCTCGGCGATGACTATCAGGCAGTCTACGACGTGACCGAGGAGCTGGTGCTTGCGGGAAAAAGGCGGATTCTGTTTCTCACGAACTCCAGCTCTTACAGCGCCGGGCGCAAGCAGCAGGGCTATGAGGCGGCGCTTGCAGCCCATCAGCTCGACGTCGATGCGCGGCTGATCCTGCACTGTGAAAATTCGATCCCGGCCACACGGGATCTGCTGCTGCGCCAGCGCGGCCTCACGTTCGACAGTGTAATCGCCACCGAGGACGGCATGGCAGTCGGCGCGCTCAAGTACGCCGCCGTCTGCGGTCTGCGGGTGCCCGACGAGCTGAGCGTCGTGGGCTACAACAACTCCGAGCTCTCGATCTGCTGCGAGCCGGAGCTGACCTCGGTCGACAACCGCGGCGAGCTGCTCTGCCGCACCACGATTGACTCGCTGATGGCGCTGCTCGACGGACAGACGATCCCAAAGCAGCAGGTCATCAAGTGCCATTTGATTAAGCGTGCCTCCACCGATTTCTAGTATAGCGTTCGACAAATAACTGATTTGCGATACGCTATACTAGGGCTGGTCGTACCTCCGTTTGGTGCAACCTTCGAAAAATGGGTAAAGAACACGTTTGACCATTTCACACAGGCACGTACCCTGCAAGATGAAAAAGCAGTGAAAGGCTGCATACAGCAGAAAGGAGAATTACAATGAAAGCATTTATGGATGAAAATTTCCTGCTCGGCACACCGACTGCGCAGGAGCTGTACCACGACTACGCGGCTAAGATGCCGATCCTCGACTACCACTGCCACATCAACCCGCAGGAGATCGCCGAGGACCGCAAGTTTGACAATATCACACAGGTATGGCTCGGCGGAGACCATTATAAGTGGAGACAGATGCGCTCGAACGGAATCGACGAGTACTACATCACCGGGGACGCGCCGGATCACGACAAGTTCCTGAAATGGGCGGAAACGTTGGAGAAGGCGATCGGCAATCCGCTGTACCACTGGAGCCACCTGGAGCTGCAGCGCTTTTTCGGCTACCACGGCGTGCTGAACCGCAGAACGGCGGAGGAGGTGTGGAATCTCTGCAATGAAAAGCTGCAGCAGGACTCCATGAGCGTGCGCAACCTGATCCGGCAGTCTGGCGTGACTCTGCTGTGCACCACCGACGACCCGATCGACGATCTGAGATGGCACAAGGCCATCAAGGAGGATCCCACATTTGACGTGCAGGTGCTCCCGGCATGGCGCCCGGACAAGGCAATGAACCTGGAGAAGCCGGAATACCTGGACTACCTCGGCAAGCTCTCGGCCGCAGCCAACGTCCAGATCCGCACCTTCGAGGATCTGAAGCAGGCACTCGTCGCGCGGATGGATTACTTCGATGCGATGGGCTGCCGCGTCTCCGATCACGGGATCAACTACGTGATGTACCAGCCCGCAGCCCCCGAGCAGATCGAGGCGATTTTCGCAAAGCGTCTCGCGGGCGAATCACTGACCGCGCAGGAGCTCGCGCAGTTCAAGACCGCCTTCCTGCTCTTTGTCAGCAAAAAATACGAGGAGTACGGCTGGGTGCTGCAGCTGCACTACGGCTGCAAGCGCGACAACAACAAGGCCATGTACGCAAAGCTCGGCCCGGACACCGGCTACGACTGCGTCAGCAATTTCGCGCCAGCATCAGAGCTGACAGACTTCCTCGACGCGGTGAACAGCAAAAAGACGCTGCCGCGGACGATCCTCTACAGCCTGAACCCCGGCGACGACGAGCTGATCGACAGCGTGATCGGATGCTTCCAGGGCAGCGAGTGCGTCGGCAAGATCCAGCACGGCAGCGCCTGGTGGTTCAACGATCACAAGACCGGCATGACGAAGCAGCTGACCTCCCTGGCGAACCTCGGACTGCTCGGCAACTTCATCGGCATGCTCACCGACTCCCGCAGCTTCCTCTCCTACCCGCGGCACGAGTATTTCCGCCGCATCCTCTGCGACCTGATCGGCGGCTGGGTGGAGAACGGCGAATACCCGAAGGATATGGAAGCGCTCTCCGAGATCGTGAAGGGCATTTCCTACAACAATGCCGTGCGGTATTTCGGCTTTGATCTCGAGACGAAGTGAAGTTAATAAAAGCTGCCGCCTCTACTGACAAATGTCATATCTAAGTCAGCAGGGCGGCAGCTCTTTTTCTTGCTCTACAAGCAGATCCAGGCTCACCTCCGGTCGCAAAGCCATCCACTTATTTTCTCGTTTTCTTTCACTGTCGTCAGTTCGTTTTCTCCACTCTCTTCACTGCCCTTAGCTCGTTTTCTCGGCTCCCTTACTACCCTCAGTTCATTTCCTCGGTTGTCTTCACTGCCCTCACCGTGCAGGTTGCTCCCCAACGTCTCAGGATCTCACACCCGGAAAAACCAGCCGACCGCAGCACCTGTAGTTCATGGTCGACCGTGAGCGGTGTATCGTAGTGGTAAAATGCGTCATCCTCAATCCCCTGCTCGGCCTTCAGCTCCCGCAGGTTCTCGAAATATTCCTGCTCGAGCGATTCGCTCTCCGCGAAATAGTCGGTGAGAATAAAACAGCCGCCCGGCTTCAGAGAGCGGTACAGCTTCTCGTAGAGCGAAAGCTTCCGCTCAGCCGTAAAATGGTGAAGCGACTCCACCGAGACAGCGCCGTGAAACCGCTCCTCGCCAAAGGACACGTCAAAATAAGATCCGCAGATCAGGGTAAGCGCCCTGTCAGGAAACTTCTTTTTCAGCGCCGCCAGCATCCCCTCTGACAGATCAATGCCCGTAACCCTCGCCAGGGGATTCAGCGCAAAATACTCCTCCAGCTCAAGCCCCGTCCCGCACCCGAGATCCAGTATCTCACACGTTCCGGCGCCTGGCAGCTGCCCGGCCGTAAATCTGTAAAACTCCGCCGCGCCCTCGATCTCGGTCCTCATATGTTCATCATAGCCCGCCAGCCTGTTCTCAAAAAACAGCGCCATTTCCTCCAACACAAAATTTTCCTCCATTCTTTTCTATTTTGCCATCCATTTCTTCCTGTCTAATTTATCACAGACCTGTGCAAAATGCTACCTCATCTATATTTATAACGGTGATTTCCACGGCTTCTGAAAATACGAGGAACTTTGAACCTGTAAACGGCTCATTCGGAAAAAGCAAAAGAAAAAAGAAAAAATGCTTGCATTTTCCAAAAGATAATGCTACAATAAACGAGCTGAAATGATCAGCGAGAATTTCATATGGCGATGCGTGGCTCAGCTTGGTAGAGCGCTGCGTTCGGGACGCAGAGGTCGCAGGTTCAAATCCTGTCGCATCGACTCCTTGGCAGGGGCATTATGCAAAGAGCGCGGAAAATACTGTGAATGCGGTGTTTTCCGTGTTTTTATATCTCTAAGAGTCATACGCCTCCATGTCGCCACAGCCCGCCATATTGACTGCAATAACGCAAACTCTGAAAATGCTGTCAAAATGCGAGAGTAAATTCCACCACATAAGCGAATGGTGAATTTAAATAAAAAATTTTCAAAATGCTGCCAACGAAAAAAAGTGCTTGCTTTTTTCTGGAAACAGTGCTATACTGGACAAGCTGAAATGATCAGCGACAATTTTACAGAACGATGCGTGGCTCAGCTTGGTAGAGCGCTGCGTTCGGGACGCAGAGGTCGCAGGTTCAAATCCTGTCGCATCGACTTCTCGGCAGCTGCCGAAACAAAGCGGTAAAGTGAAGGTCAGAAATTCCTTATAAAATGGAATTTCTGACCTTTCTTTTTTCCCTGAGAGGTAAGGAACGAGGGTGTTGCAAAATTGTTGACAACTGCCACTACTGGTGTACGATTAATCGCACAGATACCAGTCATTGTGGATTTGCCGCATTTTGCGACACTCTCATCCCTCTCTCTCTATTTCATGCACATCTCTTCATCATCCGGCAGCGGCATGAGTGGGGCGGAGGGCAGGGTCTGATACCAGTAAGCGACGCTGGTATAATCGTCGTATCTGGGACCGGTCCATCCCATGTTGTCCAGAGTCATGCGAAAGCCTGTTTCGAAACGGATGGGATCCACCACATGGAAGCGGTACAGAAGGAACCTCTGCTGGCCGTTGTAGAACTGGCGATTGTCCCCCAGGATGGCGTAGAGGCCGCTGTAGAGGCCGCTGAACGTCTGGTAATCCCTGATGTAGATGTCGTTTCCAAAGCCGTAGGAGCCGGTAAAATAATCCTCCGTCCCGGTGTAGTGTATGGAGGGATAGGGATCGTCATCCAGATACATCCGCGCCTCTCCTTCCACCCAGCAAGTATTATTTCCGTTCATGCCCGCGGCCAATGTCACCCCCACAAACTGGCCTTTGCCCGAGATCCCGTCGATGACGGTATACGTTTTTCCTTTCCGGACCGGATGCTGCTGGCGGTAGGAGGCGTGAAAATAACCTGCATTCTCCGGGACCTCCTGATAGGCGCCGGTTATGATGTAATACAAACACTCATCCTTCTTCCCCCGGTTTTCCATCGTGATCCGGCAGTGCTTATGAAAAGGCATCTCAAAGAAGCAGTTGTAGCCTCTGCCCGGCGCCACCAGGATCATGGAAGAATTCAGTACCGGGTACTTTCCGTCCCTGTCCTCAAAGTTTTCGTCATAGGCGCACCCGAAGAACGCGCTTAACGGAGCCTCCACAGAAGGGTGCTCCTGGTCGTCCCAGTACATGCGGATGATAAAGCTGTGCCCCACATAGCCGGTAAACCACATATTCTGGATGATCCCCGGCCCTTCGGTGTCCACCAGCGTGACGGTCTCCCCCGCATGAATCGTCACCGTGGGGCGAAGCTTGGTGCAGTCTCCTCCCCTGGACCCCCCGGCCCTCTCGCCGGTAGGATTCTCCGCGGAAAACGCGAAGGTTTTTGAATTGCTGATCGTATTGTAGGAATGCATCGTCTTCTCCTTTGTTCTTCCGTCGGCACAGCCCCTATTTTCGCCTGTAATCCTGAGGCGTCATGCCGGTGCTTTTCTTGAAGGTTTTAATAAAATAGGCCGTATTCTCATAACCGCAGTTGGCGGCGATCTCATAGATCTTCAGATTCGTGTTGGAAAGCATCTCCTTTGCCAGATTCAGCCTTGTCTGGGATGCATAGTCGTGGATGCTGACGCCCATCTCCTTCCGGAAGATCCTGGAAAGATATCCATAGCTGTAGCCGGTAACCTCCGCCAGAACGGACGTACTCACATCCTCACTGATGTGCCTGTTGATATACTGCGCGACAAATTCCGCAACGGATCTGAGCGCACTGCCCACTCTCTTCTCAGATTCCTGATACAGCAGCTCCCGCAGCTTTCTGAAATAAGCCCCGCTCCCCATCGGTCCGGCCTTCTCCGCCTGGACGACAAGAGGAATCATCCCGTTCCGGTTGATATAGGAAAGCACAGCCGCATTCAGTGACTGGGCCGCTTCCAGGGCGAACAGATCCTGCGCCTGGGAATGTGTGTCCAGATATGCGATCACCCGATCCATGTCATTCATAGCCTCAAGGACCGAACCGTTCCGAATCAGAAGCTGGATATTCTCCAGGCTTCCCCGCAGAGCAGAAATCCTTTTTACGTTATCCGGGTCAGATACGGCAGCCTCCCCGTGATGGCGGATCGCGACGCCGGAAGACCCCTGGAGGATCTCATTGGTCAGCATCGTCCGGATTTCCGTATACTTCTCATTGAGCCGGGAGCCGTTTACCGACTCTTCGGAAACCACAAAGAACATCGTAATCTTCAGCTGCTCTTCCAGCTGCCTCTGCGCCTTTCGTACCAGGTTAAAAAGAGTCTGGGACCGGGAACCTTCGGTGTCAAAACAAAAAACCCAGATCAGGGAATCCTCAAACAGATAGTACTCTGTCCAGTTCAGGTCGCCCCCAAAGGCGCCGACGGCGATCTCGGAAACTGCCGAGGCAGCTATCATTTTTGTTTTCACGTGCCGGTTGTTCGTTCCCTGAAGCTGGGCAAATACCAGATAGAGATTGCCCACAAGCATTCCCTCCTCCAGTTCGTCCAGCCCGTCCTTCTGGTTCAGCATCAGCTGCATGACAAGCTGCTTGCGGTAAGCGGGAAGCATCTGGGTATACCGGCCCTCAGCATCCCGGATCCGCTCCATGATCTTCTCCTTTTCCCGGATCCGGTCAATTTCCTTTCCGACCGCTTCCAGGACCGCCCCATCCCCCTCCGTCTTCAGGATATACTTAACCGCGTTCTGCCGGAACGCCTCATACGCAAACGAAAAATCGTCAAAACCGGTCAGATACAGGACTCTTATGTCCGGGAAACGTTCCCTTAACCGCGCGCCCATCTCCAGCCCGCTCATCCCCGGCATCTGAATATCCGAGACCAGGATATCGCAGGATCTCTCTTCCGCCATTTTCAGCACCGTTTTCGCATTGTATGCGGTTCTTACCTCCAGATTCCTCTCCTTGCCGAATGTGTCGTAAATAATATCAGACAGATCGTCCGCAACGATCGGCTCATCATCCACAACAATGATCTGAAGCTTCCTCTCTGTTCTGTCGCTCATTACGGTTCTCCCCCTCTGAAAATATGCATGATCACCTTCAGCCCTCCGAGCCCTGACCGGTCAACAGACAGGCCGCTTTCCTTCCCAAAGTATATTTTCAGCCTGCGGTCAATATTGATCAATGCCGTGGTTTCCATCTGCATATCCGTACATCGAAGCCGTTCCCGGATGCGCTCCAGTGTCCCGTCCGAAATCCCGCCGCTGTTTTCAATTACGACGTCGAACTCCCGGCCGCTCTTGACTTCATAGCTGATCCGAAGCCGCATCGGTTCTCCCTCGCCGCTCTCATACGCATACTTAAACGCGTTTTCCAGCATGGGCTGGAGGATCAGTCTGGGCACATAGACGCTCGCGATCCGCTCGTCGGGGTCCGGAATCTCGATGTCCAGGTTGTCGCGGAAACGGTATTTCTGGATCTCGGCATAGTTTCTGGCATGGCTCAGCTCTTCGGACAGGCGCTTTTCATCGTCTGAGTTTCTTGTGATATAGTGGTAAAAACTGCCCAGATATTCCGCCATGCGCAGGCTGTTTTCCTGGTCGCCCCTGCGGATCATCCGATACAGCACATAATAGCTGTTGTACATAAAGTGCGGGCTGATCTGGGACTGCAGCTGCTTCAGGTTCGCCTGGCTCACCAGAATCTGCTGCTGCAGGTTGGTCTCGATGTATTGCTGCATGGATTCCGCCATATGGTTATACTTATCGTAGATGGAGCGGATAAACGTGCTCTCCTTCTGTGCTTCAATCCGATAGCCAAAATCGTTATTCTCCATATGGTCAAAGGCCTCGATCAGCAGCCGGCGCAGCGGCTGATAGATCTCCCGGTACCAGGCCAGCATGCCGGCTATGACGATCGTCAGGCAGAGGACGATAAACACGACGCTGAGAAGCCCGATCTTTGTGAAGAACCGCTCCGCATGGCTGACGCTGTTTTCCCTGTAGATCATCCGGAAAGGATAAAAATAGGAATCCGCATAGATGGCATCTTCCTCCGGAAGCCCCGCCGGCTCCCAGACCCATTCGATGGAATCATCCCCGGACAGGAAAAGGGATTCCACCCGTTTCATGATCTTCCCTTCATCCCAGGCAATCACCAGAACTGCCTCTGCCCCATCCCCATGCCACTGGATGCAGGTCGCCTCACTGCCATCCTCCAAAAAGCAGGTGCGGTCCGTCCCTTCTGCCAATTCCTCCATCCATGACGCCGCCGTGACCTGACAGTGGACGTTTGTGATGGCTTTTTCCACAGTGGGAATATACAGCAGCACACTCTCGACCTGTTCATTGATACTGCAGAGATCATACACGGATCTGTATATCTCTTTCTGAAGGGAAAAGCGGGAGTAAATGTCCAGATCCTCATACATATACACAAACCTCTGAAATTCCACTCCGTTCAGAAGCTGCTTGCCCAGCCTCTCGATCTCCTTCATTTCCAGTTCCGTGGAGGAGACGCACGTTTGGAGCCTGTTCTGACTGTTCTCCCTGTTTTTTTCCGTCTCATACGTCATGGATGTCCAGGCAATGACCAGAAAGGAGATGCAGATCACCGCCAATATCAACAGAAGGGGCATGACGCTTCTGCGAAACATATAGCGATAAAAATCGTCCTTCACCCGTTTTGCCATGCCCCTTCCTCCTTTGCGATATGTATGATACAGCATCACTATAACACAGATCTAAAAATGAATACACTCATTCACAAATTTTACCGTCATTTTCCCGGAAAACCTGTATATTTGTAAAGCTTGCCTCGCCTTCTTCAGCATAAATCCCAAAGCAGCCTCCTTCTATGTCGAACATGCGGGTCCCCAGGACCACACGGTGATCCACATACGCCTCCAGGATGGTGTCGGACGCGATGATATCTACGTGGAAGCGATTGCCGGTCGCAGTGGGCAGGGGACGCTCAAGCTCCACCTCATACGGGAACATCTGTCCGCCCTTCTCGGTCATGCGGACACCCGTCTTGAATTCCATGCGCCGCCTGTAGAAATCAATGTGGATATAATACCCTACGGAAAACTCCTCGTCCACGTGGATCCCCACGCCCACCGCGGCAGTCCCCTCCTTTACTTCCACATCAAAGGAAAGGCGGTCCGTTCCCTCCAGCCGGTTCAGCAGAAGGGCGGCATACCCGTAGGGCGTCTCAACCGAGGCTTTTTCTCCGTCCATCGTCCAATCTCCGGTAAGGGGAAGCGCGAAAAGCTCCGTCTTCTTTCCCACCGCTTCCAGAACTGTGTCCAGGGGCTTTACAAAAAGATCGCCCGTTTCATCCTGCCACAGTTCATGGACAATCAGATTGCCGCCCCAGTCCCAGGTATTGCAGTCTTTCCCGTCATAGCCTAACGGATCGAAGTGATGCTCATTGTCCTCCCGGGTCGGATTCCATCCGTAAACATAGCGGTGAATCCCGTCCGTTCCGGTTTTTGCCGCGTAGAAGGCCCGGGTGTCAAAGGTGTCGATCTCCGGGGTCACCCAGGGGCCGTACAGAGAACGGCTTTTCCGGTAAAGGGTCTGAAAACGGTCCGCGTAGGAGGAGAAGGCGAGGTAATACCAGTCTCCCATCCGGAACAGATCCGGACATTCAAAAGCGCACTGGGCGTTCATCGGCGCGTACAGAGGTTCACAGTACCTCCAGTGATGGAGGTCGTCTGACTTGCACAGGCCAACGCAGGCCCTCCTGGTGGTAGGCCCCTTCTTCTGGGCCGCAAAAATCATCCACCAGCACTGTTCTTCCTCGACCCAGAACACAAAGGGGTCTCTCCAGTGTACCGGAGCGTAGATCTGGTCATCCGAGCGGAAACGGTCTTCCGGGATTTCCGTCCAGACATCCAGGTCTGTGCTGATTGCATGGTTGATATAGTTTCTTTCCGGGTTCACCTGGAACGTACAGAAGAACATATGGTACAGCCCATCCACCTTGATGACGGAGCCGGTTCCTCCCACAATTTTTGTGTCATGTTCCGTAAAATGGACATGATCCGTCGTGCTCAGCATAACCCAGCTGTCCTGGTGCGCGGCGTCTCTGTTCCCGCGGTAATTCCGAAGATAAAACGGCTTAAAAACGCCATTGTCATAGAATGGGATCATGTCTCCCAATACTCCCTTATCCGGGCGATAATACAGGCTCATCTCTTCACTCCTCCACTGTTGTCAATTCCATGTTTTCAAAGCGGACACTTCCGTCGGATACTGCAAGACCCAGTTTTCTGTCATGGAGGTCATAGGCACGGACGCTCATGGCAACCTCCTGGTTCACATAGACTTCCATGATGGACTCATCTATAAAGATCTCCATCGAATATTTCTTCCCCGGGATCAGGTCTATGGGGCGTTCCAGCTCCACGTCATAGGGGAACGTCCATCCTCCCTGCTCATGCATCCTCAGAGCGCTCTTGTACTCAATCCTTCCCCGCTTGGGATCCAGATAGAAATAGTATCCCCTTGCAAACTCATGATCCACCTGAAGCACAACCGCAAATCGCTCCGTTCCCTCCTGGAATGTAAAATCAAGCGCGAATCTTCCCTGATGGGGTACATCATTCATGCTCATCATAGACGCGTAGGCAGCCGGCGAATCCACACAGGCAGAGGCGCCGTCCACCTTCCAGTCCCCGTTTAACGGAATCCATTTGAGCTCGTTTTGCACTGTGAGCGCCTCTTTCAGCGCCGGGACGGACCGGACTGCCAGCGTCCCGTCTTCCAGGAAACAGATCTCGTGGGGGATCAGGCTTCCGCCCCAGTCATACGTCTTGTAATCATAGCCCTCGTGGGTGGGATCCGGGTCAAAGTTCCAGGTGTTCTGCGTCCGTGTAGGATTCCAGCCGAAGATATACCGGTGTTTCCCATCGCTGCAGGTTTTCGCCGCATAGAAGGCACGTCCGTCGAAGGAATCTCTCTTCGGACGGATCCAGGGTCCCTTGGGGGAGCGGCTCATCCGGTAAATGGTCTGGAACCGATCCGTAAACTGAGAAAACACCAGGTACCACCAGCCATGCTCATAGAACATATCCGGGCATTCATAGGCAGACATGCTGGATTCCGGGGAATAGAGCGGAGGACAACAGGTCCAGTGGTGGAGATCCTGGGACTTGCAGAGCCCTACGCAGCCCCGGCGCTTTGTCTTTCCCTGGCTCTGGGCGCAGACGATCATCCACCAGCACTGTTCCTCTTCATTCCAGAACACATGGGGATCCCGCCAGTCTGTGAGAAGATACATGCTCTCATCCGGGCCAAAGGTCTCGTCCTCATGCTTTGTCCAGGTTTTCATGTCCTCGCTGGTGGCATGGCAGATATACTGCCTCTGGGGATCCCTGCGGAAGACACAGTAATACAGATGGTAGATCCCCTCCGCCTTAATCACGCATCCCGTGCCCCCCAGAATGCCTGTCGGAGTTTCCGGGCCGTAATGTACCAGATCCTCTGTCGGCAGGAGATGCCAGCCATACGTCTTATCGCTTCCGAAATACGGATTCCAGTTTTTTAAGTAAAAGAGCTTAAACTGGCCGTCCTCATAGTAAGGGATCACGTCTCCCACGCGGGCATGATCCGGTGTGTAAAATAATTGCATAAGCTTCTCCATTCCGGGGCGCCCCAAGGATATCGGACGCCCCTGTTTTTTGATATTTTTACTGTCCTGCGGCAAAAGCCCGGCAGAGTCGACCACTGCCAGGCTTTTCATGAACCATCTGATGGACTCTCCAAACAGTCCGGATACCATTACTTCATGTACATTTCCGCGATTTCTTCCAGAATGGCAGCGCCACCCTGCTCGTTCCACTGGGTCACAAAGTCGTCGAATGCCTCGATGCCGACACCGCCGGAAATAATCTTTGTGAAGGTCTCATCCTGCAGAGCCAGCAGTGTGGACCAGCGCTTCTTCATCGTAGAAGTAGGAGTTCCGGTATAAACGCTCATGTTCATGCCGGCTTCACGGAGCTCGGAGTAGCGGGTCCAGGAACCAAACTCAGGGCCCCAGCACATCGCGTACTGGAATGCAGTCAGGTCTTCCGGATTCGCGCTTCCGGTCTCGCCGTATCCTTCATCGACATAGCGCTTGATGCCAACATAGTAACGGTATGCTTCCGGCATCAGCTCTTCCGGCTCCATCTCGCCTGCGAATACCTGTCCGATCGTAGTATTGTATCCGATAGCCTTGTTCAGGTACGGATCCAACAGCGCATAGGTGTAATCGCACTGGTTAATCCCAGTAGTAGAGTTTACTCCCCACATTTCCAGGCTGTCAAGTGTCGCATCCGGGCTGTTGATCCGGTCATTATTGAAATTGATCAGCTTGATCAGTGCTTCCGGATGATCACAATTTGCATTTACCGCGTAAACATAATCGAAGTTGGTGTAGGAGTATGCTTTCGCGTCTCCGCCTTCCACAGAAGGAGCGTTCAGCACCATCCAGCCGCACTCATTGTTGTTGGCGATGGCGTCACGTCCATAGCCCCAGGAAATGCCGTCGCCGCCGTAGAACAGGCCGCAGGTTCCGGCTGCCACAGCCTCACCGACCGCATCCGTGTCAGATACGCCAAACTCCTCGTTAATCAGACCCTCGGCATACAGGGAAGCCAGCTTCTCAAGTGCGCTGCGTGTCTCGGCAGAGGTGGGCGCATACGATACGGTACCGTCCTCGTTCGGCATCCACATATACTGAAGGACAGAGCCGCCATAGGCATTGGCAATTCCTTCAATGGTGCCGAATCCCGAATAGTCGGACATCTCGTTGCAGATGCCAAGTCCCCAGGTGTCGTCCACGCCGTTGCCGTCCGGGTCGTTCTCCTTGAATGCACGGGCGATCTCGATCACCTCGTCCAGATTGGTCGGCGCTTCCAGCCCCAGTTTGGTCAGCCAGTCCTTGCGGATCCAGAGGTACTGGGAGGGGATGCGTTCCGCGTTGCCGACGGGGATACCGTACAGGACGCCGTCCTGCTTCGCAGCGTCCAGGATCTTGCCGCCGTCGGAATTCAGGTTCGCAAGTGTCAGCTCAGAGCCATATTCCGCCAGGACATCGTCCAGGGGAGCAAGCTTTCCGGCCGCAGCGAGCTGGGAATACTCTGACGCAGGAAGGTACAGAAGATCCGGAAGCTCATCGGAAGCCATCGCAAGAGTAACCTTCTGGCTGTACTCATCGCCGCTGGCGCAGATCTGAAAATCCAGGGTGATCCCGAGATAATCGCGGTAGGCGTTGTAGTATACGTTGTTGTACTGGTCTTCCCCATCCGCATAGCTCACAGTCGCCGGATTCTGGTTCTTCAGGACGGTCAGGGTAACCGGCTCGTCCATAGCCCATTTGGTGTAGATGCTGGTGTCTTCCTCCGCGAAAGCCAGGCCTGCGGGAAGAACGGATGCCGCCATCATTGCGGCACAGACGATAGAGACATGTTTTTTCATAATGGATTGTCCTCCTTAATTATTTTGTAAGTGTATACACACATTACTTCACTCTTAACTCTTCACGCTGCCAACGGTGATGCCGGTGACAAAGTACTTCTGGAGAAACGGATAAAACGCCAGGACCGGAAGCGTACACAGGATAATGCCGGCTGACTTGATGGCCCGTCCCTCCAGGTCCGCAAGGGCGGGGTTCGCCGCGATCTGTTCGGGCCGAAGGTCAGAGGTCTTAAAGTTCAGCACATGGTACTGCAGGAATGTCATCAGCGGATAGTTCTCCGTGTGGTTGTTGTAGATCATGCCGTCAAACCACTCATTCCAGTTACCTACAATGATGAACAGCGTCACGGTCGCCAGGGAAGGCAGTGACAGGGGCAGGTAGACCTTCACCATTGTCGTAAACCATCCCGCTCCGTCCACAAGGGCCGCCTCCTCGATTTCCTTCGGGATGCCCCGGAAGAAATTCAGCATCAACAGCACATAGAACATGGTAACCGAGTTCGGAAGGAGCAGCGCCCAGATGGTATCCAGCATTTTCAGCTCCTTGATCACCAGATACGTGGGGATAATGCCCCCGTTAAATACCATTGTTATGAAGAAAAACGCGACGTAGAATTTCCGGCTCTTAAACTGATCAGACTCCTTGGACAGAGGATAAGCCACCAGAATCGTCAGCGCCAGATAAAGCGGCACACCGATGAACAACCGTTTCACCGTGACAAGCAGCGCCGGGATCAATCCGCTCTTCTGAAGCATATAAGCATAGGAGCTCAATGTAAACTCCTTCGGCAGCAGTGTGACCGTCCCGGAGTTCACCATGTTTCTCGAAGAAAAGGAGAGCGCCAGAATGTTCAGCATCGGAAGAAGGCATACCAGCCCAAGTGCACCCAGGAAGATATAATTAAATACCCGGAAAATCTTTTGTCCTTTTGTCGGCTTCATGAGGACCCTCCTTTCTTAAAACACCCGGTAGCCAGCGAGGCGATCAGCAGCCCAGTACCCTACCATGATCAGGACGAAGGAAACCGCTGACTGGAACAGGCCGACCGCTGTGGCGGGGCCAAACTGCGCGCCCAGAATACCCATCCGGTAGACGAAGGTATCGATGATGTCGCCTGTGGAGTAAACCAGCGGCGAGTACAGGTTGAAAATCTGGTCAAAGCCCGCCCGGAGCACATTTCCGATCGAGAGGACTGTCATCAGCAGAACAATGGGGAGAATACTTGGGATCGCCACATGGATGATCTGGCGGAAACGCCCGGCCCCATCCAGCGATGCCGCCTCGTACAAGGTCGGCGAAATGCCCGTAATCGCCGCCAGATATACGATGGTATTCCACCCGAACGTCTTCCAGGTGTCCGTAACCACCATCGTGTACGGGAACACATTCTCATCTCCCAGGAAATAAATCCGGTCCAGCCCGATGGAGGCCAGAAGATTATTCACGATGCCGTCCATACTCAGCACATCCAGGAAGATACCGGCGAGCGCGACCCATGAAATAAAATGGGGCAGATAAATGATCGTCTGCAATGTCCTCTTATACGCGACCCTCCCTACTTCGTTCAGCAGAAGCGCAACCGTAACCGGGACAATGATGCCGGCCGCGATCTTCATGACCGCGATAAACAATGTATTGTAGATCACCCTCGGAAAGGTGGAGAGGGTGAAAATATACTGAAAATTCTCCAGTCCGCACCATTCCTGGTCAAAAAAGCCAAACAGGGGAGAATAGTCCTGAAAGGCTATGGTAAGCCCCACCAGCGGGATATACTTGAAAACCAGTACAATAATGACCGCCGGAAGAAGCATCAGGTGGAACGGCAGTTCTTTCACGAATCTCTTCTTGAATCTTTGCCCAATCGTTGAGTTGTTCTTTTCACTCATTTGTGCATCCCTCCTTTCACATTATTATATGTGGAGGTGACGATTGGGTAAATCAGACAATTGTGATATTTATAATACTTTTCGAATATACTAAATAACGAATATCCTGTTTTATCGTTCTGATTCCCTCCGGTTTTCCGGACAATAAAAAGAGCTGCCCGACTTTCTCGTCATCAGGCAGCTCTATAAATGAATAATCTCAAGCTTCACTATATAACCTCCTTATTTAGTTTTCAACAATCCGCTTAACTTTTCATTGGACCGTCCTCCTAAGCTTTGATTTTTGTCCTTTGTACCTCCGTTACGTTCTCATTGGACTACCCTCCAAAATTTTGACTTGTTTCCGGCTTTGTCCTTTGGTAATGCGTTATGTTCTCATTGGACTGTCCTCCAAAATCTTGATCTTTTGTCCTCTGTTACTTGCTTACGTTCCCATCGGGCCGTCCTCCTAAGCTTTTTAGGTTTTTGGAATCCATTTACTTGTCCATTGGACTGTCCTCCTGTGGTTTGATTTGGTCTCCTGCAATCCACTTAACTGTACATTGGATTGTCCTCCTCATTTTTTTCTCTCTTGTTGTTTGTTGTCCTTATTGTAATGCATGTTTCCGTATTTGTCAAGTGTTTTCTTTTAACTTTTTTATAAAAATTAAATTGTCTGATTTCAATGTAATTTTCAAATATTTTATGAATTTATTTATTTCGGAGAAATTCTTACATTTCCAAATAAATCCGTTGGCGGGCCGGCGGAAAGACCTCTATTGGTTCGTCCCTTCCGGTCCGCTCCGCTATCACACAATCTCGCATCCGATTTCCCTGAGCTTCTCCTCCACCCACGGACGGATATATGTGCCATCCTCCAGAATATGTTTCATGATGTCGGCTTCCTTTTTCTCCACCGCCAGAGTCGCATCGGCAATCTCATCGGCAATCGCCGGATCGATGATGATCACGCCATCCTCGTCTCCCACAACAATATCGCCCGGATTTACGACCTTGCCGCCCACCACTACCGGGACATTGATCTCCCCGGGGCCGTTTTTGTACGGTCCGTTCGGCGTCGCGGAGCGCGCATAGACCGGAAAATCTTCCATAGCCGCAAGGCCGCCTCTGTCGCGGATCGCACCGTCACATACGATTCCCTTAATTCCCCGGGTCTTGCAGTATGTCGCCATGAGCTCCCCGAAAATTGCGCGGTCTGTAAATCCTCCGGCATCGATCACGATCACATCGCCCGGCTTCGCGAGATCCATAGCCGCATGGAACATCAGATTATCTCCCTGCGGAACGCGCACCGTAAACGCGGTTCCCAGAAGCTGTCCCTTTCCTACCGGCTCAATCGCCGTATCCACCGCCGCAATGCGTCCCATATTGTCATCAATATTTGCCACCGGCATATCCTTGAAGCGCGCTACCAGCTCCCGGGCCGGGCGCTCAAAATCCTTATGAATCTTACATCCTACTGACATCTGTGTCTCCTCCCTGCGTTCCGTTTTTATACAAACTGATATCCTGTTTCTTTTGAAAGCACACCGCGATCTGCCACATTTCTCCGGGGCACCGCTCCCTTCGTCACCGCATCCGGCACCAGCGTGCATACCATGCTGATCTGTGTTTTCTTGGCCCCGATCCCGTAAGAGCCGCTGTGCGGTCCAAGGATCACATTGTCCAGCTGCAGCAGCGGATCATCCTTTTCAATCGGCTCCTTCTCCACGGTGTCAAGACCAGCATAGCGGATCTCCCCGTTCTGAAGCGCCCACGCCAGATCCTTCTGATTGATCACCGGCCCTCTGGACGTGTTGATCAGCATGGCCGTGTGTTTCATTTTGCGGAATGTATCCTTGTTGAACACGTGGGTCGTCTCCGGCGTCAGGTTCACATGGATGGAGATGATATCACTCTGCTCGATCATTTCCTCGAAGGTCACAAATTCCACATGGGGGTACTGCGCTTTCACGGTCTCCGGCACGTACGGATCACAGGAAATCACCTTTGTGCCGAATCCGCCGTGAAAAATATCGTGCAGATATCTTCCGGCCGCCCCGAATCCGTAAAGGCCCAAGGTCAGCTCTCTTACATCCGGCGGGAGCAGATACTGGCATTTAGGCCAGTTGCCCTTTCGAATCTCTCTGTCATAATAGTTTGTATTCCGAATCAGTCCCATGATCATGGCACACGCCAGGTCCGCCAGCTCCTTTGCACAGAATCCCGGAAGATTCAGAACGATCACACCGTGCTCGGCCGCAGCGTCAAGGTCGATCGAATTCACGCCCACGCCGAAGCGCTGTACAAATCTGAGCTCCGGAAGTGATTCGATTACCTTTCTTGTCACCGGAGGATTGCCTGTGCCGAGAATCACCGCGGCACCCTGACATCCGTCAATGATCTCATCCTCTGTGGTAAAATGGCACAGCTCTAATTCGATGCCTGCTTTTGCGTACGCTTCCTGCACCAGCGCAAGCTCTTCGGCAGTGACACTGCCATACTCTTTATCTACAACCACTGCTTTCATGATTCAATTCCTTTCTATCATGTAATCTATTTTCTCTACAGCGCCCAGAAAATCGGAATGAGGAACAGAGATCCAACCAGGACCACAAGGCTAAGTCCAATGCCCGGCACGAAGAAATCCCGGAAGCCCAGGTTTCCCGGCTTGATGATCAGCGTATTGGTGCCGGATCCCACCGGAGTGAGGAACGGCGCCGAAGCGGCTACACAGATCGCCACGCCGATTGCCACCGGATTGATGCCCAGGGATACTGCTACCGGGACAAAAAGCGGAGTAACCAGTACCACCGTGGAAGTGTTCATCATCAGGTTCGTCAGAATCATCGTCACCAGCAGAACGAAAAACAGGAATACCATTTTATTTGGATGCTCGCCCAGAATCCTGACCACCGCATTTGCAATCATGTCTCCGGCGCCGCTGCTCGCCATCGCCTTGGAAACCGCACTCATACCGCCTACAATAAACAGTGTGGGCCAGTCGATGGCCCGCATCGCCTCTTTTTCGCTGATGCAGCCTGAGCCGATCAGCAAAACACAGCCGATCGCCGCGACAAAGTACATGGGCCACTCGCTGTTTGCCACAGCCATCGCAATCAAAAGCGCTACCAGGATGACAAGGCAGATCCCTCCTTTTACGGGATCAAACTTCCCTCCATTTTCTCTTTTCGTATACTCTGCCAGATATTCCGGATCCGAAGAATCCCCCGGTGTGAGCAGTTTTTTGCCGATGGTGAGAAAATAGATCAGAAACAACACGCATAACGGCAGCCCGACCTTTCCCAGTTCAAAAAAGGAAAGAAATTTAATATCCATGTCTTCAATCAAACCGGCGACGCTCACATTGCTGGCTGCGCCCACAAGCGTCAGATTACATCCGATCGATGCCGCAAACGACATCGGAATCAACTGTCTGGACACAGAAACCTTTGCCTGCATGCTCATCGCAATGACGATCGGAAGCATCATGGCGACCACTCCGACGCCGGAACAGATCGAAGATAAAATCAGGCCGACAAGAATCGATGCGATCATAATTCCATTTTCAGATGTACCTGTGACCTTCACGATCCCTTTTGCCATAATATCCGCAAGGCCTGTGTGGAACAGCGCCTGACCGACGATCATCATCGCTCCGAGAAGCACGATCGTAGAGCCGGAAAACGCGGAAAAGACATCTCCTTTTCCGATAATTCCAAGACATCCCAGCAAAATCGCGCCCGCCATCGAAACAAGTCCCAGCGGTACGATACTCGTCACAAACAATACTACCATCACCGCCAGAATGATTAGTGTTATAATTGCCTGATTCATTTCAACCTCCCATTCTTTTCCGTACACCGCAAGATTATAACCTTATCGTTTTCTCTTGCTTTCTCTCCTGTCGTTTGCCAAAATCCCCATGTTTTGCTTGATTTACAGGTATCCGCTACTTCCTCAAGTATTTTTTGTGCACATTTTTTACTTGTGTCTACATTGTATCTTCATCTATTGAAAAAGTCCAATTCCAATGCTATTATTCAAATTATAAGTTTTTTGTTATAGAGAAGGAGAATCCCTATGATCCCTGGAAATTATGAGTATTTCATTGCGATCGTTCAGTGCGGCAGCCTGACGAAAGCAGCCGAAAAACTATTTGTATCCCAGCCGTCACTCAGTCAGTATTTAAAACGATTAGAACACAATCTCGGAGTTGAGCTGTTTGACCACGGTTCGTCCCCGCTGCGCCTCACGTTTACAGGCGAGCGCTATTACCGTCATGTGCTGCAGCTTCAAAGAATGGAGAAAGAGCTGCTAAAAGAATTCCAGGACATTAAGAGCGAGGTCAGCGGACGGCTCCGCCTGGGCATTGCCCTGTGGCGCGGGGCATGTCTCCTGCCCGATGTGTTCCCATACTTTCACCAAAAATATCCTGACATCGAGCTGGAACTGTTTGAAGGGCGCTCCAACCAGCTGGAGGCCGCCCTCCTGAACGACAACATTGACCTGGCAGTCATGAATCTGCCCCACAATCTAAATTACGGAAAGCTGACCTGCGAGAGCATCCTCGAGGAACCGATCCTCCTGGCAGCCCCCACAAACCATCCTGCCATCCAGGAATTATTGCGCCACTGTGCGTACCAGGGCGCCTACCCGGTCGCACCTTTGGAGATTCTGAACAAGCTGCCTCTGATCCTCACAAAGCCAGGGCAGAATCTGACCCATGAGATTCAGTATTTTCTCGGGCGGAATCACCTAGAGCCGCACATACTGATGGACACCGGCAACCTCACCACTGCGATCAATCTGACCGCCAGAAACATTGCCTGTACGTTTGTCCCCGCAGAAGGAGCTAAAATATGCAGCCATCCCGGAATGGTCACCTATTTTATCATGGATGATCCGTCCCTGCACTGGCCCCTGGCCGCCGTCTACAAAAAGGACAGCTACCTTCCCAGGATGATGCAGCTTTTTATTTCCGCCCTTCATGAAGTGTTGGGGAAACAAAAGGAAGAGTTTGAGTAACAGAAAAAGCACCGGCCCACATTCTGACCCGTGCTTTCTGTTATGCCATCCGCCACCCCGGATGATATTTGTTCTTCAAAGTCCCGTTCACGAGCTTGCCCCAGCCGAGCGGGTAGCCGGACACGCAGACCAGCTGCCAGCCGGACGGGCGGGCGGGGGTGAGGTCGTCCACCTCGACGGTCTCGCCGCACAGGTATCTGCGGACGCGCGGATCGTCCTGGGCAAAATCGAGGACGGACGCATACTCCTCAGCGCGCAGCGCCATCGCGAGCGACTGCGAGGGCTCAAAGCGGCCCTTTCTCAGCTCGCCGAAGTACAGGCCGTTGCGCAGAAACGGGATGCCGGAGCCTGCCGGGACGCGGTTCTGCGTGTAGTAGACCTGGCCGCCGCGGATCTCCATGTCGGATAACGCATAGTCCCCGGAAATGTCACGGAGAAATTCGGTGAGGGCCGCCGTCTCCTCCTGCATCGAGCGGCCGCGGCCGACAGAGGCGGCAGCCCGGCCTCCCATCGACGGAATCCGATCCTTTCCTTTGCGAGAATGAACTTTCTCCTTTCGGAATGAGCCTTCCTCATTCCCGATGAAATTCCTCCCTCTTTTGACCGGATTCATCTCATTCCAGATCTGAGTTTCTTTCTCTCTATTCTTTTCTCCCTGAGTATTTTCCCGCTGTCCACACATGATCCGGTCATCGCTCGAGTTATCCACAGCCTTTGGCTCTGAGTGTGCAGAATCTGTGCTCTGTGCAACTGGATCAAAGTCTGCTCCCGTTCCCTGCCCGGATCTCTCTGAATGCGTTCCTGAACTCCGATCAGACATCCCGAAGCGCACTCCATCCCCCTGCCCCGGCGCACTCTGTCCCGTTTCTCCTTGTCCCGGCTCCCTCTGCCCCGGCTCTGTCTGCCTCGGCCCTACCTGCTCTGGCTCTCCCTGCTCCAGCTCTGCCTGCGGGCGCTTCCGCAGCAGTGCGAGGAAATGTCCCTCTCCGCCCATCCGGTGGGGGAAGATGCGGACGCAGCGGCGCAGCACCTCATTGCCGTCCGCCAGCTCCGGCATGCCGTGCGCAAATCCCTCGTACCACGGGATCTCCAGAAGCTCCAGCTCCGGGTAATCCTGCAGCAGCGAGGCGATGATCTGCTCGTCCTCCTCCGCCGAGAAGGTGCAAGTCGAGTACAGCAGCAATCCGCCCGGGCGCAGCATCGACACGGCCCGGCGCGTGATCTCGCGCTGTGTCTTCGCGCACTCCTCCACTTTTTTCAGGCTCCACACCCGCGCGTTCGCCAGATCCTTCCGGAACATCCCCTCCCCGGAGCACGGCGCGTCGACCAGGATCCGGTCAAAGGTCTCGCCGAACCACTCCGCCAGCTTCGCGGGCTGCGCGTTGGTCACGTAGGAATTGCGGATGCCGAAGATCTCCAGATTTTTCAGCAGTGCCTTTGCCCGCGACGCGCTGATATCGTTCGCCACGAGCAATCCCTGCCCCGCGAGCTTCGCCCCCAGCGCCGTCGCCTTGCCGCCCGGCGCCGCGCACAGATCCAGCACGCACATTCCCGGCTCCACCGGAAGCACGCTGGCCGGCGTCATCGCGCTCGGCTCCTGCAGATAGTACAGCCCTGCGTAGTAAAACGGATGGCGCGCCGGGTCGTCCTCCCTCTCATAATAAAACCCATTCGGAATCCACGGGATCGGGCGAAGATGAAACGGCGCAAGCCTGCAGAACTCCTCCACGCTGATTTTCATCGTATTCACCCGCAGCCCGTACTGCCGCGGCTCCTCATACGAGCTCAGAAATTCCTGATACTCCGCCCCCAGCATCTGCTCCATCCGCTCCCGGAACTCTGCCGGAAGATGTTCTAAATTCATACATTCCTCCTGATGTGTCTCTGCATCCTGCTATCCTGCATCCCACGTCCCGTCAACGCGACGCGCGGCTCTGATCCTCCATCCCACGCCCCGCTGATGCGACGCGTGATTCTGATCCTGAACCTCAATACTATATCACACTCTGCTTCAAACGTGAGAAAATCCTCTTTGAAACATTCATTCTCCGCGAAGTCTTATGCGGATCACACCCGACATGGCGCAGCGACCGCAATCCCCTCTGCCTCAAGCGCACTCCTGATCTTCCGTACAAACGCAAGCGCCTTAGCTCCATCTCCGTGCACGCAGACGGAATCCGCCTGAACGCTTACCTCCTCGCCTGTGATCGCTGTGACCGTTCCCTCGCGGGCCATGCGCACCACGCGCCGGATCGCCTCGTCCTCGTCCGTGATCATCGCGCCCTCCCGGCTGCGCGGCACGAGCGTGCCGTCTGCCTGGTAGGCGCGGTCCGCGAACACCTCGCTGATGTACGGCAGGCCGCAGTCCTGCGCCGCCTTCACCATGCAGCTGCCGCTCATCGCCATGATCGCAAGCTGCGGGTTCGCCGCCCAGATCCCCTCGCAGATCGCCAGCGCCAGCTCGTACGACTTCGCGGCCTGATTGTACAGCGCGCCGTGCGGCTTCACATGGGTGAGCGGAATCCCCACACTGTCGCAGAAAGCCCGCAGCGCGCCCACCTGATACAGGATCTCGCATTTTACCGTCTCCGGTGCCACCTGCAGCTGCCTCCGCCCGAAGCCCTGCAGATCCCGATATCCCGGATGCGCCCCCGCGCACACCCCGTACTCCCTGCACAGCCGCACCGTCCGCGCCATCACCTCCGGATCTCCCGCATGAAATCCGCACGCGATATTCGCCGAGGTGATGTGCGGAATCACTTCCTCATCCATCCCTATCTTATACGCCCCAAAGCTCTCGCCAAGGTCACAGTTCAAGTCTATTCTCATTTGCGCTTCCTCCTCATTCACAAGGTCCACCTGAAATTATATCTCACTCCCTTCCAAAACGCACCTGTTTTCTCTCCTTTTAATAAAAAATCTCTTAAAAACATTCCCACAAAAATTTTACGGCAAAAACGCTGCGCTCCCGGCCTCTCCCGCCAAGTGCGCAGCGTTTCCATTTTTATTCCAGTCCGCCCATCTGCTTGATCGCCTTGATCGCAAATGTCAGGGTGCGGCCGCAGGCGATGCCCGGCATCAGGCACGGGTAGTTGTTCGCGAAGAAGCTTCCGGACATGTCGCCGGTGATGTACAGTCCCTCGATCGGATTGCGGTCCGCATCGAGCGCCTGTGTCTTCTCATTGATCGCGATGCCCTGCTCGGTCGTCAGCAGGGAAGCGCCCAGCCAAAGCCCGTAGAACGGAGCCTTGCGGATCGCGGAGAGGCGCGGCGCCATCTTGCCGAAATCCTCGTCGCTCTGCTTGTCAAACAGCTCGTTGTAGCGCTCTACCTCCGCGAGGAAGTTCTTCTTCGCCTCCGCGTCGAAGCCGAGCTTGTCCGCAAGCTCCTCCAGCGTGTCCGCCTGGAAGATCAGCCCCTCCTCGACGTACTGCGCCAGCTGGCCCTCCATCATGCCCGGCACGTTTCTCGCCATCGCGGAGCAGCCGATCGTGTGGAAGCGCTGGATGTCCTCAAAATAGTTCGCGTCATGGATCTGCGCGTACACTCTGCCCGGCTGGTTGCCCGCCGCGTAGAGGATGTCGTTGTACGGGCCGGACTCGTTCGCAAAACGCTGGCCTCTGCGGTTGACCTTCAAAAACGGCTGTGTGCCCGGGTTGTACTGGCGCACGGTGCCCGGAAATGCCTTGCCGCCGAACGCCGACGGATTTTCCACGTAGCCGCCGTCCACGCCCGGCGCGACCAGTCCACGGTCGAACAGCATCGGAGCCGCCTCCTTGTCGAGCGAAGCGCCTGCCCACACCGCCGCACGGATGCCCATGCCCTTGTCGCTCGGGCTGTAGCTGCACGCCGTCGTCACGCTCGTGCCCAGCGGATCAAGCGCTTCCATCATGTACGGATTGCCCGGATAGCCGCCGCACGCCAGCAGCACGCCCTTCGCCGCATTGATCCGGACGAACTCGCCGCTCGCCTTCTGTGCGATGATGCCGGTCACACGCCCGCTCTCATCCTTCTCGAGCTTCACAAGGCTCGTGTTGAAGTCGACCGCATAGCCCTCCTTCTCGATGTACTGCAGGAAGACCTCATTTCGCGGGATCTCGGAGCCGTGGTACGTGTGCTCCTGCTCCGGGAACATGTAGTCTGTGCCGTCCTCGCTCTCCGGCCACCTGGCCTCCTCGCCCGCCGTAAAGACGCACTTGTAATTGTACGGATCGCTCTCCAGGATGCCGGAGACAAAATCGTGCATCGCCGCGGACTCGTTGATCCAGGTCGTCACAACGCGCTGGTCGCACTTGCCGGACGCATAGCGGCTGATCTCACTAAGCAGCTTCTTGCGGTTGACGGTCACGCCCGCCTTTTTCGCCTCGGAGCTGTCGATCGCGCCGTACCAGTGGCGCGTATCCTGCACGACCGAATTCTGCTCGATGATGCGGAAGTTCAGCTTGTTCTGCGCCGCGTACGCCGCCGCGCACATGCCGCCGTTGCCCGCGCCCACGATCAGGATGTCGGTGTCCCACGTTTCCGCGATCGACGCGTCGTCGATGTCCGGCTCCTGGCCGAGCCAGTCCTCCGCGCTGCCCTGGTCGAGCTGAATCGTCTCCACGACCGCCTCGCCCTTTGCCTGCGCAATACAGTTGGCCGCCGCCTGCATGACTGCGTTCGACGTGATCGTCGCGCCGGATACCGCGTCGATCTCGCTGCTCTGGCCGCTCAGGATCGCCGCCTTCAGCTCCTCCGCCGCAGCCTGTCCGATGGATGCTGTCTCACCGGAGACGTCGAGCACGACATCCGTAATCTTGTCCGCATCAAACGTCATCGTCACCTTCACGACGCCCATGCCGTTCGCCATCGCGCTGTACGTGCCCGGCGTGTAGATCCCCTCCGCCGCCGATGCCCGCGCGATTCCGCTGACGCCGCCCAGCGCTCCTGCCGCCGCCAGGCCAAGCGCCCCTGCCGCAGTCCCCTTCAGGAAATCGCGGCGGGAAAGCCTCTTTGTCTCTCTCGCTTCGTTGCCCATGATTCATACCTTCCTTTCCCTGATACTTACCTCTCTGCCGTCGGGTATCCGCCGTGATCCGGTACCCTTCGGATTTATTGTAAACATGCAGGTAACTTGCAGGTCAAGCAAAATCGCAACCCTTTTCGACGAATGCATGGTACATCCATCTGCACGCGGCGAATGTGAGAATCTCAACACCAGAAAGCAGATTTCAGGTAGCTGCAAAACTGGCTCTGGTCAGATCTCAAAAAAACTGTTATAGTTTTAATCAGGAAACAGGTGTCCGAATCCTTTTGACATCTGTGAATCGTCTGAACCGATTGTCTTTGCGCCGCGGAACCTCCCGGCGGCACCGCAGAAAGGAGACTGCCCCATGTCCGAGCATCCGTTTGATCCCACCGAGATGAAAAAATACCGCATCGGCGAGTTCGCCCGCCGTATGGGCGTTTCCGCCAGCTTTTTGAAGCACTACGAGCAGTTCGGCCTGATCGATGCGCAGACCGCCGAGAACGGCTACCGCTACTATCCGTTTCATCAGTCCGCCCGGCTCCTCGCCTGCATCGGGCTGCACAATTTCGGCTTCTCTCTGCACGAGACGCAGTCGCTGCTCTACGAGAATGACGCCGATGCAATCACGCGGCAGTTCGCCGCCAGATCTGAGGACCTCCGCCGCCAGATTGACCGGGAACTTGCGCTCGCCGATGAGCTCGACCGCCAGCAGTGCCAGATTGCACAGATCCGCAAGACCGGCTTTTCCTGCGAAGTCATCGACCAGGAGGAGCTGTATTTTCTGCCGCACACTTCGGGCCGCAGCTTCCTCTCGGATGAGCACATTTATGAGCTGCTGCCGGAGTGGATGCAGTGGCTGCCGATCGTAAAGTCCTGCCGCAGGCTGGAAAATACGCCGGGCATCCTGGAGCAGCCTGCCTTCTGCTGGGGCCTGGCCGTCCCCGCAGCTCTCGCCGTGCAGCACCATCTTCCGCTCAGCGAGGCGGTCTCCGTCGTGCCCGCCCGAAAAATGCTGCGCTTCTGCTATTATCTCAGGGATTCCGCCCCCTACACACCGCACGACGACTCTCTCTCGTACGCCCTCGCGAAGCTTGGCGAGCTGGGACTCACCGCAGACGGCCCGTTCCTCTACCAGGTAGACCTGCTGCGCACCCACACAGAAGCGTGCAGAGAGCGGCTGGGGTACTACCTGATCCCGGTCTCGTAGGGGAGATCCGCATCCAAAGGACTGCACGCTCTTCGCAGTTCTTCCAGAAACACCTTCGATGCGCGCGAGCATACCTGCCCCTTCTTCCACACCACCGTAAGACCGGCCTTGACAGGCGGAGACAATGGCCGGAAGCACAGCTCGCTCTCCCCTGCCGTATTGATAATTCTGTCCAGTGCAAGTGCATAGCCCAGACCCTTTTTCACAAAATGCGAGGCATTGTAGATCAGATCATACGTCAGCACGATATTCCGCTTTGTCTCCTCCGTCCCGAGCCAGGCGCTGATCTCCCGGTTCGCCGCCGCCTGGTGCGACAGAATCAGCGGCTGATCCCACAGATCCTCCGGGCAAACGCATTCCTTTTCCGCCAGCGGGCTGTCCGTCCGCATCAGAATTCCCCAAGTGTCCTCCGCAGGCAGCCGCAGGGCATTGTACTTCTCGATCCCCACATTCCCGACCAGCAGCCCGAAATCCAGCAGACCCTTATCCAGCCGTTCCAGGACGCGCTCTGCGTCCCCGCTGTAAATATGGTAGCGGATCAGCGGATACTTTTTCTGCAGCTTGGCGGCCACCTGCGCAACGGAGGAGATCGCGTCGGTCTCCGCGCTGCCGAGGTAGATTTCGCCGCTGATCCTCTCGTTCGAGCCGACAAGCTCCGCCTTCGTTTTCTCCATCAGCTCCACCATCTCCTGGGCGCGCTCCCGCAGCAGCAACCCGTCCTCGGTCAGCGTCACCCGCTTCGCGCCGCGGATCAGCAGCTGCTTCCCCAGCTCCTCCTCCAGATCCTTCAGCTGTCTGGACAGCGGCGGCTGTGTCATGTGGAGCGTCTCGGCCGCCTTTGTGATGCTCTCCTCCCGCGCAACCGCCAGAAAATATTGCAGTACCCGTAATTCCATAAGCGGTAATTCCTCCTCAAACGGTTTTCTGTATCCTGTTCTCATCTTACCAGGAGATGCCATACCTTTCAAGTATCGTATTTCATTCTCAATATGAATTTGATATTTCCCGTCTCCGATTTTATAATACAGCTCAGCCAGTACGCCATGCAAAACCGGCTGAATCTTTACAAATACCGGAAGGAGGATCGTCTATGACTATCGACGACGTAATCAGCGCCTTTGCCGAGGGCGCAGAAGAGAGCCCGGAGCAGGCCGCCTACGCAGCTGTGCTGTGCCAGGAAGCCATCCGAATCGGGATGGAGCTGAACACCCAATATCATACCCCGGAGGAAATCCGCGAGATCATGGGACGGCTGACCGGCAAACCGATGGATGACCAGTTCCGTCTGTTCCCTCCCTTCTACACGGATTTCGGAAAAAACATCACCGTAGGAAAAAATGTTTTTATCAACTCCGGCTGTCATTTCCAGGATCAGGGAGGCATCACCATCGGAGACGGGACACTGATCGGCCACAATGTCGTGCTCGCCACGATCAATCATGACCTTGATCCGGCAAATGGGCGGAAGAACCACTATGCACCCATCCGGATCGGAACCCACGTGTGGATCGGTTCTAATGCGACCGTGCTTCCGGGCGTCTCGATCGGCGACTGGGCAGTGGTAGCCGCAGGGGCCGTCGTGACGCGCGACGTCCCGCCGCACACTGTAGTCACCGGCGTCCCCGCCAGGATTCAGAGACGGCTGGAGCCGTCAGAAAAGGAGGCTGCGATTTGAAACCATTTTTCTGCATTCTCTCTGCTTTTTTTCTGCTGCTTGGCCTGTCTGTCTGCAGTGCGCAGGCGGCAGAGAGCGGCGATGCCGGCCAGCCCTCCTCTGCCCCCAAGGCGAAGATTCTGGTGGCGTATTTTTCCGCTACGGGAACGACCCGCACGCTCGCCGAATACGCGGCGGATTTCCTGGACGCCGAGCTCTGTGAGATCGTGCCGGAGACGCCCTACACCCCGGCTGATCTGGAGTACTACACCGGCTGCCGGGCGGATCAGGAGCAGGCCGATCCCGCCGCCCGCCCGGCCATCCTGGGGGACATGGACCATCTGGCGCAGTACGACGTGATTCTGCTGGGCTATCCGATCTGGCACGGGCAGGCGCCCCGCATGATCAGCACCTTTCTGGAGCGCTATGACTTCTCCGGCAAACGCATTGTTCCATTTTGCACCTCGCACAGCAGCGGAATCGGCTCCAGCGACACGGATCTGCACGCGCTCGCGCCTGACGCCGTGTGGCACAGCGGCACCCGGTTTGCAGGCGATACGAGCCGCGAGGAGATCGAGGCCTGGGCGGCGAATCTTGAATTGACACCCTCTGCTGTGTTTGACCTCGAACGAAGGACTGTCCTGCTGAACAGCGGCTATGAGATGCCGGTCAACGGCCTGGGCACGTACAGTCTCCACGGCGACGTCTGCATCGACGCCGTGAAATCCGCACTGGCCAGCGGCGTGCGGCTCATCGACACTGCTTCCGCTTACGGCAACGAGGAGGAGATCGGACAGGCGATTCGGGAGGCGATCAGCGAGGGGACGGTTCGGCGCGAGGATGTCTTCGTCACCACCAAAATCTATCCCGGAGATGAGATGGAGGCCCCGGAGCAGTCGATTCAGTCGTGTCTCGACCGGCTCGGCCTCGAGTATGTGGATCTGCTGCTTCTGCACCACCCGGACCGCAACGATGTGCGGGCCTATCTGGCTGCGGAACAGTTTGTGAGAGATGGGAAAATCCGCTCCCTGGGGCTGTCGAACTGGTATGTGGAGGAGCTGGAAACCTTTTTGCCGCAGGTGACGGTGACTCCTGCGCTGGTGCAGAATGAAATCCATCCCTACTACCAGGAAAATGATGAGATTCCCTACATCCAGAGTCTTGGCATCGTCGTCCAGGGCTGGTATCCTCTGGGCGGGCGCGGCCACACCGAAGAGCTGCTGAACGACCCCGTCATCCTTGAAATTGCCGCGGCACACGATGTCTCCAGCGCCCAGGTCATTCTGCGCTGGAACCTTCAAAAGAGCGTCGCCGTGATCCCCGGCTCCAGCAATCCGGAGCACATCCGGGAAAACACCGAGCTGTACCATTTCTCCCTGACCGAGGAGGAAATGAGCCGGATCAATGCTCTCGACCGCGGCGAAAAGCATGACTGGTATTAGCAGGAAGCGACAGCCTAAAGCAGAAAGGGAGATGGGACCGTACGTCTCCCTTATTCCAATGGGACAACGAAGACAGGCTCAACAAAGAAAAATGCGACAACAATCGCTTCGCCGTCCTCGCTGAGATATACCCTTCGTGTATCCACATTTGAAATTTCACCGACATACTCATCCACATCACAGGCAAACAGCAAAGGCCCAAACCGCTCATACAGTTTGACACTGCTGCGATTCATCATGTTCCGGGTGTATTCTACCACAAAGGTGCGACGTGTATGCGGTTCTGTTCCTTCGCTGATATAAGGAACATGTCTTAGAAAGTTCTAAAAACTATTTTGGAAGGCAATAATGCGTGGTCTTTCCCTTGCCTTCCTGGACGATCAGCCCGTTTCCTACCATTTGCTTTAGCAGCCGTCCGCATGTCGTCTGACTGATACCCAGCAATATTTCAACCTCTTTTCTTGTGACAGCCCCCTGTTTCTTTGCCAGTGTGATCACTTTATCCTCTGCTGCGCGGCTTTCGGATCCCCTGTTATCCCGTTCCTTCTGTTCCGTCTTTGCGTTCAGATTGGGAAGAATGATCTTAAATGCGTTATCGGACGTTTCAATCTGCGGCGTCATTCCGGTTCCTTCGTAGGAATCCAGGATTTTCCGTATTCCGGTACCATAGGCTTCAATCAGCTCCAGACGGTAAAACACATTTGCCAGTTTTACATTCCGGCAGACGGATATTCCCATCATCACATCTTTTAAGGTCACTCCGCTTACCAGACCTCCTATCGAGGTAAACTCAATCCTGTCTGTATAAATGCTGATAAAGGTACTGGCCCGGAAGGAATATTCACGGTGGACCAGAAGGTTCAGAAGGGCCTCTCTGACAGCTACCTCCGGGTAGTCCCGCCTGTCGATACGGCGCAGCTTTTCATAAGACGAATGGGTCTGATTGCGAAAATCAATAAAATCATAGACATCATCCATCTGCCGGAACAGAGAGCCGGTAAATTCTTTCCGGTCCTTAAACTGGCTCTGGTTCATTCCTTCAAAAACAGCCGCCTTGACCGTATGCACGCACTGGTCAGAAAGCAGCAACCCCAGATTCGTATAAACGCCATCCTGTGTCATAATCCCAAGTGTTTTCATCTGGGCCTGCCCAAACTTGATATTCCGGTCTGCAAATTCTTTTCTGGCTCTCTCAAAGGTTAAATTCTGCTCCAACGACCGCATTTCCTCAAAGTGGTCGCCGTCTGTTTCCTTAATCATGTGCCGGATCGCCGTATTGGTAACCGGCACGGAGGAATATCCCTGACGGACATAGACGCCTTCAGGACGCAGCCCTTTTTTCGCAATGTAATAAGGCCGCTCCGTTCCCTGCTGAATATCAACCGCGACGATTTTCTTTCCGTCTACCGTCAAGGTCTCATAATGGAGAAACATAGTTAAATCCGGTTTAATTGCATCCCGGACCATATTGCTGACCTGCAAGGAAGCACCGTCGGGGTCGTCCAGCCCCGTAACGGTTCCGTCATCCTGGACGCCGATATACAATTTTCCGCCCTCGCAGTTTGCAAAAGCAATGATTTCTTTTTTGATGTCTTCCACCACGATTGCCTTCAGTTCAACCGTTTCACTTTCCTGAAAAGTCATCTGATCGCCTCCCAAATTTATTCTGTCCATATTCTAACCATTCTAACCGTTCTTGTCAATTTGTTTGGTTAGAATGATCCATATTTCTCATAAAGCGCCCTCGGCGCAAGCCCTTTTTCGTCGTCCGCGCGAAACGTGCTGACCGAGATATCTTTGCTCCTATCTAAATTCAGAAGTGCTTCATCCATAAGCATCGAAGCAATGCCGCAACGCCAGTTATCATAAGAGACGCCAAGACAACAAATCATATTATGTCCTCTGGAGAAAAGCATAACGCCTGCGATCTCACCGCCGACCTTTACACAGATGGCTTGCCGCCTGCCCATGAATTTGAGAACGGTAGTTTTGTGCTCGTCCAGCCTCTCCTGAGTCTCCAGACCGGGAAAGTTCCAGCGAATCTGATTTACAAGCTTCATCCAATTTTCAATATCTTCAGGCACGCCATAAAATAGCTGCATGACCTTAAAACATTTGTGTGAAAGGCTTGTGGAAAAAGTATAGAAATTCTATTCCATTTTTTGAGAAAAGAATATATAATCCAGTTAACAACAAATCGGGAGACGATGGAGCATCGTATGGGAACAGGCATTATCGTTTGTGGTCTGAATGGATCTGGCAAGAGTACGTTGGGGAAAGCTCTTGCTGAGAAATTAGATTTTCATTTTATAGATAATGAAGATTTATATTTTCCCAAGACGAACCCTAATTATGTTTATTCTTCCCCGCGCACTCGTGAAGAAGTTGAAAAGCTCCTTTTCAGTGAGGTGAAAGCACATGAGAATTTTGTTTTTGCCTCTGTAAAGGGGGATTATGGAGAACATGTCTATCCTTTCTTTCGGTATGCCGTATTGATTGACGTTCCAAAGGAGATTCGGATCCAGCGAGTCAGAAATCGTTCTTTTCAAAAATTCGGTAATAGAATGCTGATGGGCGGCGATTTATATGAGCAGGAAGAAAAGTTCTTTGAGCTTGTTAAATCCCGTCCGGAAAACACGGTGGAAGAATGGATACAAGCTTTGAAATGTCCTATCATACGCATTGATGGAACGAAGCCTGTTGCGGAAAACGTAGATTTTATCATTGAGCAGTTACAAAGGGGTTCATACATAGCCTAGCGAAGCTTCCTTCTTCCGCATATCGGAAAACCGGTCTGGATCTTCGCCGGCACATGGAGGAACACAGTTGCACAAGTAAGGCTGATAATGGTATTACTGAAAGAAAGGCAACTATTGTACCTATCAAAATTAACAAACAATCATTTTATCCATGAAGAAACCATGAAAACCGTGGAATACCTGAAATTGTTCTTCCCATTTGATGATCCGGATGTGATAAAAAACGGTAAATATGAGCTTCCAGAGGGAGTATGCAGAGCGCTATGGCTGGATGAAGCAGCAGTTTATTGACAGGGCCTTTACGCATCTCAACAGCTTCTTCTACTATGAGCAGTACGATGAATTGAATTTGGATACCCGCCAGTTGATGCAGCAGAACATGACGGCCTTTGGCGACATTGCACCGACCTATGGCAGGAAGGGATAGGAGGAACTGACCTTTATGATAGACAGGTTGATTGCAGAAGCAACCGAGTGTGATTTCAAGGTTGCCCTGGAAACAAAGAAGCCAAAAAGCTGGCTAAAAAGTGTCAGCGCATTTGCCAACGGCATTGGCGGCACTCTGTTTTTCGGCATTGATAACAATAAAAACGTAGTCGGTTTGACGGATGTTCAGAGTGATGCTGAAAGCATCAGCCGACTGATTAAGGAACGCATTGCACCTTATCCCAATTTTGTTTTGACCCCGGACAGGGAAAACGGGAAGGATTTGCTTGCGCTTACGGTCTACGCCGGGCGCTCAACACCTTATTACTATAAGGCCGACGGCATTATGGAAACATATATTCGCATGGGCAACGAAAGCGTGACTGCTCCCAATTATGTGTTGAATCAGTTGCTGCTGAAAGGTATGAATCGCACCTATGATACACTCACTTCGGAATATGATTTCAGGGATTACGCCTTTTCCAAGCTGAGGGAACGGTATAAAGCTTGGACAGGCAACAGTTGGGCGGACAAGCTATTTGATTCCTTTGAAATTCGGGATGTAAGCGGTAAACTGACCAATGCCGGTGCGTTGCTTGCTGATGATTCACCGATTCGCCATTCCCGTTTGTTCTGCACCCGTTGGAATGGTCTGGATAAAAGCGGCGGAATGGTGGATGCACTCGATAGTGCAGAGTATTCCGGTAGTTTGATTATTCTGCTCAATGAGGGCGTTGGCTTCGTAAAAAGAAACATGAAAACCCGTTGGAAAAAAACCGCAAACTCTCGAATCGAAATGCCGGAGTATTGTGAACGCAGCGTTTTTGAAGCCCTCGTCAATGCGCTGATCCACCGTGACTATCTGATTTTGGGCAGTGAAGTCCACGTGGATATTTACGATGACCGTCTTACTATCTGTTCTCCCGGTGGTATGGCAGACGGTACCAGAATTCAGGAACGGGATCTTAACAGCATTTCCTCTACACGCCGCAACCCTGTTTTGGCAGATGTTTTTGCCCGGTTGGGATATATGGAGCGTCAAGGTAGCGGCTTCAAGAAAATAACCGAAGCCTACTATGCGGCACACAACTACCGCGATGAATTGGAACCGAAGTTCTATTCCGATGTCACCTCGTTCCAAGTCACACTGTATAACTTGAATTATAGAACAGATGAAAAGGCAGCCGTCGGAGAAAAAAAAGTGGCGCTCGAACAGGAAAAAGTAGCGTTTGAAGCCGAAAAGGTAGCGTTTGAACGCTCCATTTCTGAATTGAAGCTCAATAAACCTACCAAAGAAAACATTCTGTCCTTGTTTGAAAGTTTTGAATATGATGTTCCGTTTACCCGTGCAGATGTGATTGAATTATGCAATTTAGCACCGTCCTCCGCAGGCAAGATGCTGAGCAAGATAAAAGAATTAGGATTGATTGTACCTGCCGCAGAGCAAGGCAGAGGCAAGTACAATTTCGTTGAGCCGAAAGTATAATCCTTTTATCAGTCCCCCAAGGTGACTGTTCTTTCAAGCAAAGCTAATGTCCGTTATCAGCCATACAGCCGATAACGGACATTCATCATACATATACAATTTCCTCTGCTCGGTTATGGATGCTGTCTTTGCGGCGCACCGGCAGCTATCAGATCGGCAAATATGGGCTTTCTGCCACACGCTATCAAGCAGTCTGCTCGCATTGCCTCGCCAGCCAGCGCAGCTTGCGCTCCTCAAGGCGGTACGCCTCATTTGCCTCCTGCGGGGTGACGAATAAAAATGCGATGTGGTCGCCCGGGCGGCTCTGGGCGATCGCGGGGAGATCGGCGCTGATCACAGTGCCGATCTTTGCGTATCCGCCGGTCGTCTGGTGGTCTGCGAGCATCACCATCGGCTGTCCATTCGCCGAGACCTGCACCGAGCCCTCCGCGATCCCGTCTGAGACGATGTCGTAGCCGTCCTTTGCCGGAAGCGCCGGACCTTCCAGGCGGCAAGCCATCCGGTTTGAGTCCACACTGACCCGGTAGACCTCATGCCGCAGCCGCTCAAACGCCTCCGGACAAAAAGAATCGCCCTGCGGGCCTGCCACGATCCGCAGCACCGGAATCAGCTCCGGGCCCATGCTCCGGTAGCGAAAGGAAGCCTGCCGCAGCCAGGACAGCTCCGAGCCGAGCGCCGGGCGTCCGCCCGGACCGGTAAAGAGACTGCCCGCATCCCACCCTGCGCAGGCAGGGTCGGACTCCCACTGATCCGACTGATTCTGGGCAAGGCCACCCGTCTGCCAGCCTGGCAGTTCCCGGCAAAGGCCGCTCGTTTGCCGCTCCGGCCGCTTCCAGTCATGACGGCTCGTTTGTCGGTCGGACAGTTCCCGGTCAGGATGACCCGTCTGCCGGCCTGGCAGTTCCTGGTCAGGATCGCCTGTTTGTCGGTCGGACAGTTCCCGGCCGATCTGCAGCACGTCTCCTGATTGCAGGGCGCGTCCCCTGAAGCCTCCGATCATGCAGGCGGTATCTGTCGAGCGGCTGCCGAGCACAGGCGACACGTCGATCCCGCCGCATACTGCGAGGTAGGTTCGAAGACCTCTTTCCGCTGCGCCCAGCTCCAGCACCTGACCTGCGGCTGCCTCCAGTGAGGCGAACATTGGCACCGCTCTCCCGTCAAGCGCAGCCGGCATCGAAGCTCCCGCGAGCGCAAATATTGTCGGCTCCGTGAATCGCAGCCTGCCGCCGTATAAGGTAAACTCGATCACCGCACATGCAGCGCCTGCCTGCTCCCGGTTTCCGGCCAGAATGTTCGCGAGCCGCATCGCGTACTTATCACATGCCCCGCATCTCCGGTAGCCCCTGTCTGCGCAGCCTTCTCTTCCCATATCCTGGACCGTCGCCATCGGCCCAGCTGTCAGAATCTCCAACGCCATCGTCTCTCACCGCCTTCCGCAGTTCCTTCCATATCTTAATTCTGCGTTTCCTTCCTGGTCTCTCCCACAGCTTCTTCTGCGGCTTTTTCCCTACCTGCTTCCGCGCTTTCCCACACCTATACATGAGGCATCCCACACGCTGCTCATTCTTTGTCCTCACTAATCCTCCGGCATTTCTCCGTCTACCCTTCCCTCTCCCAGAGTCTCTCATATTCCTCCACCCCGATCGGCACGAAGCGGATGCGGTCACCGGCCTCGTAGAGCAGACGGCCGTTCTCCTCCGGGCGGAATAGTCGAAGGGGTATCCGGCCGATCAGCCGCCAGCCGCCGGGCGAGGCGATCGGGTAGATCCCGGTCTGTGCCCCGCCGATCCCCACGCTGCCCGCCGGAATCTCTGTCCGCGGGCGCGCAAGCCGCGGTGTGGCAAGGCGCTCGTCCAATCCTCCAAGATAGGGAAAGCCCGGCAGGAAGCCGAGCATATAGATCCGGTACTCGCACCCGGAGTGGATGCGAATGACCTCCTCCTCCGTCAGCCCCGCGTGTTCGGCCACAAACGGAAGATCCTCGCCGTAAATGCCGCCATAGCACACCGGAATCTCGATCAGCCGGCCCTGTCCGCCCGCTCTGTCCGTCTCATCCGAGAGCAGCCGTTCCAGCAGCCTCCGCACGCCGTCAAAATCCGTCCGCAGCGGGTCATAGTAGACAAGGAGTGAGGCATACGCCGGCACCGTCTCCCGGATTGCCCCCCATACTTCCAGAACCGCCTGCAAGGATGCTCCCTGATTTTCCTGTCCCCGGTGCGTCTCCTCGGCGCAGACGGCAGAAAAGGCCCTCGCGCCGCCGGACAGTGTGTCCCGCAGCGCCATGACCTTCTCGTGTATCCGCTCATCAATCCTCTGTTCAAAGAGTACCTCTGCCGCCTGATCTCCCACAGGTACGATACGGTATGGTTTTTCCATGTTCTCCATCTCCCTGTTCTTTTCTTTACAGATTTACTAAAGACTACCTGAAACATTTTATACCTGGTGAAATATCATCCAATCCTGTCAACCGTACCTATTATTGAGCGAAGCGGCGCAGGCAATCCGCAATAGAAAAACCTAAGGCAAAACACGGCACATCCAGACACATTCTGATGCATCATTGTGTCAATTCAGTGCGTAATATTGCGTCCGCCCAGTATATAGCGCTCACTATATAACATTGCGGCGCTCAGTGCGTATACCCCGCTGCCCCCGCCGCGTCCTGCTTTCCACTCTCCAGGTACTCCGCCGTCACGCGCGCCGCGGCCTCAAGGCCCGCTGCGATGAGCGGCAGCGGAAGGGACGGCATCGTGGCGCGCTCCAGCACCTGGCCGCACTCGAACGGCACGTGGATGAAGCCGCCCCGCACCTGCGGATACTCCTGCTCGAGCACACGGAGCAGATGATACATGATATTGTTGCACACGTACGTACCGGCTGTGTACGACACGGAGGCCGGAACGCCCGCCCGGCGCATCTCCTCCGCAATCGCCTTCACCGGCACGGTCGCGAAGTACGCCGCCGGGCCGTCCGCACAGATCGGCTCGCCTGCATGGGACACTCCGGCATTGTCCGGGATCGACGCGTCGTTCAGATTGATCGCCACCATCTCCGGCGTCAGGCAGGCACGGCCGCCCGCCTGTCCGATGCACAGCACCGCATCCGGCTGTTCCTGGGCGATCGCCTCGCGCAGCAGCTCTCCCACCCGGTCATACTCCACAGGCATCTGCCGCCGCGCAATCTCGATATCCCCGATCCGCTCCGGCAGCAGCGACACCGCCTCCCACGACGGATTCACCTGATCTCCTCCAAACGGGGCAAACCCCGTAAATAATAGTTTCATTTGATTTCCTCCTACAGCTCCTCAATCCTGTGGCACGCCACCCGATGTCCGGCTCCCATGTCGCGCAGCTGCGGCGTCTCGCGGCGGCACTGCTCCGTCGCATGCGGACAGCGCGCGCAGAACTTGCAGCCCTCGGGCGTGTTGATCGGGCTTGGCACCTCGCCCTCCAGATGGATTCTGGTCTTCGCCCAGTTCATGTCCGGGTCCGGCTTCGGGATCGCCGAGAAGAGCGCTTTCGTGTAGGGGTGCAGCGGATGGCTGTAGATCTCGTCCCGCACAGCCGTCTCGACCAGCGAGCCGAGGTACATGACGCCGATGTAGTCCGAGATGTGGCGCACCATCGACAGATCATGCGAGATGAACAGGTACGCATGGCCGCGCTCCTCCTGCACCTTCATCAGCAGATTGACCACCTGCGCCTGGATCGACACATCCAGCGCGGCAATCGGCTCGTCGCAGACGATGAACTCCGGCTCAACCGCGAGCGCCCGCGCGATCCCGATTCTCTGCCGCTGCCCGCCGGAGAGCTCGTGCGGAAACCGCGACGCATAGTCCTCGGTCAGCCCCACCTTGTCGAGCAGATCGCGCACCCGGTCGTCCGCCTCCTTCTTCGAGTAGCGGAAGTGGACCTCCATGCCCTCCTTGATGATGCTGCTGATCGTCATGCGCGGGTCCAGGCACGCGTACGGGTCCTGGAAAATCATCTGCGCACTCTTTTTAAACTTCATTCTCTGTGCCTTTGTGAAGGAGGCAATATCCTCTCCGTCGTACAGAATCCGCCCGGACGTCGGCTTCGTGATGCCCAGCACGCTCCGACCGGTTGTCGACTTCCCGCAGCCCGACTCGCCCACGAGCCCGAAGGTCTCTCCCCTGCGGATCGAAAAGCTGATCCCGTCGACCGCCTTCACGACACGGTTTTTCCCGATCGGAAAATACTGCTTCAGCTCCTCTACCTGCAGCAATGTCGTCTCACTCATCGGATCTCACCTCCTGCTCCTACCGGGCGCTCCACTCTGGGCGCCTTCTCGTGCTGCAGCCAGCACGCCACCCGGTGTGTCCCGCTCTTCTGTGTAAAGTCCGGCTGATACTCTCTGCACACCGGCATACAGTACTCGCAGCGCGACGCGAACGGACAGCCCTTCTGGTCGAGCAGCAGATCCGGCGGCGTCCCCTTCAGGGAGTAGAGCTGCTTCTTCGAGGCGCCCTCCGCCGGGATCGAGCGCAGCAGCGCCCAGGTGTACGGGTGATCGCACTCCTTGAAGATCTCCTGCTTCGTCCCCTCCTCGACAATCATCCCTGCGTACATGACCTGAATCCGGTCCGCGAAGTCCGCGACGATCCCGAGGTCGTGCGTCACCAGGATGATCGCCGTCCCGAGCCGCTCCTTCAGATCCCGCAGCAGATCGAGCACCTGCGCCTGGATCGTCACATCGAGCGCCGTCGTCGGCTCGTCCGCGATCAGCAGCTTGGGATGGCACGCCAGCGCGGTCGCAATCACGATTCTCTGCCGCATCCCCCCGGAGAGCTGGTGCGGGTATGCCTTCACGCGCTCCTCCGGATTCGGGATCTCGACCATCCGCAGCAGCTCAACCGCGCGCTGCACGGCCTCCTTCATGGGGATGCCCTCGTGGATCATCAGACACTCTCCCACCTGCTTGCCCACGCTCATGGTCGGGTCAAGCGACGTCATCGGATCCTGAAAAATCATTCCGATCTGTGTGCCGCGGAAGGCGTGCAGCGCCTTCTTGTCGAGCGACATCACATCCACTCCGTCAAATGTAATCTTCGACTCTGGCAGGATCTCCCCCGACGTGCGCTCAAACAGCCGCATCAGCGCCTTGGCCGTCACGGATTTGCCGCAGCCCGACTCGCCGACCATCGCCAGCGTCTCGCCCTTCTCCACTCCGAACGAGACACCGCGCACTGCCTTTACCTGTCCGGCATAGGTGTTAAAATACACCCGAAGATTTTCTACCTCAAGCAATCGACTCATCTCGCACCTCCTACCGGCGAAGCTTCGGATCCAGCGCATCGCGCAGTCCGTCGCCAAACAATGTAAAGGACAGCATCGTCAGCCCGATCATCAGCGCCGGGAACAGCAGCTGGTACGGGTAGAAGAACATCGAGCCCTGCGCGCCCGCCGCCAGCATGCCCCAGCTCGTGTCCGGCGTCTTGATTCCGAGGCCGACGTAGCTCAAAAATGACTCACTGAATATGTATCCCGGAATCCGGAACGTCAGGTTGACGATCACGACGCTCATCGTGTTCGGCAGCATGTGCCGCGTGATGATTTTCCAGTTTGAGACACCCAATGTTTTCGCCGCCGTCACATACTCCGCGTTCGCCAGCTGCAGGATCTGTCCGCGCACGAGGCGCGCCGTCGGGCACCAGCCCACGATGCACAGAGCCAGCAGGATGCTGCCGATCCCGGAGTCGTCCAGCATCAAAGAGAGCAGGATCACGACGATCAGGTACGGGATGCTGCTGATGATCTCGACGATCCGCATCATGACCGAGTCGGTCCTCCCTCCTGCAAACGCCGAGATGCTGCCGTAGATGCAGCCGATCACCGTCGTGATCACCGCGCCGACCACACCGATGATGATCGACACCCGGCCGCCGGCCCAGACGCGGGCGAACAAATCACGCCCCAGCGAATCCGTGCCGAACCAGTGCTTCAGACTCGGCGTCTGATTCATGTCCGCACTCATTTTTTCGTAGCTGTACCCGCTGATCGCAGGCCCAAAGATCGTCAAAAAGATAATCACCAGCAGCAGCACCATCGCGAACATCGCCAGATGGTTCTGCCGAAGCCGCCGCCACGCGTCCTTCCAGTAGGTCGTCTGCGGCCTTCCCAGCCGCTCGCCCTCCACATCGTCACAGCCGACGATCCGGAACTGCTCATCCTTCAAATTTTTATTTTCCATAATTGATCTCCACTTATTGTAACTTCGGTCAGATTCCTGTGTCGGGACCGTGTCTCCTGCCTGCTTCCGGAATCCGTTTTTCCCTGTATCCTGTCATCCAACATGCGCCGGTTCTCACTTCGTCTCCGACAGCCGGATGCGCGGGTCGATCACCACGTACAAAATGTCGACGATCAGAAGCGCCAGAATATAGATCCCGGTGTAGAACATCGTCGATCCGATGATCATCGGGAAGTCGCGGTCCGTCACCGCAGTGATGTAGTAGCCGCCCAGGCCCGGGATGCTGAAGATCGACTCGATGATGAACGAGCCGCAGAACACGTCCGCGACGTTCGGCCCGAGGATCGTCAGCGACGGCAGGATCGAATTGCGCAGGATATGGCGCCGCACGATCATGCCGAAGCTCATGCCCTTCGCCTCCGCCATCGTGATGTAGTCCTGGTTCACCACGTCGAGCACGCTCGAGCGCATGTACCGCGTGTACGTCGCGAGCGGCGACAGGGACATGCACAGGATCGGGAGCACCATGTGCTTGGGGGAGCCCCAGCCCATCGTCGGCAGAATCGGAATCTTCACCGTGAAGACAAACTGCAACACCGACGCGACGACAAAGACCGGAATCGACACGCCGAGGATCGCAATCAGGCTAATGAGCTTGTCCGGGAGCTTATTGCGCTTCAGCGCCGACACGACGCCCAGCATAATCCCCAGCAGAAAACCGATCGCCACAGCCGTCACGCCGATCTGCCCGGAGCTGACGGAATACTTTTTCAGCACGTCGAGCACCTGGCGGCCCGGGTAGCGGATCGACTCGCCCAAAGTCCCCTCCGTGAAGATCCCCTTCAGGAACAGAAGAAACTGCTCCCACACCGGCTTGTCCAGCCCGTACTTCGCGTAGTAGTTCGCCTTCGTCTGCTCCGGAAGCTTCTGGACCAGCGCAGTCAGCGGATCTCCCGGAATACAGTGCATCAGAAAATATGTGATCGTTGTCACGACCAGCAGCACAAAAAGCATATACAGGATCCGCTTCAATACGTATTTTTTCATTGCATCTCCTCCCGTTATCACATGAATCCGGCCGGTACATCGAACATTAAATAACTGGTCTGATGACGCAGGGTATCAGCCGCGCCAGTTATTTAATTTTCGATGTGCCAGCGAAGGCCAGGAAAAGACTTCCGCTTTCCCTGGCCCAAAAGAATCACCCTTACTCTTCGATATATACGCCCTTGCGGCCTGCGGTCGAGAATACGTTGTAATCCCAGCCCTTTACCTTGGAGCGGAGCACGCTGCGGTTCACGCTGTAATACACCGGTGCGAGCTGGCACTGGTCTACGATGACCAGCTTCTCCGCCTCGCCGTACAGGGAGAAGCGCTCCTCATCGTCCGTGGACTTGTTGGCCTTGTTTACGATCTCATCGAACTCCGGCGTGTAGTAGAAGCACGGCATCTGCGCAGAATCGCTCAGGAACAGGTTGAACAGGAAGGAGATATCCACCTCGCCGGACCATGCAAGGTAGCCGATCTGGAAATCGCCCGCCTTACAGTCGTTCCAGAAGCTTGCCCACTCGGTCTGATCCGGAACCATCGTCACGCCGAGCGTCTCCTGCAGGCACTGCTGGAATACCGCCATCGCGTTGTTCGAGCTCGCAGTTGTGCTGCCCGAGCTCACCGTGATCTCAAGCTTCGACGGATCCGGGTCCATGCCCAGCTCGGTCAGGCCCTCGACCAGGAGCTCCTTCGGGTCCGGATGCTCCTCTGCAAACGCCTTCAGCGGCTCCTCCACCTTGTCGCGGAAGGATACGCCGTTCAGGCTGTTCGCGGATGAGAGAAGTCCGTACGCCGGATAGGAAAGGTTATTGTAGATCACCTCGACGAACAGCTCGCGGTTGATCGCCAGAGAGATCGCCTGGCGCACCTTCACGTTCGACATCACCGGGTCCTCACAGTTGAAGACCATGAAGCCGAGCGTCGGGGTCACATGATCCTGCACCACCATATCGTCCATGCTCTCAAACTGCTCGATGTACTCCGGGCTGGATGTCTCCATGTAGTCCAGCGTGCCGTTCAGCATCGAACTGTACAGCGTGTTCGAATCGTTCGTGAACGCGACGTTGATCTCCTCGAGCTTCACGTTCGCCGCATCCCAGTAATTCTCATTTTTCACCATCTTGATGTAGCTGTTGTGCTCCCACTCGGTCACGCGGAACGGGCCGCAGCTGAGGAACTTGTCTGCGTCAATGCCGTACGCATCGCCGCACTCCTCGACGAAAGCCTGTCTCTGCGGATAGAGCGGAACGACCTGCAAAAATGCCGGAGTCACGTCGTTCAGCTTGACCACCAGCGTCTTGTCGTCCGGGGCCGTCGCGCCGAGCTCGGATACCTCCATCTCGCCCGCATTGATCGCCTCCGCGTTCTCGATACAGTACAGATCAGACACGTAGCCGTACGCCGTGTTCGGGTCTACCATGCGCTGAAGCGAGTACAGATAATCGGCCGCCGTCACCGGCTCGCCGTCCTCCCACTTGTTGTCGCGCAGGTGGAAGGTGTAGGTCATCGTCGCCTCGTCGTACTCGTACGACTCACAGCCGGCCTCCACGGTCTTGCCCTCCTCGATCCGCACCATCGGCTCGGACGCGTCATGCAGGATGTATTTTCCTGACTCGTCGATCGTCGGGGCCACACGGTCCAGCGTCGCAGGCTCGTTCGTGCGGTACGTCTTCAGGACCTGAGCGCTCTCCTCCGCCATCGCAGGCACCGCGCCCGTCACCGTCGAGAGCGCCATCGCCGCGCACAGCGCAGCTGCAAGAAACTTCTTTTTCATAAATTCTCCTCCTTCTGTGATGTTCCGCCGTCCGCATGGCACAGGCTGCGGCCGCTTCGGGCGACAGCCCGGCGGAAGCCTCGGTGTCTTTGCGCGGTAATGTGATACCACTGGATCACATTAAATGCGGAATGATATAAAATGAGGCGTCCGCCTTTCCGGTAAAACGCCTCACTGCATTTTGTTCATTATAAAACAGGACACCAAAAAATGTCAATAAAAATATTCGTTCTTTTCAAAAATATTGACTAAATATTCATTTTAAGTTACGGTTGAAATCCCTTTCTAACCACGGTATAATGAGTGCTGAACAACTTTTTTGCGCTGACGGCGCACGATCACATGTCAAAGGAATGGTACAAATTTATGGCTGAATACAGAGACCAAAAGGAAATGAAAATGGCGATGAACGGCCGCATGGGCCTGATGACCGGCGGGATGCTGCTGCTCTTCACCTCGATCACGACCACGCTGATGTACGGCATCAATCTTTTTTCCATCGCCGCACAGGCCGCAAAGGGAAATGAGGAGTACACGCAGATCCTGGAGACCTCGCAGATGGGCATCCCGCTGCTGCGCGTCATCGCCGCGTGCTTCATCGTCGTCGCGTGCTTCGAGATCTACACCGGCATCTTCTGCATTCTGCGCTGCAACCGGATCGACAAGGCCGTCCTCACAAAGCGGCTCCTGATCGCCCTGCTCGCCGTCGAGATCGCGATGCAGATTTTCCTGACCGTGACCCGGATGCTGAACTTCTCGATGCTCTTTACCGCACTGCTCATCCCGGGCTACATGCTCTGGGCCGCGAGCAAGATGGTCAAGCTCCGCGCCCTCTACCCGGACCGCTCCACTGCGCTCAATACCAAGAAGATGAAGGAGCAGCGCAAGGCCCTCCAGACGCAGGCCGCTGCGAAGCCCAAGAAGAGCCTGCACGAGCGCGCGATGATGACCGCGCCGAAGACGCAGCCGGAGGCGGAGGAAACTGCGCGGCAGGAAGATGCAGCGGGAACTGTGCGGCAGGAGAATACGGCGGAAGCGACGCCGCAGGAAGATGTCACAGAGGCAACGCTGCAGGAAGATACCGCAGAGGCAACGCCACAGATCGAAAGCGAAGCGGAAACGGCACAGCAGGAGAATGCGGACAAAACTGTACAATCAGCGAATGAAGACGGAACTGTACAGTAGGAACATAAGGGCGAAAGTGTACAATCAGCGAATGAAGATGGAACCGTACAGTGAGCGAATGAAGACGAAACTATACTGTGGGACAACGACGCAGCCGTTATGCTGCCAAAACACAGCATAGGCATATTAACAAGATCTGAAAAGCACGAAAACCCTGCAAAAACTAATTATACCTACCATAAAGCTCCGGGGTCCCTCCCATCAGAGAATGCAGCCCGGAGCTTTTTTGATTATAAAATATTCAATCACAATCATGCATACAGACTAGTATTGGAATATATTGAAACATTCTATAATACAGCGAGAGTCCATAATCACTGTGGATATCTTTCACCGAATCAGTACGCAGCAGAATATCTTTCAAAAATGGAAGAAAATGCTATGGCTCTTACAAGCTTAATCAGCTTTATGCCAACTGCATAATATTTACTTTCAATTTCTTTAATTCATCAAGTGATATTGACGGAACACATAATGCGATATCTTCAATTGAAAATTTTCCCATTTTAATCATTCTTTCCGCTGTTTCTCTCGCCTCTTTAAGAGTAGCATTATCCTCACGTTCCTTTGCATACGCCTCCAAAACGTACTCATCATCAAACAATGTCATCATAATATCCACAACCTCCTGCTCTTTACTTTCAAGATATTCTTTCAACACATTTCTGTCTTTACAGATACGGATTGTTTCTGTTACCGCTTTTTTTGTCTGCCCATGTTTCTCTCTCTGCTCATTATACACCTTACAGAAGATAATATACTGTCCAATAATATTGTTCTCGTCCTCTTGGTACAACACCTTGACTTCTGCGTCTATTGCTATCTTCTCGCCGTCAAAAAAATCCTTTGAAAGTGATATGATGTCGGGTGGGTTCTTTGGCTTTTCTCCCGTAAATATAACGTATAATTCGGGTTTAGGCATACCCACTTTTTTAGAACCATACAGATTTTGTTTGGTTCGCTTGAAAAAAACGTGGTATGTCTGTATCAGATACATCAATGCACGAATGATGATATTCAATGTCCACGTTGACTGGCTCTCAATCATAATGACTAATCTGCCACCTACCGAAAATCCAAGGTCATTATAGTCTGCATCTACCAGTATGTGTTTAAGGGTAACATCTTCTATATCATCTTCCGTTACATCGCTGTCCTCTGGGTGAAGCGTCTTATACAAGCGGAGCAAATATTTTTTATCCTGAAACAAATTTGTAAATACGCTGTCTTTTATCTTTCGCTTTGGCGTGTTTTGTGCCATTTTTCCACCTCTTTACTGCGATTTCAGCAGAAGATATAGTACAGCCTGCTCCTGCCACACTTTAATTATACAAAAAAACGCCTATGTTTACAATAAAATATACATTAAATTTTAGCTTATCACTTCCGCAAATGCAAGGTTGTGACACACCCTCGCCCGTTCACTCCGAAGTACTGGCATTTCCTTTTCAAGCATTAGGGAGAGATGCTTTCAACATTCTCGTACAGTTTGATAATTCTATCTGCGAACACAAAAAGCAGGAGCGGCTGTCCCGCCAACGGACAGATACTCCTGCTTTTTTATCACCCGTCCGGCCTTTCCTAAAAAGCTGTGCCGGATTCCTGTTTTTTCAGTTCTCGCAGGCGGCGTTCAAACATTTCCGCCCAGTCCCCCCGGACACCAAAGAGGGAGGGATCAGGCTCACACTTCTGCCGCAGGCCAATCCGGCGCACGGCCTCTATGGCCGCCTCACGCTGTGTCTGTTTCGCGGGCAGCACCGTCAGGCAGTTTGCCCCCTCCAGCGTATCGTAAGAAAAAAACGCCCGGTTGAAATCCATCAGCGGATACAGAGAAACCGCCTGGTTCGTCTCGTTATCTACGAGAAATCCCCAGTTTTCCGGATGGCGGTCCGTATTTCCGGTCAGATAATCCAGAATATTCATCCCATAGTAACCGACCGGATCCAGCCTCTTGCAGATCTCCAGTGTGTTCAGGTCATGATTCACCGCATAGATGTCAAATGCCATTTTTGTGACGAGCGAATAGCGCCTGGAGGTGACCAGCCTGCTCCTCGTCACCGGCTCGCCGTCATAAAATGCTTCCTCATATTCCACCTGAGGAATGTCAAAGCAGCGGCAGATCGCGCTCGCCGCGAGCTCTCTTTGCACTGCGTCGGCGTCCCCGTCCTTCAGCAGCCAGAAGCCATCCTTTTCCTGGATCCACGCTTTTGGGAAACAGCCTGCCGTCGACAGATCCTGCGCCAGCTCCTGATTTGTCGCAGTCATCTGCTTTCCCCTTAAAGAGATGGGGATGACCGCCTTGCTCAGAGAATTGTCATACAGATTGACCGCAGCAAAGGAACACGCCTCTCCCATCGGCCTCACCCAGTAAACGTCCGTCAAAGACACTGCGTGATACGACAGGACGACCTGCGCACGCTCTCTGTCTGTCACCGCCTGCGGCGCCCCGATGCTGTTCAGAATTTCCTTCGCATAGGTCCTGTCAAGCGTGAGCATCCGGGACGCACACCAGTGATAAAAATTTTCCAGGTTGTTGAGCCGGGCGTCGATGTCCGTCTCCTCCTCCAGATACAGATCGAAGGGCATATACTGCCAAGATAGCACCTGAGCCTTCCCTGCCAGGTCGACTCTCGCCACCAGCCTGTCCGCATGCATGATCTCATAGCACCGCTTTTCTTTTTTCTGTGCAGGATAGCCATACCCTTCCATACCGTTCCCCCGCTCTCTACCAGGTGTAGCGCGTCAGCTGCCCCTGCAGCTTCATGTGGTCGAACTGGTTCTGGCGCAGTGCCTCATAGAGCACGATCGCGACAGAATTGCTGAGGTTCAAAGAGCGCGTCTCGCCGATCATCGGGATCCGCACCGCCGTATCGGGGTGCTCCCGCAGAATCTCCTCCGGGATCCCGGCGCTCTCCTTTCCAAACATCAGGTAGCAGTCCGGCTCATAGTGCACCTCCGTGTAGACGTGACGCGCCTTCGTCGTCGCCATGTAGAGCTTTGCGCCCGGATTTTTCTCGAGAAACTCATCGAAATCCAGGTACGTCGTCACATCCAGCTGCGGCCAGTAATCCATCCCCGCGCGCTTCAGCGCCTTCTCGGAGAGCGAGAAGCCCAGCGGCTCGATCAGATGCAGCCGCGTCCCCGTCGCCACACAGGTGCGACCAATATTTCCCGTATTCGCCGGAATCTCCGGCTCATATAAAACAACATTCAGCGTTGCCATGCCATCTCAGCACTCCCATCTTTCCTGTCTCTTTCCTGAGCATCTGCACAGTCGGCAGCCTCCGCTCACAGTCCGGATATCTATACAGCAGTCCGTTCCGGCTCGTTATCCGGATCTACACACAGCAATCAGATCCAGCTCTCCACACAGCAGCCAGATCCGGCTCACGATCCGGCATCAGCGCGGGCCTCACTTCTGCCACTCACGCAGATGTTCCACGAACCGGCCCAGCCGTCCCATAGCAACCTTCAGATTTTCCAGAGAATATGCGTAGGAGATCCGCAGAAAGCCCTCGCCGCACGCGCCAAACGCATTGCCCGGCACGACCGCCACGTGCTCCTCTTCGAGCAGCCGCGTCGCAAACTCGTCTGAGCTCATCCCAAACTGCTTGATGCACGGGAACACATAGAAGGCTCCGAACGGCTCAAAGCACGGCAGTCCCATCTCCTTGAACGCGTGCATCAGATAACGGCGGCGCTGGTTGTACGCCTCCCGCATTTGGGCGACGTCCGAATCTCCGTGGCGCAGCGCCTCGACCGCAGCGTACTGGCTGTTCGTCGGCGCACACATGATCGCAAACTGATGAATCTTCGTCATCTGCTCGATGATCACCTGCGGTCCGCAGATGTAGCCCAGCCGCCAGCCCGTCATCGCGTAGGATTTCGAGAAGCCGTTGATCGTGAGCGTCCGCTCCCGCATGCCCGGCAAACTTCCGATCGAGACGTGATCCTCCCCGTACGTCAATTCCGAATAAATCTCGTCCGATAGCACATAGATATCCTTCTCGATACAGACCTCCGCGATCGCCTCGAGATCCGCGCGGCGCATCACGCCCCCGGTCGGATTGTTGGGGAACGGCATCACGAGAATTTTAGTCTTGTCTGTGATGGCCGCCAGCAGCTCCTCCTTGGTCAGACGGAACTGATTTTCTTCCTTCAGCTCGATTGTCACTGGGACGCCGTCTGCGAGCACGACGCACGGCAGATAGGACACGTAGCACGGCTCCGGGATCAGCACCTCGTCGCCCGGATCCAGCATGGCGCGCAGCGCCACGTCGATTCCCTCGCTCCCGCCGACCGTCACAAGTATCTCGTGCACCGGATCATAGTGCAGGTCAAACCGGCGCTCCAGATACCGCGCGATCTCGACGCGCAGCTCCTTCAGCCCGGCATTTGAAGTGTAAAAGGTCTTTCCCTTTTCCAGGGTGTAAATGCCCTCATCGCGGATGTGCCACGGCGTGTCAAAGTCCGGTTCCCCGACGCCGAGCGATATCACATCCTCCATCTCACTCACAATGTCAAAAAACTTGCGGATGCCAGAGGGCTGAATCGTCATTATTTTCTGCGATAATGGATTTCTCACGGCGTCACCAGCATCCTTTCATCTTTTGATTTCTTTCCTAAAATGGTTCCGTAGTCTTTGTATTTCTTCAGAATAAAGTGCGTCGCGGTCGACAGCACGGTGTCCAGCGTCGACAGCTTGTCGCTGACAAAGCTCGAGACGTCGCGCAGAGATTTGCCCTCCAGGATCACGAGCAGGTCGTAGCCGCCCGAGATCAGGTACACGGACTGCACCTCCGGATAGTTGTAGATGCGCTCTGCGATCGAGTCAAAGCCCTGGCCTCTCTGCGGCGTCACGCGGACCTCGATCAATGCCGTCACCTTCTCCGACGAGGTCTTCTCCCAGTCGATCAGAGTGTGGTAGCCGCAGATCACCTGCTCCTTCTCCATCTGCGCGACCTCATTTGCGATGACCTCCTCGCTCGAGCCCAGCAGGACCGCCAGCTCCTTCAGATCTATTTTGCTGTTCTTTTCCAAAAATGTAAGAATTTGCTCTCTCATGAAACTCCTCCTAATATAAAATCAGATTCCTGCCTGCGTCTGTTAATCGTCAAATTTCTACCTGCTCTGATACCACTCGACTCGCAGTTAGATCTGACACCTGTCGTCTCGCCCTTGCGTCTGATACCATGCGCCTCGCAGCTATATTGGCATCCGTCTTCTTATCTCTGTGTCCGATACCACTCATCGGGCTGCGGGCGGTCGAGGTAACGGATATCCTCCCCGTTTCGGATCAAGCGCGCGCGATCCGCCGTGACACTGCCGATCACAGTTGCCCGGATGCCCTGCGCAGCCAGGTAAGAGACGAGCGCCTCCCCCTGCGCGGTTCCGACAAGCAGCGATCCCGCTGAGTACAGGTAGTATGGGTTGATGTCAAAGTATTCACAGATCTCGACCGTCTCCTGGCGGATCGGGATCTTCTTCAAATCCACTTCCAATCCGACGTCTGCACGCTCTGCCATCTCCCAGAGAGCGTTGAACATCCCTCCCTGTGACAGATCGTGTACAGCTGCCGTACCGAAGTGGGTAATGGCTCGAGCAGTTTCCCCCACCGATGCCAGGGCGCCAAACTGCTTCGCCCGGTCGACCAGAGAAAACGGATAGCGCGAAAGCAGCGCTTCCTCGTGCCTGGCCGCCAGCGCGGCCGTACCGGCGAGCGCGATCGCCTCCGTCACGATCAGCGCATCCCCCGGCTGCAGGCGCACCTCCACCCGGCACGTCCCCGGATTCGCTCTGCCGATCCCCGTCACGCTGTACACGGGGCGCGTCACCGCATCCGAGACCTGCGTGTGGCCGCCGAGGATCCGCGAAGGAGGAGTATGCACAGAGCTGCCGGAGTCGGAAGCATCCGCATCGCCCGCAGTGCTCATATTACCACCAGCGCAAGAAGCATCCACAGCATCCATAGCATACTTTTCCTCGCTGACGTGTAAAGCATCCGCACTCTCTGCAGTATGCGCATTACCGCCAGCGCGCAATGTATCCACGGCGTCCATAGCATGCTCTTTCTCACTGACGTGTAAAGCATCCTCACTCTCTGCGGTATGCGCATTACCGCCAGCACGTAAAGTATCCACATCATGTACGCACACTCTCTCCGCTACTGCCGCAAGCCGCTGTATATCCGCGCGCAGCTGCGGCTCCTCATAGTCGACCGGAAGCATCGCGGACACCAGAAATGCCTCCGGCTGCGCCCCGCCAGCCGCGAGTCCATTTGCCGCGGCAACGATCAGGCTGCCCGGATCGTCCTCGCAGCCGGGCACTTCATTTACAGTCGTAAAGAGTGTCAGACTGCCGGGCACCGCACAACCAGCTCCGCCGAGCACCGCGCAATCCGCTCCGCGGTACCGCTGCCAGCTGTCTGCCCCCGTATGCAGTTGTCTCAAAACGGACCGGTTCAACGCCGATTCCGCAAGCTTTCCCTTCCGCATCCTGGCTCTTCCTTCTCTGCTATTGCATCAACATCGTCTTCACACCTACTCGATCACCTGCACGTCCGGTGCCGGATCTGTCTGCTGTGGCGGATCTGTCTGCGGCGGCGCCTCCGTCTGAGGCGCATTCGTCTGCGGCGCCTCGGTCTGTGGCGCATTCGTCTGCGGAGCCTCCGTCTGCACACCGCTCGCAATCAGCGTCTGCACCTGAGCCAGATTGTTCTGCGCGATCGCGGTATTCATCGCCGATGCCAGCGCCTGATTGTTCGTCACGACCCCGACCTCGTACATCGCCGGGGATGCCTGGTACGTGCTGCTGTTGACCTGTATCGTGTCGACGAGCACGCCGTCCTCATAGATATTTTTCCACAGCACCGCGCTCATCCCCTGGTGCGGCGACTGCGTCTGCGCCAGATAGCCGACATTCTGATCCAGCTTCGCGACCAGCTTGATGTTCGTCGCCGGGTCGGTCTGGCTGACCACCTCGCTCACAAACTCGATCGAGCGGTTCGAGGGCCGTGTCTCCTCTCCGAAAATCGTAAAATTCAAGGTCCCGTAGTACGCCGACCCTGCAATGTAGATCGGGCTGTCCGTATCGTTTGTAAAGACGAAATCCATCAGCCCCTCCGCGATCGCCGCGTCCTTCGACGGGTCCACATAGCCCACAATCATCGTGTGGTTCGAGCGCGCATCCACCTCGAGCTCCGACTTGAGCACCGCATTGTACAGCGTCGTCGACACCTGGCAGATACCGCCTCCGTAGGAGTCCACGACCTGCCCCGCCTCGTACGACGGCGCCAGCTCATAGCCGTTTTCCTGGGTAAACGGAACCACCGCGTCTGTCACGGAAAAACTCTCGCCCGGCATCAGCAGCGTGCCGTTGATCTTCGCCGTCCCGTTCTCCACGTTCTGTGCGCGTCCCCACGAGGAGGCGGAGTAATCCGTCGTCGCGCTGCCGAGCACATCCGTGATCTTTGAGAGCGTCTCCGCGGTCAGATTCGGAGAGACACGGTCCACCGTCGCCTCGATCGTGATATCGCCCGACTCCCAGCCGCGCACCTGCTCCCGCAGACTTGCCAGCGTCGCATCCGCGTCGAGCGTCAGGCCGTCCGTTCCGCCCTCCACGTACAGCAGCCCGTCGCTTCCCATCGAGACCGATCCCTCGACCGGCTCGGAGTTAAATGCACTGCACGAATTGACAAACGCCTCCTCCAGGCTCTCATCAATCCGATACTCTATGTCATAGTGAGAATTTTCATTCTGCAGACTCTTCTGCTCTTTGTACCGGCGGATAATGTTTCCCGTCGTCCCGATCTGGCTGATCTCCTGCACGAGATCCGTGTTCTCCCACTCCAGTCCCAGCTCGCCCAGCGTCTTTGTGACGGAATCCTCGCCCATGACGATCGTGACCGACGAACCCGTCAAAGCGCTCACCTGCCCTTTCACATAGTTCTCAGCCTCCTGCACGGTCATACCGCTGACATCCTGCTCCCCGATAAAGACACCGTCGCTGATCACATCCGCGTCCTGGGCCGACACAGCCATGCCGCTGCCCAGAAGCCCTGCCACGGCAGCCGCAACCGCCGCCATCCATCCATACTTTCGCATTGCAGTCCCCCGATGTATTGATACTCCTCCATAGTGCACGTCATTTCGACTACAGCGGCCTGTATAGGGATCCGCTGCAGCTCTCTGAAAAATCATGCCTGAACTTCCGCATACCGTTCACAGACCTACACCAGAAACGCTCCCGCCACCATTCCGATGACCATCGCCGCCACGACCACAATCACGATCACGGCTGCTATTTTCTGTCTCTTTTTCGAACTGTTGAAATTCATCATATCGCTCATCTCCTTGTCATTTTTCCATAGCGCAGGATGATTCCGTCAATCATCCGTGATGCTTCACTTTTTGTCAGTGTGTCAATTTTTACATTACTCTCTATTCTATGATATTTTAACAGATCGCGCAAGTAGCCTTTTTGTGAAATTGTGATCGGGCTCTCCCGTTTCGCCCGAAACTGCAGGGCCGACGGCAAAAACAGCTCCGGCCGCCTCCCGCCAAATTCTTCCCAGAGGCGCTCGTAAATCCGCGCCGCGGTCAGCGCGTCGTCCAGCGCGCGGTGGTGATGCTCCTGCGAAATCCCGTAGTGAGCCGCCAGCTGATCCAGGGAACGGCTTGGCAGCTCCGGCAGCAGCAGCCGCGAGATCCCAAGCGTGTCCAGTCCCCGCCGCTCGTAGCTTCCTCCGAGCCGCTGCACCGTCTGCTTCATGAACCCGTAGTCGAACGGGAGATTGTGCCCGAGCAGCACGTCACAGCCGCCGCAGAATGCCAGAAAGCCCTCCACGGCTTCCTTCATGTCCGGGCCGCCTGAGACCATCTCGCGTGTGATCCCGGTCAGCGCTGTGATCCGTTCCGGAATCTCGATCCCCGTATCCACCAACGTCTCATAGGTATCTGTGACCTCGCCACACTCCACCCGCGCCGCCCCGATCTCCAGAATCTGATCCCTGACCGGACTCAGCCCCGTCGTCTCCAGGTCAAGCGCTATATACGTATCCCACATATCCTTCACTCCTCTGTAATTTTCTGCAGGGCTGCATCTCTGTCAGCAAGTCCCGATGTTCATAGTCAAGCGACAACTGCCGCTTCCGTCCTCCGCGATTTCCTGCAGGACTGCATCTCTGTCAGCAAGTCCCAATGTTCATAGTCAATCGGCAGCCACCGCTCCCGCATTCTGCGATTTCCTGCACGCCCGCATCCTGCGTCAGCAAATCCCGAGGCTCGTAGTCAAGCGGCCGTCACTGCTCCCATCCTCCGCGATTTCCCGCACACCCGCATCCTGCGTCAGCGGGTCGCGGTGCTCGTAGTCAAACAGCAGCCACCGCTCCCGTCCTCCGAGCTGCGCGAAATGCTCCAGGTGCGTCATCCGCATCAGCTGCTTCCAGTTCCTCCCGGCCAGGTGCGGCAAATACCGGCGCGTCCGCTCTTCCTCCTGGTAAAACCGGATCGTCTCCTCTCTCGTCTCCCCCGGATCGGGCGCCCACGCGGGACGGCTCTTCGCGTTCTCCCGCAAGTACAGATCGAGCAGCAGCAGCTCGTCGATCTCCGCCCGGCCTGGCGTGTCAAAGATCTGTTCCTCCATCAGGCCCCCAGCCGGACTGTTCTCTGCGGCTGCCGCGGTTGCCGCAGAGCCCTCTATCCCGGCCGCCGCGCATTTTCTTACATCAGCCGCTGGACATTTTTTTACATCAGTCGCCGCGCATTTTTTTGCATCGGCCGACGCGCATTTTTCCGACCGCCCGAGCATAAACTGCCGCAGAATCTCCAGCCTCTGCCCGCGCGAGTGTGCCCTTCCGAACAGCTTTTCTTCCTTATAATAATCGGCAAGCGCCTCATACAGCTCAATCGGCCGCGCGAACAATGCCTCCGCCGCACGGATCGTAAAACGGAACTGCTGGCTGTTGTAGTAGACCTCCAACATCTCCTCGATTTCCTTGAGGCGCAGCAGCTCCCCGCACGTGATCCATCTGGTCGCAAGCACCTCGTAGGGCGGCGTGCCCCGGTAGAGGATTCCGTACTCCTCCGCTCTTCGGTGCATCTCCGACCCCTTCAGCACTTTCAGGAACCCGAGCTGCAGCTCCTGCGGATAGAGCCGGTAGACGGCGTCGAACGACTCGCGGAAGCTCTCAAACCCCTCATACGGCAGGCCCGCGATCAGGTCCAGGTGCTGGTGGATGTTGTGTCCCCTCGAAATGCGATTCACATGCTCCGCAATCTTTTCAAACGGCGCGCTCCGGTGGATGGCGGCGAGCGCCTCCCGGTTCACCGTCTGCACTCCGATCTCCAGCTGCACCAGTCCGGGCCGCAGAGTGCCAAGCACCTCCAGCTCCTCCTCGTTCAGCAGATCCGCCGAAATCTCAAAATGAAAATTTGTGACGCCATTGTCGTGCTCCTTCAGGAAGCGCCAGATCGCGAGCGTGCGCGCATGGCTGCAGTTAAACGTCCGGTCGACAAACTTGACCTGCTTCACCCGCTTCTCCAAAAAAAATGCAAGGTCGCGCTCCACCAGCTCCAGGCTGCGGTACCGCACCTGCTTGTCGACAGACGAGAGGCAGTAGCTGCACGAGAACGGACAGCCGCGGCTGCTCTCATAGTAGAGGATGCGGTTCTCAAACTGCGACAAATCCCGGTAGACAAACGGGAGCTCGTCCAGAGAAGTCATGGGACATACGGGGGCGGTGCGGCAGATCGGGTCTATGGCTGCCGGCAAAAGGCGTGCAGCCTGTCTGACTTCTGATCGAAGTGCTGCTGTCTCCTCCGGCCCAGAGCAAATTTGAGAGCCCCGCCCGTCTTCCGGACAAAGCTCCGCACTTCGCCGCCACGCGATTCCGGGGATCTCTGCAAGCTCCCCCACACCGCCTATGTAATACTCCAGCAGCCGGTAGAAGGTCCGCTCTCCTTCCCCGCGCATCACACCGTCAAACTGCGGATTCTGCCGCAGGAACTCCTCCGCATCGTACGATACCTCCGGGCCGCCCGCCCAGATCACAGTCCCCGGCAGCACCTTTTTCAGCGCATCCGCCGCCTCGATCACCGCCCGGCGGTTCCAGATATAGCAGGAAAACAGCAGCAGCTCCGGCTCTTTCCGGTAGATCCCCGCAAAGATCTCCTCCGGCTGGTGATTGATCGTATACTCCAACAGCTCCACCTGCGGCTCATACCTCCCGGCTGAAGCTCTCAGGCTGTATACGGCAAGATTTGAATGAATATATTTCGCGTTAATCGCGGTCAGCAAAACACGCATACGCTCCTCCCGGTCTCTCACAGCACTATAACTCACACGTTTGCCCGGCCTGGACACCCGATTACTGGCCAGCCTCATATCGACAGCCCCTGCCCTCTGCACATTCCAAAATTTCACAGCCTGCACATCTGCAAATCTCACAGTCCCTGCATCAGTCTCCGGTCAAACAAACATCCTTCATCCCCGTCTGCCCGCCTCTTCGCTCCGCCAGCCTGGCCTTCACGCTCGGGTACTGCTCCAGGTCCGTGTACGGCAGGAACTGCGCCGCGTGCATTTTCCCGACAAAATCTCCGGCGCTTCCGAACTGGATGTAAGTGATCTTGCCCAGGATACGCTTGACGTCCTCGAGATGCCGCATATCCAGCAGCATCTCATACGCTCCCAGCAAGGACGCGTTGCCGATCATCACAAACCGCTCGCGCGGCAGATCCGGGTACATGCCGATCGTGACCGCCGACTCGACATCCAGAAACTTTCCAAACGCGCCTGCCAGATAAAAGCGGGCCAGATCCGCATCCTGCAATCCAAATTCTTCAATCAGGTACTCCACCATCGTGTGAGCTGCCGCCTTCGTCCGGATGAACTCGGTCACGTCTGTCTGCGTGAACACGAGATCCTCCCCCTGCGCAGACTCCGACGCCCACGCATAGCAGACCGCCAGCTCCGTGCGGTTTTCGTCGAGGTGATTTTTCACAGAAATAATCCGCTCCGAGGCGTCCGGATTGAATTTTCCGAGCGAATCCACCCAGCCATTCAAAAACAGCTCCGCGAGCAGATCCACGATCCCCGACCCGCAGATGCCGCATGGCCGGGTCTCCGCCGCCTCCCCGATCACGTGGAGCTCCAGCTTCCCGTCGCAGATCCGCACACGGTCCACCGCTCCGGTATCCGCGCGCATCCCGTATTTGCTGATGCCGCCCTCGAGGGCAGGGCCCGCCGCGCCCGCACCTGCGAGCAGAAACTCCGAATTTCCGGCAACCAGCTCGCCGTTCGTGCCGATGTCGATGAAGACCGAGAGCTCGTCCGACCGGTCGATCTCTGCCGCCACCAGCCCGCTGACGACATCGCCGCCCAGGTAATTGGCCGCCGCCGGGTACAGATACACATAGCCGGGGAGCTCAATTCCCAACTCAGACGCGCGCACGAAATCCGGCTCCTTCGCGACCGGCGCGTACGGCGTCTCAAAGATTGGCCACGGATAGATGCCCAGCAGGAAGTGAATCATCGTCGTATTCCCGCCGACCGTCATCGCGATGTACTCCCTGCGCGGGATCCCGGACGCCCGCTCACACTTCGCGATCAGCTCATTGAAGCACTCCGCCGTCACGCGCTGCAGCTCTGCCAGATGCTCCGAGTTGTCCTTCGTATAAAAAATCCGGCTCAGAATCTCCTCCCCGTAGCGGATCTGCGCGTTGAACACGCTCTGCTGCGTCACCACTTCCCCTGTGGCAAGATCCACGACCTGCATCACGAGCGTCGTGCTGCCGTAGTCGACCGCGAGACCGTACTGCACCCGCGCCGTGTCCCCCGGCTCCACACGCAGCACCTCCCAGGCATCTCCGTTCCAGCCTAAGGTCGCCGTCACCCGCCAATCCGCCTCCCTGCACATCGGATACAGAGTCCGCATCACCGCCAGCGGCATCCGCACCGCGCCGTACTCCCGGGGCAATGCTTCCAGAATCCGCTCCCGGTCCCCACGCGCATCCTCCTCCGTCGGCGCCGCCAGCTCCAAGTAAACCTTCCTGCCAAGGGCAACTATTTCTCTCATTCCATCCGCTTCCTTCCCGCTCTTCCGCGCATATCTGATCCCGACAAACTCACCAATCATTTCCCCGCGCCAATCATCCTGCACGGAGATGACCTCAACTATACTTCATTTCGGATCCCAAACAACAGTCTCAAATACGCTCCATTTCACATCCTAAACAACAGCCTCAAATGCACTCCATTTCGCATCCTACATGACAGCCTCAAATGTACTCCATTTTTCATCCTAAACAGCAGCCGCTTCATATGTGCTTCGTTTCACGCACACTGTAATAGCAACTCCAAATACACACGATCTCAAACACCATATACAACCGCCTCTTCCAATATTATCTCGATTCTACCATGCGCAAAACCAAATAGCAAGTCATACCCAACCGCCCCCAGAATCCACCTGCCACATCCCGTTACAGTTCAGCCAGCCACACTCAGAGAAGGTAGCAGGGCCGTCCGAAAGCGACTGTAGCGAGTCTTTACAAGTTCTTAGGTCTCAGAATGCCGGAGCAGCTGTAAAAATCCTGCGTTCAAGCAGGATTTTTAGCTGGCTCTGTCTGAGGAAAATGTGCATCCGGCACATTTTCCGAGTTGCCAGCGGCAGTTGCGCAGGCATTTTGAGACCTTAGAACTTGTAGACGAGCGATTTGGAGCTTTCGGACGGCCCTGCTATCTTCTCGTCCGGGTTGGCCGAACTGTAACCACAGCCTGCAACTACCCAAACGCAATACACAAATGATGAAAAAATGTCAACCACAAAACCAACACACAGCACGAAGCACACCGAACAGTATTATCCGGTGCGCTTCTGCTATGTAATATCGTATATTTTATAGGAAGAATCCGTTTCCGCTCACATCAAACCTGCCGTTCTGCAGCCTGCGAAGCATTCAGCCTTCGCGATCCTCCCGGCTCTCGCGCAGCCCTCCCGACTCTCGCGCAGCCCTCCCGACTCTCGCGCAATCCTCCTGGCTCTCACGCAGCCCTCCCAGCTCAGCCGATCACTCCCCGATGCCCTTCTACAGCACCAGCTTCGCCGCCCCGTAGATGCCTGCGTCATTTCCGAGTGTCGCGAGCGCGAACTTCGTCTCCTTGCAGCCGGAGAACGCATATGCCTTGAAGGTCGGGATGATGTAATCCAGCAGGATCGGGCCTGCCTTCGACACACCGCCACCAATAACGATGATATCCGGGTCCGCGACGGCCACGAAGCTCGCCAGCGCCTTCCCCAGGCAGGAGCCAAACCGCTCTGCGACCTGAATCGCCACAACGTCCTGTTCCTTCACTGCATTAAACACAGTCTTCGCCGTGACCTTCTCCGCACTGCGCATCACAGACGGCGCATCGGTCGCCGCGAGCGCCTTCTTTGCGAGGCGCGCAATTCCGGTCGCCGACGCGATCTGCTCAAGGCAGCCGTACGCGCCGCAGTTGCACTGCTCCGTCATCGTGTCGTCCACATGCGCATGCCCGATCTCTCCGCCTGCGCCGTGCGCGCCGCCGATCACCTGATCATTTACGATGATGCCGCCGCCCACGCCGGTGCCCAGCGTGACCATGATCATATTGTGGTAGCCTGCGCCGCCGCCCTTCCACTGCTCGCCGAGCGCGGCCACATTCGCGTCGTTCCCCGCCTTGACCTTCAGTCCGGTCATCGCCGAGAGGTCCTTCTCAATCGGCACGAAGCCCCAGTGCAGGTTCACCGCGCAGGGCACCTCGCCCGCCGCATTGACCGGCCCCGGGATGCCGATGCCCACGCCCGCGATCTCCTCCGGATCGAGCTGCCGCTGTGCCATCTTCGCCTTGATCGTCTCTGCGATATCCGGAAGAATCTTAGACCCGTTGTCCTCCGTTCGCGTCTCAATCTCCCACTTCTCCACGACCTCGCCGTCCACAGTGAACAAGCCGCACTTTACCGTCGTTCCTCCTACGTCAATTCCAAAACCGTACTTTTTCATTCCTCCAGCCTCCCTGCATTTCTCATCAGACTATTCTGTACACGATTGTACAGCTCCTTCGCCGCATTGTATCCCATCTTCTTCTGGCGGTGGTTGACCGCAGCCGACTCCACGATCACGGCAAGATTCCGGCCCGGGCGGATCGGAAGCGAGTGGCAGACCACCTTGTTGCCCAGAAACTCCGTGTACTCCTCCTCGAGTCCCAGACGGTCGTACTCCTTCTCGCGGTCCCACTCCTCCAGCTTGATCACGAGATCAATCGACTGCGTGTTCTTGACGCTCTCCACTCCGAACAGCGTCTTCACGTCTATGATCCCGATGCCGCGCAGCTCGATAAAATGCCGCGTGATGTCCGGCGACGAGCCGATCAGCGTCTCGTCGCTGACCTTCCGGATCTCGACTACATCGTCGGTGACAAGGCGATGTCCGCGCTTGATCAGCTCCAGAGCTGCCTCGCTCTTTCCGATGCCGCTCTCGCCCATGATCAGCACGCCCTCGCCGTACACGTCGACGAGCACGCCGTGGATCGAAATGCACGGGGCCAGCTCGACATTCAGCCAGCGAATGACCTCCGCCATGAACGATGAGGTCGTCATCTTCGTCGTAAATACCGGCACCTCATACTGCTCGGCCAGCCGGAGCATGTCCTCATCCGGCTCGGTCATCGTCGTGTAAATGATGCACGGAACGTGATAGGATAAAAATTTTTCATATACCGGAACCTTCGTCTCCCTGGTCAGATGCTCCAGATACGTGTATTCCACGTACCCGATGATCTGCACTCGTTCCGAGTAAAAATGGTCAAAGTATCCGGTAAGCTGAAGCGCCGGACGGTTGATCTCTGAGGTCACGATCTTCTTCCCGGTCATGCTGATATTCGGAAGTACGTTCGTCAGATTCATCTTATCCGCCAGCTTCTCAATCGTTACGCTGCTAGCCATCTGCATAATCCTCCTGAACTAGATAGTCTTCGGCACATTCCCCAAAGGATATACCGCAGATTTGTTCTACTTGTACATTATAAATAATGCGAGGGAATTTGTCTATAGAGAGGAGAAGGGATTTCTAAAAAATTTAAATACGAAGAATTGCAAATCATATTGACCTTTGGCCTCTTGGCTGTTTCTTAGTTCTTTCATTCTCGCTGGAAACGGATCGGTGTGCACTATCGTATCGGCTGTCTTGTTAAGCACATTATATTACCCTCCTTGTATCACAATCTATTTAATTCCCGGGCTCGTCGTCCCAGGAAAGCGTGCCCGTGCGGACCGCCTCCTCATACTTCGCGATCTTGTACTCCAGCTTTTCGAGCGCGACGTCGTATTTCTTCCGGGCCGCCAGCAATTCCTCCCTCGCACCCCGCAGCAGGTCACATCTCGCCTCGAACGTCTCGTCGCCCTCCCGAAACAGACGGACATACTCGGCCAGCAGCTCAATCGACAGCCCTGCGTCCCGAAAGCAGATCGCGTTTGCGACCCAGCCCAGATCCGTCTCGTCATAATCCCGGATACCGCCCGCGGTACGGTGAACCCTTGGAATCACCCCGACCCGCTCATAGTAGCGCAGCGTGTCCGGCGTGATCTTGTAGACCTCGCACACCTCTTTGATCGTCATCTCGCACCTCCGTTTTTGCCTCTGTGCGCATTATACTACATGGAGTGAGCTCCAAGTCAAGGGCTGCCGGAAGAGTTTTCGTGAAAAATTTAACTTCTGTTGTTATATGTTACTTTTTATGATAGAATTTCATCGAATAAACACATAGAAAGCACATTATTTATGCCGAAAAAAGGAAATCATGTGTTTGATGTGGAAAAGGAGGAGGGAGATAAGGCTTGAGATCTTATCGTGAACGTTGCACGATGGCCTCGCTTATTTTAGGTAAGGCGAGAGAATGCGGAGCGGATCTGGTGGGGCTGGCGGATGTGGAGGTTTTGAAAAACGGGCCTTCGGAACAGCTGTTTCCCAGGATGAAGGACCACAGCCGGGATCATTTCGCGGCGCGGATCACCACCGGGCTGCCACACGGAGCCGTCTTCTGGGAGGAGGACGCGCAGACGGCGATTGTCTACGGCGTGGCACATCCCCAGGAAAAGCCGGAGATGGATTGGTGGTGCGGGGGCATCGATCCGCCGGGGAACAAAAAGCTGGCCCAGATCGGCAAGGCGCTGAAAGAATTTTTGCAGGAGACCTATCCCGATCTGTCTGTCTATCCCAAGCTGTACCACGTAGAAAAGGGCGGCATCTATTTAAAGGAAGCGGCCTACTGGGCAGGGCTTGGCTGTATCGGAAGAAATAACCTGCTGATCAACCCGGAGTTCGGACCCCGGGTGCGGGTGCGCGCCATGCTGATCAGCGAGAAGCTCCCGGCCACGGGGCCGAGCAGCTTCGATCCCTGCGAGGGCTGCGAGGAGTACTGCCTCAAGGGCTGTCCCCAGAAAGCCTTCGACCAGGTGATCTATACGAAGGAAGAGACGGGACTGTCCCATCTGCCGGCCAGAGAGGGCGATTACTACCGCAAGGCCTGTGTGGCGGAGATGACTAAGAATGAAGCCGAGGCGAAGATTCAGGTGCTGCCGCAATTTTCGGATGAGCCGCTGAAGGTGACGAAATACTGCAGAAACTGTGAATTTCTCTGTCCGGTCGGCCGAAAAAGCGTATTGAGGGAGGAAGCAAATGTTTGACGCAAAGGAATTGGCTCAGGAGGTGAAGGAAAAGCTGGTGACGTACCGCCGGCATTTCCACAAATATCCCGAACTGAGCTTTCAGGAGACGGAGACCAGCCGGTTTATCCGCGAGCATCTGACGGCGGCGGGTGTGGAGCTGATGCCCGGCATCCGCGGCAATTCCGTCGTAGGGATTCTGGACGGACCAAAGCCCGGCAAGACGATTGCCTTCCGTGCGGATATCGACGCACTGAATATGAACGAAAAAAATACGGACAAGCCCTACTGCTCCGTGCGGCCGGACGCCATGCACGCCTGTGGACACGACAGCCATACGGCGATCTGCCTGGCATTGGCGGAGACCATGTCAGCCCACCGGGAGGAGATCGCGGGCAGAGTGCTGTTTCTGTTTCAGCAGGGCGAGGAGCGGCAGCCGGGCGGCGCCGTCATGCTGGTGGAGGACGGCGTTCTGAAGGATGTCGACTACATTCTCGGGCTGCACGTGTCGCCGGAGTATCCTGCCGGTGTCGTGGCGGCCAAGGCCGGTCCCCGCAGCGCGTCCGTGGATGATTTTCAGCTCGTGATCCACGGAAAGGGCGCGCACGGTGCACGGCCCCATCTGGCCCACGACCCGATCATGTGCGGCGTATCCATTGCCACGGAGCTGCAGCAGATCGTATCCCGGGTGTCCAACCCCCAGGATCCGCTGGTGATCACCATCGGAAAATTTGCAGGCGGCTATGCCCGAAACGTCATCCCCGACGATGTGGAGCTGTTGGCGACGATCCGAAGCTACAACCCGGAGCTTCGCACCCTTGCTGAGGAGCGGATCCGGGAGGTTATTGACTGCGTGTGCAAACTGCATCATTGCACTTATGATCTGACCTACGAGCACGGCTATCCGGCCCTGTTCACCGATCAGCACAGTGTAGAACTGCTTCAGGAGGCGGCGGCGGAGCTGGGCTATGAGTTCCGCTATGATTCGTCCAGCATGGGAAGTGAAGATTTTGCCTACTATCTGCAGGTATGCGACGGCTGCTATTTCCATATCGGAAGCGGCGACGGCGTGGAGCGCTTCCTGCACAATCCGCATTTTGATATGGATGAGCGCTGCATGGAGGTGGGATTTGCCTGCTTTTTGACGATGTACCAGAAGCTGACCGCCAAGGAGTAAGCGGCAGCACCCGTGTGCTGATCGATCCCTGTTCAGACAAACGGTCCGCCGGTTGGCACACCAGACACGAGAGAGGAGAATTTGGTGATGAAAAAAGTAAATTTGCCCCTGTTTATTGTGGGCTTTCTGTTGGTAATGTGTTTTGTAATTCCGGCCGCCCTGATACCGGTACAGACGTCCGATCTGATCAGCGCGCTGAATTCCTTTATGACCCGGGATCTGGCCTGGCTGTGCTTCGGCTGCTATCTGCTTTTCCTGGCGTTTCCCCTGTACTTTGCGTTTTCCAAGTACGGAAAGCTGCGCATGGGCGGAAAGGACGCGAAACCAGAGTACACAAATTTTGAGTACATTTCCATGAACGTCTGCTCCGCGCTGGCCGCAGGTGTCGTGACCTTCGGCTTCACCGAGTGGATGTACTACGTGACCGCGACGCCGTTCCACGTGGAGCCGGGCTCCATTCAGTCCTACGAGTATGCCAGCGCCTACGGGATGTTCCACTGGGGCCTTACCATGTGGCCTCTGTACATCATGCCGGGTATCGCCATCGGCTACATGTACTACAACAAGAACTCCGGCGCCTTCACCGTATCGGCGGCAATGGGCGATGTGGCGAAGAAGCATCGCTGGCTCGGCTGGATTCTCGACGCCATCGCGGCCTTCCACATGGCCTCCGGCGTCTGTACCACAGTCGGACTGGGCACTCCGGTCATCGCCCAGCTGTTTGCATCCATCGTGGGCATCGAGGTGACCTTCGCTCTGAAATTAAGCGTCATCGGAGTATTTATGGTCTTTCTCGTCATCTTTGCCACGACGCCGATCAAAAAAGGAATGGCGGCCATCAGCAAATTCAATGTATGGCTGGGCATCGTGCTGCTGGCTCTGGTGCTGATTCTCGGCCCGACGAACTTTATCTTAAACACCACCTATCAGGCGGCGGGCACAAACCTTTCAAACATCATTGACATGAGCTTTTTCACCGACCCGATGGGCGACGGTCTGCTCTCCGGAGGCTGGACGGTCTTTTATGTGGTATGGTATCTGGGACTTGCCTACAAGACCGGTATCTGGATCGCCAAGACCAGCAAGGGCCGTACTTTCCGGGAAATCTTCATCTGCGTGGGAATCTGGACCTCTATCGCCTGCTGGGCTACCTTCGGCATCCTGGGCAACTATGCGCTCGATCTCGAAGTCAACCACGGCGTTCCTTACTCCACTATGATCGGAGAAATGGGACAGTCCGGTGTCATTTCCGACATCATCAGCCATCTCCCGGTGCCGATGTTCTTTATGGCTGGATTCCTGATCCTGCTGTTTTTGAACATTGCCACCTCAGTCACCTCCAGCGTGGCCACGGGAGCGCTGTTCACCAGCAAAAACCTCAAACAGGACGAGGAGCCGGGCGCGCCCTTCAAGCTGGTATGGATTGTGCTGTGCTTTGCAATTCCGGTTGCCTTCCTGCTGATCGAGAATGCCACCGGCGTAGCGGCCCTCACGATTATCAAAAACTTTACCACCATCATGTCCATCCCCTTTACCTTTATGGGGCTGGCGCTGATCTGGTACTTTATCAAGGTGTTCCGCAAGGATCTGAAGGACGGCGTTCTGGATGAAGAGCTGAAGATGAAATAAAATGATCCCGTGGAGGCGTACGCGCAAAGACGCGCCGGCTTCCACGGGAGTTTTTTGTCTACACCCTCAACTCCATATCTGCATCACCGCCTCCGAACCGGAAAGAACATATACGCCTGTCCGTTTTCCTCCGGACATTGAAAATCATGAACTGCTCCTGCCAGTTCTATTCCCTGCTCTTCCATATACGCCAGCACCTTCCTGAATACATCCGCTTCCGTACATTTCACATACAAGTACTCATATCCGGGAATTGTCCATTTTACCCACCCTTCCGGAGCCTCCGCTTCATCCACAACCTCTACACCTGCCAGATACAATCCCTCCGTAAAATTGTTCTCCCAGGATTTGAACGAACGGGAAAAATCAGACATCGCTCCCCATATGCCGCCGATCATTCCGTTTTCACCCCTTTTGGCAAGATGAGCAACCTCGTCAAAATGGCGGTTGGCATCTTCCCATAATTTCTGTATGAAACCTGCGCCGTCTTTTGTAGAACCCTCTTTTCCGATTACAGAAAAAGATTCCTTCACACATTTTTTGATTTCCATTTTCTCTCCTTTTCTTCTTTTGCTTCCATATCATCCTGTTGTATGCACCATAAGAATTTCACTTCGGCAATTCGTTTACAACATCATCCTTATCTTTGCAAATCAGAATACCTATCGTCTGATTATCCTGTTCTGTTTTCATATTCTTGTTTACCGCCGTAACATAAAAATTCAATTTTTCCGTCTTCAATTCCACTACAACATAGCAGTGTAACCGAACAGATAAAACAGCAAATCCATATAAAAGTCCGTTTCGCCAACCCTTATATGTACCTGTCTTCCCAAATACGAAAAGCCCGTCCCCAACTCCAATAAAAACTGTGTAAGCTGATCTACCAAAGCAGTTCACGTTCTCCATTAGTTACATTTTACCATTTCACCTGGCTTTTCTCCACAAGAAAATCTCATATTTCTGAAACGTGATAGGTGTCGCCGTCGGAATAAAGTCAACTAGAAATTCCGCATCTACTCCATTTGAAAAAACGTATGGCAAAGCCTCCGCAGACAACTGGCAACGCTACAGAATGCTCTAAACAATCGTTTTATTCTCAGGCTATCTAAATATTGGTTCTATATATGTTTTGATTAACTCTATCCTATCTCCCGCCTTTGGTATAAAAAGCGCAGCGGATGCCACAACTATTTTATCTCTTGTATTCACATAAATGATATTTCCTCCATCCCCCATCGCTGCATAACCACCTTCATTCACCCACCATAAATATCCATACGGTAAATCATGTTTCTTCCATCGGCTATGCTCTCTCGTACTTTCTTCTACCCACTTTTCTGATACAATTCGTTTTCCGCTCCATAGACCCTTATTCAAATATAACTGACCGATTTTTGCCATATCCATAGGGGAAAGCGTCAGTCCCCAGCCTGCGGTATGAATCCCCAATGAATCCCTGACCCATCCGCTGGTATCTATAGATTCATTAAATGCCAGTTGTTCTTCCTTGTTTTCGAACACCAAATCCCCTTCTATATGAATTTCTAATGGGGAAAATAAATTTTCATCTGCAAACTCAAATACCGACTGCCCTGTTGCTTTTACTAATATTCCTGAAAGAATATCCGGACCAATCAGAGGCGCGTATCGGAATGTTCCGATCTTCCCCCGACCCCCTAGCAGGTCTAAAGAGAACTTCACCCAATCCTCACTAGTGAAATATTTCACATACGGAGGAAAAAAACGATACTTGTAAGGCACTGTCATTGTCAGCATATCCTTGACTGTGATATTTTGGATAGTATTTTCTCTCTTCCTTACCATGTATTCCGGAAAAAAGTCCAGCACTTTCTGAGCAATACTTTGGATATAGCCTTTATCTACTGCAATCCCAATCAGTATTGAAATAATACTTTTCGTTACAGAATAGACATGAACCTGGCTTTTTCTTGTACATCCCTTGAAATATTTTTCATATACCAATTTTCCTTCTTTTAATACCACCACACCTGTGGTATTTCCATAATCAGTGTTGATCGTATGTTCCAGTTCCCTGATTTTTTTCTGATCCATAGCATCTCCTTTACTTTAGCAAATTTGCAAAAGTATTTATTTCCTGCTTTATTTTTTTAATATCTTTTTAACTGGATAATAGACCTCTGTAATGAGTTCGCTCTCCTGCAAAACCTCCGAAGGATTTGTTACATAAACTTCATAAAGCGCATTACAATTTTCGTACCCTTCTTTTTCTGCCCACTCAATCTGCTTCGCATAAACAGAGGAGAGCTGTGAGTACGAACCATGCACAACGGTTTTCAGACAAAGTCCGGGAGAAAAGTCCCTTGTTCCAGTTGCATACTCTTTGACTGGAACAGCAAATTCTGTATCCAGCCCAAATGGACTATATTCATCGCTATGGAACAAAACCATTGGCGGAGCAGATTCTGTAAGGCGCTTTTCCTTCATTTTCTTAAACAGCTTCCCAAAACAATCCCCATACTCATCAGGGAAATCCTGTTCCTGAATCATCTTTCGGATGGACAGAAAATACATCTTTGGCACCTCCACCAGTTCTATACCAATATCCTCCATATACGACATAATCGACTTTCCCTTTCTTAAGGCGGACATATCAGCATCTATCTGTTCCAACGTATTTCTATACATCATCACTTGCATTGAAATCTCTTTCTTCTTTTTATTAAGAGCCGCATATAGCTTGTCATCCATTCCCTCCTCCGACTCAAGAATTGCCTTAATCTCTTCCAACGAAAAATGATATGCTTTCAGCCGATTAATAAACAGCATCGTCTCCAACTGTTTAATGGAATAATACCGATAACCATTTTCCGGATTAATTTCTTCTGGAAGTATCAATCCTATTTCCGCGTAATATCGAAGCGTTTTTGTAGATACCCGGCATATACTCGAAAATTCCCCAATCGTCAACATATAACAGACCTCCTTCTGGTACCAGTATAAACTTTGCCCCAGGGGAAAAGTCAACGGCACTTTTCATGCTTGGTTTCAAGGTAGTAGCGCCATTTTTTGCCGTAGACCAGTTCCCACAGACTTCCCAAACACAAAAAATCCGGGAATTGAAACTGTCATTCAAGCAGTCCCAACTCCCGGAAATCCCTTGTTTTGATATGCTTTTTCAGTTTCTTATTTCTCCACCCGTGACATCAATACTACCGTCTCAACTGTGTTTTCGTTGAGCAACCGAATATCCATTCTATTAGTGAATGAACCAATTATAATTCCTGCAGCAATCAAGAATGTAATTTGAATATATCATCCTGGATTTGATAAATGGCAAGATACCACTTTTAAATATAATTATGAATTCCTTCATATTTATCTAATTTATCTAATTAAAAAGTCACTGCCAGAAAAATGTATAAATGATATCCTCTTTGCTCGGCATAGAAAACTCACACGATAGTTCTCCGCCAAAGCAAACTTGATATAGTTTCTGGATCAATCGTAACCATTCGTCCAATTCCTTCTCGTCTATGTGTTTCATTGCTGAAGATGGATCCATTCTGATATAAGACATAGCACTTTTTTTATCTAAATGAGCAAAGAATTTGTCCCGATATATCTGAACTACTCTAACCATCAAGCTATCATCTAGCTTTTGACGTATTTCTACAATAATTTTCGTTATGTCTTTATTATCACGGAATAACTGTTCAACCTGATTTGTTGCTTTGTACAAAGAACATTCTTTACCGTCAGCAAAAATCTTATTTAATCCCAGAAACACTCTATACACCAATGATTCATAAAGTGTGGTTCTTACAATAGAATAATCTGGCACTCCTTTTTCCTGTACTCTTTTATCCCATTCCTTGTCCACAGTGTTAAAAATATATATTGCGATTTGAATATCTTTCAGTTCGTTAAACAAAAGATTGATATGGACATTTAGCCATTCATTGTTATCTGTCATTTCGTGATCAAAATTTGGATTATAATGTGCAAAATCAAAATTCTTATCCATTTTTCCTTTTAAAATGCCCTATATGTACTTCTTAGCAAAATCATTTCATTCAGCTCCGATTACAATGCTACTATCTGTTAAATAAGCTTAACACAGCAACAATCCTAGCCGCCCCAAAAGTTCTGTGAATAACTTTTGTTGTTCTTGTTGCGAAAGTTCTCGAATCGAATTCATAGCCTGAATTAAATCTTGTTTTTCCTTGTCGTATTTATTTGTTAGCTCAATGCCTATTGTCGGTTTAAAAAGATCCATAGTTCTACTCCTCTTACCCAAAATATTTCTACATCAACGCTTTTTTCAGTATTTCCAGCTTTTAAATCTGACAGACTCCAGTCATTCTTTACTGCTTCAATTTCATCAGAAATACGTATTAATTTCTAATTAATGTGACCAACTAAGAAAAAACTTTCTTCCACTACTTACTGTTGGTAACTTTTTGAATTGGTCAGAGACTGTCTGACCAATTTACGGTTCTTTCACTTCTCTTCGTTTGTTTCTATCATTTTTTTTACTGCCTTATCGAAATCGGATTCAATCGGCTGAGTTCTATTAAAAATTTCGTACTCACCATAAGCCTTTTCAAGTGCTTGTTTATGCGATATTTTTCCATTGTCTCTGAGAATTTTATATTGTCTGAATTCAAGAAATGCATTAACGCTTTTTTCAAATTCGTCCATAGTAAAAACATTCTCTCGCTCAATCAAATCTTCAATATAATCAAAGTATCCTGTAACAGCACGCTCCAACTGGCGAATCTGTTTCTCATTAAGATAATTCTTCGCAATTATAACATCTGATTTTAACACTCTCCCATCGGGAGCATTTTTCCATGTTGTCAAACCCATATGCTCTTTCTCATGATCGGCCGATTCATATACAATTTCTGCCGCTGTATGATTTGTAATGGCGTAATGAAATCTGTTCTGTATTGTGGAATAAAAATGATATGCTGTCTCCGAATTTCTAACATAATCAATGCTACATTCTGCAAATATATCTGTTATTTGCTGCCAGATCCTCCGCTCACTCGCTCGGATAGAACGAACTCTTTCTAAAAGTTCCCTGAAATAATCTTTACCAAAAGCAGTTTCTCCCTGCTTCAATCTTTCGTCATCCAGTACAAACCCTTTTTGCATATATTCTTTCAGGATTTTTGTCGCCCATATTCTGAATTGAGTGGCCTTTTTTGAATTTACTCTATATCCAACCGATATAATCACATCAAGGTTATAATATTTAGTCTCAGATGTCTGTGTTTTCCCTTTGATTGCACCATGCTGAGTGGTCGTTGCAATTTTTGCAACAACCACTTCCTCATCCAATTCACCAGTACTAAAAATATTTTTCAAATGTCTGCTAATTCCAGACTTATCTACACCAAAAAGCTCTGACATTGCTTTTTGAGTGACCCACAGGCTTTCATCCTTAATATATGCGTTTATTGATACATCTCCATCTTCTGAGTTATACAACACCATTTCCATTTGCTTTGAAAAATCATTCAATTTTCTCTCCTCCTTCTGCATCCATAATCCTATAATAGTCTTCCATATCCAAACTATATTTCACATAAGTATCAGGTTTGGATTTTCGGTTGCTCTTCTGAAGGAGCGCGATAGTTTCAACATGTGCCACAAATGGAAACATATCATATGGATAACACCCCTCCGCCTTATACCCGTTCTTTTCTAGATAGTTCACATCCCGCACAAGGGTCTCGGGGTTGCAGGAAATGTAGACGATGCGGTTTGGCGCGAGGCGGACGACGGAGGAGAGGAAAGCCTCATCGCTGCCGGCGCGCGGCGGGTCCATGAAGACGACGTCCGCGGACTCTCCGTGGGCGGCCATCTCTGTCAGGAATACACCGGCGTCATTTTTGTAAAAGGTGATATTGCGCCGGCCGTTTATCTTCGCATTCCGGATGGCGTCCTTCACGGCGTCGCCATTCTGCTCGATCCCGATCACCTCGCCGGCGTGCTGCGACGCCACAAGGCCGATGGTCCCGATGCCGCAGTACGCGTCAATCACGCGCTCCCTGCCGGTCAGCGCCGCCAACTCCATCGCTTTCTGATAGAGCGCCTCTGTCTGCACGGAATTGACCTGATAGAAGGATTTCGGGGAGATGCAGAAGCGCAATCCCGCAAGTTCATCCTCGATGTACCCTTTTCCATACAGAACCGTCTCCTTCTCGCCGAGCACCATGCTCGTCTTTTTGTCGTTGACATTCAGGACAATCGTCGTGATCTCCGGGTGCAGCTTCAAAAGCGCCTTGACAAAATTATTTTTCGACGGGAGAATCGGCGAGCCGAGCACCAGCACGACCATGATCTGTCCTGTCGCGTGCGCGGTGCGGATCAGGACATGGCGAAACAGGCCATAGCCGGTATCCTCATTGTACGTCTTGATCTTGAAGGAAACCAGCAGTGACCGGATGTCGCGGATAATCGCATCCGCCCGCTGATCCTCAATCAGACACGCATCGACCGGGACGACATCGTGCGTTCCCTCCGCATAGATGCCAGAGATGATCTCACCGTTTCGCCGATGTGAAAAGACTGCGTGCACCTTGTTCCGGTAGTGCAGGGGATGCTCCATGCCCGTGATCCCGTGCACCGCACAATGCCCACCCATGTATCTGGCCACCAGACGCTCCTTGTTTGCGAGCTGCTCTGCATACGACAGATGCAGGTACTGGCATCCGCCGCACTTCTTCTCCACAGGGCAATACTGGCCGGGTAAAGACCGCTTCTCCTCACGCCATTCCTTCTGCGTCTTCACACTCCTGCTTCTATCCTTCAAGTCCGCTCTCCCTCTCTCCCGCATCCTCTGTCCCTTCCTTTATCCTTTCCTGCTTATTTTTCTTTTTTAAGCACGCCCTCATAGTTGAACGCCGGAATGAAGCTCTCGCTCGCGGTCGCACCCTCCTGGCAGAAGCCATTTGTCACTCCGAGCTCCACCGCGAAATCGAGCAGCCGCTGATATTCCCGCCTCGTCACACGGCGATTCAGGTTTTTGTCCGCGAAATCCGTGCGGATCGGCGTGTACTGGTTCATCAGGCTGATATAAATCTGATCCCCGTACGTGCGGTACAGATATTCCACCACGTGCTTCGCCTCGCGGACATGCCCCGGCAGCAGCAGATGCCGCACGATCACACCCTTTTCCATGACCTGCTCCCGCTGCTTACCACTCTCCGCCTGATGGCTTCCGGGCACACCTGTCTCCTGCTCTCCGCCACCAAACAAATCTCCTTCCAGCCTTCTGATATCACCGCTCTCCTGCTTTGCCCGAAAGCGCACCTTGGGCTGCTGACGCACCATCTCCGCGAGCGCGGCTGTCGCATACTCCGGATAGTCCGGCGCGTGGGAATACCTGGCGGCAAGCTCCCTGTCGAGATATTTCAGATCCGGCAGATAAATATCCACCAGCCCCTCCAGACATTTTAAACTCTCAACCTTCTCATATCCGCTGCTGTTGTAGACAATCGGAAGCGATAGTCCCTGCCGCTTTGACCGCTCGAGCGCATCGCACACCTGCGGGATGTAGTGTCCCGCCGTGACGAGGTTGATATTGTTCGCCCCCTCCTCCTGCAGCTCCAGAAAAATTTCTGCGAGGCGCTCCATCGAGATCGCAAGACCCGCCTCCCCGCCGGAGATCTCATGATTCTGGCAGTAAATACACCCCAGAGAACAACCCGAAAAAAATACCGCGCCCGATCCCTCTGTCCCGGACAGGCACGGTTCCTCCCACATATGAAGCGCAGCCCGCGCAATCCTCACCGTGGCATCGGTGCGGCACCGCCCCTGCTGTCCCGCGCTGCGGTTCACGCCGCATTCCCGCGGGCACAGACGGCACTGCTCAAGCACATCCTTACTCTGTCTCAACGATTCGCCACAGCTCCGTAACTCCTCCTGACACACCCTCTCTTCCCCCATATTCTCACATCCATTCTTTTCTCTGTTACATTTTCAGTACTTTCTTCTACAAACTTTTACAACTTTTTCTATTGTCGCCTTCTGCCGCATTCTTTTATTGTTCATTTTTCTTGCAGCTCTCTACTGCTTTCTTTTCCTTCGTTCTCCTACTGCCCGATTTTCCTGCATCCTTCTGCGACTTTCTGCCCATTTTTCTGCCACATTCCTCTGCGGCTTCCTGTCCTTTTTTCTGCTACATTCCTCTGCAGCTCTCTTCTACGGCACACTTCTATTGCATTCCCGCGTCATTTTCTCCCTGTTTTTCCCTATTCTTTCTGCTCTTTCTCTTCTCTCTCACGCGTTCTCACCCTGCACTCTCCCCGGCAGCTGCGCCAGGATGATCGCTGCAAACATCAGCGCGCAGCCCGCGATCTCACGCATGCTCAGCGACTGTCCCAGGAGCGCCCAGCCAGCCAGAACCGACACGACCGACTCGAGGCTCAGGATCAGGGAGGCCACCGTCGGGTCCGTCCCCTTCTGTCCCACAATCTGCAGCGTGTACGCCACCCCGCACGACATCACTCCTGCATATGCGATCGGCAGCCATGCCTGACAGATGGCGCCCAGATCCGGCGTCTCGGTCAGCACCATACCGACGCCGGAGAGCAGCCCGCAGACCAGAAACTGGATGCACGACATCCGCACGCCGTCCGTCCGCGGCGAGAAATAGTCAATCACCAGGATATGTACCGCAAACACCAGGGCGCACAGCAGCACCAGAAGATCGCCGGCTCCAACTGAAAATCCCTCGGTGATGCACAGCAGGTACAGGCCCGCCACGGCGAGCGCCACGCTGACTGCGACCTTCAGCCCAATCCGCTTTTTCAGGAAGATCCCAAGAATCGGCACCAGCACAATATACATGGCCGTGATAAACCCCGCCTTGCCGACCGTCGTGTACTGAATCCCGAACTGCTGCAGATTACTCGCAACGCACAGCGCGATCCCGCAGCAGATCCCGCCTGCAAGCAGCGTCCGCCGCTCCGCCCGCTTTTTCTCTACCGATCTCTGCCGGGTCTCCGCCGATCCCTCCTGGCTCTCTGCCGATCTCTGCCGGGTCTCCGCCGATCCCTGCTGGCTCTCTGCCGATCTCTGCCAGGTCTCCGCCGATCCCTGCTGGCTCTCTGCCGGTTTCTGCCAGCTCTCTGCAGATCCCTGCCAGTTCTCTGCCGGTTTCCGACGGCTCCCTGCCGGTCTCTGCCATTTCTCTGCCGGCGCTCGTCCACGCACAGCTCCGCCCGCTGCATCCGTCATGTTTGCTTCCGCCGCGCCCTGACCCGCATGTCCTTCCTTTTCCTTCAGTCTGTCCAGAAACGCAATGCACGGCACCAGCACCACTGCACCCAAAATGCAGCGCACACAATTGAACGTAAACGGGCCGACGTACTCCATTCCGACACTCTGCGCAACAAAAGCGATCCCCCAGATCACTGCCGTCAAGAACAACAGCAGGGGATTTCTGATTGATGTATGTCTCATAATCTTCTCCTCATATCAACCGCAAAGCACCAGACAACCTGATTGTCAGTGCTTTGCAGTCCTTTCTTCTATACTACCACGGCTGCCTCGGATGCTCCTCCAGATACCTCCCCAGCAGCCGGAACCCCTCCGGGTTGATGCAGAACCGCGGATCGCCGGCTTCGACTGCCCGGCGCACTTCTCCATACGACATCCACCGGACCGAATCGACCTCCTCCGGCTGGAGCGCGAGCGAGGCCGCATCGACAGGGCGCCGGTACACGTAGAGCGCTGTGATCTCGCGGTCGTGAAACGGTCTCCCTCTGAACTTTGCCAAAATATCCCCGCTGTCGTATCTCCCCGCATACTCGAGCTCCTCCTCCGAGGCCTCGATGCCAAGCTCCTCCCGGAGCTCCCGCTGCGCGGATTCCAGGTATTCATCGCCGGCCTCGACATGGCCCGCCGAAGAAGTATCGAAGCAGCCCGGGAACGAATCCTTCCCCATGCTGCGCTTCTGCAAAAGGACATCCCAGTCCCCGTAGGCGCCCTGGCGCACGATCCAGATGTGCGCCGTCCGGTGCATCACTCCCGCCGCATGCGCGACCGAGCGCTCCGTGACGACTCCCGTCAGCTCCCCGTTTTCATCGCAGACGTCCAAAAGCTCCATCCGCCTGCCGTTGAGCGCGGCGTACGTCAGCATATCCCCCTGGTACATCAGCTTCATCGAGAAGAACGGCGCGTCCTCCGCCATCAGCTTCAGAAAGATCTTGTCCCCCTCCCAGAGGTTCAGCTTCGTAACCTCCTCCTTCGGCACCCATTCCAGGACGCCCTCATTGCAGCTCGTCAGTTCCCCGTCAAATCCGTCCGCCGTGTACAGACACATATACTCCAGATCCACGCCCATCGAGACAAACGTGACGATCCCGCGAAACTTCCACGAAGTCAGGTGCAGTCCCGTCTCCTCATAGGCCTCACGCAGCAGACACTCCTCCGGGCTCTCGTCCCCCTCAAAATGCCCGCCGATGCCGATCCATTTATCCTTATTTACATCATGCTTTTTACTCACGCGATGAAGCATGAGGTAGCATCCATCTTTTTCCACGTAACAAAGCGTGGTAAGTGGTGATCTCATAATCTGCCTCCTGTATCCCTGTACTCCATCCCTATTCCTCATCCAGCGCGAACATCGCGTGCAGAATGTTCTTTCCGGTCTGCGTCCGGAAAATTTTCTCATCCACATTCCGGATCGCCATTCTTCCCGACTCTCCCTCGTACAGGTTGACCATGAAATCTGCCTCCACCAGAATCTGATAATCCAGCCCGTCCATGTTCGTGTACGTGTGATGGTGTCCGACCAGGTAGCAGACGCGCTCCACCATCGCCCCCGGATAGCCCAGCCTGGTCAGCAGCTCCTCTGCGACCGCCGGTCCTTCCTTTTCCTGCAGCCTGCCGTCGCAGCTCCCGTACTTTTCCTCCGCCACCCGGATCCCGATATCGTGTACCAGCGATGCCGCACGCAGCGTCTCCATCTGCTCCGCCGCCAGGCCCTCGCCCTCGCCGATCATAACCGCAAACTCGTACACCTTCAGAAAATGCTGGATCCGCGCCGGATCCCCTCTATAATAAGCGATCATCGCGTACTTCAATTCCTGCTCCCGCGTCATACTCGTTCCTCCTCAGTTGTGCTGCTCCTTCCCGTTCGTCCAACCACTGCACCGCGAAACATATCATTGCCCGCAGCGGTCAGAGCCGTAAACAGGACTCCTACTCCTCAATCACAGGCCGCTCGATCACCTGGTCCGCGTCCCCCTCTGCGCGATACCGCCTGCTCTCCGCAAGCAGCATTTCCCGCTCATTTTTTTCCGGGTGCGCCAGCACCAGCTCAAGCAAATGCTCCAGCATCCTTCCCAGCTCCGGCCCCGGCCTCATGCCGTCCCCGATCAGATCGTTCCCGGTCACGGCCAGCCCTTTGACACTCAGGCAATCGCCGTGAAGCTGTATATCCCGCCAGATGCGCTCCAGCTCCCGCAGGTAATCCAGCATTGCCGGAATCACGTCCGGGTGGTGTGCCAGGCAGTCTGCCCTTTTCACCAGCAAAAACGAGTCAAACAGCTCCGGGCCGATCAGATACGCGCTGCGTCGCACGTCCCGACCCGTCAGCTGCGGGTAGAGCGAGTGATGCTTCACCAGCGTGCAGACCTGTCTCGTCGTCTCATTGTCAAACCGCAGCCTGCGCATGACCTTCTCCGCAATCCGCGCACTATGCGCAGCATGTCCCTTAAAGTGATCCTTTCCGTTTTCGTCCGTCACGAAAACCTCCGGCTTGCCCATATCGTGGAACAGCATCGTAAGGCGCAGCACCTTGTCCGAGGGAATGCTGCGCAGAGCCGCCAGCGTGTGCTCGCCGGTCGAGTAAATGTGATGCGGATTGTTCTGCCGCTGTACCATGATCCGGTCAAACTCCGGCAGAATCACCGACGTGATCCCCGTCTCATACACGAGCCGGAACCAGTGCGGGTGCGCCGATGTGAGCAGCTTTACCAGCTCCACCTGAATGCGCTCCGCGCTGATGTGGTCGAGCGCTTCGGCCATCTCGCGGATCGCCGCCTTCGCCCCCTCGTCCAGCGCAAAGCCGAGCTGTGCCGCAAACCGCACCGCGCGCAGCATCCGGAGCGCATCCTCAGAAAAACGCTCCCTGGGCTCCCCCACACAGCGGATCACCTTATGCTCCAGATCCTCCATGCCGCAGAACAGATCGATCAACCCACTTTCATCCGAATACGCCATCGCGTTGATCGTAAAATCCCGGCGCTTCAGATCTTCCGAGAGGTTCGAAGTAAACGCAACATGCTTCGGGTGGCGGCAGTCCTCATAGTCCCCGTCGATGCGGTACGTTGTCACCTCAAACGCATCCTTCCCGTCCATCACCGTGACGGTCCCGTGCGCGATTCCCGTGTCGATCGTCCGCGCAAACAGCGCCTTCACCTGCTGCGGAGCTGCTGAGGTTGTGATATCCCAGTCCTCCGGCCTCCGTCCAAGAATCGAATCCCGGACACATCCGCCCACCACGTACGCCTCAAATCCACTGTCATGCAATGTCTTCAGAATCCGTTTTGCCTTTTCCGGAATTTCTATATAAGTCATACTGATTTCCTTTCCAATCATGCTGGTTTTATCATAGCACAGCCTCGTTTTTCTTTAAAGCGAAAAATGAAATTTCTGTGATTTGCGCAAAACCTATTTACATTCTGAAACAGAAAATGTTATAGTAATATGAACATTTCATTTCAGAAAGGAAACATTTCTATGACAAAAAAATATAAGTACCTCATGCTTGGCCTCGCTGCGGCAACCGCACTCGCGGGCTGCGGAAAAGCAGACGACTCCGCCGACAAGCCCTCCACAAAGCAGGAGGCCACAGACAGCAGCACAGCAGACGCAGATGGCAGCGGCGCAGACAGCGCAGCAGATGATGCTTCCGACAGCGATACGGACGGCGCAGCAGATGACGCTTCCGACAGCGATGCAGACAGCGCTTCCGACAATGATGCGGACAGCGCTTCTGGCAATGATGCGGACGGCGCGGACGATAGTGCAGACAGCGCAGACGACAGTGCAGACGGCGCGGACGACGGTGCCTCCGACAGTGCGGACGGCGCAGATGCAGATACGCTCGAGCCGATCACTCCGTCCGACTATCTCGTCGCGGACGCTTCGGACTATGTGAAGCTCGGATCCTATGAGGGGATAGAGGTTATCCAGTATACATACGATATCACGGACGACATGGCGCAGGAACAGATCCAGTCCTCGCTTGCGGATGCAGCCACCGAGGAGGACGTCTCCACTCCCGCCGCTGAGGGGAATATCGTCTATCTGAGCCTGAAGAGCACCATTCAGGGCTCCGACGACGAGCCCGAGGAGGAGGACACCTACTTTGAGATCGGCACGATGGAGTACGGCGAGGAGTTCGACCAGCAGCTGACCGGCGTCAAGGCCGGCGACACCAAGCAGTTCTCCATCACCTTCGGCGACGACATCTGGGTGGATGCCTGGATGAACCAGACGGTCGACTTTGAGGCTGAGATCACTGCCGTGACACAGCTCTCTTACCCGGAGTACGACGAGAAATTCCTCGAGGAGTACACCGATTATGACACGAAGGAGGACTATGAGGCAGCAGTCCGCGCCGATCTCGAGAATGAGTACACGGAGATCAGCTACTCGGATGCCATCGAGGACCTCTTCACCTCCGCAATCGACGCGACCACGTTCGACGGCTACCCGCAGGAGCTCTACGACAGCTGCTGGGACGAGCTTCTCTCTTCCTATGCACTGTTCGCGGGCAGTGACGACACCGACGTGCAGGACGTTCTCGACGCTTTCGGCATCACCGAGGAGGATCTTGACTCCGAGACGCTCAACGCGGTGAACCGCAAGCTCCTCGTCAGCGCCTTCTGCGCGGAGAACAAAATCGAGATCACCGAGGACGAATATTTCTCCTATGTGGAAGAAAACGCCGCTTACTACGGAACCGCCTCAGCCGCAGAGTTCGAGACGCTGTACACGCGGGACGCGCTCGTCTGGAACCTCTACGAGGCCAAGATGGCTGACCAGCTCTACCAGATGGCCAATGTCACGGAGGCGGCCTACTCGGAGGACGATATGGTGACGGATGAGGAGTTCGACCTCGAGGAGACCTCGGAGGCGGACACGGAGGACGCTGAGGAGACTGGCACAGAAACAGACGAAACCGAAGCCGAGGAACCGAACACAGAAGCATAGACAGACAATGAAAGCTAAATTACGATCCCCGGAAAGCTGGATTTTGCGTGAAAGCAAATGTGGCCGTAACGGCATGGACCGTCTCGAGATTGCCGTATTTCAAACAGCAGCTTCACATGAAAAACAGGTATAGACAGGACGACCGATCAGCCGTCCCCGGAAGGCGGAAAAGGGGACGGATCGGTCGACAGAATGTCACTCATACCGACAGGACAGAGGTGTTCTTGGTGGACACACCTGTCCTGCTCTTTTTTGCCCATATTTCCTTTAAATCAGCCACATTTTTGTCTTTCCCACAGCAACATTTTTTCTCTGAAACCGTAATTTGTGCTTGACAGGAAGAAACGATGTGATATAATGGAATTGCTAAAAGATTGACTGGTTAAAATATTTCACTCACTATTATAGATCATGAAATAATACCTTTGTAATCTATAATAGTGAGTGAATTTTGTTATCCGGTTCATGCGTAAAAGTTAGGAGGCACCAAAATGAATAAGGGTACAGTGAAGTGGTTCAATGCAGAAAAGGGCTACGGCTTCATCACAGGCGAGAACGGATCCGACGTTTTCGTACATTTTTCTGCAATCCAGGGCGAGGGCTTCAAGACGCTCGAAGAGGGACAGGCAGTTTCTTATGATTTAACAGAGGGAGCTCGCGGAATGCAGGCTGCCAATGTGGTAAAGCTTTAAGATACCGAATGTCACAAGCGAGGCAGTAACATGCCTCGCTTTTTATGTTTCCGTAAAATATGTCTCTCTCCCTGCAAAAACAGGGCGCTGCAAAATTGCCGTCAGCTGCAGCTACTGGCGCGCAATCTCGCACATTTGCCAGCGCTTGCAGGTTTCCCGCATTTTACAGCACCCTGTCTGTCCTACATTTTACTGCTCAATACGATCCGATGCCGCTTACTCCTCAGCCGGCGCGAACTCATCCTTGCCTACCGAGCATACCGGGCACTCGAAATCTTCCGGCACATCCTCCCACTTCGTTCCCGGCGCAATGCCGTTCTCCGGTGAGCCGGCCTCCTCATCGTACTCCCATCCGCAAACCTCGCATACATATTTCATTGTTGTCGTCCTCCTTTTTTCATAATCATTCTGTCTACAGACACCGCCGCGGACCGCAGTGCGCGATCCCGCCTTCTGCAGAATCAAAGCTTCTCAAAATCGGCTGCCCCGTGCTTGCACAGCGGGCAGATGAAATCCTCCGGGAGCTCCTCGCCCTCGTAGATATAACCGCAGATCTTGCACACCCAGCCGGACTTCTCCGTCGTCGGCTGCGGCTGCGGCTTGATGTGGTCAAAGTAATACTGGTAGGTCACGCTCGGCACGCTCGAGAGCACCACTGCCTCCGTCACCTCCGCGATAAACAGAGTATGGGTGTCATACTCCTGCGCCTCGACTACCTTCCCGGAGATCACGGCGTTCGCGTACTCCGGCACGTAGCGCAGACCGTTTGCTGTGCGCACCTCTGCTCCGCCCTGTGCGAACTTGTCCACATCGCGGCCGCTCTGGAAGCCGAACTGCTTAAACAGCGCAAACGGCGCATCCGTCGTCAGCACAGAGAGGTTGAACACGCCCGTCTTCTTAATCATGTCGTGCGTGTAGTTCGCCTTATTCACGGCAATCGCAATGCGCTTCTTCACATCGGTCACCTGCATCGCCGTGTTGATAATGCAGCCGTTATCCTTGTCGCCATCCCGCGCCGTCAGAACAAACAGCCCGTAGGAAAGCTTGAACATCGCAGTCGGGTCAACCTTCGGCGTCCCGGTCTCCTCCACGACGGTGACTGCCTTCTCCGCCTTTGCGGATGCCGGAAGCGTCTCCGCAATCGCCTCAACCAGCGCGTCGATCTCGGAAAGCTGGCTCGCCTGCAGTGAGGACCGGATCGTAATCTTCTCATCGAGAATCGTCATGTTCTTGCACTTCTCAAACTGCTCGCGCATCAGCTTGCCGCTCGTCGGAGCCCAGGAGCCGTTCTCGATCAGCGCAACCGTGCGGTTCTGAATATTGTGTGCGACCAGATCGTAGATCAGCGCTTCCATATTCACAAAGATCCCTGCGTTGTACGTCGTCGACGCAAATACCAGGTGGCTCCACTTGAACGCAGCGGCAATGATATCGGACGCCGGTGTCACGGAAACGTCGAACATCACCGTCCTGATCCCGCGGTCGCGCAGACGGCACGCCAGCACCTCCGCAGCATTCTCCGTGTGCCCGTAGACGGATGCGTAGGCAATCACTACGCCGTACTCCTCCGGCACGTACGAGCTCCAGTGCATATATTTTCCGATGAAATCGCCGAGATTCTTTCTCCACACAAAGCCGTGCAGCGGGCAGATCATCTGGATGTCGAGCGTCGCCGCCTTTTTCAGGATCGACTGCACCTGATCGCCGTACTTGCCGACGATGTTCGTGTAATACCGTCTCGCCTCGTCAAGGTAATCGCGCTCAAAATTGACCTCGTCCGCAAACAGAGCGCCGTTCAGCGCGCCGAACGTTCCAAACGCGTCCGCCGAGAACAAGATCTTGTCGGTCGTGTCGTAGGACACCATAACCTCCGGCCAGTGCACCATCGGCGCCATCACAAACACGAGATTGTGCTTGCCGGTGCTCAGGCTGTCGCCCTCCTTCATCAGGATCACGCGCTCGTCCACGTCGAAGGTGAAGAACTGCTTCATCATCTGCGCAATCTTCTTATTGCAGACAATCTGCACCTCCGGGTAGCGCATCACGACCTCCTGGATCGCCTCAGAATGGTCCGGCTCCATGTGGTGAACCACAAGGTAATCCAGCTTTCTGCCGCCTAATACCTGCTCAATGTTCTCGAAAAAGACGCCCTTTACCGCCTTGTCCACCGTGTCGAGCAGGACGGTCTTCTCATCCATCAGCAGATAGGAATTGTAGGAGACACCGCCCGGAACGGAGTAGACGCCCTCGAACATTGCCAGGCGGCGGTCATTGCTTCCGATCCAGTAGAGATCGTCTGTTACTTTTCTATAACAATACATTTCCTTTCCTCCTTGTTTATTTTTGACTGAAAGTGTTTCGGGTATGCATACGCGAAACATGCCTATCCCGGGGTTGAAAAGCGAAACTGTGTTCGGGGTCCGGGAATTCATGGTGGCATATGAGTTAATTTTATAATATAATAGGGGGGATTGCAACCAGAAAATTTTATAAATGGGTGGATGGGGGAAGTGCATAAGGTAGCATTTGGTAAACCGGACGAGAAGATGGGAGGGCCGCCGGAACGCTCCCATCTTCTCTGACAGTGGTTGGCGGGGATTATCGGGTTTCATGCAAAGGAGAATGTACGGTGGCACGGCGAAGGGGGAAAAGAACACAAAAGAATCTGCGGTATGGTCGGGCAGGGCAGAGAAAGGGCGCGCAAAGGAGATTCCGGCGACCCAGGCGGGTGGTCAGGTGGGTGGTCAGGAGGCTGCTTCCGGCCATTGTGCTGCTCTGGGGGCTTAGTTTGCTCTTTCCGGGGCAGGCAGAGTGGGTGAGCGGCGGGCTGCGGGAGTACCTTGCGGAGCCGGTCTGTGAGTATGTTCTGGAGCCGTATGTCGTCCGGCCGTTTGAGCAGCATGTGCTTGCGCCGCTGGAAACGCATGTGTTCGAGCCGCTCGACCGCCATGTGCTTGCGCCGGTGAAGACTCATGTGCTCGAGCCGTTGAAAGTTCACGTACTTGAACCGCTGAACCGTCATGTGGTGCAGCCTTTTGCCGCGCATGTCCTTCGGCCTGCCGGAGTATTTTTGAAATCGCGCATCTGGGAGCCGGTCTACAGTCATACGCTCGGGCCGCTCTTTGCGGGGGCGCGGGAGCTGCTCGAGGCGAAGGTTTTCACCCCGCTCGGGTTGCGCGCACCCTGGGCACAAAAAAAGGGCGCTGCTCACCGAACGGCTGATGGAACGGTGCCGCAGCTGCCGGATGGGGCTGCGCCCGGATCGGACGACTTTGAGATTCATTTTCTCGACGTCGGCCAGGGGCTGGCTGTGCTCGTGAAGTCTGACGGGCACGCGCTGCTCTACGACGGCGGCGACCGGGATACTTCCTCCTTCGTAGTCGCCTACCTGAAGCAGCATGAGGTGACGCACCTCGACTATCTGATCTCCTCGCACTACGACTCGGATCATCTGAGCGGGCTGATCGGCGTGCTGCACACGACTGAAGTCGATATGGTCATCGGCGCAGACTATGTCCACGAATCGAAGACTTACACTTCCTTTATGAATGCCGTAGGCGCAGTCGGCTTGACTGTCAGCCACCCTGCGTCCGGCAGCGAGTATCTGCTCGGGAAATCTTATTTCACGGTATACTCACCGGACGAGACAGCGGAGGAGCCGAACAACAACTCGGTCGTCATCCGGATCGCCAACGGCAAGAACAGCTTTCTGCTGACCGGCGACGCGGAGCTTGAGGAAGAGGAGGCTCTGTGCAGCTCGGGGCTCGACCTCTACAGCGACGTCCTGTGCGCCGGCCATCACGGCTCCTCCAACGCAACAGGCAGCCTGCTCCTCGCCAGCGTGCAGCCGCACTGGGCCATCATCAGCGTCGGCGCCGACAACGACTACGGCCACCCGCACGAAGAGACACTCGAGCGGCTTGCCGATGCAGGCGTCAGCGTGCTGCGCACCGACAACAGCGGGACGATCATCGGCAGATCCGACGGGGAGACGGTGACCTGGCGCACGGAGCGCTAACATCTGGCTACCGATAAAAAGATTGGCAGGGCCGTCCGGGAGCTCCATTTCCTCAGATATGCTCTTGCAACAGCAGCTCCTGGATTTCCTTCAAGTGCTCTACCTGCCAGTCGGCTTTCGACAGATCCTGTATGCCGGAGGTCAGATTGTGGTAGCCGAAGCAGCGAAGGCCCGCTGCGTGCGCCGCCTCGATGCCGGAGCTGGAATCCTCCACTGCGGCTGCATGGGCTGCGTCGGCTCCGACCAGGGAGAGAGCGCGCAGATAGACGTCGGGGGCAGGCTTCTTGTTCTCCACCTCATCGCCGCAGGCGACTCCGTCAAAATACGCCGCCAGGTTGAGGTGCTCGAGCACTGTGTATACCAGCTTCCGCGTCGAGGAGGATGCGATCGCGCGCTTGATCCCGCGCTCCCTGGCCCAGTCCAAAAGCGGCAGCAGCCCCTGCGACGGCGGCAGCTTTTTCTCCACCACCAGCTTGGAGACCAGCTCATAGTGCTCCCGCTCGAACACGCGCGGATCGCCCTCCATCCCGTACTTTTCCAGCACCAGCTGCCAGAAGCCGCAGGTCGAGCGCCCCACCGGATTCGGCAGATCCTGCGCACCCGCGATGCCGTACTTCTCAAACATCTGCTCCCGCGCAAGCTCATGGATCGGCTCGCTGTCCAGGATCACCCCATCCATGTCAAATATCATCACCTGGATTTCCTTCTTCATACTGCTTCTCTCTTTCTTTCCTTTGCGCTATGTGAGCCAAAGTCGCGCAGCAATCTTTTCCGCTCCCTGCCCTGGCTGCACTGAACACGTCTAACACACGGCATTGCGGCATCTCCATACCCGCTCACAGCCACCCCATATAACGAATTCCCGCTCACTTATAAATCCTGTTTCTTTCGGCTGTCTCTGCTGTCATTTTCCGGCGGAAAGCCACTCTGCCGTTCCTTCCCAGCAGGAATATACTCTGCCGTCACTTCCCAGCAGGAATGCACTCTGCCGTCACTTCCCAGCAGGAATACACTCTGCCGTCACTCCCCGGCGAGAATGCGCTCTGCCGTCGTCCGGTCCAGAATCAGCGTGTTGACGCAGCCTGTCGCCAGCGCGGCCGTGATTGCCTCTGCCTTCTTCATTCCACAGGCCACCAGGACGGTATTTTTGATTCCGCGCAGACAGTCGATATCCGCACTCATCACGCGGCTCGCGAACACGCTGCCCTCGCTGGAGCCGTCCGCGCGCACCGGGTTCATCAGCAGCTCTGCCACAAACCCATCTGCGCGCAGTTCCTCCATCTCCGCCCTCGTATAATTGCCGCGCCGATACATCGTCGCCTCCTCCGAGATCGCCCCGACCGCGATCACTGCGATATCGCAGCTTTTCATCTGGTCGAAGGATGCCTGGATCCCGCGCTCCCGCATCAGCCACCGCTTTGTCTCTTCATGCTCCACGACGAGCGGTGCGTAAAAATTGTGTGCGCCGCACTCAAACCGGTTCGCCAGGTTGCGGACGAGCTCGTCGCTCTTCCACCCGCTCCGGGTACCATCCGGGACGTTGTAGGCGCCCATGAGCTGGACGACCGTGCATTTTTCCCGCTTCCGGTAAGGCATCTGCCGCACAATCTGCTCGAGCGTCTGCCCCCACGACACGCCGATCACGTCCCCCTGCCGAATCGTCTCGTCAAGGTACTGCGCCGCCACATTTGCGACCTTGTAGATCGCCGTCTCCACTTCCCCGTAATCCTCAGCGACGAGCACACGCGTCAGGCTGTACCGCTCTTCCAGCTCGCACTCCAGCCGCGCGTGCTCATGCTCATAGCCACGGATATTGATGCTCACGATCTCCATGTCCGCCAGGGACCTGACAATCTGATTCACCCGCTGCCGCGTCAGCGACATCCTGCGCGCGATCTCATCCTGTGTCAGGCCCAGAACGTAATAGTAATATGCAATTTTAACATACGAATTTCGATCCATGCTCTATCCGGTCCCGATCCGTCAGAACTTGAAGGCTACCTTGAAATCTCCGTACTTTCCGCTCGCATACTCAAATGCCTTCTGCCAGTCCTCCAGCTCGAAGTAGCTCGACACGACGCCGTTTGTCTTCAGATTGCCCTTCATCATGTTCTCGATCACGAACGGGTATGCGTACGGGCTCAGGTGCGAACCGCGGATATCGAGCTCCTTGCGGTCACCGATGATCGACCAGTCCACCGTCGTCTCCTTGCCGAACACGCTGAACTCCACAAAACGTCCCAGCTTCCGGATCGCATTCAATCCCTGGATTACGCTCGCCGGATTACCTGTCGCCTCAATATAGACGTCGCAGCCATATCCCTCTGTCAGATCCTTGATCTCCTTGTCGACGTCGCACTCGCCCGGATTGAAGACGAGATCTGCGCCGAACTCCTTCGCCTTCGCAAGTCTGCCCGGCTGCATGTCGAGCACGATCAAAAGCTTCGGATTCTTCATTCTCGCATAGGTAATCATGCCGAGACCGAGCGTGCCTGCGCCGGAGATCACCACGACATCCTCATTCGTGATCTCAGCGCGGTCCACGGCGTGCTTTGAGCAGCCGTACGGCTCGACGAGCAGCGCCTGCTCCATCGTCATCTCCTCCGGCACACGGCTAATCACGCAGGTCTTCGGGTAGCGCACATACTCTGCCATGCCGCCGTTTGTGTAGTACATATAGCCGAGCATGTCGTGCGGCTGGCACATCCAGTAGTGGCCGTCCTTGCAGAACCGGCACTTGCCGCACGGAACGATCTGGTCCGCCGTGATGCGGTCGCCGAGCTCGTAGCCCTCGACGTTCTCGCCCATCTGCACGATGCGCCCGTAGAACTCATGGCCCGGAATGAACGGCGGCTTTACCCAGGACGGCTGATTCTCATCGCCCCAGAACATCGCTGCGCCGTGGTTGCACTTCAGGTCACCCGCGCAGATGCCGCACGCCTCTGTCTTGATGATAATGTCGTCCGGCCCGCACTCCGGCGTCGGATACTCCGGCTCAAAGCGGTAATCGTCCTTCGAGTACGCAACCAGTGCCTTCATTGTCTTTGGGATACTTCCTCTTACTGCCATACTATGTAGTCTCCTTTCTTATATCGCGCATGGTATCCATGCGTTCGTCTCTGAATCTGTGATGCAGCCTCACACCTCGAACTGCCCCCACACGGTGTCCAGCGCTGCGCTGACCGCGCGGTACTTCTGATACTTTTTGGCGTATACCGGCACGCGCTCCGGGTTCGGCTCGACGCGGGATGCGATATGTACCATGTGTTTGGCCGCTTCCTTGTAGTCGCTGTAGACTCCCGCGGCGATCGCGGCCGCCATGCCGCAGCCCAGCGCGCCCAGCTCCTTCGTCTCAATCGTCTCGATCGGCAGCCCGAGCACATCCGCGAACATCTGCACCCAGACCGCAGAGTTTACCGCCCCGCCCGCCATGCGCACTGCCTTCGGCAGCACGCGGGACGACAGCAGCTTGTCGATGTGCGTCTTGTGCGAGTAGACGACTCCCTCATAGACGGCCCGCAGCATATGCCCGGTGTCGTGGTACGTCGTCAGCCCGACGAACGTCCCCTTGCCCAGCGGATGCGCATTGGACCCGTACAGAAACGGCAGGAAATACACATCGCTGTCCTCCGGACGGATCGCGTCGACCTTCGCGTTCACGACATCGTAGATGCTCTTTCCCTCCGGCACGGGCTCGTTCGCCATGCAGTTCTTCAAAAACCACTCCAGATTCCCGGACGACGTCGCGCTGCTCTCCTCCACGAGATAGTAGCCCGGGATCGCGAACAGCGAGTTCATCGCGATGCTGCCGTCCATGACCGGCGCCTGCGCGATATACTCGTTGATGCTCCACGTCCCGGCGATCGTGCAGAGCTCCTCCGTCGAGGTCAGATCCGCCGCCACGCCGCACGCGTCGACGTCGAACATGCCGCCCGCCACCGGAATGCCCTCCGGCAGCCCGGTCAGCGCAGCCGCCTCCTTGGTGATCCTGCCGCAGACATCGCACGAGTACCGGATCGGGGCCAGCTTCTCATAGACCTCGCCGATGCCGAGCGCCTCGAGCAGGTCGCGGTCAAACCGCGCATCCCTCACATTCATCAAACCGGAGCCCGAGATGTCCGTCGCCTCGCTCCACGCCTCCCCGGTCAGGCGAAAGCGCACATAGTCCTTGATGGAAAAAACGTACTGGATATTGTCGTAGATCTCCCTGTGGTGATCCTTGAACCACGCGAGCAGCGCCACCTGCTGGCACGCCATGAATTCCTGGCACAGCCGGTCGTGCAGCTTTGCGTGTACCCCCGACTGATACCATTTCTCTGGGTACTTCCACGCTCTGCCGTCGGTCGAGATAATTCCGTTGTACGCAGGCTTGCCGTCCTTGCCCCACGGATACAGGCCCTTCCCGTGCCCGCAGACCGCCAGCCCGATCACATCCGCCGGATCAATCCCCGACTGCTCAAGCGCCAGGCGCACGCACTCACAGTTCGTCAGCCACAGCTCCTCCATATCGCGCTCTGTGTAGCCCGGCTTCGGCGTGATCGCCTTTGTCGCCTTGCCGTGTGACGCAATCTGCCGCCCGTCCAGGTCGAAAATCGCCGCTTTCGTCGTCGTCCCTCCGTTGTCCAGGCCGATCACATACTTCGGCATACCAAATCCCCCCTTCATCCCGCATGTCACGCGGGTGATTTTTCCTTCCGCTCCCCGGCGCATCGGAATCAAAATAACCGGCACAGCTGACTTGTCTGGCATGTCATCTCATTTCCGATGCACTCGCTGCGGACACGTCCCGACAGGAACTGATGCCCACAGCTGCGGTTAAGCACAGTATACCACATATGGGAGGAAATGTAATTACTTTTTTCATTTTATTTTACATTTGTCACGTGTTCTGAGAAATCCTTACATTCGGTTTGAGGAATCCGGCTGTACTTTTCAAGCGGAATCAAGTTCTGGTTGGAAGCAACTATGATGTGAAAAATAAGAAACACACCTGTACGATAGAAGCGTACAGGAAGTAATGCTCCGCAGAGCATACGGATACTGCGCCAAAATCAAATAATCAGTACCACCGGCTAAGCCGGTGGTTTGATTTTCGCCCTATAAGGGCGCGTTCCCGGCGCTGGAGTCTAAAGACTCATCGAAAGGTTCGCCAGCCGCAACGTCAGTTACCTGCCCTTCAAATATCCCACAAATTCCGATACACTCATTTTCGGCGGAATTTCAACCAGCATATGAACATGATCCGGACAAATCTCTGCCTCTATGATATGCACTTCTTTCCGTTTACAAAGCATACTTAAGATATTGGCTATGTCCTGTTTCAACTCACCATATATAATTTTTCTTCTATATTTCGGTGCAAAAACTATATGGTACTTACAATTCCAGGTCGTATGTGATAAACTATTATTGTCCATTTGGACTACCTCCTTTGATTAATAAAACGGTTGGCGAACCTGCTTTTATTATATCACTGGAGGTATTTTACACAACGCTAAAGCTATCCCAACCACCCGCATAGCAGGTGGTTTATTTGTTCTCCAAAGTTCCGTTTTTCGGATCAGCGAAAAACTTCTCAATGGAGAACAGGGCCATGCCCTAACAA
>JAETOO010000046.1 GCA_021771715.1 Oscillospiraceae bacterium
GGGCGCGGAAAGTCAAGGAGGGCTACCGCAGCCACAAGCTCAAACCCTACCGGGCGGCGGCAAAGGCAGAGAAAGCGGCGTTCAAGGCGAATGTGGATTTCCAGTACCACAAAGCCTTGCATGATAACCCGCAGATTGCGGGCAATCCCCTTTCCCGCTTCATGCAGAAGCAGCAAATCAAGCGGCAGTATGCAAAGGCGGCAAGGAAAAACGGCGCGAAAACGGCACAGAAAGCCGCAGAGAACACCCGCAAGGCAGCGAAAAAAACAGCCGAGGAAACAAAGAAAGCGGCGGCGTTTGTGGCAAGGCACCCGGCGGGCGTATGTATCGCCGTTGCCGCGCTGCTCTTATTCATTATGATTTCGGCGGGGCTATCTTCTTGCGGTTCTATGTTCTCCGGCTTGATGAACGGCATTGTCGGGACTTCCTACACGTCGGAGGACAGCGACCTTGTGGCGACGGAAAACAACTACGCCGCAAAGGAAAACGAGCTTCAGCAGAAAATTGACAATATCGAGCGCGATTATCCGGGCTATGACGAATACCGCTATGACCTTGACAGTATCGGGCATAACCCCCATGAATTAGCGTCCTACCTCACCGCCCTTTTCCAGACCTACACCCCACAGAGCGCACAGGCAGAAATAAACCGCGTCTTTGCCATGCAGTACACCTTGACGCTGACGGAAGAAATTGAAGTGCGCCACAGGACGGAAACCCGCACAGGAACGCGCACCGTCACCGACCCGGAAACAGGGGAAACCTCTACGGAAACCTACGAATACGAGGTTGAAGTCGCCTACAATTATTACATTCTGAACGTGAAGCTGACGAACAAGCCTGTTTCCGAGATTGCGGAGGAACTTCTAACGCCGGAGCAGCTTGAAATGTACCGCGTCTATCTGGAAACAAGCGGCAACAAGCCGCTGATTTTCGGCGGCGGCTCACCAGACACAGGGGCGTCCGAGGATTTAAGCGGCGTACAGCTTGTGAACGGCACACGCCCCGGCAATACCGCCATTGTAGAGCTTGCGAAGCGGCAAGCCGGAAACGTGGGCGGGCGCACCTTTTGGAGCTGGTACGGCTTCAACAGCCGCGTGGAATGGTGCGCCTGTTTCGTTTCATGGTGCTACGGACAGGCGGGGCTGTCCGAGCCGCGCTTTGCCGGGTGCCAGTCACAGGGCGTACCCTGGTTCCAGTCACGCGGGCAATGGGGCGCAAGGGGCTATGCGAATATCGCCCCCGGCGACGCTATCTTTTTTGACTGGGACGGGGACGGGAGCGCAGACCATGTAGGGCTTGTCATCGGGACGGACGGGGAGCGCGTCTATACCGTCGAGGGCAATTCCGGCGACGCTTGCAAGATAAAGAGCTACCCCGTTAATTATTCCTGTATCAAAGGATATGGGCTGATGAACTGGAACTGAAAACAAACATAACACTGAAAATCTGAAAGGAGAAATTGATTTATGGCTATGAACAGGATTGAACGTATCGACAAGGAGATTGCAAAGACCCGCGAGAAAATCACCGAGTACCAGAACAGGCTGCGGGGGCTTGAAGCGCAGAAAACCGAAGCGGAAAACCTGCAAATCGTACAGCTTGTGCGCTCCATGCGGCTTTCCCCGCATGAGCTTTCCGCTATGCTTTCCGGCGGCGGTATTCCGGGCATGGAAGCCGCGCCGGGCTACCCCGCAGAACCCGCAGACCACGACACCGAAGAAATGGAGGACACCGAGAATGAATAAGAAAATCCTTAGAACCTTGACCGCACTCTGCGCCGCCCTCATGCTGACGGGCGGCTTTTCCGTCACCGCCTTTGCACAGACCCCGGAGGGACAGGACGCGACCGACGACAGCGGCGTTGTCTATGAGGAACCCGAAAAGGAAGAACCCCTTACCCCGGACGGGAACGCGACCCTTGTAGACGATTTCGGCGGCAACAAGCAGCTTATCACAGTGAC
>JAETOO010000009.1 GCA_021771715.1 Oscillospiraceae bacterium
AAAAATGGGAAGACAGACCGTGCAAGCTTGCTTGCTAAGGGCTGTATTACCATTTTTGAATGGGCGGAACGCCCATTCAGCCACAGACAGGAGCCGCGTAGCGGCGGATAGCTTGCATAGCAAGCGCGTCTGTGGCTTGCATGGCGTCCGGCTGAGAAGACAGGCAAGATGCGCAAATCACTTTGGGAGGAATCCTTGGCTGTCATAGATGTGAGTTTACGCCGTATCAGGAGGAGGAGCAGGGATGAGCTACGATCTGTGCCGGCTGCCGCTGGCGAAGAGGCCGTATTATATTGAAAATATCCGCACGAATATCTACTCGATCGAGGAGCTGTGCTTTTATCTGTACAACCACGCATGTCTGATTGACGGGACGCTGATGAATGAGGGGCTGCTGGACTGGATCCGGGATGAGCTCGGGCTGACCAGGCTGTACCGGCAGCTGTATGACCAGCTGGAGAAGCAGGACGGGACGGCGTTTTTTGTGCTGCCGATTTTCCGGGAGGCGGGGTATCTGACGCCGGCGCAGATGCGCGAGTATCAGGAGCAGCTCGCGAAGCTGGAGGTGCAGTCGGAGGATATGAAGCAGAAGCTGCGCGGGGATTATCTGGTGCAGGAGCGGATGTACGGGCGCGCCGTCTGGGAGTACCGGCAGATCCTCGGCAGAAAGAACCCGGGCAAGCTGGGGATGCAGTTCTACGCCGCGATCTGGAGCAATCTCGGGGCGGCGTACGCGGGGATGTTTGAGTTTCGGCAGGCGGCCGAGTGCTACTACGAGTCCTACACGCTCGCGAAGACGAAAGAGACCTTCCGCAAGTATATCAGCACGCTCCCGCTCTTTTTGTCGGAGCAGGAGTACCGCAAGCGGCTGGAGGAGCTGCGCGCAGACCCGTACCTGGTCCAGAAGATCCAGGAACACAATGCGAAGCTGTGCACGCAGCAGGCGTACCTCGACGAGAAGGAGCGGATGCACCGGCGCGACCGGGGCGAGGTCGTGCAGGAGCTCAAGGAGCGGTACTGCAGGAGCACGAAAATCTGAGCTTGCACATTTTGGAAGAATCCTGTATACTGTACAGCGTGTTTGAATCCTGAACGCAAAATGGGGCATTTGTGTGTGGAGAAGACAGGAGTGGTACAAAATGAATAACTGTGAGATTCATGAGCAGATGGAGGCTACGGACAAGCTAAGGGAAGAATGCGGTGTGTTTGGCATCTACGATTTTTCCGGCGAGCAGGTGGCCTCCACCATTTATTATGGATTGTTTGCGCTGCAGCACCGCGGGCAGGAGAGCTGCGGGATCGCGGTCAGCGACACCAGAGGGCCGAAGGGCAGAGTGCTCTCCCACAAGGGGATGGGGCTGGTCAACGAGGTGTTCGGCGAGAAGCATCTGGCGAAACTTGCGGGCGACATCGGCGTCGGACATGTGCGCTATTCGACGGCGGGAGGCAGCACCCGGGAAAATGCGCAGCCGCTCGTGCTGAACTACATCAAGGGAACGCTTGCGCTCGCACACAACGGCAACCTGATCAATGCGCCCCAGCTGCGGGAGGAGCTCGCGCACGACGGCGCGATTTTCCAGACGACGATTGACACCGAGGTGATTGCGTACCATATCGCGCGGCAGCGGGTACAGACGCCGTCGGTCGAGGCGGCGGTCGCCGGTGCGATGAAGAAGCTGCGGGGCGCCTACTCGCTCGTCGTGATGTCCCCGCGCAAGCTGATCGGGGCGCGCGACCCGTTCGGGTTCAAGCCTCTGTGCATCGGGAAGCGGGATCAAGCGTACATTCTGACCTCGGAGACGTGCGCGCTGGACACGATCGGCGCAGAGTTTATCCGCGATGTGGAGCCGGGGGAGATCGTGACGATCACGCCGGAGCACGGGATCCAGTCGGACCGCAGCATGTGCTTTTCCGAGGAGGAGAAGGGGCGGACGGCGCGCTGTGTGTTTGAGTACATCTACTTCGGCAGACCGGACAGCTACATGGACGGCGTCAGCATTTACAGCTCCCGGATCAGCGCCGGCCGCTACCTGGCGATGGACTCGCCGGTCGAGGCGGATGTCGTGGTCGGCGTGCCGGAGTCCGGCAATGCGGCGGCGCTCGGCTACTCCCTGCAGTCCGGCATCCCCTACGGCACGGCCTTCGTCAAGAACAGCTACGTCGGCCGCACTTTCATCAAGCCAAAGCAGAGCAGCCGCGAGTCGAGCGTGCGCGTGAAGCTGAACGTCCTGCGCGAGGCGGTCGAGGGCAAGCGCGTGATCATGATCGACGACTCGATTGTCCGCGGCACGACGAGCGACCGGATCGTGCGGATGCTGCGCGAGGCCGGGGCGAAGGAGGTCCACATGCGCGTCAGCTCCCCGCCGTTTCTGCACCCGTGCTACTTCGGCACGGACGTCCCGGAGCACGACCAGCTGATCGCGTACAACCGCACCGTTGACGAGGTCTGCCGGCTCATCGGCGCAGATTCTCTTGGCTACCTGCGGATCGAGCGCCTTTCGGACATCGTGGGCGGCCTGCCCATCTGCCGAGGCTGCTTCACAGGTCAGTATCCGCTGGATCCGCCAAAGGAGGATATCCGAGGGGAGTACGACAGGTAGGGCGGACAGCAGGATATCCGAGGAGAGTACGACAAATAGGGCGGACAGCAGGATATCAGGAGGAAGCCTCCAACTATAGCTGCATGCAGGGTATAGTGCAGGTAATCCGGACGAGAAGATTGCAGGACCGTATGAAAGCTCCGGATCGCTCGTCTATAAGTACTAAGGTCTCAGAACGCCTGCGCATCTGCCGCCGGCAACTCGAAACATGTGCCGGATGCACATGTTTCTCAGACAGTGCCGGCTAAAAATCCTGCTGGAACGCAGGATTTTTACAGATGCTCCGGCATTCTGATACCTAAGTACTTATAAAGACTCGCTATAGTCGCTTTCATACGGTCCTGCAATCTTCTCTGATCGTGGCTGGCTGGACTGCAATGCACGCGAAAGACGGACATGTGCATCCAGAATGTAGTCGCAATGGGGAGTTACGGTCTCTGATCAGCATTATGCGCTGGGCAGTTCCGGTCGCTGGTGAGCTCGAGCTAATGGTCAACTCCAGTCGCTGGTCAGTTTCAGCTAATGGTCAGTTCGAGTTGCTGGTCAATTTCAGCTAATGGCTAGCTGTTGGTGCCGGTCAGCTGGAGTCGCTGGTCAGTTTCGGCTAATGGCTAGCTGTTGGTGCCGGTCAGCTGGAGCCGCTGGTCAGTTTCAGTTAATGGCTAGTTCCTGGTGCCGGTCAACTCTAGTGGCTGATCAGTTTCAGCTAATGACTAGCTCCTGGTGCTGGTCAGCTCGAGCCACTGGTCAGCTCCTGGCGTATGGGATATCCCAGGGAAGGACCTATAGGGGTGTCCACCCGGGATATCCCATACGCCAGGAGCGTCCGGTGAACCACACCCCCGTACGCCAGAAGCGTCCGGTGAACACAAATATATAAGAAATAAAGAAAACAGCAAAATGCAAATCAACAAAACGCAAAAAGAAAGGACAACACATCATGAGCACAGACAGATACCAGAGCCCGCTCTCTGAGCGGTATGCAAGCAAGGAAATGCAGTACATTTTTTCTCCGGATATGAAATTCCGGACATGGCGGAGACTGTGGATTGCGCTGGCGCAGACGGAGAAGGAGCTGGGCCTTGCGATCACGGATGAGCAGATCGCAGAGCTGGAGGCGCACAAGGACGATATCAATTACGACGTCGCGAAGGAGCGGGAGCGTGTCGTGCGCCACGATGTGATGTCGCACGTCTATGCGTACGGCGTACAGTGTCCGAAGGCGAAGCCGATTATTCATCTCGGCGCGACTTCCTGCTACGTCGGGGACAACACCGATATCATCGTGATGACGGAGGCGTTGAAGCTGGTAAAGAAAAAGCTGGTCAACGTGATCGCGCAGCTCGGAGCGTTTGCGGATCAGTACAAGGAGCAGCCGACGCTGGCGTTTACGCACTTCCAGCCGGCACAGCCGACGACGGTGGGCAAGCGCGCGACGCTGTGGGCGCAGGAGTTTCTGATGGATCTCGAGGATCTGGAGTACGTGCTCTCCGGCATGAAGCTGCTGGGCTCCAAGGGCACGACGGGGACGCAGGCGAGCTTTCTGGAGCTCTTCGACGGAGACCAAGAGAAGATCGACCGGATCGATCCGATGATCGCGGAGAAGATGGGCTTTACCGCGTGTGTCGCGGTCTCCGGTCAGACGTACTCGCGCAAGACCGACACGCGTGTTCTGAACGTGCTCGCGGGGATCGCGTCGAGCGCGCACAAGATGTCGAATGATATTCGGCTGCTGCAGCATCTCAAGGAGATCGAGGAGCCGTTTGAGAAGACGCAGATCGGCTCGTCGGCGATGGCGTACAAGCGGAACCCGATGCGCAGCGAGCGGATCGCGTCGCTGTCTAGGTATGTGATCTGCGACGCGTTAAATCCGGCGATCACCTCCTCCTGCCAGTGGTTTGAGCGCACGCTCGACGACTCGGCGAACAAGCGCCTCTCGGTGCCGGAGGGCTTTCTGGCGATCGACGGGATCCTGGATCTGTGCCTGAATGTGACCGACGGCCTGAAGGTATATCCGAAGGTGATCGAGAAGCACCTGATGGCGGAGCTGCCGTTCATGGCGACTGAGAATATCATGATGGACGCGGTGAAGGCCGGGGGCGACCGCCAGGAGCTGCACGAGAAGATCCGTGAGCTGTCGATGGAGGCAGGCCGCACCGTCAAGGAAGAGGGAGGGGACAACAACCTGCTCGAGCTGATCGCTGCGGACCCGGCGTTCAATCTGAGCCTGGAGGAGCTGCAGCGGTCGATGGATCCGTCGCGCTATGTGGGCCGCTCGAAGGAGCAGGTAGAGCGCTTCCTCGCGGAGGTCGTGAACCCGGTGCTCGACAGGAACTGTGAGCTGCTCGGAGTAAAGGCCGAGATCAATGTCTGATGGTATGAGATGAAGGCGAATCTGGAATACTATAAATTGTTTTACTGTGTCGCGAAGTGCGGCAGCATCACGCTGGCTGCGGAGACGCTCTCGGTGACGCAGCCGGCCGTGAGCCAGGGGGTGCGCGCACTGGAGCGCGCGCTCGGGGCGGAGCTCTTTGTGCGGACCGGGAAGGGCGTGCAGCTCACCCCGGTCGGCGAAGTGCTGTACGACTATGTGTGCCGCGGCTACGAGGAGATGCAGACGGGGGAGCGCAAGGTTCTGGAGATGCTGAACATGGAGAGCGGGGAGCTGCGGATCGGGGCGAGCGATATGACGCTGCAGTACTACCTGCTGCCGTATCTCCAACGGTTTCATGAACAGTATCCCGGAATCCGGCTGACGGTGACGAACGGGCCGACGCCGGAGACGATGCGCTATCTCGGGGAGGGGCGGATTGATTTTGGATTTGTGAGCGCGCCGCTCAGCCGGAAAAAGGGGTTTGCCACCACGGAGGTGCGGAAGGTCCGGGACGTGTTCGTGGCAGGCGCGCGTTTTCGGGAACTGGATGGGAAGGTGCTGCCGTGGAGCGCTCTGCGGGAGCTGCCGGTGATCTGTCTGGAGAAGAACAGCAGCACGAGAAGCTACGTCGATGAGTTTCTGCAGGCGCAGGACGTGACGGTGCACCCGGAGATCGAGCTGGCCACCAGCAACATGATCGTGCAGTTCGCGCTGCGCAACCTCGGGGTCGCCTGCGTGGTCAGCGACTTTGCACAGGAGTACCTGGACCGCGGCGAGCTGTTCGAACTGCAGTTTGAGACAGTTATTCCGGAGCGCGCGATGGAGCTCGTGATCAACGAAAAACTGCCGCTCACGTCGGCCTCGGCGAAATTTTTAGAGATGCTGCGGGGCAGAGATACATGAAATAATACATACTTATTTCATGTATAATAATTATTAATTTTACTTATGCCATGTTTTGTAGTATACTACAGTCGTTGTCAGAAATTTGATTCCCGTGTTCCGGCCGGAAGGGCTATGGGAGGCGGGATGACAGTCCGGAACGGCGTATTGGATCAGGCAGCGCAGCCATCCTTGGATATGCAGGCAGGGATATTTAAGGCAGTGTCGTTTGACATTGGTAAGCAGGCAGGGATATCTGAGGCAGTGTCGTTTGACATTGGTAAGCAGGCAAGGATATCCGAGGCAGTGTCGTTTGACATTGGTAAGCAGGCAGGGATATCTGGGCAGTGCCACCTGACATTGGTATGCAGACGTGGAGATCCGGGGCGGTGCCGCCGGAGCCATACATGGAGTGTGAGCAGGCGCGGTTCCGGTGAACAGTTTGGGAGGAAAGACGTATGGTACAGGCAGTAGTAGGAGCTAACTGGGGAGACGAAGGAAAGGGAAAGATCACGGACATGCTTGCCGAGAAGGCAGACATTATCGTGCGCTTCCAGGGGGGCGCGAACGCAGGTCACACGATTGTGAACAATTATGGAAAGTTCGCGCTGCACACACTTCCGTCCGGCGTGTTCTACGGTCACACGACGAGTGTGATCGGAAACGGAGTCGCGCTGAACATCCCCGTTTTGTTTAAAGAGGTGCAGAGCATCGTGGAGCGCGGCGTGCCGATGCCGAAGATTCTGGTATCTGACCGCGCGCAGATCGTGATGTCCTACCACATTTTATTTGATCAGTACGAGGAGGAGCGGCTCGGAAAGCATTCGTTCGGTTCGACGAAGTCCGGCATCGCGCCGTTCTACTCGGACAAGTTTTCGAAGGTCGGCTTCCAGGTGAGCGAGCTTTTTGACGAGGAGCTGCTCGCGGAGAAGGTACAGCGCATCTGTGAGCTGAAGAATCCGATGCTGGAGTATCTCTACCACAAGCCGCTGCTGACGCCGGAGGGGCTGCTCGAGGAGCTGCACACCTACCGCGATATGGTGAAGCCGTTCGTGTGTGACACGTCGGCGTTTCTCTACAACGCGCTCAAGGAGGGCAAGAGCATTCTGCTCGAGGGACAGCTGGGCTCTCTGAAGGACCCGGATCACGGCATTTACCCGATGGTGACATCCTCCTCAACGCTCGCAGGCTACGGTGCGGTCGGAGCAGGGCTTCCGCCGTATGAGATCAAGCGCATCGTGACCGTCTGCAAGGCGTACTCGAGTGCAGTCGGGGCAGGCGCGTTCGTCAGCGAGATCTTCGGCGACGAGGCGGACGAGCTCAGAAGACGCGGCGGCGACGGCGGAGAGTACGGCGCGACGACCGGGCGCCCGAGACGAATGGGCTGGTTTGACTGTGTGGCTTCGAAGTACGGCTGCCGTCTGCAGGGCACGACGGATGTGGCGTTTACCGTGCTCGACGTGCTCGGCTATCTCGATGAGATTCCGGTCTGCGTCGGCTATGAGATCAACGGCGAGGTGACCACCGACTTCCCGACGACCGCGCTGCTCGAGAAGGCGAAGCCGGTGCTGAAAAAGCTGCCGGGCTGGAAGTGCGATATCCGCGGGATCAAGAAGTATGAGGAGCTTCCCGAGAACTGCCGGAACTACATCGAGTTCATCGAGGAGCAGATCGGCTTCCCGATCACGATGGTATCGAACGGGCCGGGCAGAGGAGATATCATTTACCGCGAGGTGAAGTGAGCGGGGAGATATCATTTGCCGCGAGGCGAAGTGAGCGGAGAAAAATCACTTGCCGCGAGGTGAAACGAGCGGTGTGATTGATGTTGTGCGCGCAGAGCGGCTCTGAACCGGGGAAAGGCAGACAGCTGGACCCCCAGAGTGACTGTCTCCATTCGCAGGCGGCAGAGTTAGAGAGAAAAAGGCTCCGAATCATATCCCAATGGGCGGGAGGTGATTCGGAGCTTTCTGTACTCCCTGTTGACTTTCTATGTAATTTTTGGTATAGATGAGAGGAAGCCATTTTATGTGCTGCCGTCCACAGCTGGCTGCGTACAACAGCGCGCTTTGCAGGATCGTGGATGTGCAGATAATACTTTTATACCTCAGCGATGCAGTGATGGCATTTCTGCCATCCGTGTCAGAAAGCAGTGGTGGCATTTTTGCCATCCGTGTCAGAAATCGGAGTGAACGATTATGAAAAAAATACAGCGGATTCTTGCACTGGCCGGAGTCGTCCTCCTGGTCGGAATGTACCTCGTCGTCCTGTACCTCGGTCTGACGGCCAGCCCCGCCACAAAGGGAGTGCTGATGGCCGCCATCGCGTGTACGATCGTGATTCCCTGCCTGCTCTACGCGATGATCCTCATTGCCCGCGTGCTTGGCACACGCAATCAATCCCCGGATTCTGCGGACGACGCTAGCCACGCAGAACAGGACGCGCACTCGGGCCGCGGCTCATCCGACTGAGATTGGTGCTACCCGCACGGTGCATACGCTCTTTAAACGGATCCTGTGACATCCTGCCTGCTGCTCGGCTTGCGATACGGGAACAGTACACGGATCGAAAAAGCAAAAGAAGACTTTCATGACTATTTGTGCCGCTGACCTGGCGGCGGAATGGAGATTTATATGGAAGAAATTTCACTGAAGGGGATGTTCTCCCTGGAACTGATCAAGAAGGAGCGCTATGCCGGTTCACACGGCGGTATGCGCTACATGCTGCAGATGGAGGAGGGGCAGATGAAGGCGACCGTCTACCCGGAGCCGTACTGCTGGGAGGCGACACCCGAGGAGCAGAAGCAGTCGGAGACCTTCGCGTACACGCAGGAGGGCGTCGGGGAGATGGTCGCATGGCTGAACCGGATGTACCGGGAGCAGTATCAGACAGAGTTGTAGGTACATTTCTTTTCTATACTCGGCAAGTATACGCTTATCCAGAAATGGCGCGATATTGCGGGGCGCTTTGATCCCATCCTTCTGAATCATCTTTTGAGCCAGATTATTAAACTTGCGTCATGTTATGCTGCTTGCGCAGCCGGGCAATTTTTCTACCTATATTTTCCATATTTAACATAAGAACTTCTTTCTGCACGATGCAATGTATATTGTTTTTCCGAATTTACGATAGGAAACGAAAGGTGAACAGGAAAGCAAGCAACAATTGAATTTCCATTTTGCATTCAATGAATCATTGAGTTACAATCCGCAGACGTTTATTCCAGCGAACATGAGCCAAGTAGCCGGAAAAGTTTTGGATATGTATTGTAATTTTCATTGGTTCGACATATAATAAAAATGTGATTACAAGACACAGAAACCCTTATAAAAGTGTGAAAGAGGATTCCTATGGAACGATTGATTCTATCGAAACTGCTGGATTGGAAGAATTCTCCCTACCGCAAGCCACTGATCCTAAAGGGTGTACGCCAGGTGGGTAAGACCTGGATTCTCAGGGAATTCGGCAGACGTTATTATGAAAATACCGCCTATTTTAACTTTGACGAAAACGAGGAATACAAGCAGTTCTTTGAGACTACCAAAGATGTGGATCGGATTTTGCAGAATTTGATGCTGGCCAGCGGCCAGAAGATTTTGCCGGGAAAGACACTTATCATCTTTGACGAAGTGCAGGATTGCCCAAAAGTAATTAACTCCATGAAGTATTTCTGCGAGAATGCCCCGCAGTATCATATTGCCTGCGCCGGTTCTCTGCTGGGAATTGCCTTGGCAAAACCATCCTCTTTCCCGGTGGGCAAAGTGAACTTTATGCAGATCGATCCCATGACTTTTACGGAATTTCTTCTTGCCAACGGTGATGAGAATCTTGCCAGGTATCTGGAGCGTGTGGATACCATTGAACCGATTCCCGACGCCTTTTTTAATCCACTTTATGAGAAGCTGAAGATGTACTATGTCACTGGCGGCATGCCTGAACCGGTCCTGATGTGGACGGAAGCAAGGGATGTTTCTGCCATGCAGGAAGCACTGTCCGGGATCATCGGCGCCTACGAGCGTGATTTTGCCAAGCACCCCAATATCAGCGAGTTTCCGAAGATCTCAATGATTTGGAAATCTGTGCCCTCTCAGCTGGCAAGAGAAAACAAGAAGTTTATTTATAAGGTTGTCAAAGAAGGCGCAAGAGCACGGGAATACGAGGATGCTCTGCAGTGGCTGGTGGATGCCAGGCTGGTTCACAAGATCTACCGCAGTAGCGCCCCCGGCCTGCCGGTGGCTGCCTATGATGATCTATCTGCATTTAAGATTTATCTGGTGGATGTGGGATTGCTTCGCCGTTTGGCGCAGCTGGCTCCTACGGCATTCGGGGAGGGAAATCGTCTGTTCACGGAGTTCAAAGGCGCGTTGACTGAAAACTTTGTGCTTCAAACCCTAATCACGCAGTTTGAAGTAGTGCCCCGGTACTGGAGCCAGAGCAATCCGCCGTACGAGGTAGATTTCCTCATTCAGCGGGAGAATGATATTTTCCCTGTGGAGGTCAAATCCGAAGCCAACACTACCAGCAAGAGTCTCAAGAAATTCAAGGAACTGTTCCACGATCAGGTCAAGCTCCGTGTTCGGTTCTCTCTGGACAATTTGAGGTTGGATGATGACGTTCTAAATATTCCGCTATTCATGGCAGACCAGACAGACCGGTTGATTGGGATGGCATTGGAACAGAAAATAAATTGCCTTTGACAAGCCGTGCTGTAACACGGAACAGAGATGATCTCCGTGGAGGTTTGAGAGAGGAGCAGGAATATGGACATAGAACAACTGCGAAGCGCCTGGAAGCAGGGGGAGGCGATCGCGCAGATTCATGGCTGGGATTTTTCGATCCCGGTGAAAGATACCGGGTGCTGCGAAAAAACGGCATGTTCGTGACGCAGCAGGTCGGGGCGGCGGAGGGAACCATTCACAGGTATCTGATTGTGGCAGGAAAATAGAATCATTGCGCAAGAAGAATGAGGATGTCAGCAGCACGGATAGAAGTGGCTGCACATCCTCATTTTTGTCGGGCTGCTCTCCAAACTGCCGCTTCGTTCCGCTCCTCAATGGTCAGGAATGGCAAGGAATTTTTTATTTTCCAAAAAATAGATTGACAATCGCATGAAAACCGTCTATACTGTACTTAACGAATAAGTACACATATAACAAACAGTACGCGGGAGGGGGATTCAATGGAAATCATCATAAGCAACAGCAGCGATAAGCCCATCTATGAACAAATTTGCATGCAAGTGAAACAGCTGATCATGAACGGAACGCTATCCGCCGGCGAAGCCTTACCGTCTATGCGGGCATTGGCGAAGGACCTGCATATCAGCGTGATTACGGTCCAGAGGGCTTACGAGGATCTGACCCGCGACGGATTCATAGAGACGGTGTCCGGAAAGGGAAGCTTTGTCGCGGCGCAGAACAAGGAGTTTATCCAGGAGGAACAGCTGCGCATAGCAGAAGAGCTGCTGCAGAAGGCCGCGGAGATCGGCAGGGCGCATGGGATCAGTTATGAGCGCATGGCTGATATCTTAAAGCTGTTTTATGAAGAATGACAGGGGGAAGAGGCATGGAAGAAAACAACATTTTAGTGAAGGATTTGTGCAAACAGTTTGACAATTTTTTGTTGGACCATGTTTCGTTTCAGGTTCCGAAGGGCAGGATTGTCGGCTTTATCGGCGAAAACGGAGCCGGAAAGAGTACGACCATCAACCTGATCCTTGACGAGCTGAAAAAGGATAGCGGGCAGATCCGGATTTTCGGTATGGAACACACGGCGCCCTCGGTCAAAGAACAGATAGGCATTGCCTTTGACGAGTGCAGCTTTCACGATGTATTTAACGCCTCAGATATTGAAAAAATATTGTCCGGCGTATATCCGTCGTGGGATGGCAGTCTTTACAGGCAGTACCTGAAAAAATTCAAGATCCCTGAAAAGAAGCAGATTGGTTCCTTCTCCAAAGGGATGAAGATGAAGCTGTCCATTATCTGTGCGATGGCGCACCGGCCGAAGCTGCTGATTTTGGACGAGGCGACGACGGGGCTTGACCCGGTCGTGCGGGATGAAATGCTGGACTTGTTTTTAGAGTTTATACAGGACGAAGAATGCTCTATTTTCTTTTCCTCCCACATTACCTCAGACATCCAAAAGATTGCGGACTATGTGATTTTGATTCACCAGGGAAAAATCATTTTTGAAGAGCAAAAGGATGACCTTGTCTACAATTTTGGAATTGTGAAATGCGGAAAAGAGCAATTTGCCTCGCTTTCCCCGGATGATTATATGATTCACAGAGCCACAAATGTGAGCATGGAGTGTCTTGTCCGCGATAAGGAGGCAATCAGGCGCAAATACAAAGATCTGGTCGTTGACAATGCGACACTGGAAGACATTATGCTTTTTTACATCAAGGGAGGTGCGGCATGAGAGGATTGATTTATAAAGAGGTTGCCATTTTCTTTAAGAGCATAGACAAAAAGCTGGCTCTGATCGCGGCCGGCGCCATTGTCCTGCTCATGTTTGAAACGGGCGTCTATGCGGGGCTGCTTGCCTCTGTCATGCTTGCGATGACCGTGGGGATGCAGAATGTCATGAGCTTCGCGAGCGATGAGCAGGCGGGTTGGAAAAAATATCAGCTGGCAATGCCTGTAAGCGCAGCATCTGCAGTGACAAGCAAATATGTTGCTGTTGTCTGTACGCTGGCGGTGAGCCTTGCAGGAAGCATCGGGTTGAATCTGATATCCAGCGTTGCGTTCCAGAGCTTTCAAAGTACCATCTGGGGCGTGTCGATGGCTGTGGCGGTCATCGTACCGCTGCTGTGGGCGGGAATCTGCCTGCCGCTGACCTACTGGTTTGGGTTCCGCACAGCGCAGACGATGGGACTTCTCGAGGTGATTCCTGTGTGCTATCTTGTGAAATACTTTGAGGACGGGGCGGGATTCTCTGCCATGACGGATTCCGTGCGCTCCTATGTTGTGGTGGCAGGAGCTGCAGCAGTGGTTCTCTTTCTGCTCTCAATGGGTATCAGCATGATGGGGTACAGCAGAAGGAGATAAAAGCCCTGTGTGGGAGAGAGATGTAATGTTGCGGAAACGGGCCGTCTGCCGGAGGAGCAAAGGGCAGTGGGCGCGGGAAACAGAAGCGGCAGCCCGGGGCCGGCACAGGGGGAAACCTGGCCGGTTCCGGGCTGCCGGCTGCGTCTCAGAGAACGGTTACTCGCCGAGCTGATACAGCTCGGTGTATTTTTTCTCAAAATACCGAAGCAGCGGCTTCGCCGAGAGCTCTTCGTGGCAGACCTCGCGGATAACCTGCTTGGGCGGGCGCAGGCTGCCGTACCGGTGAATCTTCTCGTTCAGCCAGCCTGTGATCGTCTTGATCCTGCCGTCGGCGAGCAGTGCGTCGACCGGGCCGAGCTCCTTCTCGAGCGCGTCGAGGAACATGCCGTCGTAGATGCTTCCGAGCAGGTAGGACGGGAAGTAGCCGAACATGCCGTCGGCCCAGTGCATGTCCTGCAGGATGCCAAAGGCATCGTTCGGCGGTGTGATGTGCAGGTACGCCTGCATTTTCCGGTTCCAGAGCGCGGGCAGCTCGGCCACCGGCACATGGTCGCGGAAGATCGCCTGCTCGATCTCATAGCGGAGGATAATATGCAGGCAGTACGTCACCTCGTCCGCCTCCGTGCGCACAAAGCTGTTCTGGACGTGGTTGATCTCACGGCAGAAGACATCGAGCGGGACGCGCCCGAGATCCGGCAGGAGTGTTTGGATCTCCGCGTAGATCGGCAGCCAGAAATTGCGGTTCCGGCCGAGGATGTTCTCGAAGAAGCGGGACTGGCTTTCGTGTATACCCATGTAGCAGCAGCCGGCTGCGGCCGTGTTCTGCAGCGCGGGGCTGACATTCTGCTCGAGGATGCCGTGGCCGCCCTCGTGGATAGCTGTGGACATGGCTGAGATGGGGTTGTCCTCGTAGTAGTGGTTCGTGATGCGGACATCGTTGCGGGAAAAACCGGCGGTGAAGGGGTGTTCACTCGTCGCGGCAACGCCTGCGTTCATTGAAAAACCGATATAGTCAAACAGCAGCCGCTGCACCCGTTCCTGCGCGTGGATGTCATAGTGTCCGCGCAGCAGGCTGCTATCCGGCTGCGGCGCCGCGAGAATCCGGTCGAGCAGCGGCAGCAGTCCCTCCTTGAGCTCAGCGAAGACGCGGTCGATCGTCGCGGCGTCCATGCCCTCCTCGAACCGGTCGAGCAGCACATCGTATGTCTCGCGTCCCGGGTCCGTGTAAGCGCAGGACTGGATCGTCATGTCGATCAGCTGCTCTAGATAAGGCGCGAAAAGCGAGTAGTCCGCTGCCTGCTTTGCCTCCTGCCAGGCGCGCATGGAATGGCTCTGCAGTCTTGAGAAGGCTTCGTGGAACTCCTTTGGGATCCGGCGCTGCTTTTCCAGCTCGCGCGCAAGATGATGTACCGTGAAGCGCATTCCCTCGTCGAGCTGCTCGTACTCCTCCGGCTCGTTCAGCGCGGCAACGAGCGCCCCGAACTCCTCCGAGGTGGACAGGGAGAAATGCTCGGTCGAAAAATAGGTCATCGTCGCCGACATCTCCTCAAACCCGTTTTTTGGAGTTGCGGTATACAGATCCCAGCTCATCAGCGAGATTGCGCGCTGGATGTGATTCAGACGGTCGTAGAGCGCCTGAAAGCGGTTTAACGTGTCACTCATAACATACCTCCTTGGAAACGAAATTGGCTTCACTGCAAATGGCACAGCGGCAGAGCCGACAGACGGAAACGGAAGCCGTATGCCGTGTGCGGCGTGAAGCGTGCTACAGCCAGTATAGCACGGATTATGGGCCAATCCAACAGAAACCTGCCGCAGATTTGTTTTGACTCTTGCATTCTCTGGGCGTTTTGAGTAAAATAACTTACATTGGGTATGCTTAAATATTTTGGAAAGCAGGGAACGTAGGATGGAAGCGTATTTGGATAATTCTGCGACGACGCGGTGTCTTGATTCGGTCGTAGAGCTTGTGGCGAAGGTGATGCTCGAGGACTATGGGAACCCGTCCTCGCGGCACCAGAAGGGTGTGGACGCGGAGCAGTATCTGCGGACGGCGCGGGAGACGATCGCGAGGACGCTGAAGGTCAATGAAAAGGAAATCTTTTTCACCTCGGGCGGCACGGAGTCGAACAACTGGGCGCTTTTGGGCGGGGCGTATGCAAATCGCCGCGCGGGGAGGCACGTGATCACGACCGCCGTTGAGCATGCGGCGGTGCTGATGCCGACCCAGTTTCTGGAGGAGCAAGGGTATCGCATTACCTACCTGCCGGTGGACGGGAAGGGGCAGATCAGCCTGGAGGATCTGCAGAATGCGCTGTGTGAGGAGACGATTCTTGTCTCGATTATGATGGTGAACAACGAGATCGGCGCGATCGAGCCGGTCGAGGAGGCCGGGAAGCTGATCAAGGAGTACAATCCCAATATTCTGTTCCACGTGGACGCGATCCAGGCATACGGAAAGCTGCGGATCTATCCGAAGCGGATGCACATCGACCTGCTGTCCGTCAGCGGACACAAGCTGCACGGCCCCAAGGGCACCGGATTTCTGTATGTGAATGAGAAGACAAAGCTGAAACCGCTGATTTTCGGCGGCGGCCAGCAGCGCGGCATGCGCTCGGGCACGGACAATGTGCCGGGAGCCGCGGGACTGGGGGAGGCGGTGGCGCAGAACTTTGCGCACTTTGATGAGAGCGTGGAGCATATGCTGCTGCTCAAGGAGCGGATGATGGACGGGCTCGAACGGCTCGACGGCCCTGTGATCCTGCACTCGGAGCGCGGGGCGGCGGGTGCGCCGCAGATTGTGAGCGCCTCCTTCCCGGGTGTGCGCAGCGAGGTGCTGCTGCACGCATTGGAGGAGAAGGGCGTCTATGTGTCGGCCGGCTCCGCCTGCTCGTCGAACAAGAAGCTTCCGGTGAGCACGGTGCTCAAGGAGATCCACCTGCCGCCGGAGCAGCTCGAGTCGACGCTCCGGTTCAGTTTCAGCCGGTTCACGACCGAGGAGGAGATTGATTACTGCCTGCAGATGCTCGCGGAGCTGCTGCCGGTGCTCAGAAGATATGCGAGACGGTGAGCGGTTGCAGTGGCAGTTTGTGGGATTGCAGCGGCGCTGGGAGGACATAGGAATAATGGCATGCGGGTGCGGAGCCGGCATGTGGGATGTTGGAAGAAGGAGAGAGCATGTTTAAGACATTTCTGATTAAGTACGGTGAGATCGCGATCAAGGGCAAGAACCGTCATCTGTTTGAGGATGCGCTGGTGCGGCAGATCCGCCACGCGCTGAAAAAGTGTGAGGGCGAGTTCAGCGTGTACAAGGAGCAGGGCCGGATTTACGTGGACTGCGAGGGGACGTATGACTATGAGGAGACGGTTGGGAGCCTGCAGCATGTGTTTGGCATCGTCGGGATCTGTCCGGTCATGCAGCTGGAGGAGCAGGGGATTGAGCAGCTTGGAGACGCGGCGGTCGCTTTTATGGGCGAGGTGTACGAGATCCGGGAGCAGAGCTTCAAGGTCGTGACGCGCAGGGCGAACAAGCAGTATCCGATTGAGTCGATGGAGGTCAGCGCGATTCTGGGCGGGCGGATTCTGGATGCCTACCCCGGCCTGCGTGTGGATGTGCACAACCCGGAGATCGTGCTCCATGTCGAGCTGCGGGAGAGCGGGAAGATTTTTATCTACTCGAAGGTGATCCCGGGGCCGGGCGGTATGCCGGTGGGCACGAACGGGAAGGCGATGCTGCTGCTCTCGGGCGGGATTGACAGCCCGGTGGCGGGCTACATGATCTGCAAGCGCGGCGTGAAGCTCGACGCGACGTATTTCCATGCGCCGCCCTACACGAGTGAGCGCGCGAAGCAGAAGGTGATCGATCTCGCGAAGAAGCTGACGCCGTACGCGGGCCCGATCAATCTGCACGTCGTGAATTTTACGGATATCCAGCTCTACATCTACGACAAGTGTCCGCACGATGAGCTGACGATCATCATGCGCCGCTATATGATGCGGATCGCGGAGCACTTCGCGAACGAGACGAAGTCGCTTGCGCTCGTGACGGGCGAGAGCATCGGCCAGGTGGCGAGCCAGACCATGCAGAGCCTGGCCGCGACGAACGAGGTCTGCACGATGCCGGTGTACCGCCCATTGATCGGCTTTGACAAGCAGGAGATCATAGATGTGGCGGAGAAGATTGATACGTTCGAGACGTCGATCCTTCCGTACGAGGACTGCTGTACGATCTTCGTCGCAAAGCACCCGGTGACAAAGCCGAACCTGCACATTATACAGGCATCAGAGAAAAAGCTCGCAGAGCGGATCGACGAGCTCGTGCAGACGGCGATCGAGACGACGGAGACGATTTGGGTGGAGTAAGCAAGCTTGCACGGTCTGTTTTTTCATTTTTTATGCATGGCTGAACTTGTGGACGCAAAGAAGGCTGCGGTGTGATTTGCCGCAGCCGGGGTTTGCGATAGAATATGTGCCGCTCGAAGCGGCATCCTTGTGACAAAGGGGAGATCAGATAATGTACGGTGAAAGAACCTTCAGAATCTCGTCCATATTGTCCTCTGCATGGATGTTCAGATTGATCGGCTTGGAAAGGTCGAGACTGAAGATGCCCATGATAGACTTTGCGTCGATCACGTATCTGCCGGATACCAGATCAAAATCATTGTTGAACTTTGTGATGTCATTTACAAAGGACTTTACTTTGTCAATCGAATTTAATGAAATCTGAACTGTTTTCATTATAGCTTCCTCCCAACTCAGTGTATTATCGTTACATCCACATCTTAATGGCTGAGATTGGAAAAGTCAAGCTGAAAAGATACGAAGAAAAAATGCATTATTCGTGATATTGCCGAAACAGGAGGCGCAAAATGAAGAAAAAGGCTGCACTGCATAACCTGGGCTGTAAGGTGAATGCGTATGAGACGGAGGCGATGCGCCAGCTCCTCGTAGAGGACGGCTATGAGATTGTCCCGTTTGGGCCGGGGGCTGATGTGTACGTGATCAATACGTGCACGGTGACGAATATCGCCGACCGGAAATCGCGGCAAATGCTGCACAGAGCGAAAAAAATGAATCCGGACGCGATTGTGGTGGCGGCGGGCTGCTATGTTCAGACCGCGGACGGGGCCGCCGAGAAGGATCCGGCGATTGACATCGTGCTGGGGAACAACCGGAAGGGCGAGCTGCTCGCTGCGATTTGTGAATTTGAACAAAAAAGAGCGCAAACTGACGGCTGGTCATCCGGGGAAGCCTTTTCCGAAAAAATAGATGTGAATCACACGAAGGAGTACGAGAGCCTCTCGATTAACCGGACGGAGGCGCGGACAAGGGCCGACATCAAGGTGCAGGACGGCTGCAATCAGTTCTGTACCTATTGTATTATCCCGTTTGCGCGCGGGCGGGTCCGGAGCCGCGACACGGAGGATGTTCTGCGCGAGGTGCGCGCGCTGGCGGTGAGCGGCTGCCGGGAGGTGGTGCTGACGGGCATCCATCTGAGTTCCTACGGAACTGATCTCGGCACGAATCTGACGGAGCTGATTCTCGCCGTCCACGAGGTGGACGGAATCTCGCGGATCCGCTTGGGCTCCCTGGAGCCCGGAATTGTGACCCCGGCTTTTGCGGACACGCTTGCCTCGCTGCCGAAGGTCTGTCCGCACTTTCACCTCTCGCTGCAGAGTGGCTGTGATGCGGTCCTGAAGCGGATGAATCGCCGCTATACGTCCGCGGAGTACGCCGAGAAGTGCCAGATCCTGCGGGAAGCGTTCTGGCAGCCTGCCCTGACGACCGATGTGATCGTGGGCTTTCCGGGGGAGACCGAGGAGGAGTTCGAGACGACGGAAGCGTTTCTGCGAAAGCTGCAGCTCTACGAGACGCATATATTCAAGTACTCGCGCCGCCAGGGGACGCGCGCTGCCGTCATGCCGGATCAGATTTTGGAGTCCGTCAAGGCAGCCCGCAGCGACCGGCTGATCGCGCTGGGGGAGGAGAACCGGGCGCGGTTTGAGCAGAGCTGGCTGGGGCACACGGCGGAGGTTTTGTTCGAGGAGCAGGTCACGCTCGGGGGCCGTTCCTGGTACACCGGCTATACGCGCGAGTATATCCGCACGGCGATACCGGCGGACTGCGATTACACGAACACGGAGCTCTCCGGGAGGCTCTGCGCAGGACCGGAGCCGCACCGGCTGCTGCTCTGCCCGTGATCTTCCGGGTCGTGCCATGCAAGCCGCAGATCTGCTTGCACGGCCTGTCTTTCCATTTTTATGCATGGCTGAATTTTTGTTATAGTTCAATCAGCCACTGTCAGAGAAGGTAGCAGGGCCGTCCAAAAGCGATTTGGAGCTTTCGGACGGCCCTGCTATCTTCTCGTCCGGGTTGGCTGAACTGTTACGAATTTTTGGAAAAACGGGTTGAAAGATTTGCGAAGGGATGCTATAGTTAGTAGAGCGACATACAGAGGCTGTATTTGTCCGGTGTCCTTTTGGGACAGTGTGTTGCGGACGGATACCAGAAGTAGCAGATAAGGGCGTGGAGAAATGGCGGATATTAACAATACACAATACTTTTCCTTCAGCACGGATCCTGAGATCCGCGTCAAGAAGGTGCTGGACCTCGTGTACAACGCGATGGAAGAGAAGGGATACAATCCGGTGAATCAGATCGTCGGTTATATCATGTCGGGAGACCCGACCTATATCACCAGCCACAAAAATGCGCGCAGCATGATCATGAAGGTTGAGCGCGATGAGCTGGTAGAAGAATTGCTCCGGGAATACATCAAACACCGTTCCTGGGAGCTGGATCAGGAATGATCCGCATTATGGGGCTTGATTTCGGCTCTAAGACCGTGGGGGTGGCCGTCAGTGACCCGCTTGGGATCACTGCACAGGGAGTCGAGATCGTACGCCGTACGTCGGAGAATAAGCTTCGGAGGACGCTTGCAAGGATCGAGGAGCTGGTCGCAGAGTACCAGGTCACCGAGATCGTGCTCGGCTATCCGAAGAATATGAACAACACAATCGGGGAACGTGCAGAAAAATCACTGGCATTTAAGGAGATGCTGGAGCGGAGGACCGGTCTGCCGGTCGTCATGTGGGATGAACGCCTCACGACGGTCGCTGCGAACCGGACTCTGATGGAGAGCGGCGTGCGCCGCGAGAACCGTAAGGAATACGTAGACATGCTGGCAGCCGTGTATATCCTGCAGGGATATCTGGACAGCCGCGGAAGGACGGAGAATGAATAAGAGAATCGAGTTTTGCCCGGACGGAGAGCAGGAAACGGTCGGGTTCTTTGTGGTGGAGGAAACGAGAATCGCAGGCGTTTCCTATCTGCTTGTGACCGAGTCCGAGGAGGATGAGGCGGAGGCCTATATCCTGAAGGATCTCTCGAGTGACGGGGAGAATGAGGCCAGGTACGTGTTTGTAGAGGACGACAATGAGCTGGAGGCCGTGTCGCGGGTGTTTGCGGAGCTGCTCGAGGATGTGGATCTGGAACTGTAGTGGACGTGCAGGAGAGCAGCAAGAGTAACTGTTTATTTTGAGATTAGCGGATTAACGTGGCAGTGTGTAATCCGTATAGTTTGTTGTGGCTAAAAAAGGAAAAAAGAGCCGCACAGAGCGCAAGAATGACGTGAACGTAATCAGATTTGGAGGTGCAATTTGAAAAAAGGACAGGATTTAAAATTAAAGGTGATTCCGATCGGCGGGCTTGGCCTGATCGGGATGAACATGACGGCGTTTGAGTACAATGACAGCATTGTGGTCGTGGACTGCGGGCTGGCGTTCCCGGAGAATGATATGCTGGGCATTGACATGGTGATCCCGGATGTGACCTACCTGAAGGAGAATATTGACAAGGTGAAGGGCATGGTGTTCACGCACGGCCACGAGGACCATATCGGCGCGCTGCCGTACATTCTGAAGGAGCTGAACGTGCCGATCTATGCGACGAAGCTGACGATGGGGCTGATCGAGCGGAAGCTGACGGAGAACAATCTGATGAAGGGGACCAAGCGCAAGGTGGTCCGGCCCGGACAGTCGATCAACCTCGGCGAGTTCCGGATCGAGTTCATCAAGACGAACCACAGCATCCAGGACGCGGTGGCGCTGGCGATCTATTCTCCGGCGGGCACGGTGGTGCACACAGGAGACTTTAAGGTGGATTACACGCCGGTGTTCGGCGACGCGATTGACTTGCAGCGCTTTGCCGAGATCGGCAAGAAGGGCGTGCTGGCGCTGATGTGTGACAGCACGAACGCAGAGCGGAAGGGCTTCACGGCGTCGGAGCGGACCGTCGGTCGGACGATCGACAACCTTTTTGCGGAGAACCGGGAGCGCCGGATCATCATCGCGACGTTCGCGTCGAACGTGGACCGTGTGCAGCAGATCATCAACACGGCGTACAAGTACGGCAGGAAGGTCGTCGTCGAGGGCCGCAGCATGGTCAACGTGATCTCGACGGCGGCGGAGCTCGGGTATCTGAATATCCCGGACAACACGCTGATTGACCTGGAGCAGATGAAGAATTATCCGGATGACCAGATGGTGCTGATCACGACGGGCAGCCAGGGCGAGTCGATGGCTGCGCTCTCCAGGATGGCGGCAAACATGCACAAGAAGGTCGTGATCAAGCCGGGCGATACGGTGATCTTCAGCTCGAACCCGATTCCGGGCAATGAGAAGGCGGTCTCGAAGGTGATCAACGAGCTGACGATGAAGGGCGCGAATGTCATTTTCCAGGACGTCCATGTGTCGGGACATGCCTGCCAGGAGGAGATCAAGCTGATCTACACGCTGGTGCACCCGAAGTACGCGATTCCGGTGCACGGCGAGTACCGTCATCTGAAGGCGCAGGCGACACTGGCGGAAGGACTTGGGATCGAGAAGGATCACATTTTCCTTCTGAAGACCGGCGACGTGCTTGAGATGGACGCGGACGATGCGAAGGTGACCGGGCATGTGCAGACCGGAGCGATCCTTGTGGACGGGCTCGGGGTCGGCGATGTCGGCAATATCGTGCTCAGAGACCGGCAGCATCTGGCGGAGGACGGCATCGTGATCGCGGTCCTGACGCTGGAAAAATATTCGAATCAGATTCTGGCAGGGCCGGATATTGTGTCGCGCGGATTTGTGTACGTGCGCGAGGCGGAGGATCTGATGGAGGAGGCGCGGTCGGTTGTCGAGGAGGCAATGGACGGCTGCATCTCTCACCGGGTGACGGATTGGGGCAAGATGAAGAATGCGATCCGTGATTCCTTAGGCGATTTCCTCTGGAAGCGGACGAAGCGCCGCCCGATGATTCTGCCGATTATCATGGAAGTAGAGTAAGGATATGGGACAGATAGAGACTTGTACGAAATCGCTCATCCGGGCGATTCAGGAGAGCGAGGAATACCAGGAGTTCTGCAGGATCCGCGACGAGGTCCGGAAGGATCCTGCGCTGCGGCAGCGGATCAACGAGTTCCGCCGTCATGTGTTTGAGGTGCAGAATTCCCGCGAGCCGCTCGACATGTACCAGGAGATGGAGCGGATCGGCAGGGATTACGAGGACTTCCGGAAGGAGCCCGGCGTCGAGGAGTTTCTGGCCAGCGAGCTTCGGGTCTGCAGGATCATCCAGCAGATCACGTACGAGGTGACCGGAGCCGTCGATCTGGACACAGAGACTGTCGTGCAGGGGATGTCGGGGCTGTAGTTTGCGGACAAGTGTGCCCTGCGGGGCAGCGAGGCCCCCTGATGGAACAGCGGCTGCGGAAAGTGCTGAGAGCATGTGGAAGGCCCTGCGGGGCAGTGAGGAGTTCGGGGATGGAGTCTCTGGTGGAACGCAGTTTTGGGAAAGAGCTGTGGGCGTGCGGAAGGCTTTGCAGGGCAGCAGTGTGGTTGCGAGTGGGATTTCTGATGGAATTATGCCGGAATGGGCTGGCGGGAGAACGGAGTGCGCGATGATTATACCTGAGAGAATGTCAGTCTATATCAATTCGCTGAGTACGGGGAACGGCCCTTTTCTGGATGCGCTGGAGAGACAGGCGCTCTTGGAGGAGGTTCCGATCATCCGGCAGGATATGCAGAGTTTTCTGAAGGTGTTGCTGACCATCCACCGCCCGAAGCGGATTCTCGAGGTCGGCACGGCGGTCGGGTTTTCTGCGATTCTGATGGCATCGAATACGGATGAAGATTGCCGGATTACGACGATTGAGAAGTTTGAAAAGAGAATCCGTGAGGCGAGGGAGAACTTCGCCAGAGCAGGGCTGGAGCACCGGATCACGCTTCTGGAGGGAGATGCCCTTGAGGTCCTGAAGGAGCTGGAGGGGCCCTACGATCTGATCTTTATGGACGCCGCGAAGGGGCAGTATATCCATTTTCTGCCGGAGGTGCTGCGGCTGCTCGGGGCGGACGGCCTTTTGGTCTCGGACAACGTCCTGCAGGACGGCGATCTGATTGAGTCTCACTACGCGGTAGAGCGTCGGAACCGGACGATCTATAAGAGGATGCGGGAGTACCTCTACACGCTGACCCATACGGAGGGATTGCTCACCAGCATTGTGCCGGTGGGAGACGGGGCCGCCGTGACGGTGCGGGCGTGACAGACAGAAATAGATCAAAGCAGATGAAAACAGATAACAGCAGATAAAAATAGGTAGAAATAGATATTAAAACAGATAAAAGAAATAAAACGGGTCAGAACAGAGGAACATGAATCAGAAAAGAGGAAATGAAGTATGCGTCATCCGGAACTCTTGATTCCAGCGAGCAGTCTGGAGGTGCTGAGGACGGCTGTGGTTTTCGGCGCGGATGCGGTCTACATCGGCGGCGAATCGTTTGGGCTGCGCGCGAATGCGAAGAATTTTTCTATGGAGGATATGGCGGAGGGGATTGCGTTTGCGCATGCGCATGGGGTGAAGGTCTATGTGACGGCGAACATCCTCGCACACAACGGGGACCTTTCCGGCATCGAGCAGTATTTCGAGGAGCTGCGTACCCTGCGCCCGGACGCCCTGATCATTGCGGATCCCGGAGTCTTCCAGATTGCGAAGCGCGTCTGCCCGGAGATCGAGCGCCATATCAGCACGCAGGCGAACAATACCAACTATGAGACGTACCGCTTTTGGCACGCGCTTGGCGCGAAGCGGGTCGTGTCGGCGCGCGAGCTCTCGATGAAGGAGCTGAAGGAAATCCGGCAGAATATTCCGGACGATCTCGAGATTGAGACATTTGTGCACGGCGCGATGTGCATTTCGTATTCGGGCCGGTGTCTGCTGAGCAATTACTTCACGGGGCGCGATGCGAACCAGGGAGCCTGCACGCACCCGTGCCGCTGGAAATACGCGGTGGTCGAGGAGTCGAGGCCGGGCGAGTATCTCCCGATCGAGGAGAACGAGCGCGGGACGTACATTTTCAACTCAAAGGATCTGTGCATGATCGAGCACATTCCGGACCTGATTGACGCCGGGATTGACAGCCTGAAGGTTGAGGGGCGCATGAAGACGGCGCTGTATGTCGCTACCGTGGCGCGCACCTACCGAAAGGCGCTGGATGACTATGCGCGGGACCCGGAGCTGTACCGCCGGAATATGGGCTGGTATCTGGATCAGATCTCGAACTGTACCTACCGCCAGTTTACGACCGGTTTCTTCTATGGAAAGCCGGACCACGAGGCGCAGATCTATGACAGCAACACGTATGTGAAGGAGTATACGTATCTCGGAATCGTCGGCGGGATGCGCGCGGATGGCTGCTGCCATATCGAGCAGCGCAACAAGTTTCTGGTGGGCGAGGAGATCGAGATCATGAAGCCGGACGGCAGAAATGTCACGGCGCGGGTCCTCTCGATCGAGAACGATGAGGGCGAGCGGATGGAGAGCGCGCCGCATCCCAAGCAGTCGCTGTGGATTGCGCTGGATGCGCAGGCCGAGCAGTACGATATCCTGCGCAGAAAAGAGGCAGAATCAGAGACGCAGGCATGACAATCTAATGTGGAAAAGCACTTCTTGGCGCGGAATGGCATAAAATAACATAAAACCGCTTAGAGGTGCTTTTTTGAAGACATTTAAAATGCCGCTCTCCCCGGAGGAGGAAAAGTATTATCTGGCACAGTACAAGGAAGGAGACATCGAGGCCAGAAATACGCTGATTGAGCACAATCTAAGGCTGGTAGCACATGTGGCAAAGAAATATCAGTCTCCGGAATATGACACGGACGACCTGATCTCCATCGGAATCATCGGCCTGATCAAAGCAGTGATGACGTTTGACAGCGAGAAGAACAGCCGTCTGGCCACGTATGCGGCGCGGTGCATTGAAAATGAGCTTCTGATGATGCTGCGCGCGCGCAAAAAGCTGTCCCGCGAGGTCTCGATGAACGAGAAGATCGGCACGGATCAGGAAGGGCGGGAGCTGCGGTTGATGGATATTCTGGAGAGCGAGCCGGTTGATATCCTTGAGGATCTGGAGCGGGAAAAAAATGTAGCGCATCTGCGCGCCTGTCTGGAGCGGGTGCTGAGCGGCCGCGAGCTGCAGGTCATCTGTGAGCGGTACGGGCTGCTCGGAAAAAAGGAGCGCACTCAGCGCGAGATCGCGGAGAGCCTCGGCATCAGCCGTTCCTATGTGTCCCGGCTTGAGAAGAAGGCGCTGGAGAAGCTGCGGGAGGAGTTTCAGGATCAGATGTAACATGTGCGGGAGCTGCGTGCGCGGGTTCTGTGAAAAGGCTGCGAAAATGGCTGCCGGAGCCACATCCCTGAGGGGAGTGCTCCGGCAGCCGAAACAGTTATGATTGGAAGTTGATATGATTCTGTTCCAACAGCGCGCGCAGCTTTTCCAGCTCAGCAGCCTGCTGCATGATGGTAGAGGTTTGCTTTTCAATGGTAGAGGTTTGCTCCTCAATGGTGGAAGTTTGCCTCTCAATAGTAGAAGATTGCTCCTCTATAGTAGAAGATTGCTCCTCGATGGTAGAGGTTTGCTTCTCAATAGTGGAGATCTGCTCCTCAATGGTAGAGGTTTGCTTCTCAATAGTGGAGACCTGTTCCTCAATGGTGGTAATCTGCTCTTCAATGGTAGAGGTTTGCTCCTCTATAGTGGAATTCTGTGCTTCGATGGTGGAGGCATGCTGGCGGATGGTGTCGGCCTGCCGGTCCAGCTGTGCCTGCTGCTCGTCGATCATATACTGCATGGCATTTCGGTCCATGATCTGTAACGCCTCTGAAAACATATGTAACACCTCCTCTGGCCGTGTGCCAAGTGAGGCTGCGTCATGATACAATTCTTCTAGCCACGGATAAACCTGCATCAAATGTTCCGCCTCCGTGACGTCGGTAGTTGTGAGAAAAGACAGCCATCCTGACAACTCATTGATATCTTTATCATAATGGTAATTCTGAAAAATATCAAGTGCTACCAGGCAATATTCCTGAAGAATATTGAGCTTTAGTCCTGTGTCAAAGGTCGTTTTCCCGCGGTGGATGAAGCTTTGCGGAAGCGCATGAAAGGCGTCGGTGGACCGTTCAAACAGGACGATCGTATAGACGCGGTGCATATTCTGATAGCTGTTCTTCTGTCCGCTCTGTCCGCGCACGCGGCTGTACTGGCGCATGACAAGATCGGATGAGTAGCAGCTCATGCGCTCGGCGGGAAACAGGTAGGGAATTTTCTGGATCTCAATATTGGCAAGAGATCCGTCGCCGAGCTGGACGATCACATCGAGAATCATGAGCGATCCGTCGTCCACAATCATGCTGCCCTCATTCGGCAGTACATTCTGGACGGAAACGTCCGTATCCAGCAGAGCAGAGAGGAAGCGGGACAGCCGCTGCGGATGCACATCCGGATGAAAGATGAATTTGAAGAATGGATCATACGTAAAGGGAAGCGTTTTCTTCCCCGCCATATAGTCCATGAACCATTGTCTCCAGGGATCGCGCATGACCAGAAATTCATGGTAAAGCGCAGACGTAGGCAGATGGAGATTGTCCTGTGTCGGTAGATGAGTCAGTTTCTGTTTCATAAGTTCCTCCTTTTGTTCGTATTAAATATCACACAAATTTTGAGATATTTAATACATATATTATGTTGCAACTAAATTATATTGGAATCAGCACGAAATGTCAACAGAAATCTGGACGGTTTCTGTTCATGCCCACTGTCCCGCGCGGGTACAAAACGTCCTGGGATATTCGCTTAGCGCCGACCGAAGCAGAGCGGAGAAGTTTGCGTGCAGTATGCATGAAAATCCCGAGGGCATCGGTGCCCAAATGCGTTGAAAACGCATTTTGTGTGCAGCGCGGGCAAGGAATTGTGCTTGATTTTACCGGAACAATCCGTTATGCTTGTAGCAGACCTACGAGTTCGCACGAGAGCAGCCGGATGTCGAGATCAAGGCTGCCGGGCATGCGGAAGGAGAAAGGACGGAGAGCGGTTGAGGTGATTTACGTTTGCGAATATGACCAGACGCTGACAAGCGATCAGCTCCTGGACTGGGCGGTGCGGTGCGGGGACAAAACGTTGTTTGCAGGACAGGAGCCGCAGGTGGGAGGTGCCGCCCGTGTCCGGACGTGCTGTGAGGGAAAAAAATGGCAGAAATTTCGGGAGCGGCTGATCGCATGGCTGCTGCTCGGGTACGCATTTCAGAAGGAATACGGTCTTTTGCCGGAGGAGCTGGCCATCTGCCGGACAGAGAAAGGAAAACCGTACAGCGCGAGCCATCCGGAATACTGTTTTAACCTGAGCCACTGCAGTGCGGCCTGTGCCTGTGCCCTCTCAGAGAGGGAGGTTGGGATTGACGTGGAGCGAAGATTTCCGTTCCGCCTGTCGCTGGCCCGGCGGATCTGCACCCCGGGAGAGTGGGAGCAGATAATGCGCTTCGACGGCGCCAAGCGGGAGCAGCTGCTGCAGGTGGCGTGGTCGATGAAAGAGAGCTATGTGAAGAAAAACGGACAGGGAATCGGCTACGGAGTGGAGCGGGTGGATGTGACAGCCTGTCTGAAAAACGGACGGCAGGACGGCTACCTCGTCCGAAGCGAGGGGCGGTATACGCTGGCAGTCTGCGGAGCCGGGCAGGAGGATGTGGTCTGCACCGTGCCCGAGGCGAAGCTTCTGCCGCCCGAACATAGATGAGGAAGGGGCAGAACAGTGGATGAGACAAATGCAGGAGAGCAGTTGAGAGATGGGGACTGCACTGTGCCTGAGGCGAAGCTTCTGCCGCCGGAACATAGATGAGGGAGGAAGACAACAATGAATGAGACAAATGCGGGAGAGCAGTTGAGAGATGGAACGGCGCAGAGCGGACAGGAAAAGCACCAGCGCCGCAAGCGGTATGCCGGGACGTACCCGAAGAGCTACAAGGAGAAATACAAGGAACTTGCGCCGGAAAAGTACGGGGACACGGTCGCAAAGGTGATCCGCAAGGGCGGGACGCCGGCCGGGATGCATATTTCGATCATGGTGCCGGAGATTCTGGACTTTCTGCAGATCCAGCCGGGACAGCGCGGGCTGGACGCGACACTTGGCTACGGCGGCCACACGAGGAAAATGCTCGAGTGCCTGCACGGCGAGGGGCATCTGTATGCGCTCGATGTCGACCCGATCGAGTCGGAGAAGACGCGGCAGCGGTTGGCAGCGCTCGGCTACGGCCCGGAGATTCTCACCGTGAAGCTCGAGAATTTTGCAAATATTGACCGTGTGGCGGAGGAGGCTGGGAAGTTCGATTTTGTGCTGGCGGACCTGGGCGTGTCGTCGATGCAGATTGACAACCCCGACCGCGGCTTTACGTACAAGGCGGAGGGGCCGCTGGATCTGCGGATGAACCCGCAGGAGGGGATCAGCGCATCCGAACGGCTGCTTGCGATTGGAAAAGAGGAGCTGCAGGGGATGCTGATTGAAAACTCGGACGAGATCTATGCGAAGGAGATTGCCGCGAAGGTGCTGCAGCGGAACCGGCGCAGCAAGGCGCCCTGGACGACGACGGAGCTGTACCAGACGATCGGGGAGGCGCTGTCATTTCTGCCCGGGGCCGAGCAGAAGGAGGCCGTCAAAAAAGCGAGCCAGCGCACTTTCCAGGCGCTCCGCATTGACGTGAACCATGAGTTTGAAGCGCTCTACGCCTTTCTGGAGAAGCTTCCCGGGGTGCTCGCGCCGAACGGGAGAGTTGCGATTCTGACGTTTCACTCCGGGGAGGACCGCCTGGTGAAGCAGTCCTTCCGCGAGCTGTACCGGGACGGCGTGTACCGGGAGATCGCACAGTCGGTCGTCCGCCCGTCGCGCGAGGAGTGCATGAGCAACAGCCGCGCGCACTCGACGAAGCTGCGGTGGGCGATCCGGGCATGAGGAGCTCCCGGTCTGCCGCTTTAGAAATGGAAGGTATCGTTTAACCCGAGCCATTTCTGATCCTTTTCGCTCAGGTTCAGCGGCGTGCCGTCCGCGAGCGTGTAGCCTTCGGCGGAGGCGGTTTGGCGGTAGCTGCCCTGCAGCTGGGGCCAGGTGATGCCGATCTCGGGATCATTCCATGCCATGCCGCCCTCATCCCCCGGGTGATAGAAATCGGTGCACTTGTAGCAGAACTCCGCGATGTCACTCAGGACGAGAAAGCCGTGCGCAAAGCCCTGCGGGATGTAGAATTGTTTGTGATTTTCCTCGGTCAGCTCGATGCCGTACCACTTTCCGAAGGTCTGGCTGTCAGAGCGCAGATCGACGGCCACATCGTAGACGGAGCCGCGGATCGCGCGCACAAGCTTGCCCTGCGGGAACTGCTTCTGAAAATGCAGGCCGCGCAGGACACCCTTTGTCGAGCTGGACTGGTTGTCCTGGACGAACTGCATGGTCAGTCCGGCCTCATGCATGTCATTCTGGTTGTAAGTCTCTACGAAATAGCCGCGCGCATCCCCGTGTACGGTGGGCGTGATGACACACAGCCCCTCGATGCCGCCGACATTTTTTTCTACGTGAATCTGTCCCATTGTTCTGTCAGTCCTTTCTGTAGACGGGTGAGCATGCCCGGTAAAGCGTGGCAAGACCTCTCACCTGCGTGCGGTAGTGGATTTTGGCGCCGCGGCTGCTATGGAGCGCAGCCCTGGCGCACACTCAGATTTCGAGCTCCAGCAGATAGCGGTGCAGCGCATCCTGCCAGGTGGGGAGCTGCGAGAACCCGTTTGCGGTCAGCTTGCTCTTGTCGAGGCGGCTGTTGAACGGGCGCGCAGCCTTGGAGACGCCGTACTCTGCGGTCGTGACCGGGATCACCTGCAGGCGGTCCTCCCGGTACTCCGGGTGGCCGAGCTCGGCTGCCTGGCGGAAGATTTCTTTGGTAAATTCATACCAGCTGATGTACCCGCCGGAATTGGTCGCGTGGTAGTAGCCGTATTTTTCCGTCTCCGCCATGTCGACGAGAAGCTTTGCGAGATCGAAGGTGTAGGTCGGAGTGCCGATCTGGTCCTTGACGACGCGGATCGTGTCGTGGGTCTTCCCGAGGTTCAGCATGGTCTTGATGAAGTTCTTGCCGTTCTTTCCGAATACCCAGGCGATGCGGACGATAAAGTAGTTCTCGAGCGTTTCACTGACTGCGAGCTCGCCGTCGAGCTTTGTCTGTCCGTAGACATTCAGCGGCTTGTAATCCCGGCAGTCCGGCTGCCAGGGCTCGGTGCCCTGCCCGTCAAAGACGTAGTCCGTGCTGAGATAAATCATCTTGCAGCCGAGCGCACGGCAGGCGTCGGCGATGTGCTTTGTCCCGTCGACATTGATGGCGCGGACCTTCGCCTGCTTGTCCTCATCCTCGGCGAGGTCGACGGCTGTCCATGCGGCGCAGTGGACGACAACATCGGGCTTCTGTTCGGTGAGAATGCGGCTGACGGCATCTGCGTCTGTGATATCCATCGCGATATAGGGCATCGCGGTGACGGGCGTGCCGTCCGCGATCCCGCTGTAGACGGGGGCGATGTCGGAGCCGATGCCTTCATAGCCGCGCTCATGGAGCTCGTTCATGACATCATGGCCGAGCTGTCCGGCAACACCGGTTACAAATAATTTCATGGTGATTCCTCCTCCATATGGTTCTGCGGTCCGATCAGCGGTTTCCGTACATGTTCTCGTAGTAATTCTGATACTCGCCGGAGATGATGGTCTCCCACCACTCTTTGTTGTCGAGGTACCACTGGATGGTCTTCTTGATGCCGTCCGCGAATTTGGTCTCCGGCAGCCAGCCGAGCTCCTCGTGGATCTTGGTCGGGTCGATGGCGTAGCGCATGTCGTGGCCCTTGCGGTCTGTCACGTAGGTGATCAGGCTCTCCGGCTTGCCGAGCTCCTTGCAGATGATCTTTACGATGTCGATGTTTTTCATCTCATTGTGACCGCCGACGTTGTAGACCTCGCCGACGCGGCCCTTGTGGATGATCAGGTCGATGGCGCGGCAGTGATCCTCGACGTAGAGCCAGTCGCGGACGTTCTCGCCCTTGCCGTAGACCGGGAGCGGCTTGTCATTCAGCGCGTTGGCGATCATCAGCGGGATCAGCTTCTCTGGGAAGTGGTATGGGCCGTAGTTGTTGGAGCAGCGGCTGATCGTGACCGGGAGGCCGTAGGTGCGGTGGTACGCGAGCACGAGCAGGTCAGCGGCCGCCTTCGAGGAGCTGTAGGGGCTGCTCGTGTGGATCGGGGTCTCCTCGGTGAAGAAGAGGTCCGGGCGGTCAAGCGGCAGGTCGCCGTACACCTCGTCGGTGGACACCTGATGATACCGCTGGATGCCGTACTTCCGGCAGGCGTCCATCAGGACGGCCGTGCCCTTGATGTTGGTGTCGAGGAAGACCTCCGGGTTCTCGATCGAGCGGTCTACGTGGCTCTCCGCCGCAAAGTTGACGACGATGTCCGGGTGCTCCTCCTCGAACAGGCGGTAGACTGCCTCGCGGTCGGTGATGCTCTCCTTCACGAAGCGGAAGTTCGGGTTGTCCATGACCGGAGCCAGGGTTGAGAGGTTGCCTGCGTACGTCAGGCAGTCCAGGCAGATGATGCGGTAGTCCGGATACTTGTCCAGCATGTGAAAAATAAAGTTGCTTCCGATGAATCCGGCGCCGCCGGTTACGATGATTGTCATAGGTTTTTCTCCTTTTCCATAGCATTTTGTATAAGACAGCCCGGCCTTTGCAAATGGCGCTGTGCGGATAAAATCAGTTACATACACAGGCCGGGCGCAGGGTTCAGTGCAGAATATCGATATATTTGTCGTCGAGCACATCCTTCAGATAACGTCCGTACTGATTCTTTTTCAGAACCTCATAGACCTTGAGTACATCCTCGCGGGTGATCCAGCCGTTGCGGTAGGCGATCTCCTCGAGGCAGGCGATCTTGCGGTGCTGGTGATCCTCGATGGTCTTCACGAAGTTCGTGGCCTCCACGAGGCTCTCGTGTGTGCCGGTGTCGAGCCAGGTAAAGCCCTGGCCGAGAAGCTCGACGTTCAACGTGCCGTCCTCGAGGTAGATCCGGTTCAGGTCGGTGATCTCAAGCTCCCCGCGCGCACTCGGCTTGAGGTTCTTTGCGTAGTTCACGACGCGGTTGTCGTAGAAGTACAGCCCGGTCACGCAGTAGTTGCTCTTCGGGTGTTCCGGCTTCTCCTCGATCGAGATCGCTTTTCCCTCGCTGTTGAACTCGACGATGCCGAAACGCTCCGGGTCATCCACGTAGTAGCCGAAGACGGTGGCGCCCCGGCCCTCCTCCGCGTTCTTCACGGCGTCCTTCAGTCGGGCGTGCAGTCCCTGTCCGGTAAAAATGTTGTCGCCCAGCACCATCGCGACGGTGTCGTCCCCGATGAACTCCTCCCCGATGATGAAAGCCTGCGCTAGTCCGTCCGGGCTCGGCTGCACGGCATAGGAAAGGTGTACGCCGAACTGCCGTCCGTCCCCGAGCAGCTCGTGGAACCGCGGCGTGTCCTGCGGAGTCGAGATAATCAGGATGTCGCGGATGCCCGCGTTCATCAGCACCGACATCGGATAATAGATCATCGGCTTGTCATAGATTGGCAGCAGCTGCTTCGACGTGACCATCGTCAGCGGGTAGAGACGCGTGCCGGAGCCTCCGGCAAGAATAATGCCCTTCATAGAATGCCCTCCTTTTCAAAAAAAGATTGTGAGAATATAATAGACTCGCAAACGCTTCGCTCTTTGCTCGTTAAAAAACAGCTTCGCTGTTTTTTACATTATAAAAGGTGACGCTACGTCACCTTCAAGCCCCTTTTTAAAAAATTTTTAAATATTTTTCTCTGAAACAGTGCCCGGGGTCAGGCGGGGTGGCAGAGGAAGAGGCCGGCGGCTTTGGTGATGTGGAAGCCGTGGCGGGTGCGGTGCTCGGTGAAGGTGCGGAAGTCCTTGTAGCGCTCGAGCAGGAGCTGGTTCTGGTTGCCGTGGCAGGAGAGGATGTACTCGATCAGCGGCTCGGCGCGGTCGAGCTCGATGGCGTCCTCGTAGCATAGGCAGCGCACCGGGGCAAAGTAGGGGGCGAGCAGGGAGGCTCCGTTTTCGAGGCCGAAGTGCTCGTACAGCTTTTCGGCCGAGAGGACGATGCGACTGTCAAATTCCTGCACCAGGCTGCTGATCTCGCGCATGTGGGATGCCCCGTAGGTGCTGCAGAGAAATACGCCATCCGGCCGCAGGACGCGCCGGACCTCCCGGAATACACGGTCGAGGTCGCTGCAGTAGAACAGGACATGGTTCGCGATGACCAGGTCAAAGGAAGCGTCCGCGTACGGGATCGAGTGGCAGTCGAAGGCGGCGAAGGAAAAGCGGGGATCCTGCCCGCCGATGGTGCGGCGCGCGTCCCTCAGCATGCCGTCGGAGATATCAGAGAGCGTGACAGAGATCCGGTCGGGAAGCCTGGACATGTTCTCCGCCCAGAGGGCTCCGTTGCCGCAGCCGAGCTCGAGCACCTGCATGCCGGGGCGGATCTGGCACTGCTCGTAGATCCACGGGAACCAGCCCTGGCGGTTCACCGAGTAATCGCGGTGCAGGCGGATGCGGGCCGAAATGTTCGTGGCGTCCTGGTATTGGGTCCGCAGGCTTTTCTCCATGCCGGTCAGGTGGATCAGGTCGAGCATCTGGCTCCAGTCGATCCCTTCCTGCTTCCCGATCGCGTCGACGGTATTCTCGATGGCGTGCTCGACGAGCTGCAGCTGCTCGATACGGTCCTGCACGAGCTTTTTCTGCATTTTCAGGGAGCTGAGCATGAAATGGTAGTCGGTATCGCTGATCGTCATCTCGCGGATGTCGTCGAGCGAGAAGCCGAGGTACTTGAGCAGCAGAATCTGCTGCAGCCGCGCAAAGTCCGAATCCGTGTAAAAGCGCGCGCCGGACTCGTTGACGTAGGAGGGCTTCAGGACATTCTGCTTGTCATAAAACCGGATCGTCCGCACCGAGACATTTGCCATACGCGCGAACTGGCCGGAGGAGTAGTAGCCGGGTAACTTCATGAATCGAACCTCTCTTCCAGGACAAACTGGTATATTTATGCGCTGTATCACTTCGACGTTTGCCCCTCATTCGAGACAAATCTGCCGCAAACTGTGAAGCACATCTCACGGAAAGCCTTTTTCAAACACGCTCTAGTATACCGAATTTCTGCGAAGAAAGCAATCGGTACTCATGGTTGACTTTCTCCCAAAATCCATTACAATAGGAAGAGAAACGTTTTGTGTGAGAGAAACGGAAAGGAGTGCTGTCATGGCTGTTACAGTAGTGAATCGTGACAATTTCGAAGAGAAGGTTTTGAAGTCCCAAAAGCCGGTGCTGCTTGATTTCTGGGCCGTCTGGTGCGGGCCGTGCAAGATGCTCTCGCCGATCGTGGATGAGATTGGCGAGGAGCACCCGGAGATCGTGGTGGGAAAGGTCAACGTGGATGAGGAGCCGGAGCTGGCGGACCGCTTCGGCGTGACCGCGATCCCGATGCTCGTGCTGGTAAAAGAGGGAAAGGTCGCGAAGACGGTGGTAGGCTACCGGCCGAAGGAGCAGGCGGTCGCGGAGCTGCTCGGCTGAGCTGCCGCTGCCGTTTGACCATGCATGAAAATGGAAAGACGGACCGTGCAGGCTTGCCTGTATGGCGTCCTGGCTGATCTGAATGGAGGGGAGGCTGAACTATGAAGGTGCGTCTGAATGAGAATCCGGAGATCGTTCAATCGATCAGGGAGGGATTGAAGGCAAAGAACGGGTACTGCCCCTGCCGCAGGGAGATTTCAGCGGACACAAAGTGCATGTGCAGGGAGTTCCGCGAGCAGATCGCGGATCCCGATTTTGAGGGCTACTGCCACTGTCTGCTATACTACAAAGAAAAATGAGCGTACAAAGGATGCCTGGCGGCGAAGTGGCCGTGCGGGCATTTCTTTTCTATAAAAGAAGAGGGAAAGAAGTTAAGATTTTATAAAGTCTATTGACTTTTTGGAATAAGATGGTAAGATGAGAAAAACTCGCAGTGCGAGATAATGGAACCCGAAGGCCCGGCAACAGGAGGAGGTCAAATATGAATATGAATGAATATGTAAAAGCACATGCGGCGCAGTGTGCCAGTGTGGATCAGATTGACAAGGATCTGTATCTGCAGTACGGGGTAAAGCGCGGCCTGCGCGATCTGAACGGACAAGGTGTGCTGACTGGCCTGACCAATATTTCCAGCATCGTCGCATTTGAGGAGAAGGATGGGAAGCGGGTTCCGTGTGACGGCAAGCTCTGGTATCGCGGCTACAACGTGGAGGATCTGATCCGTGGCAGCGGAGACGGACTGTTCGGATTCGAGGAGACGGCGTATCTGCTGCTGTTCGGAGAGCTGCCGTCGACCGGAGACATGGAGGAGTTCAAGCAGGTGCTGGCCGAGTGCCGCGATCTGCCGACGAATTTTACGAGGGATGTCATCATGAAGGCGCCGAGCGTCGACATCATGAACTCGATGACGAAGAGCGTGCTGACGCTTGCGTCGTACGACAAGCAGGCGACGGTATTGGATCTGGACAATGTGTTGCGCCAGTCGATTATGCTGATCAGCATTTTCTCTCTGCTGGCGGTGTACGGCTACCACGCGTACAACCACTATGAGAAGGACGGGAGCATGTACATCCACCGGCCCGACCCGGCGCTCTCGACCGCGGAGAATTTCCTGCGCATGCTGCGCCCGGACACGCAGTTCAATCATCTCGAGGCGAAGGCGCTCGAGGTGGCGCTGATCCTGCACATGGAGCACGGCGGAGGAAATAACTCGACCTTTACGACGCGTGTGGTGACCTCGTCCGGATCTGACACGTACTCCGCGATTGCGGCGGCGCTCTCGTCCCTGAAGGGGCCAAAGCACGGCGGGGCGAACCTGATGGTCATGAAGATGATGGACGATATCCGGGCAAATGTGAAGGATCACAGGGATGACGAGGAGATCGAGCACTATCTGGCGAAGATTCTGAACAAGGAGGCCTTTGACCGGAAGGGGCTGATCTACGGAATGGGGCACGCCGTCTACTCCGTGTCGGACCCGCGTGAGCGCGTGCTGAAGCGGTTCGTCGAGCGGCTGGCGGTGCAGAAGCAGCGGGAGGACGATATGGGGCTGTACGAGCGGATTGAGCGGATTGCGCCGCTGCTGATTGCGAAGCAGCGCAAGATGTACAAGGGAGTCAGCCCGAATGTCGACTTCTACAGCGGCTTTGTCTATGACATGCTGGGGATTCCGGTCGAGCTGTACACGCCGCTGTTCGCCATCGCGCGGATCGCGGGCTGGAGCGCGCACCGGATGGAGGAGCTCGTGAGCATGGACAAGATTATCCGTCCGGCGTACAAGAGCCTGATGGTCCAGAGGGAGTACGTGCCAAGAGACAGGAGGGAGTGACATGTCGACAGCTTCGAGGGAAGAGAGAGTCGAAGCGGAAGCGTCCCCCGACGCGATCAGCGAGGAGCTGTACACGCTGTTCGCGGGGCTCGGCAGGCGCAGGGAGCAGAAGGTGACGACGGCGAGCGCGAGCGGCGAGGAGGGATTGCTGCACTATCTGGCGTATCAGAGAGATGGCGTGACACCCGGATTTCTGAAGGATCAGCTGGGAGTCGGCTCGGGCCGGATGGCAGATATTCTGCGCCGGCTTGAGGAGAAGCAGCTGATCATCCGGGACGAGGACCCCAAGGACAGCCGCCGCGTGATCGTACATATCACGGCGCAGGGCCGGGACCAGGCGGTCTGGATGAATCAGCGCGTCCTGGCGTGGTATGGGAAGCTGAGGCGGTATCTGGGGGAGGAGGACAGCCGTGAGCTGATCCGCATCCTGAGAAAACTCGGAGAGTTTCATGGGTAATAGGAAAAGAAAAAGACCTCAGGAGAGGCTTCGCAGAGATAACTGCAGGTTCTTTTCTGAGGTCTTCTTGTGTCATAAGAGTTGTTGTATTTAGCCGAGCAGCGCCTGGTCGTTGGAGAACTCCTCGCCGCTGGCCTTCTCGAACTGGTCGAGCAGGTTCTGGACGGTCAGCTTTTTCTTGTCCTCGCCGCGGATATCGAGGATGATCCGGCCCTCGCTCATCATGATGAGGCGGTTGCCGTGCGCGATGGCATCGCGCATGTTGTGGGTGATCATCAGCGTGGTCAGGTGATCGCGGTTCACGATCTGGTCGGTGATCTCGAGCACCTTTGCGGCGGTCTTCGGGTCTAGTGCGGCTGTGTGCTCGTCGAGCAGCAGCAGCTTCGGCTTTTTCAGTGTGGCCATGAGCAGCGTCAGCGCCTGGCGCTGTCCGCCGGAGAGGAGGCCGACCTTTGAGGTCATGCGCGTCTCCAGCCCCAGGTTGAGCGTTTCGAGCAGCGTCTGGTACTGTTCGCGCTCCTGGCGGGTGATTCCGCGGCGCAGGGAGCGCAGCTTTCCACGCCGGCTGGCGAGCGCGAGGTTCTCCTGGATTTCCATCGTGGCGGCTGTGCCGGTCATGGGATCCTGGAAGACGCGGCCGAGGTAGACGGCGCGCTTGTGCTCCGGCAGCTTTGTCACGTCCTTGCCGTCGATCAGGATCTTTCCCTCGTCGACGAACCAGGTGCCTGCCACCGCGTTCAGCATGGTGGATTTGCCGGCTCCGTTTCCGCCGATGACGGTGACAAAATCGCCGTCCTCCAGGGAGAGCGAGATGCCCTTCAGGGCCGCTTTCTCGTTGATGGTGCCCGGATTAAAGGTTTTATAGATGGTTTGTAATTCAAGCATTTGTGTTCCCTCCCCGCTTTACAGGCTTTGAAACGTATTTTCCCTTCCAGTACGGGATTGCAAGGAAAACAGCGACGACGAGTGCGGAGAGCAGCTTCAGCAGATCCGTGTCAATGCCAAGCCAGATGACGGTCTGGAGTACGAGGTAGTACAGGATCGAGCCGAGAGCGACCGCCAGAAGGCGCAGCGCGAAGTTGCGGAAGATTTTGCCGAAAATCGCCTCGCCGATGATCACGGCTGCCAGTCCGATCACGATCGCTCCTCTCCCCATGTTGACATCCGCGAAGCCCTGATACTGTGCGAGCAGGGCGCTTGAGAGTGCGACGAGTCCGTTCGAGAGCATCAGGCCGAGCACCGTGTTGAAATTGGTGTTGATGCCCTGCGCGCGGGACATGCTGCTATTGCAGCCGGTCGCGCGGATCGCGCAGCCGAGCTCGGTGCCAAAGAACCAGTACAGGATCGCGATCAGGGCGATGATGAACAGGGCTACGAGGAAGATCGTGTTCTGGTAGAACGGCACGCCCTTGATGTAGCGGAGAGAAACCAGAAGGTCAAATTTGCTGACATTGATTGCCTGGTTTGCTTTTCCCATGATTTTCAGGTTGACAGAGTAGAGCGAAAGCTGGGTCAGGATGCCGGACAGAATCGCCGGAATCCCCATAAAGGTGTGAAAGATGCCGGTGGCGAGTCCGGCGAGCATGCCGGCTGCGGTGGCGGCCAGAAGAGACGGCCACACGCCAAAGCCCGCCTGCATCATCATGATGCATACGGCTCCGCCCGTGCACATGGTGCCGTCGACGGTCAGATCGGCGACATCAAGAATGCGAAAGGTCAGGTACACGCCGATCGCCATAATGCCCCAGATCAGTCCCTGTGCGACGGCTCCGGGCAATGCGTTAATCAGGTTCATGATTTCCATAAATAGGTTCCTCCCGGTCACATCGGAAATTCGGACGAAACGCTTTGCCGGCCGATGAAACAATGCTCCTCAGTGACCATCTGTAAATGACGTCAGAAAGCCGGAAACGAAAGGAGGGTGCTGCCCTCCTCTCATTCTCGGCCTCAGAAAACAATATGATTCTAATGAATAGCTGCAGCATCATCCATTCGTTCAGATGCCATCGACACACTTACTCGGTAACTGCCTCGGTTTCCGCCTCAACAGCCTCAGTCTCAGCTTCCGCCTCCTCTGCACCGATTGCCACGTAGTCCTCCGGAACGGTGATGCCAAGCTCTGCGCAGATATCCGCATTGTACTTCTTCGTGAACTGCGGAGCGTACTCGATCGGCATCGCAGCGATGTCCTCGCCGTCCGCAAGGATTCTGCCTGCCATATCGCCGGTCGCATAACCGAGGTCATAGTAGCTGATAGAGAGCGTCGCGACGCCGCAGCCGGCGCAGATGCCCTCCTCGCCTGCGATCACCGGAATCTGTGCCGGAAGGCAGATGTTGTTGATGATCTCTGTGTTGGATGCCGCAGTGTTGTCGGTCGGCACGTAGATGACATCGCACTCGGAGGAAGCGGTGGTCACTACGGAAGAGAGATCGTTGGAGTCTGAGAATGCATAGTACTCACAGGTGTAGCCGAGCTCCTCGAGCGCAGCCTTCACGGTATCTACCTGGTACTGGGAATTTGCCTCAGCGGAGCAGTACAGGAGTCCGACGTTCTTCGCATCCGGGAACAGCTCGTTCAGCATTGCAGCCTGCTCGTCGAGCGGAGCGAGGTCAGAGGTGCCGGACACATTTCCGCCCACCGTGCCGTCGAAGCCGTCGATGTCGAGCGCCACGCCGTACTCTGTGACGGATGTGCCGAGAACCGGGATCGCGTCGGTGCCGGCCACTGCCGCCTGCAGAGCCGGGGTCGCGTTCGCGAGAATCAGATCCACATTGTTCGACACGAAGCTGTTGATGATGGTCGAGCATGTATTGGAATCGCCCTGTGCGTTCTGCTCGTCAAAGGTCACTGCATCCCCGAGCTTGTCGGTCAGTGCATCCTTGAAGCCCTGAGTGGCAGCGTCGAGCGCGTCGTGCTGTACGAGCTGGCAGATACCTACCGTGTAAGTCTGAGTCTCCTCAGCGCTGACGCCTGTCACCGTCACAGCGGTGAGGGCCGCGGCCGCGAGAACTGTAGAAATCATTTTCTTTTTCATAAAATCGTACCTCCTCAGAATATGTAAAATAAATTCTTTGAAGATTATAATGCGTTAAAGCACAGAAGTCAAGATAAAGTTCGCGATGGTAAAAAAAAGGAAGAAAAAACCCAAAAAAAGTTGTGCTTGATGCACGGACATTGTAAAATGAGAGCAGGACGATACGAGACGAATGGGAGGGATTTCGGATGGATTTTCAGTTAATCGAGGACGGCTGCGGCTGCGCGGAGGGCTTTCGGGAGCTGCTCGGGGAGCGCGGCTATGACTGCAGGGGCGGGATTTTGGTGCACATGAGCGTCGGGGAGGCCGGCGAGATCACGGGAAGTTACCGGGACGGGTGTGCCAGGCTCTGCGCGCCCGGGCGGACGTTTTTGTTCCGGGCGCTGATGACGCTGGTGATGCGGCTGGAGCGGGACGGGGAGGGAGCACCCTTTGCCTGGACGGAGCGCGTGGCGTTTGACCGCAACGGGTGCATGATCGACTGCTCGAGGAACGCCGTGATGGACCTGAGTGCGGCAAAGGCCTGGATGCGGATGCAGGCGGCGGTCGGGATGAACACGATGATGCTGTATACGGAGGATACGTACGAGGTGCCCGGGTACCCGTATTTCGGGGCGCTGCGCGGCCGGTATACGAGAGAGGAGCTCATAGAGCTGGACCGGTATGCGCAGGTGTTTGGGATCGAGCTGATCCCGTGTATCCAGTCGCTCGGACACCTCCAGCAGCCGCTTGGCTGGCCCGCGATGCGCCGGCTGCGCGACACGAGCGATATTGTGATGGTGGGGGACAAGGAGGTCTACACCTTCCTGCGGGCGTGCATTCACCAGGTCTCTGAGTGTTTCTCCACGCGCAGGGTCCACCTGGGAATGGATGAGGCGTGGACGCTGGGGCTCGGGCAGTACCTGATCCGCAACGGATATACGCCAAAGCGGGCGATCATCCGGCAGCACATGGAGCGGGTGATGGAGATTTGCCGCGAGGAGGGGCTGGAGCCGATGATCTGGTCAGACATGTATTTCCGCGTGCACTCGGAGACGGAGGAGTACTACAACGTGCCGTTTGACGCGGACATGCAAAGCGGGGAGCGGCCCCCGGAGGGCATGACGCTCGTGTACTGGGATTATTACCACACGGATGAGACGTTCTATCGGAATTACCTGCGGATGCACCGGGAGCTGACGGACCGGGTGATCTTCGCGGGCGGTGCCTGGACCTGGAGCGGGTTGGCGCCGGATCTGGGAGCGGCGAGGGCTGTGACCGCGGCGGCGCTTGGCGCGTGCAGAGCCGAGCAGGTGCGCGAGGTAGTCTGCACGCTCTGGGGAGATGACGGGACGGAGACGCCTGTCTTCTCGGCGCTCGGGCCGGTGCTGCTGGCCGCAGAGTACGGGTTCGGCGAGATACCGGAGGAGTCGCGGGTGCGGGAAAAATTTGAGTTCCTGACCGGCTGCTCCTACGACGCGTACTGCCTGCTGGGCGCGTTTGATCGCATGGAGGCGGAGGTGACGGAGCAGAATATCGGTGTGAATCCGTCAAAGTGCCTGTTTTTCGAGGATCCGATGCTCGGAAGGTACGACGGACAGACCGAGGGCGTGCGGTACGGCGCATATTATAGGAAGCTCGGGGAGCAGCTTGCGGCAGCTGCGCCGGCGGGTCGGGGTGCGGAGTTCGCGCACAGCGGTGCAGGAAATGCGTGTGGGGATCCGTTCTGGGCGGCCGAGATGCGCAGGATTCTGGACTTTTACCGCGCGTATGCGGAGACGCTGTCGCAGAAGGCGGACCTGGGGCTGACGCTCGTGCAATCGTACGAGAGCGGGGACAGGGAGACGCTGAAGTGTCTTGCGCAGACGGTGCTTCCGAAGCTGAGAGTTCAGGTGGAGCAGTGCCGGAGGCTGCGCAGGGAGTTGTGGCTGCGCGAGGCGAAGGTGTGCGGCTGGGAGATCCTGGACATGCGGTATCACGCGTTGGAAGGGAGACTGGCGAGCGCTGCGGAGCGCGTGGAGGACTATCTGTCCGGCAGAGTCGCAGAGCTTCCGGAGTTGACAGAGGCGCGCCCGGCTATCTTCCCGGATGCAGTCGGAGAAAAACGGCTGGAGGGAGGCTATGTTTCGTGGATCAATGTGGTATCGGCTTCTCCGCTCGCGTGGAGCTGGATGCCGCAGTAAGAGGAGAGGAGTCTGGCGGCTATGAGCGGCAGGAGTGGAAGCAGGGAGGATGAGGGGAAACAGATTACCGCTGCCGGCCATACGGCACGCTTGGTGCGCAGCAGCCGGAAGAGTCTGACTCTGCAGATTTGCGAGGACGGGAGTCTGGTCGTGCGCGCGCCGCTTCGGATGTCCGAGGAGCGGATCTGCGCGTTCTTGCAGGAGAAGGACGGCTGGATCCGCTCGCATCAGGAGAAGCTGGTCCGGCAGAGGGAGCAGCGGCAAAGAGAGGTCGCGCCGCTCTCGCCGGAGCAGAGGGAAGTGTGTGTGGAGCAGGCGCTGGTGCGCTTTGCGCAGCGCGCGGCGTATTATGCGCCGCTGGTCGGCGTGACCTTTGGCCGGATTACGATCCGGGATCAGAAGACGCGCTGGGGGAGCTGCAGCCGCGCGGGGAATCTGAATTTCAATTTCCGCCTCGTGATGGCTCCGCCTGAGATCCTGGATTACGTCGTGGTGCACGAGTTGTGCCACCGGAAGCAGATGAACCACTCGCCGCTTTTCTGGGCCGAGGTGGCGCGGGTTCTGCCGGATTACGAGCAGAGGCGCAGATGGCTGCGGGAGAATGGGTGGCGGCTGATGGGGTAGGTTATGGCTGTTTGGGAGCGCTCGGGGGCTGAGGGGGTCTGTGAGTGCCAGATGCCTGAGGGGGCCTGTGAGTGCTCGATGTCTGAGGAGGTCTGTGAGTGTCCGATGTCTGAGGAGGTCTGTGGGCGCCTGATGTCTGGGGTTGAGTGTGAGCGGCGGGTGTCTGTGGCGGGGTGAGATCGTTTGTGGACTGCGGCGTTACACAGCGTTGGCAGAAGGCGTACATCTCCTCGTATGCCTCGAGTTCGGCGTCGGAGTCAGGGAGCGCGGGGATTAGGCCGGTGCAGTCGGTGGAGGAACAGATTCTTCGGGAAAAATCAGAGTGTGCGGGGATAGAGAGGTCAGCGAAGCTGGGCTCTCTTTTTTGGGTGTGGGCTTTGGTTGGGGTGTTGTGGGTATTCATGGTAGATGGGTCCTTTCTGGGGTGGGATGTTATCGTGGTATTGTTTGGCCAGGCCGGACGAGAAGATTGCAGAGCCGCCGGAACGTTCCGAATCGCTCGTCTACAAGCACTAGGGTCCCGGGAGGCCTGCGCATCTGCCGCTGGCAACTCGCCAACTGTGCCGGATGCACAGTTGGCTCAGACAGAGCCAGCTAAAAATTCTGCCGGAAGGCAGAATTTTTACAGATGCTCCGACCTTCCGGGACCCAAGTGCTTGTAAAGACTCGCGATAGTCACGCTCCGGCGGCTCTGCAATCTTCTCTGACGGTGGCTGGCTGAACTGTACTATTAGTATTTTCCGCAGGATGAAAAATATGTTGGAAGTACTTGCATTTTTGAAGTCTATATGATAGCATATAAACAACTAAATATATATAATAAACAAAATAAAACATATATAAAGGAATATGTGGGATTTCAAAGGAAAGAAATAAAAATGCAGAAACGCAAAAATATGGAAATGTAGGAAGGCAGAAAAGCAGAAAAGCAGAAAAGCAGAAAAGCAGAAAAGTAGAAAAGTAGAAAAGCAGAAATGTAGAAATACAGAAATGTGGAAATGCAGAAGCGTAGAAATGCAGAAATATAGAAATGTGGAAATGCAGAAACGTAGAAAAACAGAAAAACAGAAATGCAGAAACGTAGAAATGTAGAAACGTAGAAATGCAGAAATATAGAAAAGCAGAAATGTAGAAACGTAGAAAAGCAGAAATGTAGAAAAGCAGAAACGTAGAAACGTAGAAATGTAGAAAAGCAGAAACGTAGAAATGCAGAAATGTAGAAATACAGAAATGCAAAAACGTAGAAATGCAGAAATATAGAAACGCGGAAACGCAGAAATGTAGAAACGTAGAAATACAGAAATACGTAGAATTGAGGAACAGGAAGAGGAGAGGGGTCTGGATGTTTAGTAAGGTGTGTTCTGCGGCTATAAATGGGATAGAGAGTAAGATGGTTTCGGTTGAGGTGGATGTCAGTGATGGGCTGCCGTGTTTTTCGATGGTGGGCTATCTGGCGTCGGAGGTGCGGGAGGCGCAGGATCGGGTGCGGACTGCGCTCAGGAATTCTGGTTTTCGTCTTCCGCCGAAGCATATCACGGTGAATCTTGCGCCGGGAGATATACGGAAGTCGGGGGCAGGGTTTGATCTGCCGATTGCGGTTGCGGTGATGGCATCGTACGGGTACTTGCCGGGGGAGGTGCTGGACGGTGTTTTCTTTGCGGGGGAGCTTGGGTTGGATGGGAGTGTGCAGGGGATTCACGGTATTCTCGGGATGGTGATGGAGGCGAGGCAGAGTGGCTGCCGCAGCTGTATGGTTCCGCTGGCGAACGCGAAGGAGGGAGCGGCGATTGAGGGAATCGAGGTATTCGGGGTGCAGGACTTGCGGGCGGCCGTTCGACACCTGACCGGCGTGGACTGTGTGAAACGGACTGCTATTAATATAGAAGAAAAATTTCGCCATCCGGATCAGGAGGGCTTGCTGGATTTTGCCGACATTCACGGGCAGCGGCTGGTGCGGCGGGCCGCGGAGGTTGCGGCGGCCGGGATGCACAATCTGCTGATCAGCGGACCGCCGGGCTCGGGCAAGTCGATGATAGCAAAACGGATTCCCTCGATCCTGCCGCCGCTCTCGCTCGAGGAGTCTCTCGAGGTGTCGCGAATTCACAGCGTCGCGGGGACGCTGCCGGAGGACGGGATTCTGACCGCCCGCCCGTTTCGGATGCCGCACCATACGATTTCCGCGATTGCGCTTGCGGGCGGCGGGGTGGTTCCGCGGCCGGGGGAGATCAGCTTGGCGCACCACGGCGTGCTGTATCTCGATGAGCTGCCGGAATTCCGGACGGAGACGCTGGAGATTCTGCGCCAGCCACTTGAGGACGGGGAGGTGCGGATCGCGAGGAATCGCGGGCAGTTTGTATTTCCGGCGGATTTTATGCTCGTGGCGTCGCGGAATCCCTGTAAATGCGGGTACTATCCGGATCGGAGGCGGTGCCGCTGCAGGGAGAGCGATGTGCGCCGGTATCTCGGGCGGATCAGCCGCCCGCTGCTCGATCGCATCGACCTGCATGTGGAAGCACAGACGATTGGCTATGAAGAGCTGACAGCGCACGGCCATGCGGAGAGCTCGGAGGAGATTCGCAGCCGCGTGGTCAGGGCGCACGCCGTTCAGCGTGAGCGCTACCGAGGACAGCCGTTTCTGTTCAATTCCAGGGTGCCTGCCGGAGCGCTCGAGCGGTACTGTGCGCTCGGGACCGAGGCGCGGCGGCAGATAAAGGACATTTATGAGCGGAAGCAGCTGACGGCGCGCGCCTACCACCGGATGCTCAAGGTCGCGCGGACGATCGCAGACCTGGACGGGGCAGAGCAGATAGAGTCCCGTCATCTGCACGAGGCGGTGCTCTACCGCGCGTCGGAGCTGTTGATGTAGCTGGCAGAAGGATAGATCGAGAGCGAGGAGAAGGGTGTGCGGATTAAATTGCGGAAGCTATTTGGATAGAGACAGAAACAAAAAGAGTGTCGGGGAAGTGTCGGAGGCAATCAGGGTACAGATGGAAGCAAAAAGAGATACAGTGGAACCGTGCGGACAGAAGGCAGGCGGAGATTCCGCACCGGAACGCGCAGAAGAGCACACAGAAGAGCACACAGAAGAATACACAGAAGAACACACAGCCAGATCGGAGTCCCTGTGGGAGTGGCTGTGCAGCATCCCGGGGATCTACTACATGCACCGGGAGGTGCTGCTGCGCTGTTTCGGCAGTCCGGAGGCGGTGTACCATGCCTCGCGGGCGGAGCTACTGCACCTGAGGGAGCATGGATGCGTGTGGGTCGACCATGTCATCGCTTATCAGGCAGAGAGCGCACCGGCGGATACGGTGCATAAGAGAAGAGCGCTGGGAATACAATTTATCAGCAATGTACATCCCCTCTATCCGATGCGGCTGCGGGAGCTGAAAAACCGGCCGTACGGGCTGTTCTACCGCGGCGCGCTCCCAGATGCCGGGAAGCGCGCAGTCGCGGTGATCGGGTCGCGGGTCTGCACGCACTATGGGCGGGTGCTCGCAGAGCAGCTCGCGAGGCAGACGGCCGAGGCCGGGGGCGTGGTGATCAGCGGCGCGGCGTACGGGATCGACGGCGCGGCACAGTGGGCGGCGCTCGCGCACGGCGGCGCGAGCTACGGGATCGTCGGGAGCAGTGTGGAGATCCGCTACCCCAAGGCGAACGAGCTGCTGTTTGATCGGCTTGAGCGGGAGGGTGGTGTGATCTCTGAGTTCCCGCCCGGGACACGGCCGCTGCGCGCGCATTTCCCGATGCGGAACCGGCTGATCAGCGGGCTGGCGGATGTCGTTGCGGTGGTGGAGGCGCGTCACGGCAGCGGTTCTCTGATCACGGCGGACTACGCGCTGGAGCAGGGGCGGGCTGTCCTGGCGGTGCCGGGCAGGCTGGATGATGAGCTGAGCCGCGGATGCAATGAGCTGATCGCACAGGGAGCAGGCGTGATTTTGTCTGCGGAAAGCTTTGCGGAACAGGTATTTCCCGATTTTCGGGAGCAAAAAAAGCGCCGGACGCTTAACATAACGCTTGCGCCCTCCGAAAAATTAGTGTATAGTAGTCTCGGTTTGCATTCGAAAAGCCTGTGGGAGCTGGCAGAGTGCACCTCACTTTCCCTCGCGGATCTGAGCGGCAGCCTGCTGGCGCTGGAGGAGAAAGGGTTCGCGAAGGAGGTAGAGCGAAATTATTATGTAAAGGTGAGATAGGAGGGCGCGGTCGCTGCCTTTCTGTTTCATGGGAGGTAGTTGCTATGCCAAAGTATCTGGTGATCGTTGAGTCACCTGCGAAGGTTAAGACAATCAAGAAGTTTCTCGGCTCGAACTACGAGGTGCTCGCGTCAAACGGACACGTCCGCGATCTGCCGAAGAGCCAGCTCGGCATTGACGTGGAGCATGACTTTGAGCCGAAGTATATTACAATAAGAGGAAAAGGGGACATTCTGGCTGCGCTGCGCAAGGCGGGGAAGAAGGCAGATAAGGTCTATCTGGCGACGGACCCGGACCGCGAGGGCGAGGCGATCTCCTGGCATCTGGCGGAGGCGCTGAAGCTGGATGAGAAAAAGCAGCAGAGAATCACATTTAACGAGATTACGAAGACCGCGGTGAAGGAATCTTTGAAGCACGCGCGGCCGATCGACATGGATCTGGTGGATGCACAGCAGACGCGACGTATGCTGGACCGTATGGTGGGCTACCGGATCAGCCCGCTTTTGTGGGAGAAGGTCAAGAGGGGACTGAGTGCCGGGCGGGTACAGTCCGTCGCGCTGCGCATCATCGGGGACCGCGAGGACGAGATCAACGCTTTCATCCCGCAGGAGTTCTGGACCCTGGACGCGCATCTGCTGGCGCCGGGCGAGCGGAAGCCGCTCGTGGCCAAGTTCTACGGCAATGGGAAGAAGCTGCCGATCGAGTCCGAGGAGCAGATGAATGCGCTCAGGAAAGAGCTGGAGGGCGCGCACTATGTCGTCGAGGAGGTTAAGAAGAGCGAGCGCTCGAAGAAGGCGCCGGCTCCGTTTACGACGAGCACGCTGCAGCAGGAGGCGGCCAATGTGCTGAATTTCTCGACACAGAAGACGATGCGGCTGGCGCAGCAGCTGTACGAGGGCGTCGAGCTGAAGGGCAGCGGCACGGTCGGTCTGATCACATACCTGCGTACGGATTCCACCCGCATTTCCGAGGAGGCGGACGCCGCCGCGCGTGCTTATATCGGGACGCAGTACGGGGAGCCGTACGCGGCAGAGCGCGTGGAGGACGCGAACGGTGGGAAGAAAATACAGGACGCGCATGAGGCGATCCGCCCGACAGACATCAGCCGGACGCCGCTCGAGGTGAAAGAATCGCTGACGCGCGACCAGTTCCGCCTGTATCAGCTGATCTGGAAGCGCTTTGCGGCGAGCCGCATGACGCCCGCGCGCTACGAGACGACCGCCGTGCGGATCAAGGCGGCGGGATACCGCTTCAACGTCTCGGCATCGCGGGTAGTGTTTGACGGTTTCCGCAGCGTCTACACCGAGAGCGAGGAGGAGAAAGAGGAGAATAACGTCCTCACCGGAAGACTCGAGCCCGGGATGGAGCTCGCGATGAAGGAGTTGGAGTGCAAGCAGCATTTCACCCAGCCGCCGGCGCACTACACGGAGGCGTCGCTGGTGCGCACGCTCGAGGAGCTCGGGATCGGACGCCCCAGCACGTACGCCCCGACGATCACGACGATCATCGCGCGCCGGTACGTCGCGAAGGAGAATAAGAATCTGTACATGACGGAGCTCGGCGAGGTGGTCAACCGGATCATGAAGGAGGCATTTCCGAGCATTGTGGATGTGAGCTTCACGGCGAACATGGAGTCGCTGCTCGATCTGGTTGGCGAGGGAAAGGTGCACTGGAAGACCGTCGTTGAGAACTTCTACCCGGACCTGGACGAGGCGGTGCAGGAGGCGGGCAAGACGCTCGAGAAGGTTCAGATCGAGGACGAGGTGACGGATGTCGTCTGCGAGGAGTGCGGGCGGAACATGGTGGTGAAGTACGGCCCTCACGGCAGGTTCCTGGCCTGCCCGGGATTCCCGGAGTGCCGGAACACGAAGCCGTATCTGGAGAAGATCGGTGTCGCCTGCCCGTTCTGCGGCAAGGATGTCGTGATCCGCAAGACGAAGAAGGGGCGGAGATACTATGGCTGCGAGGGCAATCCGGAGTGCGAGTTCATGTCCTGGCAGAAGCCGTCAAAGCAGAGCTGTCCGCAGTGCGGCGGGTATATGCTTGAGAAGGGCAACCGGCTCGTGTGCGCGGACAAGAACTGCGGCTATGTCTGTGCGAAGCCCGATGAGGAGTAGCGCTCACCGGGGCAGGGAAAACGATAAAATGACAGGAAGAGGGGCTGCGAAACTGCCGGCAGCCTCTTTTTTGATTCCTGCCGGCGGCCAGCCGAAGCGTTATGCGGTGGGCTGTCGCCGCACCGGATTGCGTATGCGTTTGCCGAGGTATCTGAACTGTTTGTAAATATTGAAACTGTTACAAAAAATGCGGGTAATATCCGTTGATTTTCTGAAAATGATGTGTTACACTAACAAATAGCAGGAAAGAGCCAGAGGTATGCAGAGGAGGTTTGACATGAGTGTACAGTTGCTGGATAAGACCAGGAAAATAAATCAGCTCCTACATAACAACAACACGAGCAAGGTCGTGTTTAATGACATCTGTGACGTGCTTACGGGGATTCTGAATTCCAATATTCTGGTGATCAGCCGGAAAGGGAAGGTATTGGGCGTCGGTTTGTGCGACGGAGTGGAGGAGATCGGCGAGCTGATTGTGGACAAGGTAGGCGGATTCATTGATCCGCTCTTGAATGAGCGTTTTCTCGGTGTGCTCTCGACGAAGGAAAATGTCAATCTTGAGACACTTGGCTTTGAGGGAGAGGACATCCGCAAATATCAGGCGATCATCAATCCGATCGACATCGCGGGCGAGCGCCTTGGCACGGTGTTCATGTACAAGTGCGGCGGCCAGTATGAGATCGACGATATCATCCTGAGTGAGTACGGCACGACGGTGGTCGGGCTGGAGATGATGCGCTCCGTAAATGAGGAGAACGCGGAGGAGAACCGCAAGGTCCAGATCGTCAAATCCGCGATCAGCACGCTGTCATTTTCCGAGATGGAGGCGATCATCCATATCTTCGACGAGCTGGACGGCACGGAGGGGATTCTCGTGGCGAGCAAGATTGCGGACCGCGTCGGCATTACGCGCTCTGTGATTGTCAATGCGCTGCGGAAGTTTGAGAGTGCAGGGGTGATCGAGTCGCGCTCCTCCGGCATGAAGGGGACCTACATCAAGGTGCTCAACGATGTCGTGTTTGACGAGCTCGAGGAGATCAAAAAGAGCAAGAATCTCGACAACGGCTACGCAAGGCCGGCCCGGAAGGAGACATCCATATAGCGAGGCATCTGCATAAAGAGACATCCGCATCATGGACAGGCAGGAGACCTGTCAGAGAGGCGGGTGGAAAAAGGAGGGCGTCTGCAGTTGGCAGGCGTCTTTTTGTGTCATGGAAAGCTGCATCTCCTACGACATAAAAATGCTCCGCGCGGGTGCACACCTACGTGAAGATGTAATATGCCTCCCGGAAAAAATGAATAAGTAAGTATAAACGAGTATTTAAGAGTAAAACAGAGAATAAAGACGTATTACTCCTGTTTTCTGCGAAATGATGAATTTGCATTATTGCTGTGATTTCATTAATATAGCATTGTTGATTAGCACTCGACCTTGATGAGTGCTAGCAAAGAAAGAGTGAATAGAGACCAGAATGAAAGTAAATCATTTAAGGAGGAATTAAATATGAAGTTAGTACCGTTGGGTGACAGAGTTGTGTTGAAGCAGTTCGAGGCGGAGGAGACGACGAAGTCCGGCATCATCCTGACCAGCAAGACGCAGGAGAAGCCGCAGGAGGCAGAGGTCGTCGCGGTAGGCCCTGGCGGAACGGTAGACGGCAAGGAAGTTACGATGCAGGTGAAGGTCGGCGACAAGGTAATCTACTCCAAGTATTCGGGAAATGAAGTGAAGCTTGGCGAGGAAGAGTACATTATCGTAAAGCAGAGCGACATTCTGGCGATTGTAGAGTAAGAACTATCACAACAAGATTGAAAAGGAGAGCGGATTATTATGGCAAAGGAAATTAAGTATGGCGCAGAGGCAAGAAAGGCTCTGGAGGCTGGTGTCAATAAGCTGGCAGACACGGTTCGCGTGACGCTTGGACCGAAGGGAAGAAATGTAGTGCTCGACAAGCAGTACGGCTCACCGCTGATCACGAACGACGGCGTGACGATCGCGAAGGAGATCGAGCTCGAGGATTCATTTGAGAATATGGGCGCTCAGCTGATCAAGGAGGTTGCATCCAAGACGAATGACGTGGCAGGCGACGGCACCACGACCGCAACCGTTCTGGCGCAGGCGATGGTACACGAGGGCATGAAGAACCTGGCAGCAGGCGCGAACCCGATCGTGCTCAGAAAGGGCATGAAGAAGGCTACCGACGTCGCAGTGGCTGCGATCAAGGATATGAGCCAGAAGGTAAGCGGCAAGGAGCAGATCGCAAGAGTCGCAACCGTTTCCTCAGGGGATGAGACGGTAGGACAGCTCGTCGCAGATGCGATGGAGAAGGTCACAGGCGACGGCGTGATCACGATCGAGGAGTCCAAGACCATGCAGACCGAGCTGGATCTGGTAGAGGGTATGCAGTTTGACAGAGGCTACATCTCCGCTTACATGGCAACGGACATGGAGAAGATGGAAGCAGTTCTGGATGATCCGTGCATCCTGATCACAGACAAGAAGATCAGCAATATCCAGGAGATCCTGCCGCTGCTCGAGCAGATCGTGCAGAGCGGAAGAAAGCTCCTGATCATCGCTGAGGACATCGAGGGCGAGGCTCTGACGACGCTGATCGTCAACAAGCTGCGCGGCACCTTCTCCGTAGTAGGCGTGAAGGCTCCGGGCTACGGCGACAGAAGAAAAGAGATGCTGCGCGACATCGCGATCCTGACAGGCGGCCAGGTGATCTCCGAGGAGGTCGGCATCGAGCTGAAGGATGCGACGATGGAGATGCTCGGACATGCGAAGTCCGTGAAGGTACAGAAGGAGAATACCGTGATCGTTGACGGTATGGGCGACAAGGCTGAGATCCAGGCGAGAGTGGCTCAGATCAAGGCTCAGATCGAGGAGACAAAGTCTGAGTTCGACAAGGAGAAGCTGCAGGAGCGTCTGGCGAAGCTGGCAGGCGGCGTAGCGGTGATCCGTGTCGGCGCGGCGACCGAGACCGAGATGAAGGAAGCGAAGCTCCGCATGGAGGACGCGCTGAACGCGACGAGAGCGGCTGTCGAGGAGGGCATCATCGCAGGCGGCGGAAGCGCTTACGTTCACGCTGCGAAGAAGGTCGCAGAGATGGCTGCAACGCTTGAGGGCGACGAGAAGACCGGTGCGAACATCATCCTGAAGGCACTGGAGTCCCCGCTGTTCCACATCGCTGCAAACGCAGGCCTTGAGGGCGCGGTGATCGTCAACAAGGTGCGCGAGTCCGAGGTCGGCACAGGCTTCGATGCGTATAAGGAAGAGTACGTGGATATGGTTCAGGCAGGCATCCTGGATCCGGCGAAGGTGACGAGAAGCGCACTGCAGAACGCGACCAGCGTAGCGTCCACGCTTCTGACCACAGAGTCCGTAGTGGGAATCATCAAAGAGGATACCCCGGCAATGCCGGCAGGCGGCCAGGGCGGCATGGGAATGATGTAATCTAAAATCTTTATAAAATGAGGGCAAACGGATGGACGTTTGCCCTCATTTGTGTTACACTGGTAGGAGCGTAAATAGGAACGGAGGATAAGGACGGCAAATGGACGAACGATCAATTCGGGACATCATACGGGAGGAGTGGAAGAAACTTTCCGCCCTGACGTGGAGAGAGCGGATCGGCTATATATGGGATTACTACAAGCCGCTGATGGTGGCGATTCTCTGCGTGATCGCTGTGATCTCTATTGGGGTCAGCGTCTACCACAACAAGCAGATAAACCATCTCCTGAATGTCTACATGGTGAACTGTGCGTATGATGCGATGGATCCGGAGGCTGTGGCTGCGGATTTCGGCGAGTATATTGGCGGGCTCGGAGTGCACGATGAGATTACGATTGACACGAGTATCGCGCTGGATGACGAGAATGTCAGCGAGTATTCGATGGCTGCGCAGATGAAGGTGTCCGCGCTGACCGCGGCGGGCGACATGGATGTGGTGCTGCTCGACCGCAAATATTTTGAGCGGTACCGGGATGCCTGCGGGCTGCTGGATCTCTCGGAGGCGCTCTCCGAGGAGCAGCTTGCGCAGTGGGCTGACCGAATCGAGTACGGCAAGGACGAGGAGACCGGCGAAGAGATCCCGGTCGGACTCAATGTAAAGGATGCGCCGCTCATCCAGGAGACGAACCTTTACTATGGCGAGGAGGTCTACGCGGTGCTCATGGCGAGCGCGAAGAACGTGGAGATGGGAGGCACCTTCCTCACCTACCTGATGGAGGGCGGCGGAGTCTGAGCTGCGGCGGCATACAGTGTCCCGGGACATTGCCCGGAGACGGGAAGAAAGAAAAAGAGAAACGGATATTTGGAGGAAAGAAAAATGGGTGATACGTACAAGGAAATTTTGATCAAGAGGGAGACGCCTGCGGGCAAAAAGGTGTTGAAGGGGCTGATGATCGCGCTGACGGCGATCTGCATCTTCTTCGGGATTGTGATCTGGCCGTTCCTGATCGCGGGAGTCGCGCTGCTCGTCGCGTGCTACTTCTTCGTGCCGAAGTTTGACGTGGAGTTTGAGTACCTGTACGTCAACGGGGAGCTCGACATCGATGCGATCTACTCGAAGCAGAGACGGAAAAAGATGGGCAGCTACGACGTCTCCGAGCTTGAGATCCTCGCCCCGGCGAACTCGCATGCGCTCGATTCCTTCCGGAACCAGAAGGGACTCAAGGTGAAGGATTTCACGTCGCTGGATCCGCACGCGAAGAGCTACATCCTGATTGTGAACAAGGAGAAGGGCCGGGAGATGATCAAGGTCGAGCTGGAGGACTCGATCCTGACCGATCTGCGCAGGCTTGCCCCGAGAAAAGTAAATCTGTACTGAGAAGACCGGAGGGTGCCGCTGACTGTGGCATCCTCCCTTTATATAAAATTTTTCTAAAAACGGTGTTGACATTGAAATGTGAATTTGTTAGAGTATGTATTCAAAGCTACATATCTAAGCACTGTAGGGCCGGAGGCGGACTTTACAGCTTTGTGCCTGTATCTGGGAGGATACCTGGCGGATAAAAACGATCCAGAAAGTGAGGAAATTGACATGGGAAAGATTATAGGCGAGGGAATCACATTCGACGATGTGCTGCTTGTGCCGTCCTACTCGGAAGTGATCCCGAATCAAGTGGATTTGACCACACACCTGACCAAGAAAATCCAGCTGAATATTCCTATGATGAGCGCCGGCATGGACACCGTGACAGAGCATCGCATGGCAATCGCGATGGCGAGACAGGGTGGAATCGGCATCATTCATAAGAACATGTCTATTGAGCAGCAGGCAGAAGAGGTAGATAAGGTAAAGCGTTCGGAGAACGGAGTCATCACGGATCCGTTTTATCTCTCACCGGAGCACACGCTGGCGGACGCGAATGAGCTGATGGCGAAGTTCCGGATCTCAGGCGTGCCGATCACGGAGAACGGCAGGCTGGTCGGTATCATCACCAACCGCGACCTTCTGTTCGAGGAGGATTTCTCCAAGAAGATCAAGGAATCCATGACGTCGGAGGGGCTGATCACGGCGAAGGTCGGCACGACGATCGAGGAGGCGAAGAAGATCCTCGCGAAGGCGCGCAAGGAAAAGCTGCCGATCGTAGATGACAATTTCAATCTGAAGGGTCTTATCACGATAAAGGATATCGAGAAGCAGATCAAGTACCCGAATTCTGCGAAGGACGATCAGGGCCGTCTGCTCTGCGGCGCGGCGATCGGCATCACCGCGAATGTGCTCGAGCGCACGGCAGCGCTGGTCGAGGCGCAGGTGGACGTGGTCGTGCTGGACAGCGCGCACGGGCACTCCGCGAACGTCATCCGCTGTGTGCGCATGGTAAAGGAGCATTTCCCGGATCTGCAGGTGATCGCTGGCAATGTGGCGACGGGCGAGGCGACCAGGGCGCTGATCGAGGCCGGTGCGGACGCGGTGAAGGTCGGCATCGGGCCGGGTTCGATCTGCACGACGCGTGTCGTCGCAGGAATCGGCGTGCCGCAGATCACGGCGGTCATGGACTGCTACGCGGTGGCGAGAGAGTACGGCATCCCGATTATCGCGGACGGCGGCATCAAGTATTCCGGAGATATGACGAAGGCGATCGCGGCCGGAGCGAATGTCTGCATGATGGGCAGCATGTTCGCCGGGTGCGATGAGAGCCCGGGAACGTTCGAGCTCTACCAGGGCAGAAAGTACAAGGTTTACCGCGGCATGGGATCGATCGCCGCGATGGAGAACGGCAGCAAGGACCGCTACTTCCAGTCGAACGCGAAGAAGCTGGTGCCGGAGGGCGTCGAGGGCCGTGTGGCCTACAAGGGCAGCGTGGAGGACACCGTCTTCCAGCTGATCGGCGGTCTGAAGTCCGGCATGGGCTACTGCGGCACACCGACGATCGAGCTGCTGAAGGAGAACGGAAGGTTCGTGAAGATCTCCGCCGCTTCTCTGAAGGAGTCGCACCCGCATGACATCCACATCACGAAGGAAGCACCGAACTACAGCGTAGAGCAGTAAGGTTACGATGAAAAAAGAAAAAGAACTGATGAAATGACAGCCGAAGGGCGGGAACTCCATCGGTTCTTTTTTTCTGAATTTTGCAATTTACAGAAAAAGAGGGATGCAAGATGCAGAAAAATGTTGTATACTAAAAAGGATGCGGTAAAAGGCAGGGGACGGTTTGAGGCTGGCTGTGTCAGGGGACAGACCTGGGTAGACGTTTCAGACGGGGATCCTGGAGAAAGGGAACGAAGGTGCGGGCGCGGCAGGAGAGGCCGGCCGGGTGCAGGACTTTGAGTTGCGTATGAAGAACGGAAAGAATAGCAGAAGAAATCACAGACAAAAAAAGACGGGCAGAGGGAGAATCCGCTTTCGGAGGGTTCTGATATGGACGGCGGCGATCGTGCTGACGGCTGTCGCGGTGTATCTCCTCCTCTCGCTGATCCCGGAGGACGACATCGATGTCGACTCTCTGCTGCAGGAGAGCTCGACGATCCGGTTTGAGACAGAGCCGGAAACGGAGCCGGTGACGGAGAATCCGGTGCCCAGGCCGGACATCGACGAGCAGCTGCTCACGGTCAACGAGTGGTCGCGGCCGGGGGATAAGGTCGACTCGATCGACTACGTGGTGATTCACTATCTGGGCAACCCGAAGACGACGGCGCAGCAGAATCATGACTATTTTGAGAGCCTGAAGGATCTGCAGGACACGTATATGAGCGCGAACTTCATCGTCGGGCTCGAGGGAGAGATAATCGAGTGTGTGCCGCCCGGAGAGATTGCGTACGCGTCGAACGATAAAAATCATGTCTCGCTCTCAATCGAGAACTGCCATCTGGACGACAGCGGGCGGTTTACGGAGAGCACGTATGAGACACTGGTGCATCTGACGGCCTGGGTGGTCTGCGAATACCAGCTGGACCGGGAGCATATCATCCGGCACTACGACGTGACCGGCAAGGAGTGCCCGCTGTACTTTGTGGAGCACGAGGACAAGTGGGAGGAGTTCCGCGACGAAGTGATGAATTACATAGAGGAGTGCAAAGAGGCTGCGAAATCATGATCAGAACATATTATGAGGCAATCTGTGCGGGAGAGGAGATCCGGGCGAACCTGATCTCCCTGAAGGAAGCGCTGAAGGAAGAGGAAAACGTGAGGAGCTTTGCGTATCTGCTGGGCGGTGATTTTTCCGTGCTTTGTGCGCTGCTCTCCCACGAGGACCCGAAGGTGCGCAGGAATGCGGCGCTGCTGCTTGGGAAAATGGAATCGGAAGATCTGCTTCCGGTTCTTTTTGATGCGTACGAGCGGGAGCAGACAAGGTTTATTAAGGCGGACTACCTGAAGGCGATCAGCCAGATGGACTATGAGCCGCTGCTTGGCCGGCTGTCAGAGCGGCTGGAGGAGCTGCGCGGCATGGACGCAGCGCCGGAGGAGCAAAAACACGTCGCCGAGGAGCTTCGCGTGCTGCAGTCGATGGTGCTGCGGTACCGGGAGCTGCCGAGACATACATGGTGTGCGTACCATCAAAAAGAGGATGTGGTACTGCTCACAAACCGCGAGCAGCGCGAGGTGACGGCGCGCAGGCTGCCGGCAGGTCACACGACGATGCTCAAGGGCGGACTCCGCGTGAGCGGCGTGGAGCTGGGGGTGATTCTGCCGATCCGCACCTGGACGGAGCTGCTGTTTCCGGTCGATGCGGGCGTGCTGCCGGCGGAGGATCCCGCCGAGGCGGGGCGCAGGCTGGGGCAGGACGGCGAGGAGAGCGTCACGGCGAAGATGCGCCGCATGCACGACGGCCAGGCGCCGTACCGCTTCCGGATCGAGCTGAAGAGCGAGCTGGAGCCGGCGAAAAAAGGAGCGTATATCCGGAAGATCTCGGACGCGCTCGAGCGGGCCTCGAACGGCGTGTGGATCAATTCGACCACGGACTACGAGGCGGAGATCCGGCTGCTGTGGCGCAAGGACGGCACACTTCTGCCGATGCTGAAGCTCGGCACGATCGAGGACCGGAGGTTTGCGTACCGCAGGGAGTATGTGGCCGCGTCGATCACGCCGGTCAATGCGGCGCTGACGGCGGAGCTGGCGCGCCCGTACCTGAAGGAGGATGCGCAGATTCTCGACCCGTTCTGCGGGGTCGGCACGATGCTGGTCGAGCGCACGAGGGCGGTTCCGGCGAAGGTGCTGTACGGGCTCGACATTTTCGGGGAGGCCGTCGAGAAGGCGCGCAGGAACGCCGGGCTCGCCGGCTGCACGGTCAACTACATTCACAGGGATTTTTTCACCTTTGAGCACGAGTACCTGTTTGACGAGATCATAACCGATCTGCCGCAGGTGACGCGGGCGAAACCGAAGCAGGAGATCCACGCGCTGTATCTGCGCTTCTTTGAGAAGGCGGCGCTTCATCTGAAGGAGGGCGCGATCCTCGTGCTCTACGTGACGGAGCCACAGTTTGTCGCTGAGGCGGTGCGCAGGAATCCGCACTATAAAATAGAAGAAACACATCTGTTAAATGAAAAAAACAGGACGACGGTGTACATTGTGCGCTATCGGGGATGAAGATACGTGTGAGGGCTTATGAGGAAGGAAAAGTATATCGGAGACAGAAAATTTTATGCGATGGTGCTGGCGATCGCCGTACCCATCATGATCCAGAACGGGATCACGAATTTTGTTGCCATGCTCGACAATATCATGATCGGGCGTGTTGGCACGGAGCAGATGTCCGGGGTTGCGGTCGTCAACCAGCTGATGTTCGTGGTGAATGTCAGCATGTTCGGCATGCTCTCAGGCGCGGGGATTTTCGGCGCGCAGTATTATGGAAGCAAAAATATCGAGGGGTTTCGGAGCACGTTCCGGTTCAAGATTTTGTCCTGCGCGCTGCTGACCCTGGTGAGCATCGCGGTGCTTGTGGGAAACGGGGAAGCGCTGATTTCCCTGTACCTGCACGACAACAGCGGCAGCGGCATGGATGCGGTGACGCTGGAGTACGGGATGCGCTATCTGCGCATCATGCTGATCGGCCTGGTGCCGTACACCTTCGCGCAGATCTATGCGAGCACGCTGCGCGAGATGGGCGAGACGATGGCGCCGATGCGTGCCGGGGTGGCGGCCGTGGTCACGAATACCGTGCTGAACTACATCCTGATTTTCGGAAAATTCGGCGCGCCGCGGCTGGGCGTTGAGGGCGCGGCGATCGCGACCGTGGTGTCCCGCTTTGTGGAGGCAGGAGCCATCATCATCTGGACGCACCGGAGAGCGGAGCAGTTTTCGTTTATCCGCGGGATCTACCGCACACTGCGCGTGCCGTGGGCGCTCGCGCGGCGGATTCTGGTCAAGGGCTCGCCGCTCATGGCCAATGAGATCCTCTGGGCGATCGGCATGGCGATGCTCTCCCAGTGCTATTCCATGTACGGGCTCGAGGTCGTCGCGGCGCAGAACATCTCCTCGACGATCTCGAATGTCTGCAACGTGATCTGGCTGGCGATGGGGAACGCGATCGCGATCATCATCGGGCAGCTTCTCGGCGCGGGGAAGATGGAGGAGGCGAAGGACACGGACCGCAAGCTCATTGTCTTCTCGGTGTCCAGCTGTTTTGTCATCGGCGCGGTGCTGATCGGACTCGCGTTTGTCTTTCCGAGAATCTACAACACGAGCGACGCGGTGCGCAGTCTGGCCACAAGGCTCATCATCGTCGCTGCATGTATGATGCCGTTCCAGGCCTTTCTGCACGCGGCGTACTTCACGATCCGCTCGGGCGGCAAGACGGTGATTACGTTTTTCTTTGACGGCGGCTTCGTCTGGATGTGCACGCTGCCGGTCGCGTACCTGCTGAGCCGTCACTCGAGCCTCACGATTCTGCCGACCTTCATCCTGTGCCAGTCTCTGGATCTGATCAAATGTGTGATCGGGTTCATCCTGGTGAAAAAGGGCGTCTGGATCCAGAACCTGGTCGCGGAGCAGGAGAGCTGAATACGATTTTGGTAGAATAAATAGAAACTGCACAAAATTTCCAATATTTTTGTGCAGTTTTTTTGTGGGAAATATGTTACAATTTTGTTAAGATATATTAAAAATTTAATGCAACGATATTACAAACAAATTTCTGCGGCAGTTCTGCGGTTGGTACTGAGCGAATCATTTCGTTTTTCGGCTTGGTCGCTGTAGAATGAGTACGGTTGGCACAAGGCACCGCAACATACCCACGCGGGTATGGCGGTTTGGATCGTTGCCTACGGAAATCAAGGTCGAGAGTGGGAAAAGATGAGCATATTTAAGAGAGTGGATCACAGACAGAAGGAGCGGAGGGCGCACGGGATGGATGCGGGAATCCCGGGGTATGTGCTGGACTATGCGCGCAGCCTGGAGCTTCCGGATCCCTCCGGGCAGCTGGAGCTTTGGCTGCAGGATGGGGAGAGCGCCGAGCGCAGGAGGCGGTTCCGGTTTGCAGCGCGTGCGCCGTACTATCTGCTGGCGTGTGCGGCGGAGGATGAGGCGGTCTGCCTGAATGCGGGCTACGTGCTGGAGCGCGCGGCGATGTTTCTGGGCGCGCACGGCGTGGCGGCGAAGGTGCTGCTGCGGGTGCCGGAGGGGCTGGAGGAGCTTCCGGACGGGAGACGGGCGGTCGCGGCGCTGGCCTTCGGGATGGAAGCTTACGGCGGCGGTCTGCCGGGGCGCGGCGCACAGCAGGTGGAGCATCCGTTCATCTGCCGGGAGGCCGGTGAGGCGTGGACGCGCGAGGTGCTCGCGTATGGCGGGACGGTGCTCGCGCCGGAGCAGCAGACCGGAGTGCGCCTGGTCCGCGGAGAGTCGGCGATCCACATTGCGGCGGGACGGTTTTTCGGAAGAAATGCGGAGGTCTCCCGCTTTCACGGCGGCATGGCGCTGGCAGCTGTGATGGGCGCGGCGGAGGAGCTGTGGATCGATCTGTGCATGGTGCGCCTTTCCGCAGAGCTGCAGGAGAACGCGGCCGGGCCGGATTACCTCATCAGTGTCTGCCGGAGAGAGGACCGCAGGCTGCTGGAGCAGGGCAGCCAAAAGAGCGCGGCAGTCGCCCGCAAGGAGACGCCGCAGCCGCTCGGAGGGCAGTGGAAGTACGCGTGACGGCTGCGGATAGCAGTGGGAATATATGCGTGACGGCTACGGACAGCAGTGAGAATGATGCGGATGGTTGTAGCCGGCAGTAGAAATATATGTGACAGCTGCGGTCAGCGATGAGGGTATGCGCGACGGTGGTAAAAAGAATATGTGAGAGCAGAGTGCTGCAAACTTGCTGGCAACTGGCATGATTGATGTGCGGATAGGCGCACGAAGATCAGTGATGGCAGATCAACCGCAGGTTGCAGCATTTTTTTCTGACAATGGCTGAAGAAATTGCGGGTGCAATATGCAAAGAAGGAGAAACTCGTCGGGCCTGCAGAAGTCAAATCCCCCGCAGCAAGCTACGGGGGATTTGACCCTCGCGGCAGTCGCCAAATATCCATGCAAGCATGGCTACTTGACTCGTTGCTCGCGGGAATAAAAAACCTCAGAGCAAATTCTCTGAGGCATTAAAAAGAGCGACAGACGGGACTCGAACCCGCGACCTCCACCTTGGCAAGGTGGCGTACTACCAACTGTACTACTATCGCATATAAAACAGAAGAGCGACAGACGGGACTCGAACCCGCGACCTCCACCTTGGCAAGGTGGCGTACTACCAACTGTACTACTATCGCATATAAAACTGGAAGAGCGACAGACGGGACTCGAACCCGCGACCTCCACCTTGGCAAGGTGGCGTACTACCAACTGTACTACTATCGCATATCAATCTGAATGATCGGCTTCCCGCCGAGCAACTAAAACTATACTATATCCGATACGAATTGTCAACACCTTTTTGAATTTTTTTCAGTTCAGCCATTATTTTATCAGGAAACAGTTGAAATGTGCGGGAAAATACATTATTATAGTGAGAAAGCCTTTGGCGGGTGCAACATTGCCGTCCGCCTGACGGAAACGATTGGCTGACAGAGAAATACAGATGGCTGCGGCGGAACGGATTGGTTCGGGAAAATGGCAGTCTGGTGGAAAGGAAGAGGAAGCATGAACTATAAGATAGCAGTGATTCCGGGAGACGGAATCGGACCTGAGATTGTGAGAGAGGCGCGCAAAGTGCTGGACGCGGCTGCCGTGAAATATGGATTTACCCTGGAGTACACGGAGCTTTTGATGGGCGGGGCGTCGATTGATGCGAACGGCGTGCCGCTCACGGACGAGACGATCGAAACGGCGAAGGCGAGCGATGCGGTGCTGATGGGCTCGATCGGTGGGGATGCGAAGACCTCCCCGTGGTATCGGCTGGAGCCGTCGCTGCGCCCCGAGGCAGGACTGTTAAAGCTCAGGAAATCCCTGAACCTCTTTGCAAATCTTCGCCCTGCGTATTTGTACGAGGAGCTGAAGGCGGCCTGCCCGCTGCGGGACGAGATCATCGGCGACGGGTTTGACATGCTGATCATGCGTGAGCTGACCGGCGGCCTGTACTTTGGCGCGCGCTCCACGGTTGAGGAGGACGGCGTGAAGAAGGCGACAGACACGCTCGTGTACAGCGAGCATGAGATCCGCCGGATTGCCGTCAAGGGCTTCGACATCGCCCGCAAGCGCCGCAAGAAGGTCTGCAGCGTCGACAAGGCAAACGTGCTCGATTCCTCGCGGCTCTGGAGAAGCGTCGTGGAGGAGGTGGCGAAGGAGTATCCGGACGTGGAGCTCTCCCATATGCTGGTGGATAACTGCGCAATGCAGCTCGTCAAGGATCCGGGACAGTTCGACGTGATTCTGACCGAGAATATGTTCGGCGACATCCTCTCGGATGAGGCGAGCATGGTGACCGGCTCGATCGGAATGCTGTCCTCCGCGTCATTGAATGAGACGAAGTTCGGCCTCTACGAGCCCAGCCACGGCTCCGCACCGGACATCGCGGGGATGGATCTCGCCAACCCGATCGCGACGATCCTTTCCGCAGCCATGATGCTCCGCTACTCCCTCGATCTCGACGAGGCGGCGGACGCGATTGAGGCGGCGGTGAAGCAGGTGCTAAAGGACGGTTACCGGACGGCCGATATCATGTCGGACGGCTGCACACGGGTGGGATGCGCCGAGATGGGATCCCTGATCCGGGAGAGAATACAGTAGATACCTGCAGGAGACTGCAGCTGCAACAGGAGGAGAATTATTATGAAAAGTGACGCAGTAAAAAAAGGAATTCAGCAGGCCCCGCACCGTTCGCTGTTCAACGCGCTCGGGCTCACCGAGGAGGAGATGAAGCGCCCGCTGATCGGTATCGTAAATTCCTACAATGAGGTTGTGCCGGGCCATATGAACCTGGATAAGATCACCGAGGCGGTCAAGCTGGGCGTGGCGATGGCCGGCGGCGTGCCGCGCGAGTTCCCGGCGATCGCAGTCTGTGACGGGATCGCGATGGGGCATGTGGGGATGAAATACTCTCTGGTGACGCGTGACCTGATCGCGGACTCGACTGAGTGCATGGCGATTGCACACCAGTTTGATGCGCTCGTCATGATTCCGAACTGTGACAAGAATGTGCCGGGCCTTCTGATGGCGGCGGCGCGCCTGAACATTCCGACGATCTTCGTCAGCGGCGGCCCGATGATGGCCGGCCATGTCAAGGGGAGAAAGAGAAGCCTCTCGAGCATGTTTGAGGCAGTCGGCGAGCACGCCGCAGGCAAGCTGACCGACGAGGAGGTCACAGAGTATGAGAACAAGGTCTGCCCGACCTGCGGTTCCTGCTCCGGCATGTACACGGCCAACAGCATGAACTGTCTGACCGAGGTGCTCGGCATGGGCCTGAAGGGCAACGGCACGATTCCGGCCGTCTATTCCGAGAGAATCCGTCTCGCAAAAATGGCCGGAATGCAGATCATGGAGCTGTGGAGAAACAACATCCGCCCGCGCGACATCATGACAGAGAAGGCGTTTCTGAACGCGCTGACCGTGGACATGGCGCTTGGCTGCTCGACGAACAGCATGCTGCACCTCCCGGCGATCGCGCACGAGGCGGGCGTCGAGCTGAATGTCGACATCGCAAACGAGATCAGCGCGCGCACACCGAACCTGTGCCATCTGGCGCCGGCCGGCCCGACCTACATAGAGGATCTTAACGAGGCGGGCGGCGTGTATGCCGTCATGAACGAGCTGACGAAGCGGGATCTGCTGCAGCTGGACTGCATGACCGTGACCGGAAAGACGGTAGGAGAAAATATCAAAGACTGTGTCAATCAGAACCCGGAGGTGATTCGCCCGATCGACCACCCGTACAGTGAGACCGGCGGCCTCGCCATCCTCAAGGGCAACCTTGCCCCGGATTCCGGCGTCGTGAAGCGCTCGGCGGTCGTGCCGGAGATGATGGTCCACGAGGGGCCCGCGCGCGTGTTTGACTGCGAGGAGGACGCGATCGCGGCGATCCTGGGCGGAAAGATTCACCCGGGCGATGTGGTCGTGATCCGCTACGAGGGGCCGAAGGGAGGCCCGGGCATGCGGGAGATGCTGAACCCGACGTCGGCGATCGCCGGCATGGGACTCGGCTCGTCCGTCGCGCTGATCACGGACGGCCGGTTCAGCGGCGCGTCGAGAGGCGCATCCATCGGCCACGTCTCCCCGGAGGCTGCGGTTGGCGGCCCGATCGCGCTGGTCGAGGAGGGAGATACGATCAAGATCAACATTCCGGAGTGCAGGCTGGAGCTCGACGTGAGCGACGAGGAGCTGGCAGAGCGCAGGAGCAGATGGCAGCCGCGCGAGCCGAAGATCACGACCGGATACCTCGCGCGCTACGCATCGCTGGTGACCTCCGGCAACCGCGGCGCGATCCTCGAGGTCCCGCGGGCGAACTGACCGGAAATAAATACAAGGTTACAGTTCAACAGGACGCCCATTCAAAAATGGTAATACAGCCCTTAGCAAGCAAGCTTGCACGGTCTGTCTTCTCATTTTTTATGCATGACTGGACTGTAACAGATATATGGTTTGAGATAGAAAGGATAAGATGGAATGAGATTGACAGGATCAGAGATAGTGATTGAGTGTTTGAAGGAGCAGGGCGTGGACACCGTGTTCGGGTATCCGGGCGGGGCGATTCTGAATATATACGATGAGCTGTACAAGCACAGCGATGAGATTAAGCACATCCTGACCTCGCACGAGCAGGGGGCTTCCCACGCGGCGGACGGCTACGCGCGCGCGACCGGCAAGGTCGGCGTCTGCATGGCGACCTCCGGGCCGGGGGCGACCAACCTGGTGACAGGGATCGCGACGGCCTGCATGGACTCTGTGCCGGTTGTGGCGATCACGGCGAACGTGACGGTGCCGCTGCTCGGGCGCGACAGTTTTCAGGAGATTGATATCACCGGCATCACGATGCCGATCACGAAGCACAATTTTATCGTGAAGGACGTGGAGAAGCTCGCAGATACGATCCGCTGGGCGTTCCGGATCGCGCAGGAGGGGCGTCCCGGCCCGGTGCTGATCGACATCACGAAGGATGTCACGGCGGCGGAGGCGGAGTACACGCCGCAGACTCCGGAGCCGGTGGAGCGCAGCACGGAGTATATCAGGGAAGCGGATCTGGAGCAGGCGGTGAAGCTGATCAACGAGTGCAAGCGCCCGTTTGTGTTCGTGGGCGGCGGCGCAGTGATCTCCGACGCAGATGAGGAGCTGAAGAAATTTGCCGACAAGCTCCACGCGCCGGTGGCGGACTCCCTGATGGGGAAGGGCGCTTACAGCGGCGAGAATGACCTGTACTGCGGGATGCTCGGCATGCACGGGACGAAGACGGCGAACCTCGGCGTCTCGAAGTGTGATCTGCTGATCACGGTGGGCTCCCGCTTCAGCGACCGTGTCGTCGGCCAGGCGAAGAGTTTTGCGAAGAACGCGAAGATCATCCAGATTGACGTCGACGCGGCGGAGATCAATAAAAATATTGTGGTGGACTGCAGCATCATCGGCGACGTGCGCGAGGTGCTCAAGAGGTTGAATGAGCGGATCGAGGAGCACCGCCACGACGAGTGGGACGATTCGATCCGGGAGCTGAAGGCGAAATACCCGCTCAAGTACGACCATGAGACGCTGACCGGCCCGTACGTGGTCGAGGAGATCAACCGCCAGACGAAGGGGGACGCGATCATCGTGACAGAGGTCGGACAGCACCAGATGTGGGCGGCGCAGTACTACAAGTACCTGAAGCCGCGGACACTGCTGACCTCCGGCGGCCTGGGCACGATGGGCTACGGCCTTGGCGCGGCGATCGGCGCGAAGATGGGCTGCCCGGACAAGACGGTGATCAACATCGCAGGCGACGGCTGCTTCCGCATGAACATGAATGAGATCGCGACGGCGGGCCGCTACAACATTCCGGTGATCGAGGTCGTGATCAATAACCATGTGCTGGGCATGGTGCGCCAGTGGCAGACGCTGTTTTACGGGGAGCGGTACTCGCAGACCGTGCTCTCGGATGCCGTCGACTTCGTGAAGCTCGCCGAGGCGATGGGCGTCGAGGGCTGCCGCGTCACGAAGAAGGAGGAGCTTGCCCCCGCGCTGGAGTACGCGATCAAGCTCGGCAAGCCGTACCTGATCGACTGCCAGATCGACAGCGACGACAAGGTATTCCCGATGGTGCCCGCGGGCAAGCCGATCGACACCGTGTTCGACCAGGATGACCTGAAGGAGTGACGGATCATATAATAGAGTCAGAGCGGTCCGCATGCGGATCACACGGCAGAAATGCCAAAATGAGGAGGATGAAAAAATGAGCAGAGTGTACAATTTCTCGGCCGGTCCGGCGGTGCTGCCGGAGGAGGTGCTGAGGGAAGCGCAGGAGGAGATGCTGGACTACCGCGGCTGCGGCCAGTCCGTCATGGAGATGAGCCATCGCTCGAAGGTCTTTGACGACTTGATCAACGAGACGGAGGCGGACCTGCGCGAGCTGATGCAGGTTCCGGACAATTACCGGATTCTGTTTATGCAGGGCGGTGCGAGCCTGCAGTTCGCGATGATCCCGATGAATCTGATGAAGCATGGGGTGGCGGACTACATCATCACCGGCCAGTGGGCGAAAAAGGCGTGGCAGGAGGCGCAGAAGTACGGGACGGCCAACGCGGTGGCCTCGAGTGCCGACCGGACGTTCTCATACATACCGGACTGCAGCGACCTGCCGATTGACGAGAGAGCCGACTACGTCTATATCTGCGAGAACAATACCATCTACGGCACAAAGTACAAAAAGCTGCCCAACACAAAGGGCAAGCTGCTGGTATCGGACGTGTCCTCGTGCTTCCTGTCGGAGCCGGTGAACGTGTCGGACTACGGAATCCTGTACGGCGGCGTGCAGAAAAACATCGGACCGGCGGGCATGGTGATCTCGATCATCCGCGAGGATCTCATCACCGACGACGTGATGCCGTTCACGCCGACGATGATGAAGTTCAAGACACACGCCGATGCGAACTCGATGTACAACACGCCGAACTGCTACTGCATCTATATGTGCGGCAAGGTGTTCAAGTGGATCAAATCCCTGGGCGGCCTGTCCGCGATGAAGGCGCGCAACGAGGAGAAGGCAAAGATTTTGTACGACTTCCTCGATGAGAGCCGGCTGTTCCACGGCACGGTCGTGAAGGAGGACCGCTCCCTGATGAACGTCCCGTTTGTGACCGGGGACAAGGAACTGGACGCAGTGTTCGTCAAGGCGGCCGAGGAGGCCGGGTTTGTGAACCTGAAGGGACACCGCACCGTGGGCGGTATGCGGGCGAGCATCTACAACGCGATGCCCGTCGAGGGCGTGCAGAAGCTAGTCGCATTCATGAAGGAGTTCGAGCGGGAGCATGCTGGTTTAGAATAGAAAAGAGGAGAGTCCGAAATGTATCGTTATACATGCCTGAATCCGATCGCACAGATCGGGCTGGATGGTTTTACCGGAGATTATGAAAAAACAGAAGTCATGGAGAGTGCGGACGCTGTTCTGGTACGCAGCGCCAAAATGCACGAGATGGAGCTTCCAAAGCGCCTGTGTGCGATTGCGCGCGCAGGAGCAGGAGTCAACAATATTCCGCTGGAGAAATGCGCGGAGGAGGGAATTGTCGTCTTCAACACGCCGGGAGCGAACGCGAACGGAGTCAAGGAGCTGGTGTTCGCGGGGATGCTGCTCGCGGCGCGCGACATTATCGGCGGCGCCAACTGGGCAGCCGCTCAGGCGGGAAATGCGGATGTGACAGCCGCGACCGAGAAGGAGAAGAAACAGTTTGCCGGCACGGAGCTGCTCGGCAAGAAGCTGGGCATCATCGGCCTGGGTGCGATCGGCGTGAAGGTCGCGAACGCGGCGACGCATCTTGGCATGGACGTGTACGGGTACGACCCGTACATCTCGGTGGATGCGGCCTGGAATTTGTCGAGAAGCATTCACCACATCAACGACGTGGAGGACATCTACCGCGAGTGCGACTACATCACGATCCACGTGCCGCTTCTGGACTCCACAAAGAAGATGATCAATGAGGCGGCGATCGCGAAGATGAAGCAGAATGTGGTGATCCTGAACTTTGCGCGCGATCTGCTCGTGGACGAGGAGGCAGTTATCGCGGCGATCGAGGCGGGAAAGGTGCACCGCTACGTGTCGGATTTCCCGAACCCGGTGACGGTCGGGAAAAAGGGTGTGATTGTCACCCCGCATCTGGGGGCGTCGACCGCGGAGTCCGAGGAGAACTGTGCCGTCATGGCCGTGAAGGAGCTGCGGAACTTCCTGGAGAACGGCAACATCCGCAACTCCGTCAACTACCCGAACTGTGACCTCGGACTGTGCGCGGCGGAGTCACGTCTGGCGATCTGCCACCGGAACAGCAAGCGCATGATCAGCCAGTTCACAGACATCCTCTCCGACACCAACATTCAGAACATGAGTAATTCCAGCCGCGGCGACTACGCGTACACGCTGCTCGACCTCGACGGACGGGTGTCCGAGGAGGAGCTCGCGAAGCTGCAGGAGATCAAGGGAGTGCTGAGGGTTCGAGTCGTAAAATAAGGAAGATTAGCGTAAGTATCTGTACAGATCCGATGAGCAAATTACCGCAGCGCACAGCCTGCCCCGCGATGAGGCGGCAGGCCGTGCGCTGCGGTATTGTCTTTTTCGACAAAATGAGATGGAATTTTTTGTGCAGAAAAGAGACTGACGATCGGTCAGCGGCGGAATTATTTTCGAAAATTTTCTGATTTTTCTTGAGTTTATGGCGATAAAATGATAAACTGAACAGGAACAGAGCTGTTTTTGTTGATTACGCCGAAATGCGGAGCGCAGGAGTGGCTTATGACAATCAAGAGTCTTTGGAGGGGTGCCATATGGATGAAAAGTTATATGAATTAATGGACTGGGCAGGCGTGGAGGCGATTGTTTATTCTGAGGAGGACCACCCGCAGGATATACTCGGTCCGCATGCCACAAAGGACGGGATCACGATTCAGGGATTTTTCCCCGGAGCGAAGGAAGTCGCGGTCATGACAGATGGCGGGAAAAAGGTTTATCCGATGGACCTCGAGGACGAGGCTGGATATTTTGCCGTGCTGATTCCGGGCAAGCGGATTCCGGACTACGTCTACCACATCACGTACGAGGACGGCACGGAGTCGGAGTTCCTTGACCCCTACCGCTTTGCCCCGCAGATCACGGAGAAGGAGACGAAGAAGTTTAACGCAGGCATCTGCTACGATATTTACAGAAGGCTCGGCGCGCACCCGATGACAGTGGACGGCGTGGAGGGCGTTCTGTTTGCAGTCTGGGCGCCGAATGCGCTGCGCGTCAGCGTGGTCGGAGATTTCAATCTCTGGGACGGCCGCCGGCTGCCGATGCGCCGGCTCTGGGATTCCGGCATTTTCGAGCTGTTTGTGCCGAAGCTTCCGGACGGCACGCTGTACAAGTATGAGATTAAGGCGAAGAGTGGCCTGACCTACCTGAAGGCCGATCCGTATGCGAACGCGGCGGAGCTCCGCCCGAACACGGCGTCTGTCGTGACGGATCTCACAAAATTTGCGTGGACAGACGCGGCCTGGATGGAGCAGCGGAAAAAGAGCTCCACGAAGGAAGCGCCGATGGCGATCTACGAGGTGCATCTCGGCTCGTGGAGGAAGCCGGACGACGGCAGGAGCTTCTACAACTACCGGGAGCTCGCGCCGATGCTGGCCGACTACGTAAAGGAGATGGGGTACACCCATGTGGAGCTGCTGCCGGTGATGGAGCATCCGTTTGACGGTTCCTGGGGCTACCAGGTGACGGGGTACTATGCGCCGACCGCGCGGTACGGGACGCCGCAGGACTTCATGTACTTTATGAACTATATGCATGAGCAGGGGATCGGCGTGATCCTGGACTGGGTGCCGGCGCACTTCCCCAGAGACACGTTCGGGCTCTCGGCATTCGACGGGACGTGCCTTTACGAGCACCTGGACCCGCGCAAGGGCTCCCATCCGCACTGGGGGACGCTGATTTACAACTACGGCCGCCCGGAGGTGTCGAACTTCCTGATCGCGAACGCGCTGTTCTGGAAGAATGTGTACCATGCGGACGGGATCCGGATGGATGCGGTCGCCTCGATGCTGTACCTGGATTACGGAAAGAATGCGGGCGAGTGGGTGGCGAACATCTACGGGGGCAATGAGAACCTGGAGGCGGTGGAGTTCCTGAAGCACCTGAACTCGATTTTCAAGAAGGACAAGGACGGCGCGCTCCTGATCGCGGAGGAGTCGACGGCGTGGCCGAAGATCACGACGCCGGTCGAGGAGGACGGCCTGGGCTTTGACTATAAGTGGAACATGGGCTGGATGAATGATTTCCTGGGGTATATGCAGCTGGATCCGATTTTCCGGTCGTATCACCACGGGGAGCTGACCTTCAGCATGATTTACGCGTACAGCGAGGACTTCGTTCTGACGCTGTCGCACGACGAGGTCGTACACGGCAAGGGCTCTATGATCGGCAAGATGCCGGGCAAGCGCAAGCTGAAGTTCGCGAACCTGCGGGCGGCATACGGCTTCATGCTCGCGCATCCGGGCAAGAAGCTGCTGTTCATGGGACAGGACTACGCGCAGTTCGCGGAGTGGAACGAGGACAAGAGTCTGGAGTGGGAGATGCTGCAGTATGACGAGCATCGCCAGATGCAGGACTATGTGAAGGCGCTGCTGAAGCTCTACCGGGAGCAGCCGGCGCTCTACGCGAAGGACTACGACCCGTTCGGCTTCGAGTGGATCAACAGCATCTCAGCGGATGAGAACATGGTCGTATTCCTGCGCAGAGGCACGCAGGAGAAGGAGGACCTGCTGATCGTCTGCAATTTCTCGCCGCTCGTCTACGAGAAGCGCAAGATCGGCGTGCCGTACGGCGGCAAGTACAAGGAGATTTTCAACAGCGACAGCGCGCAGTTCGGCGGGGACGGAAACACGAACCCGCGGGCGAAGTCCTCGAAGAAGAGCCCCTGCGATGACCGGGAGGACTCGATCGAGATCACCGTGCCGCCGATGGGAATCGCCGTGTTCAAGTGCACCAGAGTCGAGGAGCAGCCGGCCGTGAAGAAGGAGACGAAGACAGCCGGAAAGCGCGGGCCGAAGGGAACCAGGGCCGCGGCAAAGAGTGAGCCGAAGGAGACGAAGGTAGCAGTAAAGCGCGAGCCGAAGGAGACGAAGGTGGCGGTGAAGCGCGAGCCGAAGGAGACAAAAGTAGCGGTGAAGCGTGAGCCGAAGGAGACGAAGATAGCCGTGAAGCGCGAGCCGAAGGAGACGAAGGTAGCGGTAAAGCGCGAGCCGAAGGAGACCAAGGTGGCGGTAAAGCGCGAGTCGAAGGAAACGAAGGTAGCGGTGAAGCGCGAGCCGAAGGAAACCAAAGTAGCGGTGAAGCGCGAGCCGAAGGAGACCAAGGTAGCGGTAAAGCGTGAGCCGAAGGAGACCAAGGTGGCGGTAAAACGCGAGCCGAAGGAGACCAAGGTAGCGGTGAAGCGCGAGCCGAAGGAGACCAAGGTAGCCGTAAAGCGCGAGCCGAAGGAGACCAAGGCTGCAGGAAAGAGCTGAGTTTGGGAATCATTTAAATGAAACGCTGGGCGGCGGATGTGAGCAGAGAGCAGGAGAGATCGGCGCCCGGAGGATACAGACAGGAGAATCAGAAGTGGAAAAGAAGGAAGCGCTACATACACATGTGCACGTGCTGGAGGATGGGACGGTGGTTGAGCATGCTCACTCCCACGCGCATTCCCACACGCACACACATGAGAACACGAAGGCGGTGCTCAACCGCCTCTCCCGGGCGATCGGCCATCTCGAGTCGATCCGGAAAATGGTCGAGGAGGGGCGCGACTGCAGCGAGGTGCTGATCCAGCTCTCGGCGGTCAAGTCCGCGATCAACAACACCGGAAAGGTGATCCTGCAGGATCATATTCAGCACTGTCTGGTCGACGCGATCGAGTCCGGCGACATGGAGACGATCCAGGAGCTGAACAAGGCGATCGACCGCTTTATCAAGTAACAGGGAACAGACTGGAAACGGTGTGTGATCCCCCGGCGATTTACAGGAAGGAAAACGCCGGGGGATCTTTTTATAGAAATGTTGCATTCTGTGTGATAGACTTGTCAATTAGGAAACAGAAATCAGGCTGCGGTAAGGAGAGGATACGATGATCAAGGTATTTCTGGTGGAGGATGAAGTCATTATGCGAAACGGTATCAAGCGGAACATTCCGTGGGAGAGGGAGGGCTTTACCTTTGTCGGCGATGCGAGCGACGGGGAGCTGGCGTGGCCGCTGATCAAGAAGACACAGCCGGATATCCTGATCACGGATATCCGAATGCCGTTTATGAACGGGCTGGAGCTCTCGGAGCTTGTGAGAAAGGAAATGCCGGACACAAAGATCATCATACTGAGCGGATACAGCGAGTTCGACTACGCGAAGCAGGCGATTACGCTGGGCGTGACCGACTATCTGCTCAAGCCGATCACCTCCGAGAAGCTGATGGAGGTCGTGAAGAGAGTCGCCGCCGTCATCCTGGAGGAGCGCGCGCAGCGGGATCTGGTGGCGCAGTACCGGAAGGAGATGCGGGAACATATCAGCCTGGAGAAAAAACGGCTGTTTGACCGCATCGTGCTGCAGGACGGCTCTGCGCGGGAGTTCCTGGAGCAGGGGCGCGCGCTGGGGATTGACCTGACCGCGGCCTGCTACACGGTGCTTCTGTTCAAGCTGATGACGCCGGATGAGAGCCAGGCGTACTCGAAGGAGCTGGTGTCCGCGGTGGAGCAGATCAATGCGGGCGCGGAATCCTGGGAGAACCTTCTGGCGTTTGACTGGGGGCCGGAGGGGTGGGCCTTCCTGCTGAAGTCGGAGACGGCGGAGCAGGCGGAGAAGGATCTCGGGCGGCTCGAGGAGCGGGTGCAGGCGATGCTGGGAGAGGATGCGGAGCTTCAGTATTTCGGCGGCGTCGGCGATACGGTGCAGAGGCTGAGTGATATCCGCGGCTCCTACCAGTCGGCGAGCAAAGCCTTTGCCAGCCGGTTTTTCGCCGAGAAGAGCCAGTTTGTCAGGGCCTGCCAGGTGGAGAGCCGGGACTATCGGGAGGAGGGCGACATGAGCCTGATCGCGGTGGATTCCTCCAAGATCAACCGGGAGCTGGTGGAAAACTTTCTGCGGGTGGGAGTCGCGGAGGAGATTGATGATTTTGTGGAGGAATATTTTGACGGCATCGGGCCGGAAAATTACCGCTCGCTGATGTTCTGCCATTATCTGATCGTGGATATGAATTTCTGCGCCTGTCAGTTTCTGGAAAAGCTCGGGGTGAACCCGCTGGAGCTCTCCGCCGAGTGCCGGGATGTGGATCGGTTCTCGTATTATGCGACGTCGGAGGCGGGAATGACGGATTACGTGAAAAAGCTGTTTCGGGAGACGATCCGGCTGCGGGACGGTTCCGTCAGAAACAAGTACCAGAGCGTGATTGAGAAGGCGAAGGCGTGTGTGCTGGAACATTTTCAGAACAATGAATTTTCCATGAATCAGGCGGCTGCGATGGTCAATATCAGTCCCAGCTATTTCAGCACGCTGTTCCGGCAGGAGACGGGGACGACCTTTATGGAATATCTGACGGATGTGCGCCTGGGGAGGGCAAAGGAGCTGCTAATGTGCACCGATCTGCGCAGCTCCGAGATCGGCTACCAGGTGGGCTACAAGGATTCTCATTATTTCAGCTATATCTTCAAGAAAATCTGCGGGTGCACCCCGAAGGAATACCGGGCGCGCAAGAGTGAGGGACAGAAATGAAATTTTTGAAAAAATATTCTCTGGGCAGTCGGATGATTCTGCTGGCCGGCATGATTATGGTGCCGCTGACCGCGCTGGTGCTGTATCTTCTGGTGAATCTGATCAATTTCAGCGAAGCCTACAATCAGAGCGTAAAAAATATCACGATCATAAAAGACTACAGCCTGAATTTCAAGGAGGATCTGGATTACAGCATGTACCGGGCAATCGCCGGAAACCTGGATATGGATGTGCTGGACACGAATGTCGTGGAGAGCTGGTCCGATTCGGCGCGGATCCGCAATCCGTACGCGCTGATCGACGAAATGAGAACTACGGCGAAGCGGCAGGAGGAGTACTCGGGAAAAGAGGGAGCGGATCTGATGCGCCGCATCGGCAAGAGTTTGGGCTGGCTGGAGCGGGTGGTGCAGAAAATTGACGACAGCATCCAGAACGGGGGTCATTATTCGGAGAACATTGAGCTGTTGGACAAGGATATCCGGAGCTCGACGCAGCTCATTCAGGACAACCTTCAGGAGTATATCTACTATGAGGCGGTCAATCTGGAAACGATCCGGGCGGATCTCGAGATGAGAGCCCGGAATACACTGGTGCTGTGCACGGCGATCCTGGCGGTGATCCTGATCCTGACGCTGGTTCTGACGAAGATGATCACCCGGAGCGTGACGCAGCCGATCCGGGAGCTGTGCACGGCGACCCGGGAGGTGGCAAAGGGAAACTTTTCGCCGGCCGAGATTGAATCCGGCGATGAGATCCAGGTGCTGACGAAGAGCTTCAACGACATGACCGGGGAGATCCAGTTCCTGATTGAGAATATCAAAAAGGAACAGCGCAACCTGCGGGATACGGAGCTGAAGCTTCTGCAGACGCAGATCAATCCGCATTTCCTCTACAATACGCTGGATGCGATCGTGTGGATGGCCGAGGGCGGGCAGGACCGGGAGGTCGTATCTATGGTGACGGCGCTCTCAGAGTTCTTCCGGACGACCTTGAGCGAGGGCAAGGACTACATCACGATCCGCGAGGAGGAATCGCATATCCGAAGCTATCTGAGCATTCAGGAATTCCGGTATGCCGATATCCTGGAATATGAGATCGATGTGGATCCGGCGCTCTACGAGTATACGATACTGAAGCTGACCCTGCAGCCTCTGGTGGAGAATGCCCTGTACCACGGCATCAAGAACAAGAGAGGAAAAGGCAAGATCGTGGTGCGCGGCTACGAGAAGGAGGACGGAATCTGCCTCGAGGTGATCGACAATGGAATCGGCATGGACGAGGCAGAGCTAGAGCGCCTCGAGGGGAAGCTCAAGGGCGAAGCGTCCCATGAGAGGGGCTTCGGCATTGGGAATGTGAGCGAGCGGCTCCGGCTGAATTACGGGCCGGAATACGGCCTCTCTTTTCGAAGCGTGAAGGGCGAGGGGACGACCGTCACGGTAAGCATTCCGAAAGAAAACACACTTTTTTGTGAAAATAACGAACCGAAAACCAGTTGATCGAAAAAAGATAGAAAAAAATACAACAAACTGCCGGGCTTTTTCTGTTTCTTTTCCTCGTTTTTGTTGATAAAATTCCAGTGTAAGGTAAGCGAAGGGAAAAATCCCTTGCTCGATAAAAAGGAGGAATAGAACATGAACAAAAAACTCGTTTCTGTACTGGCAGTATCCGCAATGGCAGTTTCCATGATGCCGCTTAGCGCATTCGCAGAGGAAGACCTGATCACGGTTGGCTACGCGCAGGTTGGCGCAGAGTCTGACTGGAGAACCGCAAACACGGAGTCCTTCAAGTCCACGTTTACGGAGGAGAACGGCTACAAGCTGATTTTCGATGACGCACAGCAGAAGCAGGAGAACCAGATCAAGGCGATCCGAAGCTTCATCCAGCAGGAGGTTGACTACATCGTAGTGGCTCCGGTTGTTGAGACAGGATGGGAGACCGTTCTGCAGGAAGCGGCGGACGCAGGCATCCCGGTGATCCTCTCCGACCGTATGATGGATCTCGCAGATGACAGCCTGTACACCTGCTGGGTAGGCGGAAACTTCATCAAGGAAGGTGAGACCTGCGGCAACTGGATCGCTGATTACCTGGAGGCACAGGGACGCGGCGAGGAAGAGATCAACCTGGTGACCATTCAGGGCACAATCGGTGCATCCGCTCAGATCGGACGTACAGAGGGTGTCGGAAACATCGTGGCTGAGCATGAGAACTGGACGATGCTCGACATGCAGTCCGGCGAGTTCACACAGGCGAAGGGCCAGGAGGTCATGGAGTCCTTCCTGAAGTCCTACGACGATATCGACGTGGTGATCTGCGAGAACGACAACGAGGCATTCGGCGCGATCGATGCGATCAAGGCTGCCGGCAAGACCTGCGGACCGGACGGAGACATCATCGTTGTGTCCTTCGACTCCGTAAAGGCTGCATTTGACGCGATGATCGCAGGCGACCTGAACGCGACCTTCGAGTGCAACCCGCTGCACGGACCGCGTGTTGCCGAGATCATCCAGAAGCTGGAGGCAGGCGAGGAAGTAGAAAAGATTCAGTACGTAGACGAGGCATACTTCGATACCTCTATGGATCTCGAGACAATCCTTGCAGAGCGTGCATATTAATACAGGAAAGCGAAGCAAATGATCGGGTGTGGGGGCCGGGAGCCGTGAGGCTTCCGCCCCCACACCTTTTCGCTGTGGGAAGAGAGGTGCTTTATGGAGCAGGGTGTTGTGCTCACAATGAAAAATATCAGCAAGAATTTCCCCGGGGTGAAGGCGCTGCAGAACGTGGATTTTACGCTGAGAAAAGGGGAAATTCACGCGCTGATGGGAGAGAACGGAGCCGGGAAATCCACCTTGATCAAGGTGCTGACCGGCGTGGAGGAGTTTGAGACAGGCGAGATCCGGATTGAAGGTAAAAACACGGCCATCATCAACCGGTCCCCGCAGGAGGCCCAGGAGAACGGGATCAGTACCGTTTATCAGGAGGTCAATCTTTGCCCGAACCTTTCGGTGGCGGAGAATCTGTACATCGGCCGCGAGCCGAAGCGGGGCGGGATGATTGACTGGAGAACGATGAAAAAGAAGTCCAGAGAGCTGCTCGAGGGACTTGACATACATATTGACGTTTCGGTGGCGGTGGAAAATTATTCGATCGCGATCCAGCAGATGCTTGCCATCGCCCGCGCGGTGGATATGTCCGCAAAGGTGCTGATCCTGGATGAGCCGACCTCGTCTCTGGACGACGGCGAGGTGGAGAAGCTGTTCCGGCTGATGAACCGCCTGAAAGCGCAGGGGGTAGGCATTATCTTTGTCACGCATTTCCTCGAGCAGGTGTATGCCGTCTGCGACCGCATCACGGTGCTGCGCAACGGCGCCCTCGTGGGAGCGTACAAGGTGGAGGAGCTTCCGCGCGTGCAGCTCGTCGCCAAGATGATGGGCAAGGATTTCGATGATCTGGCTGCCATCAAGAAGGAGGGCGCGTCCGGCAAGGCGAAGAGCGAGGTCGTCATCTCCGCGAAGAAGCTCGGCCACAAGGGAACCATCAAGCCCTTCGATCTGGAGATCCATAAGGGCGAGGTCATCGGCCTGACGGGACTGCTCGGCTCGGGGCGTTCTGAGCTGGCGCGCAGTATCTACGGCGCGGACAAGGCGGATACGGGAGAGCTGTTCGTGAAGGGACAGAAGCTGCTCGTGGGCGCACCGCTGGATGCCATGATGGCCGGCATGGCGTATCTGCCAGAGAACAGAAAGGAAGAAGGAATCATCGCGGATCTCTCCGTGAGAGAAAATATCATCATCGCGCTGCAGGCGAAGCGCGGCATGTTCCACCTGCTTAGCAGAAAGGAGCAGGAGGAATTCACAGACAAGTACATTGATATCCTCCAGATCAAGACGGCCGACCGGGAGACGCCGGTCAGGCAGCTCTCCGGCGGCAACCAGCAGAAAGTGATCCTGGGCAGGTGGCTTCTGACGGAGCCAGAGTTCCTGATCCTGGATGAGCCCACGAGAGGAATTGATATCGGTACAAAGACAGAGATCCAGAAACTCGTTCTGCAGCTTGCCGAGCAGGGTATGGCGGTCATGTTCATCTCATCTGAGATTGAAGAGATGATCCGTACCTGCAGCAGAATGGCTGTACTGCGTGATGGCGCCAAGGTAGGAGAGCTGGAGGAATCCGAGCTCCACCAGAATTCCATCATGAAAGCAATCGCGGGAGGTGGAAACTGATGGAAACGATCAAAAAACTGACAGCGAAGAGACTGTTTATGCCGATTTTCTGTCTGGCGGTCATGCTGGTGGCGGCGGTGATTGCCAGCCCGGACTTCTTTAAGATCGGCGTGCAAAACGGGGTGTTGTACGGGCGGATCATCGACGTGATCAACCGGGGCAGCGAGACCGTGATCCTGGCGGTCGGCATGACGCTGGTCGTAGCGGCCTCCGCAGGTACGGATATCTCTGTGGGCGCCGTCATGGCGGTGGTGGCAGCCGTCACGTGCGCGTTTACCGCAGGCGGACAGCAGAGTGTAAACGAGTATATCAACAACCCGCTTCTGGGCGCGCTTCTTGGCATCCTGGCGGGCGTTGCGTGCGGGTGCTTCAACGGCTTTCTGGTGGCAAAGCTGAAGATCCAGCCGATGGTCGCGACCTTGATTCTGTTCACGGCGGGCCGCGGCATCGCACAGCTTCTGACGAACGGACAGATCACGTACGTGCGCGTGGAGAGTTTTAAAATGCTGGGCGCGAGCATCCCGGGTGTTCCGATCCCGACGGCTATTTTCGTGACGGTCCTCGTGGTCGTGCTGACGATGGTGCTGCTGAAAAAGACGGCGATGGGAATGTACATCGAATCCGTGGGTATCAATTCGAAAGCAGCCCGCCTGGTGGGGCTGAAGTCCACGAAGATCATTTTCATGGTATACGCATTCAGCGGCTTCTGCGCAAGTATTGCGGGACTGATCAACTCCTCGCGCATTTACTCCGCGGACGCAAACAATATCGGCCTGAACCTTGAGCTTGACGCTATCCTGGCGGTCGCTCTGGGCGGAAACTCGCTGGCCGGCGGCAAATTCTCTCTGCTTGGCGCCGTGATCGGCGCGTATACGATTCAGACACTGACGACGACACTGTACGCGGTATCCGTGAGCTCTGACCAGATCCCGGTGTACAAGGCGATCGTAGTCGTGATTATCGTATCATTACAGTCTCCTGAGCTCGGTAAGATGATCCGTCGTCTGAAGGCAAAAGCGTCTGCTCAGGCAGGGAAAGGAGCGGCATAATGAAAAAAGAAGGACGTAAGCTGGATGGAAATTCCTTTCTTCTTGTGATTACCATCGCGCTGTTTGTGGTCATGTACCTCGTCGGGATTGCCCTGTTCAAGAATCAGGGCTTTGCCAAGACACAGAATTTCCTGAACCTCTTTATCTCGAATGCCGGTCTGATCGTGATCGCGGCCGGCATGACGATCGTCATGATCACCGGGGGAATTGATATCTCCGTGGGCTCCGTTGTCGCTATGGTCTGCATGGTGCTCGCGTGGACGATGGAGACCGCCGGGTGGGGAGCGATCCAGTCCGCCGTTTTTGTGCTGGCGCTCGGTGTGGTCTTCGGGTTCGTGCAGGGCTGGCTGGTGGCCTATCTGAAGATTCAGCCCTTCATCGTGACTCTGGCGGGGATGTTCTTTGCGAGGGGCATGACGGCTGTGATCAGCAAGGAAATGATCAGTATCAAGAACGAGACGTTCCTTGCGTGGGCGCAGTGCAAGATTTACCTCCCGTTCGGAGGCTACACGAACAAAAAGGGGATGCTGATCAGGCCGTACATTTATCCGAGCGTGATCATTGCGCTTGTGGTCCTGGTTGTGATTTTTATCGTGCTGAAGTACACGAAGTTCGGGCGCAGCATTTACGCGATCGGCGGAAATGAGCAGTCTGCGCTGATGATGGGCCTGAACGTAAAGCGCACGAAGCTGAAGGCGTACGTGCTGGAGGGCTTTCTCGCGAGCCTCGGCGGCTTCCTGTTCTGCTTGAACACGTGCTCCGGCTTCGTGGAGCAGGCGAAGGGACTCGAGATGGATGCTATCGCGTCCTCCGTCATCGGCGGCACGCTGCTGACGGGCGGCGTCGGCAACGTCATCGGAAGCCTGTTCGGCGTGCTGATCAAGGGCACGATCGAGGCGTTCATCACCTTCCAGGGAACCTTGTCCTCCTGGTGGACGAGGATCACGATCGCGGCGATGCTGTGCTTCTTTATCGTGCTGCAGAGTGTGTTTGCGGCGGCGAAGGAGAAGAATAAGAAATAATTTCTGCGGCTGCAGGAATCGATGGTATGAGACGGGCCGGCGTGACGCGTACGTGTTGCGCCTGGCCTGTTATAGTGTAGGCGGTCAAAAATTTCTCCGAATTTCCTCAAAAATTTTCAAAAAAACACTTGCATTTTTTTAGAAGATCATATATAATGATCAAGTCGGTTGATGAGACCGAGATGCTGGATTAGCTCAGTCGGTAGAGCGACGCATTCGTAATGCGTAGGTCGTGGGTTCAAGTCCCATTTCCAGCTCGTGAAAAGCCCTTGGTTTCAAGGGCTTTTTTTTGATGAGAACACAGAAGAAACGATAAGTGGCGGCATGAAAATGAAGGGACCCGGAACATTCCCGAGCCCCCATTAAGAGTTACTTGCACTTGAATTCTGTTGGTTCTTCAATCAGAGATGCAACTTGGAATTCATGTTTGTGACCGTCCTCCATGTCGGTGAACGCTTTTGCGAAGTGGACGTGCTTGCCGCCACCTACGTCGATTGCTCCGGAGGATTTTCCACAGAATTCATGATAATGCCCGTCTGCGAAGTCTGTACGGAATTTCACTTCATGGAAATGATCTGATTTGCCCGGGATAGGCATTGCTTCTCCTGAAATGGTAGAAAATCTATGGTTATGGCAATCATTACATTCCCGGAATACTCCGGTGATACCGGTTATTTCGTGGACATGCTTCTGCTTGCTTCGATTTTGGTCATACATGGTAGGATAACTCCTTATTATTTTTTTATATAGTATGCAGGAACAAATAAATAGTTCATTTCAGGAAAGGAGCGGAGCTTCCGGAAGACGTGTATCGGCTCCTGAAAGAGAATGAAGGGCAACAAACTACCCGAAAGTGCTGCATGTGCCGCAGTCTGCAAGGACGGTGCGGAAGATAAAAGAAGAGAAGCTGCAATGACTGATGGGTGCCCGCAGGGCGGGAATCAGTCATTGCAGCTTCTGTGGTTTTGCAGGAGTGTGCGGGCGGTTTAGAAGCCGTAGCCCTTCAGGATCTCGTTGGCTTTGTCTGTGTCGTCACAGACGCACAGGACGGTGTAGGCGCCGGCACTCTTGATGATGGCGTCGCCGAGCTTGTCTGCCTCTGCGGCGTTGTAGGAGGCGTAGAGCTCCTTCTGGTTGTCCACCCTGGTCTGGAGCTGTTTCTCGATGTTCGCCGTGTTGGAGGCCTCCTTGCTCTCGATGACGGCTACCTCGCAGGCAGTTGCGCCGGAGCTCGCGTAGGCGGTGGCGGAGGCGACATCGTCCGCCTCATAGAAGTAGACGGTCGACGGGTCGACGGTCATCTCGGCGAGTGTATCAGTCGTCACGGTCGCGAGCAGCTCTGTCGTGAGCTTGCCGGCGTCGACCTTGACCTCCTTGTTTCCGCCGCCCCCACAGGCGGTCAGAGAAACTACCATCAGTGTGGTGCAGAGTATTGCAGTTAATTTTTTCATAAAAACTCCTTTCCGGGAAGGCAGGAAGCCTTCCGATCACAGTAAATTTATCCCTCAGTGTCAGTAAAATCAGTTTGTCGGCAATTCATAAGCAGGAGTCAGGCAGGTATGCGGCAACTGCTGTTGTCGTATCGAACCTCAGATCCTTCTGCCTCCGTTTCTACCTCAAGCCTCAGACCCTTCTGTCTCCGTCTCTGTCTCGGACTCCGTCTCCTCGCCGGAAGCATCCGCATCGTCGTTTGTGACAGGGATATAATGGTTCTTCATATAGGTCAGCATCTGCTTGCAGTAATTCTCGTAGATATGTACGCCGTCGCTCGAGGCGCCCGCGATCAGCGAACCGTAGCCATCCGAGAGGATCTCGTTGAAATCCAGGTAGTGGTAGCCCTGTTCCTCGCAGACCTGCAGCAGGATGGAATTGATCTTGTCGACGTTTGCGTTGTTGACGTAGGAACCTGTCTGTACCTTGGACTCTTCGACATAGATCACGCTGCAGATGTAGAAGACGGCATCCGGCTGGATCTCCTGGAAGCGCTTGGTGCAGGCGACGAAGCCGTCGTGGAACGAATCCCAGTCGTACTCGCCGAGATCGTTGGTTCCCAGCATGATGTAGATCTTGTTGTATTTGCCACCTGAGAGCGCGGCAGCTACGGTGATCATACCGTCCTGTGTCTGGATAATAGCCTCGCTTTTCATTTTCGGCAGCGACATGCCGACGCTCGTGAAGAAGGTGCCCTGCGTGATGCCAGAGACATTCTGGAAGCCTTGCATCCGTGAGTCGCCGATAAACACAGCGTCAGAGAAATAGGAGTCATCGACTGCTGGATCGGTCTTCGGGACAATCGCCTGGCTGTCCGGATTGGACACAGTATCGTGTTTGGGAGCCTCAGTCTGTGGCGCGGAAGTCGCGGCCGCGCCGGTGTTCCCGGCCAGAGGAAGGCCGGCCAGCACGGAGTCGTGGTTCGTGCTCCCGCGGGAAGCGGAGGTAAACGCGGTCTCGGGGGATGTGGAATCCCCGTCTGCGGCGGAGGGCTGTTCCCCGAGGGTGCCGCTGGAATCCGTTGTCGTGGTGCCGTCGGTCACGACCGTCTGTCTCATGGAAGAGCGGTGCGTGATCATGGTGACGACCAGCCGCCCCTCGAAGACAACCAGGACAATAGCTACGAGAATCATAAGCTGCAGGACCATAGAGTCATGCCGCTTTTTGCGTTTACGTTTTGTCTTTGCCATAAAAGTTCTCCTGTAAGCGATAGAAAGGCACGGCGAAGATGCCGCTGCCTGCGGTTATTATAATAGGAAGGTGATTTGCCGGACTCCCGGCGGTGTCTCAAAAAAATCATCATCGCAATACCTAATTATATATCAACCAGGCGTGATTTGGAAGACCTAAAAATGAGTAAATGCGACATGTTTTGCGTTCAATTTACAGGATTATGCACAATCCTCCGAAATATCAGAAAATCCGTTTGCGTATCCAGGGCTGATACGCTATAATGAGGGAACGGAAAAGGCAGGAGAGTTATGTACGGAACGCGCCCCGTGCGGTGGTGTGTGAACCGTTACAGAGAAGGCTCTGCCTGTATTGCTACTTTATTGTGAGATGAGGAGTATGGTGCATGGTATTTAGCAGTCTGTTGTTTTTGTTTCGGTTTCTTCCGGCGGTGCTTCTGGTGTATTTTGCGGCGCCGCGGCCGCTGCGCAATCTGGTGCTGCTCTTGTTCAGCCTTGTGTTCTATGCGTGGGGGGAGCCGGTCTACATCGTGCTGATGCTGGTGTCGATTCTGGTGTCCTACACAGGTGGGATTCTCGTCGACCGGTTTCAGAATCAGGGACGACGCGGGGCGGCAAAGGCGGCGCTGATCGGCTCGTCCGTGATCAGCCTGTCGCTGCTCGGTTTTTTTAAGTATGCGGATTTCGTGATCGGGACGGTGAACTCGGTGAGCGGAGCGGGACTGGCGCTTCTGAAGCTGTCGCTGCCGATCGGGATCTCTTTTTACACGTTTCAGACGATGTCGTACACGATCGACGTGTACCGCGGCGAGGCGAAGGTGCAGAAAAATCTGATCTCGTTCGGCGCGTACGTGACGATGTTTCCGCAGCTGATCGCAGGGCCGATCGTGCAGTACAAGACGATCGACGAGCAGCTGCGCACCAGGAAGGAGACGGCGGAGCAGTTTGCGCTGGGGATTCACCGCTTCATGGTCGGGCTGGGGAAAAAAGTACTGCTCGCGAACAACGCGGGGATGCTCTGGGATACGGTCAGCGCGATGACGCACGCAGAGCTGCCGGTGCTGACCGCATGGCTGGGGCTTGCCGCCTACACGTTTCAGATCTACTTTGATTTCTCCGCGTACTCGGATATGGCGATCGGGCTGGGGCATATGTTCGGCTTCCGGTTCCTGGAGAATTTTAATTACCCGTATGTTTCGAAGAGCATCACGGAGTTCTGGCGGCGGTGGCACATTTCACTTGGCACCTGGTTCCGGGAGTACGTGTACATACCGCTCGGCGGCAACCGTGTGGTGTGGTGGAAGCACGTCCGGAACATTCTCGTGGTCTGGCTGCTGACCGGCATCTGGCACGGGGCGAGCTGGAATTTTATCCTGTGGGGCGTCTATTACGGCTGCCTGCTGCTGCTCGAGAAATACGTGTTCGGAAGGTATCTGGAGAAGCTGCCCGGCGTGCTGCGCCACATTTACTGCCTCTTTTTTGTGATGCTGGGGTGGAATCTGTTTGTCTTTGACGACATGGGAAGAGGGATCAGCTTTTTGAAGGCGCTTTTCGGCGTCTACGGGCAGGGAATCGGCAACCGGGAGACTGTGTATCTGCTGTACAACAACGCTGTGCTCCTGGTTCTGCTGGCGGTTGGATGTACACAGCTGCCGCAGAGATTTGGGAAATGGCTCTGCGGGAAGCTCCGGACGCACGACGCGCTGCTGACTGTGCTGCAGAATGTGTTCTATGTCGGGGTGTTTGTGCTGTCGGTCGCGTGGCTGGTCGACGCGTCGTACAATCCGTTTCTCTACTTCCGCTTCTGATTTTAATAAGGAAGCTGGAGAATATCAGGATAGGAAGCTTGGATGTATGGCGAAATGCAGGCGCTGCGTTAGAGTAAGTGTATGAGAGAGTCAGATGCTGCGCCAGGGCAGATATATGGCAAAATCGAAGGCTGCGCTGGATCGGGCGTGTATGATGAAATCGGAGACTGTCTGATTGGAAAATGATAAAATTTGCAGACGACTGGGTTGGAACATGACGAGATGGGACATGACGAGATAGAACATAACAAGATGAAACATGACGAAATGAGTGACTGGCCGGGTGCAGGAGACGAATGACAGAGATGGACGAGGAGTACGGAGGATGATTAGCTGGAATGAGTAAGAGACAGGCATGGAATACGATTCTGGTATTTTGTATTCTGATATTTGGGTTCACGGCGGCGACGCTGATCAAGCCGCCTACGGAATTTTCCGAGACGGAGAACCGCTCGCTGGCGCAGATGCCGAAGTTCAATGTGGATACTCTGCTGAGCGGAGAATTTGAGTCGGACTATGAGACGTATCTGACGGATCAGTTCGTGCTGCGCGATGCGTGGATCGGGCTGAAGACGGACGTGGAGCGCGCGGCGCAAAAGCGTGAGAGCAAGGATATCTACTTTGCCGAGGACGGATATCTCATCGAAAGACACACGGGCGCTTTTGCGACGGAGCTGGCACAGCAGAATATCCACACGCTGGGGCAGTTTGTGCAGCAGTATCAGGGACAGTTTGGAGCCGGGCACATGACGGTGATGGTGGCGCCGAACGCGGTAGAGATTTTGGAGAGCAAGCTGCCGCCCTTTGCACCGCGGACGGACGAGGTAGCGTATCTGGAACAGCTCGCAGGGGCGCTGCCCGGGGAGGTCTGGTTCGACACAGCGAAGATTTTGCGGGAGCACGATCAGGAGGAGCTGTATTACCGGACCGATCACCACTGGACGACGGAGGCGGCCTTCTATGTGTACCGGGAATGGGCGAGAGCGCAGGGCTTTGCAGTTCCGGAAAAAGAGAATTTTGAGATCCGGACCGTTACCGAGGAGTTCGAGGGAACGATCCAGGCGAAGCTCGGAATACACGGGCGGAAGGATGCGATCCGGCTGTATCTGCCGCGGGAGGATCTTTTTTACACGGTGCAGGAGAACGACGCGCCGGAGGTTGGCTACAGCGTGTACGACTACACGGCGCTGGACACAAAGGACAAATACGCAGTGTATTTCGGCGGAAACCAGGCGCTCATCAAGCTGTGCATGCGGACGGACAGCGACCGGAAGCTGCTGGTGCTCAAGGATTCCTACGCACACTGCTTTGTGCCGTTTTTGCTCGGCGAGTTTAAAGAGGTTGATATGATCGATCTCCGGTATTATAATCAGAAGCTGAGCGAGCGGATCGCCCGGGAGGGCTACACCGATGTGCTGTTTCTGTATAATGCGTCGGGATTTGCGGAAGATAGGAGTGTGGCGAAGCTCCTCGGATAGATCGGATGGACTCAGATGCAGAGGGAAGAGCTGACCGATGCAAAGCGTAAAAGAAGAAAGAAGCAACTGGGGCAAGTGTAAAAGAGAAGAAAGGCTGTCGGGAAAAGTGAGAAAACAAAGATAGAGGGAGACAGTCAAAACACATCATGGTAACCGGTTAATTGATATAGAGAGAAAAGGAATGACAGGAGGAACGGATATGAATGTTGTGAAAGCAGGATATGAGATTCTGACTCCCATCTCAGAGGGAGGCATTCAGGAACTGCAGCATATTGAGCGGATCGGCAGAGTCTGCTACAAGTCGGAGGACCGGATCACGGAGGATGGCGAGAGCGCGAAGAAATTTGTGAAGATGCTGATCAGCGCACACCACGAGGCGATGATCGAGCACAGCACGCTGTCTGTGATGTTCACGGTGGACCGCGGAGTGTCGCACGAGATGGTGCGCCACAGGATCGCGAGCTTCGCGCAGGAGAGCACACGCTATGTGAACTACTCCAAGGATAAATTCGGCAATGAGATCAATGTGATCGACCTGGCCCCCGGGATCGGACTCGACAAGAAGATGGAGGGGATGTCCGCGGAGGTGATCGACGCGATCCTGAAGGAGTGGGAGCAGGCGATGCTCGACGCAGAGCGCCACTATATGAAGCTGATTGAGCTCGGGGCAACGGCGCAGATCGCGCGCTCCGTCCTGCCGAACTCGACCAAGACCAACATCACGATCACGGCGAACTACCGCGAGTGGAGGAACTATTTCCGGCTGCGCACAGCCGGCGACGCACACCCGCAGATCCGCGAGGTCTCCATCCCGCTGCTGCAGGAGCTGAAAGCGCGGATCCCGGTGATTTTCGACGATATCGAGGTGTAGAAAAGGGAAAGAGAACAATTTGAGTGACGCAGCTCTTGAGATAGCGACAGAAGAGGGCGTTGCAAAATTGCCGGCAGCCACCACTAATTGTATACGATTAATCGCACAGAAAAGAAAGGACAGGAACCAAATTTGAATATTATTGTAGCAGCGGATCGAAACTGGGGAATCGGCTATCAGAACAAGCTTCTGGTCAGCATCCCCTCCGACATGAAATTTTTCCGCGAGATGACGACCGGAAAAGTGGTCGTGATGGGCCGGAAGACCCTGGAAACCTTCCCCAACGGCCTCCCGCTCCCGCGCCGCACCAACATCGTGCTGACGCGCAACCCGAACTACCAGGTCAGAGGAGCCATAGTAGTGCACTCCGTACAGGAGGCTCTCGAGACACTGAAGCCGTACAACACAGACGACATCTACGTGATCGGCGGCGAGAAAATCTACCGCGAGTTCCTCCCCTACTGCCAGGTCGCCCACGTAACCAAAATAGACCACACCTACCTGGCCGACACCCATTTCCCCAACCTGGACGAACTCGACGACTGGAAGATCACAGCAGACAGCGACGAACAAACCTACTTCGACCTCGAGTATACGTTCCTGAAATATGAGAGAGTAAAGTGAACGGTTTCCACACTCAGAGAAGATCGCAGGAGCTTTCCGATGCCCCTGCGATCTTCTCGTCCTCGAAGCGACTTCTTATTTTATTTCTTCTTCCGACTACTGCTCCGATACTTCTCCTCGCAATACTGACACCGATAGATCTCCTTCTCCTCATCCGCCAAAAAGAACACCTGATCCAGCCCCTGCTCGATCGACGTGATGCAGCGCGGATTCTTGCAGCTGATGATATTGACCAGCTTCTTTGGAAGCTTCAGCTCCTTCTTCGCGACAATCTCGCCGTCCTGGATAATGTTGACCGTGATCCGGTGGTCGATGAAGCCGAGCACATTCAGGTCCAGCTGGTCGATCGGGCACTCGACCTTGATGATATCCTTCTTGCCCATCTTGTTGCTGTGCGCATTCTTGATGATCGCGACGCAGCAGTCCATCTTATCCAGTTTCAGATACTTATAGATCGCCATGCTCTTCCCGGCCTCGATGTGGTCGAGCACGACCCCTTCATTCAATCTTCCGACATTTAACATACTTCCACCTCCAGCAGTGTGAGAATCAGAGCCATCCGGACGTAGACACCGTACTGTGCCTGCTTGAAATAGACGGCGCGCGGGTCGTCGTCGACCTCGGTTGCGATCTCGTTGACGCGCGGGAGCGGGTGCAGGATCAGCATGTCCGGGTCGGCGAGGGTGAGCTTCGCCTTGTCGAGAATGTAGAAGTCCTTCATGCGGACGTAGTCCTCCTCGTTGAAGAACCGCTCCCTCTGCACGCGCGTCATGTAGAGCAGGTCGAGCTCCGGCAGCGCGTCCTCGAGGCGGACCTCCTCGCGGAAGCTCTGATTGTTCTTGCGCAGGACATCCTCGCGGATATAGTCAGGCAGGCGCAGCTCCTCCGGGGAGATCAGGACAAACCGGATGTCCGGGTAGCGGATGAGCGCCTTGATGAGCGAGTGCACGGTGCGGCCGAACTTCAGATCGCCGCACAGGCCGATGGTAAAATTCCCGAGGCGGCCCTTCTCAGCGCGGATCGTCAGCAAGTCCGTCAGGGTCTGCGTCGGATGCTGGTGGCCGCCGTCGCCGGCGTTGATGACCGGGATCGAGGAGTGCATCGAGGCGACGAGCGGCGCGCCCTCCTTTGGATGCCGCATCGCGCAGATGTCAGCGTAGCAGGAGATGACGCGGATTGTGTCGGAGACGCTTTCTCCCTTCGCAGCGGAGCTGGAATCGGCCGAAGAAAAACCAAGTACGCTTCCGCCTAAGTTCAACATTGCTGCTTCAAAACTGAGGCGGGTTCGGGTACTTGGTTCATAAAATAAGGTAGCGAGTTTTTTTCCTTCACAGGCATGTGCATATTTCGCGGGGTTGGACTTGATGTCCGATGCGAGATTGAGCAGCCTGTCAAGTTCTTCCACAGAAAAATCCAAGGGACTCATTAAATGTCTCATAGTATCCTCCTTTGATCGCATTGGTGTCAGAGCATGCCCGGGGCGAGACGAGGGCCCGGACTGCATTCGGTTAATCATAGCGTATCCTTGCAGAAAAAGCAAGGATTTTCTGAAAAAAAGAGAGCAGGGGAATTGAATGATAGGAAAGTTTCAGGTATAATGGTTGGGTATGTGTGGAAAAAGAAGCATAGATCTGACGGACAGGAAAGGAAGAGAGACCATATGGCATATAAAGAAAAAAAGCGCCTGCCCTTCTTTGGGCTGCCGTGGACGTTTACGACGTACACGATCACGGACGAGGTGATTACGGTAAATTCCGGATTTTTGAGCCGCGTGGAGAACGACTGTTATCTCTACAAGGTGATTGACGTGCGGCTGGAGAACAGCCTGATGGAGCGGATCTTCGGGCTCGGGACGGTGCACTGCTTCAGCGGGGACGTCACGAACCCAGATCTTGTGATCCGGCACATTAAAAATGCAAAGGTGATCAAGGATTATATTCTGAAGCAGTCGGAGGAGGAGCGCATCAGGCGCAAGACGCTCCACACGCAGAGCCTTGACGGCAACGCGATGACAGAGGCGATGGCCCAGACCGACAGCTGCGATCAGTGAGGAGCAGGAGGAGACTACGTTGAGTGATTTGAGAAAAGAGATAGAGAAACGACGCACATTTGCGATTATTTCGCATCCGGATGCCGGCAAGACGACGCTGACGGAGAAATTTCTTTTATATGGAGGCGCGATCAATCTGGCCGGCTCGGTGAAGGGAAAGGCGACCGCCCGCCACGCGGTGTCCGACTGGATGGAGATTGAGAAGGAACGTGGTATCTCGGTCACGTCCTCGGTGCTGCAGTTCAATTACGGCGGCTACTGCATCAACATTCTGGACACGCCGGGCCACCAGGATTTCTCGGAGGATACGTACCGGACCTTGATGGCCGCGGATTCGGCGGTGATGGTGATCGACGCGTCGAAGGGTGTCGAGGCGCAGACGAGAAAGCTGTTCAAGGTTTGCGTGATGCGCCACATCCCGATTTTTACCTTCATCAACAAGCTGGACCGTGACGCGAACGACACGTTTGAGCTTTTGGACGACATCGAGAAGGAGCTCGGCATCGCGACGTGCCCGATCAACTGGCCGATCGGCTCGGGAAAGAATTTTAAGGGTGTGTACAACCGCGAGAATGGGACCGTGACGACGTTCACGGACACGCAGAAGGGCACGAAGATGGGGCACGCGACGGAGATCGACGTGCATGATCCCGAGCTGCAGGCGTTCATCGGCGAGGAGAACACGGAGCGGCTGCTCGAGGAGATTGAGCTGCTCGACGGCGCGTCGGCGGAGTTCGACCAGGAGCTTGTGGATAAGGGCGAGCTCTCCCCGGTCTTCTTCGGCTCTGCGCTGACGAACTTCGGCGTTGAGATTTTCCTGAAGCACTTCCTGCAGATGACGACGTCTCCGCTCCCGCGCAGGGCGGACTGCGGGGTGATTGACCCGATGAGCGAGGAGTTCTCGGCGTTCGTGTTCAAGATCCAGGCGAACATGAACAAGGCGCACCGCGACCGCGTGGCGTTTATGCGGATCTGCTCGGGGCGGTTCGACGCGGGCATGGAGGTCTACCACGTGCAGGGAGAGCGGAAGCAGCGATTGTCCCAGCCGCAGCAGATGATGGCGTCGGAGCGCCAGGTGATCTCGGAGGCGTACGCGGGGGACATCATCGGCGTGTTTGACCCGGGTATCTTCTCGATCGGGGACACGATCTGCATGCCGGGGAAGAAGTTTCAGTATGAGGGCATCCCGACGTTCGCGCCGGAGCATTTTGCGCGCGTCCGCCAGCTTGACACGATGAAGCGGAAGCAGTTCATCAAGGGAATCAGCGAGATCGCGCAGGAGGGTGCGATCCAGATCTTCCAGGAGTACAACACCGGCATGGAGGAGATCATTGTCGGCGTGGTCGGCGTGCTGCAGTTTGACGTGCTCAAGTACCGGCTGGAAAACGAGTACAAGGTGGACATCCGGCTCGAGGAGCTGCCGTACGAGTACATTCGCTGGATCGAGAATGAGGAGATCGACCTGAACAAGCTGGTCGGCACCTCGGATATGAAGAAGATCAAGGATCTGAAGGGCAGGCCGCTTTTGCTGTTCGTGAACAGCTGGTCGGTCGGCATGGTGCTCGACCGCAACGAGGGACTTGTGCTCTCGGAGTTCGGGCGGAATTAATGCGTGATGCCGGCTGCGCCGGTGTGGATAAAAGGAGGGGCAGGAGAGATGCTGCAGAGGCTGAAGGAAAATATCGCAAGGGTCATGATCGGAAACGAGACGACGATCGAGCTGATCCTCACATGCATGCTCGCGGGCGGGCATGTGCTGCTGGAGGACGTTCCGGGGACAGGCAAGACGGTGCTGGCAAAGTCGCTCGCGCGCTCGGTGGAGGCGAAGTTCGGGCGGATCCAGTTTACGCCGGACATGCTGCCGTCGGACGTGACCGGCCTGAATTACTTCGACGCAAAAAAGGGAGAGTTCGTGTTCTCGCCGGGCCCGGTGTTCTGCAATATCCTGCTCGCCGATGAGATCAACCGCGCGACGCCCAAGACGCAGAGCAGCCTGCTGGAGTGCATGGCGGAGCGGCAGGTCACGGTCGACGGTGTGACGCGGCCGCTCGAGGAGCCGTTTCTCGTGATCGCGACGCAGAATCCGCTGGAGACGCTCGGCACCTTCCCGCTGCCGGAGGCGCAGCTGGACCGGTTTCTGATGCGGATCTCGATGGAGGAGCTCTCGACGGAGCAGGAACTGGCGATGGTGGCCCGGTTCCAGAGCGAGGAACCGCTTCTGGAGCTGGAGGGCATCTGCACGCGGCAGCAGATCGTGGAGCTGCAGAAGCAGTGCCGGGAGCTGTACATTCACCCGGAGCTGCTGCACTATATGGTGGAGCTCGTGCAGCTGACGCGGCGGTACGGCAAGATCGCGCACGGCGTGAGCCCCCGCGGGACGCTGGCGTTCGTGCGCGCGGCGCAGGGGTATGCGATGGTGAAGGGCCGTGAGTACGTCGTGCCGGAGGATGTGAAGGCGGTGGCAGCGCCCGTGCTGGCGCACCGGTTGAGCCTGGCCGTGGCGGCGGACGGTACGCGCGCCCAGGAGAAGGTCATCGGGGAGCTCCTCGGCAGTGTGCAGCTCCCCACGGAGGACTGGCAGTCGAGATGATGGTGTTATTGCTCGCAGGGGTCGGGCTGGCCTGGCTTCTGCAGAAATGGCTGTATGAGAATTACTGGGATTTCCGATTCGGGGTACGGATCCACTTCACGGAGCCGTTCGTCTACGAGGGGGACCGTACGTGTCTCGTGGAGGAGATCACGAACGACAAGCGGCTGCCGCTCCCCGCGGTGGAGGTGCGCTTTGCGATGGACCGGTCGTTGGTGTTCGCCGGGGAGGCGCAGGACAATTCCAACATCACGGACCAGAGCTACCGGAGAGATATCTTCTCGCTGTTCATGAATCAGCGCGTCGTCCGGCGGCTGCCCGTGACCTGCCGCCGTCGCGGCGTCTATGAGATCAGCGAGGCGGACGTCGTGGGCCACGACTTCTTTTTTACGAAGCGTCATCTGCTCAGGGTGGAGCAGTGCACGCAGCTGTACGTCTATCCGGGGCCGGTGGACGTGAGCCGGATCGGGCTTGTGTGCCAGGCGATCTCCGGGCAGCAGCTGGTGCAGAACCGGCTCTACCCGGACCCGTTTGAGTTCGCCGGGATCCGGGAGTACCGCCCGTCGGATCCGCAGCGGCAGATCAACTGGAAGGCGTCTGCGCGCAGCGGGGAGCTGCTGGTGAATCAGTACGACTCGACGACGAACATGCAGGTGAGGATTCTGCTGGATCTGCGGGACGAGGGGATCTGGAAGCGGGACGAGCTGGTCGAGGAGAGTATCCGGATCGCGTCGTCGCTGGCGGCGCAGCTGACGAAGAAAAGTGTGGAGCTCGAGGTGCTCGCGAACGCGCCGAGCGCCGGCCAGCCGTGTCTGCGCCAGCACCTGCGGCCGGGCGCCGGGCAGATGCAGGAGCTCTACCGGGCGCTGGCGTGTTTGGATGCGAGGGGCGCGGTGGTTCCGATGGAGCAGGCGCTCGCCGCATCGACGTGCGAGAGCGGCTACGTGCAGGTCCTGCTCTCGCACAACCAGGACGAGGAGACGGCGCAGCTGGCGCGCTCGCTTGCCCAGGCGGGCAGTGGCGTGCTCTGGGTCGTGCCGGTCAGCCACCGGTTCCCGCTGGAGCGGCAGTCCGTGCCGGGAGTGCGGGTGATTCCGTGGGAGGTAGAGTAGGCGGGAGACAGTGTATGGAAGACATTGCCGTCGAGAGACTGCCGGATGTGACTTTGGAGAGTGGAGCGAAGGAGCAGTTCCTCATCGGACGATGCTGTCGGTGAGGTTGCTGAGGGATTCCGCGGAAAGCGGAGCAGAAAAGAGAGGTGAGAGGAATGGGAAAGCGAGTCAGGCAGCTGCAGGTCGCGATGGGCTGGATACATGGGCTGCTTCTGATGGAGTGTGCGTACGTGCTGTGGGCAGAGATCGTCCAGGCGGGCGCGGGCGAGCGGCGGAGGCTGATGCTCACGGGGCTGTGGCTGGCGCTTCCGATCGCGGCGAGCTTCTTTCTCGTGAAAAAGGTGCGCAATCTCTGGCTGTTTCTGCTGTCCGGGATCGCGCTCTCGGCTGCGCTGTGGAGGGTCTCGGGCAGTGTCCTGACCGGTGCGCTCTCCCTGCTCGTCTTTCTGACGCGCAGCTATGCGCGGATCCGGAAGGGACGGATCCGAAAGATGCTGCTGGAAATGCCGGGCGAGGCGGTGCTGCAGGTCGCGGAGCGGGACGTCCCGACGTTTCTGGACCGCCCGCGGCTGCTGCACGGGCTGGTGTTCGGCGCACTGTACGCGGCGACGCTGGTGATGAACTGGGATGCATTTCTGCGCCCGGTATTCTGGCTCTTCGCCGCGGATCTGCCGGTCTGCCTGTGCAGCGGGTACTTCGGGCAGCTGGAGCAGTTCGTGGAGACGCACGGGAAGCTGGCGAATTTTCCGATCCGGACGCTGCGGCGCGTCGTGGACGGCATTTTTCTGCTGCTCCTGACGGGGCTGGTGCTGTGTGCGCTGCCGTCCCTCCTGTACGGCGAGGAGCCGCTCGCAGATCTGGAGTGGAAGCAGGAGCGCCAGGCGCCGGCAGAGCTTCCGCAGATGGAGCAGCAGGAGCCGGGGATGAACATGGCGGATCTGCTCGGAGAGCTCGGCGAGGGCGGGGAGCGGTTCGAGCCGCCCAGGTGGCTGATCGTGGCGTTTGAGGTCCTGATGTGGGTGATCGCGGCGGCGTTCGTGCTCTTTCTGGTGTGCGTGCTGCTGCGGGCGCTGCGGAACATGGCGGGCTCGTTTGCGCAGGAGGCGGAGGACGAGATCTTTTCGCTGGAGGGCGAGGCGAAGGAGCAGTCCTTCGCAGTCCGCCGGGTGCGCGGCGCGTGGGAGAGATGGCGCTCCCCGAGCATGCAGGTGCGCCGGAGGTACAAGCGGGCGATCCGGCAGTCCGCAGGGCTGAGCATTTCCGGGACGGAGACCCCGGCGGAGCTCGAGGAGAAGGCAGAACTCGCGAGCCGCATGTCCGGGGAGGAGCTGGGGCGGTTGCACGGGCTGTACGAGAAAGCGCGGTACAGCGAAGAGGGCTGCACAAGAGAAGACCTGGCGTAAAAATGGCTTTGCAAATGTATGATTATTTGTTATAATGTAGTTGTTCCTGTGCCGCTGATTTAGGGAAGCGGCGCGGTACGCGTGTTAGTTCAGGAGTGAATCGGGAATCTGATGGAGGGATATTATGGAAAATGCAGAGATTCATACACATAAAATAGAGACAGAGGAGAAGTTCGGCGAGGTGCGGATCGCGGATGAGGTGGTGGCGATCATCGCCGGGCTGGCGACATCCGAGGTGGAGGGCGTGGCCTCGATGGCGGGCAATGTGACGCGCGACCTGATCGAGAAGCTCGGGATGAAGAGCCTCTCGAAGGGTGTGAAGATCACGATGGATGAGAATACGGTGCGCGTGGCGCTGGCGATCAACATCCGTTACGGGTACAACGTCCCGTCGACCTGCACACAGATTCAGGATAAGGTAAAGACCGCGATCGAGACGATGACCGGCCTTGAGGTCGCCGAGGTAAATGTCAAGATCGTCAACGTGACGATGGATCAGGAAACAGGAAAATAGGGCTAAGGCGGATGGACTGCTGCAGGACATGAATACGGTCAGACCGGTGGATGGATTGTGGCAGTCCTTTTTTCCATGCTGATGCATCGGAAACGAAATGACGATCATGTGCCATCTGACCAGTTATTTCGTACCCGATGTACGATCCGATGTACTGGAAAGACCAGGGCGGCAGGAATAAGGAGACAGAATGAAAAGAAGCGAGATAAGAGAACACATTTTCAAGCTGGTATTCTGCATGGAATTTCATGTGCAGGAGGAGCTGCAGGGTCAGCTGGATGCATATTATGCAGATATGCCGGAGATCACAGAGGAGGAGCGCAGCTACATCGCGCAGAAGTTTTTCGGGGTGAGCGAGAAGCTCTCAGACATAGACGGAAGGATCAACGCGGTCGCAAAGGGCTGGAAGACAGAGCGGATGGGGAAGGCGGAGCTCGCGATCATCCGGCTGGCGGTCTATGAGATGCTGTACGACGAGGATGTCCCGGTGAAGGTGGCGATCAACGAGGCGGTCGAGCTCGCGAAGAAGTTCGGCGGGGATGATTCGCCGGCCTTCGTGAACGGGATCCTGGCAAAGCTGGCGTGAGTTCCTGCTATGGAGAAACTGTATTCGGTAGGTCAGATTAATGCGTACATCCGGGCGATGTTTACGCAGGATTTTGTGCTGAACCGTGTCAGCGTGCGCGGCGAGGTGTCGAATCTGAAGTATCACACGTCGGGCCACATCTATTTTTCCCTGAAGGATGCGTCCGGGACGATCGCGTGCGTGATGTTTGCCAGCGCCAGGAAGGGGCTGGCGTTTCGGATGTCCGACGGACAGCAGGTGGTCGTGGACGGAAACGTCAATGTCTATGAGCGTGACGGCAAGTATCAGCTCTACGCGAGCCGCATCCGCCTGGACGGGGCCGGCGTGCTGTACGAGAGATTTCTGCAGCTGAAAGGTGAGCTGGAGGAGATGGGCATGTTCGCCCCGGAGTACAAGCAGAAGATTCCGCCGTTTGTGCGGCGGCTTGGGGTGGTCACGGCCCCCACGGGCGCGGCGATCCGCGACATCATCAACATCGCGACGCGGCGCAATCCGGGCATCCAGATTATTTTGTACCCTGCCAGAGTGCAGGGGGAGGGCGCGGCCGAGAGCATCGCCGCGGGTCTCGCTGCGCTGGACGGGCTGGACCTCGACGCGATCATCGTCGGGCGCGGCGGCGGCTCGATCGAGGATCTGTGGGCGTTCAACGAGGAGACGGTGGCCAGGGCGATTTTTGCGTGCCGGACGCCGGTGATTTCCGCTGTGGGCCATGAGACCGACACGACGATCGCGGATTTCGTGGCGGACCTGCGCGCGCCGACGCCGTCGGCGGCGGCAGAGCTCGCGGTGGTGGACATCGGCGCCGTGTATCAGCGCCTTGGAGAATACCAGAAACGGCTGGGGCGTGAGCTGCGCCAGGCCGTGCAGACACAGCGGCTGCGCCTGGAGGGCTGCAGACTGCAGCCGCGCATGGAGCAGCTGCTTGGCGGAAAGCGGCAGGAGCTGGAGCGGTATCAGGTGCGGCTGCGGTACGCGGACCCGCGCCAGCGCGTGCGGGAGCAGCGGCAGCGCCTCGCGGACGACGAGGATGCGCTGCGGCGGGCGATGGAGCGGGCGCTTCTGCTGTGCCGTCAGCGGATGGCGCTGTACATTGAGAAGACGAAGCACCTCTCGCCGCTCGAGCGGCTCTCGAAGGGCTACGGCTTTGTGACGGATGGAGCCGGGGCGCGGATCCGGTCGGTCGGCCAGATCTCGCCGGGTGATGAGCTGAGCGTCTACGTCGCGGACGGCGTGATCGCGGCGCGGGTGGAGGAGACGAAGCGGCTTAGTTATGGGGCCGAGTCTTGAACCTGTGTTTTAGAGGATTGTGCGGCACGGTGCTCACGGGAATAGAAGGAGGACGTATGGCGAACGAGAAGGAAACGGCGCAGGAGGAGCTCACGCTGGAGGAGTCGTTTGACCGTCTGGAGCAGATTCTGACGACACTGGAGGACGGGGAGATTTCTCTGGAGGACTCCTTTGCGCTGTACCAGAAGGGAATGGCTCTTGTGAAGAGCTGCAATGAGAAGATTGATGCTGTGGAAAAGAAGATCTTGATTATGAATGAGGATGGCGGTTTGCATGAATTTTAATGAGGAAATGAAAAAGAGGGTCACAGAGATCAAGAGTATTATCGCGGGTTATCTGCCGGAGGAGGAGGGCTTTCAGAGGACGCTGCTCGAGGCGGTGAATTACAGCATGCTGGTCGGCGGCAAGAAGCTCCGCCCGCTTCTGATGCAGCAGACCTACGTGATGTTCGGCGGCTCATCGGGAGTCATCCGGCCCTTTATGGCGGCCATCGAGATGATACATACGCATTCTCTGATCCACGATGACCTCCCGGCGATGGACAATGACGAGTACCGGCGCGGGAAAAAGACGACGCATGTCGTGTACGGGGAGGCGATGGCGATCCTCGCGGGCGACGCGCTTTTGAATCTTGCGTATGAGACGGCGTCGAAGGCGTTTGAGCTGGAGCCATGCAACCCGGCGGTCGGGCGTGCCTTCCGGATTCTGGCGGAAAAGACCGGGCTGTACGGCATGATCGGCGGCCAGTCGGTGGACGTCGAGTACGTGGACCGGCCGCTGAGCGCCCAGCAGCTGTTTTTTATCTACCGGCTGAAGACGGCGGCGCTGATCGAATCGTCCATGATGATCGGCGCCGTGCTCGCGGGCGCGTCCGAGGAGGAGGTCGAGAAGGTCGGGCTGATCGGGCGGAACGTCGGGATGGCGTTTCAGATCCAGGACGACATTCTCGACGTGATCGGGGACGACGAGGTGCTCGGCAAGACGACGAAGAGCGATGAGAAGAATAAAAAGACAACGTATGTTTCGGTAAAGGGGCTGGAACAGGCGCAGAAGGATGTGGCGGATTATTCGAAGGAGGCTGTGAGGCTGTTGGAGGAGCTGCCGTGCGAGAACGAATTTCTGCGCGAGCTGATTCTGAACCTTATCCACCGGAACGCGTGAGGAAGGGTGGCGTTTACTCTGTTAGAGCGGATTGAAAAAGCAAATGATATCAAGAATTTGGAGCGGGAGGAGCTGCCGGAGCTGGCGGAGGAGATCAGGAGCTTTCTGATCGAGAAAATCAGCCGGACCGGGGGACATCTCGCGTCGAATCTCGGCGTCGTCGAGCTGACGATCGCGCTGCACCGGATCCTCACGTTCCCGGAGGACAAGCTGATCTGGGACGTCGGGCATCAGTCGTACACGCACAAGATCCTGACCGGGCGCAAGGCAGGGTTCGACCAGCTGCGCAAGTACGGCGGGATGAGCGGATTCCCCAAGCGCAAGGAGAGCAGCTGCGATGCGTTTGACACGGGGCACAGTTCGACGTCGATCTCGGCGGGACTGGGCTATGTGCAGGCGCGCGACCTGCTCGGCGAGAATTACACTGTGGTCTCGGTGATCGGCGACGGCGCGCTGACCGGCGGGATGGCGTACGAGGCGATGAACAACGCCGCGCAGCTGAAGACGAATTTTATTATTGTGCTGAATGACAACAATATGTCGATCTCCGAGAATGTCGGCGGCATCTCGACGTACCTGAGCAACATCCGGACGGCGGAGTCCTACACCGATCTGAAGCTCGGCGTCGAGAACACGCTCAAGCAGATTCCGGTGTACGGCGACAAGCTGATCAAGGGACTGCGCAGCACGAAGCAGGGCCTGAAGCAGTTCCTGGTGCCGGGGATGTTTTTTGAGGAGATGGGACTGACGTACCTCGGCCCGGTGGACGGGCACAACATCGGGCAGGTGGCGCGGATCCTGAAGGACGCGAAGCGCGTGAACGGCGCCGTGCTGGTGCACGTGATCACGAAAAAGGGCAAGGGCTACGGGCCCGCCGAGCGGATGCCCTCGCGCTTTCACGGCGCGGAGCCGTTCGAGCCGGAGACCGGGCTGCCGTGCGCGCGCAAGAAGAAGGCGGCGTACACGGATGTGTTCTCCACCGTGATGTGCAAGATGGGCGCGCGCGAGCCAAAGCTTGTCGCGGTCACGGCCGCGATGCCGGACGGGACCGGGCTGAAGCGGTTCCGGAACATGTACCGCGACCGGTTCTTCGACGTGGGAATCGCGGAGGGGCACGCGGTGACGTTTGCGGCAGGGCTTGCGGCCGGCGGGATGAAGCCGGTGGTCGCCGTCTACTCTTCGTTTCTGCAGCGGGCGTATGACCAGATCATACACGATGTCTGTATCCAGAATCTTCCGGTCGTGTTTGCGGTCGACCGGGCGGGGCTGGTCGGGAGCGACGGGGAGACGCACCAGGGAATTTTTGATCTGTCGTACCTGTCCGGGCTCCCGAACATGTGCGTGATGGCGCCCAAGAACAAGTGGGAGCTGGCGGACATGCTGAAATACGCGATCCGGTACAATGGGCCGATTGCGCTGCGCTACCCCAGAGGGGAGGCGTACGACGGGCTGCAGGAGTTCCGCGCGCCGGTCGTCTATGGGAAAAGCGAGCGGCTCTACGATGAGTGCGGGCTGGCGCTCGTCGCGGTCGGGAGCATGGTGAAGACGGCGCTGCAGGTGCGCGAGATGCTCAAGGAGGTCGGCTACAGCTGCACGATTGTGAACGCGCGGTTTGTAAAGCCGCTCGACGAGGCGATGCTGGACGATCTGGCGAAGGATCACACGCTCGTCGTGACGATGGAGGAGAATGTGAAAAACGGAGGGTTCGGCGAGAAGGTGCTCGAGTATTACAACGAGACCGGGGCCGATCTGCAGGTGCTGCAGGTGGCGCTCCCGGACGACTACATCGAGCACGGGAATGTCGAGGTGCTCAAACAGGAGGCATGTATAGACGCCGAGTCCGTGTTCAAGCGGATTGTGGCGCAGTATCAGGCGTAGGAGACGGATATGAAGGAGAGGCTGGATGTGCTGCTGGTCGGTCAGGGGCTGGCAGCGTCCCGGGAGAAGGCGAAGGCCGTGATCATGGCGGGCGCTGTGTTTGTGAACGGACAGAGAGAGGATAAGGCCGGGACGATGATCGACGTGAAGGCGGAGATCACGGTGAAGGGCCATGAGCAGAAGTATGTGAGCCGCGGCGGGCTGAAGCTGGAGAAGGCGATGAGCCATTTTGACATGACGCCGGAGGGAAAGGTCTGCATGGATGTCGGGGCATCCACCGGAGGCTTCACGGACTGCATGCTGCAGAACGGTGCGGTGAAGGTGTACGCGGTGGACGTGGGCCACGGACAGCTCGACTGGGGGCTGCGCAACGATGCGCGCGTGGTCTGTATGGAGAAGACGAACATCCGGTACGTCGTGCCGGAGGATATCGAGGAGCCGCCGGCGTTCGTGTCGATCGACGTCTCGTTTATCTCTCTGACGAAGGTGCTGCTTGCGGTGCGGAATCTGATGACGGAGGACGGGGAGCTTGTCTGCCTGATCAAGCCGCAGTTCGAGGCGGGGAGAGAGAAGGTCGGGAAGAAGGGCGTCGTCCGTGACCCGAAGGTGCACGAAGAGGTGATTTGCAAGGTCATGGAGTACGCTTCCTCGATCGGACTCGAGAGCCGCGAGCTCGAATTTTCGCCGATCAAGGGACCGGAGGGGAACATCGAGTATCTGGTGCATCTGGTGAAGCGCCCGGACGCAGCGTCCGTCGCGCCGTTCGCAGGCGATGTGATGCGCGTGGTCGCGGAAGCACACGAGACACTGTCCTGACGGGGCTGGTGTTTAGAAGTATTAAGATAAGAGAGGCCGGATGATGCCGTGTGCGGGTATCCGGGACGGGCGGATGGACAGATTTTACATTATAACAAATTATCAGAAGGACCCGGAGCTGGAGACGGCGCATGCGATCCGGGATTACCTCGCGAAAAAGAGCAAGGTGTGCTGTGTTCAGGCACGCGAGGCAGATGCGCGCGCAGGGCAGTACAAGTACACGGACGCGCGGCTGGTGCCAAAGGACACCGAGTGCGTGCTCGTGATCGGCGGTGACGGGACGCTGCTGCAGGCGGCGCGCGACCTGGTGGACCTCAGACTTCCGCTGCTGGGAATCAACATGGGGACGCTCGGCTATCTGGCGGAGATCGACCGGAGAACCGTTTTCCCGGCGCTGGACAAGCTGATGGCGGACACGTACACCGTGGAGCACCGGATGATGCTGCACGGCATTGCGTACCACCAGAACCGGCAGCTGCTGGGGGATATCGCGTTGAATGACATTGTCATCAGCAGGAACGGCAGGCTGCGGGTGGTCGACTTCAACGTCTATGTGGACGGAGAGTTTCTGAGCTCCTACACGGCGGATGGGATTATTGTCTCGACCCCGACCGGCTCGACGGGCTACAATCTGTCGGTCGGCGGCCCGATCGTCGCGCCGGAAGCGTCGCTGATGCTGCTGACGGCGATTGCGCCGCACACGCTGAACTCGAGGCCGATCGTGCTCCCGGACAATGTGGAGATCGCGATTGAGATCGGGACGAGCCACCAGACGGACATTGACGGTGCGGAGGCCACGTTCGACGGGGACACCTCCGTCAAGCTGAATTCCGGGGACCGGATCGTGGTCACGAAGTCGGAGTGCGAGGCGCGGATGATTAAGACAAAAAATACGAGCTTTCTGGAGATTCTGCGGGAAAAGATGAGCAGATAAGAGGTGAGTGATATGAAGATCGGAAGACATGCAAAGATAGTGGATCTGATAGCAAAGCATGATATTGAGACGCAGGAGGAGCTGGCGGAGTACCTCAAGCAGGAGGGTTACCGCGTGACGCAGGCGACGATTTCCCGCGACATCCGCGAGCTGAAGCTGACGAAGATTGCCACGAACGACGGCCGCCAGAAGTACGCGCTGATGCAGCAGCAGGAGACCGGGATCAACGAGAAATACCTGCGCGTCCTGAAGGACGGCTTCGTGTCGATGGACATGGCGCAGAACATTCTGGTGATCAAGACGGTGTCCGGCATGGCGATGGCGGTCGCCGCCGCGATCGACGCGATGCACTGGAGCGAGGTCGCGGGCTGCATAGCCGGGGATGACACGATCATGTGCGCGATCCGGAGCGTGGATGACACGCTGCGCGTGATGGAAAAGATCAGCAGGATCGTGGGGAACGGCTGAGCGCAGATCGGCTGTGACGGGGAAGGTACTGGCCTGACCGGGGAAAGGCTTAATGGAATCGGTTGGAATTGTCGGCGGCAGGCGGACCGGCTGTGTGGGAGAGAGAGCAGGGAGAGCGGATGTTAGTTAGTTTACATGTGAAAAATATGGCTCTGATCAAGGAGGTCGAGGTCGAGTTTGGCCGGGGGCTGAATATCATGACGGGCGAGACCGGAGCCGGAAAATCAATCGTGATCGGTTCTGTGAATATCGCGCTCGGCACCGGAAATTTCAGGGACTACGTGCCGGAGGATGCGGATTATGCGCTCGTCGAGCTCGTCTTCCTGACGGAGAACCCGGTGGTCCGAAGAAAGCTGCTCGAGCAGGATGTGCCGTTTGAGGACAATGAGATTATCATCACGAGGAAATATAAGGGAGGCCGGGCGTCGAGCAAGGTGAACGGAGAGACGGTCCCGGTGTCCTTTGTGCGTGAGCTGGCGGGGGAGCTGATCGACATTCACGGGCAGCATGAGCACCAGTCGCTTCTGTACGAAAAAAATCATCTGCATATTCTGGATGAGTTTGCGCACGATGCGCTGAAAGAGCGGCTGGAACAGTGCCGCGAGCTGCACCGCGGCTACGTGAGGGCAAAGCGCGAATGGCAGGAGGCGCGCTCCGATGCCGGGGATCGGGCAAAGGAGCTGGACTTTCTGGAGTTTGAGATACAGGAGATCGAGGCGGCGACGCTGATCCCGGGTGAGGACGAGGAGCTGGAGAGCAGCTACCGCCTGATGACGAACGGCCAGAAGATCATGGAGTCCCTCTCCGAGGCCGGCAGCCTGACCGGCGCGAGCGGATATTCCGGGGCTGCGGATGAGATCGGGCGGGCCGTGCGCGCGCTCGCAGGTGTGCAGTCCTACGATGAGCCGCTCGAGGAGCTCGCGGGTTCGCTGGAGGAGATCGAGTCGCTTTTGAGTGATTTCAACCGCGGACTCTCGGAATATATGGATCGCTTTTCGTTTGACGAGCAGGAGCTGTACCGGATCGAGGAGCGCCTCGATTTGATCAATCGCTTAAAGACAAAATATGGCAGCACGATCGAGGCAATTCTCGCTTACGCGAAAGAAAAGTCGGAGCGCAGAACGATCCTGATGAACTACGAGGATTATATTGAGCGCCTGCGAAAAACGTACGAAAAGAAGCGTGCAGAATTTTTGCGTGTGGCGGATGAAATCTCACAGATCCGCAAAAACTATGCAAAACAGCTTGCCGATCAGATTCAGCGCGCGCTTGTGGATCTGAATTTTCTGGAGGTGCGGTTTGAGATTGCGTTCGGAGAGCTTGCGGAGCCCACGGAGATCGGAAAGGATGAGATCTGTTTTATGATTTCGACCAATCCGGGCCTGCCGCTCCGGCCGCTGGCGAGCGTGGCCTCCGGCGGTGAGCTGTCGCGTATCATGCTCGCGATCAAGGCGGTGATGGCAGATAAGGACGCGGTCGAGACGTTGATCTTTGACGAGATCGACACCGGAATCAGCGGGCGGACGGCGCAGAGCGTGTCGGAAAAGATGGCCGTGATTGCAAAAAATCACCAGGTACTCTGCATCACGCATCTGGCGCAGATCGCAGCGATGGCAGATCAGCACTATATTATTGAAAAGAAGCCGGCTGACAGCAAGACGGTCACAAATATCGGCCTGCTGTCTGAGGAGGAGAGCATCCAGGAGCTCGCAAGGATTCTCGGGGGAGCGAAGATCACGGATGCGGTGGTCGAGAACGCCCGCGAGATGAAGGAGCTGGCGCGCAACACAAAAAAAGGAATGGGACGGTAACCAGAAAAATACCAGACTGGAAAAGAGGAAAATCCACATACTGAATGCAGAGACAAAAATGTGCGCTGCCAGTAAGTGGATTTTTTTGCGTCAACGCAGCGGCCCGGCGCAAGCGGCGCATCTCAGATAAAAATGAAATGCGAGGTGCTAAGGATGAATGCCAGAAAAAAATACAGAATGCTAGTGTGCTGTTTCCTGATATTGAGTCTGCTGGGCCTGGGATATGTGTCCTGGGCGGCAGTCTGCAGCTCGATCCCGGACCGTCTGCTGGTAGCCCGGACCGGAGAGCTGCCCGAGTTGTTCCCCTATCCGCTGAATCTGCTCATCGAGGAGAGCGTGACCGCGGACGCAGGAACAAAGAAGAATACGGCGGATACCGGAGCAAAAGAAGAGAAAACGGCCGCACGGAAGAATATGGGGACTGAGAATGAAGTGTTCGAAGGGAAGAACGCAGGAACGGATGCAGATATGGCAGCCGGGGAAAGTGACAAGGTAGTTCAGGCCGTGGAGCAGAAGAGCGGCGGCAGGTATCGGGAGGCCGGGAGTGCAGTGCACGGAGCAGAAGCTTCGTCAGCTGCGGCCGCTTCGGAGGAGACGTACGAGATCAGCTATTCTCTTCTTGGAAAAATCCCGCTGAAAACGGTGTCGGCCTCTGTCGTGGAGCCTGCCACGGTCTACGCGGGCGGCTCTCCGATCGGCATCTACCTGCGAACCGACGGCGTGCTGGTGGTCGGCACAGGCGTCATCCGGGCCGCCGACGGGTCGAAGCAGTGTCCGGCGGAAAATATCGTAAAGTGCGGCGACTACATCAAGGCGGCAAACGGCGAGACGGTGTCGACGAAGGAGGAATTTGTCGCGTGCGTCGGCAAGTCCGGCGGATCGGACATCGTGCTGGACGTGGAGCGGGAGGGCGAGGACATCGAGCTGAAAATCTCGCCGATCGCCGATGAAAATGGAATCTACCGGGCCGGAATCTGGGTGCGCAACGACACGCAGGGCATCGGCACACTGACCTACGTCGACGAGGACGGCCATTTCGGAGCGCTGGGTCACGGCATCAGCGACGTGGACACCGGCGAGCTGATGGAGATCGAGGACGGCACGCTGTACGATGCGGAGGTCATCTCCATTGTCAAGGGCAGACAGGGCAGCCCCGGCGAGCTGGCCGGAGTCATCCACTACAGCGAGGGCTACAAGATCGGAGTCATCGAGGAAAATAACCAGAACGGACTGTACGGCACGATCTCAGGCTTCCCCATGCTTGCCGAGCAGATGTCGCGCTACGAGGTCGCCTACCGCCAGTCCGTGGAGACCGGCCCGGCCGCGATCCTCTGCTCCGTCGACGGCATTTGCCGCGAGTACAGCGTCGAGATCGAGGAAATCCGCCTCAACGGCAAGGACATCAATAAAGGAATGGTCCTGCGCGTCACCGACCCGGAACTGCTCGAGCTGACCGGGGGAATCGTGCAGGGGATGTCCGGCTCCCCGATCATCCAGAACGGCTGCATCGTAGGCGCAGTGACCCATGTCTTTGTCAATGATCCGACGAAAGGATATGGGATTTTTATTGAGAATATGCTGGAGCATTGAGTTCCGTGATAAAACAGAAGATAAAAAGATGGTAAGACCGATTATGAAGGACGTATTTTTTCTGAACCAGTTTACCAGGCAGAAGTGGAGGGCTATGGAAGAGATCAATAAGGCAGGGCTGCAGATTTATGTGGGGGAGTCCTTTCTCCCTCATGGGGTAGTGCATGGTTTACGGTTAAGTATTTATAATTTAATGGAGCATCTTATGCTTTTTGCATTTGCGCTCTCTTAGCTGCTTTAGTCATCATTTTCCCGATTAAAAGAGGATGCCGATAAGAAAACTTCATTTGTGCCGCCTGACTTGCAGAGTGGCAAATCACAAACCTTTTTGACCAGATATTATTTGCTAATCCATAGCCCACTTTTTCTGCTTCTGCCTTAAATTCTTTTGGAACTGAAATACCCGATGCCGATTTTGTATTTGTCAAAGGTGGATGGAACAGGTGAAAAGAAATTCCATATTCCTCGTTTTCTATTTGCAGACATTTCGCCAGTGATTCTATTGCTCCTTTTGAAGCAGCATATGGAGAAATATTTGCAAATCCAGTGACACCAACACCCGAACTTGTATATATAATACGCCCCCTGTGTGCATTTCGCATATATGGAAGGACTGCCTTTGTTAATCTCAATGCTCCAAAATAATTTACGTCCATTACATTTTGATATACTTCATATCCAGTGTTCTGCTCGTTCTCAAAAGTGCATAAACAAGCATTATGTATCGCAATATCAATATCCCCGAAATGTTCGACTGCTTGATGCACACCATTCTCAATACTGGAAAGGTTCCGTGCATCTGCAACGATTGGCAGGACTGTCTTTTGATACTTTTCTTTTAACATCTCAATAGTATTAATTTTAACATCTAATACCGTTACTGTATTTCCCAATTCCAGTAATCTTTCAACAAGATAATAGCCAATCCCTTGATTGGCGCCAACAATCAGTACATTTGCCATGTTATTCATTCTCCATTTCGTTAAAAAAATTTCTTATATGCCTATACGCATTTTCACGAAAGATTTGTTTCCTCTCATCTGTCAATGCCCCGCATAAAAGCCAGCGTTGTGTAAACAGGAAAATAGGCGCATAAAATTTTGTCGCTAAATATTTGCTGTCTGCTGGTTTGATAATTCCTATTGTCATTAACAAGGAAAATACCTTTGCTTGAAAATTTAACGGTTTATCAAATATCCAATAGTCATATATCTGATGTATTTCATTATTGCTGAATTGCTCAATCAATAGCAATCTCATAATTTTGTTGCAATATTCATCCATTAAATACTTCTCAAAAAAACAATTACAGGTCTTTTCAAATAAATCTCCCTCAATAGTTTTTGGCGCAGTCGTTAATGCCTGCTCCAATTGAGACATCAAATCAGTTGCTATTGTTTCAAAATTTTGCAACAGTTCATTGAGAATGGCCTGCTTATTTTTGAAATGATAGTAGATTGAGCTTTCCTTGATGTCTACAACCTTACAAATATCTCTGATAGAAACCGCTGAAAAACCCTTTTGAGAAAATAAATCTAACGCAACATACAATATTTTTTGTTTTGTATTATTCATTTTACGCCGCCTCCCTAACAGTCGTTAGGCAATATTATATCTAACAACTGTTAGGCTGTCAAGATAACGATATCTTTTAGTCTTTGGTTTCTTTGGTTCGGAATAAAGTTAGAATTTAGTAAAAAGCACTAAATAAGTTGATGTAATTAAGCTGCAAAACAGTTATGATAAAGCCATCAGGAAATGCCAGAGACGTTATAAAGCCCCGGAACAAAACGGGAAAGGGGAGGAAAGGAGCCGGAGGTGGAAGAACTGTCCGGACGCGGCGCTGCCTGCGCCTGCGGGATCGCGCTTGTGTTGCATTTACAGCCGTCAGAATGTATGATAGTAGAAGATGCTTTGGCTGGAATTGATGCAACTGTGGCAGGCGGATTTCGCAGTGCCGGAATTGGAGAAGCGATATGGGTGTTCACAGCGGATATACGAAAATTACACTGCCAGGCAGACAGTATATGGCAATTCGGCTCATTGAGGTGAAATAAAAAGACGGTAACGAAATGAAACGAATAGATCTCATTTGGCAAAGTGGGGTATCTGATAGGAGGACTGTAAATATCCGGGCTGAGTTCCGGTGATACTGATGAGGTAGTATGAAAAAATCAGAAAAAACCAATTATTCTTTTTTTACAATTATCAATCTGACAGCGGTGCTGATGGCGGTGTTATGCCTGATTCTGCTTATGATGCTGAGTTTCTACCTGAAGAAATCTGCCGGCGACAGGTTCTATGCGAAGCTGGATAACACAATTGAGAACAATGACAGACATCTCTGGCAGGAATATTTAAATGTGGATCATCTTCTGGTGGATCTGCCTTATTACAGCGCGGATTTTTCGGAAATCATACAGGCAGAACCTTTTGATGAGGAGCAGGTTGGGAGTATTGTGCGGCTGCAGCGGCTGTTACAGGGAATCAAGCCAGGCATAGACTGCGTAGACGGGCTTTTCATCTATTTCAGCGGCAGTGACCGGTTTTTGTCCGCAACAGAAGATCAGAATAAGGCGAAACTTTGCAATTCGATTCGGGATACCATTCGGGAACGGATGCAGGGCAAAGAGACGCTTTTGGATCAGGTTACGAACGGCTGGGAGTTTGGCTTTATAGAGGATGAGCCCTGCGTGATGAACATGATATCGCACAATGACAGTGTACTGATCGGCTCGTTTTCTCTTATGGATACAGTCATGGAAAAAAGGATGCTGTCCGTGCATGAGGATTATCAGTATTATCTGCTCGAGGAGAACGGCAGCGTTATTTGGCAGAGCGGTTCACTGCCATACCCGGATCCGTCAATGTTAACGGAAGAACTCTGTGAAATTACCTGTGACGGTGAGCGGTACTGCGCGTATCTTACAGACATGGATTACAGCGGGATTCAGATTCTGTGCCTGTTTCCCGTCATGGATGATGCGATTGATATGAAACCGATCTATCTGTTGTCCACTGTGATTCTGTCGGTATTTTTCCTGTTTACAGGACTCATCTGGATGTTGTTCCGGCAGCTTCTGATCCGTCCGTTTGTCGAAATGGAGCAGGTGAATCAGAAGATTATGCAGGTTGAGGGGGTTCCGGAGCTGACATTTCCGCGTGTGAAATGCAGGGAGATCGATCAGTCCATGCGCACGGTGGAGTATCTCTGCCGGATATCACTTGAGATGCAGAAAAACTATTACGTGGAGAAGCAGACGCGCACAAAAGTGGAGCTCGATAAATATAAGACGCAGGTGGCACCGCATTTCCTGGTAAACTGTCTGTATGCCCTGCAGAATCTTGCGGACAGCGGCTATGCGGAGAGCGAGGTGTTCTCCATGCTGATCAGTACGCTCTCCGAGCATCTGCGCTATACGTTAAGCGACCAGGAGGAGGTGTCGCTGCGGGAAGAACTCTATTATGTGGAAAACTACCTGAAGCTGACACAGGCTCGGTTTCCACTGTGTCTGGATTATGAGATAGAGGCAGATGAGGAAGCAAAGCGCGCCACGGTCTTTACGCTGATGGTGCTGATGTTTACGGAGAATTCCATCAAGTATAATATGGTGATGGGAAATAAAATGAAGGTTACGATAACCTGTGCACGGATTACGGAAGAGAACCGTACCTTCCTGACGGTCACGCATCGCGACAGCGGAAAAGGGTACCCCGAAGAAGTACTGGAGAAGTTAAAACGGCGTGAACCGATAGAAGACCACAGAGGTAACCATATCGGACTTCTGAACGTGATCCGGAGGCTGGAGCTGATGTATCCGGAATCAGAGATCCGGTTTTATAGTGATTCGGGTGCTGTGGTCGAACTGAAAATGCCATATCTGCGGATGGAGGAGAAAGCGTACGATGAATTTACTGGTTGTGGATGATGAATTTTTTGTGGCGGAAGGGCTTGCGAATATGCTGCGATATGAAAATCTCGAGATCGATGAGATATTCAGTGCGTACAGTGCGCAGATGGCGCAGGATATCATCAGCAGGCATGAAATATCCATATTGATTACAGATGTAGAAATGCCGGAGATGAGCGGAATGGATCTGCTGCGCTGGGTGAAAAAACACGATCTGAATATCAGAACGATTCTGCTTACGGGGCACAAAAAGTTCGAATATGCTTATGAGGCGGTGGAGCTCGGTGTGTTGAGTTATCTGGTGAAGCCGGTAGATAAGGAAAAGCTGAAGCGCACGCTGAGCGAGGCGATCGAGGCGCATCAGAAGGAACAGGGCTTTGAAAAATGGTGGAAGAACCTTCCGAAGGAAGAGACGGAGGCGCTGCTGAAAAATGAGACACAGAATGACACGGTTGCGCTTGTTAAGAGACTGATCCGTGAAAATATTGAGCTGCCGGAGCTTGGGCGGACATTTTTGGCCGGGAAGGTATTTCTGAATGAGGATTATCTCTCCTACATATTTCATGAAAAGTCCGGCGAGACCTTGAAATCCTATATTACCGGTGAGCGGATCAGGCGGGTCAGAGAACTGCTCGTCATGACAGATTACACGCTTGAGGTGATCGCAGAGAAGGCGGGGTTCTGCGATGTGGTGTATATGAGAAAGGTCTTTAAAAAGCAGGTGGGTGTCACCCCGAACCAGTATCGGGCGGAATATGGAAAGCTGCCACGCGGATGAACTTCATAATATGAATGCAGAACGGAGATATGAAAATGAAGAAAAAACTTGTCAGTGTGATGTTAGCCGGCGCGATGGTATTTGGGCTGGCCGCCTGTAGCGGGAAGGCAGATGATGCAGACAAAGACAGCGGAGCGTATCCGACGATTACAATGGCAATCTCGACTTCTACGGGTCCCAGCGAGGGTTCATCCCGTGTCGAAGCGCTGATTTCGAATTATACGGAGGAGACCTATGGCATTAAGACAGAGATTCTGAACTTTGATAGTGTCAATTATGCACAGCAGCTGCAGCTTGGATTTGCTTCCGGGGAGCAGATTGACCTGTTCTCTTCCATTTATATCGGATATGCAAACAGTATTAATTCAGAATATGTGTATGACCTGGAGGAAGATGATCTGCTGCAGAATTATGGACAGGGCATTATTGAGACAGTAGGTCAGGCGAATCTGGAAACCTGCCGGGTCAACGGGAAAATTTATGGAATACCGAATATGAAAGAATTTTCGTCCGGAATCGGCTCTTTCATGATTCCGAAAATATATTTGGATGAAATTAGTTATGATTATGAGACTGCGCTTGCGGCACAGGGAACGGACAGGTTTGTGCTCGAGGATACGATTTTTGCGGATTATGATGTGATTGATGATATCTTTGCGCAGTTGCATGAGGCATATCCGGATAAATATGTGTTCGAGCCGTGTAAGTTGCCAAGGCAGGTCTGTGAGGTGGACTCGGTGGGAAATGACATTTTTGGTGTGCTGTTTTCTGATTCGAAGGATCTTACGTTGGAGAATTTATTTGAAAATGAACACTGGCTGGAATATTTAAGGCATGTGTATCAGTGGAATCAGAAGGGTTATATTTCTCCGGATGTTCTGACCGATACGATAGATATCAGTACAAAAATTGCGGCAGGAGAGGCTCTGACATATATTTCCGCCACAAAACCGGCGATCACGAAAGAATACGAAGAGGAGCTTGGTGATATGATTGCGTTTATGACAGGTGATTATTTCAGTGCCTCGAATATTGTGAATAATACGCCGTGGTGTATGGGATCAAACTGTGAGGATCCGGTAGCGGCGATGCAGCTGCTGAATGCATTTTACACCGACCCCGTTTTGGCAAATCTGCTCTGCTGGGGAGAGGAAGGCGTTGATTATGTGCTTGACAGCGATGGAATGGCAACAGTGCCGGAGGGAATGACAGGCGACGATGTGGTATACAAGTTTGAGGTTCGGTGGGAGACGCCGAATCAGTTCCTGGCCTATATCCCAAAGGGGCAGCCGGCAGATTTATGGGAGCAGTATGACAAAATGAATGCAGCAGCAAAGCAGTCGCTGGCCGAAGGATTTGTTTTTGATAATTCCAGTGTGCAGAATGAGTATATCGCTCTTACAAATGTGTGGGAAGAGTATGCTGCCCAGCTGATGTTCGGGTTTGTCGATCCGGATGAGAAGACGCCGGAGTTAGTAGAAAAGCTGAAAGCAGCGGGACTTGACACCTATATGGCGGAGAAACAGAGACAGCTTGACGAATGGGCGGCTGGCTGCTAAATAAATAAGCTCATTCAAAAAGCTGCTGTGAAATAATAGCCCATACGAAAAAGAGGACTTTTCGTTCAAAAATGAACGAAAGGTTCTCTTTTTTCTAATATTTTTACCCCTGCGTGCTAAGGTTTGTTTCTTGTGGGTTATGCACGGAGAGGCTATACTTTATCACATAAATACAAAACGGAGATATGGGAGCATTGGGGAGGACATCCCTGTCTATAGAAGTATTTCGTGTCAGGTATCGCCTTGGACAGTATGAAAGGATAGAAGATATGGAGAACAGATTTGAAAAATGGAAAAACTTTATACTGAACAATGAAGAAAGACTCAGTGGCGGTGAAGCAACCGGAATGGCGGATGTAGTAATCGACAATGTGCATGTTACCGTATATTCCGCTCCCTTTTTGTACAATGCAGGAATGTGGCTGCAATCGTCTGATTGGAGAATTCGGTTATACCAGAAGCATGATTTCAGCGAAAGAATCATCCGACGCACCTTCAACGAAAAGACTACAGATGGACCGGTGCACCAGCACGATTCCATTGAAATCGGGTATGTGGTAGAAGGAACGGCAAAGCAGAGAATGATGGGGAAAGAGCATCTGTTCCAGGCCGGTGATTTCTGGATCATTGATCGAAACTGTTATCACAGTGATGTCTACGAGAATAAAGATCTGTTTATGGTAACGATCGGTGTGGCGACGGAAATTTTCGATTCAGCATTTTTACAGAACATCGGGGAACCAAATTTGCAGAAGTTCCTGTCTCTCGCACTGAAGGAACAGAAACAAAATTATCAGTTTCTGCATTTTCGCCCGAAACATCAAAATGCCGGAGGCGGTGTTGTGATGGAGCGTTTTCTCAGTGAACTGGTGCACAGAGAAGTCGGCTACAAAGATATCGCAAAAGGGCTTCTGGCCAGGTTGTTTTCTTCTTTAGTTATGGAATATGAGTTTACTATGAACGGCATGGAGCGAGATAAGGTGAACGAGCTGGTGTGTGCCGAGATCGAACAATATATTAAAGATCATTACCAAACCGTAACAATAGCAGAATTAAAAGAACAATTCCATTATCACGGCGATTATTATAATCGCATTCTGAAAAGATACACTGGAAAAAGCTTTGTGGAATACCTGACGGATGTGCGTGTGGACAAATCAGTGCATTTCCTCAGGGAAACGGATCTGTCAGTGGAGGAAATTTCCGCTGAGATCGGTTATACAGGACAGACCGGCTTCTATAAGATTTTCAAAAACAGATATGGTATGACTCCGGGAAAATTCAGGGTTTTCTATGCATCTGCGTGAGGAAAACTATGAGCAGTATTTTGATGATGTACCTGTACTGACGCCGTATTTTGTCAAAAAAATCGAATGGTCGGAATCGGTTAATTGATGAAATGGGAAAAGTGAGTTTTGAGAATGGCATCTGTTCTTTAACAGATGTATGATAAACACAATGAGAGTCATTCTTATCTCGGACTGAACACGGGGTGGTGACGTCGAGCTTCCGTGATTAGTACATATCTTTTTGAGGAGGAATTTGCCATGAAACCAATTCCATATATTCAGGGAATCGGTAAACTTGCGACTTTATATGTTGACGGCAAACCCTTTTACTGTAGAGGGGGTGAGTTACACAATTCTGCTGCATCTTTTCCGGAGTTCATGAGCGCAAAGGTATGGCCATCCCTTCGGCCGCTGCATCTGAATACTGTAATAGCTCCGGTATACTGGGAATGCCTTGAGCCGGAAAAAGGTGTATTCGATTATGCGTTGGTTGACAGTCTGCTCGTCCAGGCCAGAGAGGAGGGCGTTCGTCTGATTCTCCTCTGGTTTGGCCTGTGGAAAAACTCCGCTTCTTCTTATATCCCGCAGTGGATGAAGCTGGACCGCGAACGTTTCTGGTTTGTTGTAAAAAGAGACGGGAAACTTCCGCTGCATCATGACAGACCTCACAGAATCGTGTCACCTTTTTGTCAGGAAGCCGTTGATGCGGATGCGAATGCTTTTTCACATCTGATGGCCCATCTGAAGGAAGTCGATGAAGAGCGCACCGTTATCATGGTACAGGTCGAAAATGAAATCGGTGTCCTGGGCGCCGACCGTGATTACAGCGAGGCTGCTGATGCTGCTTATGCTGCGCCTGTTCCTGAGATTTTGGCTGAAGCGATGGGCAGATCCGGCAGCTGGGAGGATGTGTTTGGCGAGGATGGGCCTCAGCAGTTTATGGCCTGGCATTATGCTCTCGCGGTTGAGCAGATCGCGAAGGCCGGCAAGGCGGAATATCCGCTGCCAATGTATGCAAATTGCTGGCTGGAGCAGGAACCGTGGATCCCCGGCACTTACCCGAGTGGAGGCCCTATCTCCCGAAACGTTCCGGTCTGGAGGGTTGGCGCTCCTTCGGTTGAATTGTTTGCTCCTGACATTTACGTGGATGATTACAAGGGGACCGTCGCTTTGTACGGTACGGATCAGAACCCTCTTTTCATTCCGGAGACGAGGCTGAGCGTAGCAAATTATCTATATTCCGTAGGTGCATATAATTGCATGTGCTTTTCTCCGTTCGGGATCGAGGATACCTTTGATTCGGAGAAGGAACAGGTGGATTTTGCTACGATGGAAATACTTCATATCGGTCCCGAGGCCTTCGCCAAGCAGGAATCTGTGGGCCGTGAGCTGGCCCGTGCTTTTGATTATGTATCCGGTATGGAGGATGTGATTCGCAGGGCACACGAGGAGAATCGTATCAGAGGCTTCCTCTGGACTGCGGATCATACCGAAAAGCGCGAACTGCTGGAGCTGTCCGGAATGAATATGCACATCCGGTATCATGATCCGAAGCTTGCGGGAAGCGGTGGCCTGGTCGTTGAACTAAGCGATTATGAGTTCCTTGTGCTGGGAATTAACTGCAGCTTCCACTTTACTTCCAGGGACGGGACAAGGCTGGAAACGCTGACAAAGGAAGAGGGACAGTTTGTGGAAGGCGTATGGAAACGCGGCCGCATTTTGAATGGGGATGAGCGTTATATCAATATGTTCACGGATAAGGTCGGACTGAATTACTTCAAGTATACGGAGGAGTAGCGCAAACCGTATTTTGGGAAATCATAAATTTACACAATTAACATTTTAAAGGGGGTATTCCATGAAAACGAAAGGAAAGCTTCGGCTAAAACGGTATTTACCGCTCTATTTTCTGTTTCTTCCGGGTGGTCTTTACTTACTGATTAATAATTACATACCTTTGGGCGGTCTTGTGATTGCATTCAAGCAGTATAACGTCCGCGATGGATTGTGGGGAAGTCCTTTTGTCGGGCTGAAAAACTTCAAATTCCTGTTTGCAACCGGAGATGCATTGCTCATTACGAGAAATACAATTCTGTATAATGTGGTATTCATTACACTGAATACTGTGATTGGAATTGTGTTTGCAATATTTATCTGTGATGCGGTAAGCAATCGGCTCAAGAAAGTTTATCAGAGTGTGATACTTTTCCCTTATCTGATGAGTGCGGTAATTCTTGGATATATCGTATATGCTTTTCTGGGAACGGAGAATGGTATTGTGAACAATACAATTCTTCCGCTGTTAGGAAAGGAGCCGATCATGTGGTATCAGGAGGCGGGTTATTGGCCGTTCATTCTGACCTTTGCCAATATGTGGAAGGGTACCGGTTATGGCTGTCTGCTTTATATCTCTGCAATCAATGGAATTGATACGTCTCTTTTTGAGGCCGCTGCTTTGGACGGAGCGTCCAGATGGCAGAGAATCAAAGCCATAACTCTGCCTTCACTGGTTCCAACCATTATCACGACTACCCTGATGCACATCGGTCGAATTTTCTATTCGGATTTCGGCCTGTTCTATCAGGTACCTCGAAATTCCGGAGCACTGTTCCGTACAACGAACGTTATTGATACTTATGTGTATCGTGGCCTGATGGAGCAATCAAACGTCGGAATGTCTGCTGCGGCAGGATTTTACCAGTCTATTATCGGTTTCCTGCTTGTCGTGCTTGCAAACTATGTGGTCCGTAAAATCAGTGAAGAGAACGCATTGTTCTAGAAAGGAGGTTTATTATGAAAGAAAAACCATATTCTGCTTATCAGATTGTCTCCAATTTAATCATGATTCTGTGGGCTGTCATAATCATATTACCGTTTGTACTTCTGCTTATGTCATCTATCACGGAAGAGAATGCGCTTATCAGATACGGATATTCATTTTTCCCGAAAAAGCTTTCTCTGGAGTCTTATGCCTATATTTTAAACTCCGGAGAGAAGATCCTTCGGGCTTATGGCGTAAGTATCCTTGTGACAGCGGTCGGAGTCATCTTAAACGTTGCCCTTTCCGCAATGATGGCATACCCGCTTTCCGTGAAGGATCTTCCCGGCAAGCGTTTGCTGAGCTTTTATGTATTCTTCACGATGTTGTTCAATGGCGGTATCGTGCCAAGCTACATGATGTGGAGTTCCCTGGGGATCAAGGATACGATTTTCGCACAGATCTTACCGAATTTACTGGTCAGTGCCTGGAATGTCATGATCATCCGAACCTACTTTACCACCAGTATTCCTGACTCCCTGTATGAGGCTGCGGAGATCGACGGTGCATCTCAGTTTGTGATTTTTTGGAAGGTGGTCATTCCTTTGGGAAAACCGATTCTTATTACCATCGGAATTTTCTCCGGATTGTCTTACTGGAATGACTGGACAAATGGCCTTTATTATCTCCAGAAGAACAAAGACTTGTACAATGTGCAGAATCTGCTGAACCAGATGGTGACCAACATTTCGTATCTGACGAAAAGCTCGTATTCCGGCATGGCAGAAGCTGCCGCAAAGATTCCTGCAACGGGCATCCAGATGGCAATCGCTTTTGTCGCAATCCTGCCTGTTATGCTGGTCTTCCCGTTTTTACAGAAATACTACACAAAGGGTCTTACCGTTGGCAGTGTGAAGGGCTGATTCAAATACCGGGACGCGGAGTCCGAAGCATGATCAATGTTATATATTATATAATATTATATATTTTAAAGGAGGATTACAACATGAAGAACAAGAAACTCATCAGCAGGCTTTTAGTGGCTGCAATGACAGCCGGAACGATTGCAGGCTACGGAAACACAGGCAGCATCGTAGCTGGCGCTGCATCCGAGGAAGGTGTGACAACTACATCGATCGGAACTTACACGGTTGACGATCCATACCACCTTGTTTTCGAATACTGTGAGGTGAGTGATACGGATGCAGATGCAAGAGCCGCAGTTGAGGCGGCAGTCAACGAGTATATGATTCCGAATTACCAGATTGAGGTTGAGTTCCTGCCTATGAGTATTGCCGACTACTATGCGAACACTCCGCTTATGCTTAGCAGCGGCGAAGAGCTGGACGTTTTGCCAATCATGTTTTCTACCGCTTCGAGCTGGCTCAGTATGGGGGGCATCCTGGATTTAGCGCCATACATGGACAGTGAAGAGGGGCAGAAGATTATTGAGGCTCTTGGGGATGAGGAGACTGCATATGCTGCTACCTGTAACGGTGTGCTCTTCGGTTTCCCTGCAAACAAGGAGTTTTATTCCAATCGCGGTTTTCTTTTGAGAGCGGACATCTGTGATGAACTGGGATTCACGGAGAAGTACAACCTCGACAGACCGGATGCCGACATCTATGATGGGACAGGTATTTCCTGGGAGGATGAAGAGGCGATGTTAGTTGCCGTAAAGGAAGCATATCCGGACATGACGGCGTTTTATCTGTCTACCACCGCTAAGGCGGACTTACTTTTTGATCTGTTGGATGACGGTTTTGGTGTGCTTGATATGGTTGCTGACAGAGAGGGCACCACTGTTGTTAACATGTATGAGACCGAGCAGTACAGAGAACATGTAAAGCGGATGGCGGACTGGTATGATAAGGGATATATTTACAAGGATGCAGCTACCGGTTCAACACGCGCGGATGAGATGATGCGTGCAGGCAACACCTTCTCATATCCAACAAATATCGTGCCAGGAGCTCTTATTGGTACAAATATTTCAAATGGCTGCAAGTGCTATCTTGTGCATCGTGAACCTGAGAAAAAAGGATTCATTACAACCTCTGACGTATCCTTTATGAATGCCGGTATCGCAACGCAGTCTAAGGACCCTGAGATGGCATTTAAGTTTATTTCCGCATTGTACAGTGATCCGACCCTGTTTAACTTATGGCAGTTTGGAATCGAGGGGGTACACTATCAGCTTCTTGAGGATGGTACCGCTTACTATGTAGAAGGAGAAAATGCATCCAATTATAAGTACCATCAGAATTCCGGCTGGCAGATGGGCGACCAGTTCAAGGGGCTTGTATGGAATGACGGAACCGCTGGTCCTGATTACTGGGATGCTCTTAAGGAGCACAACCAAAAGGGAGACCGTTCTCCTGTATATGGCTTTAGGTGGGATAGCACAGAGTATTCTACCGAGTTAACAGCGCTTAATGCCATTAAGGAACAGTATATTTATCAGCTTGAGACCGGAACCTGCGGTTCTGATAACGTAGATGATCTGCTGGAGGAATTCAATGAAGCGCTCTATAACGTTGGCCTTCAGGACATAATGGATGCGAAGCAGGCACAGATTGATGCATGGCTGGCTGCCAAATAAATAAACTCATTTAGAAAAAAAGAGGACTTTTCGTTCGAAAATGGACGAAGGGTTCTCTTTTTGGCATTTCTGGTCCATGATTAATAGAATGTTCTTATATGTGAATACGTCAGATGGAACGAAAAGAGCCGATGGTATAGACTGACTACGGTCAATGCCATCGGCTCTTATGGAGCACTCTTTGAGAATACTATTTTTCAATATAGATTGCTCTGCCTTCTTTTCTTGGTTTAATCGGCGGATATTTGCCATTGATGTAGCCAAGGCATACGAAAACGATTGGAAGATAATCCTCCAGACCCCATTCCTTCAGAAGCGACTGCATGGAAGGATCCGCAAAAGTATCCTCCCCTCTGCCTACGATACAGCTGGATACGCCCAGATCATAGGCCTCGAGGATCATATTCTCAGCACAGCAGAAAGCATCGCCAATGCAGTTTACCAGCCCTTTCCAGGATTTTGGAATGGTTACGATGGCAAGTGCAGGGCAGTGATAGAAACCGCTCTTGATAGACATATCATCAACAATGGAAGGCTGATCCGTGCTCACATGGCCGCCTCCGGCGCTGCGCGGCTGAGCATTTGCGTTTACAATGCCGATGCGCTGGATGAGTTCCGGGTCGTCGATCATGACTATTTTGGGTCCCTGCAGTCCGCTTCCGCTTGGAGCGAAAAGTCCGGCCTCCTGTATCATGAGCAGCTTTTCCTTTTCAACGCGGGTTGGTAGGTATTTGCGAATAGCGCGCCTGGTGCGGATTTGTTCCAGTAAAGTCATAGTAGTACCTCCTGTCTCAAAGATTTTATTTATTTTACATCTGTTTAAGAACAGATACCATTCTAAAAACTCACTTTTTTATTCGAAAATCAATCAATTCCGACTATTATTTTTCAGATAAGCCACTTCCGCCCGGGAAAAAGTAAAAGGTCGGAATTGGTTAGTTGCAGGAATAAAAAAGTGAGTTTTAAAAATAGCGCCGATCTCTTTCATGAAGTATGATAAATACCACATAAGATTGCGCCTGATCAGTTCCGGAGCAGATCAGGAGGTCACTTACAACACGGTATGATAGTGCAATATAAAATGATAGGAGTAGAGATATGGTTGATTTAAAAGCATCTCCGTTTCATTTGTCAGAGGAAGACATTGTATGGGTAAAGGATACGATTGAGCATATGACGATTGAGGAGAAGATTGGGCAGTTGTTCTGTGTGCTTGGCACGTATCTGGATATTAGTGAACTTGTACAGAAAAATTTGGGCGGTGTCATGTATCAGCCGGGACCGGCATTGGAAATTCGTAAAAAGTATGCTGAGTTACAGTCCAGGACAAAGGTACCGATGCTGCTGGCGGCCAATACGGAATATGGCGGGATTGGTGTCACCACGGATGGCACTCCGTTTGCGAAACCGATGCTGGTGGGGGCAACCGATGAGGAAGAGATGGCCTACAGGTTAGGCTACGTTGCGTGCAAAGAGACCGCAGCGATTGGCGGCAACTGGTCTTTTGCACCTGTGACAGATATCGACAGTAATTTTCGTAATCCGATTGTCAATGTACGTTCTTTCGGAAATAATCCGGATAAGGTGCTGGGAATGTGCAGGCAGTTTGTAAAGGCAGCGAAGGACGTGGGAATTGCTGCCGCAATCAAGCATTTTCCGGGCGATGGGGTGGATGACCGTGACCAGCATCTGCACTTGACGGTGAACAGCCTGTCAGCGGATGACTGGATGAATACATACGGGAGGAATTACCGGACACTGATTGAGGATGGGGCCCAGACTGTCATGGTCGGACATATTGCACAGCCGGAGTGGGTGAAGAAAATCAATCCTGAGGCCGATGAGCGGACCGCATATATGCCGGCAACACTCTCGGAAGAACTCTTAAAGGGGCTGCTTCGGGAACGGCTTGGATTCAACGGCCTGATTGTCAGCGATGCGACTACCATGCTGGGGTTCGCCACTGCGATGAAGCGGAAAGAGGCGATTCCTGCCTGCATTATGCGCGGGCTGGATATGATTCTGTTTAACGAGAATTTTGAGGAAGATTACGCTTATATGCTGGAAGCCTATCAAAATGGAATTCTCACAGAGGAACGACTGGAAGAAGCGTTGGAGCGGATTCTGGGCTTAAAAGCCTCTTTGAGGCTGCATGAGAAAAAGAAAAACGGCACCTTGATTCCTGACGAAAGTGAATTGAAGACACTCCGATGTGCGGAGCATCTGAAATGGGCCGAGGAATGTGCGGACAGAGGGATCACTCTTGTGAAGGACACGGCGGGAATCCTGCCGCTGAAACCGGAAAAGTACCGTCGGATTGCGCTTCTCTCTATGGAGAGTGAGGGACGTGCCGGAGATACCGGGGGCTGTGCGAAGGCATTGAAGCAGTTGCTGGAAGCGGAAGGATTTCTCGTGTATGAACCGACAGGAAAAGAGCTGGATATGTTATGGTCTCCAAATCCGCCGAGCATTGCAGAAATTCAGGGAAAATATGATTTGTTCCTGTATTGCTTTAATCTGCAGGCCGTGTCGAACCAGACAACGGTGCGGTTAAACTGGAAGGCATATGAGAACTGCAATATGCCGTGGATGAATGAGGAGATCCCGACGATGGCAGTAAGCTTTGCCAATCCGTATCATTTGTATGATGCCCCTGAGATGCACACCTATATCAATGCATATTCACAGAATGAGTATACGCTGCGAAGTGTTGTAGAGAAACTGGTAGGAAGAAGCGAGTTTAAAGGGATTAGTCCGGTCGATCCATTCTGCGGACTTCCGGAAGCGAGATTTTAAAAAACAGACAGGAGACTGGATATCATGAGGTTTACAGGAGTTATTTTTGATTTGGATGGAGTGATCTGCTTTACGGATCAGTATCATTATCGCGCATGGAAACAGATGGCAGACCGGATCGGGGTTTATTTTGATGAGGAGATTAATAACAGACTCAGAGGGGTAAGCCGGATGGCCAGTCTGGATATCATTTTAGAGAGGAGCGCGAAGCAGTACAGCGCAGCTGAGAAAGAAGCCCTGGCAGAGCAGAAGAATGACATCTACAGAGAACTTTTATTGCAGATGTCACCGAAGGATCTGTCCGCCGAGGTAAAGAACACCCTGGAGGAATTGCGGAACCGTGGAGTCCGGCTGGCGATTGGGTCTTCCAGTAAGAATACCAAAACCATTTTAAAGCAGATCGGGCTGGAAGATTTTTTTGATGCGGTCAGTGACGGTACGAACATCACCCATTCGAAACCGCATCCGGAAGTATTTCTGAAGGCAGCGGATATGCTGCATTTACAGCCGTCAGAATGTATGGTAGTTGAAGATGCCCTGGCCGGAATTGATGCAGCTGTGGCAGGCGGATTTGGCAGTGCAGGTATTGGAGAAGCGGCGACTCATGCTCAAGTGACGTTTCCGATACAGAAGGTTTCGGATATTTTAGCGATTCTTTAGATGAAAATGATACTGTCAGGCAGATTGGAGAAATTTTTCAATAGGAATGAGGCAGCAGGAGGAGGAATTATGACAAGTATATGTTTTCCGGAGTTTTTAACACGGGATCAGATTCACCCGGATCCGCCGGAGGTCACAGAACGCAAGGTAGAGGCCCTTGTGGCGGCGCTGACGCTGGACGAAAAGATATCTTTGCTTGGCGGTTCCAGAGAGCCCGAATGTAAGGGAAAGCTTGGGAATGCGGGCTATATGTGGGGTGTGCCGCGTCTCGGCATTCCTGAGATAGTGATGTATGACGGTCCGGCCGGCATTACCGGCATTGTGGATACGACAGGCCTGCCGCAGCCAAGCCTTCTGGGATGCACCTTTGATGATGAGATGGCGTATGCCTTTGGCAAAGTAGCAGCTACAGAGGCTCAGGCGTGTTCCGGCAACTTTGTTCTGGCTCCGCAGGTTGATGTAATCCGGTCTCCGCATTTTGGGCGCAATAAGGATATGAAGAGTGAGGACAGCTACGTGGCTTCCCGTATGGCCGTGGCTGAAGTCCGGGGCATGCAGGAAAACGGAGCGGTCGGCACCCTGAAGCATTATGCGGCGGCGAACTTAGCGGGGGAGAGCGCATCCTGCTATCCCCGCGCGGTGGTTGATGAGCAGACGCTGCATGAGGTGTACCTGCGCCCCTTCCGGTGGGCCATCCGCAAGGGCGGCGCAGGCTGCATCATGAATGCATATAACTATATCAACGAGGAATATATGTCGGCGAACCGTCACCTCAATGAGGATGTGCTTCGCGGCTGGTGGGGATTCCAGGGAGCAATGATGAGCGACTGGGGGTCCGTACACAAATTCACACTCAACAAGGGGATGGATATTGAGATGCCGTTCCCGGCCTACAATGACCGAAAGCACATATTCCGTCATTTGCGCAAGGGAGATTACAGCTTTGACGAGATTGATATGTCGGTGAGAAGGATTCTCCACAGCATGGCAGCAGCAGGGCTGTTGTCGCTGGTGGAGCTGGATGATGACGGCAGGGCAAAGGTGGATGAGAACCACCCGTTTCCCTTAGTTAAAGATATTGTTGGGTATCTCAAGATGTGTCATTCGATTTTGCCGATAAAGCGGTAGAAGATTTCCACTTCCTGTTCCCGGCTTCCGTCCTCACTTTTGA
>JAETOO010000033.1 GCA_021771715.1 Oscillospiraceae bacterium
CGCAACCTGAAGATCTCCGCAGGCGCAGGCTTCATCGTAGCGCTGACCGGCGAGATCATGACGATGCCGGGTCTGCCGAAGCGTCCGGCTGCAGAGCGCATCGACGTGGACGAGACCGGAAAGATTTCCGGACTGTTCTGAGAATGTATTCTGAGAAACCGCATTTCGTAATTCATTTATCTGGTCTGTCCCGAAGGCACGCCTGAGTGTCCGGGGGCAGGCCGGGAGAAAAGAAGACAGGAGGTATGGGGACATGGGATTTTCAACTGTGCCATGTAACGAGTTTGTAGAGGTGCTCGCTTCGAAGGCTCCGGTGCCGGGCGGCGGCGGTGCATCTGCACTGGTAGGCGCAATCGGCACGGCGCTCGGAAATATGGTAGGCAGCCTGACCGTCGGCAAGAAGAAGTATGCGGACGTTGAGGCGGAGATGTATGAGCTCAAGGCGAAGTGCGATCAGCTCCAGGCAGACCTGCTCAGACTGATCGAGCGCGACGCGGAGGTGTTTGAGCCGCTCTCAAAGGCGTACGGCATGCCGCGCGCGACCGAGGAGGAGAAGGCGGAGAAGGCCCGCGTGATGGAGATCGTGCTCAAGGACGCGTGCTCCGTCCCGATGGAGATCATGGAGAAGTGCTGTGAGGCGATCGAGCTGATCAAGGAGTTCGCAGCAAAGGGCTCCACGCTTGCGATCAGCGACGCAGGGGTCGGCGCAGCATTCTGCAAGGCCGCGCTGCAGGGCGCGAGCCTGAATGTCTATATCAATACGAAGTCAATGGCGAACAAGGAGTACGCATCAGAGCTGAACGAGAAGTGCGACGCGATGCTCGCGAAGTATGTGCCGATGGCGGAGGAGATTTTCCAGAGCGTGCTCGGAAGATTAAAATAAGAGGCTGACAGATTTACAATATCGCGGGCGGACGGGACTTTACCGGACCGCCCGTATCAGAGGAGAAGAGACATGGCAAAACAATTACTTGGAAAAGAGGTAACGGCTGCGCTGAATGAGCGCATCAAGGCAAAGGTGGCAGAGCTCAAGGAGAAGGGCGTCAATCCGACGCTAGGCATCATCCGTGTGGGCGAGAATGAGAGCGACATCTCTTACGAGAGAGGCGCGACAAAGCGCTGTGAGACACTGGGCGTGGCGTGCGAGAAGATCCTGCTCCCGGGAGACGTGTCGCAGGAAGAGCTGCTCAAGGTGATCGACGAGGTGAACAAGAATGACGCGATCCACGGCGTCCTGCTGTTCCGTCCGCTGCCGAAGCACCTGAACCAGAGCGTGATCGAGAATGCGCTCGACCCGGCGAAGGATGTAGACTGCATGACAGACGGCTCCATGTCCGGCGTGTTCACCGGCAAGCCGATCGGCTACCCGCCGTGCACCCCGCAGGCGTGCATGGAGATCCTTGACCACTACGGAATCGACTGCACGGGCAAGAAGGCAGTTGTCATCGGCAGAAGCCTTGTCGTGGGCAAGCCGGCGGCTATGATGCTCGTGAAGAAGAACGCGACCGTAACGATCTGCCATACCCGCACCGTGGACATGCCGTCCGTGGCGAGAGAGGCTGACATCATCATCGTGGCGGCTGGCCGCGCAGGCGTCGTCGGCGCTGAGTACGTGAAGCCGGGTCAGGTCGTGATCGACGTAGGAATCAATGTAAACGCAGAAGGAAAGCTCTGCGGTGACGTGGACTACGCGGCAGTAGAGCCGATCGTGGACGCGATCACCCCGGTACCAGGCGGTGTCGGCAGCGTGACGACCTCCGTCCTCGTCAGCCACGTCGTAGAGGCGGCTGCGAAGAAGGCAGGACTGTAAACAAAGCATGTAAAGAGGGGATGCCGTGTTTTGCGGTGTCCCTTTTTTGGAATTGCAAGGTAAAATCCAGTTTTGAAACGCAAATTCCACTGCAGCCACGTCGAAAGATCGGTGTTGACTAAGCCGCGAAAAATCGGTTGACGCACCCCGGAAAATGTTGTATCTTGTTACTGTACAATATTATTTCGTATACAAAAGAATAATATACCTATCAGGTGACGATTGATATCGAGAAGAGGGAATCAGGTGCGAATCCTGAGCGATCCGGTCACTGTATTCAGGGAGTGAGTCCTCATATCCATTGCGCGAACGCGTGAGAAGGGAGGACAGGCGTTGATCTGTAAGTCAGGAAACCTGCCTGATAGAAGAAAAGATGCTTCCGTGTAAAGCGATATCTTTTGGACGGCCTGTATATGGCTCTGCCCTCTTTGGTGTCTGCTTTTTTCAAAGCAGGCACTTTTTTCGTGAACAATGAGCTTCCTTATTCTTCTTGTATAAATAAAATCTATGGAGGAAAAGAGAAATGAAGAAACTCGCAGCATTGTTACTTGTAGGAGCGATGACACTTGGCGTGGGGATCGTGGGATCTGCCGAGGAGGCTGCTACTGAGGGTCAGGACAGCCATTATCCTGTGACGATCACTACCTATAATTACAGCCAGGAGCCTGTGGAGATTACCTTTGAGAAGGCCCCGGAGCGTGTGATGGCTTACGCGAATTCCAATATTGAGGCGATGCTGAAGATGGGGCTTGCCGATAGGATCGTGATGGCATGGGGACTTGACGGGGAGGTCAAGGACGAGCTGAAGGACGAGTTCGATCAGATTGAGTATCTGGATGCATGGCCGACGAAAGAGGAAGTGGTGGCTGCGGAGCCGGATTTCATAGCAGCATGGTATTCCAGCTTTGGCGATGACAGGCTGGGAGATGTAGATTTCTGGCACGAGAGAGGCTGCAATACTTACATGTCTCTGAACAGCGCAGCGATGGGGCCGGCTTCCGAATTTCCGAGAAAAATGGAGTATGAGTTTGAGGATATTCTGAATCTGGGCAAGATTTTTGACTGTGAGGATAAAGCCCAGGAAATTGTAGATGAGATGCAGGCTGAGATCGCGAAGGTTCAGGAGCACGTAAAGGATAAGACGCCTCTCACCGTGGCAGTGCTGGAGAATGAGGGCGATTCCTTCCGCGTATACGGAACCGAGACGCTTGGAGGAAATATTCCGGAGTCTCTGGGAGCAGAGCTGAAGCTTGGCGGTGAGAACAGTGAAAACGTGGGCGCTGAGGATTTGGTTGCGGCAGATCCGGATGTGCTGTTTATGGTGGACTATGACGGTTTCAAGACAGGAGAAGAGGCAGTGGCAGATATCACTGAGGATCCGGCATATGCCAGCCTTTCCGCTGTTAAGAACGGGAAAGTATTCTCCGTCAACCTCTCGCAGGTTTACTGCAGCGGGATCCGGACCTACGACGGAATCATGACGTTCGCAAAGGCTCTGTATCCGGAGCTGTATGAATAAATCGTATGAAGCGGAAACTGGATTTAAAAAATGGCATTGTTCATGGAACACCGGCCTATATCGTAGCGGTGATGACGCTGCTGGTTTTGCTGGTGCTTTCCATTCTGACTGCTGTCACCATCGGCTCGGTCGACCTGTCCGTATCAGATGTATATGGAGTGATCCTGTATAAGCTGTTCGGCATCGGCGATCCGGATGTGTTTGGCGCGGGGGCTATGTCAGATATTGTATGGTTTATTCGGTTGCCGCGCATTATGCTGGCAACGGCGGTCGGTATGGGACTTGCCGTTGCCGGTGTCGTAATGCAGGCAATCGTGAAAAATCCCATCGCGGATCCCTACATACTGGGGATTTCCTCCGGCGCGTCCCTGGGAGCAACCGCGGCTATTTTTCTGGGCGTGGGCGCCGTTTTTGGATCAAATTCCATCGGAATCTGTGCGTTTATCGGCGCGTTCTGTATCTCTCTGCTGGTACAGATGACGGCCAATATCGGCGGGAGGGCGAACTCGATCCGCCTGCTGCTGGCCGGTACGGCGCTCAGCTCTGTCTGCAGTGCCTTTTCCAATTTTATCGTCTACATCGGCGGTGACAGAGACGGCATACAGACCGTGACCTTTTGGCTTATGGGGAGCCTGGCCGGTGCAAAGTGGGAAAATATCGCGGTGATACTTCCCTGTGTCGTTGTGGTGACGCTCTTTTTCTGCAGTCAGTATCGCATTTTGAATATGATGCTCCTGGGAGATGACGTCTCCATTACGCTTGGCACGGATCTGCACAGATATCGTCAGGTATATCTTCTGGTATCTGCTCTGGTGATTGGATTTGCGGTGTATTCAGCAGGAATTATCGGCTTTGTGGGACTGATCATCCCCCACGTAGTGCGGATGTTTTTCGGCACGGATCACAAAAAAATGGTGCCGATTACCGCTCTGTGCGGTTCGATCTTTCTGATCTGGGCCGATGTGGCCTGCAGAACCATTATTCCCAAGCAGGAAGTGCCCATCGGCATTCTCGTCTCAATGATCGGCGCCCCGTGCTTTATCTATCTTCTGGTCCGCAGGTCCTATGGATTTGGAGGTGAGCGCTCATGAACATTGAGACATCCGGGATTGAGATGATTCTGGGCGGCAGCCAGATTCTGAAGGGGATCAGCCTCAGTGCGACCGGGAGGGAATTTATTGGAATCATCGGACCGAACGGGAGCGGAAAGAGCACGTTTCTGAAATGCATTTACCGGGTGCTGAAGCCCACCGGCGGTGCGGTCATGATAGATGGCAGGCCGCTGGAGCAGTACAGGGTGAAGGAGACGGCGCAGAAGCTGGCGGTTGTCTCTCAGCATAATTATTACAATTTTGAATTCTCTGTGGAGGATATTGTGCTGATGGGACGGTCTCCGCACAAAAAGACGATGGAGCGGGACAATGCCGAGGATTACCGAATTGTGGAAGAGAGTCTGGCAAAGGTAGGCATGCTGGATTACAAAGGGCGTGTATTTTCCAGCCTGTCCGGAGGAGAGCAGCAGCGTATCATTCTGGCCCGTGCCCTGGCTCAGAAGACCGAGAGCCTGATCCTCGACGAGCCTACCAATCATCTGGATATCAAATATCAGCTGCAGCTTCTGGATATTGTGAAGAAGCTTGGAATTACGGTGATCAGCGCGTTTCATGACCTGAATATTGCGGCTGCGTACTGTGATAAGATCTACGCGCTGAAATCCGGCCAGATTGTCGCCGGAGGAACGCCGGAAGAGGTCATTACCAGCCGGCTGATCAGGGAACTGTATGAGGTGGATGCCACGGTGAGGAAGGACGAGTTTGGCATGCTGAATATTGTTTACCATCCGCTGCATGTCAGGAAAGGGGAGGAAGCATGAAAAAAATAGCAATGCTGAATTGCCTGAGAGCAAATGATGTCTGTACAGGAGCTTCCTGCTTCAGGGCATTTCATGAGCGGAGGAAATCGTTCGAGATTTACAGCGGACAGGAGGTAGAGGTGGCGGCGTTTATGCGCTGCAATGGCTGTGGCACAGATCCCTGCAGTGACAAAGGAATCGCAGAAAAGGTGGCGCGGCTTCGGCAGGAAAAGATAGAGGTCGTCCACGTGGGAGCATGTACGAAAAATAAAGAAGGGGTTCGCTGCGGCACGATACAGAAAATCATGGATATGATAGAAGCAGAAGGAATCCGGATTGTGGACGGAACGCACTGAGCAGGCTTGGCGTCCATTTTAAGCCCGGAATGTTTCCTGACAAAGCCGCGAAAAATCGGTTGACGCACCCCGTTAATTGTGGTATCTTGGTAGTGTGTAAATCATATTTGCCGTATCAAGTGAGGATGAAGTTCATCCGAGAGGGAATCAGGTAGAAGCCTGAGCGGTCCGGCCACTGTAGGCAGAGAGCGCGATCTCATGTATTCCATTGCGTACCCGTTAGAGCGAGAAGGAGAGGTCGGGCGATGATCTGCGAGTCAGGAAACCTGCTTGGTATGAGAGATGCGCTTCCGGTAGAGCGAAACACTCCACATCGGCGACACAGTGCCGATTCATCGCATCATGGGTAGATGGGATGATTGATTTTTGCAAGGAATGTTGTCTCGAGGGCAATGAGGATACACAACGATACCTCCTTGAGTTCAGAAACGATGGTGTTGCAGCACCGGGTGTTTCTGGGCCTCGTACAGATCGACATTCCGCAGGCTGTTCTGTACGAATTGTGACACAGCCTTTGTCCACACTCCGCAATGTGGACAGGGGCTGTGTTTTTTTGTGCGCGCCAGGGAGATCTGGTACGCGGTGAGCGATCTGTGTGATCAGGAGATTTGATGCTCAGCAGACTTGGTGTTTTGCGAATGCTCTGCGGGCGAGGAGTGCACCGGCGCAGGCCAGGGCGAGCGATACCGGGACGGCCCACACGGCGTGGAGCCATCCGTTTGCCATCTGCTCCACGGACATGAGGGAGCGAAACTGCGCGTGGTACACGGGCAGAAGTGAGACAAAGCGGAACACCCAGGACGTCTCCGGGACCGGCAGCAGGACGGGGAAGAGATAGAGCGCGGCGGAGGCGGCGAGCGCGGTGAGCGGACTCTGGCACAGGGCGGACAGGGCGAGCGTCAGACCTGCGACGCTGACGGCTCCGGTGAACGCCAGGAGAACCTGGTACGCGAGCATGGCGCCGCAGGTGAGGTTGAATGGAATGTAGCCCTCCACGAACTCCACAGGGGCGAGGAGGATGCTGCAGTCCAGGCCGTCAGCTCCGTACAGCACAAGCGCGAGCGCGAGGTTCGCGGTGGCGAGGAGCGCAGTCACGAGCAGCGCGGACAGCATGGCCGCGAGGAGTTTCGCCGCGGCGCATTTCGTCCTCCCGTAGCGGCTTGTCAGGATGAGGTTGTCCACGCCGCCGTACTCGCCGCCGAAAACGGGTGCGAGCAGGATCACGAGGACGAGCGAGAGGACGAGAAACAGTTTTGCCAGGTTCTGACTCGTGCTAAGCCAGCCGTAGACGTAGCCGACCCGGATCTCCTCGTCCCCGAACACATCCGAGACGCCAACGCCGTTCCAGCCGCCGTTCATGTCGGAAAACCGCAGGGCCACCGACGACTGCAGCGCGTTCTGGTAGAGGTAGGCGGCGTTCATCCCGTGCAGATCCAGAGTCGGATCCGGCGCGAACTCCGAGAGGATTTGCTGCACCTTCTCATCCGTCAGGATGCCCGCATAGTTCTCTGCGATCGCCTGGTCGATCTCGACAGCCGCCGCTCCCGTCCCCTCCCGGCTTTTCCCGTCAAAGGCGTACATGTTCCGCCAGGTGGAGACGCCGAGCAGGAGAGACAAGAGCAGCAGGAGGGCGAGCGACGCCTGTGCAAGCCGCCTCGAAAACAGTTTCCGCATCTCAAATTGAATCAGTCTTCTCATCTGTCTGTACCTCCTTTAAAATAGAACAAATACAAATCCTCGAGATTGGGGCGCACCCGCACCGCGTTCTGCACAGGCGGGCGGTCTGCGATGACCCGCAGCACCGTTGCGTTGCTGCCCGTATTCCGCAGGTTGCTCGTGTTAAAGGCAGCCGCGTACTCCTCGGCGCGGGCGGTCGGGACGACGAACTCCCAGACGTTTCCGTCGATTTCCGCGGTGATCTCCTGCGGATTTCCGGCCTGGACAATCTGTCCGGCTTTCATCATCAGGATCTCCTCCGCGATAAATTCCACGTCCGAGACGATGTGCGTAGACAGGATCACGATGCGGTCCTTGGAGAACGCGCTGATCAGGTTGCGGAATCGCACGCGTTCTTTCGGGTCCAGCCCGGCCGTTGGCTCATCGAGGATCAGGATGCGCGGCGCGCCGAGCAGTGCCTGCGCGATGCCGAGGCGCTGTTTCATGCCGCCGGAGAAGGTCTTGATCTTGTGATTGGTCTGCTCGGACAGCCCCACGGCCTTGAGCAGCTCCCGGGCCCGTTTGCGCGCGGTCGTCTCGCGCAGTCCCTTCAGGGCGGCGAGATACAGCAGAAAATCGAGCGCCGAAAAGTCGGGATAGTACGCGAAATGCTGCGGCAGATAGCCCAGGAGGCTCCGGTAGTTCTCGCCGAGCGCGGCAATGCGCTGTCCGTTCAGCGTGATCTCACCCGAGGAGGGAGTTTGGAGGCCGCACAGCAGCCGCATGAGCGTGGTCTTTCCGGCCCCGTTTGCGCCGAGCAGTCCGTAGACGCCGGTGGTCAGGGTGAGGCTCAGATCATCCACGGCGGTTTTGGCGCCGAATTGTTTTGTCAGGTGGTTTGTCTGCAATTTCATATTGATACTCCTTTCATACGGGAAGATTTTTCGTGAAAAAAACTCCCCATGTGTTTTCATGGAGAGTATAAAACAGAATTATCAACTTTTTATCTACAGTATGGGAGATTGTTGCGGCTTGGCCAGAACTTTGAGCGTACGCAAAATTATCCGGGAATTTGGAAGCTGGCGGATACCTCTGCACCTTCTTGGGTGTTTGCGAGCAGCAGCGTGCCGCCGTGGCGCTCACAGAGCAGCCGGCAGATGTACAGTCCCAGGCCGAAGTGCTCGAACCGGTCCGTTTCCCCGGTATAATAAGGATCCGCGGCTTTGGACAGGCTGTCCGTCTCGAACCCCTTTCCGTCGTCCGAGACGGTGAGCAGCAGGGCTCCGCCCTCGCAGGCGAAGGAGAGCGTCACGCAGGATGCGGCAAAGCGGACGGCGTTTGCGATCAGGTTGCTGCATACCTGCGAGACGAACTCGGGGTCGAGGGAGAGCTGCTGCGCAGAGGTCTCATTTTGCAGCCGCAGCCGCTTCTGGTTCCGGTCACAGACGATCCGTGCGCTCTCCTCCAGGGAGTGCAGGAAGGGCTGCAGGGGGACGGCCTGGTATTCCGGCCGTGCGTCCTCGAGCCTTCGAAGGTGGCTCATGCTGCTGACGTAGGATTCCATGCGGGAGATGTGCTTTCCCATCGTGGCCGCGATCTCCCTCGTCTGCGGCTGCTCATTTGTCTGCAGCAGCTCGCTGTAGCCCTTGAGCACGGTGAGCGGGGTGCGCAGATCGTGGGCGAAGGCTGCGTTGAGCCGGCTGCGCTCCTCGACCTGCCGCCACATCTCGGCGAAATTGTCCGCGAGCGTCGTGCGCATGCGCTCAAAGGAGGTGCAGAGCGTTCCAAGTTCATTGTTGCTGTTGTAGCGGATGGTAAAATCCAGGTCGCTTTCCGCGATTTTCTGGGATGCGTTGCGCAGCTCCTCGAGCGGTTTTTTGAGCTTGTTCCGGTAAAATAGGAAGGCGGCCGCGATGATGCAGCCCGCGGAGTAGAGGTAGGTGGCGGCGACAGGCAGGATGTCCAGGAGCGCGGTGATCCGCTCGTCCGTCTCGCTCAGAGGGAGCGGCTTACGGCTGATGTAGGTGCCGTCGCCCAGCCGTTCCCCCTTCTCGTTGGTCAGGTAAAATTTTTCCCTGGTGTCGGGGTAGGAGTCCAGGATCCGGCTGGAGAGCCGGTCACAGACCGCCGAGGTGGAGACGCTGAGCACGACGGCCAGCAGCAGAAAGGCGGTGATATAGCAGAGCAGGCTGTTCCGAAGGGAGAGACTGCCGAGCCGCGCTCTTATTTTTTCCATTTGTAGCCACACCCCCAGACGGTCTCAATGTGGGTTCGGTCCGTGTACGCCGAGAGCTTCGAGCGTATTCTGCGGACGTGCTCGGCCACGACGCTGCTGTCTCCGTCACTGTCGCAGCCCCAGATGCGCTCATAGATCCGCTCCTTGTCGAAAATCTGGCCGGGATGCGAGGAGAGCAGCTCCACGATGTCAAATTCCTTTTTCGCCAGGCCCAGGCGCTGGTCGGAGACAAAGAGGCAGCGCTCCAGGTAGTCGATCGTCAGATCGCCGGCGAACCGGACGCGCGCGTCAAAGCTGTGGCGTGATTCCCGGCGCAGATGGGCCTGCACGCGCGCCTCGAGCTCCACGAGGGAGAAGGGCTTGACAATGTAGTCATCGCCGCCCGCGGCGAAGCCCGCTACCTTGTCGGCATCCTCGATCCGCGCAGTCAGAAAGAGGATGGGGCAGGAGACGTAGTCGCGGATCCGCCTGCAGACCTCGAACCCGTCCGGGCCTGGCATGTTGATGTCGAGTAAAATGAGATCCGGCTTTTGCTCCACCTGCCGCAGCACCTGTGCGCCGTCCGCCGCTGTGAGGACGCGATAGCCTCGGCTCTCGAAAAAGCTGCGCAGCATGGCGACGATATCCGCCTCGTCGTCGGCGATCAGTAGCTTTGTGTTCATGGTATGTTCCTCCTGAAAACGACGAATCAAGTTCGTTTGGTCAGACTCATTATAGCCGGAGAGCCGACCGGGCGCAAGGATTGTTTTTATCGCTGACATATCAGGAGGCGGTGCCGCATATATTTCAAGTAGGATATGCAGGGGGTCTTTTCATGGAAAAATTTGATTTATACAAGGATATTCAGAGGAGAACAGGCGGGGAGATTTACGCGGGAATCGTCGGCCCGGTGCGCACTGGAAAGTCCACTTTTGCAAGGAAATTCGTGGAGCATCTGGTACTGCCGGAGCAAAAGGATGCGGAACGGACGATGACGCAGGACGCGATGCCGTCAAGTGCGTCAGGACGTACAGTCACGACTGTGGAGCCGAAATTTATCCCGAGGGAGGCGGTCGGCCTCGAGGTCGGGGACGGGACATCCGTCAAGCTGCGGATCGTGGACTGCGTGGGATTTCTCGTGCCGGGGGCGGAGGGGACAGAAGAAAACGGAAAGCCGAGGATGGTGAAGACGCCGTGGGTAGAGCAGCCGCTGCCGTTTCAGGAGGCGGCGCGCATCGGTACGCAGAAGGTGATCCGGGATCACGCGACGATCGGCATCGTGGTGACGACGGACGGCTCCTTCGGCGACCTGCCGCGCGAGAGCTTTCTCGACGCAGAGCGCGAGGCGATCACGGAGCTCCAGAAGATTGGCAAGCCGTTTCTGGTGATTGTCAACTCGGCGAAGCCCTACGGGGAGGAGGCAAAGGCGGTCGCACAGAGCCTGCATCAGCAGTACGGTGTGACGCCGATGGTGCAGAACTGCGAGCAGATGGGAAGAAATGAGATTTTTGCGATCTTTGAGCAGTTCCTGCTCGAGTTCCCGCTGACGAGGGTGGTGTTCCAGGTGCCGAGATGGGTGGAGACGCTGGAACATTCGCACTGGCTGAAGCAGGATCTGTTCGGCGCGGTGAAGCAGGTGATGCAGGCGCTCTCCACAGTGCGCGACATGTACGGCGACGGCTTTGCGCTGTCGAGCCAGTACATAAAAAAGACGAAGCTGGAGCATGTGGATCTCTCAAACGGCAGCGCGGAGGTCACGGTGGTGCTCCAGGATCCGCTGTACTATCAGATCCTGAGCGAGATGACCGGTACCGAGCTGAAAAGTGAGTATCAGCTGATCTCGATCGTGCGGGAGATGTCGAGGCTGAAAAAGGAGTACGACGCCGTCTCGCAGGCGGTCGACATGGTGCGGCGCACGGGCTACAGCGTCATTGCCCCGCAGAAGGAGGAGATCCGCATCGAGGAGCCGACGGTCATGAAGCAGGGGAGCCGTTTTGGGGTAAAAATCCGTGCAAGCTCTCCGTCGATCCACCTGATCCGCGCCGACATCGAGACGGAGATCGCGCCGATCGTCGGCAGCGAGGCGCAGGCGCAGGATCTGATCAATTATATGAAGGAGAACGGTCAGACGGAGGAGGGAATGTGGAACACGCTGATCTTCGGCAAGTCCGTGGAGCAGATGGTCGATGAGGGCATTCGGACGAAGCTCACCTCCATCGGGGAGGAGAGCCAGCAGAAGCTGCAGGATACGATGAAGCGGATCGTCAATGAGTCGAAGGGGAAAATTATCTGTATTATTATATGAGACATAACCGTTCAGCCTTCTTTGAGATCTTCTCTGACAGTGGCTTGCGGAACGGATAGTTAAATACTCAGAACAGCAGATCGGATGGGGAGACTGTCGAGGAAAGGAGAAGAGTCGGAAAACGGTTCTTTCCTTTTGCGACAGTTTTCTTTTTTAAAAAATATCACATATTAGCTACTTATATTTACAAATATTTAATAGGACGCCCTATTGACATTTTGGTTATTTGCATTTTAAAATTGTGTCTGAAAGGAGCTGCTCAAATAGATTTTGAATCAAATACCCAGCTGCAAGCAACGAGGTATTTGACCCGGACGGCAGTTCTGCGTTTCACTTCGGTCGGTGTTAAACGTGTGGTCTCGCCTTTCGGCTCGATCGTTGCTAAACGAGTTCTACCGGCACTCAGCAACACTGGCACACAGCACCGCCAGATATCCATGCAGGCATGACTACTTGGCTCGTTGCTCGCTGGAATAAAGTATAATTCCGGAGAATTGTCCGGGAGAAAAGAGGATGCATATGAAAAATGGAAAAAGGATGGGCCTGATCGCAGTGTTTTTGCTGTTTCTGATTTTTCTTCCGGGGGATCGTGTAAGTGCTGCGGTGAAGTATCCGAAAAGTGTGAGGCTGAATAAAAAGAGCGCGACCCTGATGGTGGGGAAGACACTCCGGCTCAAGGCGCGGCTGTCGCCGTCGCGGGTGAAGCGGAAACGGATCTCATGGAGCTCGGACAACACGGCTGTGGCCGTCGTGGATGGCTCGGGTCGGGTGACGGTCACCGGATGCGGCACGGCGAGGATCACCGCTGTGACCGGAAATGGAAAGCGGGCCGTCTGCGTGGTCAAGGGAACGAGCTACACCGTTGGCAAGTCAAAAATCACTGTGATGACCCAGGCCGGGAAGCGCGTTTACCGAAGGTACAGCCAGACGGCGTACCGCGGCTACTATCCGAGCTACGGCTGCGTGACGACGGCAGTGTCGATTGCAGCCTCCGCGTACGGCAAATCATACACGCCAAAGGAGATTCACAAGGGCAAAGCATCCAAGCCGTACAGTGAGGGGTACGCGGTCAGACAGATGGGCGGTTCGACCGCGCTGACAGACAAGGCGGCGATCTCTGTCCGCACCGCATCGCAGATCCTCAGCAATCTGGGGATCGCAAATCAGGCTGTGTACACCTTCACGCCGGAGGAGGCGATCGCGCAGATCTCGGCCCATCTGAAAAGCGGACGCCCCGTGATTGCAAAGGTAAACAACAAGAAGGTCGGCGGAGTCAGGCTGGCGAACGGACATCACGCGATCGTTCTGGTCGGGATGGAGGAGAGTGGTCGCCTGACTTTCATTAACCCGGTCGGGGCCAAAGTGAATTATGCACACGGCTCCGGAAACACCTGCCGGCTCACGCTGGATGAGCTCGTCCGCCACCACATGAGCCCAGCGTCAGGAAACTACCTCGGACCGTATGTCACAGGACTTTCCGGGGCAGGCGGGTACATACTGGTCGGCTGATCCGGAAAGCAGGCAGGTAGATAGTTTGTGAGCGGGGTAATGGCTTGATCCGGGAAACGGCAAACAAATAATCTGTGAAGGGGATAGGGATTAGTTCCTTGCATTTGAATCGTATGGTGAGAAAATGGGGAGGAGCTGATCGAATGATAGATATATCAATTATGAATGTGAAATATGCCATAGAAAGGAAGATAGATTATGAGAACTAGAATAATAAAAAAGGGGATAATAAAAAATAAAAGGATAAAAAAGAAAATTATGAAAAATAGAAAATGGCTCTGTCAAATGTTGGCACTTAGTGTGTTGTGGTGTCTGGCTGTGTCGCAGCCGGTGGCGGCGGACGATGAAATCTTATATTTGGGGAGTGTTCTGGAAATTGAAAACCGGATCGGCGAGAGAGCAGCCGCCGTTTATATCAAAACGGCTTCCGAGGAGGATTGGGCGGAAAATCGCCTGAAAGTGAGGAGCCGATTCGAAGCCGAGAAGGATACCATATATGATCTGAAGCTTGTGACCGAAGGGGAGAAAACACTGTTTTTTTACAATTTACCGCTTGCAGAGATCAAAACGCTGACGCTCTTTTCAGAGGAATCTCGCACGTATGTCCGCTATGAGAACCTCAGCTCCGGGGAAGTGGTGGACACACAGGACTATGCGCTGGCGCCGTTGGAGGAGCCTGCTGTGCTTTACACAAACGACTATCTGAATGTGCGCGCCCTCCCACAGCTGAATGCAGAGATCTACGAGGTACTCTCACCAGTGACCGAGGCACAGGCATATGCAGAGGCGGATGGCTGGTATCTAATCCGGCATCAGGACGGGTATGGATATATCTGCGGCGATTACGTGGCAGACAGCAAGGAGGAGGCGGAGAAGGCAGTTCGTGAGAGAGAGCAGACAAGTGCATCACAGGAACAGAAGGCAGTGAACGCTGAGGCGCAGACTGTTGCACAGCCAGCAGCGACTGGACAGCCAGCAGCGAAAGAGCAGAAAAAATCAGGTAGCAGAAATGAGAAGGGACAGCAGGATGCGCTGCAACCGAGTGGATCACAGACGAATCTTCCACAGGCGGATACATCGCAAACAGGTGGATCACAGACGAATCCTTCACAAGCGGATGCATCGCAGCCAGGTGGATCACAGACTAATTCTCCGCAGACGGATACATCGCAACCAGGTGGATCACAGACTAATTTTCCAGAGGTGGATTCGTCGGACTCAAGTGGAGGATTACAGCCGGCGGTGCAGATTCCAACTTCACGGCGGTATGAGGTGAGCAGGGAGAATGTGGCATCGTGTGAGGACCCGGATCACGGGACGACCTACATCACGTACTCCGATGGCTCTGTGCAGACCATCGATTATTGAGAAGAATCATTATGGTATTTAGTTCTTTGAGCTTTCTTTGTGTGTTTCTGCCGATTGTCTTTCTGGTTTACCTGGCAGCATCCGGTATTCGCGCAAAGAACGGCGTCCTTCTGGTTTTCAGCCTGCTGTTCTACGCATACGGAGATCCGAGGCACGTGCTGCTGCTCCTTGGCTGTGCGCTTGTGAACGCCTGCTTTGGGTGGCTGCTGCAGAGGAAAACGGTATCGGCAGAAACAAGAGGGCGTAAATGGATTTTGGCGGCTGCGGTGGCCTGCAATCTGCTTTATCTGCTGGGGTTTAAGTATGGCAGCTGTCTGCTGAAACTTGCCGGTCACTGCTTTGACGGCGCGGTTTCGGTGACGGAGATTCCTCTGCCTGCTGGTATCTCATTCTTTACCTTTCAGGCAATGTCCTACGTTGTCGATGTGTACCGGGGCAGGGCAGAGGCCGAGAAGCATTTCGGCAGGCTGCTTTTGTACCTCTCGTTTTTTCCGCAGCTGATCGCGGGGCCGATTGTGAAGTACAGCGAGATAAAGAGGCAGCTTCGGCAGCGCGAGCTCTGTCTGGATGGGGTCGCTGCAGGTCTGCGGAGATTTACGGCGGGACTCTGCAAAAAGGTACTGCTTGCGAGTACGTTAGGTGCTGCCGCAGATGCTGTTTTTGTAGCCGAGAGTGCTAAGCTGAACATTTTGTCTGTGTGGATTGGCGCGATATCGTATATGCTCCAGATTTATTTTGATTTCAGCGGCTACAGCGATATGGCGATCGGCCTGGGAGCGATGTTTGGATTTCATTTTCAGGAGAATTTTCGTTATCCGTACTGTGCGGACAGCGTGCGCGGCTTTTGGCGCAGGTGGCATATTTCGCTGACCTCCTGGTTCCGGGAATACCTGTACATACCGCTTGGCGGAAACCGCTGCGGCACCTGGCGCACGATTTTGAACCGTTTTTGTGTCTTTCTCTGTACCGGTATCTGGCACGGAGCGAATGTAACATATCTCTTGTGGGGAGTTTTTCACGGTGTTTTTGTGGCAGTTGAGTCACTGGCAGAATCGCGTTTGAACCAATCTGGCCGAGGGGGCAGCATACAAAGCGGTAGTACACAGAATGACAGTATACAAGATGGCAGTATACAAGATGGCAGTACACAGGATGATAGTTCACAGAGTGGCAGTACACAAGGTGAGGATAGACGGCGTAGCCACATGGTCTGTATAAAGAGAGTGGGCGCGCATGCGTACACGCTCCTTGTAGTCTGCGTCGGATTTGTGATTTTCCGGGCATCTACGGTAGCGCAGGCAGTGCAGATGATCCGGGAAATGTTTTTCGGGTTCCATTTTGAGTCCGCAGCCGTCAGCCTGGTCGTGCGTCAGCTCCATCCATTGTACCTTGCGACGCTTGCGGCGTCCATCGCAGCCGCAACGCCGGTCAGCGAACATCTGAAAAAATGGAAGGGGTATGAAATTGCGGCGTATGTGCTGAGTGTGGCCGGCCTTGTGCTGTGCATGCTGCAGCTTGCGGGCAGCACACATCATCCGTTTATCTATTACCAGTTCTAACAGGAGCCATTTTTGCAGTGCAAGAGTGGTCGAATTATGTACGGAATGTAGATGGAGATTTTTTACAGCTACAGTGAGAGCTGTCTGCCGCAGAATGCGATGGAGTGCAAGCGGAGAGGCTTTCTGTAGGCCATCGTGGATATCGGCTGGAGCTGTTTCTTGTAGTATATACCGGAATACATGATAGAAAAGAATGCGGTGTGTGTAGAGAGGAATGCGGTGTGTGTAGAGAGGAATGCAGCGTGCGTAGAGAGGAACGGCAGGTGCGGAAGAAAAAGGGAATTTGGGGCAAAGGAATTTACGCTGTCATAATGTTTGGACTGTGTCTTTTTCCTTTAGTAGGAATTTGGACGGCAGGTGTAGGCACGCATAATGGGAAAGAGATTTTGACAGATTTTCCGAAGCTTCGGGAGGCGGACAGCGGTTACAATATGGACTGGCTCTCGGATGCAGGCGCGTGGTTTGAGGAGCATTTTGCGTTCCGGGATGCGCTTGTGACCGCGAATGCCGTGCTGAACACAGCAGTGTTTCAGGTGTCATCGGATGACGGTGTGATTGCCGGGACAGATGGATGGCTCTATTATGCGGACACACTGGAGAATTATCTGGGAGAGAGTGTGCTGACTGAGCGCGAGCTGTACAATATAGCGCACAGTCTGGCATTGATGCAGGAATATGCGCAGAAGTGCGGCTGCCAGTTCCTTTTCGTTCCGGTACCGAACAAGAATACGGTGTGCGGCTCGCACATGCCCTATTATGACCGGTACAAGGTGAGTGAGGAGAGGGATTTGCAGAGACTGATCCCCTATCTGGAGCAGGAAGGAGTGCGCTATCTCAACCTTTTACAGCTGTTTCTTCCTGAGCAGAACGGCCCGATCGGGCTGTACCACAGAACAGATTCCCATTGGACGAACCGCGGCGCTGCACTGACGGCGGAGGCGATTTGCGCGTCCTTTGAAAAAGAACCGGATCGCTGGACCTTGAAGCCGTATGAGATACGGGAAGACTTTACCGGGGATCTGGCGAACATGCTCTATCCGTCGTGGACGAGGACGGAAGAGGAGCTGTACTATCAAGATGAGTTTCCGTACGTCTATGAAGGCAACGTGAAGAGCACGTACGATCCTAAGATAACGACGCGGAATCCAGAGCAGGAGGGGAGCATCGTCGTCTACCGGGATTCCTTTGGGAATGCGCTGCTGCCGTTTCTGGCGGATGCGTGGGGAGCAGGCTACTTCTCCCGTGTGGAGAACTTTCCGCTGCAGGACATCCTGCGCTGCGGAGCCGATGCGCTCGTGGTCGAGCGGGTCGAGCGGTTTCTGCCGAATCTGGCGAAACATGCAGCCGTCATGGAGGCGCCCATCCGGCACGTATCGTCGGATCGTGTGCGGTGTGTGGGAACGTGCGAGGCCACACAGGCGGCACAGTTCCAGGGATATGTTGAAGTCGGAGGGACTCTGGATTCTGAGACTCCGGATTTTGAAGGTTTGGACGATGAGACGATCCTTGTGAGCATGGACGGACAGACCTTTTATGAGGCATTTCCAGTGACCGTCGAGGAGGACGGCATACGGAATCCGTATGGATTCTACGCGCTTGTCCCAGAAGAATATGCGGAGAATTCTGCAATGATTTATGTGGAAGATAAAAACCCATGTGAGTGAACCGATCACAGAAATGCACATCCATTTATATGAATGCCCTCATCACAGAAGCAAGATATTCATGT
>JAETOO010000047.1 GCA_021771715.1 Oscillospiraceae bacterium
CCATCTTTGGGATAACGGGACAAAAAGGAGGGCAGAAAGTGAAAATATATCGACCAGACGGCAGGTGCAACATCTCCGGCGCAAAAGTGCGGGCCGCCCGCGAGCAGGCTGATCTATCGCAGGAGCAGCTCGCGGCCAAGATCCAGCTCGCCGGCCTGAGCATCACACAGAAGGCCATCAGCCGGATCGAGAGCGGCGACCGCGTCGTGGCCGACTACGAGCTGAAATATCTGGCCGACGCGCTGCGCGTGACGGTTTACCACCTGTTAGGAATGAACGAATAAAAGCGGCGGGAGTATGGCCCGCCGCTTTTTGTGCGTAAAATCTGAACATTTCATATTGACATTATATAGCAAATGCTATATAATAACGAGCAAGAAAACAACCGCGGCAAGCGGGAGCGGGAGGGACAAACATGGTAGCAACGGAAAACGCCAGCAGCCTGCAAAGGCTCAGGAAAGAGGCCGGCCTCTCGCAGTCACAGCTTGCGAAGGCTGCCGGCGTCAAGCTCCAAGTGCTTCAGCAGTACGAGCGAGGCGTCAGGGACATCAACGGGGCCAAACTGCTGACGCTGCTGAAGCTGTGTAACGCGCTGGAGTGCGAGCTGGTCGACATCATCACCGACGAGGACACGCTGGAACAACTGGCAGAGTATGCCGACAGGTAAAGCGGGCGGGGGCGGCAGTATAGCCGCCCCCGCTTTTATTTCAACGAAGGGAGCGTCCACCATGAAGAAAGAGAAAAAAGAGCGCAAGTTCAAGCACATGACCAAGACCGACCGCATCCGTCTGGAGGAGAAGATCATGGCCGGGAAAAGCCCCCAACAGGCCGCCGACGAGCTCGGCTTCCACGTCAGCACCATCTACCGTGAGCTCAAGCGCGGCCAGTATGAGCACCTGAACAGCGACTACACCACCGAGATCAGATACAGCCCGGACATCGGCGAGGAGCGACACGCCCGCAACATGAAAGCCAAGGGGCCCGCCATCAAGCTCGGCCACGACTATGCCCTCGCCGAGTTCATCGAGACCAAGATCGCGGACGAGAAATACAGCCCCGGGGCCGTCATCGGAGAGATCAAGCGGCAGGGCCTCGAGTTCAGCGTCACCCTCAGCAAGCCCACCATCTACCGCTACATCGAGATCGGCGTATTCGGTCGCATCACAAACGCCGACCTCCCTGAAAAATCCAAAAAGAAAAAGCGCAAAAAGAAGAACACCATCAAGCGGGCGCCGCGGGGCGAGAGCATCGAAAACCGGCCGGCCGAGATCGACGAGCGCAACACCTTCGGCAACTGGGAGATGGACACGGTCGTCAGCGCAGGCCACGCCAAGGAGACGCTGCTGGTGCTGACCGAGCGGCTCACCCGCTACGAGTTCATGCTCCTCATGCCTGACCGCACCACCGAGAGCGTCGTCAAAGCCCTCAACCGCATCGAGTGGCGCTTCGGTAAACACTTCCCCGAGATATTCAAGACGATCACCTGCGACAATGGCGTGGAGTTCTCAGACTGCGCCGGCATCGAGAAGAAACGCCGGGGGAAGGGCAAACGCACGAAGGTCTACTACTGCCACCCGTACAGCAGCTACGAGCGGGGCAGCAACGAAAAGCAAAACCGCATGATCCGGCGCTGGCTCCCGAAGGGCACCAGCTTCGGCAGCGTCAGCGAGGAGGAGGTCGCACGGATCGAGGCGTGGCTGAACAACTACCCCCGGGAGATCCTCGACTTCCAAGCGTCTGCCGACCTTTTCGAGGAGCATCTGGCGGCCATTTTGGGCGCCGCCTAACCCTGTTCAAAAAAATTTTTCAGATTTTTCGCGATAACTACTTGACAAAACG
>JAETOO010000010.1 GCA_021771715.1 Oscillospiraceae bacterium
TCATCCTGAGCCAGGATCAAACTCTCTGATAAAGTGTTTGATTGGTCAAGATAACTACTTGGCTATCTATCCCTTTTACTGTTTTAAAGGTCAGTTCCTTAAAAAATAAAACTTGTCAAGAATTTTTCAAGGTTGTTTCACTGTTCAGTTATCAAGGTTCTCTGTTGATCTCAGTTGTTTTCTCTACCGGAGCAACTCTGATATAATATCACAGGCTTTTCGGTTTGTCAACAACTTTTTTCAACTTTTTTTGTCATCGTCTTTTGACGATCGCCGTGGAAAACTCGTTTTTTAAGGGGTTTCCTCAACAGCGAGACATATATTACCACTCGTTCTCCGGTTTGTCAACCACCTTTTTTCATTTTTTTGTTTAAACTGGCCCTACGATACAGCTGCCAAACTTACGTTTCAATCTTTCTCAGCCAATCTTCAGCAAGGCGGAGTGCCTTCTCCACAGAATCCGTACGAACAGAAAAGTGCAGATCATACCGCCCAGCAGCTTCCCAATCACTATACATATAAGATTTCTGTTTTATAGCTTTAGGTACTTGGATCCCATTCTTCTCAGCGATAGCACATAAATCATAAATCTTATGAGTATACATCTTTCTTGGGCTGATATCCGGGGCAACTCTGTATATTTCCGACTTAATGATTTTTTCAATCGCCTGTTGTGCATGGTATGCGGCAATTCCTTTTGTGGCCTTTTCGTTGCCCTCTTTTGCACGGATGGATTCAAGCGCAGAATGAGCCGCCCTGATATCAGCTCTTGCATATGCAATCAGCGAAATTGCCATGACTACTTCCTCCTGTAAAGTACCCTTCCTTTTTCAGCCACATCGCGAAATAAGCTCATATCATTCTTCTTTCGGTACACCTCATCCATTCCATGAACGCAAATAACATCATACATTTGCTCATAATCGTCACGGTCATGAAGCTTTTGCATAAAAAGCTGAAAGCCTTTATCCTGGTAGAGCCTGGAACGGGATATATCGCTAACTATCACCATATCTACATCCGAATCTTCCGTGCATCTGGTTTCAATGACAGAACCAAATAAAATAATCCGGCTGATTTTAGCGCATGCTGCAGCGGCTTCCACAATATTCTCTACAACACCCTTTTTGATATCAGCGACTTCTATTTCTGTTTCAAAATTTGTCTTTACACTTGTCATCCGACACATACATGCTCCTCCCTTCCAAACTTACTTCACTCGCACACATCTTCACGAAAGAGCACCTTCGCGATGTGCTTCCAACAGTCAAATGTCTCACAAGCACAGCTATCCGGCGCACGATTCCCGAAAATACAGCATAGCGTGCTTTCTTTCAATTCCATTATAGAGTATAATCCGCCTCTCTTCAATTCATTCTTGGCGACAATCGAAAAGGCGATAGTCTGCTACTCCCGCAGTGCTTTTCTATTCCGCTCCACAACCTTCACCAGCCTGCCGCGGTTGTACCTCTGGACGAGCACAAACACGGCATCGACCGCTCCGGCGCAGATGGAGGTGAGCAAGAAGACATAGAACGCGCCGAACCAGATCGAAAACAGCAGCGGCACGTAGCTCAAAAGCAGCATCACCTCGTGTGACAGCTCAGAGATACACATCGTTTGAATCAGTTCCTGCATGGAATGCTGTTTCAAGGAAAAATCCTGCGGGTAGTAGGTCGGAAGCTTCTTTTTCCATTTCTGTATTTTTATCTTCCGGTAAAACTGCTCCTCGGATTCCCGCACCAGAAACCACCTGGCGCGATTGTTCACTCTTCTGCCAAGCCCCTGCCGGACGGCAAGTCCTACCAGCAGCCGCATTGCAAGATGATACAGGAAGGTGCCCGCTGTAATCGCCATCGTCAGCCACAGGCCGTCCGCAAACCTTCTATATAATAGGATACTTCCGATTGTGCAGACGGCTGAAAGCGTCGTCGCCTTCAGCATTATGTTCTCCGCCGGACTTCTCTCCATACTTCCCTCCCGCCTCAGAAATTTCTGCAGCACATTTGCGATCCTCTATCACAGTAAAAACTTCTGCATCGCACTTACCATGATCTACAGCAGCAAAAACCCCTGCCGTACATTTGCTATCGGATGCGTTTGCAATCCAACCACATCAAACCGGAAGCATTAAAGCTCATACCTCGTCCCGTGCGACAGCAGCAATCCACTTGTCACCTCTACGCGCAAAATAACAGTATTTTCATCCGCAAGATCCGTATGGCCGTTATCAAGCCATCCGGCAAAGACCTGCTTCAGCGTTTCGGCGATCGCCTGATTTTCCTTCTTGCCAATATAGCCCAGATTGCAGCCCGTTCCGTGCGCCGTAAACCATTCGCCGGCGATTGCGACCGAGGGATTGCTCTCTATCTGTTTCATTTTATTGGAAAGCGCGTAGGTAATGATATAAAATGCTCCGGCTTCATAATATGCGTTTACGTACCGCGCGTAAGGTAGCCCGTCTTCTACGGTTGCCAAGGTGATAACTGTGTCTCTTCCAAAGCGCTCAGCCATGAGTTTCTCAGCTTCCGGATTTATTTTTCTCATGATATGCATTCCTCCTTGCAGGCATGACCGGCGGCCTGACAGCTTTCGCCACGCTACTCCCGCCGTGTCATCCCCTACCGTATCAATCTTTGCCGCAGCACCCTTCACCGCAGGATCTGCTCCGGTCTGAATTTGAGGTAATCTGCGGAGACCAGCCTGTACTCGATGCCGTTTACGAGTCCCTTGAAGCTGTCGTCGTATCTGGCCCTGCCGTGGCAGTGCGAGTATATTACCTTTTCTGCCCCATACTCCTCCGCCATCCTGGTGAAGGGGCTCTCCATCTCCCCGATCGACGTCGGCGGATAGTGCAGGAACATGATGAATTTCCGATACCCCGCCTGGACGGCCTGGTCGAACGAGACGCGCAGGCGCTCCAGCTCCCGGTCCCGGATTTTCAGGAAATGTTCCACGGAATCCTTTCCCTCATAGCAGTAGCCCTTCGTCCCGACCAGCGCATACGCTTCATACGCATAAAAATTGTTCTGCAGAAATTCGAGTCTGCCGCGAAACTGCTCATTGAGCCTGGCCGTCTTCTTGGCATCCCAGAACATGTCGTGATTGCCGCGCAGGAGAATCTTGCGCCCCGGAAGCGACGCGATGAAGGCCAGGTCCCGCTCGCACTCCTGCAGGCTGCGGCCCCAGCTGTGATCCCCGGTAATCACAAATGTGTCCTCGTCCGAGAGCTTCTTTCTGCAGTTTTTTTCAATTTTCTTTGCGTGATCCTTCCACTCCGGCCCAAACACCTCCATCGGCTTATCCACCTGAAAGGACAGATGGAAATCTCCCATCGCATACAGCGCCATCTTCTCTCACCTCCGCATTCTGTCCGCTTGGATCTATTTTACCGCAAACCCCTGACAAAGAAAACAGGAAATCTATGCGTTTTTTGGCTGATCCGTCCCGGCCCCAACAATCGACACCCTCACAATGCGGTCCCCCGCCTGGGCACGAAACAGCGCGACAGATCGGCGCCCTCGTGTCTGAGCAGCCAGAGCTTCTTGTCGATCCCGCCCGCGTAGCCCGTCAGACTGCCGTTCGAGCCGACAACCCGGTGGCATGGAATAATGATTGAAATCGGATTATGTGCGACGGCACCGCCGACTGCCTGCGCGGATACGCGCACCGCTCCGCGCTCCTGCGCAATCCGCTCTGCGATTTTGCCGTACGTCGTCGTCTCCCCGTACGGGATCTCCTGCAAAAGCTTCCAGACATGTCCTGCGAATACGCTCCCCTCCGGAGCGAGGTCAAGTTCCCCGATCTCCGGCCGCTCCCCTGCAAAGTACCGGTCCAGCCACCGCTTTGTCTGTAAAAAGGCCGGCAGCTCCTCCCGCTCTGCGAGCTCCTCACGGATCGAGCCGAGAAAATATTTCTGACCTTCCAGCCACAGCCCCATAAGCCCATGACCCTCCCGCGCAGCCAGCACGATGCCGCCGACCGGTGAATCATACCGCGCCTTATAGATCACACGTTTCTCAGGTGAAACTCCGTTTCCCTCAGACGCGCTCCCGTCCCGCGCAGCTAAAATCCCACTCTTTCCAGATGGGATATCACATTTCTCAGCTGGAATCCCGCGCGCTCCCGATGAGCTCTCGTTTCTTCCAAACGACATACAAGCCCCTCCTTCTCTCTGCCTCAAAGTCCCTTTATGCTTCAGCCGAAGCCGCATTAAGCTCATTGTAACATCTTGGCATTAAGAAAGAAAGGCCTGCCTGCACAAATCACTGAATATCGTACACGCTCCGCAGTCTCAGATGCTCCGCATTTCCGCCGAGAATCTCCACGGTCTTCGCATCCCCATTCAGGTCAAAATAATTATCCGACAGAATCAGATCCTCGTTCTCATTTCGGATCTCCACACTCTTCGCGTACTTTGAGGCGGAGACAGTCAGCCGATCCCCCTCTGCCACAACGCGCAGCTCGGGGTCCTCGTACCGGAAATATTTCGGGTAGGAAAAGATCACCGTACCCTCCGAGACCACCTCGCCTGCCCTGTACGCCTGAAAGCTTACGTACTCGCTGTAGATGTCCACCTCGGGCAGCTCCACCTTCTCCAGCCAGACACTGGAAAGTGCCGGCACGGAAAGCTCCGTCTCCTCCTCACGCAGAATCGCAGCCGCGGCATTCCTCAGCTGCCACTTCACCGTGATCCGCTCCGCTCTCATGGACTCGTTCGCCACACAGAGCCGGATGGACTTCGGAAACGCAAACGGGAGGCGAACCAGCTCCTGCCCGCTCCCCATCATGCCCTCCTCCTCGCAGGAGATCATGATCGGGGCGAAAAACCGTCTCGCACAGTAGTGCAGCGCTTTCAGCCTCTGCGCATAGTCCACGCTCGACCAGGAGGCCACCGGCCAGCAGTCATTCAACTGCCAGTACACCGCGCCCATACAGCGGCTGTCATTCCGGTTCCGCCTCAGGTGCTCCACCCCGTAGCGGACCGCATCCGCCTGGAGCAGCTGCGACGCGTAGATGACCGTGTCGAAGTCCGAGGGGTAGCGGTACGTCTGCTGCATGTAGTTCATGATCTTCCCGTTCGCCGCCCCGTTTCTCTGATGCCGCTCCATGATATAGGAAAAGATGTTCATATCCCGCTCATCGTCCGTGAACAGCTCCACCGTCTTTCTCGCCGGGAACGACTGAAAGCCGAACTCGGACAGATAGCGGAAATAGAATTTGCGGTACTCCGAGAAGGGCTTGTTCCCGTGCCATACGTCCCAGTAGTGCACGTCTCCGCGGTTCTCGTCCCGCGGATCGTCGAAGGAGCCTCCCGAGGACGGACTGGCCGGCCAGTAGAACACCTGCGGCGCGTACTGCCGCATCATCTCGGGCAAAATGCGCTCATACATGATGATGTAATCTCGCACCTCGCTGTCCTTGCTGACCCACGTGCGTTCCTTCACAAACTGCTCCATCTCGTTGTTCCCGCACATCAGCCCGAGCGAGGCGTGGTGGCGGATGCGCTTCAGATTGTCGGCAAACTCCGCCCGGATATTGGCCTCAAATTCGGACGTCAGGTCGTAGACGGCGCACGCGAACATGAAATCCTGCCACACCACAAGCCCCAGCTCGTCGCACAGGTCGAAGAACCAGTCGTCCGGGTAGTACCCGCCGCCCCAGACGCGGATCGAGTTGAAGTGCGCGAAGACTACCTTTTCGAGCAGCGCTTTTGTCGTCTCTCTCGTCACGCGCCCCAGCAGGTGATCCTCCGGGATATAGTCGGCTCCCATCGCGAAGATATTCACCCCGTTCACACAGGTTGCAAACCGCTCTCCCCACTGATCCGGCGTCCGGTCCATCGTGATTGTCCGAAGCCCGATCCGCCTCGTCCATGCATCAAGCACCGTGCCGTCCGGCTTTTTCAGTTCCATCTTCACCTCGTAGAGATTCTGCTCCCCGTACCCGTTCGGCCACCACAGCGCCGGGTGCTTGATCCGGATGGTCTCCGGTATCTCCTCATAGGAGACCACCGTCCCGGACGGATCTGTGATCGTCACTCCCGCCGTCAGTGCCTCTCTCTCTGCCTCCAGCGTCTCCTCCTTCCAGTCCGGAGCGCGACGGATCTGAGGTCTGATCTTCAGTCGGACCTCCCCGCTCTCATGGAACTGCAGGATCTCGACCGAGTCAATCCGGGCCGTGTCCACCGCCAGCAGACGCACCGGCCTCCAGATCCCCGCATCCGGCAGGTGCGCGCCCCAGTCCCAGCCGAACATGCAATGCGCCTTCCGGATGTGGACAAACCCGTTCATCGCATCCTCCGTCCCCAGCGTCGGCGCTTTTCTGAACGCTTCCGCAATGTATTTTGTCGGCGAGTGGAAGTACACCCTCAGCTCATTCCCGGTCTTTTTCAGGAGCGCTTTCACCGGGAACTCCCAGATCCGGTGCATATTCTCTGTGTGTCCGAGCAGCCTGCCGTTCAGGCTCACATCCGCAATCGTGTCCAGCCCGTCAAAATGCAGAAATACCTCATCCGCATCCAGAAACTCATCCCCGCAGTCAAAGGAGGTGCTGTACTCATAGTCATACTCCATGAGCTGCAGCGCCCGCTCCTCGTTGTCCTTCCAGAACGGATCCTCCATCTTTTTCGCCGCCAGCAAATCCCCGTACACGGAGCCCGGAACCGATGCAGGAATAAACTCTGACGTCCCGGCCCGGCGCATCGTCCAGTTTTTATCTAAATTTATACTTTTCATACAGGTTTCTGTTCCTTTCATTTTCGTCGCAGCCTGACGCCTGTCCTCTGTTTCCTCTCAGATTCTGCGGATCCGGTGCAGCGCTGCCTGGAAATCTCCCTTCGGACGTCTGATCAGATATCCGGCATGCATCAGGGTATCCCCGTGCAGGCGAACCGTGTCTCTCTTGTCTGACGCTTCGCTTCCCACGATCCACTTCCCTGTCACCTCGTACACGCCATCCGGGTCCAGCCCGCGCAGGCAGATCCGACGGCTGATCCCGTTCGCGGCGGCAAGGGGCTGTACGCATAAGACGAAGCCCTCCGACTGATCCTTTGCGAGCACCTCAACGATATCCAGCTCCCGCTGCAGTCTCCACGAGGACAACCGGAAATAATCGCCCTGCTGAATTAAAGGCTCCAGCGCCTTGTGAAGCCGGATCTGATCCGGAATCGCCTCACGCTCCTCCGCCGCGATCTGCGTGATGTCAAGCTCATACCCGAAGGTCCCGATCATCGCCGTCAGCGCCCGCGTCTCAAAGGGCACGCTTCGCCCCGTAATCTCGTTGCAGTCCTTGCAGACGTGCGCCCCGATGCACGACAGGGGATACAGAAGCGCCGTCCCTTCCTGAATGGCCAGCCGCTCCAGCGGATCCATGTCATCCGAGCACCAGATCTGCGGGCTGTAGTACAGCATGCCCGGATCGAATCTGGCTCCCCCGGAGGAGCAGTTTTCCAGCAGAAGCTCCGGAAAGGTGTCCAGCAGCCGCTCCTGCAGTGCGTACACACCCAGGACATGCCGGTGCCAGAGCTCCCCCTGCCGGTCCGGCGGCAGGAAGCTGCTGCCTACATCGGCGAGCGCCCGGTTCATATCCCACTTAATATAGGAAATCGAATTTTCCCGGATCAGCGCGCACATCCGGTCATACAGGTACTCCACGACCTTTGGATTGGAAAAATCCAGCACCCACTGGTTCCGGCACAGCCCCGGCTCTCTCCCGTGCAGCCGCAGCAGCCAGTCCGGATGTTCCTGCAAAAGCTGTGTTCCCGGCGCGGCCATCTCGGGCTCAAACCAGAGTCCGAACCGCATCCCGTTCTCCCTCAGATAGCTTGTCAGCCCGCCAAAGCCCCCTCGCAGCTTCCGCTCATTTACGAACCAGTCTCCCAGCCCTCCCTGCGGGGAATCCCGGTGTTCTCCGAACCATCCGTCGTCGCACACCAGCATCTCGATCCCGCAGCGCCTGGCCTCCCGGGCCAGGCTGCACAGCTTCTCTGCGTCAAAATCAAAGTAAGTGGCCTCCCAGTTGTTGAGCAGCGCCGGCCGTTCCCGGCACTGCCACGGGCTCCGGATCAGATGTTTCCGGTAAAAATCATGCAGCGTCCGGGTCATTCCTCCCAACCCCTGCGTCGAGTACGTCAGCACCGTCTCGGGCGCAAAAAAAGTCTCCTGCGGCTCCAGTTTCCACACAAATGTCTCCGGGTGGATCCCCATCACCATGCGCAGAGAGCCAAAACCGTCCCGCTGCAGCTTTCCGATAAAATTCCCCGAATACACGAAATGCATCGCGTACACTTCCCCGTGCTCCTGGCTGCAGTCGCCAGAGATAGCCGCGAGAAACGGCTGCGTGTCATGTCCCGGCTCGCCTTTCAGAGACTCCGTTACCACCGCGCCGCAGACGACCTCCTGCGTCTGCATGATATGCTCCCTCGCCCAGGCGCCCCCGAACGTCAGCGCGCGAAAGCCGCTCTGTCCGAATCCGTCCCTGCTCCGCTCCGCGGTACTCCCGGCCGCAGACGGATCATCCATATCCAGGCAGGCAGAGAGCACCCTTGTCAGAAACACCGCCCCTGCAGATTGATTCTGCACCGAGACGCTCCTGGTGATCACATCCACATCGTCAAAAACCGTGTACGAGAGTGTGACTGCAAGCTCAAGCACCGGATCCATCAAAAAAACCTTTAACGTCTGGCAGGGCGCGCCGAAGGAGCACGGCAGTCCCGGCAGCCGTTCCTTGCCCTCCGTCACCTCGTACCCCTGGTAGAGCAGCTCCACACCCTGCTGTCCCTGCTCATTTCGGACATTCAGGCAGGCCTCCCGGCTGTCTCCCGTCCCGAAACAGGGATACTCAAAGTGGAACCGCACCAAAAAAGGAACCTTCTCACCCGGATTCACCTCCGGTGTATAAGGTTCCTCCTGTGTCCGCAAAAGATAGCCTATGTCGCTGTCCGTGATTTTTCTTCCATAATAAATATGTCCCAGATAGCCTCCGCCCGCAACACCCATGACGTAGCTGGTCAGAGGCGTGTCAAGGCGGAAGATCCCCCTCTCTTTCTCCACGCAGATCATAAATTGATATCCTCTCCTTGTCCTCTGTTTTTGTCTGTCCTGTTCGGTCGGCCGCGCATCTGCGCCCGCTTGGTCCCGGCAGCCGCGCGCTTACGTCCGCTTGGTCCCGACGGCCGTGCGCCTACGTCCGCTTGGTCCCGGCCGCCTTGCGCCCGCAGCAGTCCGCCTGCTCCTCCTCGTCGCTCTGCCCCCGCCCTGCTCTTTGGCTTTATTCTCCCTGCCAGAAGGCTGCACACAGCCGAGGTACAGGAACATCCGATGCAGATATAGAACGGAAGCAGAATCCCCATGAAGAAGCGGACAAAGAGGAAATAGCAGACCACCGGAAACAATTCGACGGCGATCATCAGGAGGGATCTCGGCAGATTCCGCACTGCCATGCCAAGCGCCAGCTTCATCCGCTCCCCAAAGCCCTCTGTCTGCTCCCAGGGCAGGACAAAGCACCAGGAAAAAATCAGAAGCCACAGAACTCCCAGGCTCCCGACCACCGGCATCGTGAGCTTTAAGAGCGATTCTCCCAGCACATCCGCGGCCACCGCCACGTCAAACACCAGCAGGCTCCCTGTTGCCAGAAGAAGCAGCCACGGCAGCAGCGCGCGCTTAAAGTTCCGGATCAGCGCCTGCACGTACGTCCGGTGCAGGCTCCCCTCTGTCCCCTCCGCCATCCGGGCGAGCGTCTCGTGCATCGCGCCAAGCGCCGCCCCGATCGTCACGACCGGCAGACAGGTGAGCAGAAACAACAGATTCAAAATCACATAATCCGCAAGTCTCCCCATAAAAGAAAAGAACGGATTGTCCATATCAAGCAGCGTGTTCACGACGCCTCGCCTCCTCCTGTCAAAAGATACGCGCAGAGTCTGCCCGTCTCTTCCGTATGTTCACCGTCCGCGGGAAAAATCACCATCATAGGATCTGCAGAGGGATCCTCAATTTTCCCGGCGAACACCGTCTGCCGCAGCGGAATGCAGTCTGTCCCGTCCTCTGCAAGCGTCCGGATCTCGCCGCCCAGGCTTTTGCAGTACCTCAGAAAGCTCTCCGGCAGGATCACGACATCCAGCTCTCCCTGCGACCACCCAAAGAAAAATTTTTCGTAGTCGCTCTCGTTGTTTCCCTGCTCCGCGTGGCCCGGATAGCTGATGTGATACTCGGAATCCACCCGCACGGTTTCTTCCTCCAGATCAAGCGCCTGTGCAATCTCTTCTCTCAGCGCTCTGTCCCGTTCCTGATCCGCGCGCTCATTTACAATGACACAGGCGAGCGAAAGATTCCGCCCGCCCGCAGTCACATGATACACAATCAGTACAAACAAACCGATTCCAAGAAAGGTGAGCAAAATATGATACCAGTAATACTCCGCAATATATTCCGCCGTCTGCGTGCCGTCCATGTCCTCTGTCGCCCTTTGGATCTTCCGGATCCATTTGTACCAAAGCATCGCATTTCCTCCTGCTCCTGTCTCAGCCCTTGACTGCGCCCGCCGCCATGCCGCTGTACACCTGCTTCTGGAAAATCAGGAAGATGACCAGAATCGGGATGATCGTGATCAACACGCCCGCGCAGATGTAATTGTACTTGCTCCCGTAAGGGCCCGTGAACGTATAGAGCGCCGTCGATATGGTGCGAAGCTCCGGTTTCTGCAGATACAGGTTCGACGCATAGTATTCATTGTACACGCTCACGCCCTTGAGCACCAGCGTCGTCATGATCGCCGGCTTTAAGAGTGGGAACAGGATGCGGAAAAACACGCCGAAGTACGTGCAGCCGTCCATCGTGGCCGATTCATCCAGCGACACCGGCAGATTCTCAAAGAACTGCAGGAACAGGTAGATCGAGACGATGTCCGTCCCCATCAGCACAATCATGTAGCCGTACAGATGGTTGATCAGCCCAAGAGAGTACATGATCTGATAGATCGTGACCTGCATGGCGATGCCGGGCAGCAGCGATGCGAACAGGAACAGACTCTCGATCAGGTTTCTCCCCGGAAAGCGGAAGCGGTTCAGGATGTACGCCAGCATCGCGCTGATGAACACGGAGCAGGTGAGCACCACAACGAGCACCAGGAACGTATTCAGGAAGCACCGCGCCATGTTTGCCTTTGTGATCGCTTCCTTGAAGTTCTCCAGATAGAGGAACGAGTGCGGCAGTTCCAGCACCGAGCCCTGCGCGTACTCCTCCTCCGTCTTGAACGCGGTGAACACACAGACGACGACCGGTGTGACTGCAATCACAGAGGCCAGCACCAGGATCACGTATTTCAGCACGTCAAACAGTGTCCCCACGAAAGATTTTTTCATCCGAATCATGCTATGCCCTCCTTCTCTCCTGTCTCTTCCGATCCTTCGCCGCTTTCTTTCTCGCCTTTGCCGCGCTCCTGGACTCATCCTCTGTCCCGTCGTTGAAGACGTACTTGAAGAACAGCTTCTGTCCGATCGTGCAGATGATGATCAGGATCAGCAGAACCACCGCCATAGCGCTTGCCAGGCCGACCTTCTGCGTCTCGTGTGCGACCGAGTTCATCTGAACAAAGTACGTCGCCGTCCCGAAGCTTCCGTTCGTGATCACGTACGGCGGCTCAAATGCAGACAGACAGCCGCTGACACAGAGAATGATGTTCAGCACGATGATCGACTTAATGCTCGGAAGAATGATGTAGCGGAACTGCTGCCAGCGGTTGCAGCCGTCCAGCGAGGCCGCCTCGTACAGATCCGAGTCCACGGACATCATGGCCCCCAGGAAGAGGATGACGTTCTGTCCGGTGTACCGCCAGACGGAAGTGGCCGCCAGAGCGATGTTGTTGATCTTCGTATTCTGGAGCCACAGCGGCAGATCCTCCAGTTCCATGCCGAACGCCTGCAAAATGGTGTCCAGCACGTATCCGTGAAAGTAGAAGAATTTGAAGATAAATCCGATCGCGATTCCGCAGATCAGATACGGGAAGAACAACGCCGCCTTGAATACCGACTCTCCCTTTACCTTAAACACAAACATCGTCGCAAAGAGCAGTGCCAGCGCGAGCTGTACCACGCCGCCGCCCATGTAGTAGAGGCTGACCAGCAGGGAACCGAACAGATCCTTGTTTTTGAAGACCTTTATGTAGTTGTTCCAGCCCACAAATTTCCGTTCTCCGATATATTTCATATTGTAGAAGGAGAACTGGATCATCTTTAAAAAGGGGATATAAGTAAACAGCAGCAGAAGAAGAAGCGGAACCGCCATGAAGAGCACAATGATCAGGACGCGCTGCACCTCTCTTTTCATAATCCACTGTTTCAAAGAGCCAGGCTGCTTATTCATCTCCCTTACCTCCTTATCTGTTGCCGTCCCGCGCACAGCAGGACGGCTTATATTTCTTTGGATATCAGTCTTACTCCGTCACTTCTACGTCGAGCATCTCCTGCGCCTCGGTCCACCGCTCATTCCACTCGTTCATGATGTCGTCAAACGGTTCTCCGGAAAGCGCGCCCTCCACGATCTTCGCGATATTCGCGTCCGTCAGCACCTCCGACTCATTCTCAAGCTCCTTCTTCAGTCCGGAGACCTCCTCCTTCGCGTTCGTCATCATCTCGAGGCCGCTGAAGTTTGCAAGGCTCTCCGGGACCTCCTGGTCCTTGCGCTCCGGGATATTTCCCTCGTCCGCCATGATCGGAGACTCCTCGATCAGCCATTTTACGTAAACCATCGACGCCAGCTGATTCTCCTCGCTCGCCTGGTTGTTGATGCCGTAGCAGTAGTTGGAATTTACCAGCAGCGCCTGCACGCCGTCTACCGTGATCGGCATCGGGATATAGTCGATCACGCTCGGATCCTCCGCCAGATCCTTGCACTGATTGATTCCCCAGCTCTGCAGCACCATCGTCGCGATCTCGCCGCTGCCGATCCGCGCCTTGGAGCTCTCCCAGTCGGTGGAAGCCGGGTCCTCCTCCACCAGCCCGCGCGCAACAGACTCATAGAGCATGTAGAACAGTGCATACGGTCCGTACATCCCATCGTCCGGCTTCGCGAACGGATTCTGCTTGTGCGGCATGATATTTTCTACATAGTTCGGGTCTGCGTTCGTCGGAACGCCGATGTATCCGGTCCACTGCCCCAGCGGCCAGCCGTCCGCAAAGTTCGTGTACAGCGGAATCGCCTCGGTGTTGTCCTTGATCTTCTGCAGATCCTCCAGGAACTCATCCGGAGTCTTCGGGTACTCCGTGATTCCCGCATCCGCCCAGACCTTCTTGTTGATCAGAATGCCCGGCGTGTTTCCGCCGTTCGGAATCCCGTACACCTGATCCCCGTCCGTATTCGCTGCCACATTGTAGTACACCTCGTCCATCGCGCCGTACTCGCCCAGGACCGCAAAGTAATTGCCGAGCTCCGTCTTGTCCACCGAATCCGGGATAAAGCAGATGTCGCCCCAGTCTCCGCCGCTCGTCAGGCGGAGCGTCACAGCCTCCGCGTAGTCGGTGACTGCCTCATAGGTCACATGGATATTCGGGAACTTCTCGTTGAACAGCTCCGCATAGCCTGCATACACGGTATCCACGATGTCCGTGCGGTCTGTCAGGATCTTGATGTCCGCCTCCAGATCCGTATACTCCTCGATGTTCAGCTCGTTGAAAGCCGGAAGCTCAGCCGCCGAGACATTGACGCCGAGGATCGCTGCCGAGAGAACGATTGCACCTGTCAGTTTTGTTGCTGCATTCCGTTTCATAATGTTCCTCCTTTGATTAATTTAAGTAAGTAATTACTTTAGATTTAATGAGACTATACCATGATTTTTTTCTGATGTAATCAATCATCCTTGCTTTTTATCCATGATTCTTGCAAATCTCTTAATTTTTGTCTACTTATTCCAGTTTTTAAGCAGTTAAACTGTGCATTTTTACGGGTTTCCTTTTCTCCGGAAACCATTATAATAGAAGTGTACCATTTTTTACATTTTAACTTAAATTAATTAAATGAGGAATCAAACATGAAAGAAAACAGTGCTCTGCCGTCCTATCCGTCTCTCCTGCAGTCTGTCCGGTCCGCGAGACAATCCGGCGTCCCGGTTCCTGCTCAGATGCTCTTTCCCACCTGCTATACATATTCCGGCCCACAGACGCACGCACGCATCCCGGACCGGTATCTCAGAGTGATCGGCGGAGGAAGCGTGAATCTGGCCCCGGGCGTTTCTGCGGCTCTGGAGCCTGTGGACGGGATGTTTCTGATCGACACGCTCTGCGGCGGCGGCTCCGTCACCTGCCGGGAGGCCAACCGCCGCGTCGCTCCCGGCTCTCTGGCGCTCGTGGACGGGAGCAACCCTTTTTCCTTATCTACAGAGCGGCAGTCGTGGTCGTTCCGGATTTTTTTCCTCGCCGGCGCTGACCTGGACCTGTTTCTCCCCTGCCTGCCCTCTGTCCATTTCACCCGGAAACACGATTCGCCCCCGCTCGCAATGCTCGCCGAGACACTGGCGGCCTTTCCCGGCGAGATCGATTCCCGGTCGCTTCTGGACATGCACCGCACGCTCACCAACCTTCTGACAGAGGTCTGCCTGTCGGCTCCCGCTCAGGCGCCTGCCACCTGCAGCCAGACGCACACTCCCTATCTGCAGGATATGCACGCCTACATTCACGACCTCAGGCACCGCGCCTTCTCCCTCTCCGCCCTGGAGGACCGCTACGGAATCAGCCGGTATCGACTGTGCAGGGAATATCAGACAGCCTTCCGCACGTCTCCGCTAAAGGATTTCAACCACATCCGGATTCTAGAGGCAAAAAAACTGCTGCTGACCACAAACCTGCAGGTGCAGGAAGTCAGCAGCAGCGTCGGTTATGACAATGTCAGCCACTTTATCAATCTGTTTAAATCGGAAACCGGCCGGACGCCGAACGCATTCCGCCACATTTCCCGGACATAACCCCGCATCCGGCAGAGGGCCCGCCGTTTCCGGCAATCAGCCGCGCTCAGGCGAAGGGAACTGCAGGCCCGATTCGTCTCGCGCTGTTCCCTTCTATGAAGCGGCCTCCTATCACAGTAATTCCTCCCATATCGTTCGGACTCTCTATCTTTTTCAGAATGCGACTGACCGTTTTCACCGCCATCAGCCTGGCGTCGATCTCGTACGTCGTGATGCGGATATCCGGGTTCCCCTTAGGCAGATGGTTGTCGAAGCCCACCACCGAGACGTCCTCCGGCACGCGCAGCCCTCTCGCCTCCAGCGCCCGAATCAGCACGGCCGCCGTCACGTCACAGTTGCAGAAGTATGCCGTGGGTGCTGTCTCAGCTTTCGGATCCTCCGGAAGCCGGAGCGCCTCAGCGCCAAGCAAAGCGCCGCTTTCCCGGTCCCGGTCCTCGATCAGCCACTCCTTCTTCGCCTCGAGCCCGCGTTCCAGCAATGCCTTGACATAGCCCAGATAGCGGTCGTCGATGCTCGATGTCGTCAGAAAAGTGCCCACGAACCCGATCCTCCGGTGCCCAAGCGACAGAAGATAGTCCGTCAGCTCATAGCCTCCGCCGATGTTGTCGCTGATGACCGTGTCCCTTCTGGATGGCCCAAGCTCCGAGTCCAGGCAGATCAGCGGAATCTCCCCGCCGAAAGCGCGGTAGAGAGACTCCATGTAGCCGCGCTTCAGATTGCCCACGATCACTGCCCCGTCCACCCGCTTTTCCTCCAGCAGCTTCGGAAGCATCCCCGCCGCCTCCGTCGGACCGCTGATAATCTCCAGCACCGAGACGCACTCCTTTTCCAGCACGCGCTCCGCCAGCTTCTGGTATAGCGCCCAGTAGAAGGACTGATGATTTTCCAGAAAACGCTCCGCAATGATCACCCCGATCGTCCGCGGAATTTTCTGATTGTGGGCGCGCCTGCTCTTGCGGTAGCCAAGCTCAGCAGCCGTCTGCTGAATCCGCAGCCTGAGCTCGTCGCTGACTCCCTTCTGATCCTTCAGCGCCTTTGAGACCGTGACCGCACTCACGCCAAGCAGCTTCCCGATCTCCTCCAATGTCACTCTCTTCCCCATATTCCTCCTCCGCTGTACCATGTACTTTGAGCGGACGCAGCCTTCATCTCCCGGCTCCGCCGCCTGCCTTTGACACGCTGCTGCGCTCCACGATATAGCTGTCGATGTAGTGCGTCACGTGCGGGAGCATCGGCGCCATGATTCGTCTTTGCATGAGTTCCACTGCCTTTTCTGCCATCCGGTCAAAATCCACATGGTACGTCGTCAGCCGGTCCGCGAAATCATTTCCGTACAGATAGTCGTCGTAACCGATCACCGAGATATCCTCCGGTACCCGGAGTCCCCGCTTCCTCAGCGCATTGTACAGAAAGCCCGCAGAGTAATCGCTGCTGCAGGCAAACGCTGAGGGAAGCCGCCCGGGAAGCCGGATCTCCCCCGCATCCTCCGTTCTGACGTCCCGGTCCTCCAGAAGCCACTCCGGGTCGGGGGTGATTCCGTACTCCCGCATACACTTCCAATATCCGTAATACCGCTCCAGGACATTCGCGGAGGTACGCACGCTCCCCACAAATCCGATCTGCCGGTGTCCCCGCTCTGCCAGGTATTTCGTCGCGCGGTACATCCCGGTATAATTGTCCGAGAGCACGGAATCGCACTGATAACCCGGCCGGTCAAAATCGAGCAGCACGATCGGCCCTCTCCTCTTTCTCAGGATCTGCCTCATGCAGACGTCCGGCACCCGGCCGATGATGAAAAAACCGTCTATCTGTTCTCTGGAAAGGAGGGTCGGCTCCTGCACGCTGCCCTTTCTCTCATCGAACACTTCCAGCATCGTCAGAATGTTCTTCCCGAAGCACGCATTCACAACACTCTGGTACATCTCCCAGTAAAAGGAGGTCTTTTCACTCATATACATGTTGGAGCTGATCACCCCCAGCGTGATCGTCTTTGACGAACTCCTCTTCTCCCGCTCGCCCGGGTCGTAGCCCAGCCGGGCTGCCTTTTCCAGAATCCGGCTCCTCACTTCGCTGCTGACGCCTGCTTTTCCAGCCAGCGCATTGGAGACCGTCACGGTGCTGACGCCCACAGCCTCAGCAATCTGCCGCATCGTTACTTTTTTCTTTGTGTTCTGCACAGGCATCGTCACACGTTCCTTCCCGCTCTGTCCGGATTTCTTTCTGTCCGATTCTTCAAATGGTATCCGCCCCCGCGATCGCACCCGACACGCGATGCAGTCCCTCCGGTTCCGCCCTGCCCTCCCGGCGCTCCTTCAGAATCCGCACCGCACACTCCATCAGCTGCTCCTCATCCGCCCGGAACATGGAGACAGCCTCCCGGCACGCCTGGGTTCCGCCGTCCTTCCATTCCTCCTGACAGGCTTCCTCTGCCCCGCAGCCGATCACGCCGATTTCTCCCGGCACCGCTATCCCAGCCACCTTGAGCATCCTGGCAGCGCGGCGCGCCGTCCGCCCGTCTCCGCAGATCAGGGCTGTCCCCGGCTGCCTCCCGCACACGCCTTCTCTCCACACCGCAAGCCGCTCCGACAGCCGGTGCAGTGTCACAATTCCGTCCCGCTCCCCGAGATCAAACGCCGGTACCGTCTCGACCTTCTCCGCTTTTTCCAGCAGCCGGGTATATTGGTCGCGCCGAAAGCCCAGCAGGCGATCCTCCAGCATACTCCGCTCTTCCGGATTGGCTTCTGCTTCCTCGGGACTTACATACACGAGCCGCATATATCCCCTGTCCCGCAAGGTGCGCGCGAGCGCCTGAATGCCGTGAAAGCCGTCCTCCATCACAAAGTCCATCGGCACGCCGTCAACGAAAAAGCCGATGCCAACCATCGGCTTTTTGACTCTCTCCCGGAGCATCCACAGGATTTCCGCAGACACCTGCTGCGTGACCAAGATCCCGATGCAGCTCTGCCATTCCTGCAGCTGCGCTTCACCGATCTCTCCCGACAGCGCGTCCGGCAGATCATACCGGAAGTGCACCCTGTTTCTTGCCGAAAGTCTCTCCGGGATTACCCGCGCTCCGACCACGGCAATCTCGCTCCAGCCTGCACTCCCGGCCCCGCTTTCCTGCTTCGTCTCATACTCCATCCGGGCAGCCGTCTCCAGGACGCGCTCGCGCAGCTCCCTGCTGACCCCTTTTCTGCCTGCCAGCGCGTTCGACACGCTCACATGGCTGATCCCCAGCCGCTCCGCAATCGCTTTCTGGTTGATTTTTTTTAAAGGACGCATCCGCTGCTCCTCCTTTCTGCCCGCGGGGCAGCGCTGCAAAATATGCCCTGTGGAATTTAATATCCTCTGTTCAGCTTTAAGCTAATAATTGGATTATATTCGCATTAAATTAATTTGTCAAATAGGAGCCTGCTTTTATCGGCTCTTTATCACGCATGCATCCTTCGAAGCTCCGCTCACGATAAAGCCGACATCTGTCACGTAGCCGCCCGGCTCCACCGCTCCATTGTAGCCGGCGTCTTCTATATGCAGAGTCTGCTCATGGACCGTGTAGGCGCCGTTCCAGCCATCCGAGAACGCAAATGCACCATTGAACGTGACGTCGACCGACCAATGTGTGCACTGCTCGCCGGTATTTTCCAGAACGAGATCGTACTGATAAAAGGTCTGTCCGTCCGCCTCCCATGAATTTTTCACCGTCGCCGTGCAGCTCAGCTGGCCGCTCGCAAAGACAGACTGCACGTCTGTGCCGGCATCTGACGGATTATTATTCTGTCCCTGCCCGGCATCTGGCGGATTATTATTCTGTCCCTGCCCGGCATCTGGCGGATTATTATTCTGTCCCTGCCCGGCATCCGGCGCGCCGCTTCCTGTCAGCGTCTCGTACAGCCATTTCCCGGAATTGGTCAGATCGTCCCACTGAAAGCCTCCATCCTTCTGGCACGCCGGGCTGAGGATCGCGGACGATTCATTCTTGTTCGAGAGGTTCCACGCCACATAGCTCACGCCGTACTGATCCAGTGTCTCCCTCCACCGGTTCGCCTCGTCGATGTCCAGTGCACCGTTTCCGCTCGCGTCACAGATTCCGTATTCGGACACAAAAACCGGAAGGCCTGCGTCGATTGCACTCATCATCCGGCTGCGCAGATCCTCCTTGTGCGTGGCCGCGTAGTAATGCAGTGTGTACATGAGGTTGTCATACCCTGTGATCGGATCGGCCGCCGCCTGATCGACATCCTGCGACCAGTTCGGCGTCCCGACGAGGATCACCGCATCCGGCGCGTGTTCGCGGATGACCGGAATCACTTCCTCCGCGTACGATTTGACGGCTGCCCACTCGGTCCCGCCGTTCGGCTCATTGCAGATCTCATACAGCACATGGTCGTACCCGGAGAGCCGTTCCGTCATCTTTGCAAAGAAGGTTTTCGCCTCCTCCTTATAGACATTCGGATCGCAGTCCGCGAGGACGTGCCAGTCGACAATCACATACAGATCAGCCGCAGCGGCAGCTTTCACCCCCTGCTCCACCAGATCCTCCAGGTACGCCTGATCGCCGTCCGTGCAGTACCCTCCGGACTCCGCCGTGTACATGGCGAGCCGCACGACATTCGCATTCCACTCCTCGCGCAGCTCCTGAAAACACGATTCGTTGACGTACTGCGGGAACCACGCGATCCCGTGCGTGCTGATCCCGCGAAGCTGCACCGCCCCGCCGTCCTCCCCGACCAGCCGCGTTCCCTCCACATGCAGCGCCCCGGACTCCGACGGTATGGCAATGGTGATCTCCGTATCCGTTTCTGCTCCCGACATACTTCCGTCTGCCGCATTCCTTCCTGGCATACCCGCATCTGCTATCTCTGTCGCCGCATACGCAGTGTCAGCCCCGGATACCTCTGTCCCCCGCGCCGTGGCAGTTCCCAGCATCCCTGCCACAAGCACCACACCGCAAAGTTTGCTCCACAACCGCTTTCGCATTCTTTTCCTCCAATTAAGAAAACTTCCTGCCATCTTTCCTCCGGGCTCTATAATCGGGCTGCTTCAAACTGTTCAAAACTGTCATACTTCTTGATGCATCCCCCATGATCTGTAATCAGCTGTACAAAATCACGTTCTACGCTTCGAACCGTCTCGGAAAGCTTAGCAAGCTCTTTATAGTGAAAATCATTTAGCAGTTCATACGCAGGACACCCTGCTTCTTTTGCGTCATCCAGCTCTCTTTGAAGACATACCGCGGAGAGAAATGCTACTATATAATTTCCTGTTTCACAGCACACATATATTTTGTTGAATGTAGAACTGATTTCTTCATATAAGGAAGCAAGCCAGGGCGCATCCACTTTCTGTTTTTCCTGACTCTTCTGTTCGGATAGCTCCTGCAAAGGAACGGTCAGATCCAGATATCCGCATACGTCCTCAAATAATTTTATTGCATATTTTTCAACGTCACCGATCTCTGTCGCCTTAATTACATTCCGATAGCCATCCACAATCGTCTGGGGGACATTTGGAATCTTGTTTTGTAAATCTTCAAATTGTTTCTTCAAGCCAAAATGATAGTAATCATGATTGCGTACAGCCACCGCATCCGCAAGTGTCATGATCACATGCCCTGCTATTTTTCTGACATGGGACGCACTGGAATTTTGATTCAGCATCGCACAAAGCCTGCCTGCTTTTTCACAATATCCTGCAGCTATTTTTCTGACATAGGTTTCATTCATCAAGTTGTTTTTCAATTTTGTCTGCATTCTTCGAAAACGTTCTACATCGCTTGCACTATTGAAATAAATAATATCCGCATCACCAACCAGCGGCGACATCGTTTCAAGCAGATCGGCAATTCGTTCCACTCTCTCCCACGAGATCGGGTAGATATCGTATCCCACACCTTCTATGATAAAATCAACCGCTAAATGATAACCCCTGTCTGATTTCGGAATAAAATAGCAATCCACATCTGATTTGCTGTTGGCTGTACCATTCACATAGGAGCCATATAGTAATACAAGGCTGATGTCATCCGCGTATTCCGTTTTTACTTTATTCACGATCCACTTCACCAATTTGTCATTTATCGCTTTTCGCTTCTCCATAGTCATTCCTCCGGTTCTCACAATCAAATATACCGTACACCAGTTTTGCTGCCCCGCACAAAGGAACCGCTCATCCCCTACATCCCGATTCTCCGCAGAATCCCCTCGACATCCACCCCCGGATGGGTCAGATACATTCTCGCGATCTGCTCTGAGAGTTCCTCCGAAATCCTGTGCTTCTTTGCGATCTGCTTCACGGACTTCCCCGCGTCTATCTCCTTCATGATCGCCGGAATCATCAGGGCGATATCGGCCGGAATCCTGTGCGTTTCCTCCTTTGAGCCTCTCGTTTCCGGATGTTGGAGCAGCCTCTTCTCAATCCTGAAATCGCCGTTATCCTCGATAAAAAGAAGCGCGAGCGTAATCTCCTGATGGAACCGCCGCGGGCCGCAGCTCCCGGGATTCAGATATTGGATCCCGCCCACCGTTTTCTCCTCGTACTTATGAGAATGTCCATAGACGATCAGGTCCGTCTCGGGCAGGTCTTTCGGGATGTCTCTTTTGTTGTGAACCATAAAGACGCGCAGGCCGCAGACATTCAGTGCGAGCGTCTGCGGAAGATGCTCCGCCCACTCCTTGTCGTTATTGCCGCGGACCGCGCAGACCGGCGCGATCTCGCCCAGCTCATCTAAAATTTTCTGCTCATTGACATCGCCGCCGTGCAGAATCAGCTCGCAGCCCTGCAGCGCTTCCGCCACCTCAGCCCGCAGCATTCCATGTGTGTCTGATATCACTCCGATTTTGTGCATCTCACTTCGTCACCTTTCCAGCGTCCTCTCTCATTTTCCCCTCCTGCCGCCACTTCTTTTTCATCACCGCCATGCACCCGAAGCACAGCAGGATCTGCAGAACGGTTGAACACGGGATTCCGAGCCCGATATGAAACAGCGATACGGGTGTCTGCCTGCTCATGTACCAGGAGACCGGAATCCGCACCAGGAACGCAGCAGCGATTCCCTGCACCATCACAAAGCCGGTCAGCCCCATTCCATTGAAATATCCGATAAAGCAGAACAGGAAGCACGTGAGCATACAGTCAATCGCATACGCCTTCAGATAGTCCGCGCCGGCTGCGATGACCTCCGCATCGTTCGAGAAAATCCCTGCGAGGAGATCTCCGCGGAAAAAGGCGAGGAAAAACATGCCGATTCCGATGACTGTGGACACCCCGATCACATACCAGAGCGCGCGCTCCGCGCGGTCGTAGCGGCCTGCTCCCCGGTTCTGCGCAACGAACGCCGACATCGCCTGCATAAACGCCGACGGCACAAGCATGATAAATCCGCATACTTTTTCCGCGACTCCGACCCCAGCCGACGCCACGAGGCCAAGCGAATTGACGATTGCCAGAATGATCAGAAACGACGCGCCCACCAGCAGATCCTGCAGCGCAATCGGAATGCCGAGCTTCACCACCTTGCCGATGATGCTCCCATTCCACCGGATCTGCTTCCTGCCAAACGCGAACGGCAGCTCCCTGCGGCGAATCAGGGCAAACGAAATCACAACACTGATCACCTGCGCAAACACCGTCGCCAGCGCCGCGCCTCTGGTCCCCATATGGAACACCGCGACCAGCAGCAGATCCCCGACAATATTGCAGACACACGCAATCATCACCGTGACAAGCGGCGTCTGCGAATCTCCCATCCCCCGGAAAATACTTCCGATCAGGTTGTAGGCTATGATGACCGTAGAGCCAATCCCGCAGATCCGGATATACTCTGTGGTCCGGTCAAATGCCTCCTTTGGCGCATTCATCAGCCCTGCAAGCGCTCCCGCATTGACCGGCACCAGAACCGTGAACAGCAATCCAATCCCCAGGAACAGACAAATGCTCGCGCCGATAATCTCTCCGCCCATCTTCCGGTCGCCCTCTCCGATCTTCTGGCCCAGATAAATCGTCGTTCCCATCGCCAGACTGCTGATCAGATTCGTGATCGTCATCATCATCTGCGATCCGGTCGACACCGCCGACACATCCGTCGAATCTGCAAACTTCCCCACCACCATCAAATCCACCGCGCCGTACATTGCCTGCAAGAACAGCGCAAACAGAATCGGCACCGCAAACCACAGCAGCGGCCCCACAATCTTTCCTCTCGTAAAATCAGCCTGTTGCTTCAATGTTCTATCTCTCCTTTTTCATTTGAACAAAAACCAAGTTAGTCTGTTATAATTTTTACTTTCTTGCCTGAAAATGCAACTCCAAGTTTTAGTATACGGTCTACGCCATTCTCCCGCATTTCCGAATCATACCTCTTATCATCGATCTGAGCCAAAGCTGCTTCGGACAATGTCTCAAGTGCATCTTCATCCAGACCACTCTTCCATTTCAATTCCATAATAATTCCCGGATACTGATTCTCTCTGGGAATCAGGCTGATATCATATCTTCCGTCCCCGGACTCCCGGTTCGATTGAATCTTGTAATGATGATCCATCAGCGCTACTAACCCAAGTGCAAGTCCATGATAAAATTCCTCTGCACCGGCATCATAAAAACTGATGGACTTATCCATGTACTCTGCAATCGCTTTTTGCAGCTTCTTAGGATCATTTGCGTAAAGGCTCTCTGCTATCCTATTTGCAGTGGTCCTTGTGATTGCGCCAATCTGCAGCAGATGCGATAGTATCTCGCTCTTATAGACTGCCGCAATCTCTCTGTTCGGAATCGAAACCTCACAAAGATATGCACCGTCTGCCTGCAACTCCTTCTTCGGTGCGTTCAGATATCCTGCCACCAGCAGAAGACTGTAGATATTAGCCGGATCCTCAGACAGGGCTCTATATACTACATTCTGATCGATTCGTGCAATCACCTGCTCGCCCTGAAGTAAAGCGTATAATTTTTCTATAATATCATCTGTGGCTACCTTCAGAACGTCTTCAAGTACTTCATTCTTTCCGGTATTTACCCAGTAGGCCCGCGGAATACAGCCCCTTGCAATGTAATTTATCACCGACCAGGGGTTATAAATTTCTGTCCTGCCAAACAGATAACCATCATACCAGTCTTTAAGCTCTCCTTCTTTATCTGTCACTTTGTAATATTCCAGCATTTCATGGACCTCCGAATAAGTAAATCCAAAATAGCGATCGTACTCTTCGTCCATTACAGAATTTACAGTCAAATTATTAAGGCCGCTGAAAATACTCTCCTGTGCAATGCGCAGGATACCTGTCAGAAAGCCGTAAGAGAGATTCTTGTTATCCTTAAATGCTCCCGAGAAAAAGTTTCTCATAAACCCAATGATTTCGTCATAGAAATCCTTCGAATAGCCTTCCTGAATCGGCGTATCATATTCATCAATAATGATGATTGGCGCTTTTCCATAATGCTCTGCCAGCATCTTAGAAAGTTTCTCCAAAGCCGATGTTAAATCTACCTCTGTAGCACTTCCGTCCAAAATCTTTTTGAAATAGTTCTTTTCATATTTCGCGATCTTGCTGCTGTCAAGTATTTCCTGATGCCTTCCGAACTCTGCCTGCAGAAGCCCCCGAATCTTATCTATCGTATAATCCCAGGAATCAAACTTCACATCCTTGAAGGTTAAAAATATGACAGGATACTTTCCCTGGTGAGACCGATATTCATCGCCGCACTTCCAGATCGCTTTATCTACGAAATATTTACTCGTATCTTCCTCTGATATCTCAAAGAAAACTCTGAGCATATCCATGTTCAACGTTTTTCCAAATCGTCTTGGTCTTGTGAATAATGATACAAACGGCTTCTGATCCAAAAATTTCTTAATAAGCAATGTCTTATCAACATAGTAATACTCTGACTGTGCACGCACATAATCAGAAATACCAATCGGAAGAGACCTTACCTTTTTCACTGCTTCCTTCTTAATATATCTTCCGGATGAAACGCGGCCATCAGCTGGCTTTTCTGCATCATCAGGAATCTGCCAGACTCCTTCTACTTTTACAGCGCCCTGAACCTTGCCTTTTTTACACAAATCATTGACCGTTCGTCCGGAAACTCCCCACTCTATCGCTATCTGTTTACAGGTCTTCATCCTAATCATCTCCGATCGCTTTGCAATAAGTGTACTGCTTGCAACGCAAATTATATACCAAAGTTCGCAATTTATCAAGTCGCATTCATTTATTGCGAATATATATTGCGAATCTATCAATCCATCTTATTAAAAATAACGGTCTGTTCTTTCATAGATATTTTTCCCACCTGATATCCGTATTCTGCAAGCTCCTTTTTGTATTTCAGGAAGGAGTGATCTATTGGGATCCCCGTAATATCCTGGATTTCTTCAAATTTCAGTATATCATATTCCCGGACGGTTTTCTATCTGTTTCCCCGGTGCACGCAAAAAAAGAGCACCTTCTGAAATTTCTTCAAAAAGTGCTCTTCCTTTTTCCTCAATTTTAAGATCAATACATCTTTGCTCCCGCCGGAATGTGGTCATCCAGCATAAGGAGGTGAAGCTTCTCTTCGCCTTCCTCCGTGTGAACGGCAGAAATCAGCATCCCGCAGGATTCAATGCCCATCATAGGTCTTGGAGGCAGGTTTGTAATTGCAAGAAGGGTCTTGCCGACCAGCTCTTCAGGCTCATAGTATGCGTGAATTCCGCTTAAAATAGTTCTCTCTGTTCCGGTTCCGTCATTTAAAAGGAACTTCAGAAGCTTTTTCGACTTCGGAACAGCCTCACATGCGAGAACCTTTACGGCTCTGAAATCGCTCTTGGAGAAGGTCTCAAAATCAACCATGTCTGCAAACAGAGGCTCAATCTCTACTTTGGAAAAATCAATTTTCTCTTCGATTACGGGCGCTGCAGCCTCAGCCTTCGCTTCCGCTTTCTTCTCACTCTTATTTCCATCGAGCGACTTCATCGTCGGGAAGAGCAATACATCTCTTATTGCAGGCGAATTAGTGAGTAACATGCACATTCTGTCTATACCGAACCCGATTCCGCCTGTCGGGGGCATACCGATCTCGAGGGCGTTCAGGAAATCCTCGTCGGTGTGGTTCGCCTCCTCGTCACCTGCGGCAAACTGCTCCTCCTGGGCTGCAAAGCGGGCGCGCTGGTCGATCGGGTCGTTCAGCTCGGAGTACGCGTTTGCCATCTCCCAGCCGTTCATGAAGAACTCGAAGCGCTCCACGTAGTCCGGGTTGGACGGCTTGCGCTTGGTCAGCGGAGAGATCTCTACCGGGTGGTCCATCAGGAAGGTCGGCTGAATCAGGTGCTCCTCGACGTACTGCTCGAAGAACAGATTCAGGATGTCGCCCTTCTTGTGGCGCTCCTCGTACTCGACGTGGTGCTCCTTCGCGACCGCGCGGGCCTCCTCCAGCGTGTGAATCTCGTTGAAATCGACGCCTGCATACTTTTTCACCGCGTCCACCATCGTGATGCGCTCGAACGGCTTCCCGAGATCCATCTCGACACCGTTGTAGACGATGGTCGTCGTGCCGAGCACCTCCTGCGCCACATGGCGGTACAGGTTCTCCGTCAGATCCATCATGCCGTTGTAGTCCGTGTACGCCTGGTACAGCTCCATCAGGGTAAACTCCGGGTTGTGGCGGGTGTCGAGCCCCTCGTTGCGGAACACGCGGCCGATCTCGTACACGCGCTCCATGCCGCCGACGATCAGTCGCTTCAGGTACAGCTCGAGCGAAATGCGCAGCTTCAGATCCTCATCCAGCGCATTGAAATGCGTCTCGAACGGGCGCGCCGCGGCGCCGCCTGCGTTTGCGACCAGCATCGGCGTCTCGACCTCCATGAAGCCCTGGCCGTCCAGGTACTTCCGGATCGAGCTGATGATCCTGGAGCGCTTGATAAAGGTGTCCTTTACCTCCGGATTCATGATCAGATCCACATAGCGCTGGCGGTATCGCATATCCGTGTTCGTCAGGCCGTGGTACTTCTCCGGGAGAATCTGCAGACTCTTGGAGAGCAGGACAAGCTTCGCGGCGTGAATCGAAATCTCGCCTGTCTTTGTCCGGAACACCTCGCCCTCGATGCCGACAAGATCGCCGATGTCCATCCGCTTGAACGCCTTGTACTCCTCCTCGCCGATACTGTCGCGCGCGACGTAGACCTGAATGCTGCCCTGCAGATCCTGCACATTGCAGAAGGAGGCCTTACCCATCACACGCTTCGACATCATACGCCCTGCTATGCGCACAGTTTTTGACTCAAACTGTTCAAACTGTTCCTTGATCTCACCGCTGTGGTTTGTCACATCGTATTTTGTGATTTCAAACGGATTCTGACCATTCGCCTGAAGCTCCGCGAGCTTCTCACGGCGTACCTTTAAAAGCTGCTTCGTGTCTACTGCCTGTTCCTTCTTCTGTTCCGCCACTTTCTCCACTCCTCACCTTACGAGTATTCTGATATCTGCTGCCTGAAAATAAACAAGCCATATGTGCCGGCTGTTTTGTTTACAATACATGCCTCAGTTCCATGCTTCCATCGGCACAGGCTCCCGCTCCGAGACAAGTTATCACACGGTCCGCTCGATTCCGAGCACCTTGTACTCGATCACACCTGCCTGTGTCTCGACCTCAACCGTATCGCCGACGCTGCAGCCGATCAATGCCTTGCCGACCGGGGACTCGTTCGAGATCTTACCCTGCAGGCTGTTCGCCTCCGAGGAGCCGACGATCTTGAACTCCATCTCCTCCTCGAACTCCACGTCGAACACCTTCACGGTGCAGCCTACATTAATCTTATCTACGTCTACCTCGTCCTCGACGACGACCTCTGCGTTCTTCAGGATCTTCTCGATCTCCTCGATCCGCGCCTCGATGTCGCGCTGCTCATCCTTCGCTGCATCGTACTCCGCGTTCTCGGAAAGATCCCCCTGCTCTCTGGCCTCCTTGATCTTGCCGGCAACCTCTTTTCTGCGGTTTACCTTCAGATCATGCAGCTCATCCTCAAGCTTTTTCAATCCTGCATAAGTTAATAAGCTTTTTTTTGCTTCCATTTTCATCTACACCCTTCCTTACATAACTCTTCCAGGCAGCCGGTCGCCCGGCCTGTGTTCTGCTCCGATCAAAGCCCACCGCACATCCACCGTCTCGCAGTGATAAAGCTCTCAGAGAAAAACCGCCTGCCCGAACACACTAAAACAAATTGCAATGCACATCGTGCACCGCAACTGTCGTATAATAATAGCCGATTCCCATACATTTGTCAAGAAATCGTTTGCCGTTCTATGAAGTTTCTGCGCGAAAGCGCTCACTCAGTCCTTCGCAGCTGTCCCCGTATGAATGCTCTCCGTCAGCAATTCCCGGAGCTGCTCGTAGGACTCTACGGTGTTGACACTGGCGCGCAGCTTTGCGGAGTTCGGGATGCCCGCGGTGTACCACGCGATATGCTTGCGCATCTCCCGGATTCCCGTGTACGCTCCTTTATACGCGATCTCCATCCTGGCATGGCGCAGCATCATCTCCAGCAGTTCCTCTCTCGTCGGGCGCTCCGGCACCGTACCGGTCGCGAGGTACGTCTGAATCTCGCCAAACACCCACGGATTTCCCTGCGCGCCGCGGCCCACCATGACGCCGTCACAGCCCGTCTCCTCCAGCAGCTGTTTCGCTCTGGCCGCCGAGGTGACGTCGCCGTTGCCGATCACCGGGATTGAGACCGCCTCCTTGACCTGCCGAATGATGTCCCAGTCTGCCCTTCCGGTATAGTACTGCTCCCGCGTCCTTCCGTGCACCGCAATCGCCGCCGCCCCGGAGGCCTCCGCGATCCGCGCGATCTCGACGGCGTTCACGGTGTCCGCCGAAAATCCCTTCCTTATTTTTATGGTGACAGGCTTTCGAATCGCGCGAACCGTTTTGGACACAATCTCGCCGACCAGTTTGGGATTCTTCATCAGGGCGGAGCCCTCCCCGTTTCCCGCAACCTTCGGAACCGGGCAGCCCATATTGATATCCAGGATATCAAACGGAAGCTCCTCGATCGACGCAGCCGCCTCGCTGATGATATCCGGATCGGAGCCAAACAGCTGCAGCGAGACCGGCCGCTCCTCCTGCGCGGTTTCAAGCAGTGCGACCGTATTTTTATTGTGGAAGGAAATTGCCTTCGCGCTCACCATCTCCGTGCAGACCATGCCTGCGCCCTGCTCTCTGCAAAGCAAACGAAATGGCAGGTCGGTCACTCCTGCCATCGGTGCAAGTACAATCTTATTTTCCAGCTCTACGTTTCCGATTTTCATGTTTCCTCACCCAAGCCCGTTCTTCAACAGCACTTTATAGTACAGCTCCAGCGAACGGAGCAGCTCTTCCTTCGTGCGCTGCAGCTCTTTTATCTTGAGCACCGCACCGATATCATCGTATGTGGTATCATGTTCGAGCGCCTCCGTGCGCAGCCGCAGACTGCCCTCCCGGTCAAACTCTACCAGCAGGATGCCGCCGACATCATTCACAAAGAGCACGCACATGATCTGCAGCTCCTCCCGGATCTGCTTCGGCAGATGATCAAAACGCGGATTCAAGTAATATTTTTCCTCATAAGAATTGGCTCCGCAGAGCACCACATTTTCCGTCTCCATGATCTCATTCCTCACATCTTTTTCTGTCACACATACCCGTAAATTCCGCGCACCGACACCTCGCCTGCATAGACCTGCTCCACGGTGCCGTCCTCCTTCTCGACCAGCAGCTCCCCGCGCGCATTGATGCCGCGCGAGATCCCGGTATACTCGTGGCCCGGCTCGAGCACGCGCACCGCAGTGTCCCTGCCGGCGAGCAGCTCATTGTACTCCTCCTGAAGCAGCGACACGTCCTGCGTCCTGAGGAATTTCTCATAGCAGCATTCAAACTGCTCCATACAGGCCGCAATCAGCCCGGCGCGGTCCGTCTGTCTTCCGGTCAGCAGATACAGGGACGTCGCCTTCTCGCGCAGCTCCCCGGGAAACTCCGACAGGTTCGCATTGATCCCGGCTCCGATGACAAGATAGTTGATATAGTCGATCTCGCTGCTCATCTCCGTCAGAATGCCGCAGATCTTTTTGCCGTCCGCCACGACATCGTTCGGCCACTTGATTCTGGGCTCAATTCCGGAGAACTGCCGGCAGGCCTTCGCAACCGCGAGGCCCATCACAAGCGTCACGGACGACGCGTGCTCCGGCCGGATCTGCGGGCGCAGCAGCAGGCTCATCATCACGGAGGTGCGCGCCGGCACGACCCAGGAGCGGCCTCTCCGGCCCTTCCCCTGCACCTGCTGCTCGGCAACCACCAGCGTCCCGTCCTCGGCGCCCGCCTCGGCGAGCCGCTTCGCCTCGTTGTTCGTCGAGTCAATCGTCTCGTAGGACACCACCCTCCGGCCCGCCAGCTTCGTCGTCAGCCGGCTCTGGATCTCCTCGGCCGTCACACAGTCCGGGCGCTCCAGAATCCGGTAGCCCCTGCGCGGCACCGACTCGATCACGTAGCCCTCCTCCTTCAGCTGATTGATCACCTTCCAGATGGCTGTGCGTGAGACGTGCAGGCTGTCACACAGCTCCTGCCCGGATACATAATCCTCCCCACGATACAGCGCCGCAAGGATTTCGCTCTTCATTCCTGCATCTCCTTCTCTGCTCTTTTTCTATAGACACCAGTTTCTGCAAAGCATACCGGACACGCCGCCCAAGGACGATCTTTGCCGTTCAGATATTATAGTATATCAGGCTGCCCAGATAAGCGGCCGCCAGCAACCCGCACCCGGCCGCCAGCACCGTCCGCTTCTGCACCAGCAAAAGCAGCGACAGCGCCACATGCAGCAGCACGGCCAGAATCTGGATAAAGCTCAGAATCCAGTGGTACTGCACGACATTCAGTAAATACAGCGCACACAATGCATCCGCAGCCAGCGCCGCGATGACGCAGAAGAGCTCCATGCCGCGAATGTCTTTTTCCTTAATTTTTTTCATGTTCCAAACCCAGTGTCGCAGCGATCACTGCCTTGATCGTGTGCATCCGGTTCTCCGCCTCGTCGAACACGACGGACTGCGCGGACTCGAACACCTCGTCCGTCACCTCCATCGCATCCAGACCGTACTTGTCGTGGATTTCCTTTCCGATCTTTGTGCCAAGGTCATGGAACGCCGGGAGACAGTGCATGAAAATCGCGCTCTTCTTCGCGTACTCCATCACCTGCCTGTTCACCTGATACGGGAGCAGCACCCGGATCCGCTCTGCCCAGACATCGTCCGGCTCGCCCATCGACACCCAGACATCCGTGTAGATCACATCCGCGTCCTTCGCGCCCTCTGCCACATCCTCCGTCAGTGTGATCGTCGCGCCGCTCGCTTTCGCGTACTCTCTGCACTCTTCCACCAGCCTGGGATCCGGAAAATACTCCTTCGCCGTGCACGCTGCAAAATCCAGGCCGAGCTTTGCGCAGACAATCATCAGGGAATTGCCCATATTGTAGCGCGCGTCGCCAAAGTACGCCAGCTTCTTCCCCTTCAGCTCGCCCAGGTGCTCCCGGATCGTCAGCATGTCGGCGAGCATCTGCGTTGGATGGTACTCGTTGGTCAGGCCGTTCCACACCGGGACGCCTGCGTGCTTCGCGAGCTCCTCCACGATCTCCTGTCCGAAGCCGCGGTACTCGATGCCGTCGTACATCCTGCCAAGCACGCGCGCCGTGTCCGCGATGCTCTCCTTTTTCCCGATCTGCGAGCCGCTCGGGTCGAGGTACGTGACCTGCATTCCCAGATCATGCGCCGCCACCTCAAACGAGCACCGCGTCCTCGTGCTTGTCTTCTCAAAGATCAGCGCGATGTTTTTCCCGGTGCGCACGGGCTCCATCACGCCGGCCTTCTTGTCCGCCTTATATTTCGCCGCCAGATCGAGCAGATACGTAATCTCCTCCGGCGTGTAATCCTTCAGTGTCAGAAAATTCCTGCCTTTCAAATCCATCTTCTTATCCTCCGTGGCTTTTTGCACTATCGTCTCTTCCCCCCGGCAGCCAGGCCGCCGCTCTATCGCCACACACTCTCCCATACTCCATTTCTGTCGCGCCATCCCGGCGTCAGGCAAAGGAGCCTTTCCTCTTCCTGTTCACAGCTCCCCGGCCCGCGCCATCCCGGCGTCAGGCAAAAGAGCCTTTCCTCTTCCCGTTCACGGCTCCCCGGCCGCGCCATTCCTGCGTCACGCTCAGTCCTTCGCTACCTCTGCGACTGCCTTTACCGCCGCGGAGAGGTTCTGCAGCTCGGACGGAATGATGATCTTCGTCGCCTTGCCGTCCGCCACCTTTGCCATCGCCTCAAAGCTCTTGAGCGCGAGCACGGTCTGATCTGCTCCCGCCTCCTTGATCAGGCGGATTCCCTCTGCGTTTGCGCTCTGCACCTTGCGGATCGCCTCAGCCTCACCTTCCGCCTCGCGGATCATCTTCTCCTTCTCCGCCTCCGCGTGAAGAATCGCCGCCTGCTTGTCTGCCTCGGCGTCGAGGATCGCTGACTGCTTCTTTCCCTCTGCGACGAGGATCAGGGACTTCTTCTCTCCCTCAGCCTTCAGGATCGCCTCTCTGCGCTCGCGCTCCGCCTTCATCTGCTTCTCCATCGCGTCCACAATCTGTGCCGGAGGAAGGATGTTCTTCAGCTCCACGCGGTTCACCTTGATCCCCCACGGGTCCGTCGCCACATCGAGGGAGGCCCGCATCTTCGTGTTGATCGTCTCGCGCGAGGTGAGCGTCTGGTCAAGCTCCATGTCGCCGATGATATTTCTCAGCGTCGTCGCCGTCAGATTCTCGATCGCCATGATCGGATTCTCCACGCCGTACGTGAACAGCTTCGGGTCCGTGATCTGGAAAAAGACAACCGTATCAATCTGCATCGTGACGTTATCCTTCGTGATCACGGGCTGCGGATCGAAATCGACCACCTGCTCCTTCAGGTTTACGCGCTTCGCCACGCGGTCGATGAACGGCATCTTAAAGTGAACGCCGACGTCCCAGGTCCCCTGGTATCCGCCGAGCCGCTCCACGATAAACGCCTGCGCCTGCGGGACGATCTTGATGCACGATGCGAGCACCAGCAACAGCAATACCACCAGGATCACCAAAAGAATTGTCCCGGCTGAAATGGAAAACCCTCCGCCATATCTGCTCATATTACGCTTCCTCCTTTACAATCAGCTTCACTCCGCTGATACTCTGAATCTTTACATGCGTGTGCTCCGGAATCCGAACATCATCCGCCTGTGCACGGGCGGTCCAGAACTGACCGCGCACCTGTACCTGTCCCTGGTTCGCCAGATTGTCGATCGCCTCGGTCACGACCGCCGTCTCCCCGACCAGACTGCCCGCATTCGTCTTCGCCCGGTCCTTATTCAGCCACCGCACCGCGGCCGGCCGCGTAAACAGCAGCAGCAGGACGGACACCACACAAAACGCCACAATCTGAGCCAGCAAATCCGCCCCTGCAAGTGCGAGAAAAAACGCTGCCAGAGCGCCGCCCGCGAACCAGATCGTCGTCAGTCCGAGTGTCACCGCCTCCGCCGCGAGCAGGACCACCAGCATCACCAGCCAGGCCACTGCCTGCATATCAAACTCCACAATCTCACGCCTCCTCTCCAATCCTGGAATCGTCATAAAGGACTACCATTTAGTTTACTCTCTGCGAGTTGTTTGTATTCTACTATGTTTTCCGGCAGAAAACAACCTCCGGAGAAAATTCTGTCTCTGATTTGCGGGGAACTGGCCTCATGTATCCGAAGTTCCTGTGCAGATTTTCGATAGGCGATACCATACCCGGGCTGCGCTGAGCATTTTTGACCTGTGCAATCGGGAGAGCAGGCAAGTGATTTGGTGCAGGTATTTGCGATACGCTATACTAGCACCAGCCCTTGCAGACGTTGACCCACCGGCTGCTGCCGGAATAGAGCTCCAGTTGCTCCATCGTCACCTCGATCGCGCTGTTGCTGCTGCCTGCCGCGGGAAATACGGTCTCAAAGCGCCGGAGCGATTCGTCGAGGTACACCTCCACGCCCTCCTTTACCGCAAACGGGCACACGCCGCCGACCGCATGTCCGACCAGCTCCGCCGCCTGATCCGGCGTCAGCATCTTCGCTTTCGTGTGAAAATACGCCTTGTAGCTGTGATTATCCACCTTCGCATCCCCCGCTGCCACGATCAGCACCGGGTGCTCGTCCACCAGAAAGGACAGCGTCTTCGCGATCCGGGCGGGCTCACATCCGACCGCCTGCGCCGCAAGCTCCACTGTCGCGCTCGACACCGGAAACTCCAGGATCCGCTTATCCGCATCCCACTTCTTTAAGTATGCTCTGACTGCTTCGATTGCCATCTTTTGACTCCTCACCTTTCTTTTTCCTTTTCCGGGAGCGCTGCAGCACACGCTCTGCAGTCGCCGCAGCAGCCGCAGCTCCCACCGCAGGATTTCCGCCGCTTCTGATGCCTCACGGCACGAACCGCGGCGCTCACCGCCGCAAGCAGCACAACCAGAACCACCACATCTACCAGATTCATTGCAACGGCCTCCTCTCTCCTGCGCTCTCATGCTTCCCGCCGGGTTCACCCCGGAGTCCCTTTTGGGACTGACACGCTGCGAGCTCCGCCCAACATTGAGCATGCTCAAACCGGTGCCGGGAAACTTTCGTTCTTTAAAGATACACCGCATTTTAAGCGATGTCAATCTGTCTGTGCCTCATCCTGGTCAAGGCACTGCTCTTCGATCTATTTTTTCAAATTATTTTCCTTGTGAAAAAAAGCTTTTTCCAGCATTTCATATTCCTTTGTCGAGCAAACCTCCCGGCACCTCTTCTTGTACTTGTCAGAACGCGTTAACATATCCAAAATTTTATTACACGGAAAGAAAGCGCATTGATTACATTTCTCCACCTGATGCTCCTGTGTGCATGCAACCAAGTGATACGTGCACACCTTATGAGAAGAACATCCGGTACACTGCATTTCTTCACAGGAAACAACTCTGTCTCTCCAACCCACTTTATACCACAACCTTGCAACGGCACTTAATTCATCGTTGCCGCGCGCTTGATATCTCGGACACTCTATGCAGTTGTCACCGCATAATGTAATCATTTCTTTCCGAGCCATTCTCCGATCCCCTCTGCTTTACCGTTTTTATTCTTTCTTCTGTCATAAATCTAATACGCAAAACAGCGCAAAACAGAACCCACTCTGGTCTGATTTTGCGCCGTATAATGCGGATAGTGGGACTCGGACCCATATTTTTCATTTCGCAAAAACCGCCCAAATCAGACTTTCCTTTATTTACGCGGTTTTTTGATGCTTTTGTTATCGGTTTATAGCCAATATTTTGCCTGAAAAATGGCTTTTTAGCGCACTATGCAACACGAAATGCAACACGGGAATGAGGGTTGTGGTATACAGCGGCGGGTGGCTCCGCCGCTGCTTCTTTTTGAATCAAAAGCGCAACAATCCGTGGCATTATGCAACGAATCGTAGCATTATGCAACGAATCGTAGCATTACTGCCGCCGGATGTACTTGCTGTGCACGAACCCGAAGATCTTGCCCGCGATCCGGACATAATACCATGTGGCCCCGTCCGTCGCCTTGACACTGTCGCAGACATCCACCAGGTTACCCTTATTGAGTTTCGGCCAGCTCTTGATACAAGGATACTCTGTCCCGGCGTATGTACGGACATTCAGCCCGTTACACGTCGCTGCCCCGACCCACTTTGGCGTCTTCTTCAGCGACGTCCCTCCCGCGGGCTTTGCTGGCTGCTCCGGTGCCGTTGCAGGCTCTGCCGGCTGTGTCGGCGTTCCCGGATCCTTACCTGCCTTACCTGCATAGTCTGGCAGACAATAGCCGCGGATATGCCGGCCATTGACCGCAAGAGTGCGATAGGCTACCGCATCATTTTTATTGCCCTCAATGACCTTGATCTCACCATTGGAAACGGATACGACGATGCCCACGTGCTCCGGCTCGCCGGTGCAGTCGCCATTGCCCGTGTCGTCCCAATCATACATGATGATGTCGCCCGGCTCAGGGACATAATTGTCCTGCTCCATCCAGCGACCGATCTTCGCATACAACCTGATCATCTCACCGCAACCGCACTCCGTCGGCATGATACCAGTCAGCCCCAGCTTGATCGCCACCGCGCTGACAAATGTCGCGCACCAGGCGTCTGTATACCGGACCGCGTATCCGCGTGCAAGCGGCTTGTGCTTGTTGTACAGGTCAATGATCTTCCTATGGCTCCCGTCCGACTCCCTGTAGCCGAGCCAGGCTTTTGCAGTGTCCACTACCTTCTGTCTCAGTTCTGCTTCCGTCATATCCTCATAGTCCTCCTGTGTGAAATACTCATAATACTGCTGTCCGTAATCAGCACGGGTACCCCGCATGGACTGCCAATCATTCGGACACTCGAAATGCTGCAGCACATAATCGGATGCTTCCCGCACTGTCTTCGCAGACTGCAGCACCCGCAGTACTTTCGGGTAGCCGCTCCTGAGCTCCTGTAGCGTGTAGTCCAGTGCCAGCTCCTCGTCCCCGATTGATACGCCTCGCTGCCGCGCCAGATCATACAGCCCGGCCTTACGGATCGGGGTTGTCCACTGGCACAGCCCATAGCCATATTTCAGGCCGCGCGGCCGGAGGAATTTTTCGCGACTGATCTTTCCTGCATCCACTGCATCCGTGTAGGACTCGTCGGTGTAAGTCTTGCCGTCCTGTTTCAGCCGGCTGATCAGCAGGAACTCCACACGGTTTGTGATAAACCCGGCAGACTCCGCGTACTGGTTCCCCATCAGGCCGCAGGCACCGGCCGGCGTCAGACCTGCATTGATGTAGTGTTTGTACGCCCTTCGGGCGAAATCATTGATTGTAATCTTCGACATTCTCTACCTCTCCTTCCGTATATTCCGCCTCGGCAGCGATTTCCATGTCCTGCGCCAGCTGTGCAGACTGCATACTGGTCGGCTGCGTTGCCGCCATAGCTGCGATCAGTAACCCAATCAGAAATTCCATACCCTTGTTCCCTTCCGTGCGACGTCGCACAAAAGGAGGACGGTTGCCCGTCCTCCTACATTGTCTTATTTTTCTTGATGTTTCCCATCTGCTGATCTGTCATGCCTTCTACCTGCTGGGTGATCTCATCATCGTCCGGCAGCTCATCCGTGTAATTGCTCAGGAATTTTTTGACAGCACACCACACCTTTTTAACCGGCAGCCCACAAAGATACATATTTTTCAAGATGCTGACTACCTCGTAGCAAATATATAACAAGCCAAAAAACTCTGCGGTGCCGATCGTATCCACCCCTATGTTCTGCCGTACAGTATCCGGCAAAAAACCGATCAGATTCACCTTAACCAGGCAGTCTACAATGACCAACCCGCACAGAGATACGATCATAGAAATCTTCCTGATCGCTCCGTCGATCCCGAAACAGGAGTTGAATTTCTTTTCTCTGACCGCCCTGATCACACCGAAAACAGTGTCGAAGATCACTGCGGCTACAACGAGCTGGATGATACGGTTGTGCATAAACAAATCCAAAATTTTTTCAATCATGGTTCTTATCCTCTCTTTCTTTTAATTGTGCCGGTATAAATTTGCATTAAAATAGACCGCCTACGCGGTCGGTGCTCTGATCTGCATATGTACCTCCTTACTCTGCCTTAGCCACCTCGGCGATTAGCGCATCCTGAATCGCATATGCGGCATCCTCAAACTCAGCCGAATCCTGCCGGCACTGTGTCCGGTGTGCTTTGTACGCAGCCTTGTCCTGCTGCCAGCTCGAGATGGTCATATCATCCGGATTGTCGCTGTTGATGGTCGCCTGATAGTTCTCGGCAATCACCTCATTGGTGGTGTCACCGTTTGCTACAGTGACGATGGATGACGCGGTAAGTGTGATGTTCTTTTTCATGTTCTTCAGCATAAGTTTGTCCTCCTTTTTATGCCGCTTCGACAATTAATCGAAGCCTGTTTATTTCAGCCTGCAGCTCCGCAACCGTATTTTGCAGAGTATTAAGCAGGTACTGCTCAGATTCTTGCCGGTATTCTATCCGGCTAATGTCTCTTGAGTGCTTTTGGATCATGTGGGTGTTCAGTGCTGTCAGGTTTTGGTAGTTCATTTTGAGCAACGTGCCCGGCTGAACGTATTTCAGTTCTTCCGCGGTCAGATCGCCGTCTTCTACCACCACCAGCTCCTGATCGTGCCAGTTAATGCCGTTTCGCTCAAACGCCTGTATGACATCTTGCGCATAAAACCCCCATTGGATTTTTGGGCTCCTGTTCGGAGCGTCGTATAGACCTTCGTGATACTTGAACGGTACAGGTCGCAGTGCTTCGAAAAACGACTCATAACTTGCCATATCGCCGGCTGTTTCTTTTAGCCGCTTATCCGAAGATGAGGTGGTAGAGAAATATGTTGATGTTGACCCGTTTTTCCACACTCGGTTGCTGGTGTAGATGGATGCCTGCGAAGACGTGTTTCCGATACCGGTAAGATTCGAATAATTCGACGCATTAAACGTACGAAGTATATAGCCGGTTGAAGATTGAACGCCTACGTCTGTAGGGAAGTAAATACCTGTTCGGTTCGTAATCAGTCCGTTGCTATTGTTGATGACAAATGGAAATGTGTCTCGCCAACCACCATATGGATCACCATTGGCCGTAAGGAGAAAATATGTATTCGCTCCGTCGTTGCGGATCATAAAACCATATCCGCCGTTCACTGCCCGGAATTGGGATAGTCCGCCCAACAGCGAGACGATTTCCCCGTTATAGTTAATGTATGCCTTGGTCGCCGATGTCGGACAGTGATAAAAACCAAACTTGTTCATGTCGGCGGTACCTGCTCCAGGACCTACTACCCAGGCATTGTTATAATCGCCATTATAGTAATAGCGAATAGAACTCTCGCCCGAAGTTTTACCATTAATAGCTACCGGTGTTTGGTTCACTCCTTCAAAACTAAGCTGGCCAAGCTGGTGTTCAATAATTCTCGTTGTGTAGTCAGCTTCATGATTTCCAAAATGGAAATCAATAAACGGATACGCGGAGCTTAGTTCGATAGCTGATACATTTATCGGGTCAGATAACTCAATATTTTTTGCTTTTATTACACCGGTCCGCCCATTGGCGCTTATCGTATTAACAACCTCGCCACTCTGGAATTTGATAAATCCAAGTGTTAGATCAGTATACATACCTGGATCAGTATCACTCATTCCAACATCTTGAACGCGTAAAGCTGTGAACGCATTACCTGTTACTTTATCATTAAAAATCACCCCGGTTCCTCTGTAGTTTACTTCGCATCTTGTATACTCGCTTCCGCCGATACTTACATATCCTCCATTCAGGGACGATCCATTGTAAATCGCAATGTTTCCGCCATATAAGACGGTATCCTGTACAGTAAAATTTGCGATCTTCCCCTTCACACCTTCCAGTGTCACGCCTCGTATCGTCCCGTTCGCCGTGATATCCTGCGCGAAAATCTTGTTGATATCCATCTTTCCGCCGGAGATGATCGTCGATGCGCCAGTGGAGTCTTTAATGGTCAGCTTTTCTGTGATCAGTTGGGCTGTCCGGTCAGTCAGGGTGAAGTCTGTAGCGCTAGTGCCGGATTTGACGATCCAGTTAAACTTTTCTGCTGTCTGCGTGGCAATAGTTTGAACGGGAGATATTGCACTATGGGCTGCTCCGGATGTTATTAGAGCATCACTACCTGCTGTTCCCCCAGACGTACTATCGACTGTATACAGCCCAGCAAGCTGAGTTGCAGCTATCGACCCGTTCGGAAGTTCAGCATTCATGCATATCCATGTAACCGACGGTACCGTACCTTTTGTGAATCCAACCACGGTAATGTTATCCCATGATTCGGATTTTTTCACGTAAACGTCCCATGTGCTGGTCGCAGATTTTACAATCCTCCATTGTGGCGTACCAGTTTTTCGTATGCTGTATAACGCCGGATCGGTACTGGTAGATGATGCAAACTTTATTTCGCATAACGAATAGCCATATCCGCGTTGATTAATTTCGATAACAGTTGGAGTATTGATATACGATCGACTAATTTTAATCTGGCAAAGTAAACAATACGCCTTTGAGTCTCCATTTCCACTAAAGGCTGCATAAACTTCTTTTTTTGCGCTGTCAGCTGTGGCCTTTATGCCATCTGCATACGTCTGCGTCGCATACGTCTTCGACACTGTGCTGGTAATGCTGTCTTTTGCCAGGTTGATAGCTGACTGCATCTGGGTAGTGGTGCTGTAGTTGGCAAATTTGTTGTCTACCGCTGTGATGGAGGCGTCGATATCCTCCGGTGCAGGCGTCCAGTCAGTGGCTTTGGTTCCGATCTCAAACTTAACGTTTCTTATTTTACAACCTTTTTGATCGGGGCAATAAATTTCTATTTTGTTAGATTGGGCTTCCGATTTTCCAGAACCCAGATCCATTACTTGAATAACAACCTCTTGATGCATCCAAGTGCTACCCACTGGTGACTTTATTCCTGATACACTTATCAAATATCTCGGCCCACCATTGGAGTTATAGATTCTCAATGGAGTGCTTCCGTTTGGGCTGACGATATCAAAAGACAAAATACATTTTTTACCTACGAAGTTGCTTATGGGTATTGTTAAGTTGTAAAACTGAGTGAAACTACCTACGTTTTGATATGTATTTAACACAAACTCGTTTGCGCTATTAAACGACACCTTTGTTTTGCTACTAAAATAATTCCTTCCACCTATATGCAAATTCTCTACCGCTGAATCAATATCCGTCTGCTCCACTTTCAGTGCGATCTGCCCCTGCATAGCGGTGATGCTTGACTCTGCGGTGCTCAGCCGGCTCTTTGCAGATGTCAGCTCACCGTTTACGGTTGTCTTGTAGCTGTTAAAGTCTTGCGTGGATACTTTGAGCCTGATATCGTTCTCACTGGCTGTGATACGGGTCGCGTGATCGGTAAGAGTCTCACCATGCTCCGTGATCAGCTGGGTCTGCTCGGACAGTGCCACGTTCAGCGTCTTGCTCCCCACCTGCACGACGGTACCGGATATCGTCACGCCCTGTTGAGTAAGCGCCGTATCAAAACTCTGGAAGTCAATTTTCAGCGCCTGAATCGCCGCGTCGTCGGCCACCATCCTATCCCGGATGATCTTACGCTGGATGGTGTTTTCCGTTGCTCCCAGGGCGTCCCAGATCAGCTGTCCGGACGCGTCCCAGACAGACATGCTGTAGTCCCCGCCGGCATCCTTACCGATCTGCACCCGGACTCGGGTTGTGTCCTTGATCTGGATCGTGTTGTCCTGGATCTGCAGTCGGCCATCGGTCCCGGCGACAGTGACAATGGCTGTGTCGATCGTGCCGGCGCCGAGCTTATTTGCAGATACTTTTGATATCTGAGCATCTCCGATCGCTCCCTCGAGCATCCAGCCTTTAGCCGTGATCATTTCCTGAGACATAGACGTCTGAAAGCTTGAGAACTGGCCGGAGAGATTGTCTATCTGGGCATTCGTAGCATTCAGTTCAGTTATATCCGCCTTCTTGGCAATCAGATTGTCCAGCTCCAGCGTCGTCGTTTTCAAGTGTTCGATGTCTGCTCTGTCAGCCGTTAATTTTTCGACCGTTTGCTCTTTGAAGCTCGCGTATTCACCAGTGAGAGTGTCAATCTGTCCGTTGGTCGCCGTGAAATCCTGCGCAATTACCTTTTTGTAATCTGCAAAATCACCTGTCAGCGTATCTATTCTGCCATTTACGGTCGTAACACTTTGAGACGTAACCGTTTCGAAATTCGCCTGTTTCGCCTGCAGCGTAGCAAACTCACCAGTTTTAAACGATGCAAAATCACCTGATAGATTTGTGATTTGGCCATTCACAGCTGCAAACTCATTCGATACCAAGGTTTTATACGAACCATAGTCGGATTTGAGATTCTTGAATTCTCCGTCGATCGAATACACATAGTCAAAACTGGCTTTGCTGCCGATCAACTCCTTGACCAAAAACAATTCCATGTAGGTGCGGTCAAGGCGTTGAAGGGTCGGACCTTTCGTCGTATTCCCCGCCTGCGTCCCGCCGTAGGACTGAATCTTTGTCGAAAGTCCGCCGTCAAATTCCTGTACGATACTCATTACTGGAATTTTTACAATGTTGCCATACTTATCATTGACCGTTATGAAATCGCCTACATCCACACAGACGTCCCCATAAAAGGACAGTCCTGCCGGAAGGAACCTCAGATCCTTGATCTGCGCGTAAATCGCATTGAGCTGTTCCTGCGTCATTACAGGGTTTTCGAGCTCTATCGTCTTTTCGCCGGTTCCTGCGGTAAATGTAGTATTCCATGCCCTGCAGCTGATCGTCTGAGCAAAAAATACCAATTCGCTGGTCACGAGATCGTCATAGTATCGGTCCGGACCAATCACATAATCCGTCTGCTTGTACCAGCGAAAAACGACTGTGCCGGTTCGGTCTGCCATCGCAAACTTACAGTACAGCATTGCGACATACCCAAGAGCATCCCGGTAGGAATATCCATTGAAGGGTTCCTCAAACGTCGTGTTCGTGACTGCATTTCCGCTGCTGTCAAAGCCAGCCTCTGAAATAACCATTCGCTTCGGAATTAAGACTCCGTCAGCCAAATTGCTGGTATCAATCGGTACGCCCGTCATAGAGGAAATCTCCCTAAGCACAGTTTTGCCGTCCGCCGGATAACTCAGCTTTGAAAAATACGCCCCCGACATCTTCGACTGAATCCTGTCATACGCCGTAAACTTGATAAGGCCATCATCGTTTTGTGGCTTTTGAATCGTATAAAGGCCAAGCGGCACCCACTCTACAGCACTCTCCAGCTGCAACCCGATACTGATCTCAACCTCTGTGTTTTCCAATTCAAAGTCCGGCTTCCACATCTCGATCTCTGTGTATGCGGATACAGCGCCGCCGATCGTGATAGAGTCACTGCTGCAGGACCGCATCGTAGATCTTATTGACTTAAACCCGTCCGTTATCTCTTTCTCTCCGGCCTTTATCCTTGCCAGCAGTTTTCTTCTGTTGCCACGTATGGCCTCATTTAGCTGTTCTGATGCGTTATACATGGCATTCACTCCTTCTATTCTTCAAGCATGAAAAGAAACGGTCTCAACTCTGAACTGTCAAGATTCAGTCCGTCAAACTCGCTGATATTGACCGTGTGTATCCCCTCAACTTCAATCTCAAGTTCCTGAAGCTCGTTCAGCTTGCGCAAGTATTCTTCCCTGTTCATTCCTTCACGCATGATGATCGAGACTCCTCTTTCCGCGCGGCCCTCTTTTTGAGCCAGCTCCTGCTCTGCCTTGATGGCATCCTGCTCTGCTTCGGTATCTCGGTATTCCTTCACCAAAGCTTCCAGCGTTTTGTTGTAAGGTTCAAGCTGCCGGCGCAACTCGTACTTATTTTTCTCGATCGCATAGCCGATTTTGACCCGGCCTCTGAGCAAGTTCTCACCATGCTGTGCACGAAATTCCCTTTCTCTTACCTGAAATGCATCAAGCCTGTTAAGGTGCTCAACTATCTCTCCATTTTTCATTTTCATAGTAACTGTTCATCCTTTCTGACATGTAGAGCGGCAGGCCTGCGCCTGCCGCTCCTCACTGTTCAACCAAATCTACGCCGGTACCCACATACCTCGGCATTCCTTCCGCATAGCTGTATACAGGATAAGTAGGTGTTCCCGCATACATCGTGTGCGTCTCCATCTTACCGCTGCGCGGGTTTCGGAATTTTGCATCAAAAAATGCGCGTGAAATGGCAGCGTCCACAATTCGGGTTTCTTCATCCGACAGCGGTGCGAAAACCACCTGCAATTTCAGCTTAACCGCGATCAAATCACCTTTCATATCACCATTGGCTACGCGCCCCGTCTTTTTCGACCAAATTTTCTCGGCCCCAAACGACATGCTTTTTACTTTCGGCATGACTACGCCATCTATTGTCAGCACATCCATATTTCATCCGCTCCTTATGTTAAAATAGGGCATACGCCTGTCGCGATCGTCTGCTGATTCACCTGCTCCACAACTACATCCGTCACCTGTCTCCCTCCCACGTATACATTGATCACCGGTACCTGTCCGGCATTATTCTGGTTGCTGATCTGACTCATAGCCGCCGCAACGGCTCGATATACGCCGGCAGAAACCGATGCAACAATCTGGTCATTATTCATGACCGCTGTATGTCCACCCAGCGTGCCGACCAGCTCCGGGCCTGCCTCGCGCGCAATGAACATCTGTCCTGCTCCAGGGGCACCGCCACCTGCATAGGCAGTAATTGGTTTCCAACCGCCCCCAGAATACACTCCGCCGTCTTTTCTAAACACTGCTCTCAGCACACCTGACACCACAGATATAACAGCAGTCAGCGCCAGCGACAAGTTGCTGCCCTTGTTCAATCTGCTGACCGAAGCGGTGATCCCGCTTATCGTTTTATCGAGTCCGTTTGTGGTCTTACTTCCAATGTTTCCGGTAAAACCGGTGATTGTCTTGTTCAATCCATTTGTGGTCTTACTTTCAATATTAGCGGTAATACCGTTCATAATCTTCTGGCCGGCCGTAAGTCCATCGCTCACCGAAGTAAACTTTGATGTCGTGTTCAGTATCTTCTGGCCTGCCGTAAGTCCATCACTCACCGAGGTAAATTTTGATGTCGTATTCAATGTTTTCTGAGCCGCCGAGAGATTATCCACAACGCTTGCAAGGTTTGCTTTTGCATCCACGCTCAGAGTGAATCCCTTCACAAGCCCCATGATGAGCGATCGGAAAGAAAAGCCGCTGGTGGCTACTTCCACGGGGACGCCCAAAGTAAATCCTGCTGCCAGTTCCTTCAATGCCCCTTGGAGGGTATCGGCCTTCGTCAGCACGTTCGTATCAACACCAAGCTTATATCCCTTCAGCACCTTCTCGAGCGGATTAGTCAGCTGCTTCTTTGTTGTCTTCACCACCATAGATACCGGGATCCCGGTGCTTAACAGCATTTTACCGAGCGCGCCGATTCCCTTTTTGGCAGGATCTGTATCTGCCGTCACCTCTACCGCAGTCTCACCCGGAAGATTCTCGTTTAAATTTTCTGCAGCCTCCGATATCCCCGGACCCGTATGGTCAGTTGCGACAATCTCGACCTCGAGCTCGGGCGTTTCTGCCCCTTCCCCTTGAAACAGAGAGGACACCAGATTCTTCCCATTCCCACCAAAGATCGACTCCTTCCAAGCTGCGACAGCCGGAGCAAGCTCCTCTGTGAGGCCTTGGAACAGCTTCTTGTATTCATTGACCACGTAGCCCGATATTTCACTGTCAAACAAAATCCCTGCAGGGCTGCCTATGCCTCCGGCCGCTTGAAACAGGCTCCCGAACAGCCCAGGTGCACCGCCCAAAAGCCCCCCGGCCTTTGCAGCCGCGTTTTTCACAAGCCCTGCGAGGCCTGCCGCTAAGCCTCCCGTAACCGCCCCTCCAGAACCTCCGGTTCCCGGAGCGCTGCCGGTTATCCCACCGATAATGGCGCCCCACAGCTTTTTGCCCAACCAACTACCAATCCCTGTAAACTTCAGCGTGAATATGGCCGTGACGATCGCCGTTTCAATCGGAGCTTCATCAAATGCGGATTTCCATGTTTCAATTCCTGCGTTTATTGCCTGCCAGATGATTTTTCCTACATCCTCCAGCAAATCCTCAAAAGGAATCTCTTCAATAAAATCAGCGATTTTCTTACCTAGATCCGTCCAGTTTACCTCTCCTACCGCCCCTTTTATCGTCTGCAGGATTCCTCTCATGGCCTGATAAAAGGTCAGTCCGGCTTCCTTCCAATTCAGATCAGCAAAGAAATTGTTAAGGCTGGTTCCTATAGATTCTCCCCAGCCTTTCCAGTCGACTGTCCCGATAAAAGAGTACGCTCCGGAAATAACTGTATTGACTGCTCCCGCTGCCGTCGATCCGATATTGGCAAACGTCTTCGGCGTAATGAATTTGTTCAGCGCTGCAGCAATTCCTTTCCCGATATTCCCCGCCGCTGTTATGGCATCCTTCCAGGTAATCCCCTCCAGCGCAGCATTAATGGCCTCCGCAACAGACTCGCCGAACTGTTCGAACTTGAACTCACCTGACCAGGTCTCCGAGAGTTCAAATATTCCATTTAGGCCATTCCTTACTGCTTCTCCGGCCCCTTTCCAGTCTGCATTTGAAATGAAGCCATTCATCGAATCGGCGATAAACTGTCCAACACTCTCCCAATGCAGGTTTATCAGAAATGCATTTGCCCCCATCACACCCGTATTGAGAGCCTGGGCGACCGTATTGCCTACTGATTCTGCAAGCCCAGACGTCTCTACAAAGCCATTGATCAGTGTCGCCAGTGACTTACCGACTTTCTTCGCTGATTCCTGCAGCATATCCCACGGGATATGATCGAGTCCGTCTTTCAGCTTTGTACCGATAATCGTCCCGATCTCACTGAAATCCGCATCGGCCCACGCTGCCTTGATTTTAGCTGCAAAATCAGAAAACTGGTTCTCGACAGTCTCCGTTGTAAACAGATCCCCTGCACTGCCTCCTGCTCCGCCTCCTGACCCCCCTCCAGACGCTCCACCGCCTCCGGTATCATCGTCCAGCTTGTTGATCTGGTCGAATCCCATCAACGTTCTCTGCAGCCGCTCCGCATTGTCTGCGGCGCCTCCCGCAGCACTGCCCGCCGCATCCGCTCCCGCTGCAAAGTCGGTGGCAACGCGCTTCGCTACCACATAGCTGCTTTGTCCTGTAAGCGCTGCCATGAACTGTGCAACCGCATTCGCCGCTGCTACCAGATAATTCATGAGCGTATCCAGGATGGGAACAACCACATCCAGCACCGGTGCGAAAGCTGCAGCAAAACTGTTCTGAAGCTGCGATAATCCGGATTTTAATGTTGACAGGCTTCTATTTGTCGAGTCGCTGTACTGCGCAAGATTCTGCAGGCCTGCCTTTGCGCTGTTAATCGCCCCGCCGATCAGAAAACTTGCAAACATAAACCTTGCCGACATTCCGATCGTTCGGAAAATTCCGCCAAGCCCTCTTCCCGAATTTCCCATACGGTTCATGGACTGGCGCATTCGCCCAATGGCCGGGATCCCGCTTGCAAACTTTTTGATCAGTGCCGAAAATGCACCGCCCGCTTTCTTAATGGCCGGAGATATCTTCTGAAAGACTGCCCGCAGTCCGCCAAATGCTTTTGAGCCGAGATATGCTGCCTCCGAGGCCACCCGTCCTATTACCGGAATACGGCTGATCGCCTCCACCACCTGGGCGTTCATTTCCTTGAGCCTCCGGACTGTCTGGCTCATTGTTGCTCCGGCGGACGCTCCGAAGCTGCGGTTTGCAAACCCTCCCGTGAACTTGGTGTCCTGCCCGGATGCCTCCATGCTCTTCTTTTTTCTTTCATAGCTGTCAAGCTGTGTTTCTGCCGAAGAGATAGCAAGCCGTACCTTTTCAAACGCTTCCGCCTCTCTCACATCAGAGCCATCCGCAGTCATCTGATCTCTTTGCTTTCTATAACTCTTAAGCTTCTGCACCGTTCTTTCGATCGCGTAAGTCAGATCCTTATAATCCTGCGTCGGTTTAAAAGCCTCTCCCGAATCCTCCAGATCCTTGAGTTCGCCTTTCAAAACTGCAACTTCTCTCTCCGTCTCCCTGATCTGATCGGAGAGCGATTTCATAGCGGAACTGTCATCTCCCTTTACTCCCAGGGCCTTCCAATTCTTTTGTTTTGCGGTCAACTGAACAAGACGGGATTCTGCATCCGCAATCAATTCTTTCATTCCGGCATAGTCTTCCGTCTCCACCGTCGCTTTTCCGGAATTCTCCAGTCTGCGCTTCTTCTCATAAAGCCTGTCGAGCGCGGTACTGACTGTCCTGATATTCTTTTCCAGGTCTGTAAATTCCTGCGTCGGAACAAAACGCTTTGATCCGTCCATTCCTTCAAGTTTCCCCCGAAGTCTATCCAGCTCTTTCCCCGTATTGGCTATATCTCTCTCGAGCTGCAGATAGTCATCGGTATAAACCTTGATTCCAGCCGCAAGCTGAGCCTCCTTGACATAAGCCTTCACTCCTTGCGTAAGCTCTTTCGGTATCAGCTTATCTTTCATGCCTTGCACGGACCTTCGGATCGCGCCCTGCACGTTCCGGATCTGTTTCATCGTACTGTCATTTTGCAGCGAATCTACCGGACTCCTGACTTTCTTTAATTCGCTGTTAATGCCGGACGCCATTTTCTTCGTTTCCTGTATAGACTCCCGGGAGGCCTGCTTTAGCTTTGCATTATTCGCTTCGATTATGACCTGCATTTTATGCAATGTATCACTCATTCTCCTGCCTCCCTTCTACACAAGCCCCGCTTCATGCCGACGTTTCAGTTCAGCAGCATATGCCTTTCGGTTTTCCTTTGCACGCTCAATCTGCTTTTTCTCTTCCAGTTCCTCATACTGCTTTTTTTCTTCTGCAAACTGGTCCGGGAAGAAATCCCAGGGCATTCTCACTGTATTTTCCTCGTTTAAGTATCGTCCGATTAATTCTGCCGTGTTTTGTGCAAAAGCAAACCCGTTGATCAGTTCTTGCTTCAACTGTCTATCCCGCTTGCGCTTGAAGCTCTGCATAAGGTCAGAAATCTCCATCACAGACAAATTCCAAAAGTCCGTGATGGAGATTTCGCAGTCGAGCGCCTCCGGATAGAGCTCGCTAATCATCTCTGTGGCAGTCACATCAGATCGGCATTCTCTTCCAGCTCTCTCATCAGAGATTCCGCTTGGGTCGCTGTAAAAAAACCGGACACCGCAAGCGTCGGCAAAATAACATGGGACAGAAGCTTTGACTGACTTCCGCCCTCCTCGAGCCATTTATCGTACAGCCCGGAGACCCGATCCAGTGTCGTCCCATGCTCCCAGGGAGCGAGTGCTGCCTGCACGATCGTAAGCATCACGGACAAGGGCGGTATATCGCTCGCCGTGATCAGATTCATAACATTGGTACGGTACTTGTTCTCAAGCTTCGTGATCATTCCGGTGGTGAGTTTCATTTTATGATCCTCACCGTTGACCGTCCAATAGTGAAATGGCTTGCGCTTCTTTTTGATTTCGTCGAATGAGGTGATCGTTCCCTCTGCTTTTGCAGACTCCTGCTCCAGTTCCTCATCTAACCCTTCTAATCTCTCGCTCATTTATTTTCTCCTTTCCTTACGCCGGATCTGTAATCTTCAGATCACTCTGTACGGACATCGTCAGCTCAAATTCGATCACACCATTTACTCCGCCGCCGGTACGCTTTACGGATACCTGTGCATCGTACTCTGTGATCGTGCCATCCTTCAGTTTTTCCTGGAAGCTCAAAACCTTCCCCGAATCCTGCGCCTCGCGCATCTTACGGTATGGGCTGGTCGCCTGAGTGTTGTCGTACTTAAACTTGTACTTCATCTCACCGAGATCGCCAATTCCGTTTTCATACTGCTTATTCTTGTCTGTCAGACAGGTATTCTCCACCTTCTCCGGTTCTACGCCACAATCCGGGATTTCCTTCAAACCCGGAAGGTCCGTATAGGTCGCAGAAGAACCTTCCTTTTCCTTGTAACCAAGTGTTGCTCCGTTTGCTAACATATCGTCTCTCCTTCCTCAATCCGGCCAGTATACCTCGTCGGATTCCATATCAATAATCGCTTCGTATCTCATCACCTTATGCTTCAGAGGCCCCGGATCCGGCGCATCCTGGCACATAGTACGAATCAGCCCGAGGCCAGACAATACTTCATCCACCTTAAGCGCAGATTCAGACGTCGACTTATTGTCCCAGATATCTACCCGATAGCGCACCAGCGCTTTCTCCTCTTTGTCTGTGCGCTCATAGACCTTGTTCTCTTCCTCCACATACTGAACGGCAGGAAGACTCGCCCAATCTCCCGGATACTGATCCGTCACATTTTCAAATACGGCATCCAGCGCCGCGAATACCTGATCCTTTACATTCTTCATAACTGGCTTTTTGCACTCCTCTCAAATATCTTCTCGATCTCATTCTCCTGATCCTTCAGAGCCGGATACAAGTACGGATGTGCGGCCTGTCCGGTACATTGATAAAATCTGCCGTCCGGTGTGTCAATGTAAAACCAGTGGTACCGCTCTGCATCCTTCGGATCAATTTGACTCTCGTGGATCCACCACGGGGACTGCACATAGGCTCCTGCAGAGTCCGGAGATACGCCCGCATGATTTGCCTGACCTTTCGGGCCAGTGCCAAACTCTACATGCGGGGCGCACTCTTTATTCGTATAGCAAATTGCCGTAACGGTATCAGCAGTCCATTCCAGCTCCGTATAGATGCTATCCCGCAGTTCTCCGTGATTTACAAGGCAATTCCTCTTTGCCCGGGCCTGCACCAACTTAATCGACTCTGACGCTGCTTTGTGCAGATCCAGAATGGACATCTTTTTTAGGGCAGCTTCCAGTTCTTTTTGTCCGATGATCATCGCCGCTTCTCCACCTCCAGCTTCAGGAACCGGTACGGCCGAATAGCGATGATCCGATAATCCGGCTCCGAATCTCCCGGAACATACAGGCAGACCCCGTCACCCTCCACCAGATCCAGATCCCCGCAGACGTAGTGCAGGATCCCCCTTGCATCCGACTGGATTCTGTACCCACCATCTATGCGCACGTTCCGGATATACGGCAGCCGTTCCCCGTATATCTCGCACTGAAGCTTCCCGCCTGCGGGCCAAACCTCTGCGCAAAAGGGAAGGGCAGGATCAAACTCTTCGCTTGTCCCGCCCTCTTTATCCTTTTTCACAGTTTTTTTTCGGTGATAATACTGCCTCAGCCTGCTACGTTTCAGCCTCATGGTATTTTCCTCCTACCCGTGCCAACCGGTACCGGTTCAGGGTATCGTAGATCTGCCTCGGGGCATCGTTGAAGCTGTAGGATTCGCCGCCCTCGCTCCGCCCTGACTCCCCTTCTGTCCCCATCCGGTTCAGTGCGATCACCGCAAGATCGCGGACCGCTTTTTCAAGCCCTGTCACGATCTTTGTGCGGTTCGTGTAGGACAAAACAAAAGCCTTTGCATCCTCAAGCAGAAGCGCCAGCAGCTCCTCGTCCGTTTCCCCGGTGAGCTTCTTCATTTTCTCGATATCGGTCATTCAGACCACACCCTTCAATACGGAGACCAGCTCCGCCTTGCTCAGACTCCCGCACCCTTCCAGTCCCTTTTCCTTCGCAAGCTCACGGAGCTGCGCAACAGTCAGCTCTTCCAGGGCCATCCCCGGTGCTTCGTGGCCCGGCGGCGCAGGGGAGACACCCCCGATCTCTTTATAGCCCGCGCTCTTCAGCTTTGCAGCCTGCTCTGCGGTCTCAACAACCCGCTCCACATTCTTTCTTTTCAGCCTCACAGTATCCCTCCTTTAAGCCGGCTTGGCTTCCTTGATGCTCAGGTAGATGGAATCCAGCTTGTTGTCCGGCACCCAAATGTCGTGGAACCGACGATAGTTCATCTTCCATGCATCAGCATCCTGGTTCTGATCCGGCGTGAAGATCTTCATCTTGTCCTGCTTCGTGATCGCGATCGGCGTCGTCCGCGGCAGTACCATAAAGTTGATGCTCAGGGCGCTCGTGCCTTTCGTGTAGCCACCATCTGTCTGTCCGGAAGTCTTCCCGTCGCGGACCATGATCGCCGTATACATCCGGTTCGACGGAGTGGACACGAGTGGTACATTGTCAATCGCTGGGACCTGCGTGTCCACGCCTCCCTTCGAGAATGTCACCGCAGAAATCTTCCCCGAAAGTTCAAGCTCCAGCTCCAGGATGAAATCAGGCGTCGCATGAATCACCAGCGGCCCGTTGTACCCCATCTCCCGCGCAGCCTTGATGCCTTCCTTCACCTTCCGCAGTGCAGAGGTGTTCGCCGTACCCGGCGTGTAGCTGTACGCCACCATGCCGTCCTTTTTCGCCGCAATCGCCTCCGTCGCGATCTTAGAGATACGATATGCATCGATCTCCGGCACCACATGCACCCGCTGGAACTCGCCCATGACAGACGCCGCCGTCGTGACAAAGTTGTTCTCGTTAATATCCATCGCATCAAGCTGGAACTTGCGGCCGCGGTCCTGCGTCATCGTCCGGGTCTCGTATTCCAGCGTCACACCACCCTGCACATACCCTGCGTCGCGGTCATAATCCCCCATTCCCTGCACGGACATCTTCGGGATCTTCACCTCTGCGCCGCCGTTGTAAATCACCTGACCGGCGTTTGCATCCATCCAGCCGGTCACTGCCTCCTGAATTGCTACCTTGTCCAGCTTGTTCTGGAACAGGGTAGCGGTTGCCAGTGTATTAATCGGCATTTACCTCACCTTCCCTTTCTCTAAAACCGCCCCATCATCAGGGCTTCTACCTGTTTCTCCAGCTCTGTACCGTCGTCCTCCGGCGGCCTCTTCGGCGGCTTTCCACCTTTCAGGCGCTCCTCCACGGCAGACTGTACCGCCTGCTGGAACACCTTCTCCACGGTGGTGATGGACTTCTTACAGGATTCTGCGTCCGTGTAATCCAGCACCTCCGCAAGACCAGCAGGAAGTTTCTTCTCCGCGAGCGTATTCTTCGCCTCGGCCATCAGCTCTTTGCGGGTGACTGCCGCCTCACGGTCCGCAAGCTCCTTCTCCTTCTTCTGGCGCATGTACTCAGCCTTCTCGTCCTTGGACATCTTCGCGAGCTTCTCTGCCTCCGAAAGCTTATCGTCCGTCATGACCTGCCATTTCTCCTGCGCCGCAGAAACTGCAGCCTGCACCCGGCGCTCAAACTCCGCCCGGTTGTCCCCAGTGCCAAGGAAATCGTCAAAAGACTGTTGCCCTCCGGCATCTCCCGCTGATCCGGAAGAGCTGCCGGAAGAACCGCCTGCTGCGCCTCCCGCACCTCCGGTATCTCCCGGGCTTCCAGAGCCCCCGCCTGTGCCATCGCCTTCAGCAAAAAACTGCAGGCGCATCGGCATCCTGCAGCTATACATTCTCTTTCTTCTCATTGGAACTCTTCTCCTTTCTTTCTGTTTTAACTCCGCCGACGATCTCAACCATCCCCTGGTTCACCAGGTACTCCGCGCGCTTCCCGTCCGTCTCGAACTCGGCGTCGACTTCCTGAATTTTCTTCAGGACGAGATCATTATACCGCTTGACCACTTTTACCCTCACCATCTCTGCCATCCTGCTCACCTCCCTTCATTGTGCGACGTCGCACAAAAATGAGTATAAAAATACCACCGAATCATCTCTGACTGGTGGTATTAATATTCTATATTTGCTAAACCAGATAACCATTTGGCAGACGTCGCCTCTCCTGCATCTCTTTTGACCCGATGGGTGTGTGGTTGCAACGAAATTTACCACCTCAAATAATTATCTGGGTAAAGCCAAATTATTGTATGTTCATTATACCTCACTTATTCTTTTTTGTAAAGAACCCGCTTGTTTTTCAAATAGTTTCGTAATCTTTTCTCGCTTATCTTCCAGCATGAGATAATAGAATTTTTATAACCTTCTGGATCTTCTGATGTGCATATCCGTAAAACTATCTGTGCATGCTCCGCCTTTGAATTAATTTCTTTAACAATCAATCCAGTATTTTTATGTTTTTCATCGGCAATGATATAGTCTGGGGCCTGAAGTGCGCTTTTCAAATTATTCAATGCCTTTTCCCATGCTTCCGGATGCCTGCCTTTCATATGCTGAATCTGATTATCTGTAATAACCACCTCATCCGTTACGATATCATCCGTTATACATTTGTAAATTTCTTTGTTAATTTTTCCAACAGTATGCACATCCTCTACCTCTTTTGCAATTCCTGGATTAATTATACCAGCACCAGAGTCTTTTGCAACCGTTTTCTTCTCCTCTTCCTCCTGGCTGCCCTCCACATATTTCGCATACCATTCCTGGTACGTCATTGATGCTGGCACTGTGTAGGTTTTTCCTGTTACCGGATCGCGGGCGATCCGTTCCATGCACGCCATGTCGTCCCCCGTGATCTCCGCGACGGTCGTGGAACGGCACCACGGGTGCATTGGCGGACAGTTGTTCCCGGGCCGTTGCTCCGATACCAGGAACAGCTTCCCATCCAGCGACGCGCAGATCTTCGACGTCCGCAAGTCGAGCGTGGCAAGATACCGATACCTTTTAATCCCAGCCGCTTCATATGATTTCATTTCCATCTGGTTCGAGATGAAGCAACTCTCCGTCCTGACGAGGCGCCTTGCTACGCTTGCACCCCGCGCAAATTTATCTGCAAGGGCCTGCGCCACCTCATGCTCTGTGCGGCCCGTCACCAGATTGATCAGCAGCTCCTCCTTCAGATCCTGCGCCAGAACCTTCGTATTGTTCCAGATCCGGCTTGAATAGTTCCTGCCGGACCATTTGCTCCCCACCACCTGGTCGATCTGTTTCCGGTCCACCTGGGCGAAGGAGAAGCCTACCCCGGCACGCTGCTGAATGTCGAACATGGAACGGCAGTATGACTCGTTTGCAAGGTCTATGTAATGCGCGGTGGAGACGGCCTTCTCCTGCTGGTAGACCTGCTGCATGACCTGGTCGATCTGCGCCTGGAGCTGCTGCAGGCGTTCTATCCGCACCCGGTATGCCGGGGCTTCCAGGAGCCGAATCAGTTCCTCCCGGCTCTTGTCCGGAGAACCGTTCCTCAGCTGCCGCAGGAGCTCCTCAATATCTTTCTTGCCCTGGAGCATGTTCAGCATCCGCCTCGCTTCTGCATCAGTCAGACCGTGCTTCGTCTTATAGCGTTCGAAAATCTCTTCCATCTGCGAGGACAGGTATCTGGAGGACCTGAAATAAAGCTGTGCGATCTGGTCTGCCGTCTCCTCCGCGGACTGCATATGCTCAAACATACGCTGGGCAGCACGCAGTCCCCAGTATTCGTCATTCCTCATCGTCTACATCCTCGGGCGGATTCTCCGGCGGGGTGTTCGGCTGGTTCCCGAACAACTCCTGCTGCCGTTTCAGATTTTCCGCCTCTTCCTTCTCGACAACCTGCAGTTCCTCGTCCGGGTCTTCCACGAACGGGATCTGCGACAACAGCGTTTTCCGGCTGACCTTCCCCCAGAGGTTCGCCACGATCTGGCTGATCTCCAGCAGGTTCTTCGGAAGCGCCCTCGTAAACGTCGGCGTGATTTTCGATACGTCGATCTGTATCGCTTTGTTCGCAAGGAAGTTACTGAAAATCCGAAGACGCTTGCGTAATCCCTTCTTGTAATACCGCGTCTTAATCTTCGTGATGTTCTCCATGCCAAGCAGCTTGAACTCCATCGCCACGCCCGAAACATTGCCTCCGAAGCTCTCATCTGACATGCATGGGATATGGGAGAACTTGTGGATGTCCTGTTCAATCGCTTTTTTCAAGATCTCCACACCCGCCTCATCGAACGTCCGAGTAATGTACTCCGCCTTTGCGCCATCGCCCGGCATCTCCAGCAGCTTTTCTTTTCTCAGCCGCTTCATTGCCTCCTCGCTGCCCTTGCCGTCCCCTTCTTCCTCTGCATCCTCGTCGCTGAGTATTGTGCCATACACCGCAAGGATGGCGTCGATGAACTGCTCCTTGTCTGTGACGCGGTCGGACATCAGGACGTTGTACGCGTCGATCAGCGGGATCTGCAGCTCATAATCCCCTATCGCGAGTTTGTTGTTCAGATATTCAATGATCGGCACCTCGCCCTTGAAGTGCGGCTCCGGCTCCTCCAGGAGCGCCTGCGGGCCATCGATATCCCGGATGTCCAAAACGTATTTGTAGTTCTGCGTCAGCACCGTGGCCACGTAAACCGTGTTTACCCGGTCTGTGCTGTCTACCCGGGCGTAGTAGTAAACCGCGAAGAGCTCCTTCTGTTCCACGCTGTCATCATATACGACAAACGTGTTCTCAGGCGGCAGGTTCCGGATCGCCAGCTCCGCCTCCTCCTGCTTCGTGTAGATGTACTCGTATGCGCGCCCATAGATCGACAGGTCGATCCCGTTGTCCCCATCCACCTCATCCGCCCCCGCAGTCTCAAGCGCGTCGGTCAGAGCGGTGATGTCCTCCTTGCTCTTGTAACTCACTGGGTTGCCGATGAAGTAACTTGATGCGGTGTCCGAGATATCCTTCGCATGATTGCAGACAAGCTTGTTCTTCCTGTCCCCTTCCTTCAGGATATCGTGATCACCCTCGTAATAATCCTTAAGCTTTTTCAACCGTCCGATACTGGCCCGGTGCTTCTGGATCAGGCGCCGGATCGCCTGCTTGTCTGGGTTCCGTTCATCCCAGTTTTCTCTTGGCATGGTAAATACATGCACCGTCATCACCTCCTTAATGGAATCCAGCCTTTGCCTTGCTGCGAATCCTTGCCGTTTTGTTATTCAGTATCGTGTACACAAAATATCTGCAGCTATCCATCGCGTGATCATGTTCCTTGACCGGCTTATCCTCACCGCGTTCCGCTGCTTTCGTATCCCAGATGTAGGAGCCAAACTCCTTGACCGTATTCACACAGGAGGCTGCGAATGTGATCCTGTCCAGATTCAGCATAGTCCCGACCAGCCGAATCCCGTCCTCCACATCGTTTCTCGCCGCTATTACGGTATACCCGCGCTTCCTGAGCTCAGCAATGAAGGACGCCGCTGACGGGTCTACAATCACGGCCCGGATCTTCGTATCCTCCAGCCAAGCTTCCAGATCATCAGCATACTCTGCATCTGTCTTCTGTTTTCCGGCGTCCCGGCCGGAATAGTAATACTCCCGGATGCAGTACCAGACCCCGTCAATGCCCTTGTTCCACAGCAGCATCGCCGTGGCATTCTGGGTGCCGTAGTCAATGCTGACATACCGGTTCCCGTCGATCAGATTCCTGAAAAACTCTCCGATCGGCTTCACATGCCGGGCCTCATCGAACATATCGTAGATGATGCCCTCAGCCATTCTCCACAAGCCTTGAATGTACCGCTTGTAGAAAACCCCGGTATACATACTGCGGTACCTTGCTTTCACCTTCTCGGACAGGCTCAGGTTGTCATCCATCGTAAAGTGCAGGTACAGCAGCCGTTTTTCCTTACGCTTGTCGATCCAGTTAAGCTTGAACCAGTGGTACGGTCCATCCGGGTTGCAGTTGAACCAGAACTTTGATCCGTCCACGGAGCACCGACCTGTCGCCTGGTTGACAAAGCTTTCCGGCATCAGGGCGACTTCGTCGAAGAACACTCCGGCCAGCGTAATGCCCTGGATCAGATCCTGCGATCGCTCGTCCTTGCCGCCGAAGATGTAGAAGTAGTTTTCTACCTCACCGTGCGTCACGACCAGCAGGTTGTCTGCCCGATGGTCCACAACAGCATAACCGCGCGATTTGAGCATCAGTTTCAGCCAAAACAGGACGTTGCGCCGAAAGCTTCCGATCGTCTTGCCACACATGGCAAAATTCTGGCCGCTGAAGCTGCTCATCGCCCACAGGACGAATGAGAGCGACATGCTCAAAGTCTTGCCTGATCGGATTGCGCCGTCCGCTATGATGCCGTCGAAATCCTTCACGGGCGAGGTCTCGCACCACCAGTTGAGCACCTTGCGCTGCTTCCGGGAAAATGGCTTGAATTTGAAAATCTGGTTAATCTTCTTCATCCGTCCAATCCTCCGCAGCCGATCCCTTCAGGGCTTCCAGGAAACCATCATCTGCAATCTCGGTTTCCTCATTCAGCTGTGCCTTCGCCCTCATAACTTCGATGCGGGTGCGCTGCTCCTCGGTGGCCAGATCCCAATTTCGATGCAGCATCTCATCATACTGCTTGATCATGCTGCGCAGCTCCGACTGGGCGCGTGCCTGCGCTTTCAGGAACTCATTTTGCTTGTCCCAAGCTTGCTGCACCTCCCAGCGCTCGCCAATAATTTTTCCCCGCTTCTCCTCGATCTTCTCAATGGTCTTATCCTGCTGATCCTTCACGTAAGCGATCCGCTGCGCACGGATGATCGCGGCATAGGCAATCTGAATCTGATGCCACAGCAGGTCAAGCGGATCCGCCTGCTCGATTGCATTAAAAATCTCCCGGGTTTCCTCCGGGAGATACTTGCTGAAGAATCCATACTTCTCAGCGTTTTTATTCTGCTTGGGAGCGCCGCCGGTATTGCCAGCAGCATTCTTATTGCCCGACGGGGCGCCCCGCTTTTTATTTGCAACGTTGCGTTCTTCGTTTGCAACGTTGCAATCCCATTTATACCTATTCTTCCAGCTCCGGATCGTCCCCTCTGGTAGATTTAGTTGACTTGCAATCTCAACTAATTTCACGCCTTCCAGGTACATCTCCTTAGCCTGGCCGATTCGTTCGTCTGGCTTCCGTGGCACTCACCTCACCTTCCTTTTGAGTTGTTTTGGGAATAGAAAGAGGCAGCACGTGGCTGCCTTTTCTAACTGATATTAACAATTAATGAGGTTGAAAGCATACTGAAGCTCTTTTTTGTAACGATTTACACTTCGATTCACTTCGACTTTTCTACCTTCAATTCTATGTTGTCTTCCTTCCACCAGATTCTCAATCGGTATTGCCTTGGAACCGCTAATTCTCCCAGAACTATGAAAGTCTGATAATAAAGCAAAATGATTCACAACATTTTCTGTTGTAAATACGCCTCTATATTTTAATGCAATATCAACCGCACGTTCAATATACATTCGTGATGCACTATCAATCTGATGATCTGCTTGTCTATTCCATCCACAATGAGTCATAATAATCGCTTGCACAGCTGGTTTTTCTTCTATTCCAGCTCGCTCTCTCCATACATTAAAATCACTATTTGGATTCTGTAACATATCTAATGTCAGTTCTAAAGAATAAATAGACTGTTCGTCCACACGAACCGGAATAATCAATGCATCTGCGGCCGCCCATGCCAAATGAGTTCCGCCAGCAAAAAATGGGCTTGTATCAATTAATACTTTTTCCGTTTTTGTTTCTTCCATCTGTTCAGCAATTATGGTCTTTAACATTTTAAGCAGAATAGCAACTGGCTTTTCTCCATTTCCAGAAGACGTCATTCCCAAATACTCATTTAAGCGAGAGTAAAATTGACTCGGAAATAAAAATAATCTACTGCTTCCAGGAATAAAATAGCACGTCTCACAATTATCTCTAAATTCTGCATTTGTATCTTGAACCCGCAACGAGAGCTTTTTATTCTCCATTTGCCAAGCAGAGCCCATCATTTTTTCCATTAAAGCATCGTATATTGTGTTTCCATTATACGGTTCCGTAGTATTCAACAATAATGATGTAAAATTTTGTTGCGGACACATATCTATAAATAACGTCATATACTTCCGACACATTGAATATGCCAAATTAAAAGAAAGGGTTGTTTTACCAATTCCGCCTCTAAAATTTGTAACTGCATATGTTTTATAATCATTATTTCTTGGAATATCTACTTTTTTTAAATCTCCCGATAAAATCTTATCATATCTATCGAATAGTTCTTGCATAATTTCACCTCCCATTTTTTATTATACCTCCCTTCGTATATAATGTCAAATGTCAGTTATAATACTATATGGAAGATTATATGCATTACGTCAGGTTAATATACATTTAAAAACGCCCCGTATTTCTACAGGGCGTTTAAAAAATGTTTGTGGGTCTCCTTTGCGGAGAATCGAAACGCTGAGATTCGAACTCACAGCTCGGTTTTACGGCTCACGCCATCTCCCAATCGGATGGGCGTTTCGGTTTTGCCGCGCCGGTATGTACGTTGCCGGCGTGGCAGATACAAGGAGGTATAATGAGATGTGCTTATCTCGCACTCAACCCAGATACACTATATCACAGGTCGAGTGTATCATTGTGTATCCACTTTAAAATTTTTCAGTGCTTTTCCATGCAGTTTGATTACATGATGATACGTGTAATCCATATCCGTTGCAATCGCCTCCCACTTCATCCCCTGTATGTACCGCAGCCTCAGCAGCAGACTCTCCGTCTCATTCGACATTGCCTCAATTTTCCTGCTGATCTCCAGCCTAATCGCAATCTTCTGCTCCACCAGATCATGCAGCTCCCGGTCAAGTTCATCCAGCTTTTCCGCATATCCTGACAGATCCCCGCCGCCGGATCCTTTTGGCATCCCATCCTGCACCGGGCTACCTGGGAACATCTTGGCAAGCCGCAGCTCTTCGATCTCCCGCTCAATCGCCTCCTGCTTCCGTTTCGCATCAAGATATCTCCGCAGGTAGGCTTTCTTCTTCTCATTCTCCTCTTTGATTTCCATTGGCCTCACCTCCTACACTACGCTCTGCTCCAACTGCACATACCCGAAGCTCTCATGATGGCCATACAGATCCACACAGTCTACGTTGAATGGATACAGCGCCACGATTATGTATTCCTTCCTCTGCGGGTACTTCTTCCGCTCCTTGCCGTCTTCCCGGATCTGCATTACTGTAATATGCTGTCCCGGCCGGTATTTCTTCTGCAACCTTGGCAGGTCCCTGACGTGGTATCTAATCGGCACACTCAATGCCATCTTTCCAGCTGACAAATTCATGGCTCTTCCTCCCCTTTATAGGAATCCGGCAGCGGCATCCATGCAACAGGCTGTGCTCCTTCCCATTCCGGGAACAGTTCAAGAATCCATCCTTCTTCCTGGTTATAAAATGCAAGACAAAGCGCGTTGTCCAGTTCAATACTACCTTCTGGTCTTCTACTTACCTGAATCAGAACGAGATTATCTTCTGTATCTGGTAACCGCTGTTCTACCGGGATCCATCTATGTTTTCTTCGCTCCTCATGCAGTTTCTTCAAAAGACCTGCTGCCTCTGTTTGTTCAAAATCATTCAATCGTTCCACGTCATCCGGATCCAGTTCAGTGTCCTCGTATTCCATCAGTTTCCACAGTGCGCCATACAGCCGATCAAACATTTCCTTCGTCAACACCTTGCCCGGTCGAAACTCTTCCCACCGCATTCCCTTCAGACACCAGTTGCCCTGCTCATCCTTTTGTGTCAGTCTGTTCATTCTCGCGTTCCTCCCTCATCTCCGTATATTCCAACAACAGTCTCAGTCCCGCGACCACCGCCCGGCGACTTTGCAGCAACTGCAGTGGCAGCTTACCGGCAGGATCTGTATTGCATTCTTCCAGGTCTCGCAGTTCACGCTCTTTGTTCCACAGGATATCCCTGACGAATGCGGATGTGAACCGTGGTTCATCCTTCACGTCCTGTGAAATCTCTGCCGGTTGCTCTGTTACCGTGTGCGACGTCGCACAATCTTCCCTGATATCCGCTCCCGAATCCGCTTCTGTTCCTTTGCTCCTCTTCGCCCCCGATCTGCCGCACTCATGCGCGCAGGGTGTCTCACAGTTTCTGCAGCACGGAATTGACATCCCGTCTGCTCGGATCTTTGCCAAATCAGGATTCACAAATTGGCAGCTATACCCTATCTCCTGCTTCAGCGTTTCCGTCTGCTCCAAGACCGTGCAAGGGAATGGGTTCCCGCACGATGCTTCCACGCAATAACATTCCTCTCCACGGATTTCACATCCTGCCAGGTGACAGCTGAAACAATCATTACTGCCGCAGCCTGCCGTTGCGATCAGACTGCCAGGCGGATATTCCCTGCGCGGATAGCCCAGCGCAGACAATGGCTTGACCTTAGGCTCTGATTGCGGCTCCGGCCTCCGGATCTCCCGGATCTGCTTGACTGTCATATCCGGTGTCACTTCCGCTGTCTGGTCATCTGTCAGATACAGCATTTCCTGCAGCTGCGACTTGCCGAAATTCTTATACTGGTCTGCCAGCTCCGGTGCGTTGCCGTCCTTGCTGAACCGGTCGTTGATCGCCATCCATCGACTGGCCGTGGTGCGCTGCAGCCCGTATTCCGCCTCGGCAAACTCCCAGATCGTGCCGTATCCGTCCTCCTTGTATCCCTCCGTGTCCCGGATCAGCTTCAGGTAATACCCTGCAGTCACAAAACTGTCTGTCATCTCCCGGATGCTGGCCTGCAGGATTACTTTCGCGTTCGCATAGGATACATCCTGCCACCACTCCTTTGACTTTATCTCATCCATCATGATTCTCCTTGTATGTCTACTATTCCCGAACGATAGTGTCAAATTCCCGTATCCACTGCTCAGAATTTTTCTCAATGCTTTCCGCTGCGCGGACTCCTGCTTTCGCCTCTGTGATCCGCCCCTTCAGGCCCGCAGCTGCATCTCCGTCTGCCGCCTCTGAAGTTCGAGATCCCCAATGAGCCTCTTCAACTCCCTATGGTCGACCGCCGCCTGTCTTTTGCGCGTGTCAAGATAGTCCCTCACGGCCGCTTTCTCCTGTTCCGGCAGCCCCTGCCGCATCAACCGGAACAGCTTCCGCACGCGCGTTACCGTTGTCGGAAAAAACTGATCCAGTTCCACCGTCATATGCCCATTCTCTGTCTTAATCGTAATCAGCATCCTTTTCCCTCCTTGACTGCTTTGATCCTTGCCTTCAGGCTTTGCATGACCCAGTTCTGCGCATCATCCTTCATGCCGAGTGCCTGCATAACGTCTTCGTCCCTGGTTCCCCGGCAAACCAGATGGTGGATGATCACCTTCTCTGACTGCCCCTGTCTGTGCAGCCGTTTGTTCGCCTGGGTGTACTGCTCATAATTCCAAGTCAGCCCGAACCAGACTACGTGGTTCCCGCCTTGCTGTAGGTTCAGGCCATACGCCGCGCTGGCCGGATGTGCAAGCAGCACGTCGATCTGCCCGGCATTCCAGTCATCCTCGTCCTGCGGTTTCTTCAACTCTCGGATATGCAGCCCGGTCTTTTCCAGGGCCGTCAGGATCCGGCTCCTATCGTGCTGGAAATTATAAAAAACCAGTACCGGCTTCCCCCGAAGGGATTCGATCAGCTCCATAAATGCCTCAACTTTGCAGCTATGCACCTCGTGCACCTGATGATCCTCGTCATACACGGCGCCGTTTGCCAGCTGCAGTAGTTTCCCCGACAAGGCCGCGGCACTGGTGACGCTGATCTCGTCCTCATCCTCCGGCAGTTCAAGGACCATCTTCCGCTCCAGCTCCCTATAGGCCTTCTCCGCTTTGGCGTCCAGCACCACCGGTACCTCGTGATAGACGATATCCGGCAGCTGCAGGTAATCCTCCGCCTTCATGGAGATACAGATATCGGAAATCCGTTCCAGGATGCTCTGCTCACTCCCGGGCTTCGCCTCGTAGCTGTAGACCATCCCGTCAGCCCCGCGCTTATCCGGCTGGAAATACCGTTCCCGGAACTGCGTGTACCGCTTTCCCAGCCTTTCACCCCCGTCCAGCAGGAAGACCTGCGCCCAGAGATCGTCCAGCCCGTTCGGCGACGGTGTGCCGGTCAGCTCCACCAACCTGTCAATGTGGCCTCCCATGCTGGCCAGGGCTTTGAACCGCTTCGCAGTGTGGCTCTTGAAGCTGCTGCTCTCGTCGACCACAACCATGTCAAACGGCCAGCTGTTCCGGTAGTAATCTACAAGCCAGCAAACATTTTCACGGTTCACGATGTAAATGTCAGCCGGTGTGTTCAGCGCCCGGATCCGTTTGGCCTGACCCCCAAGTACCGGGGATACGCGGAGGATCTTCGTGTGCTCCCACTTGTCCTTCTCCCGTGTCCAGGTTCCTTCTGCCACTTTTTTCGGCGCGATCACCAGTACCTTCCGGACCTGAAACCGGTTGTACTTCAGCTCCCGGATCGCCGTCAGTGTGGTGACCGTCTTGCCGAGGCCCATATCCAGGAACAGCCCCAGCTTTTTTGTCTGGATGATCCTGTCAATGCAATGCTGCTGATAGGCATGTGGTTTAAATTCCATCGTCTGCCCCCTCTTGTGCAAGGCCGTACCGTGCCTCCAGCGCCCTGGCCGTCTTTGTGTATCCGCTGTTCCGGAAAAACTCTGCTAGTCCTTTCATCCCTCTCACAACCTCTGCGTATTGCCCCAGCTCCCGCAGCCGGCGGATCTGTATCTCCTGCAGAGCCGACAGCTTCCCGCCATCCGCTTTCAGCTCCACGAATACCGGCCGCTGGTTCGGGAAGATCACAATCCGGTCCGGCACCCCGTCGTTTCCCGGGCTCACCCATTTGTAGGCCCTGCCGCCCAGCTTCTTCACCTCATCCACCAGAATCTTCTCAATCTCCTTTTCCCTCATACCCTTCCTCCTTGCGCCCTGTATACTTCTCGCGCACGCGTATATGTACCCGTATCATGTACGCCATGTACGACGCCTATTTATTTATTCTATTTATTTTTTATTTCATATATAAAATTTGTTTACATTGTTTACGTAGTATAATTTTTATTGGATTTCTGCGGGTTCCAGCGTATACAACGGGAGTAAACGTTTCATATTTTTTCTGTTTACCCGTTTACACGCCGTTGTAAACAATGTAAACGATAATCTCACGCGCCATTGTTTACCCTCTCGAACCCTCTCTGTATCCCATGCGGCCCGTACCGCCGCAGAGATTTATTCGCCTTCCACCCCTTCATCCCGCGCAGGATTCCGTTGATCTCCGTACTGTCTGCCCGCTTCATATACTTTTGATCACCGTTCAGGCACTCCACCCAGATTTCTGCCGCGCATACCTTTTCGCGTCGGATCAGGCGGACAGGACCCGTCTGCAGGTGGCCGCTCCAGAACATCCTCCTTGTCTGGAGGTCCATCTGATCCCAGTTCTCCGGAACCGGCTTCTCCAGGAAGTCGCGGATCAGGCCCTCTTTCCCGGACATTTCCTTGTGTGAATCCTGCTGTTCAAGCGCCAGCGCCTCCACTTCTTTCGGCAGGAAAAGCCGCTCGCCCAGCGTCCAGTACACATATGCCTCCGCCCAGATCTGGTCCACCTCGCCTGGAAGCTCTTCCCACACAGACTTCTTTGCCGGGTGCACGCCCACATCCACGGGCCAGAAGCGCCGGTTCCCGGTTGTATCCTTCAGGAACTCCGATTCGTTGCTCGTCCCGAAGAACACGCAGCGGCGCGGGTAACGCCTTGTCTGGCGCCCGTATGCCGCACGGTAGATGTCTTCGCTCTTGCTCAGGAACTGCTTTACCGCAGACGTCTCCTGCCGCGTCATGGCCGTCAGCTCACCCACTTCATTGATCCACGTGCCTTGTATCAATTCCGCCGCGTCCTTGCCCTCAAACGTCGTCAGTGAATCCGAGAACCACGTTTTCCCAAGCGTTGCGAGGAACGTGCTCTTCCCGATCCCCTGCGGCCCCGTAAAGATCGGCATATAGTCATATTTGGTGCCCCCGTTAACGCCCCGCGCCACGGCGGCGCACAGGGATTTCCGGATCACCGAGCGCGTGTAGACGTTGTCATCTGCCCCCAGATAATCCGACAGCAGCGTGTCCAGCCGCTTCACGCCGTCCCATTCCAGCCCCTGCAGGTACTGTTTTACGTCATTGACCCTATTCTCACTGCTTACGATCATCAGCGCGTTATCCAGCTTTTCCCGGCCGGTGATCCCGTAAAACACTTCCATGTACCGGTAAAAGCCCGCGTAGTCCACATCCTCCCAACGCCGCCGTTCATCCTTCTGGTTCCACGGCACCCTCCCGAGGACCATTCCGCAGCTCGCAAATTCATCCGTTGCGATCTTCCCCTTCAGCAGGGGATCATTCTCCAGCACAAGCACCACGTTATTGATCGTCTTCTCAAACCTTCCGTTCCCGTCCTTCGTCATCCGCGACAGCCACGACATATCATACCCTGCCGCGTCCGCCTGCTGCCCGGGAGCTTGATCGAACGCGTTCTTCGCCTGTTCCAGTCGTTCCTTCGCCATGAGCCCGGATACCGCTGCATCATCAAGCGCCAGGCGGCTCATTGCAGCGAAAGACGGAAGTTTGCCGACGGGCGTGCCGTCTTTTGAGTCAGCGTCCTGGTCACCGAATTTGTGCAGCCGGACGAGGTCAAACGCATTGACGAGCAGCCCGGAACACGGGTCTGTCGCATGGTGGGAGTAGAGGAATAAATCTCCGTCGTAGACAATAGCCCCGCCTGTTGTCGAACCGCCCGTATAGGTATAGCGACCCGGCACATCCGTCGCGTCGTACATCCCCGGGATGAATTTGTCCATCGCCTGCGTGATGGTGTAGGTTCTGCAGAACGCACCGATCACGCCCCGCTTTGTTGTCGGGTCCTCCTGTCGTGCCAGTCGTCTGCGCTCCAGCGCCTCCGTCCCGGGTACCTGCGGCCACTGGGCCACATCCGTCCAGTCCCCGTACATCGCCAGCACGCTGTCCAGGCTGCAGAACGGATTGTCATACACCTCACAGATATACCCGCTGTCCGCGCAGCAGCTGCCCCAGTACATCATCCGGGATGCCTCGAAGGTTGTCGGGTCGCAGAACTGGATGCCGATCAGGGAAGCGAGCTTCCGCGCCACGGGCTCGTACTCGTCTGCCGACGCCGTCCGATCAAGAGGCAGGACTACCCGGAGCCGCGGCGCATAATCCGTATGCTTCCTCGTGCTGTAGACGGCAGCGGCGCATCCCAGGCCGGATACCCGTTTCAGGATATCGTTCGTCTGTCCCGCTGGAATGCTGTCAAGATCCAGCGTGACCAAGTCCCTGCCCATCACCTTTGCCGCCTTCCTGCGCTCTCCCGCGAAGGTGCCGCCGACAAAGCCTCCGACGTCTTTTAACTCATCCTGCCGGGACTTCGGCAGCTTCAGGTATTCTTCTACGGTCTCCGTACCCCGGACGGGGCTCTTCAGGCGCTCCGTAAACTCGGACCAGAGGATCCTGCTCGCCGGCCACACTGTCGCCTTCCGGCTCCCTGCGCTGCTGATCCGCAGCTCCCTGTTGTATAACATCCCGCCATTCCTCCTAGTCCTTCATGTAATAATCGCTTTCAAATCCTGCGCCCTTCAGGATAAGCCCCGGCGCCCACCGAATCGGCTCCGCCATCAAGCCGCATATCTCCTCTACGGTGGCATCCATCGGCGCATCAATGATCACCTCATCGTGCACGTGGAAAACCACCTGCAGTCCTTTGGCGTCGATCCGGCGCAGCGTTTCCGCGAGACAGTCCCTTGCGATCGCCTGGACAATATTCTCCACCATCTTCCCGCCGTAGGTAGATGCGACCTCCCACTTCCTTGTCTGCTGGCCGACCGTATAATAATGCACCGCCATCTTCCCGAACTGGTTCTCCTGCAGAAATGGCCTTGGGTAAAATAGCTTCCTGCCGCTTGGCAGCTGCACAGTAAGGAATGCCTGCCCGTAGACAAGGTCGCCTTCCAGCTGGAAGATCAGTCCTCTGATCGCCTGCGGCTGTGCGCTCTGCATCGTCTGGAGCGCAGCTTGTTCTACCGCATACCACAAGTCCACAATCCGCCGGTTTGCCAGACGCCAGCGCTGTACAATGTCCGGAAGCTCCTCCTCCGACAGACCCATCTTCAGCGCCCCCATCGCGATCAGTGCGGCGGTTCCTCCCTGGTATCCCAGCGCGAGCGTTGCGACCTTCCCCTTCTGACGCAGGCTGTACTCCGGATTTCCTTTTGCAATCTTCTCAATCGGCACGTGGAACATCTGCGACGCCGTCGCCTCATAGATCTTCCCATGTGTCGCGAACACTTCGTTCACCCACTGCTCCCCCGCCAGCCATGCGATCACGCGCGCCTCAATGGCGGAGAAGTCGGCAACCACAAACTTATTCCCTTCCGAAGGGATAAACGCCGTCCGGATCAGCTGCGAAAGCGTATCCGGTACATTCCCATACAAAAGCCTGAGCCCTCCATAATTCCGGTTCCTGACTGTCTTTCTGGCATAATCAAGCGTCTTCAGATAATTTCGCGGGAGGTTCTGCATCTGTACCAGCCTTCCGGCCCACCTGCCCGTTCGGTTCGCACCGTAAAACTGTGTCAGGCCCCGGATCCGGTCATCTGCACACATGGCCGCGCTCATCGTCACATATTTCTTAATGGATGTTTTCCCCAGCTGCTGACGGATCTCCAGCACCCTGCGCGCTTTTTCCGGCAGTTCCCCCGCAAGGGCATCGGATACGGTTTCCTTCTGCAGGTTCTTGCAGCTTACGCCCTGCCCTTCCAGCCATTCAGTAAGCTGTGCGGTGCTATTCGGGTTGGCTAGCCCTGTCAGTGCGCATGCTTCTTCCACAAGCTGCTTTTCGCTCTCCTGGTTCACCAGAAGGGCTCCCTTCACCAGCGTACGGTCCGCCCGCACCCCGAATGCGTTCATCCGGACATCCATCTGCCAGAGTCTCTCCTCTTCTGCTGGCATCGGGAACTGTCTCAACCGGAGCTCGATCTCATGCTCCGTCACAACATCCTGCCCGCAGTATTCTTTGAACAGCTCCCACTTCGCCGGATCATGCCACGGTTCGTTCCAGGTGCGACCTCCGTTCGTCCTCGTAGGCTTGCATGGTGTACAAAAATACCGGATCAGCGCCTTGCCGACAGAAAGCTTGCGCTTATCCTGCGGCAGTCCGATCGCTTTGCCCGTTGCATCCAGACCGGCTGTATAACCACAGTACAGGCCATGTATCATCGTGCAACGCCATTGCTCGATCGGAGTATCGTACCCCGCCCGGTTCAGGCAGTACCACTCAAACGCCGCATTGTATGCGTGCTTTTTCACCTTAGGATCGGAGAGCGCGCACACGATCCGCGCCGGTATGGGTTCATTACACGCAAGGTCAACAACCTCCACGGGATTCTCATCCTCCATATAAGCAAACAGGAGGATCCGGAAATCCTCCGACTGCGCATACCGGTATGCCCCGGCCTTCCCTATGTCCACGCTGCTGCGTGTTTCAATGTCAATACTCAGATGCTTCACCACATATCCCTCCTGTCGGGACAGGGGCCAAAGCCCCTGTCCTTCGCCTTACATCGGCAGCCCCGTGATCGGATTGATCCTCGTGGCTGGCTGTGCCGCCTGGAACCCCTGCGCAGGCGGCTGGTAGCCCGCAGGACCCGTCCCGTAGGGTGCGGCCGGGGCCGCTGCAGCCGGCTGTGGCGCGCCGAACGCCTGCGCAGCCGTCGGCGCCGATCCACCCAGCGGCTCACCGTCCCGGAGCTTCTGCACCGGTCCGAGCCCGCATCCGATCCCCTTTTTGCCTCCGAAGGAATACGGGTAGAAGCTGACATTCACCCGCCCATACATACCGCTGTACACTTCAGACTGGTTGATGATCGGATTTCCCATCTTATCGACTACCTCAGGCGGATAGTCTACCTTTGCGCTTGCCGTAAATACGTAGTGGCCCTTGCACTCCGGTCCGAAAGGCATGCCGTCGGACGGGCGCGCACCATCCCCGTCGTACACCGGCACCGGCACGATCGGCGGGCATTGGCCGTTCCATTTGTCCGCGATCCCCCTCTGCTTTGCGGCCTCGACCGCCGCCTGGATCCGCGCCATCGTATCGGTATCCGTTTTCGGGACCAGGACGGTGACGCTGTACTTCTCCTCCTGTCCCTGCATAGCCGCGTACGGTTTGAACAGGTGCACATAGCTCAATCTCACTTCTCCGGTTGTTACATTCGTTGCATCTCCAATCATGACTTCATTTCCTCCTTAAATGCCTCTTCGGCAGTGATTTTGTTTGTGATTGCCGGACGCTTGTCCGACGCCTTTACGAGTGCCGGTTTGCCGGGCTTTTTGGTCACATACTCTGATACATACTCGGCAAACTCCTTTTTCCCGACCGTCTTCTCTACCTGAGCCAGGGTAAGAGGCTTCCGCTCCCACAGCAGGGCCTCCGGCGTTCCGTGTTGCTGCAGAACGGCAAAAGCGGCATCCATATCCGTCCACTCGCGTGATCCACGCCCTTCCACCGCCTTCCAGCCAGGCACCTCCCTCCCGGCGAGGCTCTCCTGCAGGGCGTGATCCTTCAGATCTTCCAGCCATTTCGCAACATCCTCGCCCTTCTGCAGGAACTCGCCGATTTCCCCGTTCTCCAATAACGCGGGCTTCTCGGTCACCGCAAATGCCAGCTCCACGTTTTTCTCCGCCCGGGCGCGGCAGACTGCCTTCGCCCGACAGAACCGGCACTGGTTCACACCCGGTGCATAAGGGCCTTCCCCTTTTATCGCAAGGGAGGCGCGTTGCTTCACGTATCCCCCGAACTTCAGGATGTGTCCCAGGCTGCACTCCCACTCGGATATGCTGTCCAGCCTCGGCTGAACAATCGACAGCTTCACCTTCTCGATCGGATAGAGCATGGAATAGGCGGTGTAGGCCCCCAGCGCGTACAGTTTCATCTGCGGGTTCTCCTCGGCGCTGACCGGCACCCCTTTCCCATATTTAAAATCAATCACGTGCAGGATTCTGCCGCTGATCAGGATGCAGTCAGCCGTCCCGAATCCGTCCGGGATATACCCGGATAAGTCCACCTGCTTCTCAACCGCGATATACGGAGCGCTCTGGAAGGCGAGAGCCGAAGCCTTTATGTACTCCAGATAATCATCCGTGTATCCCTGCATTTCATCCTGCCAGAGCTTGTCCTTTTTCAGCTTCCGGATCCCGGCCGCCAGTTTTTGTTTTCCGAAACCGGCAGGGTACGCAAAGTTGCGGACCTTGAGCTCCGCCAGTTCGTGGGCAAGCGTCCCCTCTGCAGCCGCCTCAGACGTAGTGTCCGGGAACTGCTCCTCCAGCCGCGCACTCGGCGTGCAGACCAGCCACCGATGCGCCCCGGATGCGCTCAGCAGCGCATGTGCCCTTTCACTGTGTCCCATCAGATCCTCGCCCCCATTCCCCGCAATGCGGTCGCAAATGCACCGTACTGCGCTCTTGGCAAGGAGGGGAGCGTCTCCACCCCGAACGACCGCAGCAGCGCCTGCAAGTCATCTGTACGCCTGGGATCCGAATCCATCAGTGTCATGGCCGCTGCCGCGAGCTCATCCAACGAATACGACGGCTGTCCGGACTGCACCGGCGCCGTCTGAGGTGCAATACCTGAGGTCGGCGCGGTCGGTGCGGCAGCGACCGCAGGGGATGCCGGCAACGACGTGGCAGCTACCGCTGTCGGAACAATCGGTGTCGGTGTAGCGGGAGCCGTCGTAGGTGCGGTCGGTACCAGTCCGACAGGCGCTGCAGTGGGAGCCGTCGTTACCGGTACTGTTGGAATAGCGGCCGGGGATTTTGATTCCGATGTGCGCCCCGGCGCCTCCTGATGCATTCCGGTCAGGCTGTCCTCCTGATGTGCCCTCCCTTGGCTTCCCACCTGGTGCATGCCACCCGCAAGCGCCAATATCGCTTCCGCGATCCGGTCAAGTCCTGTAATAGTGATGTCAAGTCTTAAAGTCATGATTTGTTTCCCTCCTATCATGTAATCTTCAGATCCGATGTGATAGTGTTTGCCATCTTCTCAGATCCGTGCTATACTGCTTTTGATCTATTATCCTTGCGCCCCACGGAGCCCTCACTCCTAAGGGCGCTTTCTATTTTGCTGCTCTTATCTCATGCTCCGCATCGACTTTCTCCCGGAGCACCGCAAGCCGCTTCTCGATCCGCTCGAGCTCCTCCGTGTATTCCTGCTTCCAGTTCACCCCCATTAAATGGATCTCCAATCTGCGGTCTACCAGCCTGAGATATTCCAAAATTTCCTCCTCGGTCAGATTTCCCATGTCCATCCTCCTCATCATCCAATCCCCAGCAGCCACGATCCCACCATCAGGATCAGCGTTGCTGCCACCAGGATCCCTCCGGCCGTAGCCGACACAACCGCCTCCCGATTCTCCCGGATCTGCCGACACTTGACCGCGCGCCGGCGGCAGATCTCCGCGGCCTGATCGGTGATACTCAGTGTGTTCTCGCTGCCGGCCGGCTCGACGACCGCGTAGCTGCCATAGTCGGCTATGGTTATGTACTTGTCCACGTCTCTTCCTCCTCTCATACAATCTTCCGCTTATCTTCTTCCGATGTATTTAATGCATCGAGGATTAGCCACAACTCACCCAAGCGCATGTTCTCCGGATTACGCATCCGATCGTTAAACGTGCTGATCGGAAGCTTTACCTTCTCGGCCAGCTTCTTGCGCGGCATATCCTTTCTGGCCATGCCCGCAAGAATCAATGCTTTTGTCTCATTACACCGCGGATCTACACGCGGTTTGCATAAATTCGTCTTAGGCATCTACCTCACCTCCCTGTACTCCATTTTTACTTAAAAAATCCTCCCCAGATCAGAAGCCCGATCACGATCATGGTTGCCAGCATCTTTCCACCGAAATCGTACTTCATGACTTTCGTTTCTCCATGCTTCGCCAGTTCAACGCCCAGTGAAAGCATATATAACGCAAGAATCAAAATCTGCGGTATTCCCATCTATCTCACCTTCTTCTCTATCGCCCCCAGCAGTGAGCTCTCGTTCATTTTGTCTTGCTTTTTCTATTTACGTCCACTATACTGATTTCAGTATTCTAAAGTGGAGGTCAAACATGGATACGATTACTAAGCAGATACTTGATGAAGTCCAAAAATCAAACGAGCAGGTAATTTATTTTTCCGGAATTGAGGATCCATTTTGTGATATCGCGTCCGCTGGAACAGTTAAAGCATCCCTCGAGTTCTTAGTCGAACACCACTATATAGATGTTTCAAAGGATGACTTCGGCCTCTTACAGAAGATTTCCATATCATATAGAACGCTTCATCCGATCCGTTACTGTCTGAAACTATTCACCTCGTATCTCTGTAGTAACTGGATTGCTATAGCGGCACTTATCATTTCCATAATTGCGCTAATAAAGCAATAATCGATAATACCAAAGCTGCATAAGACATTTTGCTCTGGGATTTCAGATTATTTCTAATTCTGTTCCAGAATCTCACCTACACCACCTCCTTCTCTGCTGCAAAATCTGTTGCTTTTTCTTCCCTGCCCCTTTATAATCTTCTTATCAGTACTACCATGTCGAAATATAATTATTATCGAGGTTTCAAATGACTCTACAGGAATCAAAGCTTCTGAAATTACTTAATACATTAACCTTTCATTCAGAAGACCCCTTTTTCTATGACCCAAGCGATGTTTCCTTCCATCTTGCCGAAGATCTGGAACGTATGTTGCCCTGCTACGCATTGTCTTCGGAAATAAATGGGCTAATTGATTCCCTCAAAGACAAGAAATACATAAAGTCTGTTCCTACATACGGTTTGGACGAAGATCGTTTTTGCCTCACCCAAAAAGGAATCCACAGATTTCAAATTTCTATAGAAGCAGCGGTTAAATTCCTCGTAACCTCCATTTTGGTTCCCGCCGTCGTTGCTTTTATCACGGCCTTAATCACTGCAATGTTAAAAGGGTGACTACAATCGCCACAATCACGCTAAGAGTCGCTGACACGATAATTTCTATTGTGTCTTTCTTAGTCCATCTATTCCCCACCTACACCACCTCCTTCTCTGACTTGTCCGATTCAAACAATTCTTCTATTTTCTTGCAATATTTTTCACATCATGATAAACTCTAAAAAAGGATGTGATATAAATATGACACTTATGGATGGATTAAATATCGCTGCTGGTATTGCCAGTATTATCGGGCTTGGTTTTTCATTCTGGATCACCTATCGTACAGGGAAGATTCAAAAAGCCATTGAACTACAACACTTGTCCGAAGATTTTAATATACAGCGTCAAGACATCATGGATGACTTGCGCTCCTCCGGGCTTAATGCTGTACGAAACGAATTTCAAGACGGCAAGTCGTTAATATCCGATTTTCGTTTTCGTCTTCTTTCTTACTCGAAAGAATATAATGACATCCTTTCCAACGAAGAGAAAAGCCATATACAAAAAATGCTTGAACTGCTTGACTCCTCCCCGGAAGTCCTTCCCAATGATAATGAACGTCAATTTCTCTTTCTATTAGACCAAATAACCAGTAAGCCAAGAATAAGGAGGATTTAACAAAATGCCCGCATTCAACCTCAACCAGATTATTGATAAAATCGATGAAAAAACCAATTCCGGTGAAATCATCTGGATCCCCTACAACGTTATGGACGACACAAACCCATATTCCCTCAAATACTTCTCTACAATTAGCGAATTGCGCAACGGCGAAGGGTACGTAACCAAGTTCCAATCTGGCCATATATTTTTAATCCCCGGCATTGATGGCCAGTATTATCTTTTTGTGCAGGCGAATCCATCCTGTTTACCTGCTGCCCTGAATTATGGTTCCTCTTATCTCGCGTATAGCTCAAGGCTTGAGTCTCTATACCACAAGATATCGGATTCCTTTAATCCAGTAGACACTTTTCTACGTCAACTTCTGAACTAGAGCGTGGGACTCTGAGTTCCTTTCTAAGAACATCTTTCGTAAACTTGACCATCCTCCTGTATGAAAGCGCTAGCAGGAGGATGGAGGTCATGTTTATCGTTGCGATAACTAAGGTAAAGATTTATACCACCTCTCTTTCACCTGCACTATAAGGAAACAAATATTGCAAATCGGAATCCGGAAAGAATACGTCTCTTATGACTACGCATTCGTTGTATAACCATTGTGATTCTCCATTAAACCTTGAATATATTGTCCTCATTGAGCAACCAATACATTTTGCGATATCCGACCTCGTTATTCCCTTTCTTTTCATCTCCGCCTCAAGATTATTGCACTTTACCACAATCAATTTTCTCACCTCTTTCGTTCCATTGCGGTATTCCGCAATTTCTATCTATACTATATTGCGGTATTTCGCATTTGTCAAGAATTATTTTTATGCTTTTTTGCGAAATTTTGCAATTTCCTATTTACATATAGCATACTTTGTAGTAATATCAGGCTATGGAGGTGAAAAAAATGCAACGTTCGATTATATTAAGAAAACTAATGGAAGATAGAAATCTGAAAGTGTCCGATATTTCTAAAACAAGTGGCATTGCATATTCCACAGTTAAATCCATTTTTGAGAATGGCACAGAGAAAGCGAGCTATATTAATATATGCAAGATATGTTCCTCGTTGGGTATTACCCCTGACGAATTAGAAGAGATAGCGAAAGGCAACCTTAGTATCCCCTCGCCAATTAGTGCAAACGATTCTTCTCTTTTAGAAAAATATCACGCCCTCGACCCTTCCGGCCAGGAGCACGTCAACATAGTCCTCGACTGGGAGGCCGCCCGCGTCCAGCAACTCACCGAGCTCCGCTCTCGCTTGGCAGCCATCGTTGAGTTTCCGCAAGATTCTGCCTCCGATCTTGTCCTGAATGCTGCCCACGAAGACGAAACCTGTACGCCAGAAGAACGTCGTGCAGGAGATTCTATTATGATGGACGATTCCGAATGGGAGTGATATTTTGACATACGAAGATCTAATGATAGAATCAGAAAAACATGATCTGATTATAAAAGAAAAGAATTTGCCCGGGTATAAAGGGCGCATATACAAAAATAGAATTGCGGTGCGCGGAAATATTCCTTCTGCTGAAAAATCCTGCGTGCTCGCAGAGGAGCTCGGCCACTACTACACTACTGTCGGCGACATCCTTGATCAGTCCTCGGTCGAAAACCGTAAGCAGGAACTCAGAGCGCGGCTATGGGCCTACAATAAAATGATCGGGCTGTTCGGCATCATTAGAGCATACGAGCACGGCTGCCGAAGTGCGTCGGAGATAGCAGAATACCTAAACGTGACGGTAGAGTTCTTGCACGATGCGATTTCTCAATACCGAAGTAAATATGGTGTATGTGTTGAAGTTGACAACTATATTATCTTCTTCATGCCAAGCCTAGCGGTAATGGAAAGAATATCGGATTAAACCGCTACGGCGGCAGAAAGGAGGGGGTTATCTGGATATACAGTATTCAAAACAATCAATCAAATTTCTGAAAAAGCAGGACACCGTCACCCGAAAACGTATTATCAATGCGATTAATCTCCTTCCTGCAGGAGATGTGAAAGCCCTGCAGGGCAGGCGCGGCTATCGGCTTCGTGTTGGCGATTATCGTGTAATTTTTGATGTGAATGGGAATATTCTTCTTATCGAAGCTATCGGAAACCGTGGACAGATTTATAAAGGAGTGTGATTTATATGACCGCAGTAAAAGAGCGAATTATAGGGGCCGTATCACTTATGAATGAAAAAGAAGCTGAATTTTTCTGGAAATTAATTCAGAACCGTTATGTTATCTCTCCTAAACGCTGGAATGACATAGACGCTGTGGAACCAGACGAGATAGATTTAATGATGCTGCAGGAAATTGAAAACAATCCTGATTGTCATGAATTTGTTTCTCAGGAGGACGCATTAAAAGAACTCGGCCTATAACAGAAAGGAGCTGTTACCATGCCATTGCCAAAAGAAAAGTCCCATACCATTGAGGACATCTACAATCTCCCGGACGGCCGGCGCGCGGAGCTGATCGACGGCCTGCTCTACGATATGGCACCGCCGAGCCGGATACACCAGAAACTTGTTTCTCAATTCACTCAGATCATCGGACAGCACGTCCGTTCTCAGGGAGGCTCCTGCGAAGTCTATCCCGCCCCATTCGCGGTGTTTTTGAACGCAGACGAGGAAACTTACGTTGAGCCGGATATCAGCGTCATATGCGACAAGAGCAAGCTCTCAGACAGGGGTTGCGAGGGCGCGCCGGACTTCATCATCGAAGTTGTCTCACCGAGCAGCCGGAGAATGGATTATTCCACCAAAAACGCCCTTTATCTGGACGCCGGCGTCCGTGAATACTGGATCGTCGATCCGGCAAAAGAGCGTACCACCGTCTACCGCTATGAGGAGGATGCCGCCCCTACGATCATTCCCTTCGATCAGGCGATCCAGGTGGGCATATACAGCGACCTGAGCATTACCATATCTGATCTGCTCAAATAAATAGCAAAACCGCCCCGGTGCGCCAACACCGAAGCGGATTTACATAGATGCTATACAGGCTCCGGAGAGTCTGTATAATCTTCCCTCATCAAGAAGATTATACCACAATCCTCCGGCACCTGTATAGGTGTTATTTTTATACTTTTGTGCGACGTCGCACAGACAAGGAGGAATTTTTATGGCAACTGCAAAGAAGTTGAGTTCCGGCAGCTGGCGCTGTTTGGTCTATTCCCACACAGAGAAAATTCCGCAGCCAGACGGATCGATCAAGAAAAAGCGTATTTACAAATCATTTACCGACGATGACCCCAGCCCAAAAGGAAAGCGGCGTTGTGAAAAGGCAGCTGCAACCTGGGCCGCTGCGAAGGAACAGTATACATCCCCTTCAAAGCTCACTGTCAAACAAGCGATCGCGAAATACTGCGATACGAAGAGCAATGTTCTTTCTCCGGCAACTTTAAGAGGTTACAGGCAAATGTCGAAAAAGCGTTATGCAGCCCTGGATGATAAAAAGATCTGCGATCTGAAGTCTGCAGAAGTACAAGATTGGATTAATGATTTGTCAAGCCGGTATTCTCCAAAGTATGTGAAGAATATCTATGGACTTCTAAGCGCAGTCATGGATACCTTTGCGCCGGAGCTTCATATCCGGATTAAGATTCCGCAACAAGTTCTCCCGGATTTGTATGTCCCTTCTGACAGCGATATTTCGGCTATCATCGACTATCTGAAGAAAAATGATATCCAGATGCTCCGCGCCGTTTACCTCGCCGCATTCGGCACCCTGCGACGTTCTGAGGTATGTGGATTAGATAGGAAGGACGTATGCGGAAAGATCATCCGGGTCCGCCAGGCTGTAGTCAAAGGGCCTGATAGGGGATACAAGACCAAGACGACAAAAACATTTAAGAGCCAGCGGGAAATACGCATGCCTGATTTTTTCTTTGACATTCTTCCCGAGCAGGGGAAGATCGTAGACCTGACTCCGGCTCAGGTTACTCTCCGCTTCAAGAGGGCGTTGCGCAAGGCAAATGTCCCGCCCTTTCGCTTTCATGATCTTCGCCATTATGCCGCAAGCATTATGCACGCTCTCGGAGTTCCCGATCAGTACATCATGCAGCGAGGCGGTTGGAGCTCCGACGTCACGCTCAAACGGATTTATCGGAACAGCATTAAAGACTATGAAAACGTATTTACTGACAAACTGCTCTCACATTTTGATTCGATGCAACACGAAATGCAACACAAGAGCGATATTTCCCAGTAAATACGCGGTTTATTGAATGCGGATAGTGGGACTCGAACCCACACGCCTCGCGGCACAGGAACCTAAATCCTGCGCGTCTGCCAATTCCGCCATATCCGCCTGACTATGCTACGTCTCGCTTCCAGCCTGCCGCCACAGATCTGTGAAGGCAGGCTGTCCGCTTTCCCATCATACAACACTCATTCCATGTCTGTCAACAAAAAACGCAGGATAAACTGTTGTATGCAATCGCACGATTTAAACAGTAGAAGCTGCATCAGAGATACTTCGCCGCGACCGCCTCCAGCGCCGACGGGTCTGCCTGGCGCCACGATTCGTAGTCCATTTTGGACGACGCGACTGCCTGTCCGAGCGCTACCAGGAACTTCGGGATCTCGGTCTCGGCGATCGTGCCGAGTTCACGTCCCATTGTCTCTTCTCCCTGCTGCTCTCTTCCGTTCACGTAAAGCACAAAGCCAGGCACCGGTTTTCCATCCACCCGCTTCACGCCGCCGCGGAAGCCGAGCGCTCCGGTCTGGTGCGTGCCGCACGAGGACGGGCAGCCGGAGATATGGATCTGCGGAAGCGCTCCGTCCGGAAGCCCTACCTCGCGCACCGCCGCGACGCACGCTGCGAGCAGCGACTGAGAATCCCGCACGCCGACCTGGCAGACACTCGCGCCGATGCAAGCCACCGACGTCTCGAACAGCGTCTGCGCACCGCCCTCTGTCACCTCGAGCACTCTCCCGGCCTCTGCCCCGGTCAGATTTATGATATACGCGCCCTCGTCCGGAGCGAGCCGCAGCTCTGCGCCCTCGATTCCCTGCAATACCTCGTTGACCGCACAGAACTCCTCCACCGACGGCCGTCCGCCGATCGGATGCCAGCACACCGTGTAAAGTCCGCTCTGCTTCTGCAAAAGAACGCGCGCTCCCTCCGCCGTGCTGCCATCGCCGGTCTTCCCACCGGCCGCCGGAATACTCGCTGCACCGCCAGCCATCCTCGTTTCACCGGTGAGGGATGCCTTCTCATTCTTGTGTTCCACCTTCTCTGCGGTCAGCTCGCCCGGCTCTGCCAGCCGCAGCGTCAGATCCTCCCCGGACGCAAACACTTCGTCCAGCTTTTCCCGGTATGCCTTCGCATACTGCTCGGGTCCGCCCAGCGCTTCCTGCATATAGCGCGTGCGCGCCTTCCCACGGTTCTCATAGTTGCCATACGCGCGGAAGGTCAGCCACATTGCCTTGATATAGTAGAGAATCTGCTCCGGCTCCACCGCCTCCGCGACCCGCACACCGAGCTGCGGATTGTTGCCCAGTCCTCCTGCGCTGTAGACGTCGAATTTTCCGTCCGGGCGGGCCACAAAGCCGAGATCCCGGTACGTCGCATGCGTCACATTCTTCGGGGAATTCGAGAAGCCGACCTTGAGCTTGCGCGGCATTTTCTCCGCCTTGATAAACTGCAGCAGATACGCCCCGGCTGCCTCCGCATACGGAAGCACGTCAAAATACTCCTCCGGGTCCACGCCGGAGAGCGGGGAGCACATCACGTTGCGCGGGAAATCGCCGCCCCCGCCGAGTGTCACGATCCCGGCATCCAGCGCCTCCTCGATCAGACTGCAGACCGTCTCCTTGTCGAGATCGTGCAGCTGGATCGTCTGGCACGTGGTAAAATGAATTCTCTTTACCGCGTACTTGCGCACCGCCTCCGCCACAAACGCCAGCCGTTCCTTCGTGACACGTCCTGCCGGCATCCGCAGCCGCAGCATGCTCGCCTGCCCGCCCCGCTGCGCATAGCTCCCGTAAAAGCCGGAGAAGCCTTTGTATGCCGCCTGCTTCAGCTCACCTGCATAAAATGCCTCCGTCTGCCTGCGAAACTCCGGAAGCTCCTGTTTCCAAATTTGGGGATCAATCGTCTTCATCCTGTCTCTTCCCTCCTATTATATATAGTAGACCGAATCTTTCCTGCTAACTCCTATCATAACACACAACCGTTTCTCTGAAAATCTTTTTTTCTTCCCATCACAGTATTTCCGGCGTCCATGCAGCGGATACAGCAAACAATCCCTCCATAACTGCATCATGAGAGACAACGAACGGCAAGCGCATCCCCCGCGGCAGTCCTACATTTCACTTCGGCTGGTGCTAAACGTGTGCCACTGACACACAGCACCGCCAAATATCCATGCCAGCGCGGCTGCTTGGCTCGTTGCTCGCGGAAATAAAAAAGGTCTCACACCCTGTGGATGCAAAACCCCTGATACGACGAATCGCCAAGCTGGGCTAGCCGGATTCGAACCGGCGAATGCAGGAGTCAAAGTCCTGTGCCTTACCGCTTGGCGATAGCCCATTAATAAGGGTGGGTAAAGGGATTCGAACCCTTGGCCTCCAGAGCCACAATCTGGCGCGCTAACCAACTGCGCTATACCCACCATAATGGTTACCCTATTTCATTTTCTTTAAAAAGAAAAGCGAGCCTGAAGGGATTCGAACCCCCGACCCACGGCTTAGAAGGCCGTTGCTCTATCCAACTGAGCTACAGACTCAAAAAGCAGGTGATGGGAATCGAACCCACGTATTCAGCTTGGAAGGCTGATGTTCTACCATTGAACCACACCTGCATATCTCACGTCACCCTGTTCAAAACTCGGGGTGACAGGATTCGAACCTGCGACCTCCTGGTCCCAAACCAGGCGCTCTAGCCAAACTGAGCCACACCCCGTTTACAAGGCATTGCGAACGCCCTTCGCTTGACGCAAGATGAATTATAATATACCATCCAAAGAATGTCAACAACTTTTTTCAAATTTCTCGCCGATTTTTTCAATCTCCTGTTACAGTTCGGCCAAAGGCAGAATTGTAACCGTGCTCCTTTCGCGAGGCCGGAGGATCCTTCAGTAGATGCGGAACGTTTTCACCGCCCACTTGATCACCCGGTATTTCGGCGTCTCGAGCTCCTTTGCCGCCTCCTTGAGCTTCTCGCGGATCGGGATGCCCTGCGGGCAGAGGCGCTCACACTTTCCGCAGCCGATGCACTGGGACGCGCTCGAGGTCTCGCGGCGCATGGCGGTGGACTGCACATACTCCCACATGCCCGACTGCTTTCCCTCGGAGTATTTCACATTGTAGCAGTGAAACGCCATCGGGATATCGACCTTGTTCGGGCACGGCATGCAGTATCCGCAGCCGGTGCAGCCGGCCTTCATCTTCTTCCGGATCTCTGCCTTCACCGCGTCGACGAGCGCCGTCCCGCGCCCGGTCAGCATTCCGGGCATTGCCGTATCGGCGATCCGGATATTTTCTTCGACCATCTCGATCGAGTTCATCCCGGAGAGCACGCAGGTGACCTGCGGCTGGTCCCAGAGCCAGCGAAACGCCAGCTCCGCCGGGCTCGCAAAGGTGCCGTCCTCCTCGATCAGCCGCTTCGCCTCCCGCGGCAGATAGTTCACGAGGCGGCCGCCGCGCAGGGGCTCCATGATGACGACCGGGATGCCCTTTTCGCCGGCATATTCCAGACCCTCTCGCCCCGCCTGAGCATGCTCATCGAGATAATTGTACTGAATCTGGCAAAAATCCCAGTCATACGCGTCCAGCAGCGCCTTAAAATTCGCCGTGTTTCCGTGGTAGGAAAAGCCGATGTTACGGATCTCGCCGCTTCGCTTTTTCTCGGCGATCCAGTCCGCGATCCCGACCGCGACCAATTTCTCCCAGGTCTTCACGTCGTTGAGCATGTGCATCAGATAGTAGTCGATGTAGTCGGTCTGCAGGCGGCGCAGCTCCTCCTCGAATTTTTTCTGAGCACCCTGGCGCGATTTGATCAGGTAGTGCGGCAGCTTTGTCGCGAGGTAGATGTCGCCCCGGCAGCCATTTTTCGCGAGAATCTTCCCGACCGCCTCCTCGTTGCCCGGGTAGACGTAGGCCGTGTCCAGGTAATTCACGCCGTGCCGGATCGCGTACATCAGCTCCTGCTCCGCTTTATCCAGATCAATCTCCGACCCTTTCTTCGTAAAGCGCATGCAACCATAGCCGAGAATCGAAATCTCGTTGCCGCTGCGATCTTTCCTATACTTCATAGACAGTCCTCCCTCTATCCGGGCGCTTCTTCTCCACAGCCTCTCATGGTATCTATCCCAGGCAGTCTCGGTACACATGTCCTGCCGCTCACCACCGTATCAGACGACAGCTAAGCCCGATGCTCACATTCCATCCCTTACCAGATCATCTCCCGCGTGATGGAGTTGAGATCGTGCGCCCCGCACATCGCCATCGTGTCTGAGAGTTCCGCGCCGATCTTCTCGATGTAGAGCCGCACTCCCTCCTCGGCGCCTCCGTACACTGCCGTCACAAACGGGCGCGCGATCAGAACGGCGTCCGCACCGATGGCGAGCGCCTTGAACACGTCGACGCCGCTGCGGATGCCGCCGTCCACGAGCACCTTCACGCCGCTGCCGGCCAGCGCGTCCACGATATCCATCAGCACCTCAGCCGTCGCCGGGCACTGGTCGAGCACCCGGCCTCCGTGATTGCTGACCACGACCGCCGCCGCGTTCGCCTCCTTCGCCTTGAGCGCGCCGCGCACTGTCATCACGCCCTTCACGATAAACGGCACTCCCGCAAGCGCCGCGATCTCGCGAAGCTCGTCCACCGTCTTGCTCCCGGCGGGCGGCGTCATGTTCTTCAAAAACGGCAAGCCCGCCGCGTCGACATCCATCGCCGCCGCAAAACAGCCTGCCTCCCGGCAAAGCGCCAGCTTCGCCCGGATCGTGTCGATGTTCCACGGCTTGATCGTCGGAATCCCGTTGCCTCCGACCGCGGCGATCGCCTGCGCGGCCGCCTCCATCACAGCCGGGTTCGTCCCGTCGCCCGTGAATGCGGCGATCCCGTTCTCGCTGCAGGCCTTCACCAGAATCCGGTTGTACGCCAGATCGTCATACGTTTCCCCGTAGTGCAGGTTCACCGCGCCGACCGGTCCCGCAAAAAACGGGTAGCGGAACGTCCTGCCGAACAGCTCCAGCGACGTGTCGACCGGAGCGTTCTCGCAGATCGTATCCATGTTCACGCGGATCTCCTGCCACTTCTCGTAATTGCGGATCGCCGTGTCCCCGACGCCCTTCGCGCCCGGCCCCGGCACCTGATTCCCGCATGCACGCCCGTTGCAGACTGTGCACGCTTTACAATATTTTCCCACGCGGGTCCTCGCCTGCTCGATCACTTCCTGATAATTCATCTCCATATTCTCCTGTACCTTCTGTAATAGTTTCCGCTTTCACGCCTGAATTTCCGGCCGGCTGCGCTGATTATTTATTCCGCCGCTTCTCTTCCTCCTGCCCGTGGATCCGCCGCATCACATAGAAGTAGCTTGGCACCAGCACGAGGTCTGCACCGAGCCATGCGAGGATCTCGGCGTAAAAAATTCCGTTCTCTCCCATCACGAGCGGCAGCAGGAGGGCCGTGCCGGTGCGCATCACGAACTCGGCGAAGCCGGACACCATCGGCAGCACCGTGTTGCCCAGTCCCTGGATGCAGCTGCGCGTCACATGCAGCACGTAGAGAATCGGCAGATAGATGCTCATGATCTTCAGATATTTGAACGCAATCACCAGCGCCTGCTCGCCGGTCTCCCCCTCCGCGGATATGAAGAGGGACAGGATGCTGCGCCCTGCCGTCAGCATCACAGCCGTGATCAGCAGTGAGGTGAGCATCGCGATCAGAAGCCCCGCGCGCATCCCCGCGGAGATGCGCTTTTTCTGCCCTGCGCCGAGATTCTGTCCCGCGTACGTCACCATCGCGTAGCCGTACGACGTCGCCGCCGTCTCGAGCAGGCCGTACAGCTTGTTCGTCGCCGTAAACCCGGCGATGAACACGACGCCAAAGCCATTGATCACGGTCTGCACGATCATGCCGCCGACGGAAATAATCGTATTCTGAAACGCCATCGGCGCGCCCAGCAAAAGAAGTCTTCCCATAAGTCCGTGCTCCAGCTGCCAGTCCTCGCGCGACATGCGCAGCACCTCGATCCTGCGGATCCGGAAAAAGCAGTAGCACGCTGAGATCAGCTGAGCGATCACCGTCGCAATCGCAGCGCCCTCCACGCCCCAGCCAAAGCCCATCACAAACAGGAAATCCAGCCCGATGTTGACCAGCGAGGCGACCACCATCGCGTACAAGGGCGTCTTCCCGTCGCCCAGGGAGCGCAGCACGCAGGCGGCCAGATTGTACGCCATCACCACCGGCAACCCCGCAAACAGCACGCGCAGGTACGCCATGCCGATCGGCAGAATCTCCTCCGGCGTCTGTAAAAGCAGCAGCACGGGCCGTGCCAGCGCTTCACTGAGCACGGTCATGAGCACGGCGCAAAACACCGAGAGGAACATCGAATTTGCAACCACCTGGCGGAGCTTTCTGTACTCCTTCGCGCCGAATTTCTGTGCCATCAGGATCGAAAAGCCCTGCGCAAAGCCCTGCTCGACGCCGAGCACGAGCCAGTTCAGCCAGTCCACCGCGCCGAGCGCCGCCAGCGTCCCGACACCGAGCACCTTCCCGACCACGGCCGTGTCCACGACGGTGTACAGCTGCTGGAAAATATTTCCTGCCATCAAGGGCAGCGCAAAAAGAAGGATCAGCCTTGCGGGGCTGCCCTCTGTCAGATTCTTCGTACTGCTTTTTCTCTCTGCCTGTTCCATTTTCTGTTCCATCTTCCGCTTCCTCATCCGACATTTCTACTCGATCTGTGTCTCCGTCCGTATCCGGCATTCCCGATGCTTCCTGAGGGTGTCGCAGTCCTGTAACTGCAGTAAGCATAGACAGGATAAGCTGCCGCAGCCAGGTTCCCCTGTCTGCAGCAGCCGTATAGTTGCGGTACTTCTCCGCATCGGTCAGCGCCGGGCGGGCGCCCTCTGAACATTCAGCGCTCTCATGAGACGGCAAATGCCTGAGCCTTCTCTCCCGCGTCAGCCTACCTTCAGGATCATCTCCAGCACGCGTCTTGCGCACACTGCAATCTCTTCCTTCGAGACTCTGCCTTCCTCACAGTCCTTCTTCAGCCGCTCCGGATAGCCGCAGCCCATCTTGACGTCATTTCCGGCCTTCACCTCGAGGTACTGCTCCGCGTGGTTCCACCAGTCGGTCGTCACCATGCCCTTGAAGCCCCACTCATCGCGCAGAATCCCGGTCAGCAGGTCCTGATTCTCGGAGTCGCGCTGCCCGTTCACGATGTTGTACGAGGACATGATCGTCCACGGATCAGACTCGCGCACGACGATCTCGAAGCCCTTCAGATAGATCTCGCGCAGCGCGCGCTCGGAGACGCGGGAATCGCTCTCAAAGCGGCACGTCTCCTTGTTGTTGCAGCAGAAATGCTTGACCGATGCCGCGACATGCTGTGACTGGATGCCGCGCACCATCGCCGCGCCCGTCTTTCCCGCGATCAGCGGATCCTCCGAGTAGTACTCGAAGTTTCTGCCGCACAGCGGGCTTCTGTGGATGTTCATCGCCGGGGTCAGCCACACCGCGATATTATTCTCGAGCACCTCCGACGCGCCTGCCTCGCCGACCTGCTCCACGAGCTGTGGATTCCACGAGGACGCGAGCAGCGTCGCGCACGGGAACGCCGTCGTGTGCACGCCGACCTCCGGGCGGATCCGCAGCCCTGCAGGGCCGTCCGCCGTCATCACGTTCGGCACACCGTACTCCGGCAGGTTGCCAAAGCCAAACGTGTTCGCGATTCCGGTGTTCGGCTGGCCGCACACGAGCTGGATCAGATCGTCGAGCGACAGACGCTCCATGAACGCGTCGAGTGACAGCTCGCCGGATGCCACCTGCTCAAATGCCTTTGCCCCTTCATTCACGCCAAAGCTCACGCCGTCCATCGCGCGGACTGCCGGGCTCATCGCCGGAGTCTCCTCCCTGCTCCACGCGGAGATCCGGACCGCCGTCTCATCCGTCGGCAGCGGCTCCATCGTCCCGTCCGGGCGCAGACGCTCCCTGAGCATATTCGGCGCACATTTCTCGGTCAGCTGGCAGACCACCGCGTCCTCCTCGACCCGGTACTCCGCGGAAACCTGCTGTACGTCGCGCACACTCGTGCCGAGCCAGAAGGTATAGACCCCCTTCTCGAGCACATACGCCGACTTGCAGACCTTTCCCAGATCATCGTACGATGCCAGCGCAGCCTTCGCCACAGTGAGCTTTACCGTCTGCGTCTCGCCCGGCGCGAGCAGGCGCGTCTTCTGATACGCCTTGAGCTCCTTCGCCGGCTTGCCGAGCAATCCCTGCGGCGCGCTCACATAGAGCTGAACGACCTCCTTGCCGGCGCACTCGCCCACATTTGTCACCTCCGCGTACACGGTCAGCGCGTCCTCCGTGAGCACGGCTGATTTTTCTGTCACGGTAAACTCGGTGTAGGAGAGGCCGAAGCCGAACGGATAGTTGACCTTCTCTGCCGCTCCCGGAATGGTCTCAAAATAGCGGTAGCCCACGTAGATGTCGTCTGTGTACTCGACATAGTACTCGGAATCGTGGAAATTGTAGGAGGACGGGTAATCCTCGAGGCACTTTGCAAACGTGTCGACCAGCTTTCCGGACGGGTTCGCATCTCCGCACAAAAGGTCCGCCGTCGCCAGTCCTCCCTCCATGCCGCCCTGCCAGGACATCAGCACGGACTGGATCTGCGCGTCATCGTGGAACCACGAGGAGTCCACCATGCCGCCGACGTTCATCACGACAATCACCTTCGCAAAGTGCTCCTTCACCGTGTCCACCAGCCTCTGCTCTGCCGCAGACAGGTAGAAATCGCCGCGCTCAAACACCTGGGCAGCGCGGCCCAGCAGCCCGAGCTCCTCGCCGTTCTGGAACTCTGACGTGTGCGCTTCGTCCGCCTTCACCGTGCGGTCCCAGTTTTCCCCGGAAAAACGGCAGATCGAGATCACTGCCGTGTCGGTAAATGCCTTGGCGCCGTCCAGCAGCGGCTGCGGCACCTCCGGCTCCGCGGTCATGCCCGGCACAATGCCCTCCGCGTACTGCTTTGCCGTCACGTCTTCATAGAACGCCCCCAGCGGAGCGTACAAGGAGACCTTGCCCTCCGCCTCCTTCGCGCGCATGCCGTCCAGCAGGTTGCGCACGTAGTCCACGGTCACATCGCCGCTTCCGCCGCCGCCCTTCACATAGTCCGTGCACGCCTTGCCGAACAGAGCGACTCTCTGCCCTCTTGCAAGCGGGAGCACCCCTTCCTCATTTTTCAGCAGCACCATACCCTCAGTGGCCGCCGTCCGCGACAGCTCAATATGCTCCTTGGAGCCAGTCACTCTCCTGCCGTCTTTTCCCAGCGGCAGCCCCGGCAGATACGTAAATCTTGACCAGTTGCTCATAATCATTTCCCCCTGTATGTAATAATATATATAATAGAAACCTTTTCAGGCTTCACCCGCACCAAGCTTCGCGCGGTCCAGCACGACGTCCTCCAGCCTGCGCTTCGGGACGTAGTGCACGTCGTGTTCATCCCGGTAGTAGGCCACGCTCTCGCCGTCCGCGATCTCGGTCAGCACAATCTGCTCCGCCGGCTTTCCGATCGCCACGATCAGCATCGGCGAGAGATGCTCCGGCAGCCCCAGCGCCTCCGACACACTGGCTGCGCCGAAATTGCCGATCATACAGCCGCCCAGCCCCATCTCCGTCGCTGCGAGCAGAATCGTCTGCGCCGCGATCCCGACGTCCCGCTGGAAGCGCGCCAGCGACTCCCCGCGCTCTTTATTCTGACAGATGACGATAAACGCCGTGGGGCACATTCCCGGGTGCGGCAGCGTCAGCTCCGGCAGCCCTCTCGCCCACTTCGTCAGCGCCTGGATGCGGTCGACCTCGTCCTTCTCCCACGCCAGATAATACTGCAGCGGCTGCTGGTTCACGCTCGACGCCGCGAGACGCGCGCAGTCCGCCATCTCCATCAGTTCCTCCCTTGTGACGCGCCGGCTCTCATCGTACCCGCGATAGCTCCGGTTCGCCTTCACCAAATCCTTGAACATCTCGTTTTCCTTTCCTTCCTTTTCTTCCGGACTATTCCGTGCTGCACTTTGGCAGACGTTCTGTGCTGTCGTCCATCCGCTGCAAGGATAGCCGATTCACCTTCGCTCTGATCCCTGCTCCTCGATCCACCGCAGGCAGTCCTCCGTCTCCTCCTCGCTGAAGATACGGAGTCCATGCTCCGCGAGCAGCCGGGCGGTCACGCCCATCCCGTCGATCCGCGTCCCGGTGAAGGTGCCGTCGTAAATCTGATGACTGCCGCACGAAGGGCTGCGCTCCTTGAGCACCGCGGCCTGGCAGCCGAGCAGCTGCGCCATTTTCAGCGCCTCCGCCGCGCCGCGCATGTACTGGTGCGTGACATCTCTGCCATCCTTCGCGAAAACACCGCCGTCCCGGATCTCCGAGGGCATCCGCGGCGTCATCAGGCCGCCGTAAATCTCCGGACAGAACGGCACAAGCACCGCACGCTGTCCGAGCGCCTGCACCTCCTCGCGCCCGTTGTCCGCACCGTCATAGCGGCACGATGCCCCCATAAGACAGGCGCTCACCAGAATCCGGACCGGTCTTGCGGGCCGGTCCGCTTTTCTCTTGGCACAATCCATGCTTTTCCCTGACTGGCCCGCCTTTTCTTCTATATTGCTCATACCTTGTCCACGTGTTCCTTCCTCTTCGCTCTATCCCGCTCAGATTTGTCCCTGCATACCTCGAACATACTATAGGTTCCCGATTTCGGCAACCACATGATTGCCGGGCTTATCCACGCAAAAACGATCCGCAATGTTCAGTAGAACGTTTTCGGGCAGTCGTCTTATCGGAGAGTATAGCACAGAAACAGACAAATTGGAAGAACCTCCTGCACGAAAACACCTCGCGGGTTACAGTTCAACCAAGGGCAAAACTGTAACCCGCGCAAAACAGCAGACGCGCAGACAGCAATGGCCGTCGTCACACCAGATTCGTATCCCCCGGCAAGCGGAAGCCCTCGCCGATGACCTCGTTCGAGTCCATGATGATCACGAATGCCTTTTCGTCAATCTCATGCGCCTCCTTGCGGATCGCATACATCTCCTTCGTGCTGCTCGCGCACATCACGACCTGCTTCTGCTCCCCGGAGTAGCCGCCCGTCCCGTTCAGGATCGTCGCGCCGCGCGCCGTGAGCCGGTCGATCCCAGCCACGATCTTTGCCGGATGGTCCGTGATGATCAGCGTCAGCTTGCCCTGGCTCGTGCCGGAGATTACCCGGTCCAGCACCGCCGAGTACAGATAATTCAGGATCAACCCATAGAGAATGCTGTTTCCGCTCCCGATCAGCAGTCCGCCCGTCACGATCACCACCGTGTCCATCGCAAACGCAATCTTCCCGAGCGACAGATGCGGGTGGTAGTATTTCACCGCCATCATGATAAAGTCAAAGCCTCCGGTCGAGGAGCCGCGCATGAAGATGATCGCGTACCCGATGCCCAGCAGCACGCCTGCGCAGACCGCCGCCAGAATCAGCTCCCCCTCAAACGCCGGGAGACGCGGCCCGACCAGGTCCATCACCGCGGAGGTGATCAGCGTCGTCTTCAGAGAGCTCAGATAAAACTGCTTCCCCAGCGTCTTGTAACAGCACAGGATGATCGGGATATTCAGCACGACGGTCATCACGCCGACCGGGAACCCGAACAGCTGATAAAAAATCAGTCCCATTCCGGACACACCCGTCATCGGAAAATCCGCCGGAACTGCAAAGCTGTAGATTGCAATCGCGATCAGGATACCACCCGCGATATCCACCAGCACATCCAGCACCCATTTCAACACATTTTTTTGCATAGCGCTCCTCCTGCATCCGTCCTCCGGCCGTTTTTTTGCCGCGCCACCCTGTCCGCCGCGGACGAACAGGACAACTGACACTCACATGTCCGCCGCAAAAGAATAGGGCAACTGACACTCGCATGTCTGCCGCCCTATAATCGACCTGTCTATTCGGTTTCTTTCCTTCATATTACACCATTTGTTTTCTGTCCGTCAAGCCTCCTCGCCCAGAAAACAGACATGCGTCACTTTCTTTTTTCGACCGCGCCCTTCCCGCAGAACGCCCTGTCAAAGATCATCAGCATCGCCGGCAGGATCGCGAGCACGACCACCATGCTGATGATTGCCCCGCGCGCCATCAGGATACAGAGCGAGCTGATCATGTCAATGTCAGAGTAGAAGCCCACCCCGATCGTCGCCGCGAAGAAGCTCAGTGCGCTGACGATGACGGATGTCATGCTGGACTCGTGCGCGATGCGGATCGCCTCGCGCTTATCCGCCCTCTGCCGCTCCAGCCGGTAGCGCGTCGTGATCAGGATCGCGTAGTCGACCGTCGCACCCAGCTGGATCGTGCCGATCACGATCGAGGCGATGAACGGTAGCTCCGTCCCGGTCAGATACGGGATTCCGAGGTTGATGAAAATCGCGAGCTCAATCACGGCCACGAGCACCACCGGGAGCAGCAGATTGCGGAACGTAATCATGATAATCACGAAGACCGCCGCGATCGAGATCGCGCTGACCACCTGAAAATCCTTGTCCGTGATCGTGATCAGATCCTTCGTGCACGGCGCCTCGCCCACCAGCATTCCGGTCGGGTCGTACCGCTTTACGATCTCATTGAGCGCCGTGATCTGATCGTTGACCTCATTCGACGCGGTCTTGTACTCCGATCCGATCATCATCATCTCGTAGCGGTCATCTTCAAAGATCTCAAGGATCTCGGACGGGATCATGCGCTCCGGCAGCGTCGGCCCGATGAGCGACTCCAGCCCCAGCACGAATTTCACGCCGTCCACGTTCTCCAGCTCCTCCACCATCGCGCGGACCTGCTTTGCGTCCAGCGCCGCGTCCGTCAGAAGGACATGCACCGCGCCCGTGTTAAAGTTCTCCTGCAGCTTTTTGTTCGCCATGCTGCTCGGCAGCTCCTCGGGGAGCGTCTCGTCCAGATTGTAGTACACAGCCGTGTGGTTCTGCGCGTACCACGCCGGGCCGATCACGGCCAGAAAGATCACCGCAAACCAGATGTAATGCTTCGTCACAAACCCTGACAGTCGCGGCAAGCTCTTCAGAAGCGGCCTATGCGACGTCTTCTCGATCGCCTTGTCGAAAATCAGGATCATCGAGGGCAGCACCAGGATGCACGAGAGCAGTCCGAACACCACGCCCTTTGACATGACGATGCCCAGGTCCCTCCCGAGCGTAAAGCTCATGAAGCACAGCGCCACGAACCCGGCAACCGTCGTGACAGAGCTCGCCGACACCGAGGTGATGGTCGCGGCGATCGCCTCCGCCATCGCTTCCTTTTTATCCGACAGCTCCCGCTTCTTCTCCGCGTAGCTGTGCCACAGGAAAATCGAGTAGTCCATCGTGACGCCGAGCTGCAGAACCGCGCTCAGCGCCTTCGTGATATAAGAAATCTCACCCAGGAACACGTTTGAGCCCAGGTTGTAGACGATCGCGAAGCCGATGCTCAGCAAAAACAGCAGCGGCAGCAGAAAGGACTCCATCGCCACCGCGATCACGATCGCCGACAGCAGCACCGCGATCACGACGTAGATCGGCACCTCCTTCTCCGAGAGGTCTTTCGTGTCCGTGACGACCGCACTCATCCCGCTCACGAAACACTGCCGGTCCGAGAGCCTGCGGATCTCGCGAATCGCGTCCATCGTCTCATCCGCGGAGGTCGTCGTGTCAAAAATGACCGCCATCATCGTCGCATCGCCGCTGTTAAAGATGTCCCGCACCTTGTCCGGCAGCATCGACATCGGAACAGAGAGATCCATCAGGCTGTCATACCAGATCGCCTTCGCCACATGGTCGACGGTCTCAATTTTCTCGCGCAGGCTCGCCACGTCCTTCGGCTCCATCCCCTCCACGATCAGGAAAGAAAAGGCGCCCGTTCCAAACTCATCGACGAGAATATCCTGCCCGACCATCGTCTCAATCTCCTTCGGCAGATACGCGAGGATATCATAGTTCACCCTCGTCCGTATCATACCCACAAAGGAGGGAATCATCAGCAGCAGGCTCAGAATAAAAATCGGAATCCTGCACGTCACGATTGCTCTTCCCAGTTTTTTCATATTCATCCTCCTTAATGACCATCAGTCATTTCTATGCAATGCTGTTATACTACAAAAATGACTTTTGGTCAATAATTTCTTTTAAAAAGATTGACTTCGTTTTGTATTTGTGATAGCGTTACAGAAAAGACGTTCAGAACACACCGGAGGTACGTATGGGAAAAATCGAAGTAAATAAACGACAAAAAAAGGAATCGCTTCTGAACACAGCGTTTTCACTGTTTACTTCAAAAGGATTCCAGAAAACTTCAATCTCGGATATTGTGAAGGATGCCGGCGTCGCAAAGGGCACCTTTTATCTGTATTTCACGGACAAGTATGATCTGCGGAACAAGCTGATCGCGCACAAGGCGGGACTCCTGTTCCTCGACGCCTGCGCCTCGTTAAAGGAGCGCAGGATCGAGGGCTTTGAGGATCAGATCATCTACATCTCGGACTACATCATCGCCCGTCTCGAATCGGACAAGTCCCTGCTGAACTTTATCTCCAAGCATCTGAGCTGGGGCATCTTCCGCAACAATCTGATCTCGGCGGGCGAGGACCGGGAGGAGAGCGTCTACCAGGTGTTCCTGCAGCTTCTGCACAGCTCCGGCCACACCTTCCGCGACCCGGAGATCATGATCTACATGTTGATCGAGCTCGTCAGCGGCTCCATCTACAACCCGCTGCTCTACGAGCAGCCCGCCCCGTACCGCCAGATCGTGCCCTACCTGCACGACTCGATCCGCTACCTGATCCGGCAGCACATCGTGCCGGAGGAGGCGGAGGCCGCTGACTGCTGACCGAGTTACTGCTGGTGATTCTGCGCGTAGAAGCTCATACCGTATTGGAAATGCTCTTCCAGAAAAGCAGGAACAAAGTCAAACGCCCCGCCGATCGGATAAATGACATAGCTTCCGCCCGGCGCCAGAGAGTCGATCACCCGGCGGTATTCCTTTTTGACCGCTTCGGCGGATACGCCCGGCACGTCCAGGATTCCCTGATTGTCAAAGCCTCCGCAGAAGGTCAGCCGATCCTGCAGCCGTGGCTTGATCTGCGCCAGGTTTTTATTGCACGCCTGCAACGTGTCAATCGCGTCCACGCCGATTTCCGCCATATCCTCCAGAATCGGCTCCACATACCCGCACGAATGGTGCTGATAGATCAGTCCGGCCTCATGCACAGCGTCAACCAGACGCTTCAGGTGGGGCTTGATAATCTGCCGCCATAAATCAGGACTCATAAACATCCGGTCAGCGGCACCGTAATCGTCATGGAAATTAATCACGTCTACGTCATAGTACTGCGCAATTTTCTTAATATATTCGATCTTCCAGTTAAACATGGTTTCAAAGTAGGCATTGCACTCCTCGGGGTCGGAAGCCAGAGCCACTAAGGCGTTTTCAAATCCCATGAGCGAATGCAGACGCTCAAACGGCCCGTTCAGAATCATGCAGACGCGCAGCTTATCGGTGTCATAAATGCTGCTTCCGTCCTGAAACGGAACAATCCCTGCGCCCATCACAAATGCCATGAAATCCGTATGGACGTCAATGTCGGCCTGCTTTTCCCAGTCGATCGCGTCGAGATCCGGGAGCTTCAGATAATCCCGCCAGTCCTCGATATCCTCAAACATAATTTTTCCCGGGGTCGGCATCGGAGCATGAATGTTCGGCTCATACGTCCATTCCACTCCGAAGAAATCCTTTCCCACAGAATGCCCCGTATAACGTTCCATCGAGGGGCAGGCCTGCGTAACGATGACATCTGTAAAAAAACAGGGAATGTAAGCGGGAATCTGGTGCCGATAGGCCATCAGCGCATTTTCTCTTGGTGTAAGTCCCATAGTAAGTACCTCCTGATCTTTTTTCGTTATGCACATTATATAATCAGAAATTCAGCAGAAAAACAGATAGAAAGCACATATCCGCGAAAGTTTCTTTTGACAATATTGTGCAGTGTGCACTATAATTGAAAGGAAAGGGATGAGACAATGAAGCTTAGCATGTGGATCCTGGCCGATTGGCTGAAAAAATACCGTCCGGTCGCCAAAATTGAGTCCGGCGAGCCGGTTTTGCGCAGCGCCCGTATTCTGACGGCAGAAAAAACGCTGGAGCCGCATATCGTGTACCTGGCTCCGGCAAAAGACTATATTTCCAACGAACCGCAGAAAATCATCTGCGTCCACGGACACGATATGATTTTGCTGGATGCGGAAGATCTGGATTTGGTATTAAATGATATTTTTGACGCGTTCGATTATTACAACGGCTGGTCGGACGGCATGATCCGGGATATTCAAAACGGCTGTAATCTCCAGCACCTGATGGACGCAGGTCATCAGGCGATCGGCCAGCCCATGATGATTTTTGACGCAAATCACATGGTCACCGCCTACACAAAACAATATCTCCGTGGAACGCTGGACCCGGAATGGGATGTCATGCTGGAGACCAAAAGCGTTTCCCTGGAGGCGTTAAAGCGTATGAAGGAGCATTTGCACCGCTCGCAGTTTATGCACTCGGTGGAAATACTGGATTTTCCCTTCTTTAACGAGAGAAGCCTCCAGCGAATGCTGTTTCAGGGACGGTTTGCCAACGGCAGGCTGATTGTCCTGGAGGTAAACGAGCCGATTACTCCGTCTATGATGCAGCTCGTAGATTCCTTTGGCCGGATTCTGGAAGTGTGGATGGAGCACAATGTAAAGAATGAGGAATTAAAAGAAGAAAGCGCGATTTTCTGCGAGATCCTGGAGGGAAACAGCGTTTCGTTTCAGGAACTGGACTACAAACTGAATCTGGTCGGCTGGAAACCGGAGCATGAGAAGGCTCTTTTTATGATCAAAATTCCGCGCTCGCACCAGATGATTACGTACCCGCTTCTCTACACGCTGCAGAGGAGCTTTGAGGCCTGCTATGTGTTCCTCTGCCATGAGGCGATCTTTCTGCTGGCAAATCTGGTTCTGGGGTCGTACCCGGAGATCGGGCAAAGGCTTACAGCGATTCTGTATCAAAGCGGGGTCTGCTGCGGCGTCAGCTATTTCTTTCAGGATATGAGGCAATTACCCATGTGCGAGGAACAATGCCGGTTTACCCTGCAGTGCGCGCCGGGCGAAAAGGGGCACCTTTACCGCTGCCAGGAGTACGCCTTTGACTACCTGAAAAGCCTGCTGAGCACCCGGATCAGCCAGGCGGTCGTCCATCCCGCCCTGCAGCAGCTGAAAAGCTACGATGCCAGCACCAAAAACGCGCTGTACGCGACGCTGAAAACCTATCTGGACTGCAGCTGCAATTTGGTGCAGGCCTCAAAAATCCTGAGCCTGCACCGGAATTCCCTGCTGTACCGTCTGCACAAAATCGAGGAGATCACCGGCCTGCAGCTGGACGATCCGCAGGTGCGGACGTATCTGATCGTTTCCTACCTGATAGACGGCGGGGAAACACGGTCTGTGTCCTGAACTCAGATCCGCATCGTCAGCGAGATTCTCTTTTTCTGCAGGTCGACGCCGAGCACCTTCACCTCGACGATGTCCCCGACGCTGACCACCTCGAGCGGGTGCTTCACAAACTTCTTGTCGGTGAGCTGTGAGATGTGGACGAGGCCGTCCTGGTGGACGCCGATGTCCACAAAGGCGCCGAAGTCAATCACATTCCGCACCGTTCCCTTCAGGATCATGCCCTCCTTCAGATCCTTCATCTCCAGCACATCCGTGCGCAGGATCGGCTTTGGCATCTCGTCGCGCGGGTCGCGGCCAGGCTTGCACAGCTCCTGGACGATGTCGCGCAGCGTCGGCTCTCCGATCCCGATGCGCTCTGCCATCTTCTTGTAGTCCCGGACATAGATCGCCTTCGCCCCGGACTCCGCCGCCCAGTCGGCCGAGTAGCCGAGCTCCGCGAGCAGCTTCTTCGCCGCCTCGTAGCTCTCCGGGTGGATGCTTGTCGCGTCGAACGGGTTCTCGCCGCCCGCGATCCGCATGAAGCCCGCGCACTGCTCGAACGCCTTTGGCCCGAGCTTCGGCACCTTCAGAAGCTCCCTGCGGCTTCTGAACCGGCCGTTCTCCTCGCGGTACGCCACGATGTTCTTGGCGATCGTCTTCGTGATCCCGGAGATGTGCTCCATCAGCGGCACGGACGCCGTGTTCAAATCGACGCCGACGCGGTTCACACTGTCCTCGACGACGCCGTCCAGCGCTTCCCCGAGCTTTTTCTGGTTCATATCGTGCTGGTACTGCCCGACTCCGATCGACTTCGGGTCGATCTTGACCAGCTCTGCGAGCGGATCCTGCACCCGGCGGGCGATGGACGCCGCGCTGCGCTGCCCCACGTCAAAATTCGGGAACTCCTCGGTCGCCAGCTTGCTCGCCGAGTAGACGGAGGCCCCCGCCTCGTTCGTGATCACGTACGACACCTGTTCCGGAATTTCTTTCAGGAGCTCTACGATGATCTGCTCCGACTCCCGCGACGCCGTCCCGTTTCCGAGCGAGATCAGCGTGACGCCGTATTTTCTGATCAGCTTTTTCAGCGTCTCCTTGGCGGCGCGGATCTTCGCGTCGTTCGTCGGGGCCGTCGGGTAGATCACGGCGGTCTCCAGCACCTTCCCCGTCGCGTCGACCACAGCCAGCTTGCAGCCGGTGCGGAACGCCGGATCCCAGCCGAGCACGACCTGCCCGGCGATCGGCGGCTGCATCAGCAGCTGCTCCAGGTTCTTCCCGAAGACCGAGATCGCGCCGTCCTCCGCCCGCTCCGTCAGCTCATTGCGGATCTCCCGCTCGATCGCAGGCCCGATCAGCCGCTTGTAGCCATCCGACACTGCCTCGCGCAGCACGGGCGACGTGTGCGGGTTGTCGCGCGTGATCACCTGGCGCTCGAGGTACGCGAGGATCTTCTCCTCCGGCGCCTCGATCTTTACCGTCAGAAATTTCTCCTTCTCGCCCCGGTTCACCGCCAGCACGCGGTGTCCGGCCACGCGCTGCAGCGGCTCCGTGTAATTGTAGTACATCTCGTAGACCGACTCCGCCTTCTCATCGCGCGCGGCCGTCGTGAGCATCCCCTCCCGCATCGTCATGGTGCGGATCCTGGTGCGGTAGTCCGCCTCGTCCGAGATCAGCTCCGCGATGATGTCCTGCGCGCCCGCGATCGCCTCCCCGGCCGTGCGCACCTCCTTCTCCTCCGAGAGATACTGCACAGCCTCCTGCTCCAGCGGAATCTTCGTCATCTGCAGCAGGATCACGTTCGCCAGCGGCTCCAGTCCCTTCTCCTTCGCGATCGTCGCGCGTGTCCGGCGCTTTGGCCGGTACGGGCGGTACAGATCCTCGAGCGCTACGAGCGTCTGCGCAGCCTCTATCTGCGCGCGAAGCTCGTCCGTCAGCTTCCCCTGCTCCTCGATCGTCGAGAGGATCTGCGTCTTTTTCTCCTCAAGACTGCGCAGATACGCGAGACGCTCCGACAGCTTTCTGAGCACCTCGTCGTTCAGGGAACCGTGCGCCTCCTTGCGGTACCGCGCGATAAACGGGATCGTGTTCCCGTCGTCGATCAGCTTCACCACGGCCTCCGCCTGCCAGCTCTTAATCTCCAGCTCATTGGCAAGTGTCTTTATAATATCCATCCTGTCTCTCCTTCTCCTGCAGGCGATCTTCTGTACTGCCTGCGCTCTGTCAAATGTAACGCTCAGTCTGCAACCAGACTGCAACTCCTGGTATTATATAGGAAATTTCCCGATCCCGCAAGTGCCTTGCATCCCGTCGGCTAGTGTGCTATGATGAGGGTGCTGTTCGTGGTCTTGCCGACCGCGGACAACGGCACACATCCGCCATCCTGCCGACAGCGAACGACGGCGCTTTGCCCGATCGCGGATGCGCAAGCAGCAACAGGATGCATCTGGCTGTCCGATTACAGCCGTTTTTTTCACTTACGGAGGAAATTTACATGCTACACAAAAACAGTATGGCAACCGCAGCGCTCGCGCTCGGTATCTTTGCGGTCTTCTCCGGCTCCATGCCGCTGACCGCCGTTCCGCTCGGAGCGCTCGCCGTGCTCTGCGCGATCCTGTCGAAAACGGACCGGCATCTGCCCGGCAAGAGCATCGCCGGCATGATCGCCGGAATTATCGCCGCGGTGGGAAGCTGCGCGATCACGGCGCAGACCTTCTACTCCATCCAGAACAACCCGCAGATGCGCGCCTACTATGCGCAGATTCTCGACTCCCTGCTGGAGGAATACGGACTGGCCGACGGCTACAATCCCTTCCGCGACGCACCGTCAGACAATCCGGCGTCAGGTACAGATGACGATTCCAAGACTCCGGCTCCCGAGGAGGCGCCGCAGCAGACTCCGAATCCCGCGGTTCCGTCTCCCGGAGAAGACGGCCGCAGCAGCGACGACTATTTTGACTCTCTGTACGACGACTACTTCCGGTATTTCTACGGGGCTGACCCGTACCACGGCACCCCGGAGCCGTCCGCACCTACGCCGGCGCAGCCCTCCGGCAACTCTCTGGGAGGTGAGTATATATGAATCCACAGCTGAAAAGAAGTATTCTCAAGCGCGATGCCAAACATGCCCTTATGGGCTGTTACGGAGTCGGCGCACTGACGACGCTGCTCGTGCTCGGCAGCAGCCTGCTGCTCAACTATCTGACGCTCTTTGCCGTCCCGGTCGTCGACAGTGTATTCACTCTGATCCTTGAGCTCCTTGCGCTCGCTGTCACCAATATCCTCTACACGCTAGTGCTCGCGGGCATGTACCGGCTGTACCTGAACCTCGTGCAGCGCCAGCCTGTCCGCTACCGCGATCTGCTCTCGGCGTTCCAGAATCACCCGGAGCCGATTGCCGCGTACTCGCTGCTCACATTCGCGCTCCAGTACGGCATGCTCTGCCTCGGACAGTATACGTACCTGCGGGATACATTCTCTGCGCCGCTCGCTGTCCTGACGGCGGTCGTCGGCATCGCTGCGCTCTGGTTCACCCTGACTTACCATGCAGTTCTGTTTCTGCACGCATGGGATCCGTGGCGCTCCACGCGCGAGCTGATGCGCGAGAGCCGGCAGCTGATGAGCGGAAACCGGCTGCGGTTCCTGCTGCTGCAGCTCTCATTTCTCGGCGTGCTCCTGCTCGCAGTGCTCTCCCTGGGGATCGGGATGCTCTTCGTCTTCCCCTACATCACCGTGACGGACGTCCTGTTCTGCCTGCGGCTGCTACAGGACGGAAATGGACAGGGATGAGAACATTCTAAGGCAAGCGTGTGCAGAGATGAGAATCTGCAGTACTGAGTATATACAAAAATAAGGATACGCAAAAAAAGCATGTACGGAAATCCGTATGCGCTGAAATAATCCTGCACTGTGATCAGTATGTGGTGAAATAATCCTGCACTGAAATCCGTATATACTGAGAGAAGCACATGCAACAATGATCATATATAGATCATAAAATTTATGTGCCGGATATATGAAACAAAACCCCTCTATGTGTCTGAGCAATCATCGACATAGAGGGGTTTTCATGTTAAACCTGTCCCGCTGAATTCCGGACAAACGCCCGCCTGCGGACAGCTTTTGGAAACGCTATCTGTGCTACTTCTCCCGCACGCGGATCATCGAGAGGATGCCCTCGACCTTCGCTGCGCGCTCCTGGTAGTCCTGCTCGGTCATCTCCTGCGTGAGGAAGCCGTACTCGCCCGCGAGCCCGGCCTGCACCGTCTCGATTCCGCCGAAGATGTCCGCCACCTTCGCCGCGTCCGCAGCATCTCCCTTTACGCGGACAAAATAGCGCTTCCGCGTCTTGGAGATATCGGTCAGCGGCAATTTTTCCGGGCTCCACGAGGACATCACGCCCTTGCCGAGCGTCTGCGCCTCCTCGATCACATCGGCCACCACGGCGCTCGCAGTCGCCTCCTTGCCGGCGCCCTGTCCGTAGAACATCGCATCGCCGAGCATGTTCCCGTGCACGAAGATCGCGTTGAAGACACCGTTCACCGCGTACAGCGGATCGTCCTTCCCGACCAGATGAGGAGCTACCATCGCCGTCACCTGGCTGCCCTCCTTCTTGCTGAACGCGAGCAGGCGGATCGTCCGGCCCATCGCCTTCGCGTAGAGGATGTCCGCCGACGAAATTTTCGAAATTCCCTCCGTGTAGACGTCCGTGTAGTCGACGCGCTGTCCGTACGCGAGCGACGAGAGGATCGCGATCTTCCGGCACGCGTCATAGCCCTCGACGTCCGCCTCCGGGTTGCGCTCCGCGTAGCCCTTCTGCTGTGCGTCCTTGAGCACCTCGTCGAACTCCAGCCCCTCGTCGATCATCTTCGTCAGGATGTAGTTCGTCGTGCCGTTCAGGATGCCGGTAATCTCGTCGATCACATCGGCACACAGGCAGGTGCGCAGCGGGCGGATGATCGGGATGCCGCCGCCGCAGCTCGCCTCGAACATGTAGCTCGCCTGATGCTCCTTCGCCAGCGCGAGCAGCTCTGTGCCGCGGTTCGCCACCAGCTCCTTGTTGGACGTACAGACACTCTTCCCGGCCTCGAGCGCACGCTTCGTAAACGTGAAGGCAGGCTCGACGCCCCCCATCGTCTCAACGACAATCTGTACCTCCGGATCGTTCACAATCACCTCGTAGTCATGCACGACCTTCTGCTCGTTCGGATCTCCCGGAAACTCTCTCAGATCCAGAATGTACTTCACGTGCAGGTCTGCACCCGACTTCCCCAGAATGCTGTCATGATTGGTGTCGATCACCTTCACTACTCCGGAACCCACTGTCCCGTATCCCAATACCGCTACCTGTACCTGTGCCATCTCTCTTTCCCCGCCAGGCTGCCCCGGCCTTCCTTTCTCTTGTCTTTTACTTCTCTGAAACCATCTGCCTGCGCTTCATCCCCGCAGAGCACTCTCTTTTCTCATGCTGTCGTACCTCTGCTGAACATACCCGTGAGACGTTACTCCCGCGCAAGTATCACCTGCATACCTGCCATATAAAACTTCTCTGTCTGGAATACCTGCGAAGCGTTACTCCCGCGCGAGTATCACCTGCATACCTGCCGCATAAAACCACTCTGTCCAAAATACCTGCGAAGCGCTACTCCCGCGCGAGTATCTTGAGATACTGCACGCCATTCTTCGCCTCGATCGTCTCGATCATGTTTGAGACGTCACCGGTCTCCGCCAGCACCTCCACGCTGATCGTCAGCGACGCGACTCCGTTGGTCGGAATACTCTGATGAAGCGTCTGAATATTCGCCCCGTACTCCGCGACCACCTTCAGCACGTCCGAGAGCAATCCCGGCTCATCGTGCATCTGCAGCACAAAGGTCAGAATCTTTCCCTTGATGTTGTCGCGGAACGGAAAAATATCGTCCTTGTACTTGTAAAACGAGCTCCGGCTGATTCCGACCTCGTCGGCCGCCTCCTGCACCGTCGCGACGCGCTTCGTGTCCAGCAGCCGCTTGGCCTCGACGACCTTCAAGAGGACCTCAGGCACAGCCTTCTCTCTGACCACAAAATATTTCGTTTTCTCCGCCATAATCGTTCTCCTCAGTATACCACCGTGAACCGCAGCCGCGGATCGCTCCGCAGTGTTTGCGTATGGTGTACGTTTGTGTACCAATGAAAGATACTATCACATTTTCGAAAATGGCGCAACCATTTTTTCCGCGAATAGAGCAAAATGGAGCAGCCATTTTTCTGCAAATAAGGCAAAACGGAGCGGCCTTCCGGCTGTTGATGCGGACATTTCATGGTGGTCACGTATCCTGATTTCCGGAAAATGCTATAAAATGATAAAAAGTGGCTCATTTTTTTGTAAGAATGCTTGTATATCTCGCTCATTTTTTGTATAGTATAAATATAGAAAGGTGGATTGTTTATGGCTGAGCTTTATTTAACACGAAAAATTGACCTTTACCTGCGCACGTGGAAAGAAGATCCAAATCGAAAGCCCCTCATTGTAAAGGGGCCAAGGCAGGTCGGCAAAACAGAATCCATCCTGCGATTTGCCACGGCAAACTATAAAAATGTAATCTACATCAATTTTGTGGAAGAGCCCAAGTACAAGCTCATCACAGAGGATGGATACGGAGCAGGAGACATCATCCGAACGATCTCGCGGATGGATCCGTCGAAACGGTTTGATCCAGGCGAAACGGTCCTCCTGTTTGATGAATTGCAGGAATTTCCGGAAATCGCTGCTTCCCTGAAATTTTTCAAAACAGACGGACGATTTGACATCATTTGCAGCGGCTCCCTGCTGGGCCTCCACTACAAACGAATTGAGAGCAACAGTGTAGGATATAAAACGGATTACGAAATGACGTCGCTGGATTTTGAAGAATTTCTGTGGGCGAAGGGGTATCAACCGTCTGTCATCAAGGAAATGCTATGGCATATGGAACACCTGGTGCCGTTCAACCAAGCGGAGATGCGGACCTTTGGCTTGCTCTTTCTGGATTACTGTATCCTGGGCGGAATGCCGGCCGTTCTGCGTGAATATATCCAGAGAGGAACCTTCGAGGGGACACTGGAACTCCAGAGGCAGCTTTTGGCAGATTACCGGGAGGATATCCGCAAATACGCCGACGGAATGGATCAGGCAAGAATCCTGAATGTCTTCGAACAGATTCCGGTGCAGTTGTCCAAGGAAAATAAGAAATTTCAAATTTCAAAGGTTGCAAAAGGTGCAAGGTTCAAGGACTACCGCGGCTGTATCGAATGGCTGAGAGATACAGGCATGATTCATACCTGCTATTGTCTGAATTTCCCGGAGCTTCCGCTGAAAGGAAATTATGATGATACAAAATACAAACTCTACTTCTTCGACACCGGCCTCTTTGTCGCTATGCTGGACGAGGAAGCACAGGAGGATCTGCGGGCAAACAAAAATCTCGGAGTGTATAAGGGCGCGCTGTACGAGAACATCGTCGGGGAAGCTCTGACAAAGTGCGGCTACGGATTGTATTACTACAAGCGTGAAGATTCCACCCTGGAAGAAGACTTCTTCGTCAGGACACAACAAAACCTGCTGCCTGTCGAGGTGAAGGCAAAGCGCGGAACGGCAAAATCACTCCGGACTTTGATTCAGAGCGACACATACCCGGATATTGCGTACGGCATAAAATTCACAGCCGGAAATATCGGCTTTGACGACAACATTTACACCTTCCCTTACTTCTGTGCCTTTCTGTTAAAGACCTATCTAAAACGCATGGAGCAGCAGCGACCTGTATAAAAACAGACGCCCGGAACGTTTTCTCTGTCACATTACATCTGAGATAGAGAAAGCGTTCCGGGCATCACTCTGTTTATGCCTCTTCCTCCTGCGGCCCGACGGAGATCCATTTCAGGTACGCATTGATGAACGGGTCTACATTGCCGTCCATGACGGAATCGACGTTTCCGGTCTCCTCGTTCGTGCGGTGGTCCTTGACCATCGTGTAGGGCTGCATGACGTAGGAGCGGATCTGGTTGCCCCAGCCGATCTCCTTGACCTCTCCGCGGATGCCGGAGGCCTTCTCGGCATTCTCCTGCTGCTTGAGAAGATACAGCTTCGCCTTTAACATCTGCATCGCCTTGTCCTTGTTCTGGTGCTGGGAGCGCTCATTCTGGCACTGCACCACGATACCGGTCGGGATGTGCGTGATGCGGATCGCCGACGAGGTCTTGTTGATGTGCTGGCCGCCTGCGCCGCTCGAGCGGTAGGTGTCGATCCGCAGGTCGTCCATATTGATCTCAACGTCGACATCCTCCTCGATGTCCGGCATCACATCGCAGCTCACAAACGATGTCTGGCGCTTGCCAGCCGCATTGAACGGCGAGATCCGCACGAGGCGGTGGACGCCCTTCTCGGACTTCAGATAGCCGTACGCGTTCGTGCCGTTCACCTGGAAGGTCACGGACTTGATGCCCGCCTCATCGCCGTCCAGGTAGTCGAGCACCTCCACGGCGAAGCCCTTCTTGTCCGCCCAGCGCGTGTACATCCGGTACAGCATCGAGGCCCAGTCACAGGACTCCGTGCCGCCCGCCCCCGCATGCAACGTCACGATCGCGTCGTACGTATCGTACTCGCCTGAGAGGAGCGTCTTGATCCGGATATTCTCGAACGTCGTCTTGAAATGCTCGAGCATCTCCTCGATCTCCGGAATGACCGCCGGGTCATTCTCCTCGTAGCCCATCTCGATCATCAGCTCGATCTCCTCGTACTGGTCGGTCAGCTGCTTGTAGGTAGCTACGTCTTCCTTCAAATCACTGAGCGTTTTCATGTGGAGCTGCGCCCGCTCCGGGCTGTCCCAGAAGTCCGGCTCCTCCATCTTCCGCTCCATCTCCTGGATTCGCTGTTCCTTATTTACCAGGTCAAAGTGAATCCCTCACTTCCACTAATGGTTTCGTATAATTGCCTAAAATACTCTTGAACTGATCCAGCTCAACCAATAGCTTCACCTTCTTTCCTTTTTCTATATTCTGTGGCCTGCATGGCATCCCATCGCATCACGCCTTGCGCCCGCAGCACTGCTTGTACTTCTTGCCGCTGCCGCACGGGCACGGGTCGTTCGGGTAGACCTTCTGCTCTGCGCGCTTCTTGGGCGCGCGCGGTCCGGTCTCGTCCTTGTTCGTGCCGGTCACCTTCGCGACCTCCTCGCGCTCGACCTTCTGCTCCACCTTCACATGGAACAGCAGCCGGACGGTGTCCTCCTGGATACCTGCGCTCATCGCGTCAAACATCTCGTATGCGCTCATCTTGTACTCGACCAGCGGATCTCTCTGGCCGTACGCCTGCAGGCCGATGCCCTGGCGCAGCTGATCCATGTCGTCAATGTGATCCATCCACTTCCGGTCGATCACCTTCAGCAGAATCACGCGCTCCAGCTCACGGATCTGCTCCTGCTCCGGGAACTCGGACTCCTTGAGCTCGTACAGCTTCGCCGCCTGCTCCTTCAAAAGCTGCTTCAGCTCATTCTTGCCGCCCGCCTGCTCCAGCATTTCCTGCGTCACCGGCTTGAGCGGGATCGTCGGCAGAAGCACGGAATTGAGCTCCTTCGCATCCCAGTCCTCGCGGTCTGTATTCTCCCCGAAGCACAGATCCACCGCATTGTCGACGATGTCCGCGATCATCTTGAAGATGGAATCGCGCATGTTCTCGCCGTTCAGGACACGGCGGCGCTCGGAGTAGATGATCTCACGCTGCTCGTTGTTCACCTGGTCGTACTCGAGCAGGTTCTTGCGGACAGCAAAGTTGTTCGACTCGATCTTCATCTGCGCCTTCTCGATCGCGCTCGAGAGCATCTTGTGCTCGATCTGCTCATTCTCCTGCACGCCCAGCGACTGGAAGACCTTCATCATCTTCTCAGAGCCGAACAGGCGCATCAGATCATCCTCGAGGGAGATGTAGAAGCGCGACTCACCCGGGTCGCCCTGACGTCCGGAACGTCCGCGCAGCTGATTGTCGATACGGCGCGACTCATGGCGCTCCGTGCCGATGATGCGCAGGCCGCCTGCCGCCTTGGCCTCGTCGTCCAGCTTGATATCCGTACCACGGCCGGCCATGTTCGTCGCGATCGTCACGGCCCCGTGAATACCTGCGTCCGCGACAATCTCCGCCTCCAGCTCGTGGAACTTCGCGTTCAGCACCTTGTGCTGGATGCCCTCGCGGCGCAGCATGTTGCTGATGTGCTCGGAGACGTCGATCGTGATCGTGCCGACCAGAACCGGCTGCCCCTTCGCGTGCGCCTCCTTGACCGCCTCCACGACCGCGCGGTACTTCTCCTTCTTCGTCATGTAGACGGCGTCGTCGTTGTCGACACGGATCACCGGGCGGTTCGTCGGGATCTCGATGACGTCCATCCCGTAGATATCGCGGAACTCCTTCTCCTCCGTCAGAGCCGTACCGGTCATGCCGGCTTTCTTTTTATATTTGTTGAAGAAATTCTGGAAGGTGATCGTCGCGAGCGTCTTGCTCTCGCGCTTTACCTTCACATGCTCCTTCGCCTCAATCGCCTGATGCAGTCCGTCCGAGTAGCGGCGGCCCGGCATGATACGCCCGGTAAACTCATCGACGATCATGACCTGGTCATCCTTCACGACGTAGTCCTGGTCGCGGAACATCAGATTGTGCGCGCGCAGCGCCAGGTCGACGTTGTGCTGGATCTCCAGATTCTCCGGGTCAGCAAAGTTCGCGATGTGGAAGAACTGCTCCACCTTTTTCACGCCCTGCTCTGTCAGGTTTACGATCTTGTCCTTCTCGTTGACAATGAAGTCTCCGGTCTCGATGATCTCCTCGCCCATCAGCGCGGTCATCTTCGTGACCTCACCGCTCGCCTCTCCGCGCTCGAGCTGGCGCGCGAGGATGTCGCAGACCTCATAGAGCTTCGTCGACTTGCCGCTCTGCCCGGAGATGATCAGCGGGGTGCGCGCCTCGTCGATCAGGATGGAGTCGACCTCGTCGATGATCGCGTAGGCCAGGTCACGCTGCACAAGCTGCTCCTTGTAGATCACCATGTTGTCGCGCAGATAGTCGAAACCCAGCTCGTTGTTCGTCACGTAGGTGATATCGCACGCGTACTGCTTTCTGCGCTCGTCGTTGTCCATCGAGTTCAGGACACAGCCGACGGTCAGGCCCAGGAACCGGTGCACCTGTCCCATCCACTCCGCGTCACGGTGTGCCAGATAGTCGTTGACCGTGACGATATGGACGCCCTCTCCGGTCAGCGCATTCAGATACGCCGGGAGCGTCGACACGAGCGTCTTTCCTTCACCGGTGCGCATCTCGGCGATACGGCCCTGGTGAAGCACGATGCCTCCGATGATCTGTACCCGGTAGTGCTCTATATTCAGCACACGCCTCGCAGCCTCCCGGACCGTCGCATACGCCTCCGGGAGCAGCTCGTCCAACGTCTCGCCGTTCGCGTAGCGCGTCTTGTATTCCTGCGTCTTCGCCCGCAGCTCCTCGTCCGACAATGCCTGCATCTGCGGCCGCAGCGCCTCGACCTTGTCCACGAGCGGCGTGATCATCTTCAGCTCGCGCTGGCTGTGGGTTCCGAAAAACTTTTCTACCAATTTAATTGCCATTGCTTTTCTCCATTTCAGAATAAATTTCCTTCCTATTGTAACACTTTCACTACAGCAACACAATCAAAATTTTTATGAACAAAATGAAACGGCGTGTTCACATATGAAAATCCCCTGACTGACTGCCAGGGGACTTTCTTCTCATCACATTTGCATCCGGCGGTCTGCGCCCGGATCTGTTCAATGTCAAACTCAATACTCCGGCTCGATCAGCCCGTACGTGTTGCCCTTGCGCTTGTACACGACATTGACCTCCTCGGTCTCCGCGTTGCGGAACACGTAGAAGCTGTGACCGAGCAGCTCCATCTGCACGCAGGCATCCTCCGGGTACATCGGCTTCATGCCGAAATGCTTCGTGCGGATGATCCGCACCTCCTCGAGCGGCTCGGTCTCCTTCTCGAGGAACTCCTTGCGGAAATTACCGCCGCCCTGATGTCTCTCCACGATCTTCTCTTTATATTTGCGCAGCTGGCGCTCGATCACCTCCTCGACAAGGTCGATGGAGACGTACATATCGTTGCTGACCTGCTCCGAACGGATGATGTTCCCCTTGACCGGAATCGTTACCTCTATCTTCTGGCGCTCCTTCTCCACGCTCATCGTCACAATGATCTCTGTATCCGGTGTAAAATAGCGCTCCAGCTTTCCGAGCTTTTCCTTCACCGCATTTCTCAGGCCATCCGTCACCTCAATATTTTTTCCGCTTATCGTAAACTTCATACAATCCACTCCTTTACTCTAAAGTTTCATTGCTACCGTAATTATACCACATCTCGTATATTTTTCAATAAAAAATGTGTTTTTCCGGATTCTTCAAATTTCTGTGTGAATTGTATCACAATTTTCGCACAATTCAAGGATGTGCCGATAGGACAGCGGGCCGCCGAACAGGTCAAGTGCGCTGCCGACCGTGACATCCACTCTCTGCCGTCCCAGCTGCCGCAGCAGTTCCAGATCGCCGTAGCTGCCGACACCGCCCGCGTACGTCACCGGACGTCTGCCCCAGTCGCCGAGCATCTGCACGATTTCCTGCTCGATCCCGTGCGCCTTCCCCTCGACATCCGCCGCATGGATCAGAAACTCGTCGCAGCTGTCCGCGAGCGCGTCCAGCACCGCATGGTCAAGACGCACCTCCGTAAATTTCTGCCACCGGTCGGTCACAATGTAGTAGCCGTCCTCCTTTTTTCTGCAGCTCAGATCCAGCACCAGGCGCTCCCTGCCGACCTCCCGCACAAGCGATTCCAGGTGCGCATACTGGATCTGTCCGCCCTGGAACACGTAGGAGGTCACAATCACATGCGACGCCCCCGCCTCCAGAAACGAGGCCGCATTCTCCGTCCGGATGCCGCCTCCGATCTGCCACCTGCCGGGCGCTGCCGCGAGCGCCAGAAGCGCCTGGCGCTTCGTCTCCTCATAGTACGGCGAGGTCTGCGGGTTCAGCAAAATGATATGCCCGCCTGTCAGGCCGTCCCGCCCGTAGAAATCCGCGTAAAAGGCGGCGTCCTTCTCCGACACGAAATTCTCCCGCGCCTGATCCCCCTCATCCTGCAGGCTGCCGCCTATAATCTGCTTTACTTTTCCGTTATGTATATCGATGCACGGTCGAAAACGCATGGTTTTTACCTCCCATAATATGTGCTGTATTTTGAATACTCTTGCGCATTGCATTTTGAATGTTTTGCCAATCACATTTTAAATGCTCTTGCCCGTTATATTTTGAATGCTCTTATCTGTTATATTTTGAATATACTTATCCGTTACATTTTAAATGCTCTTATCCGTTATATTTTGAATGTTCTTATCCGTTATATTTTGAATGCTCTTATCCGTTATATTTTGAATGCTCTTATCCGTTACATTTTAAACGCTCTTATCCGTTACATTTTAAATATTCTTGCCCATTATATTTTGAATGCCGCCGGGTCCGTGCGGTGTACATCCGGCCCTGTGGAGGGCCGAAGCCTGCGCGGTTCCCGGCGGCATGTCCGGACATCCTTCTGACTGACAGCTGTCTCGCTCTACTCGTTTGTCCGGTTCGCATCATTTCCGGTCAGCGCGTCTCCCGCATCCTCCACACCGTCTATGATGTCCTTCCCGGCATCGCCGACACCGTCCACGATGTCATTCGCCGCATCGCCGATGCCGGTCCCATTGTCTGTGCCGTTGTCCGTCACACCGTTTACAGAACCGTCATTCGCGGTATCATTTCCATCGGTCCCGTTGTCCGGCAGGGCATCGTTGTTCGCCGTCCCGTTGTTCGTGGTTCCGTTGCCGACCGTTCCGTTATCCGTTTTTCCATTGTCTGTCTTATTGTCGTCCGCCTGATCCTTGTCCGCCGCATCGTCGTTGCCGACGCCGTTCTTGTCGGCCGCATCCTTGTCATTCCGATCGGTGCCGACTCTGTCTGTCTCCGTCATTTTTTCCCCGTTTCCGGTCGTTGTGCCGTTGTCGTCATTATTCCCGCACCCGGCCAGAAGTCCCATGCAGCATACACATGCCGCACACAGTACGTACTTTTTCCAGCGCTTCATAGTTTTGTTCTCCTTTTTTATATTCAGCTTCCGCAGGGCATCGGGCCAGGCCGCTTCCGCCTGTCTGTGCCTGCCGTATTAGTAATATGCGCCTCTTTTGCCTCTTTTATACCCGCGCCAAAAAAAGAAGTTCCAAAAGCTCTGAATCGCCTGTTCATTTTTTATTTTACGAGAACGCTGCAGCTGACCGACACCGCTCCGGATCTCACCGTAATCGTGGCTCTCCCTTTCCGCTTCGCCGTGATTTTTCCCTTTGAGGAGACGGAGACCACTTTTTTATCAGAAGACGAATACCGGATCGCTTCACTGCTCGCTGCCGGAAGCCGCTTTACCTTCAGCTGTCTCGTCTTTCCTTTTTTCAACGTCAGCGTGCCGGGAACACCTGTCAGTTTCTTCGTCGCAGCTCCCTTCACGACCACGGTGACAGTGGCCTTCTTCTTCCCGGAGCGCACCGTGATCTTGACTTTTCCGCTCTTGCGCGCAGTGATCACGCCCTGTTTCGAGACCGTAGCGATCTTTTTGTTGGAGGAGCTGTAGGTCAGCTTCTGCTTGCTCGTGATCGGAGCAACCACCGGAGACAGCCGATACTTCTCTCCGATCTCGAGCGACACGGTTTTCGGCACAGAGGACACCGACGTCGTCTGCACCTCCGTCTTCTGCACCTTCACCGGAACTTCAATCCGGGCGCCGCTCGCGAGGACTGCGATGACGAAGGCGCTTCCGGTCTTTTTCTTCGCAGTAATCTTTACCGTCGACCCGTTTGCGGTCACTTTCACAATGGACGGCTTTGACGAAGTCCAGCTGACCACGGAGTCTCCTCTCGCCAGCCCCGAAAGCTTCAGGGCCGTCGTCGACTGCCCGGTCTTCAGCGTCAGCTTCGCCGCATTCAGCTGCCACGAGGCCGTCAGCCTGCTCCCAATGGCTGTCTCATTGTGAACAGCCCCACAGCGGTCGCAGTATGCGGTCTTCGTGCCGTCGGAGAACACCGTCGCGTCCTCATTGGATCGGTAGTGCGTGAAGCTGTGGCCGAGCGCGGTCCCGGGATCCGGAACAGTCTCTGTCTCTTGGCAGCGGCTGCACCGACGCGTCCTTGTCCCGTTCGTCGTGCACGTCGCGTTTCCGTCGGAAACGTAACCCGTGAAACTGTGCCCTAACGCACTTCCTGGATCTGCGATGGTCTCTGGCTCCCCACAACGGCTGCACCGCCGCGTCTTTGTCCCATCCTTTGTGCACGTCGCGTTTCCATCGGAAATGTAATCCATAAAGCTGTGGCCAAGCGCACTCCCTGACTCTGCCACAGTCTCTGACACCCCACAGCGGCTGCACCGCCGCGTCTTTGTCCCGTCCGCCGTGCATGTCGCGTTTCCGTCGGAAACGTAAGCTGCGAAGCTGTGGCTCTTTGGCAGAATCTCGGTCCGCGTCGCGCTGCAGCCGGCATCGGCGCATGCATAGTGCACAAAACCATTCTCCGCACATGTCGGCTCCTTCTTCTCCGCAAATTGCCAGGAATGGGTCAACGGCGCCCCTGACTGATAGGCCTGCTCAGACAGATTCGGCAGGGTAAAGCTCTGCGAATAGCTGCTCCCCGAAAAATTCGTGTAGAGCTCTGCGCGCTCCTGCCCGATCGTCAGCCTGGAGCCGGACTGCATCGTTGCGCTCGGGCTGCCGCTGCCGACCAGAAAATACGTCCGCTTTACGCTGCTGCCGTCATCCCACGTCGCGTCGACGAGATACCAGCAGCCATCCTCCATCGTCACATAATTCCACATATGCCCTTCCGAAGCCCCGTAGGTCATTCCCGGAATCAGCACGGCGGGAATCCCGAACCTGCCGCAGAGGATCTTGACCGCCTTTGCATAGCCTTCGCACACAATCTGTCCACCATACAGGAAAAATCCGGCAGCGCTCCACGCGTAATCGCACGCCTGGTACTCGGCGTGCTCACAGACATAATCGTGGATGGCTCCTACCTGCTCGTACCGGGTCGGATTGTCTGAGAGCGTCCCCCGGATCTCCGCGACCGCCTGATCCACCGCGCGGTCAAAGCGCGCGATCTCCGCGCCGTCTCTGGCTCCCGCATATTTTTCCTTCGGGACCACGGTAAAGGAGGTGATCCAGCATTTGACCGCACCGCTCTCCAGCTCTGACTTCGCATAGCTCATGGACACCCTAAAGGTACAGCTCCCCATCCAGAACACCTCCGGATAGTCATACACGAACGCATCAAAGACCGGCTGCATAATCGACGACGTCAGCTCCCGGTATTCTGCATTCTCCTGCAGGTGAAAATCCCAGCCAGAGGCCGTGGCGTCAGAAGCGGTCGGATAGGCGGTAAATGCTGTGTCCTCATACCGGTTTCCGCTGACGGGATCCTTCGGAAATTCATATTTAATGTCCGCGCATCCGCGGTTTGTCACATACTCCTCCTTCATCAGGCGGTAGAGGTCCGCCGCGTAGACATTGTCGATCTGCGCTCCGTAGGAGTCCGTGTACACACCCACCGACCGGTATCGGAGCCATGAGACTGCGCCGTCGTCCGCGTCGCCGCAGGACTCCACCGTGATCGTGTCTGTGAGTACCGCTTCCTCTTCCGGCTCGCTCTCCGGCGTCGGGATCTCCTCCACACTCAGGATCACCTGACCGTCCACCACAGACTGGTATTCCGCCGACGCCGTATCTGCATCCGGGTCTTCCGCCGCGGACTGGAGCATCTGAGACCCATCCGCATCCAGATCCTCCGCTGAAGACTGGAACAGCCCATACTCAGTTACCGCATCCGGCCTCTCCGCCTGGGATAGAGTCAGTTCAGACTCAGACGCCACATTCGGCGTCTCTGGTTCAACGATTGCATCCGCACCATCCGCCGCAGACTCCGGAATCGTTTCCTCAAAAAGCAACGCGCCTTCCCCAAGGGTGATCTCCTGCTCTGCCGCTGTCTCCAAGGATACTGCCTCCTGCTGCGGTGCTTTCTCGAATCCAGCCTCCGGCACCGCCGCCGTTTCAACTGCTTCTGCATACCGTTCTTCCGCCTGCACCGGACCTGCCGCATGGACTGCCAGCAGCACCGCGAGACAGGCCGCCATCCTCTTTCTTTTCATTGTGTCTTCACCTCATCTGTCAAATCTATCCGCTTCTATTTTACCGTCACCGTGCACGTTACAACTGCCGTTCCCGCTTTCACGGTGATGACAGCCTTCCCTGCCTTCTTTGCCGTGATCTTTCCTTTTCCTGAGACAACCGCCACGCGCTTATCTGAACTCGTCCAGGTTAGTTTCGAATCGCTTCCGACCGGGTAGCGCTTTGGCTTCAGCGTCCTGGAGCTTCCTTTTTTCAGCGTCAGCTTTTTCGGAATGCCGGAGAGCCCGCTCGTCACCGTCTTGGGCACCGTCAGACGGATCACGACTTTCTTGGAACCTGATTTTACGGTGATTTTCGCTGTACCGCCTTTCTTCGCCGTGATCACGCCCTTCGCGCTGACCGTCGCCACTTTCTTGTTCGAGGAGGTATAGCTGATCTTGTCCTGGCTCGTGACCGGAGCCACCACCGGCTTCAGCGTCTGCTTCTTTCCGACCGCAAGCGTGATTCGCTTCTCGAGCCCGGTGATCCGCGCCGTGCCGACTTTCTTCGTCTGCACCTTGACCGTAAAGCTCTTTGCAAGCCCGCTTTTCAGCTTCACCGTGATCACTGCGCTTCCCGTCTTTTTTGCAGTCAGCTTGCCGTTCTTCTCCGCCTTCACCACGGACGGACGGTTCGAGCTCCAAGCGGCCACCGCATCGCCTTTTGCGAGTCCGGACACCTTTACCTTTGTCGTCGACTGCCCCTTCTTCATTTTCAGGACCCCGGAAACATTCAGCGTCATCGTCGGCTGCAGCCGCGTCCCCGGATCCACCGTCACGATTTTTCCCTTGCAGCGCTGGCAAATACCGGTCTTTGTGCCGTCCTTGAAGACGGTGGCATCGTGGTTGGAGGTATACTGATAACGGTGTCCTCGTGAGCCGACATCCGTCACCGTCTCACCGGTCACGCCGCACACACTGCAGACCTGCGTCTTCGTCCCGTCCAAGGTACAGGTGGCATCCTGATTTGACCGGAAGACGAAGGAATGTTCCGCTTTATTCTGGTACTCCTGCTTTACTGCACCGCATGCGCACTGGTACAGCGCCGTCCCCTGCTCGCTGCAGGTCGCGTCTGTCCCGCCCGTCTGCTCCCAGCTGTGGGTGTGCCCGGCCCCTCCCGGCTCATATCCCTCCCCGGAAACATCCGGCAGCACGAACGTCTGCGAGTACTCGGCGGAGGAAAAGACGGAATACAGAATGCGCTCCTCCCCGATCCGGTAGGGCATGAAAAATCCGGTCTCACCGCTTCCGCAGAGAAAATACGTGTCGACGAGCCCCGACGTCTGGTCATCCCAGGTCGTATCCACCCAGTACCAGTTCCCGTTCTCCATCTTGACACAATTCCACATATGATCTTCCGCAGCCCAGACACCCGGCTCGCTCATAGTCTTTCCGGGGATCAGGGCGCACGGCACACCGGCCTGCTTGCACAACACCATAAACATTTTTGCATAGCCCTCGCACACCGCCTTTCCATACAGAAAAGCGCCTCCCGCGGACCGCACATACGGATCGAGCTGGCCGGTCTCGTATACAAGCGCGCTGCACACGTAGTCGTGAATCAGCCGCACCTTCTCTGCCCTGCTCTTGTCTGCGAAATTCAGCTGCGCTGCCGCCGCGCGCACCGCCGATGCGTATCTGTCCCTGTCGCCGAACGCACCGGGATACTCCTCCTGCGCTTCAAAGACGATGGCAGCTATCCTCCCGGTTCCGGTCTCTGCCCCTCCGGCTCTGGTGAGCTCTGTGGACCAGCTGAAGGACACGGTTCCCACCCAGAAAGCCTCCGGATAGTCATACACAAAGGCATCGTAGGCTGCCTGGGAAATGTACCGGATCTCCTCCTTAATTTCGGTCTGATATGCCTCATTTTTATCCAGGTTCCAGCTGGTGCTCCCCGATTCCCCTGTCGGGTATACGGTAAATACAAACGGAGTGCCAAGCTGGTGCACGAAGCTCTTTTGCGGAGTCTGACCGGTCAAAAAATACTGCTTCATCTGCTCGTAGATCTGTCTCGACTCCCCTTCCAGCTGCTCTCCGTAGGACTCATGGTACTCGGAGACGGAGAAGAAGGCCAGCTCCGGCTGGGCTGCATCCTCCGCGTAGCCGCTGTGCGACAGTTCGAAGCTCCCGGACGAAACGCACGCGAGTTCCTCCTCGGAGGTCTCTGCAGGGCTGTCAATCTCCTCAGCACTCAAAACGAATCCGCCGGCCAGCACCGCCTCCAGAGCATCCTCCTCAATGCCCTCATCGGTCGCGGGCTCCGTCCCCGTCTCAGGAACTGGCTCCCGGTCATCCGCAGGCTCCACTTCCGTACCGCTACTCGTTTCCTGATCAACCGTAGACTCCACCGCTGATCCGTCAAACACTTCTCCATCATCTGCCGAGTTCGCTCCTGTGCTCCCGCCCGATTCCTGATCAACCGCAGATTCCCCTGCTGACCCGTCAAGCGTTCCTGGATGATCCACAAACTCTGCTGCCGCACCGCTGCTCGCTTCCTGTCCATCTGCAGATTCCCCCGTTTGCTCCTGCCCGGCTGAAACCTCGATCGTTGGCTCGACGGCTTGATCCTGCCCTGACACGGATTCCCATTCGATCACGCTCCCCGGCCCTGCATCCGCCCCGTCACCAGGAAAAGACTCTGCCTCGATCACGACAACCGAATCCGATCTGTTCTGCCAGGATGTCTCCGCGACCGCATGTGCCGCGGTCAGCTGCGAGACAAGCACTGCTGCTAACAATAATGAAAGACCTTTTCCTCTCATAGTATTCTCCTTTACGCCCCTCTTAGGAGCTGAGTATAGCATACCATCATTTTCCTGGCCTTGCAAATATAGTTTTCAGCAGTTTTTCTTCCTCCGTCATAAAATGCCTCCGAGGACAATACAATATAGTAATTCCATTTACCGGAGCATCCCAAAATGAGTTCAAATCCCAAAATTGTAGTTGTGAAAATGAGAGAAATCATTTACACACTCATCCTGCTCTTCCTCGTGACGCTCCTGATCGTCTGCCTGATTCTGATGTTCTCCTCAAAATCAGGCTCCGGCAAAGACGGACAGGTTGGGCAGAGCGCGGCATGGAGCACAGACCAACAGAACGGACAGACACAGGCCGACCAGGCACAATCCGGGCAGACAAATCAGGCACAATCTGCTCAGACGAGCCAGACACAGGCTGGTCAATCACAAACCGTTCAGACCGGCCAGGCACAAGCCACCCAGACCGGTCAAACACAAACCGCTCAGACGAGCCAGGCACAATCCGGGCAGGCATCCCAGTCGCAAGCCACCCCGTCTGCGCAGTCAACCGCCGCCTCGTCATCGGCCGCAGCTGCCTCCTACACCGCCGGTGTCTACACGACACCCATCACGCTCGGCGATTCGACGGTCGACGTCGAGGTGACGCTGGACAGCAATCGCATCAACGCGATCCGCCTCGTGAATCTGAGCGAATCCGTTTCCGCCGCCTACCCGCTCATATCGCCGTCGCTCGACCACATTGCCTCGCAGATTCTGTCCGCGCAGTCGCTCGAAGGCATCACCTGCCCCAGCGAGAACAAATACACCTCGCAGCTGCTTCTCAATGCCATCTCGGATGCCGTTGCACGCGCCAGGCTCCAATAAAAATTCAGCAGGCAGTCTCCTTTGCCTGTTGTCCGCAGGCATAAAATTCCTGACAAAAAGACAGAGAGCTTCCCCATCCCGGAAACTCTCTGTCCTCATTCTCTTTTCTCACACAGCCAATGACGATCGGTCTGCAAGGCCCATGCACAGCCGGTTGCCATTCGTTGTCCTTATTTTTCCTTCGTCTTCGCGATCAGATAATACGGAACCGCGACGAACAGGATGCCGCCTACCATATTTCCGAGCGTCACAACGAGGAGATTGTACCAGAAGCCGCCCATCGTGATGCCTGTCACGCCGTTCTGATTCATCAGACCGATCGAGAGGAAGGTCATGTTCGCGATGCTGTGCTCAAAGCCGCAGGTGACGAACGTTGTCACACAGCAGAAATTCATCGCAATCTTCGCGCCCTCGCTCTTGAGCTTCGTGCCGCACCAGATCGCCACGCAGACACAGATATTACAGAGGATCGCCTTTGCGAACAGGTTCATCGCCGATCCGCCCATCTTCGCCGCAGCGGTGTTCGCGAAAAACATTCCGATGTCCCCGCTCGCCGGAATCCCGGTCATCGTAAAGATCCCTGCCGAGATCACAGAGCCAAGCAGATTGCCGACCCAGCAGACCACCCAGAGCTTTGCGACCTGACCCCAGGTCACAGTCTTCTTCATGCCGCCGACTGCCATCACGAGATTGTTGCCGGTGAACAGCTCCGCGCCGCCCATCGTGACAAAGCACAGGCCGACTGAGAACACCAGCCCACACGCCAACTTCGTCGCGTAGGAGCCGCCGCCCGTGAACACGCCGCCGACGATTCCCATCAGGATGCTGCCAAGTGCAATGTACAGACCTGCCAGCATCGACATCAGTATGTAGCCGGCGAAATTATTCTCCAGCAGATTTATTTTTCCCTTCGCGGCATTTCCTACCGCTGTCACTTCATCTTTAAACATATCGGTTCCCTCCCGTCAAACACCTTCCTGTGCAAAACCGGGCAGACAGATCGCTCTGCCCGCCCGGCCTGATCCGCTTTGTCCGCACAGGAAATGGCTAACCGCCCATTTGTACACGAACAATCACAAGGACATTAGAACAGTCCGGAAATCTTTCCTGTCTCGTCCACGTCGATGCGCTCTGCAGCCGGACGCTTCGGCAGACCCGGCATCGTCATGATCTCGCCGGTCAGCGCTACGATGAAGCCTGCGCCTGCGGAGATCTTCAGGTTGCG
>JAETOO010000048.1 GCA_021771715.1 Oscillospiraceae bacterium
CCTATCTCTGCTTCCTCATTTATCCACAGCCCCTGCTCATCCGTATATACTTCTCCCAAACTTTTTAATTGGCTACAGTCATAGACAGAAACGCAGACTCCACTCAGGCCTTCCCCACTTTCCAGCACCACCTGGCCTTGGAGGACGGCATCCTTTATCTCCAGGTCATCTGTCGTAAAAGTATATCCTTTTTCCTGCGCCCATGTCTGTACATAGGAGCTCTCTACCCCATGAAATACCAGGGTGTCCGTTCCGCATCCGGAAAAAGCATCCGCAGCAATCACAACAACCTTTTCTCCTACCCAGATATGTTCCAGTGCAGAACAGTTCATGAAGGTCCAGCTTTTCATCTCTGTTACATTCGAAGGGAGCAGCATCTTTCGCAGTGAGCTGCAACCGCTGAACGCCGACTCGCCGATCACTTCCAGCGTCGACGGCAGGCTAATTGTCCGCAGGCTGGATGCATCACAAAATACATTATCCGGCAGTGCGGTTACACTCTCCGGCACCGTTATGCTCTTCAGCTTTGTACATCCCGTGAAGATCCCGTACCCTGCACTCGTCAGGCCCGCAGGGTAATTCACGCTCGCCAATCCCGCACAGTCTGCCACCGCCCACCGACCCAGTGTCGTAATGCTGTCCGGCAGGTGCAGTTCTGCCAGTCCCGTACACTTTGCCAGCGCACTCTCTCCAACATTCTCCAGTCCTTCCGGCAGACTCAGCGCCGAAAGGCCGCTGCAGCCATACAGCGCACTGGCCCCAATGGACTTCAGCGTCGATGGCAGCCGAATCTCTGTAAAGTCCGCACATTCCATAAACACGTTATCCGGCAGGCTCGTCACCCCTTCCGGTACTACCATGCTTTTTAAATTCGTACACCCGGCAAAAATCTGGTCCCCCGCACTGGTCAATCCGACCGGATAGCTTACGCTTGTTAACCCCGTACAGCCTGTCATCGCCCACCGGCCGATCGCCGTAATGCTCTCCGGCAGCTGCAGCTCCGTCAGCCCGGTACAATTCGCCAGCGCATGATCTCCGATCTCTGCCAATCCTTCCGGAATCGTCAGCTCCGTCAGCCCACTGCACCCGTTCAGTGCTGACTGATTGAGTTTCCAAAGTGTTGACGGCAGGCTGAGTTCTGTCAGTCCGGTACACTCATACAGCGCACAGGACCCGATCTCCTCCAGGCCCTCCGGAAGGACGATCTCCTGGAAATTCGCACTGTAGGAAAACGCATCGTCCGCCAGCTTCTTCACTCCTGTTGGCACCTCGATCCGCGTAAGCTTCACATCGCCCTCAAATGCCCTGTTCCCGCCATGCTCCAACGACAACGGATAGTTGATGCACTCCAGGTTCACACAGCCAGCAAAGCTCCCGCTGCCATACGTCTTCAGTCCATCAGGCAGCTCAAGCTGTGTCAGGCTGCTGCAGTCCCGGAATGCATGGTCACCAATCTCTGTCAGGCTGCCAGGCAGCACAATCTCCCGCAGCGAGCTGCAGTCCCGGAATGCATTTGATCCGAGCTTCGTGACAGCTCCTGTTATATATACCTTTTCCAACTCACTGTGGCCACTGAAGAGATTCTCCGCGAGCTCCCGCACCGTATAGCCGTCGATCTGTGCCGGAACCGCAACCACGCTCCTGTCAGTTTCACTATAGGACAGGAGACGGATATCCTTCCCGCTTATCACCTCATAGGTAAAACA
>JAETOO010000011.1 GCA_021771715.1 Oscillospiraceae bacterium
ATCTTTTTGCTGCGTCGCGGACGGTCGTCCCGTTCTCGATGATGTAATAGGCCACATTCAATACCCGCTCTTCTATATAATCTTTCAAGGAAATTCCCCCGGAAAGCCTGTTTTTATAGTGTATGCCGAGGGAAAAACGGTTATTCTATTTGTTCCGTCATTGCGCTTGGACATCCATTTTTTCAAATCCGATCTGCTCGGCACCTATGCTCACAGTCATCAAATCGCTGCTATAGTTCTCTGCAAAAGACTGCAGCACGGCTAAAATATCACGCTCCTCCATTTTCAGCAATTCCTCTAAGCTGGTTTCCTCCCAAAAGGTCTGGATGGAACTCCGCATTCCTCCTACACACCGGTCCCGTTCACCCACCGTAATCCTGCTTTTGTCCGGAATATGATAAGAAAATGCATAATACAAATTACACCACACAGTTCTTCCATCCGTTTCTGCCGTCTTGACCAGCGTATACTCTCCCAGAACCGGATCCTCCTCCGGCCTTCCGGTGTAACTGCTCTGCACAAATTTCCCGTTCTCTATCCCGGATGCCCAAACCGTCAGATCGATAAATGACGATTCCTCCTCGGATAACGCTACCTGACGATCGTTCGTGGATGTGTCCATGCTGACCCGCTCCATACGGTCATAATCTTCATTCGCCCAGTCAAGCAAACGCTGATCAAATTCGTCCAGCCGCATCTCCTGATACTGTTCTGTTTTCAATTCCAGCAGGGACCGGTAATCCTCCTCCCTGCCAAAACCGCCGCAGGAAACCCGGGCTTCCCATTCGGCGGTGGCTGCATTTCGCAGTTCTGAGAGTTCTGCGTCTTCCTCGCTGCTGGCCGCTCTCAGGCCCACCAGCTCTCCGTTCTCATAGACCGCAAACAGCTCCACCGCGTCCTCATCATAGATTCCGACACCGCTCCCGGCATGCTCGGCGATCCATATGCCCGCCTCCTCGTCCGTGATACTCTTTACCTCTTTTCCCTGATAATACATTCGAACATCCGATGTGGAGGAATCGTACTCATACGTCAGTCCAAGCGGAAAATACGGTTCCAGTGTTTTCTTCCAATCCTCCTCCATCTCCCTGGAAGACATCTCCAAGAGCTCCTCGTCCTCTTTTGGCATGTTCACCACGGGAACATACACCCAATCGTCAACCGTAATTTTAAGGCTGTCCGTTGTATACTGTTTCGCAAGCGCATCCGTCTGCTGCAGAAGATACCGGTTCATTTCCGCTTCATCCTGCAGTTCTTCTATCGACTTTCCTCTCAGTACACCGTTCAATCCCCGGCACATGCAAACACGCGCGTCCTCATATGCTCCGACGGTCAATTTATCGGCATCCAGAATCGTGAGGGTAAAGGTATATTCAAACCTCGCCTGTTCATCGAGATATGGAGAATCTGTCACGGTATAACCGGAATATTCATGAGATTGCCATTTCTCATCAATCAAAGGCATCAGGGTGTAATGCAGAAACCCGGAGCGATCGTTGGTATCGCGCAGGCCATAACTGATTTCATCCTCTGCTAGCCTGTCCAAAAGATCCCGGTACATCCGGGTATCGGTATCCGCCCAGACTCTTTCCTGGTATTCCGAGACACTCATCTTCTCATATCCGTCGTACTTTAATGCAAGTAATTTCTGATATTCCGCATCCGAAAAATCCATATCTAGGGAATCTGTATCCGAAAAATCCACATCTGAGGAATCCGTATCTGTGTAATCTGCATCCAGAAAATCTGAATCCGCGTAATCCATATCTGAATAATCCACATCTGAGGAATCCGCATCCGAAATCTCCTCCGGCATACCCATATCGGATGCCGCAGAAGTGGCAAATACAGCGGTAATACTCGCAATCATCGCTGCTGCAATCACCGTCAGTCCAAAAGAACATTTCTTTATCTTCATAATCGCCGTTATCCTTTCTTCGATAGCCGTTTTACTAAAGCTGCTGCCAAACGGCACGAAACTGCTTTTCTTTTCCTCCATGCTGACCAGGAGCGTTGCATATGCAGCTTTTGTGTGTTCCCCGAATCTGCGTATCACCGTTTCATCACAGGACAATTCTATATCCCTGTTAAAAAGGAGATACATCACCCATACAAACGGATTAAACCAATGAATGCACACTGCGGCGACCATTATCAGCTTCGCTGCTGCGTCAAATCTCTGGATATGAATGTATTCATGCTCCAGAATGTAGCCCATTTGACGCTGATTATCCCAGTCAGAGGTCTTTGGCATCAGTATGACCGGATGAAAGAGACCGTACGTAAGAGGTGCTGTGATCTGGTCCGACTGCCGTACCGAAAGCTTCCGTTTCAACTCATGCGCCATGTACCACTCTTTCAGCATTTCCTGTTCAACCGGCAGGGATTGCTGGAATTTCCGGTAGCCCCGTATGTAGGAAACCATGTAATAAGAACAGCACAGCATCGCACCGATCATCCACAGAATCTTCCGCAAAAGCATCCGATCAGGGAGTGTAACTGCCGCTTTCACAGGCTGAGCCGTCTCCACACCCCGAACCACTCCGGCAGATCCAGCGTCCCTATGTGCCTGCTCTCTGGGAAGATCTTCCATTGAAAAAGGCTCCGCCGGAAGATACTCCGCCGAAAAATGCCCTGCCTCAAGACCTTTTGCCGAAAAAGGCTCCGCCGGCTGCCGCTCCGCGATCCTGGTCATAGCAGGGATCCTTTTCTGCACAAACGTGTAAACGCTGACCGCAGATTTCAGATCATAGGGGATCAGCAGCCTGCATAACACAATGCCCCATAAAATCAAAAATGTTTTTTTCGGCAGCTGATGAATCCAAATTGCTCTGAGCGGTATAATGACTACTATCATAATTCCACCCGCTAAGCTCATCTGTAACAGGCTCACGTTCGTCACCTCATTCCAATTCACCGATGATCTGCTTCAACTTTTTAATCTGATCGGAGGACAGTTTTCTCCTGCCGATAAGCGCCGCAAACAGTTTATCCTCCGATCCATCATAAATTTTGTCGATCAATTCATTTGTCTCCGCTTCCTGCACCTGCTCCTTTTGTATCAACGCATGACACATAAAATTAGGCTCAGAGCGCCAAATGGCGCCTTTCTTGATACATTTTTTGATTACCGTATAGGTGGTGTTCATGTTCCAGCCAATTTCATCCTTCAGAATATCCGAAAGATGTTTTGCGGTCATATCCCCTTCCCGCCACAATACGCCCATCACTTTGAGTTCCGAATCAAAAAGCTTGATATCCACTTGTCTTCCTCCTTACCGTGTACACTACTGCAATAGTTTATGTTTCTATACTATCACAGTAGTTTCGTCCTGTCAATACACTATCGCAGTAGTTTACATGGAACCATCCATGACTATCCCTGTTTCTGCTTCTTATATCGATCCCTGCCTATATAAAAAACCGGCAGATAATTCCTAATGAATATCCGCCGATTTCCTTTTTTCCTTCCTATCACATAAAATCTCAGGCAACACGCTTTTCATCGCAGCTCATCTATTATCATCTGCAAATAGATTCAACACTGATCAAGCAGAATATGCCTGAGAAAAGCAGTTATTTTAATCGCTCAGTCATTGCTCTTGAACATATCTGCGACCTCGCTGATCGTCACGAAAGCCCGGCTGTCGATGTTCTGGATGATCGTCCGCATCCTTGCAATCTGGAAGCGGTTGACGACGAAATAGATGATCGTCTTGTCTGCATCCGAGTAGCCGCCGCGCGCGGCAATCTTTGTCGTCCCGCAGCCGAACGCGTCCATCAGCGCGCTACTGATTGCCTCCGGCTTCTCCGTGACGATCATGACTGCCTTCGAGCGGTCAATACCTTCCACGATAAAGTCCACCGTCTTCAACCCGGCCATATAGGTGACGATCGAGTAGAGCGGGAGAATCCAGCTGCCCATGACGGCGCCGCAGACGATGTACAGCAGCACGTTGTAAATCATGACAAACGTGCCCACCGTCATATTGATCTTTTTCGCAAAGATCACCGCCATTACCTCCACGCCGTCGATGGCTGCCCCGTTCCGGATCGTGAGGCCGCTGCCGACGCCCGATATAATACCGCCGAACAGTGCACACAAAAGCAGGTCCTCGCCGGCGAGCGGGGAAGCGATGCTGACATCAACCGGCAGCACATCGGTGATCATCCAGGACGCGACGGAGTAGACGGCGACCGTAAAGATCGAATACACGGTAAACACGATCCCCTGCTTTTTGAGGCCGAACAGGAACAGCGGAATGTTCAGCAGCAGAAGAAACAGCGACAGACTCATGTAGTCCGGCGTCATCTGCGAGAGAAGAATCGCCGTGCCAGATATGCCGCTGTCATACAGCCTCACCGGCGCCAGAAAAACCGTCACCCCAAACGCATTGATACAGCCCGCCAGAAACAGAAAAAGGAAATTTTTCCAGCACAGCGCGCTCCACACACCAGATATCCGACTGATCCGCTTCATACTCTTCGCCTCCCCATTCTCTCTGATATCCTACTTTGTAGCTTTTCCTACCATATAATATATTATAGCCGTTCGCATTTCGTACTCTCCGGGCGCAGTTTCTCCCGCTTCGCTCTTTGCGGTCACTTCCATGCCCCAGGTCTTTCATTCGCAGCTCTATACACTGCGCGTGTTACAGACATCTCTATATCCTTTGCCTGCAGTGCCGCCCGCGCGCGTTTACGGTGTCATCCCCTTCAGCCGCTCCGTCTCCTCCCGGATCACTGCCGCCTCCGCGTCGGTCAGCTTCTCCGGCTTCTTGAAGCGGGTGGCCTTCTGGACGGCGGCGATCTGCGCTTTAAGCTCGCGCTTCTTCTCCTTGTCGATCGTCTTCCGGTTCTCCGCGATATACTGCTGCGCCTTCGCGATCGCAGCGTTCGCCTCGCCGATCGCATCGAGCTGCTCCATCTTGTGGTGATCCTCGTACTCGTAGGCCGCCGCGTCGTGGATCGCCTTCTCGATCTCCTCGTCGGAGAGCTTGTTGTTCGCCGTGATCGTGATACTCTGCTCCTTGCCCGTGCCGAGATCCCTCGCCGACACGTTCACGATCCCGTTTGCGTCAATGTCAAACGTCACCTCGATCTGCGGGACGCCCGCCGGGGCGCGCTTGATGCCGTTCAGGCGGAAATTGCCGAGCAGCGTGTTGTCGCGCGCGAACTGGCGCTCCCCCTGCAGCACCTTGATCTCCACCGAGGTCTGGAAATTCCCCGCGGTCGTGAAGACCTTGCTGTACCTGGCCGGAATGGTCGTGTTGCGCTCGATGATCCGGGTCGCCACACCGCCGACTGTCTCGATCGAGAGCGACAGCGGCGTCACGTCCATCAGAATCAGCTCCGCAGCAGCGCCGCTGCTCACGAGACCGCCGAGCTTCGCGCCCTGCACGGCCGCGCCGAGCGCCACGCACTCATCCGGGTTCAGGCTGCGCGAGGGCTCCTTGCCGGTGAGACGGCGCACCTTCTCCTGCACCGCCGGAATCCGCGTCGAGCCGCCGACCAGCAGCACCATGCCAAGCTGCGAGGCCGAAATCCCCGCATCCTCGAGCACCTTGCGCACCGGCACCTCCGTCCGCTCCACCAGCTCCCGCGTGATCTCGTCGAACACGGCCCGCGTGATCTCCATGTCCAGATGCTTCGGCTCCCCGTGCACCGTCGTCACGAACGGCAGGTTGATGCTTGCGATGCTCTGGGAGGAGAGCACCTTTTTCGCCTCCTCGGCCGCCTCGCGCACGCGGTGCAGGGCGATCGGATCCTTCGCCAGATTCACTTTTTCCGTCTTCTTGTACTGCTCCACGATATAGTCTGTCAATCGCTGGTCGAAATCGTCGCCGCCCAGGTGATTGTCCCCGGCGGTCGCAAGCACCTCGATCAGCCCCTCCCCGATCTCGATCAAGGACACGTCAAACGTGCCGCCGCCCAGGTCGTACACCATGATCTTCTGCGGCTGTCCGTTGTCCAATCCATACGCCAGCGCCGCGGAGGTCGGCTCGTTGATGATCCGCAGCACGTTCAGCCCCGCGATCCGGCCGGCGTCCTTCGTCGCCTGGCGCTGGGCGTCGTTGAAGTAGGCCGGAACCGTGATCACGGCCTCGCTGACCGTATCCCCGAGGTACGCCTCCGCATCCTTTTTCAGCTTCATCAGAATGTACGCCGAGATCTCCTGCGGCGTGTAGCTCTTTGCGTCAATCCGCTTCCGGTACGACGTCCCCATCTCCCGCTTGATCGAGGCGATCGTCCGGTCCACATTCGCCGCCGCCTGCCGCTTCGCCACAGAGCCGACAAGCCGCTCGCCTTTCTTCGAAAACGCGACCACCGACGGGGTCGTCCGCTCGCCCTCCGCGTTGACAATGACCGTCGGCTCACCGCCCTCGAGCACCGCCACGCAGCTGTTCGTCGTGCCAAGATCTATCCCGATTACTTTTCCCATATAGATACACTCCTTATCTGACAGACCGGTACTGCCTGCACAGCCAATACCTGTCCTGATCTGCAGACCGGTATCGCCTGCACAGCCAATACCTGTCCTGATCTGATTTCCTGTAAAAGTCTTCCTTCCTTACTGTACCCTCAAACACTTCGAGCGTCAATATGCCCTGCCCGTGTTTCATGGAAATTTTAGAAAGTTCAGGACCTGTTTACCTGATCCGCTGCCACGACTAAACAGCTTTTGCGCGAGATACTCATTTTTCCCCTACGCAAAAACGGCAGCTCCTCTCTTTTGAAGAAGGCTGCCGTTTTTCTCTGATATCGCATGGGCGCTCCATACACGCCTGCCAGATCTGTGCTCCTTCAGGCACTCCACTCACGCCTGCCAGATCTATGCTCCTTCAGGCACTCCACTCACGCCTGACCGCTTCTATGGTTTTCCATGTGTGCCCTCGTCAGCTCTGCGCTGCCAGCTTGCCTGCGAGGCGTGCGAACGTCGCGCTGCGGCCTGCGGCTGCGCCTGCGAGGAGGTTCGGGTAGCTTGCGTTGAAATAGCTGCCGGAGCAGTCTCCGCAGACGTAGAGTCCCTCGATCGGGCTGCCCTCAGCATCCAGCGCGCGCATGCTCTCGTCGATGCGGATGCCGTCCATCGTACAGATCAGATAGCCGCCTGCCTGGCGCACGCCGTAGAACGGCGCGGTGTCCAGCTTCGACAGGCGATAGCCCTCCTTGCCGAAATCCTCGTCCACGCCCTTGTCCGCGAGCTCATTGTAGCGCGCAACCGTCGCAGCGAAGGTATCCGCCGGAATGCCCAGCTTGTCAGCCAGCTCCTCAATCGTATCTGCCTGCACGATATAGCCCTCATCCATCAGTCCCTGATTCATCTCCATCACATACTCCATCGGGAAGACCGGCGCCGCGCCGTTCTCGTGCGGGTAGAGACGGCTGCAGCCGTGCGTCTCGAACTGCTTGCAGTACTCCGGGTAATTGCTGTCCCACACCGTGCAATATGTGTGGTGCGCCTGCGACGATGCCGCGTGCAGCACATAGTCGTACGGCATGTACTCATTCATAAAGCGCTTGCCGGAGAGGTTTACCTTCAGGAAGGGCTGGCTGCCCATCCAGAACAGGCGTCCGTTTTCCGTCCGGCCTGCCTGGTCCGGGCGGATCGCGCCGCGCTCGAAGATCATGGCGGAATGTGTGTCGTCCATCACAGCTCCCGCCCAGAGGCACGCGCGGATGCCGTCGCCCTTGCTGCCTGCCTTGGAATAGTTGATGCACGTCTGCTCCAGCGTCCACGGCTGAAGCGCCTTCATCATCTCATCATTTGCGGAGTAGCCGCCGGTGCACAGGATCACGCCCTTCGCCGCCTGGAATTTCACATAACTGCCGTCCGCCTTCTGCGCGATCAGGCCGCTTACACGCGCGCCGTCCTTCACGAGCTTCACCATCGTCGTCTCGTACCGGATCTCAAGCCCCTTCTTTTCCGCATACCCGAGCAGGATGTCCATCGTCAACTGCTCATAGTACTCGTCGCCGTACTGGATCGAATGTCCCACGTCGAGCACCTTGTAGTTGTCGTCCGGCTTCGGGGCATCCACCTCGTGCTGAAATACCATTCCGGCCTCTTTTGCGCGCTCCGTGTACCAGTCCATCGTCTCACCGCTGTGCTCTACAAAAGTCTGCGCCAGCCGGCGGTCGCAGTAGCCCTGGCTCCAGTCTACCAGATACTTTACGACTTCCCGCGGATCCGGATTGTCATTGTTCTCCACCTGCTGCTTCGAATTGACTGCAGCGAGCGTATCGCGTATTCCGGAGGCCATGTCGTGTCCAAACTTCTCGATCAGGATGGTCTTCGCTCCGCTCTCCGCCGCGCTTGCCGCCGCAAAGCTTCCCGCATGGCCTGCGCCCACGACCAGGACGTCACAGTCTACCGTCTCCGCGATTTCACTGTCCGCGATCTCCGGCTCCGTCCCGAGCCAGTCCGACACCAAAGCCTCCTGCTCGGGCGCCTCCTGCAGCAGGCTGACGTCAATTCCCTTCGCCTGCGCAATACAGTTCTCGCACGCCTTGCGCACCGCGTCTGAGGTGCGCGTCGCGCCACTCACGCCGTCGATGTCCTGGCTCTGCACCGCAAGGATCTGCTCCGCAAGCGTGTCCGCGGCTGCCTTTCCGATCGTCTCCGTCTCCCCGTCCGCGTTCACCGTCGCCGTGAGGATGCTCGTCTCGTCCACCGTGATCGTCACCGTGACCTCGCTCTCCATCCCCTGCGCGCTCGCAGAGTACGTTCCCGGCGTAAATACCGCCTCCGCTGCCTTTGCCTCCGGAGCAGATATCCCCATTCCGAGCATCGCGCCCGCTGTCGTCACGCCGAAGGCCGCCGCCCCCTTGAGGAACGATCTTCTGGATAATTCATTTGTCTGTTGTCTCATATCCTTCTCCTTTTCTATCGTTCTTTGTTGCTTCTACCTTACCATCTTTACAGCCGAAGAAAAAGGATTTATAATCTGCCTATAAAGCAAGTAACGCTTGCGTATTGATCGGGAGAATTTTCGCATGGATATGATGCATCTGACGTACTATTCTTGCCTTTGCGAGACACTGAACTACACGGAAGCCGCAAGTAAATGTTTCATTTCAAGACAGGCGATGCGGCAGTCCCTGCGCACACTCGAGCAGGCCTTCGGCGTCCGTCTCATTGAAAACCGGCATAACCGCCTGTCGCTGACCGTCGCCGGGCAGATCCTGTACGAAAAAGCGCAGCCGATTCTCTCCTCGATGGACGAACTGACTGCGGCTATGCAGGCCTGTGTGCTTTCCGGAAAATCGCTCCAGATCGGGATCAGCCGCTCACTGACTCCCTTCTACGCCCCCGAAATTCTTCAGGCCGTCGAAGCTTTTATCCGCGATTACCCCGGCATCTCGGTCACCGTCTCCCTGCTCCCCTCCGACGAGATCCTCGACCGCTGCCGGAAAAAGGAACTGGATGCGGGCATTCTCGTCGATATGGGACAGCTGCCGCTCTCCTGGCGGCGCACCGTCCTGCGGCAGGACACACTCACCGTTCTGCTCGCGGCCTCCCACCCGCTCGCGTCTAGGCATCGTCTGACGCTCTCGGATCTCGACGGCCAGACCGTCCTGCTCATGGGCGAACCGGAGGTCTTTTTCACTCCGCTCGCAAAAGCTGTCCGCCAGAGACAGCTCTCTGTACACTGGCAGGTCGCGCCCGATTTTTACGAGGTGGGCTACCACGTCCTGAAGGATCATTTTCTCGCGCTCGACCGCCAGGACAGCCAGAACACCGGCGGCGCGCCCACCAGCCCAGATGTGAATCTCTCCCTTGAGGACGGCGCCTTTACGCTCTGCGCCGTCCTGCTCACCCCCGAAGCTGAGACCGACCCGATCCGCCTGCTCCGCCACGAACTTTGCAGCGTCCGCCAGGAGTGACACAGAGAAGCGATTCACCTCCTGCAAGGATAACACGCCATCTGCTAAGAGAAAAATGCTGCCTGTCAGAAAAAAATGCCGCCCGGCGGAAGTTCTTTCTCTCCCTCCGCCGGGCGGCATGCGCTGTGAAATCTTTTGATCAGTGGATCGCCGTTACCTCGTAGTCCTGATCCTCGACGGCCTTCTTCAGCACCTCGTCTGCGACCTCCGCACTCAGCTTTACCACCGCGGTTCCCGCCTCGTGGCTGACGACTGCCTCGTCCACGCCTGCCAGAGCCTCGAGCGTCTTCTTCACTCTCGCCTCACAGTGACCGCACATCATTCCCTTGATTTCCATTGTTTTTTCCATCGTCTTACTCTCCTTTTTTTCTGCGCTCTGCGACTCGCTCTTCGCGGTGTCTGCGCTGCCTCCCTCTTCGGCGGCTCTCCCGCCCGCAAGGCCTGCCTGCGCACTCCCGCCGGTGTGCGTCCGTCTGCGCTTTTTATCTTTACGGGCATCATACATTGAGAACAGATTCAGCCTCAGTGCATTGGTGACCACGCAAAAGCTGGATAAACTCATCGCGGCTGCGCCGAACATCGGGTTCAGCTTCCATCCAAGGAGCGGATACCAGATCCCCGCCGCGAGCGGGATCCCGATCACATTGTAAAAGAACGCCCAGAACAGATTCTCATGGATATTCCGCAGCGTCGCGCGGCTCAGCCGGATCGCCGCGGGCACATCGCTCAGGCGGCTCTTCATCAGCACGACGTCCGCCGCGTCGATCGCGATATCCGTCCCGGCACCGATCGCGATACCAAGATCCGCGCGCGTGAGCGCCGGGGCGTCGTTGATGCCGTCTCCGACCATCGCAGTCCTTCCCTGCTCCTTCAGGCGGCGGATCACCGCCTCCTTGCCGTCCGGCAGCACTCCGGCGATCACCTCATCCACGCCTGCCTGGCGTCCGATCGCCTGAGCGGTCCGCTCATTGTCCCCGGTCAGCATAACGACGCGGATGCCCATATTCTGCAGCTCCTTCACAGCGCGCGGGCTGTCCTCCTTGATCACGTCCGCGACCGCAATCATGCCAAGCAGCCGTCCGTCTGCGGCAAAGAACAGCGGCGTCTTTCCTTCCTCCGCGTAGCGCTCTGCCTGCTTTCTCATATATTCCGGGAATTGCCAAGCCCCATCCGCCCCAGATCTGCCTGATCCATTCTGCTCTCTTGTGGATACTCCGCCAGGCGTCTTGTCCTTTACACCGGCTTTCTCTGCGAATTCCTGCTCAATAGAATCGCAGTTGCCTCCTGCGAGCTGCCGCTCGATGAACCCGCGGTTGCCTCCCGCGAGCTGACTGCCGTGCCAGCGGCCAGTCAGTCCGTTTCCCGGCACCGCCGCAAAATCCTCGATCTCCTGCGCCGCGATCCCGCGCTCCTTTGCCTGTACGAGGATCGCCTTTGCCAGCGGGTGCTCACTTCTCTGCTCCAACGCATACGCAGCCGTCAACAGCTCTTCCTCCGAGACTCCCCTGGCCGGGAACAGATCGGTCACCCGCGGCTCCCCGCTCGTGATCGTCCCGGTCTTGTCCAGGGCGACGATCTCCGTGCGCCCCGCATTTTCCAGCGATACCGCTGTCTTGAACATGATGCCGTGCTTCGCGCCCATGCCGTTTCCGACCATGATCGCCACCGGAGTCGCGAGGCCGAGCGCGCACGGACAGCTGATCACGAGCACCGAGATGCCGCGCGCCAGCGCAAAGCCCACCGTCTCCCCTGCGAGCAGCCAGCCCGCGATTGTCAGCAAGGCGATGCAGATCACCGTCGGCACGAACACGCCGGACACCTTGTCGGCGATCTTCGCGATCGGCGCCTTTGTCGCCGCGGCGTCGCTGACCATCTGGATGATCTGCGAGAGCGTCGTGTCCTCGCCCACGCGTGTCGCCTCGCAAGTGAGGAAACCAGACTGGTTCAGCGTCGCGGCGGAGACCGTGTCTCCCTTCGCCTTGTCGACCGGAATACTCTCCCCGGTCAGCGCCGACTCATTCACCGCACTGCTGCCCTCCAGGACCACGCCGTCCACCGGAATGTTCTCTCCGGGCCGCACGACAAACCGGTCACCGATCCGCACCTCGCCGATCCCGACCTCCGTCTCCACCCCGTCGCGCAGGATGGTCGCTGTCTTCGGCGCGAGCTTCATCAGACTCTTCAGGGCATCCGTCGTCTTCCCCTTCGAATGTGCCTCGAGCATTTTTCCGACCGTGATCAGCGTCAGGATCATCGCCGCAGACTCAAAATAAAACTCATGCATGTAGGACATGACCGCATCCATATCTCCGCGCGTCTGTGCGCCGGTCATCGCAAACAGCGCATAGACACTGTAGCCGAACGATGCGGTCGCGCCAAGCGCCACGAGCGTATCCATATTCGGAGCACGGTGCCACAGGCTCTTGAACCCGCTGATGAAAAATTTCTGGTTGATCACCATGATCGCCACGGTAAACAGCAGCTGAAGCAGCCCCACCGCCACATGGTTTCCGTCAAAAAAGTGCGGCAGCGGCCAATTCCACATCATATGCCCCATCGAGACGTACATCAGCGGCAGCAGCAGCGCGAGCGATACGAGCAGCCGCTTTTTCAGAAGAGGCGTCGCCTTGTCCTTGAGCATCTCCTCGTACTCTGCCATAGAGTCAGAGGATGCGCTCCCGGCCTGCGCCGGGCCGCCCTTTGCCGCGCCCTTTTTCGACGCGCCGTAGCCTGCCTCCTCGACCGCCCGGATGATCGCCTCCGGCGACGCCGTCCCCTCGACGCCCATCGAGTTCGTCAAAAGGCTCACAGAGCATCCGGTCACGCCGGGCACCTTCGACACTGCCTTCTCCACCCGGGCCGAGCACGCGGCGCAGCTCATCCCGGTCACGTTATATTGTTCCATCGCCTATCCCTCCATTCTCTCCTGATGGGAGCATGCATAACGCTATACTGCACATACTGCCGCCCCCGCCGCAGCCGAAATCCGCCACAGACATTGTCCACGATACACTCCACAGCCAGAACCGGCTGCGCACATACTTGTGATCCCACTGCGGCATACTCGCCGCAATTACACGCTCCTCACTTCATCAGTCGCTGCAATTACGCGCTCCTCACTTCATCGGTCGCTGCAATTACGCGTTCCTCACTTCATCAGTCGCTGCAATTACGTGCTCCTCACTTCATCAGTCGCTGCAGCAGGACGACCAGCTCATCCAATATCTCATCATTCCCGGCGCGGATGTTCTCTGCGACACAGGTGTGCAGATGATTCGACAGCAGCACGCGGTTGAAGCTGTTCAGGGCGGCGCTGACGGCGGCGACCTGCATCAGGATATCCGTGCAGTACGCATCCCGCTCCAGCATTCCCTGGATCCCGCGCACCTGGCCCTCGATCCGCCTCAGCCGGTTCATCAGATCCCGGTACTCCTTGTCCGAGCGCTCCTTCGTCTTGCCGCTGCACTTCGGGCAGGCCGTCTCTGTCGTCTTTGTAGTTGCTGTCGTCTCTGTCACCGCCGTCGCCGCTGCCACTTCTGACGTCTCTGCTATCTCTGTGGCTGCTCTCTCTTTCGCCATCTTTGTCGCCGCTCTCTCTTCTGTCGTCTGCGGCGTTTCTTCCATATTATATATGCGCTCAGTATGCTCCATGTCTGCCATCCTTATCCCTCTCCTGATCCTATCGGCTGCATATCATACCCCTGTCGGGTATCTTATGCCGTAATCATATACCCCATGCCGGTATTTGTCAAGCAGATTTTGAAAGAAAAATCTGCCAGCGAAAGCAAAATTGTGCTATGATGATTGTGTTAGGATGAACGTTGCGAAACAAAGGACAGACGTCCAAAAGAAGGAGCATGAATAAATGATTGATTTCTTGATTGATTTTCTCGCAGATTTTGTATCCGGTATCCTGGATTTTCTGCTTGATCCGTGGTTCCATAAGCTGGCGGCAGGATGGAAGAAAAGAAGAAAATAATGTATCCGAATATTAAGAAATTCCCCTCTATTCTTCTCACTCCGGATCATGTATAATAGGCGGAAATGAAACTTTTAAGGAGAATACGTATGCAAAACTATCTGATTGTCTTTTTGATTTCTATGGTGCCGCTGATCGAGCTGCGCGGCGCAATTCCCTACGCGGTGGGCTTTGGGCTCCCGCTGCTTCCCGCCTACATCGTCGCGATCATCGGGAACATGCTCCCGGTGCCGATCATCTACCTGTTCGCGCGCAAGGTGCTGCTCTGGGGCAAGGACAAGCCGGTCATCGGCGGATTCTTCACGTTCTGCCTGGAGAAGGGCGAGAAGGGCGGGAAAAAGCTGCAGGCAAAAGCAGGGCGCGGCCTCTTCGTCGCTCTGATGCTCTTCGTCGGCATCCCGCTGCCGGGCACAGGCGCCTGGACCGGGACGCTCGCGGCCAGCCTGCTCGACATGGATTTTAAGTCCAGCGTGCTCGCCGTGCTGCTCGGCGTCCTCCTCGCAGGCATCATCATGGGCGCCGCCAGCGCAGGGCTGTTCGGGGCGGTCGGAGCCGTGCTCAGCTGACGCGGAAACGTGAAATCGTGCTGCTCACGGATGAAGAAGACAGACAACTTCAAACACTTCAAACCCAAAATGAGGGTGTTGCAAACTGCGGCAAAGTCATAAGCACTGGTAGTTACCTTTTGAAGCATCTACCAGTAACTGTAACTTTGACAGTTCTGCAACACCCTCCTCTGTTTGACCCGGCATTTCCGTGTGGTCACATATATTCCCGAAACGCCTCATCTCTGATCGCGTAGTTTCCGGCCTCATATTCTCATGTGATCTCACGCATTCCCGAAACGCCTTACTTCAGATCACACAGTTTCCGGCCTCATATTCTCATGCAACCTCACACATTCCCGGAACACGTTACCTCTGACCCACTGTTTCCGGCCTCACATTCTCATGTGATCTCACACATTCCCGGAACACGTTACCTCTGACCCACTGTTTCCGGCCTCACATTCTCATGTGATCTCACACATTCCCGGAACACGTTACCTCTGACCGCACTGTTTCCGACCTCATATTTTCATGTGACCTCACACATCCCCGGAACGCTTTACCTCTGATCACACCGCTTCCGGCCTCACATTCTCATATGATCTCACGCATTCCCGAAACGCCTTACTTCAGATCACACAGCTTCGCAAGCTTCTCCGTCATCGCCTCGATGCAGCCCTTCTCGTACGGCACATCGAGCCCTACCTCGTGCAGCATCTCGCCGTAGAACTTGCTCGCGGACAGGCGGCAGAGCTTCAGGTAGCTCTTCCATGCCTCCTCGTAGTTCTCCGTCATTCTCACCTTGTACATGAACGCGCACGTCTGCGCCAGAACGTAATCAATATAGTAGAACGGATAATTGAAAATGTGCTGCTGCTTCTGCCAGAAGCCGCCATTCTCAAAGAACGCATTCCCCTCGTAGTCCAGGTGCGGCTTGTACACGCGCTCGAGCTCGCGCCACTTCGCGCGGCGCTCTGCCGGCGTCAGTTCCGGGTGCTCGTACACGATGTGCTGGAACTCATCAACCATGCAGCCGTACGGGATAAACGCCGCCGCATCCTCCAGGTGCATTGTGCGGTAGCGGTCTGCGTCGTCGCCCAGAAACAGCTCCATGTACTTCTCCGCGAAAAACTCCATCGACATCGAGTGGATCTCCGCCGTCTCCATCGTGATATCCCAGTGCTCCTGAATCGGATCCTCCGCCGCGATATAGCCCTGGAACGCGTGGCCGCACTCGTGCGTGATCACGTCGAGATCGCCGCTCGTCCCGTTGAAATTCGCAAACACGAACGGGGAGTTGTAGTCCGGCAGGTACGTCATATAGCCGCCCGCGCGCTTCGTCTTGCGGCCCAGCACGTCAAACAGCTCATTTTCCAGCATGAAATCAAAGAATTTTCCGGTCTCCAAGGAGAGGTCGCGGTACATCTTCTGTCCCGCCTTCAGAATCTCCTCCGGTGTGAGCGCGGGCGCCGGGTTGCCCTCCTTGAAATAGACACCCTCATCAATATAGGAGAGCTTCTCAAGGCCCAGGCGCTCCCGTCTCCGATCATGAATCTTCTCCGCGAACGGCACGAAATACGTCTTGATCTGATCGCGGAACTGCTCTACCTCCGCCTGGCCGTACGCATTCCGGTTCATGCGGTAATAGCCGAGCTCCACATAATTTTTGTACCCAAGCTTCTGCGCCTGCTGCGTGCGGTTCTTTACGAGCAGATCGTAGATCTCGTCGAGCTGGTCTGCAATGCTGTCAAAAAATGCCGTGTACTTCTCCCACGCTCTGCGGCGCACTGCGCGGTCCGCGCTCTTTAAGTACGGCGTCATCAGAGACAGGTTCAGCTCCTCGCCGTCCCAGTCAATCTTCGCCGTCGCGATCAGCTTGTTGTAGCGGTTCGTCAGGCTGTTCTCCTCCTGCATCAGCGGAATCAAATCCTCGCGGAACGCTTTCATCGCGATTTCCATATTTTTAAAGGCCACCGGCCCGATCAGCTGCTCCAGCTCGGCGCGGTACGGCGACTCATAGAGCAGCTTCCGGTACTCCTGCACCAGATTCTGCAGCTCCGGCTCGATCTGGTCGTTGTACTCCTGCTCCTTGTCATAAAATTCGTCGGTCATATCGACATCGTGACGGATATGCGCGAGCGTCATCTGCGTCATCACGCGGTTGTTCAGCTTGTACTGCTTTTTGTGCACCTCGAACTGCTCTGCACCGCTCTTCGCCTGGCGCAGCTCCTCCATCAGCTCCTGATACTCCTTCTTTACCTCATCCAGATCCACACGCTGGTAAGGCATGTCCTGAAACTTCATATTCTGCCTCCTTTTTTGTCATCCATATTCTCGCTGCCCCTCTGTGTCCCAAATGGGCGTATCGCTCAGGATGCCTACAGTGTACCACACAACAGGGGCTCTCGTAAAGAGGCCGCGCGGCCATGTTTTTTTCGGACCCCGATTGCATCCTGCCCTTTTTTACGGTACAATGGCAAGGGTGCCAGCCATCAGACTGAACTACCCCTGTGCAGCGCGGCAAGCGCCGGACAGGACGCCGGCCTTCTGATACAACAGATGCCCCGCTTGAGCGGCCGCGCGTGATCCAAAAGTCAGTACAAAACCTGACGCACGCTTATTCACCATAAACACGCAAAGGAGAATTTTCTATGACTACACCTCTATATAAGGAAGGAACACTTCCGACAAACATCACCCTGATCGGCATGCCCGGCGCAGGAAAAAGCACGGTGGGCGTCGTGCTCGCAAAGGTGCTCGGCTATGATTTTATCGACACGGATCTGCTGATCCAGAAGCAGGAGCACCGGCTGCTCTGGCAGATCATGCGCGATGAGGGGAATGACGGCTTCCGGCGCATCGAGGAGCGCGTAAACAGCACCGTCGAAGCGCAGGATTCCGTGATCTCTCCGGGCGGCAGCGTCATCTACGGCGAGAAAGCGATGGAACATCTGCGTCAGATCAGCACCGTCGTATACCTCAAGGTCAACTGCCGCACCCTGACGCACCGGCTCGGAGACCTGAAAAAAAGAGGCGTCGTGCTCCGTCCCGGCCAGACTCTGCAGAGCCTGTACGAGGAGCGCGTGCCTCTGTATGAAAAATATGCGCACGTCACGGTCGACGTCAGCAACGTAGACGTCGCAGGCGCCGTGGCCGCCGTCCGGGATGCACTGGAGCATTTATAACTTCCGATATTTCCATTACGGCCCATAGAAAACCTGAGCTGCTCACACGACTGCCTTTACAGTCCATCGGAACTCTGCGCTGTCCATGCAGCTGCCTCTCAAAGCCATAGACCGCTTACATTTCGCGCGTTCATGCCTCCCGGCGCACGAAAGAACTTTGGCCTTCTCACTTCAGCTTTCTGTATACCGTAAAATACATCGTCAGGAAGCTTGCGAGCCCCCCGATCACGTTCGAGATCGGCTCGGCAAGGTAGACGCCGAGCACGCCGTTTTCCATGAACCGCGGCAGCAGCACGGTCAGCGGAAGGACGATGATCACCTTTCGGAACAGGGAGAAGAACACGGCCTGCTTTGATTTTCCCAAGGCGACAAACACGGACTGCCCGGCAAACTGGAAGAGCATGAAGACGAAGCCCGCGAAATAGACATGGATTCCCATGACACCCTCGCGCAGCATCTCCTCGTTCGACGTGAACAGGGCCAGGAACGGCCTCGGGAACACGATCAGGCTCAGCCAGGCGAGCACCGTGTAGCACGCTCCGACCACCACCATGAAGCGGATTCCCGTGCGAATCCGCTCGTACTGGCGCGCCCCGTAGTTAAAACCGAGCACCGGCTGCGCGCCGCTCGTCAGCCCGGAGACCGGCATGCCGATGATCTCGCGCACTGAATTGAGGATCGTCATGATGCCGATGTAGAGATCGCCGCCGTAGATATTGAGCATCTTGTTGCAGGCGATCTGGGCGACGCAGTTCGTCGCCTGCATGATAAAGCCGGAAGTGCCAAGCGACAGAATGTCCTTCACCAGCCGCAGTTCCAGACGGAAGCAGCTTCTCCTCAGCCGGAGGATCGCCTTTTTCCCGGTCAGAAAGCGCAGCACCCAGAGCGCGGAGATGGTCTGCGCCACCACGGTCGCGATCGCGGCGCCCTCGATCCCCATGCCAAAGCCGAAGATCAGCACCGGGTCCAGCACCAGATTGATGACCGCGCCGAGCACGGTCGTGCACATCGCGATGCGCGGGAAGCCCTGCGAGGTGATAAAATTGTTCATGCCGTTTCCGAGCATGAAGAACACTGTCCCGAGCAGATAGATCGAGAGGTAGGTGTCCGCGTACGGATACGTCACATCACTCGCGCCGAGCAGGTACAGCACCGGCCTGCGGACCAGATAGCAGGCCAGCATCAGCACAAACGAGGTGCCAAACAGCAGCACCGCACAGTTTCCCATGATCCGCTCTGCCTTGTCCGTCTCGCCCGCGCCGCGCGCAATCGAGCACAGCGGCGCACCGCCCATGCCGTACAGGCTCGTAAACGCACTGATCAGCGCGACGATCGGAAACACCAGCCCGATCCCCGTCAACGCCATCCCGTTCTCTCCCGGCAGATGTCCGATGTAAATCCGGTCCACCACATTGTAAAGCAGCTGCAGGATCTGCCCCACCATCAGCGGAACTGCCTGCGCCAAAATGTGGCGGCTCACACTGCCTTTCGAAAAATCGTGCTCTATACTGCCTGTCTGTCCCATATGCCGTCCTCTTCCTCTCCTCTGCCTTTTTCCTGCCTCTGTCTCAGCCTCTCGCGTATACCGCCGCCCATTTGTTTTCCGCGCCTTTCCCGTTGCCCGACCATCTAAATCGTTTCGCCGTTTATTCCCGCGAACAATGAGCCAGGCAGCCGGTTCCTCGATTTCTCAGCACGGTCGCTCAAAACACAAAATGGTTCCACTGGTAGTGTTTCATGTCAACCCGGCCGTCGATAAACTGCACGCCCTCCGCCTCGAGCAGCTCCACCTGGCGGTTGCCGCCCCCGAACGCAAACGCGCGGGACACTTCCCCGAGACGGTTCACCACACGGTAGCACGGAATCGTCGCCGGGTCCGGATTCACGTGCAGCGCATAGCCGACCACGCGGGACAGCCGCTTATTCCCGGCGAGCGCCGCAATCTGGCCGTACGTCGCCACCTGGCCGTACGGAATCTGCCGCACAATCTCATAGATGCGCTCAAACGTATTCTGTTCTCTCTCCGTTTCCCGCATTTCCTCTCTACCTATCTGCATTCCTTCCCGCCTGACCTCCTCTTGCATTCGTCTGTGCCTACCCGGCTTTCCTGCGAAGTGCCTGCTCTTACCTCAGCAGCCTTGCCTCCTGCTCCCGACTTTCCTGCGAATCGCCTGCTCTTTCCTCAGCCGAGCCTTGCCTCCCACTCTGCCTCGCGGAATCCGACCAGCACGAAATCGTCGCCGACCACGATCGGCCGCTTCACCAGCATCCCGTTCGTCGCGAGCAGGGCGAGCTTCTCCTCGTCGCTCATCTCGCCGAGGCGGTCTTTCAGTTTCAGTTCCTTGTACAGATTCCCGCTCGTGTTAAAAAAGCGCTTCAGCTCCAGCCCGCTCCTCGCGTGCCACCCGGCCAGCTCCTCCGCCGTCGGATTCTGCTCCACGATGTGGCGGTCCTCATACGCAACACCATGCTCATCCAGCCACTTTTTTGCCTTCTTACACGTCGAACACTTCGGATATTCTACAAACAGCATCTCATTTCCTCCTTTTTCCGCATCTCTTATCCATTTTCCCGCACACTCTGTTTCTCCCCCTCGCCGCCAGATCATCCGCCGGCTGGTTCCTATCCATGTGCAGTTCTCCTTCGCCCACACAAACGCCATGTGGACATCGGCCTGAATACCAACCTCTATCCAGTGGGCAGTCCTTCTCCGCCAGCACAAACGCCGCACGGACACCAGCCTGAAGCCAGCCTCTATTCAGCAGTCAGGCCTTCTCCTTCTTCGTCACCGCAAGCGCCACGCCCACGCCTGCCAGCCCTCCGGCGAGCTTCGCGGCGAGCAGCGCGGGCACACAGCTGCGGTCCACGCCGAACGTAAAGCCCATATGCGCCGCAAAGCCCGACGCCGCACACACCAGAAAAGCACCGTTTGCGACCTTGCCGCGGCGGTCCATGTCCTTCATCATCGCAATCGCCGGAACCACGCTGACGCCTCCCATCAGGAGCCCGGCGATGCTCGCCTCATTCATCCCCGTCCACTCCCCGATCCGTTGAAGCGGGCGGCGCAGAATGCGCCGCAGCAGCTCCGCCACCGGGAGACTTCCGAGCAGGACGATACCGACCGAGGAGACGACCTCCATCGCGTCCGCGAGCGGCGCCAGGCCCGGCAGAAGCTCCAGCCCTGTCATGTACGTGACCGCCCCGGCGACCAGTCCGACCGTCGTCAGATAGCGCAGCAGCGCGGCAAACCGCGCAAATCCACGCTCGCTGCGCTCCGGGCAGAAGTGCAGTGCCGCCATCAGCGCAAGGGAGAACAGAATCACCGGCAGGCTCTGCCACAGCACCTCCGGAAGCGAGAGCCCGCAGGCCACCCCGCCGACCAGGAACGCGACCGGCATCACGCCGAGCCCGATCAGCATCCCCCTGGCAAACGCCGGGCGGTCGCCCTCCTCCAAAAGGCCCATCCCGACCGGGATCGTAAACGTGACCGTGCAGCCGAGCACCGCCGCCACAATGATCCCCGCATACCTTCCGACCTGCGAAGACTCCGCCAATCCCACGGACAGCTGATACCCGCCCATGTCAATCGCCAGAACCCCGCCGAGCATCGCCGGATCGAAGCCAAGCCCCTGCCAGACGGGCACCACCGCCCGCTCTAGAAAAGCCGTCAGCAGCGGCGCGAGACAGATGATCCCCGCCATCGAGAGCGCCGTCGGCCCGAGCAGCTCGAATCCCTCCTCGAACCGCTTTCCCAGTCCGAATCGGTTCCCGAGAATCCTGTCCACCCCTCCGATCACCACCCCGACCGCCATAATCCACATCATCACCTGTTCCATCTCCACACAGCCTCCCGGATCCCTAAAGCTCTTCCCACCACTCAACGCCACCTCAAGCACGAAATTTCTCAGACTCGCCCTCTCCAAAATCTCTCACAATAGTGGCAGAACAATTTTTCAACCGTATTATACACGAAATCCCCTGCAATCTCAATATACAGGTACCATTCTCGCAGGGTTGTTTTCTGAATCTTCCCAAACAGTTTCATTTGCTATAACCCTTTTATTAGTCATATCAGAATCCATTCTGAAAGTCTCCTCTGTAGTTCCGTATTCTTGCCTGACACACCACCGGAGTTACAGTTCAGACAACTACTGTCAGAGAAAAAACAGGGTCACCGGATAGCGCTTCGAGGCCTTCCGGTGACTCTGCATTCTTCTCGTCCGGGTTAGCGGAACTGTAACACCCTCATGATACATGGATTTCTCCACACGTGTATCCCCAAAATCCTAATCTTATTTTCTGTAAAAAGGTACCGTATGTTTCTTTCCTGCTCCCCAGAAGTCATCCTCCTCTGCGATCAGAGTATCCTGGGAATCAAATGTTAATTTGTCTCCCTCAAATCGGAATGTAATTCTTGCTCCGCTCACTGTATCCAGCCGTCTGATTTCCATCAGCAGAGTATTTTCATCCAGCCAGCCTGCAGACGCACCGTAAAAAACTTCTTCTCTTGCATTGATATAAAACTTTTCATCAAGAGCCGCAGTTATCTGTTTCTCTTCTTCCTTTTCCCATACTTTCCACGTTACCGCATTCTCAGAAAATACAAAACTCATCTTATCTGTCGTTCCCAGATGCATATCAAAAAGAGCAACTCCGCCGATTAAGGTTTCCATAGAACTGCAGACATCCTCCGCTGAGTCATCCGCGGTATACACCTTTCCGCCGATCTTCTTCTCTGTCTCCGGATGCCTTTCTCCCGCTACCGGAGCGAGCGTCAGTTTTCCGAGCTGTTCTTCCAGAACAGCTGCCATAGTATCTGCAGGAAGTTCATCCTTTTCCGCAGCAGGCACCAGACACTGCAGCACAGCATCGACAATGGACTGGGTTCTTTTCGTAGCTGCCGTAGTCACCACGATCATATCCAGATCTGGAAATACAAAACCAAACTGTCCAAACGCTCCGTCCGCCCGGAACGATCCCGGATAAGAATTCATCCAGTACTGATATCCATATCCTTGTGCCCAATCCTCTACATGACCTTCCGCATCTCCCGCTGTCTCAATCTGCTTTGTGCAGGCACGGTCGAACCAGTTCTCTCTAAGAAGCTGTTTTCCTTCCCATTTTCCTCTGTGAAGTACAAAATACGCAAATTTTGCCATATTTTCGGTGATGGTTTTCATACCTCCGCCGCCAAGCTCTGTGCCGTCACCCAGAAGCGAACAAGGAATCCGGTCAATCCCCAGCGGATCAAGAAGCCTCGGCCGCAGATATTCTGTCACATTCTGTCCTGCTTTTTTTCTGAGCACTGCAGCGAGCATATTGGTTCCTGCCGAATTATACTGATAAAAAGTTCCCGGTTCATAAAGAAACGGATGATGAATAAAATCTTTGATCCACTCTTCACCCCTTGAATGATTCTCCGTCTCATGTCCGCAGCTCATAGTCAATAAATGATGAAGATTAGCCTTCAGAAGATTTTCCGATGGATTTTCCGGAATATACTCCGGAAAAATATCCACTATTTTTTCATCAAGGCTAAGTAAACCTTCCTGCTCTGCAAATCCGATGGCTGTGGAAGTGAAAGATTTACTGAAAGAAAACAAAGAATGGATATACTCCGGACCATACGGACTCCACCAACCTGCCCCGCAGCATTTTCCATGTCTGATTACCATCAGACTGTGCAGCTCCAGTTTCTCCTTCTCTACAGTTTCAAGAAACTTTAAGATACCCTCCGAGTGAATACCCACTTCTTCCGGTGTCGCCTTCATAAAATAGCCCATGCTACCCTCTCCTTTTTCCTGTTTTTTCTGAATATCATTCGCATAGACGCCATAAAAACCGCCTACTCTGTCCGAGCAAAATCCAGGGTCTCAAGACACTCACGCAGTTGCACAGGTATTCCAAGGCCCGATCTTGCTTTCTATTTCAGCACATACATCTCTGCTTCCAGCTCCCCTGTGACCGTCACGCTGTCATACGGCACCGTCGGGAACACGTTCAGCGTGAACGGCGCCTTCCCGCCGTCTGCGAGCAATTCCATGATATAGCCGTCCAGAACCAGCTCGAGCTCATCTGCGCCCTTCTGTGTCCTCGGCGCGCGGCTGATTCCCCAGCTCTCCCGCGCATACACATCACTGAAGTCCTTCCGGCCGGCGTTCCGGCGGTCCACGATGACCTCGTCCTCCGTCAGGCTCACCAGGAGCTCCTCGCCCTTTCCGTTGGCGATCCGGATCGCTCCGGTACCTGCCGCCTTCACTTTAAGGCCAAAGTACTGCTCTCTCAACCGGTTCTCTCCAGCATTCAGCTTCCAGGAGGCGCATTTCAGCTTCTCAAGTCCCTCGAATGCGTATGCCAGGCGATATCCGTCCTCCGTCTGTACCAGCGACAGCTTCCTTCCGAGCGTCATCGCCCCGCGGAAGTCCTCCGTCGGCTCTACTCTCGCATACGACCAGTTATCCGCCCAGCCGATCATCACCCTCTCCTCCAGGTTCTGGAACGATACCGCGGCGTAATTGTCCGTCCCGTAGTCGACCAGGAGCGGCATATCTGCCTTCTCCGTGTCGATAAAGGTATCCCCGTCAAACTCTCCCACATAGTACTGTGTGATGTGCGGCAACCTGTTGTATGTGCCCCCGTTCTCATCGACCTGGTCGTTCGGGACGATGATGCTGACAATCAGAACCCATTTTTCTGTGCCGTCCGCAGCCGTCACCGGGAAGCAGTCCGGGCACTCGCACGTGCCGCCGAACCCGTTTTTGCCCGGCTCAAAGATCCCGGTCAGCTCCCAGTGCTTCAGATCCTTCGACGCGTAGAAGCTCACGCACGGCCCGCTCGCGATCACGACGCTGTAGCAGCCGCGCACCGGATTGTAGAAGACCTTGGGATCCCGGAAATCCTTCTGCCCCGTATTCGGGATCACCGGATTCCCATAGTACTTTTCAAAATGAACGTAGTCCGTGCTGTAGGCAATGCTCTGCCGCTCACAGCTCTTCCGCTCGCCGTCCACGATCTCCATGTAATGGCTCGTGTACATCGCAATCAGCGGCGCTTTTCCCTTGACTCCCAGCATCGGGATGTCCTTTGTGCCCAGGCCGGACACATTCTCCTTGTCATACACACAGGAACCCGAAAAAATAACCCCCAGCTCATCCGGATAAATCGCAATCGGAAGTTCCTCCCAGTGAATCAGATCCTCCGACACCGCATGACCCCAGTGCATCGGTCCCCATGACATGGCCTCCGGGTAGTGCTGAAAGAACAGATGGTAGGTACCGTCAATATATACCAGTCCATTCGGATCGTTTGCCCAGTTTTTTTCTGGTGTAAAATGAATGATAGGTCTGTAATTCATAAATGTATAAATCTCCTCATCTATATAAGTGTCCTGAAGCTGCACGCTGATGCAGGCTCGCGCAAAATAAGATGATTCCTTCACAGGACGCGAAGCTTCCCTCGTAAAGAAAAGCCCGGAATGCAGTGAACACTCCGGGCTATTCTCAGCTATTCAGTTCGGCCTGCAGAGCAGCTTCTTCTATTATGAATTTGCTCTGTCTACCGCTGCCTGATAAATATCTACGATATCCTGAACGCCTGCTGCGCTGAGCTCATCCAGATATGCGTTCCAGTTGTCATCGGTCACGCCGTTGATTACCCACTCATTGAGGTATCTGTCAACGATATCGGAAACGGTCGGCTGGATCTGGGTCAGTCTGTTCAGCTCGTCGTTTGTCATCAGGACACGCGGGATCGTCTGGTACTCTTCCATGATCTCATCCTTACCGTTTGTTCTCTGATTTTCAAGGAGCTGTACTGCATCGTATGCATATCCTGCATAGGTCTCATAGTACTCGTCCTGCACGATCATAGAACCGCGGCAGGTGGTGGAGTTTACACGAGCCTTACCGAAGTCGGTGTACTCCTCCTGCTGTGCGAGGTATTTGCCCTCTTCGTCGAGCGGAGTGCGGATGATGTTGTCGTCGCCCATCACATAGTTGTAGCCGATTGCGCCCCAGTTGGACTGCACTGCCATGTACGGATCAGAGTTCATCCAGTTTACAAACTCAGCAACAAGGTGCGGGAACTCACAGTCGATCGTGATCGCCGTGTTGGAGGAATCCTGCAGCTCGGAGTAATTGCACTCAAAGCCTGTCATACCTGCCTCGCCCTGCAGACGCGGAAGTGCAACATACTGGTCATGTACATCGAGGTTCGTGATCTCCTGGTCGCCCCATACGCCGAAGCAGCCGATTCTCGCCACGTCCTCCTTGATCAGGGATGTCTGGAAGGCCGCGCTCGAGTCAGCCTCGAAGGAGCCGTTCCAGATCAGGTTCTCATTGTAAAGCATGTTGAAGAACTCAGCGGTCTTGCGGAACGCCTCGTCCATAGCCGTGAAGGTCACCTTGCCGTCGATCAGTCTCAGATGGTCTGCGTACTGGTTGCCGCCGCAGTAGGAATCTGCGCAGCCGAACGCGCCGGTCAGACGGTAGAACATATTGTAGGAACCAAAAGTATCGGTTGCGCCGAACCAGGTCGCCATCGGGATCTCATCCTCCTCGCCGTTGCCGTTCAGGTCGCCGCCGTCGCGGAATGCCTTCAGGCAGTCCACCCACTCGTCCACCGTGGTCGGAACCTCTTTGCCTACCTCATCCAGCCAGGTCTTGTTGATGAGCCACGGCCCGGGGGTCAGAACCAGACCATACATCTCCTCGATGTACGGGAAGCCGTACGTATGTCCGTCCGGAGCGGTGATCTCTGTCCAGTATTTCTCGCTGTTGTCCAGAGCAGCCTTTACGACCGGTGCATAATTAGCGATCAGGTCCTCAGTCGGAACGAAGATACCCTGGTTCGCGTACTGGCAAACAATGTTGCCGGACTTGCCGTCGCCGAAGTTCCAGAACACATCCGGGAGCTCGTCACCGGAAGCGAGCATCAGGTTGATCTTCTCCTGTGCGCCCTCCTGCGGGATCGGCTGCCAGTCGAAGACGACGCCCGTCGCCTCTGCCCACTGCTTGCACATCTCGAGGTCGCCTACCTCTACGACACGGTCTGCCGTGTTTACGATCAGAGCCGAGAGATTGCCGTACTCCTCCTCGAATGCCGCCGGATCTGTCACGAGCGGAAGTGTGCCGTCCAGATTGATGAGCCCTGCGTCAACCGCCTCTTTCTCTGCGTCGGTCAGGTCATCGTAATTGTAATTGATCTCTCCTACGGACGGAGCTGCCGCTTCCTCAGCGAATGCGGAGGTGGATACCATGCCTGCCACCATAGCCGCTGTCAGAACTACTGATACTGCTTTCTTGTTCATAACTTTGTCTCCTTTTCTGTGAAATTTGTTATGAGTTTTATGTAACGCACCCCGCATCGTGCTCGCGGGGTGAATTAACCGGTTTCTGCCATCAGCCCTTTACGGAACCGATCGTAACACCCTTTGCAAAATACTTCTGAACGAACGGGTATACCACCATAAGCGGTACGGCCGCCACAACGACGATACAGTACTTCAGCTGCTCAGCCAGCTTCTGCTTCGCGATCATCGCGTCGCCGGACGAGCCCATACTGTTCGCCTGATTCATCAGGACCAGATTTCGAAGGACAACCTGCAGCGGCATCTTGCTGTCATCCTGCAGATACATCAGTGCGTTGAAGAACTGGTTCCACATCGCTGTCGCATAGAACAGGCACATAACTGCGATGATCGTGCTGGACAGCGGGATAACGATCTTGAAGAAGAATCCAAAGTCGGAGCACCCGTCCACCTTGGACGCCTCCAGCAGCTCCTGCGGGATGCCGGACTCGAAGAACGACCGGCACACAATCAGGTTGTACGCGGATACCGCCACCGGGAGCACCATCGCCCAGATGCTGTTGTAGATGCCGAGCTTCTTGATGGTCAGGAACAGCGGGATGATACCGCCGCTGAAGAACATCGTGAAGGTAAATACGAAGATCAGTCCTCTTCTTCCCGGGAGATCCTTTCTCGAGAGTGCATAGCCTGCCGGGATCGTGGCGATCAGGGAGATCACCGTGCCGACCACCGTGTAGAGGATCGTGTTGCCGTAAGCGGTCCACAGCGGCTTGTACTGCAGTGTCGTCTTGAAACCGTCGAAGTACGGCTTCTCCGGGTAGAACAGCGGCTTACCGGAATTTACGATAACCGGGTCTGTAATCGACGCCAGCAGTACGTAGTACAGCGGGTACACGATTATGAGACAGATCAGCACCATGATAATAATGTTCACAGTATTAAAAATCCGGTCCGCTTTTGATAATTTGACTTTCTTGCCATGTTTCTTATTCATATTCGTCCCTTCTCCTTTAGAAAATACTGATGTCACTTACCTTCTTGGCTACCGCGTTTGCAATCACCAGGATGATGAAATTCGCTACGGAATTAAACAGACCAACGGCTGTTGCAAAGCTGTACTGCGCTGTCTGCAGACCTACCTTATAGACATAAGTTGAAATCAATTCACTGACTACCGTGTTGGAACCGTTCTGCATCAGGTATGCCTTCTCGTATCCGACATTCATGATGTTACCTGTCTGAAGGATCAGCATCAGGATGACGGTCGGCATGATCATCGGCACATCTATGTACAGTACCTGCTGGAACCTTGTAGCGCCGTCCATCGTGGCTGCCTCATAGTACTCCGGGCTGATGCTCGTCAGAGCTGCGATGTAGATGACCGCGTTGAAGCCCATCGACTGCCAGATGTTTGTTCCGATGAACAGAGTGCGGAACCACTGCGGCAGAGACGTGAACAGGATCTCCTTTCCGCCGCCGCTTGTTACAAAGTAGTTTACAACACCGTTCGCAGAAAAGAACACGGTGATCAAGCTGACGACAACTACGTTCGACATGAAGTACGGTGCGTAGCTGATGGTCTGAATGGCCTTCTGTGCCTTTTTGTTGCGAACCTGATTCAGCAAAAGTGCAAATATAATCGGAATCGGGAATGCGATTACCAGGCTCTCCAGGCTGACGATAATCGTGTTCTTGATCGCGGTAAGTGCGATACTCGTGCTGAAGAACTGCTGGAAATACTTGAACAGCGGATCTGCCCACGGGCTCTTCAGGATGCCGGCGCGGATCTGATAGTCCTTAAATGCGATAATGACTCCGTACATAGGGTAATACGCAAACACGATTGCCCATACGAGCGCCGGAATCAGCAGCACATAGAGCTGCCATGCTGTCAGTACCCGGGCAAGGCCGCCTTTCCCTTTTCTTTTGGTACTTGCTTTACTCATTGCTCTTCCTCCCTGACTGATTTTGTAGACTGATTTTTTCAACGTTTACTTCTTTCCTGTTTCACAATGAACTCTCACTCTCTGACGCGTTTTTCAGAATCCCAACCGGATGCCTGTCCCGTCCGGGACTGCTTCGGATCACGAAGCCCGAGCGTCGTGCCTCCCTCCATGAAGCGCACCGGGAGATCCATAACGCTCTCCACCTGCTCTCCGTTCAGGAGCCTGATGAGGCAGTCCACACCCGCCTCGGCGATCGCCCTCGTGTCCTGGTAGATGCTGGAGACAAACAGCCCGCCCGAGTTCATGACCCGCAGGCCGTCGTAGCCGATCAGCTGAACGTCCTCCGGCACCCGGTATCCCATCGCCCGCAGCTCCTCCATGACAACCACCGCCAGGTGATCCGCCCCGGCGAAAACACCGTTCGGCCTTCTGTCGTTCACCGTCTCCTCCATATGTACCTTCAGCACATTGTGAATCACTCCTCTGGCGGAGAAGGCCGAGAACACCGACGACACCTGGTTCTCCGAGATGGACACGCTGCTGTAGGGGATCCCGTGCACGATGCAGTACTCCTCGAAGCCGTCGCGCCGCCTGCTCACTTCACTCTCAACGGATGAGATCGTCTGCAGGAACAGCAACTCCGTCGCGCCACGCCGGACCAGATTCTCCGCGGCAAGCTGTCCGCCCAGGAAATTGTCGCACGCCACGCACGGGATGCGCTGCGGAAAGTGGCGCTCAATCGACACAACCGCCATCGACTCGTCCACGTACTCCTCCACATCGCTGAAGCTCACTCCGATGATCCCGTCTACCTTGTTGTTCTTTGCCATCTTGAGATACCGGATCTCTTTTTCCGGATTGCCCTCTGAAATGCACAGGAGCGGATACTTGCCAGCAAGGGCCAGCTCCCTTTCCAGATCCTGAAGCAGCGTACTATAAAATGGATTGGAAATATTCGGCAAAATCAAAACTACATAGTCTGTTCTCTGCGTCCGCAGCCCTCTCGCCAGGCCGTTGACCTGATACCCGAGCCTGCGGATCGACTCCTCTACGCGCCGTCTACGCTCCTCTCCTACTCTGCCGCCGTTCAAAACATTCGAGACCGTTCCGACTGACACACCAGCATCCTGTGCTACATCTTTAATTGTCGCCATACTGCCATACCTCTCTAACTAGAATTCAATTAAATCTGCCAGCACCTTCTGAAAAACTCTGTGGTTCTGCATCCCTCCCTCTGATGATTCCATACATAGACGCATGATCAATTTAATACATTCTGTTCATTTTAAATCGTTTCATGTATGCGCATTCCCCAAGTTTTCTAGGCAAAACCATTATATATATATATATATTTGTGCAATATTGCTTTTTTACAAAATATGGACCCCGTTTTTGTATATAATTGCTAAAAAAATCTCCGTTTCAAGTCTGTCCCGGGGAAGCGCTTCCTCTATTGTATGACTATTTTGAATATTCATTCAATTCCAGCCGTTTTCAAGCCCTTTCGTTGAACGTTTCACTTTTTTTCAGGGGTTTTGGGTGAATCCTGCTGGAAAAAATGAATCTTGAAATTTCTGTTCACTTTTCGGTGACAGCGCGGGGCAAATCTGCTATACTGTAGCAAACATATATTCGGTAAATAATTTCCTTCCATCGTTCACACTGCGCGGGATCGCCGGCGGGAGTCCAGGCCCGCGCTTTGCCAAATACCTGCCGGAGCTATGCGGCGCGTTTGTATTATCAATTCGGATTTTCGATCCGGAAAGGAGCTGCCATGCGTCTGATCTTTCATATAGATGTCAATTCTGCATTTTTGAGCTGGAGCGCGATCGAAAAGCTGAAGACCAGCCCGGAGCTCGACCTGCGCACGATTCCCGCGATCATCGGCGGGGACGAGCGGACGCGCCACGGCGTCGTGCTCGCGAAGTCGATCCCCGCGAAACGGTACGGGGTGCAGACGGGCGAGCCGGTCGCGAACGCGCTGCGCAAGTGCCCGTTTCTCGTCATGGAGCCGCCCGACCACCGCCTCTACCGCCGCCGCAGCCACGAGCTGATGGAGCTGCTGCACTCCTACACGCCCGACATCGAGCAGCTCTCGATCGACGAGTGTTTCCTGGACTACACGCCGATCAGCCACCGCTTCCCGTCCCCGGAATCAGCCGCCAGGACCATCGCGGACCGGGTGCACGACACGCTCGGCTTCACCGTCAACATCGGCATCGCGCCGAACCGGCTGCTCGCAAAGATGGCGAGCGATTTCGAGAAGCCGGATCGGGTGCACACCCTCTACCCGGAGGAGATTCCGCAGAAAATGTGGCCGCTCTCGGTCCGCGACCTCTACATGGTCGGGAAGCGCAGCGCGGCGCGGCTCGAGGAGCTCGGCATCCGCACGATCGGGGAGCTGGCGCACTGCGATCCGGCGTTTCTGCAGTCCCATTTCAAGAGCCACGGCAGGACCATGTGGGAGTACGCGAACGGCATCAGCAGCGACGTCCTCCAGCTCGAGGACCAGGACGCCAAGTGCATCGGGAACTCCACGACGCTCGGCGCCGACGCGACTTGTGCCCCGGCCGCCAAGCACGTCCTGCTCGAGCTCGCCGAGGAGGTCTCCGGCCGTCTGCGCCGGGCGCATCTGCTCGCGGGCAGCGTCACGGTCGAGATTAAGTACAACAATTTCCGCTCGTGCTCGCGCCAGACGCAGCTCTCCACCCCGCTTTCCGCGACCGACGCGCTCTACACCTGCGCCTGCCGCCTGTTCGACGAGCTCTGGAACGGGACGCCGATCCGCCTGCTGGGCATCCGCACCGCCAAGCTGCAGTCCGAGGACGCGCCGGTGCAGCTCTCGCTCTTCGAATGGGAGAAACAGGCCGCCCTCCGCCCTGCTGCGGCGAAGGAAGAGGGAGCACAGGCACCGCGCCCGGCAGCCAGCCTCGAGCGGCAGCGCCGCCTCGACGCCGCAATGGATCAGATCCGCCAGCGGTACGGGGACTCCGCCATCATAAAGGGAGCGTTTCTGCCGAAGAAAGAACGTTGAAGCGCCGTGTTGCAGTCCGGCCGTCGGCGGAACCGTAACGTGCTCTGCCGCGGCAGCACAGTAAATTTTTCTTGACACGCAGAAAAAGCGAGCGTAAACTACTTATAATCTACTGGAAAGAAGGAGTCCTATTATGGAAAAGAAGAACATCGACTGGGCGAACCTCGGCTTCGGCTATATCCCGACCGACAAGCGGTTCGTGTCAAATTACAAGAATGGGGCGTGGGACGAGGGCGTGATGACCTCCGACGCGACCGTGACGATTACCGAGTGCGCAGGCGTGCTGCAGTACGCGCAGACCTGCTTCGAGGGCATGAAAGCGTACACGACCGAGGACGGCCACATCGTGACCTTCCGCCCGGACCTGAACGCAGAGCGCATGGAGAATTCCTGCAAGAGACTGGAGATGCCGGTCTTCCCGCAGGACCGTTTCGTTGACGCGGTGGTGAAGACCGTCGCTGCGAATGCTGCTTATGTGCCGCCCTACGGCTCCGGCGCTACGCTCTACATCCGTCCGTACATGTTCGGAAGCGACGCAGTGATCGGCGTGAAGCCGGCAAATGAGTATCAGTTCCGCGTGTTCGTGACACCGGTCGGCCCTTACTTCAAGGGCGGGGTGAAGCCGCTCACGATCCGCGTCTCCGACTTTGACCGCGCGGCGCCGCACGGCACCGGCCACATCAAGGCCGGCCTGAACTACGCGATGAGCCTCTATGCGATCATGGATGCGCACCGCCAGGGCTACGATGAGAACATGTACCTCGACGCTGCGACCAGGACGAAGGTCGAGGAGACCGGCGGAGCGAACTTCCTCTTCGTCACGAAGGACAACAAGGTCGTGACTCCGAAGTCCGACAGCATCCTGCCGTCGATCACCCGCCGCTCTCTGCTCGTGGTCGCAAAGGATTACCTCGGACTCGAGGTCGAGGAGCGCGAGGTCTACTTCGACGAGGTCAAGGACTTCGCGGAGTGCGGACTCTGCGGCACCGCGGCTGTCATCTCCCCGGTCGGCAAGATCGTCGATCACGGCAACGAGATCTGCTTCCCGAGCGGCATGACCGAGATGGGGCCTGTCACGAAGAAGCTGTATGAGACCCTCACCGGCATCCAGATGGGCCGCCTCGAGGCGCCGAAGGGCTGGATCAAGGTTATCGAGTAATGGATCGCCGCCGTTTTGGGGCGCGCGAATTTGGACGAAAGAGTGAAAAAGAAACCGCTGTCGCCACAGTGAAACGACAGCGGTTTTTTCTTTCGCACCCATAGAACATGATTTTCACCCTCTGCATAAGGCAGAGGATAGATTCGCCTTTTTCTGTATGTTACAGCAATTCGCAGTCCTTCAAAATTCTCTCTATTGCCTCCCACGCAGAAAGAGAGGGATTTTCTTTATAATATTTATACCCTTTACGCTGGTGCAGTGTATAGCCATTCTCCTGATTTCTCTGCATAATTCTCCTCGCACGCCGTATGGCATCAAGCACGTTTGAGAGATTCATTTTATTTAAACAACGTTTGAAATTATCTTCATGCTTGTATTCATCCATATTTTCAAATCTCTCACTAAAAGCTTTATTTATTGGCGTGATATACTGCCTTCTATGCGCATAGGAAGCATTACAATCTGTCATGTGCAATATAATCCATAAATCAAAAGTGAAATTGCTATACCCTGATTTGTATTTTATCTGTTTACCTAATTGTTCTGCTCTCTTCATATTATCCATAGCGTCTTGAAACCCCTGCACATGAATCGGCTCATCACTTTCATAGTCAAAGAAATGATAGATCTCAATCTTTTTTGTGACAGTCAAGGCCTTTGCATATTTCAGTGGATTCTTTCTCACCGGACAATCGATGGAGACTTTACAGGCTGATTTTTCAGTATTATTAATAAGGTCCTGCAGCCATTTCAAATACCACTGCTCTGTCTCTCCCTCAACGCTAAAATAGTATTATAGCTACACCTCTTCTTCTCTATCCAAAATCTCCTCAAAGATCGGTGTAAAATCAATATCCTTAATTGCACCATACTGACTGATAAAATATTTTCCCATATAATCTTCATGTTTGCGAACGCCTTTATCACCCGTTGTCCCAAAATCGGATAATGCATACAGGATACTCCGGTGACTTTCATCATCGCGCTCTACAAACTTAATCTCATCTCTCCGGAAAAGATTAGAGTTCAAAAAGATTGGATTGTGCGTATTAAAAATCAACTGTGCGTGGTGAATGTTGATCTCATCATTATGAAAGACATTGATAATACTCATCAATGCCATTGGATGAATCGACGCGTCAAACTCATCAACCACCAAAATTCCACCTATCTGAATCGCTTTTATCACTAATGGAAACATATTAATAAATCGTATTGTTCCGTAAGATTCAAAAATCTCTGCTGCAATAGCGGCACTTTTCTGGTTTTTCGTGTTTTGAAAGATAGAATACAGCTTTGCATCCGGTTCATCTTCGTTGACTACATACCCTACTGCATTTGAATTAATTCCGAATAATTTTGCTGCTTTATCGGTTGTCTTTTCTACATAAACCGCCTTTTTCTTAGAATCAGCAAACCTTTTTATCAGCTGCATAGAATCCGCACGATAGATTATCATAAACTTATTTGTAAACCAGTCCACAATCAGTTTCGTAAATTTCTGTGAAAAAATGAGTCTGAATCCATTTGTTAAAAACAATTCATCTTGAACTAAGCTATTCTCTGCAATCTCTCTTACGCTTTCCACATTTTTCTCCATCGCATCAGAGAGGTACGCTTTAATCGTTTTCATCGTTCCAATATGCAAGTCATCCGCCCGCTGAAAAATCGGCTCTCCATTTACAAAAAGAGTTTCAGATACTATTTTTCTCGAATATTTTTCATCAAGAAACGTACCTAAATCCATCTCCAACTCATACAAAATTCTAAATTGATCTTCTCCTTCTTCCTCATAAAATTCAACAGCAAATAAAACTGGTTTCCCTTCTGTCTCATTATTGTTGGGAATTAACTCTAATGCCACCGCTGCTGGATTTGGTGAAGATTTTTCTTCAGAGTTTCTAATATTTCCTCGCAATACAATCGCGCGAAACACATCCATTGCACCTATAATGTTTGTTTTTCCCGAAGCATTCGGACCATAAATCACGGAGGAACTCAAGCCCTTTATTTCTTTTCCTTTTATCTTAATCTTCATCAGACTATAATCCAATCCCTTCTGCTTTGGTGCAGCAACCATAGAAAAACTGGCTTCCTCTACAAATGATTTATAGTTCTTTGTCCTAAATTCAAGGAGCATACAATCCCCTCCATTCTGCCGAATTTTTGCAAAATCTTGTTTCAATTATAGGTGTATTTCTGGTATATGTCAACAATTCCAGCCTGATTTTACATGTTTTTTGCAAAATCAATTTACATTTTTGTTTCAATCACTCGGTCAGCCATATTCTTTTGTATAGTGATAGTAAAACCCGTATTGTTATGATATCCTGAAACCTGAAATTTTTTCAGAAGCACTGTAAGTAAGGCTCTGCCAGATTGCAAAAAACTGTTATTACACCTATATGAGAAAATCAAAACGGACGGATGGCTTGGACGATGCGCAGCTGTCGGAATTGTCATCCACAGAAGATATGGTCGAAGAACCGTACATGAAGTGCGAGGAAACCGCGCGGATCTGAACGGCGCTGCATCACGCCTCATCCTCGTGGCTTCCTCGCTGGCTGTGTGCGTTTGGGGATTGCTTAATTGCTACCGTTTCAGCGCTGCCGTCTCCCCCGGTGCGACCGCAATCGTTTCATTTCCGGTCGCAAACCAGACGGTGCGCACCGTCGGATTGTAGACGTATCTGCCGTTTGCGGAGTAGCGCAGCTGCTTTGCGGCGTTCACATAGTCGCAGATCTCCTGGTTGGTCGCATACCAGATCTCCTCCCCGTGTCCGCTCATGCGCTGCATAAATGTCTCGATCCGGTCCCAGTTGTCGTAGACGTCGAACTCGTATGTATGCCCCCACACGTAAAAGAGCAGCGGGCCGCGGTAGTCCTCCACCGGCTTCAGAAATGATTCCCCGAGCGCGAACAGCCGCTCGTCGTTGTGGTGGCAGGTCGGGTGCCACTGCAGGAAGTCCTCCGGCAGCGCAAAGGTGCCGGTCGCGGCGACCGTGCGCGCATACTCGATCTGGCAGTTTCTCAGCACCGCGAGCAGTTCCTCGGAATACGTGCCGAACGGGTACGCCATGCCGCGCACCGGCGCTTTCGTGATCTCCTCGATATTCCTGCGGTCCGCCATCACCTCATACGCGGCCGTCGCCGTCGGGACAGCCGCCAGATCCAGGTGCGTCAGCCCGTGCACCGCGAGCTCCTGCCCGGCGTAGACCTCCGGAATCTCCTCCGGGTTCAATTTGTAATGCGTCACCGTCTTCCCGTCCTGTGTGTGGTGATCTTGGTTCCCCAGAAGCCCGGTGTTGATGTTAAATGTGCCTTTCAGACCGAACCCGTTCAGCAGCTCCAGGAACCGCACATCCTGCGTCACCGCGTCGTCGTAGCTGAAGGTCAGCGCCTTCTTTCGCCCTTCCGGAAACAATAAAGTATCTCTTCTCAGTCCCATTGTAAACCTCCCATATGATTTGTTCTGCCTTTCATTTGTACAGCGACCGCGCGCTGCGCCCCGGCTGTCATCCCAATTGCTCTGTGTCTCTTGCCTTCCAGCTTCTCAAGATACGCCTCTCTTTCGACGCTATTCTCCGGCCGAATACCCCTCTGTCCTCTCTATCCCTCACCTTTCCAGTTCCCGCAATCGCGCCTCGATCGCTGCCCCGCTCTCGTCAAACAGCAGCTGCCGGTTGTAGCGGTAATAGCGCTCGCACTCGTACTCCTCCAGGAACCGCGTGCTGTAGTAGTCGCTGTTCAGCTCCGTGATGAAGATGACCAGCTCCTGTCCGTTCCCGAAGGCCGCCTCCATAAAGTCAAACGCGTGCTCGAGCATCGCTCCCGCGTCCTCCGTCTCCTGCTCCAGCGCGTCCTGTGCCTCGTTGAACCAGCCGCGAACCAGACCAAATTCATACTCTGCGGACGCCGGCCGCACCGATCCTGCCCCAACAGTCACTGTCTCCGTCTGCTCTGTGTCTGAGGGCAGTGCCCCAACAGTCACCGTCTCCGTCCGTTCTGTGTCTGAAGACAGTGCTCCGGCAGGTATCCCGGTCAGCCGCCTCGCGTACTCCTCGAGTGTGCGGATCACGTTCCGGTAAACGCGGTCCTCCCGTCTGGTCAGGAGCTCGGCCGCCTTCTTTTTCTCCCACTCCTGCTGCAGCTCCTCCGTGATCTGGTGCAGCACCGCGCACACGCTGCGATCTGCCGCCGGTTCTCTCCCCGCATCCCCGGACAATCCGTCAATCGGTTTCGTCTTCCCGCCAAATACACCGGCGGCCGACGTCACCTGACTCTCCCCATGCTCCGAAGCCGACAGCGCCTGCTCTGATTCCGGAATATCCGAAGCTGACAGGCCCGAATCCGGCATATCCGAATCCCCGCGGTCTATACCAACCGCCTGACGCAATCGTTTCAGCTGCTCAAACAGCAGTTCCAGCTCTTTTTCTCTGCCGAGCACCGCCGCAAAGCGGGAGCGGCAGCGCGCGAGCAGCAGCCCTGTGACGCTCAGACGCTCATCAAATGGCGCGTGCGCTGCCTTTTTCAGCAGGAGATCGTCGATCTGACCAGCGAGCACGGCATCCAGCTGGTAATCCATCTGGTATTTGTAGTACAGCTCGAGATAGTTGGCGAAATCCTTTGCGATCTTCTCGTGCTGAATGTACTGCACGACCACATCCCGGTCCATCGTCTTGTTCAGCTGCTCGTAGACCGTCAGCATCTGCGACAGATCCTCCCAACCGCGTGGCGTCGCGAAGCGCCGCCCGTCCACCGTCGTCTCCATCCGGTAGAAGTTGGCGGTCCGCGTGTTCAGATAGGAAATCACCGCCGGGTGCAGCTGCTCCTTCACCGCGTACTCCTTCCACACGGCAAAGTCCGGCTCCACATCGATCTTTTTCACGCGGTCCATCGTCACCACGTCGAACTCGCGGACTGACTTGTTGTACTCCGGCGGGTTGCCCGCAGCCACGATAATCCAGCCCTTTGGGATCTCATGATTGCCGAACGTCTTGCACTGCAGGAACTGCAGCATGGCCGGGGCCAGCGTCTCCGAGACACAGTTGATCTCGTCAATAAACAGAATCCCCTCCTGCAGTCCCGTCTTCTCCATCTTGTCGTAGAGGGAGGCAACGATCTCGCTCATCGTGTACTCTGTGACCGCATACTCCTTCTCCCCATACATATGCTTTGAGATATACGGCAGACCAATCGCGCTCTGCCGCGTGTGGTGTGTGATCGTGTACGCCACCAGCCCGATCCCGCACTCCTTTGCGATCTGCTCCATGATCTGCGTCTTGCCGATCCCGGGCGCCCCCAGAAGCAGCACCGGGCGCTGCCGGATCTGCGGGATCCGGTACTCCCCGTACACATCCTTTGCCAGATACGCCTCAATCGTATCCTTGATTTCCTGCTTTGCACGCTTGATATTCATTTCTGTTTCCTCTCAATCCGTATATTCCGTCAGTCCTCCGCATACCGTTTATCTGCCTCATGCAGCTCCAGCTCTTCCTTCTCGATGATCAGCTTCATCGCCCACGGCGGCACGTCGACATCGCGGTAATCCTCCTTCATGAAGACGAAAGCGGTCTCGTACGGCGGCTTTTTCACCGGGAAGGTCCCGTAGCCGTCCGTAAAATAGATCAGCCCGCGCAGCTTTGTGAACGCCCGCCTCTGCAGCAGCTCCTGCACGTACGCAAACGCCGGGCGGAAGTCAGTGCCCCCGAAGCCGCGGATCGTAAAATGGCGCATGTACGCTTCCAGCTCCCGGCGGCTCGTGATCGTCACATCCTCCTGCACCTTATCGTCACACTGTAAAATGTGGATGTGGATTTTCCGGAAAAAGCTCTCCGACTCGCTCAGCACGCTGTAGGTCTGCTCCAAAAAGCTCTGGATCAGCTCGCCCTTGCACGACATCGACGTGTCCACCACGATCACAAAATCCTCGATTTTCTGCTGCTCCTTCGTCTCGAGCGGCTCGATCAGCGGCATATTTCCGTACAGTTCCATCCCATAGTTGTAGAAAATATAGTCGAAGGAGTCCATGTCGACCTTCATCTCCTCCTTCAGCACCGAGAAGCGCCGCAGAAACTCCCGGTAATCATACCGCTCCCGATTCTCCGCCGCCACCTGCTCCTCAAGACTGCGCAGATCGTCCGCCGCCTCTTTTGAGAAGGTCTCCATCTCGGTCTGCATCCGGTCTCGGATATCGTCCCACTTCTGGCGCTGCGGCTGGGGCGCTTGTCTGTTCTGATCGGAATCCCGCCCCCACTCCCGGTGATCGTCGACGAGAAATTCCCGCTTCAGCACCTCAAGCTGCGACACGGACGGACGCTCCACGCAGAGGTTCCGGTAGATGCGCTCTGCCGTCACGACACCTCCCAGATCCTTGAGCTTCCGGTAATACTCCCGGCGCACCATCGACCGCGGGACGTGCACCGCGCGCAGGTACAGGCCGTCAATCACATACTCTGCCGCGATGTCGCACGCCAGATTCCAGTATTCAACATCGCGCTCCTTGCGGTTCCACAGATGACAGAAGAGGCAGTGGAACAGGCTGTGCAGATACGCATGGTTCAGGGAAGCGCGCCCCTTCCGGAACAGCTCCGCGAGCGCATCCGGCTGGAAGTACAGATTTCCCCCGTCTGTGCCGAGCGTGCGGATCTGCCCGTCCGGCACAAAGCGCAGACTCGAGAGCGCCACATCCAGGAAGCGCATATTCAGATAAAGCTCATTGCGCGCCGTTCGAAGGATCTCCATGCCGATCTCCACAAAATCAAGCGCCTGTGTTTTTTCTTCGTAAATCGGATTCATAGATCGTTGCTCCTGTTCTGCTGTCGTCACAGTGTAAATTTCTGCCGGTTTCTTTCGCTACGACATAGATTCCGTTTCCACTGCTCTTGCTGGCTCTGTCACGGCTCACATCTCTGCCGTCTCTCACCGGCTCTGTCACAGTTCACACCTCTGCCGTTTCTCACCGACTCTGTCACAGCTCAAATTTCCGGCGCTTCTTTGGCGCAGGCGGCACATATGCATGCCGGTAGTCCATGACATAGCTCATCGCTTCCGCGTAACGCGCGCGCCCGGCCGCCTCCTGCACCAGATCCAGAAAGATTTCCAGAGATCCGCGGTCGGCCGTCTGACGGACTGCATCGCTCCCGCGACAATTCTTCTGCATCGTTACATCCTTTTTCTGCCAAAGTCCGTCCTGCACGGAACCTGCCTGGTTGGCTGCGCCGGCTGCTTCGGCCGGCTCTGGTACACGGAGCCGTTCGCACATCCACCGGATCTCCTCGATCCTGCGCTTTCTCACGAGATATTCCGCAAAATCCCGCAGATGCGCTCTCATGTAGTCCTCGTACTGCGCGCGCGCTTTCTCTGAGAGTTCTCTGGGGCTGCGCAGCCGGTACAGCACCTGACGCACCAGAAACTCCTCCGACTCCCGCGCCACCGCGTAGACAAAGAGCTCGTCGTACTGTCGGAAATCCAGCCGCCTGTTCTTAAAACAGTTCCGGTACAGAATGCCCGAGCCGTGCACGTGCGTCTCCAGAATCCGCGCCGGAGTATTCTCGACTCCCTCCTCATAAAATTCCGGGAACATCAGAAAGGATTGTTCACCCGACTCCTCCAGCACGACCAGCAGCTCCTCCCGGACCTCATCGAGCAGGTCCTTCAGCATCGACGCGCCGCCCGGCTCCACCTGCACGCGGATCTCGCGGATCTGGTGGCATCCGGTGAACACACCGCTGCCCCAGTCCTGCAGTTTTCCGGTAAAGGATAGTCTGCCCAGATGACCGCAATTATAAAAACAATACCGCCCGACCCGCACCACCGACGCGGGCAGTTCCAGCTCCTCCAGCCGATCGCCGCACAGTGCAGGAATCCCCAGTTTCTTCAACTGCGCCATCTCGGACGTCGAAATCCGCTCCTCCCGCGGACCATCGTCAAGTGACATTACTGACAGTTTCTCCTGCCAGGCATCATCGGACGTCGTCTGCTCTCCTCCTGCCCCCGCCGCATCCATCCACACCGATCTGCTGATGTGCAGCCTGCCCGCACGCAGCCCGCGCTCCAGCTCCGCCTCATCCATGTGCGCGGAAAACGCATACGGGGCGAGCCCCGTCACCGGCAGTCCGTCGAGCATGTCCGGAATCACCGCTTTCGTATCACGCGAAAAACAGCGCCAGATCACTGCGCTGTCTCCCTTTTTCTCATATGCAAATGACTGCACCGCTCCTGCTTCCAAAGGTATCCCTCGCTTTCCTCGTCTCATTGTACTCCGATCCGACAGGAAACTCAAGTACCTGCTGCCTGCGATGGCAAAGATGTTTATACGCCTCCACTCTTCCCCGTTTCCGTCTCTCACTCCCAGTTATAAAAGGACTCCACCATCGCCCGCGTCCGCTCTGCCTTCGGGTGTGTGAGCACCTCCTCCACGGGCCCCTGCTCGATGATTCTGCCCTGGTGCATCACGATCAGGTCGTCGCAGAACCAGCGCAGCACATCCAGGTCATGCCCAATGAAGATGCAGGTGAGTCCCAGCTTCTGCCGGATCTCCCTGAGCATGCTCATGGTCTGGGCCTGCACCGACATGTCCAGCATGGAGGTCGCCTCGTCCAGCACCAGAAGCTCCGGCTCGAGCAGCAGCGCCCGGCACAGCACCACACGCTGGGCCTCACCGCCGCTGAGCTGATGCGGATACCGCGAGAACAGCTCCGTGGAAAGATACGTGAGCGATGCCATCTGCTCAATCCGCTCCAGCCGCTCCCCGCGGTTCCCCCACCGGTGGACAGCCAGCGGGCTCATCAGGCTGTCAAGCACCTTCCTGGACGGATCCAGAGAGCCCTCCGGATTCTGGAAGACAATCTGCATCCGCTTCCGCCACGGAATCAGCTGGCGCTGGGACAGCCGGTTCAGATCCGTCCCGTGGAACAACACCTCTCCCCCGTCACTTGGGATCAGCCGCAGCACCATTCTCGCCACCGTGGATTTTCCGCACCCGCTCTTTCCGGCAAAGCCCAGCGTCTTGCCCCGTGCAAGGGAGAAGGATACGTGATCCACCGCCGTGAACCGCTTCCCTCCGAACAGGCTTCCGTACGTTTTTGTCAGCTCGCGCACCTCAAGCATAGAGAAAACACCTCACAATCCTGCCCTGCTCGGGCTGATATTCCCCCGGGCGCTCACGTCCGCACCGCTCCTTCGCCAGAGGACAGCGGTTGTAGAACATGCAGCCCTCCCCCTTTTCCCGCACCGGCGCAGGGATCGGATGCATCCCCTTCGCGGGCAGCGACTCGAACAACCCCCGCGTGTACGGGTGCAGCGGATTCCGAAACAGTTCGCTGCCGCCTCCCTGCTCCACGAGCACACCCGAGTAGAGCACACAGATTCTCCCGCACAGTTTCCAGGCCAGCTGCAGATCATGCGTGATCAGCAGCATGCTCCGGATCCTGTTCTCTGAAATCTCCTTCAGCACATGGTAGACCTGCCGTCGCAGCACGGCATCCAGCCCTTTTGTCGGTTCGTCCGCAATCATCCACTGCGGCTCCCCGCAAAGCCCCATCGCGGACACGACCCGCTGATTCATGCCGCCGCTCATCTCAAATGAGTAGCTCCGGCCGATCTGCTCCGGCCGGTCCATGCCAAGCTCACGCAGCAGATCGAGCACATACTGCCTCCCCTGCTCCCCGGTCCTGTTCCCGTGCAGCCTGAGCACCTCGCGCAGTTGCCGGCCCAGCCGCATCGTGGGATTTAAGGACTGATTTGGATTCTGAGGAATCAGCGCAATCTGCCCGCCCCGAATCTTCTCCAGCTCCTTCTCTTTTGCCCTGTACAGATTCTTTCCCTCATACCAGCACTCCCCCTCCACCTTCGCGGAAGCGCCGAGCAGCTGCAGAATCGACATCCCAAGCACCGATTTTCCGCTGCCGCTCTCTCCCACCAGCCCGGTGATCTGCCCGGACGGAAGATCCAGGGAAATATCGTCCACCGCCACACTCCAACCCTCCCGGGCCGGAAATTTCACCGTCAGATGTCTGATCTGAATATCTTCTCCTCCCATTTCTCCTCCTTATCACACCGCGCGACAGACTGCACACAGCGACCTTGCTTTGCGCCTGCCATTTGCCAAACCCTGCATCGGTGCGCACGTCCTTCGCATCCCGCAGCGGCTTCGCCCTTCCCCTGCTATTTATCGAACCCTGCATCCGAGCGCACGTCCATGTAATCCCGCAGCGCGTCCCCCAGCAGGTTGACGCACATCGACAGCACAAAAATGCATGCGCCCGGTGCGATGACCAGAAGCGGGGAGCTGCGGAACATCCCTCTCGCATCGCTGATCATCACGCCCCAGTCCGGCGTGGGCGGCTGCAGACCCAGCCCCAGAAAACTCAGCGAGGCGACAGAGAGCACCGCGCGCCCGACTCTCGTGGTAAACACGACCGCCAGATTTCCGATGATATTCGGGAGGACATTGCGCACGATGATCCGGAAGGAGCCCGCGCCCACGCTCCGCTCCCCCTCGATAAAATTCTCCCCGCAAACGGCCATCGTCTCCCCGCGGGCCAGCCTGGAAAAGCTCACCCAGGAGGTCAGCACCAGCGACAGCAGCAGGCTGTCGATCCCGCCGCCCATGATCCCGGCGATCGCGATCATCAGCGTGGTGCCCGGCAACCCCTGAAAAATATTGCTGACAATCGTCAGGCAGGTGTCGATGAAACCGCCAAAATACCCGGCCACCACGCCCACCGTCATCCCCAGAAGCAGCGAGCACGAGGTCGCGATCACCGCGAGCAGCATCGACTGCCGCCCTCCGTACATCACTCTGCTGAGCACGTCCCGGCCCAGGTTGTCTGTTCCCAGCCAGTGCGCAGCGGACGGACCCTCCTGAATGCGGGACATGTCGATCGCATTTGGCTCATACGGGGCAAGCACCGGAGCGAGCATGCTCACTCCCACCAGAATTGCCAGGATCCCAATCAGAATCCAGGTCGATCTTCTCACTCTCACCGAACGCCTCCTTCCAGCCGGATTTTCGGATTGATCACCGCGTACAGAAGGTCAATGGCCAGCGTCACGAGCACAAACGTCGCCCCTGTGAACAGCACGTACCCCTGAATCACCAGATAATCTCTCGTGTAAATCGCATCCAGCGCATATTTTCCGATCCCGGGCACCGCAAAGATGGACTCGACAATCGCCGAGCCGCCCAGAATCCCGCCAAAATAGTTCCCGACCAGTGTGACCACCGGCACCAGCGAATTGCGAAACGCGTGCTTCGTCAGCACACTCCGCCTGCTAAGCCCCTTGCTCGAGGCCACCAGCGCGTAGTGCTGCCCCATCTCCTTGAGCAGGGAGCCGCGCGTCAGTCTGGCGGTGACGCCGATATTGCTGGCCGCCAGCACCAGAGAGGGCATCAGGTAGGAGCGCCAGCTGTCGATGCCGCTGGTCGGCAGCCAGTGCAGGATCTCCGAGAACAGGATGATGGCGAAAATCGCCAGCCAGAAGCCCGGTATGGACAGCAAAAACACGGCAACCCCGGAGAGTACCTTATCCGCCGCCGAGTTCTGATGCCAGGCCATGCAGATCCCGCCCGACAGCCCGAAGAGCAGCGTCCAGAACAGCGCCAGCAGGGACAGCCGTACCGTCACGGGAAGCCTCCGCAGCAGCTCCGCTCCGATCGGCGTCCCGTCCAGATAGGACTCCCCCAGATCCCCCGACAGAGCATGTTTCAGCCATGTTCCGTACTGGACGGGCACCGGGTCCAGAAGCCCCATCTCTTCCCTCATCGCCTCGATCTGCTCCGCGGTGGGATCCTCGACCGCAATCCGCCGCAGCGCCTCGATGGCGGGATCCCCGGGCGAGAGCTTTCCCAGCGCGAACGCTACAATCGAAATCCCAAGCAGCACCGGAATCATGGTCAGAAGCTTTCGTATGCAGTAATGAATCATCTTCCTCCCTCCTCAAAAATGAATGTGCGCATCCGCGCGGAGTATTTTCCGGTCACCGAAGACACGCTTGCCAAAACCGGAAAAAACTGCCGCAAAATGCTCTTGCAGCTTTTGCGGCAGTTTGTATCTGTCATTCTCTATTCCTATACCCGGTCCGCGGCGCAACCTGCCCTGTCATCTGCTCTCCGGATCTGCCGGCGCTGCACTCTGCTCTGAAGGCCGCACCCTCGATCCCCAGGCGCTGCACTCTGCTCTGAAGGCCGCACCCCCGATCCTCAGGCGCTGCACCCTGCTCTGAAGGCCGCACCCTCGGCCCCCAGGCGCTGCACTCTGCTCTGTCGGCCGCTCCGCCGCATCCGCAGGTATCGGATCCGCTCTGCCGTCCTGCTCCACTCACCACTTACGCCCAGGACACTTCCGCGATATTGAAGCCGCTGATCGTCAGCGCATACCCGGTAATCTTAGTGTTGTACGCCGCCAGCGCCTCCTCCTGGTACAGGTTGATCACCGGCAGATCCTCGATCAGAAGATCCTGCATCGTTCCGTACAGCTCCCCTCGCTTCGCCATGTCCATCTCGCCCTTTACCTGATCCAGAAGACTGTCCATCTCCGGATTGTTGTACCCTCTGTGGTACTGGACATTCGTGGAGCCGGTCGAGCGAAACATGCTCTCAAACCGCGCGTACGGCTCGCTGTTCGGGAACGACTGCATCGCCAGTCCCAGGTCGAACTCGCCCTTCTCCCACAGCTCATACACCGCATTTTCCTCCAGCACCGTGATCTCTGTGTCAATTCCGATCTCGCCAAGCACCGCCTGGATATACTCTGCCTCCGCCTTGAACGGGTAGCGGTCAAGATCCTTTGTGCGCATCAAAAAGCCCAGCTTCAACCGCTCGCCGCCGAGGACCTCCTCGGCCAGCTTCCTGGCCTCCTCCAGATTGTAGTCGATCGCCTCTTCCTTGTAGAACGGGCAGGTGCTGGTCAGCCAGTTGGAGGATGCCTGACCGTAGCCGTTGTACAGCTGATCCACGATCGCGCTGCGGTCGATCGCCATGCTGATCGCCCTGCGCAGCCGCACGTCGGAAAGTGGCTCTTTCTCCATGTTGATCTGGATGTGGTGCGTCTTGTTTGTCACGCAGGAGGTCACAGCAAAGCGCTCATCCTGCACCAGCTCCTTCGCCAGGTTCGGCTGAATCGCGCCGATATCCATCACCGCCATGATCTCCTCCGACTTCAGCGCGGAAATCTTCGTGTTGGCATCCGGGATCGTGCGGCAGCGGATCGCTCTCGCCTTCGCCTTCTCGCCCCAGTAATCCTCGAAACGCTCTACCAGACAATACTCGTCCTTCTTGTACTCCTTCAGCACGAACGGGCCGGTCCCGATGGCATCCTTCACGAAATTGCCATCCTCCCCGAAGCACTCCGGCTGGAAAATCGGCGTGCCGTAATTCATCATGTTGTAGTCCAGCGTCGGCACCGCGGACTCAAACGTCAGTTTTATCGTGTAATCGTCCGTCTTCTCCACACCGGTCAGCCCCGGGAACGTGTTATCCACATTGATTCCGTTGAACTCCGAGGAGAACGGGCCCTTCTTCCAGCGGTCGAAATTCGCCAGCACCGCATCCGCATTGAACGTGGAGCCGTCATGGAACAGGACGCCCTCTCTGAGCTTGAACGTCCACTCGGTCGCCTCCGCATTGCTGCTCCACTCGGTCGCCAGCGCCGGGGCCGGAGCCCCTGTCTCATCCATCGTCACCAGCGGCTCCCACACGCCCATGTTCTGCGAGATAAACACCGCATCCTCGTAGCTTCTCACCTGGTCGCGGTGAGCGGCGAACACAATCTCCTCCTCCTGGGCACCTTCCTCTGCCAGCGCCGGGATACACATGGCCATCGCCAGGAACACGGTGCAAAGCAGCACATACAACCAGTTACTTCTGCTGTTTGTTCTCATACGCTTCCTCCTTATGGTTTTGATTTCACAGCCTGAAACATCACGGTCTCTCCGGCAGAAACTTCTGGCGTCAGCCATTCCTGCACCTGTCCGGACGCGTTACTGTTCACAGCCCTGCCGGACGCGAACAATCACACAAGTCTTCTGTCCTGCAGAGAACGAGATTGCACACCTCATAAACATCCTGCGGAACAAAAAAACCGCCCTCGCCAGGCGGTATAGGAGCAAACGATATGAAAAGTCAACGGACCTGTCATTCTGCCTCTTTCCCACCGAAAGATCGCGTGAATAAACTTCCCTGGCAGGTCTCCTGGCTCGGCTTCGTCCCTTCATCCGCCTTACCGGCCGTGCGGCCAGTGGCATATCTGGATGTCAGTCCACCTTACAGTAGCGGGGGCTGCTACAGCATCTCACTGTATTCCCTTTTCAGACGCGCCCCGCCGTCCGGCGAAACGCATCACCAAAGAAGTATCTGTAAGGGCAGTATAGCCCACTGCCCTTGATTTGTCAATATTCAATCCTCCCAGAACAGCTCGTCGAGGGTTTTGTGCAACGTGTGGCAGATCGCCAGGCACAGCCGGATCGTCGGGTTGTAATCCCCCTTCTCGATCGCGTTGATCGTCTGGCGGGAGACGCCCACCGCGTCCGCGAGCTCCTGCTGGGAGAGGTCGAGCGCGGCGCGCGCCGATTTCAGTCTCAGATTCTTCATGCTCACTCCTCCCCGTCCGAAGTGCCCCGGAGCCGTTTCAGCAGCATCGCAAAAAAGATGATCAGGAACAGAATCCCGCAGAGCAGGTTCATGCTGTCAAAGGTCAGAACCCCGTTCACCACCACATCTCCCTCCAGCAGCCGGAACACACCGAGCAGCAGATTGAATCCGGCAACCACCGCAAACGCCACCAGGACACGCGTCCGGTTCTCATTCAGAGAGAAATACGCATCCTTCCAGATACAGTACACAATCTGCACGACCATCCCGAGCACGATCAGAATCATCATCACCGCAGCCGGCTCCGCGGGCACCTCGAACCCAGCGGCACACAGCAGCGCATACAGGAAATCGCCGATCAGGAAGGTGAAAAAGCCATACTTGTACCCTTTCCCGCGGGCCTCTGTCTGCCGCTCGTCATACCTGCACTTCATCCTCCCGTCTGTCTTCGTCACCTTCAGCAAGACTGCCACCAGCAACAGCCCGACAAACACTCCGCAAAGCATCCCCATAATATAATATTTGTTCATCCTTTTTTCGGCTGCCATCCACTCTGCAGCCGCTCCTCCTTTCCTGCCTGCCCGGCACTCTGCGCTGCAGGACGAAACCCGGCGTTCCGGTTTCTTCTGTGCGCTTCTCTTTAGGTACATAGTAGCACTCAGTTTCCATTTTGTCAAATATATTTTACAAATTATCCTGTTTATTTTATAAATAGTCGCATAGGATTTCGTCGCGAAATAGGAAACCGGAAAGCAGGATTTCATCGGGAGCTGAATGGAGAACTGGAAGGTGAGTTTTTATCGCAACCCAAATGGAGAACCAAAAACAAAGCGGCGGCATGCTGCCAAGGCTGAAAAAGCGCACACACGTCTCGAAGTGCATAAATCACAGCGCGGAATACAAACGGTGAAAACAGCGACAGAGGGTGTCGCAAAATGCGGTAAATCCACAATGACTGGTAGATCGTATACCAGCAGTGGCGGTTGCCAGCAAATTTGCAACACCCTCTGTAAACGTGTCGATCAGAGCTGTGTCTGTACGAAAATATTGTAGATCGCGCGCACAGCGTTCTCGAAGTCCTCGTTGCGCACGCCGATGATGATGTTCAGCTCGCTCGAGCCCTGGTCGATCATCTTGACATTGATCCGCGCATGGGACAGCGCTGCGAAGATCCGTCCCGCAGTACCGCGGTTCGCGCGCATGCCGCGTCCGACGACGGCGATCAGCGCGAGGCCGGACTCAAGGTCGAGCGTATCCGGCTGCACCGCGCGGTGGAGTCCTGAGATCACGCTCTGCTCCTTCTCCATAAACTCGGACTGATGGACGATGACCGTAAACGTGTCAATCCCCGACGGCACATGCTCGAACGAAATCCCGTTCTCCTCGAAGACCTGCAGCACCCGGCGTCCAAAACCAATCTCGGAGTTCATCATGTCCTTCTCGATGTTGATCGCGCAGAAGCCCTTCTTCCCGGCAATGCCTGTGATCGTAAACCGCGGCTGGCGGCACGTGCTCTCGACGATCAGCGTGCCCGGATCCTGCGGCCGGTTGGTGTTCTTGATATTGATCGGGATGCCCTCCTTGCGCAGCGGAAAGATCGCGTCCGCGTGCAGCACCGTCGCGCCCATGTAGGACAGCTCCCTCAGCTCCCGGTACGTGATCGTCTCGATCGTCTCCGGGTTCGGCACAATGTGCGGATCCGTCACGAGGAAGCCCGACACATCCGTCCAGTTCTCATACAGGTCGGCGTGCACGGCGCGCGCCACAATCGAGCCTGTGATATCGGAGCCGCCTCTTGAAAAGGTCTTGATGCTGCCGTCCGGCATCACACCGTAAAAGCCCGGGATGACTGCGCGCTCCACGCCGGCAAGCCGCGCTCTCATGCGGTCGTTCGTCTTCTCGCCGTCGAACACGCCGTCCTCGTCGAAGCAGATCACCTCCGCCGCATCGATAAACTCGTATTCCAGATAGGCTGCCAGCACGATTCCGTTCAGATACTCGCCGCGCGACGCCGCATAATCGCTGCCCGCGTGCTGCTCAAACTGCGTCCGGATCGTCGCGAACTGCTCATCCAGAGACAGATCCAGCCCAAGACCGTCGATGATCTCCTGGTACCGCTCCTGGATCGCCGCAATCTTCCCGGCAAGCGCAGCCGCATCTCCCGCCGCGCTGTAGCAGTCGTACAGCATATCCGTGACCTTCGTATCGCCCGAGTTGCGCTTGCCCGGCGCCGACGGCACCACATATCTGCGATCCTTGTCTGCATGGATGATCTCGCTCACCTTGCGGAACTGCTCCGCACTCGCCAGCGAGCTCCCGCCAAACTTTACTACCTTTTTCATCTGAAGCTCCTCCGATTTCTCTTTTTCCATACTCCTCATATCCGCAAGGCAGCCCGCCGAACTATTGATCCGGCCGGCTGCCTTGCAGGTCATTGTACTCTAATCTCTCTTTTTTGTAAAGATGCTAAATGATCACATCCTGCATATCGTAGAAGCCCGCCGGCTTTCCGGCCAGGAACTTGGCGGCCTGCACCGCGCCCTTGGCAAAAATGCTGCGGGAGTACGCCGTGTGCTTGAACTCGATCACCTCGTCGAGCCCGGCAAAGATCACCTCGTGCTCGCCGACGATGCTTCCGCCGCGCACTGCGCTGATCCCGATCTCCTTCGGGTCCCTGCCCTGGCGGCGCTGGCTGCGGTCAAACGTGTAGGTGTACGCCTGGTCCATCGCCTCATTGATGCTGTCCGCCATCGCAAGCGCCGTACCGCTGGGCGCATCCACCTTCCGGTTGTGGTGCTTCTCGACAATCTCGATATCGAAGCCCGCCGGCGCCAGCGTCTTCGCCGCGGACTGCAGCAGCTTAAGGAGCATATTGATCCCAAGCGACATGTTTGCAGACTTCATCACGGCGGTCCTGTCGGCCGCCGCCCGGATCTGCGCCATCTGCTCCTCGCTGTAGCCGGTCGTGCACAGAATCACCGGGAGCCGGTGCGCGCAGCCGTACTCCAGAATCGCGTCCAGCACCCTCGGCGAGGAGAAATCAATCAGCGCATCCGCCTCGACCGCGCAGTCCGCGAGATTCGCGAACACCGGGTAGCTGCCGCTCCCCTCTCCCGCCAGATCCACGCCTGCCACGATCTCCGCGTCCGGATCCGCCGCCACAATCTCCGTCACCACATGACCCATATGTCCATTGCATCCGCATAGTATAATTCGTACCATATTTTTTCCTTTCTCCGATCCGTCAGATATCCGATACACCGGCTCCTTCATTTCTCAGATATCTTATACGCCAACTGCTTTATATCACGGATATCTTATACGCTAACTGCTTCATCTCACAGATATCCCACACGCCAACTGCCTCGTCTCACAGCTATCCCGCACGCCAACTGCCTCGTCTCACAGATATCCCGCACGCCAACTGCCTCGTCTCACAGATATCTTGTATACCGGCTGCCACAGATCAGGCATCTTCTACAACAGCCCGTAAGCCTCCATCGCCTTCCTCAGCCGCGCCTCGTTCGCCTCCTCCATCTCGCACAGCGGTGCGCGCAGCGGGCCGGCCTCCTTGCCGAGCAGGTTCAGCGCCGTCTTGACCGGGATCGGGTTCACCTCGCAGAACAGCGCGTCGACCAGGTCGATCGCCTCGAGCTGCAGACGGCAGCTGCGCTTCACATCTCCCTCCAGGTAGGAGGCCACGATCTCATGCGTCTTCTCCGGCGCCACATTCGAGAGCACCGAGATCACACCGCAGCCGCCGAGCGCCATGATCGGCACAATCTGGTCATCGTTTCCGGAGTACAGTTCAAAGTCCTCCCCCGCCAGGCTCATCAGCTTCGCTACCTGGGAGATATTGCCCGTCGCTTCCTTCACTCCGACGATGTTCTCCACGTGCTCCACGAGCCAGACGATCGTCTCCGGCAGCAGATTGCAGCCCGTGCGGCCCGGCACATTGTAGAGAATCACCGGCAGCTTCACCGAATTGGCGATCGTCGAGAAGTGCAGCTTGAGCCCCTTCTGCGTCGCCTTATTGTAGTACGGCGTCACCAGAAGCAGCGCATCCGCGCCGTACTTTTCCGCCTCCTGCGACAGGTAGACGGCCGTCTCCGTACAGTTCGAGCCCGTGCCGGCGATCACCGGAATCCGGTGGTTGATCTTCTCCACCGCATACTTGATCACATCCAGATGCTCCTCATGGGACAGCGTCGACGCCTCCCCGGTCGTACCGCAGATAATGATCGCGTCCGTACCGCGCGCGACCTGCTCCTCGAGAAGTTCCCCGAGCTTATCATAATTGACTTCCTTGTTCTCATACATCGGCGTCACGATCGCGACGCCTGCTCCCTTAAAAACTGACATCTCATACCCTCCTGTTATCCTGTAATATCACATATGCTACCCAGTGAAAAAGCTCCGGCTCCGCACAGAACCTCTCAGACGAGAAAAAGGGACTGTCTGCGGCAGTCCCAAAGAAATCGCACTCTTCTCTTTAAGATAGCCCTCCATCGAAATCCGATGACAGTCATATGGCTCTTCGCCATATGCCCAAGGCAGGCAGCTCCAGGCGCTGTCCCCTTTCGGCGCCTTCCCCTTTCCGCCTCCCTCGCCTGTGCCTGAACACATCCGAAGGTGTACTGATGAAACGCGCAACCTCTATCACTGTTTTTGTTGTTCCGTTACCGTCCGGCTGGGAGCCGAACAGTAATGTTGTGCCTACTATAGCACGCCCGAAAATGCTTGTCAACCCATTTTCGAAACTCGCCGCATGCCGCCCCTGTCGCTCCCAAACGAAGAACCTCTCCGGACATGACATCTGTATCGTTCACACGCCGGGAGTCTACCGGACACATCATCTGTATCGTTCACACGCCGGGAGCCTACCGGACACATCATCTGTATCGTTCACACGCCGGAAGCCCACGCATGATCTCGCTACCGTTCCTCCGGCGCCGCGCGGTACGGCGTCATGAGCTCTGTCACCTCGTTGACGTACGGCCACAGCTCCTCACAGCGGCAGTTTCCCGTCAGGTACAGCTCAATGTTCTCACTGGCCATGTCAATCAGCCTGCGCAGATCCTCGATCGTGACGATCTCGCGATCGGTCAGCCCGAGAATCTCGTCAAGGATCAGCACGTCGCACTCCTCCGTCATCATCACCTTCCGCGCGAAATTCAACCCGTTTTTGATGTTCAGGTTCTCCTCCTCCTTCTCGCGGTCGGTCAGGCTCTCGTAATTCTCCGGAAACTTCTCAAAGCGGAACAGCCGGATCTCCGGCTCCAGCCGCTTAAAAAACTCCTCCACATTTCCGGCCTGCTTCTCCTTCAGAAACTGGATCACGATCACACTTTTCCCGGCTCCTGCCTCCCGAAGACCTTTTCCGAGCGCAGCCGAGGTTTTTCCCATCCCTGCTCCACAGAAGATGTGTACATTTCTTTTTCCCATTCTCCACCTCACCGTCTCTGCCAAACCAATCCATGCTTCCTCTCCGGCAGACACGCGCTTTCTGTTCTCTCAGTGATGGATGACATCACAACATTTTGATTCCCTGTCATTGTACTACATTCTGATGCATATTTCAATTCAAAATACCGAGGAGGGGCTGAACTGTTGCTATTCTATATACTCCAGCTTGCTGACTGAGACTTCGTAGGCTACGCGCTTCTCCGTCGTCTCGTCGTCCAGCTTTTTGACATACTCACGGCTCTGGATACGGCCCCATACCTGGACATGTCCACCTACCTCAAAGCCGGACGTGAACCGCGCATTTCTCCCCCAGCAAATGCACGGAATGTAATCCGATTTCCCGTACGGGCGGTTGACGGCCAGCAGCATATCCGAGATCTCACGCCCGAGCGGCGTCCTGCGGTAGACCGGCGTTTTGCAGATGTAGCCGTCCAGGAAAATCTGGTTGCTCTTTACCCTGTCGCACTCCTCGTCCTCCACGAAGCTGACCTCGCGCGCAAACACAGAGAGCACCAGCCGGTTCTTCTTCTCCTCATGCCGGTTGTACGAACGAAACTGCCCGAAAATCTGTATGTACTCCCCCTGGTAATCCTGCGTAACATCAATCAGGCGCTCTGATATCATGACCGGAATCGTATCCGACGACTCGCTGAGTCTCTGCACCGAGACATCCACCATGTAAAACCCTTCCCCAAATACTTCGTGGCTGAATGTAAAGCCCGACACGATTTTCCCCATGATGGACACCTGATTGTTTTCAATGATCTTATCTGTCATAAATACATGTTCTCCCTTCTTCATACGAAGTATCTCTTCTTGTATTGGTACTATTCATCATATTCAGAGTGACTTCGTTTTAGAACTGCTTTCTAAAAATTTTTTTATCCCCACTTGTAATCTCACGAAATTGTGCTAAACTGTATCGGGTACATTTTAATAGGTAGAGAAAGAAAAGAGAGAAGACTGTATGAAGAGAGAAGACGTAAGAAATATTGCGATCATTGCACACGTCGACCACGGCAAGACGACGCTGGTCGATGAGCTTTTAAAGCAGAGCGGTGTATTCCGCGCGAATCAGGAGGTCGCGGAGCGCGTCATGGACTCGAACGACCTGGAACGCGAGCGCGGCATCACGATTCTGTCCAAGAATACCGCTGTCTACTATAAAGATACAAAAATCAACATCATCGACACCCCGGGCCATGCAGATTTCGGCGGTGAGGTCGAGCGTGTCCTCAAGATGGTAAACGGCGTCATCCTCGTGGTCGATGCGTTCGAGGGCGCGATGCCGCAGACGAAGTTCGTGCTGAAAAAGGCACTCGAGCTCGATCTCCCGGTCATCGTCTGCATCAATAAAATCGACCGCCCGGAGGCACGCCCGAACGAGGTGATCGACGAGGTGCTTGAGCTGTTCCTCGATCTCGATGCCTCGGATGAGCAGCTCGACTGTCCGTTCGTCTTTGCGTCCGCAAAGGGCGGTTACGCAGTGCGCGACCTCGCGGATAAGCCGAAGAACATGGTCCCGCTTTTTGAGACGATTCTCGACTACATTCCTGCCCCCGAGGGGGATGAGAACGGCCCCACGCAGATGCTCATCAGCACGATCGACTACAATGAGTACGTCGGCCGCATCGGCGTCGGCAAGGTCGACCGCGGCACGATCTCGGTCAACCAGGACGCCATCGTCGTCAACCACCACGATCCGACGAAGCAGCACAAAGTGCGGATCAGCAAGCTCTACGAGTTCGACGGGCTGAACAAGGTCGACGTCACTTCCGCAACGGTCGGCTCGATCGTCGCCATCTCCGGCATCTCGGACCTGCATGTCGGCGACACAATCTGCGCAGTCGACGCACCGGACCCGATTCCGTTCCAGAAAATCTCCGAGCCGACGATCTCGATGAATTTTATCGTCAACGACAGCCCGCTCGCCGGGCAGGAGGGCAAATACGTGACCTCCCGCCATCTGCGCGACCGGCTGTTCCGCGAGCTGAACACGGATGTCAGCCTGCGCGTCGAGGACACCGACGACACCGACACCTTCAAGGTCTCCGGCCGCGGCGAGCTGCACCTCTCGATCCTTATCGAGACGATGCGCCGCGAGGGATATGAGTTCGCAGTCAGCAAGGCCGAGGTCATCTACCACACGGACGAGCGCGGCAAGCAGCTCGAGCCGATGGAGCTTGTCTACGTCGATGTCCCGGAGGAGTTCGCCGGCACGGTCATTCAGAAGCTCAGCCTGCGAAAGGGTGAGCTGCAGGGCATGGGCACCGCGCAGGGCGGCTACACGCGCCTCGAGTTCTCGATCCCGTCCCGCGGGCTGATCGGCTACCGCGGCGACTTTCTGACCGACACGAAGGGGAACGGCATCATGAACGCGGTCTTTGACGGCTACGGCCCGTACAAGGGAGACCTGCAGTACCGCACGCAGGGCTCGCTGATCGCGTTTGAGTCCGGCGAGTCCGTCGCCTACGGCCTGTTCAACGCGCAGGACCGCGGCACGCTCTTCATCGGGCCTGGCGAGAAGGTCTACTCCGGCATGGTCATCGGACAGAGCGCAAAGCCGGAGGACATCGAGCTGAATATCTGCAAGACCAAGCATCTGACCAACACCCGCGCATCCGGCTCCGACGAGGCGCTCAAGCTCAGCCCTCCAAAAATCCTCAGCCTGGAGCAGGCGCTCGAGTTCATCGACACCGACGAGCTGCTCGAGGTCACGCCGAAGAGTCTGCGCATCCGCAAGAAGATCCTCGACCCGACCATGCGGAAACGAGCGATGATTCGGAAGAAAAATATGTAGAACGCATGAGCCGCCGCAATTTTCTGCGGCGGCTCAATTATTTCAGCAAATCCAACAGCGTGTATTCGCCCTTTCTGATTTTTGACATTTGATGATACTTTACGATTGCCTGCACCAGCACCTTGGGATTCCCGGCTCTTTCACAAATGCATGCCTTGATTTTTGCTAATTCCATCGCAATCCTCCTATTTCATAGAATCTGCGATGCTGTTTTTTAATCGCATGTAGGACTCATACATCGGTGTAGTTCCCTCAAGGAAGCCGCTCTGGTACGCCTCACTCTTCTTAATATCATTGCGCTTTAACAGGTTGGTCAAGTTTTCCACTGTGATGCCGTTTTTATTGCGAATGATATGAATGCCGTCATTTCGATCATACTCATCAAGAAGCTCCGGATAGTGCGTAGTAAAGAGCAACGTTCCGCCATTTCTATTTAATCTGGTGTCCATGAAAAAACGAAGCAGGGTAGAGACAATTTCCTTGTTGAAATGATTCTCAATCTCGTCTATCACCAGATATCCCCCGGATTTGAGGATCTCCTTCGCCAGGGTAAACACAACAATCCCTTTGATCGTCCCGGAAGAGAGGTAGTGATTTAAATCAATAGGATTGTTCAGCACAATTTCCTGTTTGTCCTTGAACTGCAAATGAATCAATGTCTTATGCTCTGTCTTGTCGAAATACAGTTTTTCCACCGTAGGATCCAGGAAAGAAATCACCTCTGCCGGAATTTCATCTGCAAACGGCAAAACATTGATATTCGTAAAAGATAACAGACTGACAATATCCATCCGTTCCTTATTTCTTTTATTGTGAGCAATGATGATACTCACATCGTCTGACAAAAACTCTTCCTCTTTGCGAACCGCAACCGGCTCATATGCAGAAAAATCTGTCAGGTTCTTTCTCGCCGTCACCGCCTCTTGAGGCTTAGTCCACAGAGCCTCTCTCACTATTCTGTAATAAATGGAATCTGTTTTTCCTTTCTCGGACGTGATAGCAGTCTCCAGTCTGCAGATTTCCTTCGTCTCCGAATGGAAATAGATATTAAAAACTGCCTCCTTTGCATCTCCCAGAATATCCTTTGTCTCGATATGATTGACTGGCTGATTGTTCAGCAAATCCAACGCCAGCAAAATCACCTTCAGCACAGAAGTTTTTCCGGCTGCATTGATTCCAATAAATGTAGCGGCGCAATTCATGTATACATTTGAAAAAAGGCAGTACAACAAATCTTTGTCATCATCCGCGACGCGCTGCTGAGCAAAAAAAGAAATGTCTAATTTCTCTTTAAACAGCGGCAGGCCCTGTGCCGTAATTCTAAGGATCTTCATATCACGCCTCCATATTATCTACATGTTTTTCGTTTTTAATCTTTCTTTGTTTCTATTATATGCATCTTCTCCGATTTTATCAACGACTTTTTCGTTTTTAATATTCTCCACATGCCTGTCTTCCACATTTTACCCTCACGCTGTCCCGCTCTTCCGTTCCACTGCCTCAAAACCACCGGAATGCCACCTTCCACCTCCCGGGCTCCTGCAGCAGAGTGTCGTACTCTTCCACGGTCAGCACTTCTTCGAGCTGCTCCAGCTGCTCTTCCTCCACGACTGCGTGCAGACAGTCGGTAAAGCACAAGCGGGGATAGAGGACGCACCACCAGTTATGGCCTCTGGCCTCACCGAGCCGGATCCGCAGCGCTTCGTAGTAGCCCGCCGGGAAGGTACATGCGCCGTACGTCCGGTCCGGAAAATAGCACGTCTCAAGGGCGGCCACAGCGCGGTAGTCTGCGCCCTCGGACGCCAGCACACGGTTTGCCACGTCCGTCAGCTCCGGCAGGTGAGTCGTGAGATACTGCTTCAACCGTGTTTTCCCGGCAATCTGTGATTCCTCGATAAACTGCATCTGATCCTCAGCTCGTGCTCTGTCTGCATACACCGATCCGGTCCCTGCAGCCTCTTCCGATCCCTGCATATGTTTACTCAAATATTCCAACACCGCATCTCGCACACACAGCTTGATTCTCTGGTCTTCCTCGCTGTCGCTGTTTGCAAGCACATGGAAACGCAGCACCTCGTCCGCAATCCCGTGCTGCAGCAAGGACTGTCTCGCCGCTGCGACCGATAGATGCAAAAGGACAGAAATCAAAATCATGCAGACCGCCGTCACACCGTATCTGCTCCACCAGTTTTTCTTCAACATAAAAGGCAGCACCCCTTTCTGTTGGGAGTGTTGCCTTTTTTCCTGACACTATTCATACCGGACGCATTCTTCCTGCGGCGCATCCGTCTTTCTGATCCGTCAGACTCTGCATACGCATCAGTCTTTCCGCTCCGGCAGGCTCTGCAGCGCCTTTACGCCCTCCGCAAGGTACGGGTTCTCTGCCTTTGCGAAATTGCCTGCGTCGGAGAGTTCTGTGAGCTTCGGGTCGATCGGGAGCTTGCCTGCCACCGTGAGGCCGAGCGCACCAGCCGCCTCGTCAACCTTGCTCTTCCCAAAGACCGCAATCTCCTTCCCGCAGTCCGGACATTTCAGATAGCTGTAGTTCTCCACCACGCCGAGCACCGGAATGTTCATCATCTTCGCCATATTGTAGGCTTTCTTGACGATCATCTGCACGAGCTCCTGCGGCGAGGTCACGATCACAATTCCGTCGACCGGCAGCGACTGGAAGACTGTGAGCGGCACATCGCCCGTTCCCGGCGGCATGTCCACGAGCAGGTAGTCCAGCTCTCCCCAGATCACATCCGACCAGAACTGCTTGACCATGTTCGCCAGGATCGGCCCGCGCCAGATCACCGGAGACTCCGGATCCGGCATCAGCAGGTTGATCGACATCACCTTGATATCATTGTCCGTGAGTTCCGGAAGGATTCCCTGATCGTCCGCCTGTGCCGGACCGGTCAGCCCGTACATCCGGGGAATCGACGGCCCGGTAATATCCGCATCCATGATTCCGACGCGGTACCCCTTCGCTGCAAGCTCATTCGCGAGGGAAGCCGTCACCATCGACTTTCCGACGCCGCCCTTGCCGCTGACCACGCCGATCACGTGCTTTACATCCGAGTACACATTCATTTCCACTGCAAAGCCCTGCTGCTCCTTCTTCGCGCTCGGGCATCCCTCACAGCTCTCCTTCGTGCAGCTTGTACTGCTGCAAGATTTCTCTGCCATAGCTGGCACCTCCTTATTCTTCGCCGCATTTTCCCTGAACCGCAACAGCGCCCAGACCACGTCTGAAACATAACTGCGTCTGCCTGAGTCGCCGATCCGCAGTTCAGCTGTGCCTGCCCAGGCAGCCAATCCGCAGGCTGACTGTGCTCCGCAAAAGGGTAAAATGCAGATTTTCTCTTTCCGAACAAACAGACACACCGTCTGGATTCCCAGAGCTTTGTGTGCCGTTCCTTTCTATTGTAAATCAAACCACTCCCTGATGCAAGGGTTTTTCACAAATACTGCAGCTTTCGTTCTGTTCACATTCCTGTTCACACATTCGCTGTCCCGCGAGCATTTTCGCTCGATATGCACGAAAACTTCGAGGACAGCAGCGCCAAAATGCCTTGAAAACATATTTTGTGTGCACCACGCAGTCTGCCGTCCCGCGAGAGCGCCGAACGTCCGGGGAATGTTCGCTCTCATCCCTCCTCATACCGATACTTCCGCAGCAGCCGCCCGAACAGCAGACAGATCAGCGTCCCCGCGACGCCCAGGATCAGCATCACCATCGCGGCTCCCGAGCCTTTTCCACTGCCAAACAGCCGGCACAGCACGCCGTCCGGGGCGGCCTGCGCCATAAGAGGCTCGCACACCTCGTCGACCAGGCAGCCGCCCAGGAAAAAGCCGACCGGGATCGTAAAGAACTGCAGCGTATTTCTGCACGAGTAGACCCGCCCCTGCATGTTCTCCGGGATAGTCGAGCGCAGGATCACATCGAGGTTGGCACTCATCACCGGGACCGGCAGCCACCCGATCACCTGGCCCAGACACCACAGAAACGGCGTCCTTGAAAATGCCAGCAGAAAATTTTCCGTGCTGAGCGAGATCAGCATCGTGATATAAATCACGCGGACCCGGTCTCTGGGTGCAGGCAGCGCCGTCACGATCAGGCTCCCCACCAGCATCGCAATGCCCGCGCTCGAAGTCACGAGCCCGAGCACCGCTTCCCCGCCCTGCTCCCGCGGCAGAATCAGCGCGGGCAGCACCGCATCAAACGCGGACGCCACCAGATTCACTCCCGCCAGAAACAGGATCAAAAGCAGGATCAGCCGGTTCTCGGCCAGATAGCGCAGCCCTGTCTTTACCGCTTCCAGGAAGGATTCTCCCTTCTCCTCCTCTTTTGGCAGCTCCGGTATCCGGATAAACAGAAGCAGCGCGAGAAACGCCACCGCGAAGGTCGTCAGGTCCACATAGATCACCGCGTCCATCCCGGCGAGCGCAAACAGTGAGGTCGCGAGCACCGGGTTCAGGATCGTCACAAGTGAATTAGAAAACGACCGCAGGCCGCTCGTCCTCTGATAGTGCTTTTTCGGAACAATCAAAGTCATGGCGACATCGCCGGCCGGCTGTTGGATCGTGTTCATCAGCCCGTTCACCGCGTTCAGCACATACATGTGCCACGGCGCGAGCAGATCCTTTTTCAGCAGCACCAGCACCGTCACCGTGCAGCAGGCCGCAAACGTGTCGCAGACCAGCATCACCCGCCTCTTATCCCACCTGTCGCTGAGCGCGCCCGCAAAAATGCTCATGCAGACGTACGGCGCATAGGAACAGATCGACAAAAGTGCGGTCTGCAGCGCTGAGCCTGTCTTCTGGTAGAGCCAAAGCGTCAGCGCAAAATTCGTCATTGCGCTTCCAAGCTGGGAGAGCGACTGTGTCCCCCAGAGAAGGAGAAAATCCTTTAATTCCTTTATGTAGTTTTTCATTTTTCCTTTGCTCCTTTGATTTTGTTCTGTCTCCTCAAATCAAAAAGCAAAGTCTGAGCGCTCCATGCATCGCCCGTTCGCCCTCAAACTCTGCATGGAGCACCTGCAATACACATCACCACTGCGGCCGCCTCCCTCCTGTAAATCTTCTTCCTCTATTTCCAATCTCATCATAACGCCGACTTCTAGTTCCCTTCGGCGCTCTCGCATTCTTCTTTCGCTGCCTTCTCGGCTCATGCCCCGTGCTCAAGTTTCCTCTCCTGAACGCTCTCGGATCGTGGCCCGTGCTCACACATCCTCCTCCAGCAGCTTTCTCAGATACCGCCCGGTCACCCGGGAGAAGTTCTCAATGTTCCGGATGTACGCGAAATCCTTCCCGAAGATCTTCTTCTCCGCCGCGAGGTCCTTCTCCTTCCCCGCAAACACGCCGAGCACGCACACCCCGTTTGCACGCAGCGCGCGCACCTCCCGCGCGGTGTCATTGACCGCGTAATCGCCGTAATACGGCTGCGGATTGCGGCTGTTTGGCCGGTTCACGATGATGTCGTTTGGGCGGCCGTCGCTCAGGACGATCAGGATCTTTCCCTCCTCCGGCCTCTGCAGCAGCCCGTCGCCCGCCGCGCGGATCGCGAGCCCGTCGCGGTTGTTCGCCGACGTCGTGAAATCCAGGATCCGCCGGTTCTCCGACCGGGGTGCATCGTACTCCCGGAAGCGCTGCAGCACCGTGTAGTCCCAGAAGCTGCAGAAGCTCAGGATCCGGTGCGGGACGTGATTGTTGCTCAGCGCCTCGCTGATGATGTACGCCTGCAGCGCCACCTGCCCCTGCCGGTCGCGCTGGGAGCCGCTCGCGTCCATCAGGATATCCACGACAAACTCTGAGGTGTGGCGGCGCACCGTCTTCTCGAACAGCTTGCCCGGCTCCTCCACCCGGCCCACTCTCCAGAGCCTGCAAGGGACAATCGCGCCCGTCTGCGACGCGTACTGCTCCGGCTCGCTGCGCCGCCGCAGAGAGCGCTGCAGCTCGTCCGTCATCAGCTCAATGTTCCGGTTCAGCATGTTTTTGCTGTTGCGGTAGAGCACCCGGTTCTTCTCCGAATGGCGCTTTGCGTTGACGTACTGCGCATTCGCGCGCACCGGGTTCGCCAGAATCCCGTCCGTAAAGTAGAGGCTGCAGTCCGCGTGCGCTCCGCGGCACAGCCGCGCGTTGACGCTCTTCTGCTCGCGGTCTGTCAGGTACGAGCGGCCGTAATTCAGCTCCATGTACGAATACATTTTCGCAGCGGCAGCCTCGTCGATCACGATCACCTTCCGGCCGTTCCCGGTTTTCTGCTCCTCCTCCTCGTCCTGCGCCTCGTCGATGCTGACGACCCGGCTGTTCAGCCGCTTCAGATACTCCTCCAGAAAGTCCTCCAGACTTTCCTCCTCCATGTAGTCCTTCCAGTCAAACTCCCGCAGATCCTCCAGCGTCGTGTCCAGTACGTAGTCGAGATCTCCGTGCTTCCGCTCAAAGCTCTTGTCAATCAGCGTGTTGTAGAGCCAGTCTGTCACACGGATCAGCGCCATCGTGTCCTCCGCCTGTTCCAGCGACCGGATCCGCGCGACCGCCTCCGCAAGCCGCCGCTCGCAGTGCCAGCTCCCGTCGAGGTAGCCGCGCATCAGCGCGATCTTCAACATCCCCGGCAGGCTGCCGCTCATCTTCGTGAACGACAGTTCCAGCAGGTCGGAAAATGCCCGGCTGCGCAGTTCGGGCACGCCGGGCCGCTCAGCCGCCGCCCTCGGGTAGGATGCCGCATCGACACAGAGCTGCGCGAGCTCCGTCAATCGCTGTTCCTCTGCCCCATAGTAGACCTTTTTGACCAGGTACATTCCAAACGCATCCTTGTCAAAAAAACGCGCAAAAGCCCCCTGCTTTACAGCGTCGTAGAGGCAGATGTACTTCGAGCGGAAGTAGGACTCTGTCTCCACCTTTGTGTCCAGCGCATAGTCCCCGCTCACCGTCCACATCAGGTTCCGTATTCTGTTTTCGGCCTCCACCTGAAACTCTTCCTCGTACATCGTGAACCTTTCTTTATACCCCGTATCGGCATGTATCAAATACCTGTCTCTACGCTGTGCCTCCTATTCTTTTTCCTTACCAACTGACCTCTGACTCGACAGTATTCACAGATCTCACGACAAAAGCATCTCATTCTTTATGGTGCTCTCGCTCAAGTCGAAATTCTTCCTTTGTACAGAGATCCGACTGTCCGTCTCTCGACTCACGCAAAAATCTTCCCCGCCGTCCACGCCTCCGGGATGCGTGTCATCACTATGTCCTCGACGATTTCCCGCTCGAACACGTCAAAGCTCTTGTTCACGATCCCCATCCGGATCGCAGGGCGCGGTGCGAGGCCGCCGTGGATCGTCTTCAGCGCGCCGATCAGGCCGCGCAGATCCAGCGGCTTCGTCGAGATCTCATTGTTGTTCGCCTTGAGCTGCAGATCGAGGAAGAGCCCGCAGATCTGCTCCAGCCCCTCCTTTCGAAAATCCGGAAAGAGCGCCGTCAGAATCTGGCGCAGCGTCTCCTCCGTGACCGGCGGCATCTCGATCACGAGGAACCGGGAAACCAGCGCCTCATTCAGCTCACGCGTGCCGGCGTAACCGTAGTTCATCGTGCCGATAAAGCGCGTCGCCTCGTGCAGCTCCACCTTGTCGTACCCCGGCACGTCGATGATCCGGCGGTAGTCGAGCGTCGCGTGCAGCACGGACACCGCATCATTTTTTGCCATATTCACCTCGTCAAAAATGCCGAAGCCGCCGTTCACCGCACACTGATAGACCGGGCCCGGGCGCAGCTTCACCTCGTTGTCCCGGAAGGTGTCTGCCCCGATCAGCGCGCTGCTGTCCATATTCACATGAAACGAGATGTTGTAGGACGGGCGGCCGAACACATAGGCAAGGTTCTCCGCCAGAATATTTTTCCCCGTCGCCTTCGTGCCGGTCAGCAGGATATTCTCTCCCTGCAAAAGTGCCGACGCGGCCATCTCAAAAATTTCCCTTCCATAATAGGGGAGCGCCGGGGGCGTCACGCGGCCCGCCAGAGCCTCGCTCACCGGGTATCGCTCCCGAAACTGTTCCAGCTCCGCGAGCAGGTGCGGATTAACGCCCTGCTCCCTGAGTGATTCTAAAATCCTGTTATCCACGACTGTTCCTTTCTTTTTCTCAGATTTCCGTGAAAGAATATCTCTGCAGAATCCCGGACGCGTTGATGTCGTAGATGATCGTCCCATCCGCGAGCACACTCTTCTCCCAGGTCGCGTTCTTGTCCTGAAACTTCTGCCGGATAAATGCGTCCGTGTCCTCAACCTCTATCTCGTCAATAAAGACATCCCGCATCTGATTGTTCGGGCACTTGTTGAATATTTCCCAGATTGTCTCATAGCATTTCATATTTTATAATCTCCTCCACATCTGCACCACAGTCACTCTGCGACCTCTTGCGGATCGCCAGCAGCTCATCGAGGATCTCTCCTGCGACCTGATCCTTGCTCATCAGTGCGAGCTCCCGGGTGCCGCTCTGCGTGATCAGCGTCACGACATTCGTGTCCGTGCCGAAGCCCGCGCCGGGCACTTTTACATTGTTCGCGGCGATCATGTCGACGTGCTTCTTCGCAAGTTTTTCCTTCGCATGCTCCACCAGGTGCTCCGTCTCCATCGCGAAGCCGCACAGCACCTGTCCGCTGCGGCGGTGCGCGCCGAGCCATGCGAGGATATCCGTCGTCCGCTCCAGCCGGATGCTCAGGTCGTCATCGCTCTTTTTCAGCTTGTTCTCTGCAATCTGCGCCGGGCGGTAGTCCGCGACGGCCGCCGCCTTGATGATGATGTCCTGATCGGCCGCGCGCGCGGAGACCGACTCGAACATCTCCTGCGCCGAGGTGACCGGAACCATCGTCACGCCGAACGGCGCTTCGAGCTGTGTCCGGCCGGAGACCAGCGTCACCTCTGCCCCGCGGCGGCGGCAGGTGCGCGCCAGGGCATACCCCATCTTTCCGGTCGAGTGGTTCGAGATAAAGCGCACCGGGTCAATCGCCTCCATCGTCGGCCCCGCCGTCACGAGCACGCGAAGCCCCGCCATATCCTTCTCCAGCGCAATCTCATCGAGCATACACTCCAGAAGCAGCGATTCCGGCGGCAGCTTCCCTGCGCCCGTATCCCCGCAGGCGAGATGCCCGACCGTCGGCTCGATCACCCGAAACCCATACCGGCAAAGCGCCGCCAGGTTGTCCTGTGTGATCGGATTCTCGTACATCCGCGTGTTCATCGCCGGCGCAATCAGCTTTGGGCACGTGCACGCCAGCAGCGTCGTCGTCAGCATATCGTCCGCGATGCCGTGCGCGAGCTTTGCGATCACATTCGCCGTCGCCGGAGCCACGATCGCGAGGTCCGCGCGCTTTGCCAGAGAAACGTGCTCCACCTGAAACTGAAAATTCCGATCGAACGTGTCGATCAGACATTTGTTCCCGGTCAGCTGCTCAAATGTAATGGGGTGAATAAAATTCGCCGCGTTCTTTGTCATAATCACCTGCACATCCGCATGCTGCTTTTTCAGCATACTGGCGAGATTGGCCGCCTTGTATGCAGCGATACTGCCTGTCACACCCAGAATGACTGTCTTTCCACTTAACACCAGGAGTTCCCCCTTGTTTCTATATTGAAATAGCCTGAAGCATTTTCCGCAAGTATAACATAATGACAGATAAATGACAATCTTGTTTCTTTTTCAGAACATCCCGATTTTTGCGCCGCGCTGTATTGTACTTCCCGAAAAAAAATGCTATACTCCGCCTGTAATTGTATTGTATCCCACATTGGAGCGCATACCTGCTCCTCGGGGGCAGAATGTCTGTCCAGGGACGCGCCTCTATGGATCATACCCGCACGGGATGATACCTGGCTGCGTCGGAACAGTCGGCCTGCTGTCTCACACAACGGGAATAATAACAAGGAGGAAAATCAAATGAACAGAAAACTTGGCACATCTCAACTCGTACTTCTCGGCCTTATGGTGGCGATCCTGCTGCTCATGGCCTACACCCCGCTCGGATATCTGAATATCGGGCCGCTCGCGATCACGTTCAACGTCATTCCGGTCGCGATCGCTGCCATCACGCTCGGACCGGTCGGAGGCGCGATCGCAGGTTCTGTCTTCGGGCTGACCAGCTTCCTGCAGTGCATCGGCGTCGGCGGCACCAGCGCAATGGGCGCCATCCTGTTTGACATCAACCCGGCGCTTGCATTTATCCAGCGGTTTATACCGCGTCTGCTGGACGGACTGCTGCTCGGATACATCTTCCGCGGCACGCGCAAGGTCACAAATACTTCCGTGGCCTGCATGGTGACCGGCTTCTGCTCCGCGTTCCTGAACACTGCATTTTTCATGACGTTCCTTGTGGTCCTGTTCGGAAATACGGACTACCTGCAGGAAATGATGGGCGGGAAGAATGTGCTTGTGTTTATCTGCACCTTCGTCGGGATCAACGCCGTGTGCGAGATGGTCTCGTCCACAATCATCACGGGAGCAGTCGGAACTGCCCTGAACCGGGCGCACTTTGTACCGGCCCCGGCGATGCACAGCAAAACCGCCTGAGCGTACATCCTTTTATTCAGCCAGGAATGCCATGCAAACCGCGGCTTCGCTTCGTCGACGTTATGCGGCCATGACCTTCGGCTGAACGGCAACAAGACACATTTTTACAGGAGGACTACTATGATTCTTGCCGTTGACATCGGAAATTCCAATATTGTACTGGGATGCTTTGAGGACGACCGCATTCTGTTTATCGAGCGGCTGTCCACGAATCAGCATTCCACGGCGCTTGAGTATACGATTCTGATCAAAAATATTCTGGAGCTGAACAATCTCAGCCATCGGGCTTTCGAGGGCGGAATCATCTCCTCCGTCGTGCCGTCTGTCACGCACACGATGCAGGCGGCCATGATGCGCCTGACCGGCAGGCAGATCATGGTCGTCGGCCCCGGCATCCGCACCGGGCTCAAGATCATGCTGGACAACCCGGCACAGCTCGGCAGCGACCGGGTGGCTGACGCCGTCGCGGCGATCCACGACTATCCCTGCCCGCTGATCATCATTGACATGGGCACGGCGACGACGATCTCCGCGATCGACCGCAACAAAAATTTTCTCGGCGGCATGATCATCCCGGGGCTGCGCGTGTCGCTCGACTCGCTCACCTCGCGCACCTCCCAGCTGCCGAAGATCAGCCTCGATCCCCCGAAGAAGGTGATCGGCTCGAACACGGTCGACTGTATGCGGAGCGGCGTCATCTACAGCACGGCGTCCAGCATCGACGGCGTCGTGGAGCGGATCGAGGACGAGATCGACGAACCCTGCACCGTCGTATCGACAGGAGGGCTCGCAAAGGTGATCATACCGTACTGCAGGCACAAGATTGTGATCGACGATCAGCTGCTGCTCAAGGGACTTATGATTATCTACAATAAGAATAAGTAGAATCTTCTCGCGCTTACCACAATGGAGCAATGACACAGCGGGTATACCAAGAGCTGCGGGACAGGCGATTCCCCATCGGGGAGTTCGACTTGTCCCGCAGCTCTGTTTACATGATTTTATACAGTTCAGCCCTTAGCAAGCAAGCTTGCACGGTCTGTCTTCCCATTTTTTTTGCATGGCTGAACTGGGACTGTCAGATCTCTCTCGTCGCGTTCTTCAGCCATTCCCGCTCTTCCTCGTCCAGGTACGGGGAAATTTTCTCATATACCTCCGCGTGATACCGGTTCAGCAGCGCGCGCTCCTTTGCGGTCATCTGCTCCGGGGCGATCGCATCCAGGTCGAACGGCACCATCGTCAGATTCTCGAAGCACATGAACTGGCCGTACTCGTTCTTCTCCGCCTTTTTGCAGACGATCATGTTCTCGTGGCGGACGCCGTATGCGCCCTCGACGTAGTAGCCCGGCTCGTTCGATGTGATCATGCCCTCCTCGAGGACGGCGTCCTCACTGCGGTTCGGCAGTCTCCTCCAGCGGAAGCCGTTCGGCGACTCGTGCACGCTCAGCAGATAGCCGACGCCGTGTCCCGTGCCGTGCTTGAAGTCCTCCCCGCGCTCCCAGAGCGGAGAGCGCGCAAGATAGTCGAGGTTGATCCCGGTGCAGCCGTAGAGGAATTTCGCGTTCGCGAGGTTCAGATGGCCGCGCAGCACCGCGGTGAAATGCAGCCGCTCATCCTCCGTGATCTCTCCCATCGCCACCGTGCGGGTGATATCCGTGGAGCCCTCCAGGTAATGTCCGCCGGTGTCGGCAAGCATCAGGCCGTGCGGCTCGATCTCCACATCCGTCTCCGGCGTCGGTGAGTAGTGGTTCATCGCGGCGTGCTCCCCGTAGGAAATGATCGGGTCAAAGCTGTTGTCCACAAAGTGCTCCTGCTCCTTGCGGAACTCGTACAACCGCTCCGCCGCAGAACACTCCGTGATCCGCTCTTTCCCGACGTGCTTCTTGAGCCAGCAGATAAACTTCGTGACCGCAACACCGTCCTTGATGTGTGCAATCTTCATGTTCTCGACCTCGACCGGGTTCTTGATCGACTTCGGCAGCAGCGTCGGGTTGGTCCGGTCAAGCACCTTCACATCAGCAGGGATCCGCTTCACCAGCAGATAATTGGCCTTGCCCTTGTCCAACAGCACCGTCTTCCCGGCCTCAATCGCCGCCGCATCCTCGTAGACCGCATCGTACGGGCGGATTGTCACACCCGCCTGCGCAAGCTTCTCCGTGAGCTCCGGCGAGAAAGACTTCTCGTTCGCGTACAGCCGGATCTCGCTCTCACTCATCATCAGATAGGAGAGCACAACCGGCACGGTGTGAATATCGTTTCCGCGGATATTCAGGAGCCACGCGATATCCTCGAGCTTCGTCAGGAGGAACAGATCTGCGCCTGCTTTTTTCAGCTCCTCGCGGATCTGCGCGATCTTCTCCTCTCTGCTCTTCCCCGCCCACTTCAGGTCAAGCTCCCACGCCGGCTCGCAGGAGAGCGCAGGCCGGTCGGTCCAGACCTTATCCACAAGATCCTCGTCGCAGGCGATTGTTATCCCCAGGCTGCCCAGCTTTTCCTCCAGGCTGGCCGCCTCAGTCGCACCGACACAGCGTCCGTCGAAGCCGAGCGTCTGTCCCTTCTTCAACGTCTGGGCGAGGAACTCGTGGACGGTCGGCACACCCGGCTCATTCATCCGGTACAGCGTCACCCCGGTTCCCTCCATCTGGCGCTCCGCCTGGATGAAATACCGCGCGTCGGTCCACATCCCTGCCATCTCCTGTGTGATCACCGCCGTGCCCGCCGAGCCGGTGAAGCCCGTCATATACTCTCTGCACTTAAAAAAGCTGCCCACGTACTCCGACGCGTGATAATCATCCGTCGGGATCATGTACGCGTCGATTCCCTTTTCCCTCATCAGCGCACGCAGCGCCGCGATTCTGTCTCTGACCATTTCGTCTTCATCCTTTCCTTGTAGTTCTTTCCTCTGCCTATTATACACTTATTTTCCGCGCACGCAAGCGGCCATGTCCACCTGCGGGACAAAATTTAACTTGCAGGAAAAAAGCGGTCCGATTCAGCTCACCGCACAAAAAAACCGCCGCCCGGCCAAATACTCAGCCAGGCGGCAGCCCTCTTCTCTTGCAATAATTTTATTTTACGGTGATCCGCTTACTCAGCCGTCGTCTCAGCCTCAGTCTCTACCGCAGCATCCTCTGCTGCGCCAGCGCCGTCTGCGTTGATGGTCGCCTTGTAGAAGTACTTCATGCCCTCTACCGTGCCGTATACGCCGTCCACATAGCTCTTTACCATGTACGGATCGTTGTAGTAGTAGATCGGAACAATACAACCGGTATCCATCAGGATATCCTCTGCCTGATGCATCAGCTCTGCACGCTCTGCAAAGTCTGCAGTGGTGCGGATCTGGGAGATCAGAGCGTCGTAGGATGCCCAGTCAAGCTCCTTGGAGTCATCGCGGCCGAACTGGCAGTCGTTGTTTCCGGAATCGGTCGTCCACATCTCGAGCATGTTGATCGGGTCATTGTAATCCATCAGCCAGCCCTCACGAGCGATGTCGAAGTCGCCGTTCTTACGGGTGTTCAGGAATACGTTCCACTCCTGCTGCTCGATCGTCATCTCGATGCCTACCGCAGCCATGTCAGCCTGGATCGCCTCAGCGATTCTGACATTACCCTCGGAGTTGTTGGTCAGGTACGTAAACGCGATCGTCTGGGTCGGTGCATCTGCAGCGGTATCGTACAGACCGATGGACTCGAGCATGGACTTCGCCTCTGCTACGTTTGCCGCAAAGTCTGTTCCGTAGTAATCCTTGTTCTTGAACTCGCCGCCGTTGCCGTCTGCACAGCCGGTCGGTACGAACGTCGTAGCGATCTCCTGGTTGGTCTGGCCGATCGTGTCGATGATGTACTGGCGGTCGATCAGAAGGTTGATCGCCTTACGGAATACCTTTGCCTGCTCCTCGTCGAGGCCAAGGTTCGCGTACAGATCGGAATTGTAGTTGAAGCCTACGTAGTAGGTTCCCAGGTTGTCCAGAACTACAAACTCGTCAGACTGCATTGCCGTGCCCATCTCAGCTGTCGGAACGCTGTCGATGAAGTCCAGGTCGCCTGTCTGGTAAGCGGTGTAAGCTGCCGTGTCATCGCTGGTCAGCATGACGTTCAGTGTCTGAACGCTCACAGAATCTGCATCCCAGTAGTTCTCGTTCTTTACATAGATCAGATCGGAATCGTGATTCCAGCTCTGCAGTGCAAATGCGCCGTTCGATACGAATGCCTCGCCTGCATCCTTCGCCCAGGTGCCATCCGGCTGCTCGTCCGTAACGGTCGGCTCTACTGCCTCCTCGCATACCGGGAAGAAGAACGGGAATGCGCACAGGTCAAGGAAGTACGGGCAAACCGACTTCAGGGTAACGGTGAGCGTCTTGCCGTCCTCGGATGCAACCACATCCTCGTCGCCAAGGCCGGTCTCCGTGCTGTAGCTCGGGAACACATCGCACAGATACGCGTAGTCAGCCGCTACATTCGGGTCAGCCGCACGCTTCCAGGAATAGACGAAGTCCGTCGCGTCCAGCGCCTCGCCGTTCGACCACTTCAGGCCGTCGCGCAGGGTGAAGGTGTAGGTCAGTCCGTCCTCGGATACCTCATAGCTCTCCGCGCAGGCCGGCTCCAGCTCGCCGTTTGCATTGTAGCGCATCAGGCCCTCAAAGCAGTTTACTGCGAGGCAGCCGCCGTCTACTGAGCTGTTCAGCGCCGGGTCCAGATGATCTGGCTCGGAAGACATCCAGATATTCAGAGTCGTCGGATCTTCCTTTGTGTTCTCAGCTGCACTGACAATCGCTGTGTTCGGCACAACCATTGCTGCTGCTAACAACAGGGCAATCATTTTCTTCATGTTTCTTTCCTCCTCTTATTCTTTTTGGGGAAGAGCAAAGCCGCTCTTCCAGTTTATTTGAAAACCACGCCGCAGCCTCAGCGCGAGGTGGATTTCTACGTGATTGTTTTCGCACAGCCGGCAGCCGTTTCTTTTCTCACCGTTTTACTCCGGCAGTCCGCCGCCGCGCTAAAAGATTACAGAGCTTTATTATACCAGCTCTCCTCGATTTTGCAAGCATTTCTCCGAAATTAAAGAGAAATTTCCGCCGGGCATCTCCCGGGAGAAAGAGCATCCGCCGACAGCCGGACACCAAACGGCCGCTACCGGTTCCAGCAAGCCACAAAATGGCCGTTTCCGCGGTCGCGGAGCTCCGGGCGCTGGGCCGCACACTGATCGGTCGCATACTTGCACCGGGTGCGGAACGGACAGCCCGTCGGCATATTCAGCGGGGATGGAACATCCCCCTCGAGGACGATTCGCTGACTGCTGCGGGCAGTCTTCGGATCCGGAATCGGAACCGCGGACAGCAGGGATTCCGTGTACGGATGGATCGGGTGGTCCATCAGCTCCTTGGAATCTGCCATCTCCATCATGTGTCCGAGATACATCACTGCGATCCGGTTCGAGATATGGCGGACCACCAGGAGGTCATGCGCGATAAACAGATACGCCATCCCTCTCTGCTTCTGCAGATCCTCGAACATGTTGACGACCTGCGCCTGTATGGACACGTCAAGCGCCGACACCGGCTCGTCGCAGACGATAAACTTCGGGTCCACCGCGAGCGCACGCGCGATACCGATACGCTGGCGCTGGCCGCCGGAGAACTCATGCGCATACCGCGTCGCGTGATCCGCATTCAGACCGACCGTCTCCATCAGCTCCATGACCTTCTCGTGGCGCTCCGCGCGCGTGCTGTAGAGCTTGTGCACGTCGAGCGGCTCCCCGATGATATCCTCGACCGTCATGCGCGGATTCAGGGAGGAGTACGGGTCCTGGAACACCATCTGCATCTCCTTGCGCAGCGCATGGATATTCTTGTCCGTGACCTCTGTGCCATTGAACGTTACCGTACCGTCCGTCGGCTTGTACAGCCGCAGCAGTGTACGCCCCACGGTCGTCTTGCCGCAGCCCGACTCTCCCACGAGCCCGAGCGTCTCGCCCGGACGGATGTTGAAGGATACGTCGTCGACCGCTTTGAGCGGGATCGTCTTAAAGCCGCTGCGGATCGGAAAATACTGCTTCAGATGACTGACCTCTACCAGATATTCGTTCGCCATTATGCATTCTCCTCCTTGTACAGCTCTTTGATATTCATCCAGCAGGCCGCCAGGTGGTGATCGTCCAGACGAATCTCCTCCGGCACCTGATTCAGACAGATCTTCATCGCCTGGTCACAGCGCGGGCAGAATGCACAGCCCTTTGGCATGTTCAGCAGATTGATCGGTGTGCCGCCGATCGGCACGAGACGCTCGTCCGTGTTCGACAGCGTCGGGATCGAGCGCAGCAGTCCCTTCGTGTACTCGTGGGCCGGCGCATAAAAGATGTCGTCCGCTGTACCGCGCTCACAGACGCGCCCGCCGTACATGACGATGATCTCGTCGCACATCTGCGCGATCACGCCGAGGTCATGCGTCACCATGATAATCGCCATGCCAAGCTTCTTCTGCAGCGACTGCATCAGCTCCAGAATCTGCGCCTGGATCGTCACGTCCAGCGCCGTCGTCGGCTCGTCCGCGATCAGGATATCCGGCTCGCACGCCAGCGCCATCGCGATCATGACTCTCTGCCGCATACCGCCCGAGAGCTCGTGCGGATACTGCTTCACGCGCTTCTCCGGCTCATTCACGCCGACCAGCGTGAGCATCTCCACGGCGCGCTGCTTCGCCTCGCTCCGCGTGCGGTCCGTGTGCAGCAGCACCGCCTCCTCCAGCTGATAGCCGATCGAGAAGACCGGGTTCAGGGAGGTCATCGGGTCCTGAAAGATAATCGAGCAGCACTTCCCTCGGAAGCCCGCCATCTGCTTGCTGTTCCACTTTGCGATATCCTCGCCCTTGTAGAGCACCTTGCCGCCGGTGATGCCGCCGTTGTCGGCAAGAATCTGCATGACGGAGTACGCCGTCACCGATTTGCCCGAGCCCGACTCGCCCACAATGCCGAGCGTCTGGCCCGGCTCCAGGCAGAAGCTCACACCGTTTACCGCGTGCACTTCGCCGTTGTCCGTCTTAAAGGTCGTGTGCAGATCCTGCACATCCAGTATGTATTTATAATCACTCATTTTCCCACCTCATCTTCGGCAGCCAGCGGCCGCCCTATCTCATCTTGCGCCGCCTCCGCGCTTTGACGCGCTCCATGCAGCGCTCAGGCATCAGCGCGACAGCTTCGGATCAAACGCGTCCCGCAGGCCGTCGCCCAGCAGGTTCAGCGCCAGCACGATCAGGCAGATCGTGAGCGCCGGGAAAAACAGCCGCAGCGGATACGTCTGCAGGCCGCCTCTCGCCTCGTTCGCGAGGGAGCCCAGCGACGGCATCGGCGCCGAGACGCCAAGGCCCACAAACGCCAGATAGCTCTCCGTAAAGATCGCGGACGGGATCTGCAGCGCGGTCGTGATGATGATGACAGACAGACAGTTCGGCAGGATATGACGGCGGATGATCCGCGGCGTCGAGGTGCCGATACACTTTGCCGCAAGCACGTACTCATTCTGCTTGATCGTCAGGATCTGACCGCGGATCAACCGCGCCATCGACACCCAGTACAGCAGGCCGAACACGATGAACAGCGAGATCATGTTGACACCCAGCTTCGCGAGCACTGTGCCCTGAATCTTCGGGGCAAGCGTCTCATTCAGCACGACCGCGAGCAGGATGATCAGCAGCATATCCGGCAGCGAATAGATGATATCGACGACACGCATCATATACATGTCTACGCGCCCCCCCATATAGCCCGAAATCGAGCCGTACAGAAGACCGATGATCAGGACCAGCAGGGAAGCGAAAATGCCGACTCCCAGCGAGACGCGCGCGCCGTACACGACGCGGATGAAATAGTCACGCCCCAGCGAATCCGTCCCGAAAATGTGCGGGAAGACTTCCTCCCCCGCGTCAATCTTCGCCAGCTCCGCGGCGCTGTACTCGAACGGGCCGAGGTTGTTCGACCCCTTCATGATGTCCGCGTAGCCGTACGGGACAATCTTCGGCGCAAGCAGACAGACTGCAATGATCAGAATCAGCACGACGATCGAACCCATCGCGAGCGGATTCCGGCGCAGACGGCGCATTCCGTCCTTGAAGAAGGTCGTAGACTCTCCCATGACCTCCTGCTGCCGCTTTTCCTCCTCCGTCGCCTGGTCAAAATCTTCCATATGAAACTTGCTCAAATCCACCTGGGCGGAAAAAGGAGCACGTTTTAAATCCTTTGCCATCTCTTCTTTTCCTCCTTTAATCCAGTTTGATCCGTGGATCTATGATTTTGTACACAATGTCGGTCACAAGATTTGCAAATACCATGATGAAGGCAAGGAACATCGTCGTCGCCATGATCATCGTGTAATCCCGGTTCGTGATGCCGGAGACGAACTTCGAGCCGAGTCCGCCGATGTTAAAGATACTCTCGACCACCATCGAGCCGGTCAGGATACCGCCGATCATCGGCCCCACGTAGGTGATGACCGGGATCAGCGCGTTGCGCAGACCGTGTACGAAGATCACCTTCAGCTGCGCGACACCCTTCGCCCGCGCGGTTCGTATGTAGTCCTGACCCAGCGCATCCAGCATCGAAGTCTTGGTCAGTCGCGTGATATATGCCATCGGTGAGAAGGACAGGGCGATGACCGGGAGCACAATATTGTTGCTGCCGGCGGTAAATGCAGGCACCCACCCGAGCTTCATACAGAAGAAATACAGCAGAAGCGTCGCCATGACGAAGGACGGCATCGCCGTGATCAGCGTGATCAGGAAGACGATCACCCGGTCCGGCCAGCGGTTTCGCATAAGAGCCGCCGTCGAGCCCAGAATCAGTCCCAGCACGATCGCGACGAGCGCCGCCGTGAGACCGATCTGCGCGGAGATCGGAAAGCTCTCCCCGACGATGTCCTTGATCTCACGCCCGTTCTTCAGGCTGACGCCCAGATCCCCCTGAAACAGCCGCTTCATGTAGAGCACATACTGCACCGGGACGGGCTTGTCCAGATTGTATCTGGCCTCAAGTGCCGCCTGTGTCGCAGGGCTGGTCGCTTTTTCCTTGTTAAATGGTCCTCCCGGAATCGCATTCATCGCAAAAAACGTGATCACGCTGATCACGAAGATGGTCAGAATGGCAAGCAGGACACGCTTCACTACATATTTACCCAATACCATTCACTCCTTTGTCTGTATTCGCTTTCGTACAATAATCTGGCAGAGTTCCACCGCACAAAAAAACCATCTGCCTAACCGTCCCTGGACAGAACACTCTGCCAACACTGTCAGTGAACACAGATGGTGTATTGCCGAAAACATATCCTACATTATAGTCATTTGCGGTTTCTTTGTCAATCCTATTTGCACACAAATGTGCTTCTCAGAAAGACATCAGAATGGGAAAAATGCCGAACCGGTGATGTTTCTGCAAAAAAAAGGATCCGGAACAATCCGGATCCGCTACAGGGGCTGAGAGAATCGAACTCCCACTAAGAGTTTTGGAGACTCCTGTCATACCACTTGACCAAGCCCCTCTGTGGTGAACTCACCATAACTTTATACCACGGATCGCAGAAAATGTCAATCCTGTTTTTATGGTTTCGTGGAAGTTTTCGCACCGCTGAACTATCGAACTCAAAAGTCCGGTTCTTCTATTTGCAGAACCGCCTTATTCATCGCTTCCAAAAGCAGCAGAAATCCATCACAGCCTACATCCGGATCGCCTCGATCGCCTCCCGCACGTTCCGCACGCCGATCAGCTTGATGCCGTCCACGCGGGCGGCCTGCTTTTTACAGCCGGAGGGGAGGATCACGGTCTCGAAGCCGAGGCGCTTTGCCTCGCGGACGCGCTGCTCGGGCATGGTGACGGAGCGCACCTCGCCGCTCAGGCCGACCTCGCCGAACGCAATCGTCTTCTCGTCGATCGCGACATCCCGCATGCTCGACGCCAGCGCGAGGACGATGCCGAGATCCAGCGCCGGCTCGTTCATGCGGATGCCGCCGGCGATGTTGACGTAGGCGTCGTAGGAGGAGAGGCGCAGCCCGGCGCGCTTCTCCAGGACGGCCATCAGCAGGTTCACGCGGTTCAGGTCCGTGCCGGCGGCGGTGCGGCGCGGAAAGGCCAGGCTGCTCTGGCAGACGAGGGCCTGCACCTCCAGCAGCATCGGCCGCGTCCCCTCCATCGTGCACGCAACGACGGAGCCGCTCGCGCCCTCCGGCTTGCCCTCGAGCATGTACTCGGACGGATTTGCGACCTCGGCGAGCCCGGAGCCGCGCATCTCGAAGACGCCGATCTCATTCGTGGAGCCGAAGCGGTTCTTCACGCCGCGCAGGATTCGGTACGACGCGTAGCGGTCACCCTCAAAGTACAGCACCGTGTCCACCATATGCTCGAGCACGCGCGGCCCGGCGACCACACCCTCCTTCGTCACATGCCCGACGATGAAGATCGTGATATTCTGCACCTTCGCGATCTGCATCAGCACGCCCGTCGACTCGCGCACCTGGGAGACACTGCCCGGCGCAGAGGAGACGCTCTCGTTGTACATCGTCTGGATCGAGTCGATGATCACAACCTCCGGCTGCACGCGCACGATCGTCTCCCGGATGTCTTCCAGGTTCGTCTCGCACAGAAGCAGCAGACTCTCCGTGAAGGCTCCCATGCGCTCCGCTCTGAGACGGATCTGCTGCAGAGACTCCTCGCCGGAGATGTACAGCACTTTTTTCTCCGCCGCCGAGAGATTCCGGCAGACCTGCAGAAGCAGCGTCGACTTTCCGATGCCCGGGTCTCCGCCGACCAGCACGAGCGAGCCCTGCACGATCCCTCCGCCGAGCACGCGGTCCAGCTCTCCCATGCCCGTCGTCATCCGCGTGGTCTGGTTCATCTCAATCTGCGCCAGTGTCCTGGGGCGCGGCGCCTCACCTCTGCTGGCGCCGCCCGCGGACGGCTTCTTTGCAGAAGAGGAGCCCACCTGAGGCTCCTCCACGAACGTATTCCACTCTCTGCAGCCCGGACACTGACCCATCCATTTCGAGGACTCAAAGCCGCAGTTCTGACAGAAAAATAGGGTCTTTGCTTTTGCCATTTACAATTTCACAACCTTTACCGGCACCGGCTGCGCTGCGCCGATCTCGACGCTCAGAACCAGCTTGCCGCCCATCTGCGTAGTCATATTTCCCACATTTGCATCGTTGATATAGATCTTGTACTCAGCATTTTCCTCGAGGCCCAGGATAATCTGCGCATCCTTCTCCCCTTCCACCTCGAAGGAGACTCCGTTCTCCGTGGAGTGGAAATGATGTACCGCCGTGCCCGGCACGGACTCGTATACAAACATACCGTTCTTCTCGAGCTTCGTGATATCTGCAAACGTCTTCACCTTGTACAGATCGCCCTCGTGCTCGTAATCCGGCCTCTTGGATTTTTCTGCAAGCTCGTATGCTCCAAAGCTGAGCGTCCCATCGTCTTCTGTGCGTATAAGCTCCTTGATTCCTGACATTTTCATGCCCTCCTGATGTGTTTTCCGTACAGCCTGCTCTCTGGCCGGCAGGAAACGGCAGCCGTGTGAACGTCCCCTCTTCCTCCCCGGCGGCCCGGACGGGCTGCGGCGTCGTGCGGCCCGCGGCATACTCTGCGCTGCCGCGGACGCGTCATTTCGTAAAAAATGGTATGCACTATTCTATCATACAAGTCAGAAAAATTCCAGCTTGGATTTTCATTCATCCGCCTCGTCCTCCGCGCGCTCGAACGTGATCTTCCCCTTGCGGAAGCCGACGCGCACCTTGTCGCCCCGGCGGACTCTCCCCGCAAGCAGCTCCTCGGCAAGCGGGTCTTCCACCTGCGTCTGCACGGCGCGGCGCAGCGGGCGCGCTCCGTATTTCTCGTCGTACCCGGACTCGGCGATGTGGGCGCGGACCGCGGGGCTGATCTTTAACGTCAGCTCCAGCTGCTCCTTGCAGCGCTTCTGGAGTCCGGCGAGCAGCAGTCCGGCGATGCTGCCGATCTCCTCCTTCGTCAGCGCGTGGAACACGATCGTCTCGTCAATCCGGTTCAGAAATTCCGGGCGGAAGATGCGGCGCACCTCCTCCATCACGCTCCCCTTCATCGCCTCATAGTTGCGCTTCTCGTCCTTCCCCGCGCCGAACCCGAGGTGTTTCGGGGAGACGATGGACTGTGCCCCGGCATTGGAGGTCATGATCAGGATCGTGTTCTTGAAATCAACCTTCCTGCCGTGGCCGTCCGTGATGTGGCCCTCGTCGAGCACCTGCAGCAGGATGTTGAAGACATCCGGGTGCGCTTTCTCGATCTCGTCGAACAGAATCACGGAGTACGGGCTGCGGCGCACCTTCTCCGAGAGCTGGCCGCCCTCCTCGTAGCCCACGTAGCCCGGCGGTGATCCCACGAGACGCGAGACGCTGTGCTTCTCCATATATTCCGACATGTCCACGCGGATCATCGACTGCTCCTCGCCGAACACAGTCTCCGCGAGCGCCTTTGCCAGCTCGGTCTTGCCGACTCCGGTGGGGCCAAGGAACAGGAAAGAACCGATCGGGCGCGCCGGATTCTTCAGCCCGGCACGGCTGCGGCGGACTGCCTTTGCCACAGCCTGCACCGCCTCCTCCTGTCCGATCACCCGCTTGTGCAACTCTGCGTCCAGCTGCAGCAGCCGCTTTCCCTCCTGCCCGGTGAGACGCTGCACCGGGACGCCGGTCCACGTCGACACGATCTGCGCGATGTCCTCCTCCGTCACCGACGCGGCCTTTCCGCTCCGCTTCTGGTGCATGCGCTTTTTCTGCTTTTTCAGGACCTCCTCCAGCTCCGCCTTGCGGCCGTTCAGCTCCTTTGCTTCCTCAAAGCGGCCCTCCCGGATCGCCTGCTCACGCGCCAGCAGCAAGCCGTCGTACTCCTCCTGCAGCTTTTCCGTCTGCGTGCCCGCGTGGAAATAGCCGAGCTGCCTGCGCGCGGCGGCCTCGTCGATGAGGTCGATCGCCTTGTCCGGCAGGAATCGGTCGCTGATGTAGCGCACGGACAGCTTTACGGCAGCCTCGAGCGCCTGGTCGGTGATTGTGACCCCGTGATGCTGCTCGTAGGCCGGCCGCAGTCCCCGCAGAATCTGCACTGCTTCTTCCTGCGACGGCTCCTCCACGTGCACCGGCTGGAATCTGCGCTCCAGAGCCGGATCCTTCTCAATGTACTTCCGGTATTCCTCCTGCGTCGTCGCGCCGATCAGCTGCAGCTCCCCGCGTGAGAGCGACGGCTTCAGAATATTTGACGCATCCAGCGCGCCCTCCGCTCCGCCTGCCCCGATGATGGTGTGAAGCTCATCCACGAACAGCAGGACGTTTCCGCTCTCGATCACCTCCCGGATGATCCGCTTGATCCGCTCCTCGAACTCGCCGCGGTATTTTGAGCCCGCGACCATCCCGGCCATGTCGAGTGTCACGACGCGCTTCCCGCGCATCGGCTCCGGCACCTCTTCCCTCACGATCCGCTGGGCCAGGCCCTCCACGATCGCCGTCTTTCCGACGCCCGGCTCGCCGATCAGGCACGGATTATTCTTCGTGCGGCGGCTCAGGATCTGGACGATCCGCTCGATCTCCTGCTCCCTTCCCACCGTCACATCCAGCCGCTTTGCGGCGGCCAGCTCGGTCAGGTCGCGGCTGTACTGGTCGAGTGTGGGTGTCGTGCCCGCGCCGCCCTCGTCCGCTCCCGCCTTTGCCTGGCGCACGAGCTCACGGTACTTGTCCTCCGACAGCCCCGTCACCTCGACGATGTCCGTGCACAGCTTCTGCAGATTGACGCCCAGCGTGTGCAGCAGCCGCGTCGCCACGCACTCCAGGTCCCGCAGGATCGCGAGCAGGATATGCTCTGTCCCTATCTCTCTGTCCTCAAAAAAATGTGCCAGTTCCTCACTGTCCCGCAGAATACCGGCGGCGCGCGGCGACCACAGTCCGCCTGCACGCTCCGCCAGCTGCTCCGGGGCAATCAGCCGCTCAATCAGCTCCAGCAGCTTTGCCTCCTCCACATGATGTCCGCGCAGGATCACGCCTGCCGCTCCCGATGTCTCCCGCACAAGCCCGAGCAGCAGATGCTCCGAGCCGACATAGCTGTGTCCGCAGGAATCCGCGGCATGTCTGGCGAGCTTCAGCACCTTCGCGGCGCTGTCGGTATATTCCATATGCATCTATATTAAGTCCTCCTGTCTCATTCTTTTCATGCTTACTCGTACATATCATAGCACTCGTCCACGAGCGCGTGCACCTCGTCCCGGGATATATTTTTGCACATTCCCTTCGCGAGAAGCACCCGCAAGCGGCAGCGCATCTCCTCGAGCGCCTGCGCCTTGTTGTCGTCGATGGACACGACTGCGCCCCGGCGCCTGTCGATCGTGACGAAGCCCTCCTGCCGCAGCACCGCGTACGCCTTGTTGACGGTGTGCATGTTGATCCCGATATCGTCCGCAAGCTGGCGGACGGACGGCAGCGTATCTCCCTCCTGCAGCACCGAGGTCGCTATCCCCAGCACAATCTGATTCCGAAGCTGCATGTAGATCGCTTCGTCGCTCTGAAAGTCTATCTCTATCAGCATCGCTGTTTCCTCCCTTGTGACAGTAATCATATAACAGATGGGGAGGAGGTGTCAACTTGATTTTCTATCCAGGTATCGTTCGGTTATCTTATTTCTTTTGCAATATTCTTTCTCTATTCTAACATGAAAAAAAGCCACCCTGTTCAGATAGCTCTTTCTCATAGTAAATGTGTAGTCACACGCCGCATTGCGCAACGAAATCAATCGGAAATATCAGCATTTACAAATCAATCATATTGACTTCTACGGAGTCCTTTGTCTTCTCCTTCGGAGCCTGGTACTGGTGCTCCGGCTCGGGGGATTGATACTGCGGCATCTGCTTCGCTTTTTTCTTCGCCTTGGACGGTTTCGGAACGGAAGCCGGGTCCGCATACGAAGTACTCTGGCCGTAATCATCGCCCGCATACGGCGCTTTCTGACCGTACCCGTCTCCGCCTGCGTACGGCGCTTCCTGGCCGTAGCTGTCTCCGCCTGCGTACGGCGCTTTCTGCCCGTAGCTGTCTCCGCCTGCGTACGGCGCTTCCTGGCCGTAACTGTCTCCGCCTGCATACGGCGCTTCCTGCTCATAGCCGTCTCCGCCCGCATACGGTGCACCCTGGCTGTAACCGTCGTCCGCGTACGCGCTCTCCTCGCCGGCGTACCCCTGCGCGTCCATGCTGGCCGCGCCGCTCTCCGGCAGGCCGTAGCCCCGGTACTCCTGCAGTTCGGACTTCAGATCCTTCTTCTTCAGGATCAGGTTGATCACGACGAACAGCAGGATCACGCACAGGCCGATCATCCCGTAGAGGATTCTCGTCAGAAGCGTCACGCGGTCCCGGTAATTGCTCGTCTCCATCTTCAGCGTGGAGATCGTGTTCTCGGCCTCCTCGAGGGAGCTGCGGTCCACCTTGACGTACCGCGGATCCTCGGTCTCAGGCTCCGTCTGCGGCTCGGTCTGAGGCTCCGTCTCGCTCTCAGTCTCTGTCTGTGCCGCCGTGCCGACCGCCTGCACGCTCGGGTCGGTCTTGACATACAGGTAATAGCCGCACTGGTTGCCGTTCTCCGCAGCCACGGTGATCACCACCGTCGTCGTGCCGTCCTCCCCGATGTCCTGTCCCTCGATGCTGACAATCGAAGCGCCTGAGTTTGAAGTCACAGGCTCCAGCTCCAGCCGCGCTGTGCCGCCCGGCACCGTGACCTGGTACTCGATCGTGCTGTAATAGAATTCCGGTGAGACCGTCACGCCCTCCGTCGTGATGCCGAGGGAGGACAGCGAATTATCCCCGGACGCCCCCTCTGCCAGCACCGGCGCGGTGCACAGCCAGATCAGCGCCAGCACCGCCAGAATCCATGAGTTCCATGCTGTTCTTTTCTTTTTCATTTACACTCTCCTCATCTTCTGCCGCTGCCGCGGCAAACCTGTCTCCGCCACAAAACTCTGTGGGCTGTCCCCTTACGCCTCGTCAATCGCCTTCCCGATGTCGTGGCGGTAATACTTGTTCTCAAAATTCACCCAGTTGATCGCCTCGTACGCATGTTGCCGCGCTTCCTTCAGGTCTGCGCCCTTCGCAGTCACGCCGAGCACACGGCCGCCGTTCGTGACGATCCCCTCCGGCTTCCTCGCTGTCCCCGCATGGAAGACGTAGTAGCCGTCCTTGTCCCGGAACGCATCCAGGCCCTCGATCACAAAGCCCTTCTGATAGCTGACCGGGTAGCCGTCGCTCGCCAGCACCACGCAGACCGCCGCGTTGTCCTCGAATTCCAGCTCAATCTGATCCAGCGTGCCGTCCACGCACGCCTCAAACGCATCCACGATATCCGTCTTCATCCGCGGCAGCACGACCTGCGTCTCCGGGTCGCCGAACCGGGCATTGTACTCGAGCACCTTGGGCCCGTCCGCCGTCAGCATCAGCCCAAAGAAAATGATTCCCTTGAACTCTCTGCCCTCCGCGCGCATCGCGTCCACCGTCGGCTGGTAGATGTGCTCCATGCAGTACGCGTCGATCTCCTTCGTGTAGAACGGGCTCGGCGAGAAGGTCCCCATGCCGCCCGTGTTCAATCCCGTGTCCCCGTCGCCCGCGCGCTTGTGATCCTGCGCAGACGTCATCGTCCGGATCGTCCTGCCGTCGACGAACGTCAGCACGGACACCTCGCGCCCGGTCATGAACTCCTCGACTACCATGCGGTTTCCGGCCTGCCCGAACTTCTTGTCCGTCATGATCTCCCGGACGCCCGCCTTCGCTTCCTCCAGTGTATTGCAGATCAGCACACCCTTGCCCAGCGCCAGCCCGTCCGCCTTCAGCACGATCGGCAGCTTCGCCGTCTCCAGGTACGCAAGCGCCGCCTCGGCGTCATCGAACGTCTCGTAGGCCGCCGTCGGAATGTGGTATTTCTTCATCAGATCCTTCGAGAAGGCCTTCGAACCCTCCAGGATCGCCGCATTTTTGCGCGGCCCGAACACGCGCAGTCCCTGTGCCTCGAACACATCCACGATGCCGCCAACCAGCGGGTCGTCCATCCCGATCACGGTCAGATCCACCGCATGCTCCTTCGCAAACGCGGCGAGCTTTTCAAACTCCATCGCCTTGATGTCCACGCACTCCGCGTACTCCGCGATCCCCGCGTTGCCCGGCGCACAGTAGATCTTGTCCACCCTGGGCGACTGCGCAACCTTCCACGCGATCGCGTGCTCTCTTCCGCCGCTTCCCACTATCAGTACCTTCATAATGATCTGTCCTCCTGCCTGTGTCTGAGACCGCCGCGCCTCTGCGCGGATTCCGGCGCCCAGACCGTTCCGTTTCCCGTGATTCTATCTGCATCCGCCGTTAGTCGGCAATCACAACTCTCCCGTCGACCACCGACACCTTGCCGCTGATCGGCAATCACAGTTCTTCCACTGATTCTGTCTCCTGCCGTCAGTCGGCAATCACGACTCTCCCGTCGACCACCGACACCTTGCCGTTTGCGATCAGGTCGATGGCCTTCGGAAGGATTTTCCACTCCGCCTCCTGCATGACGCGCAGCTGGAGCTCCTTCGCGGTATCGCCCTGCCTTACCTCCACCGCCTTCTGCAGAAGGATCGGGCCAGTGTCCGTGCCGCCGTCCACAAAGTGCACCGTCGCCCCGGTCACGCGCACGCCGCGCGCGAGCACCGCCTCGTGGACACCCAGCCCATAGTAGCCGGTCCCGCAAAACGACGGGATCAGCGCCGGGTGAATGTTGATGATCCGGTTCGGGTACGCGTCGACGACCAGCTGCGGGATCACGACCAGGCAGCCGGCCAGCACGACCAGATCCGCCCCGGACTCCTGCAGCGCCGCGAGCAGCGCCCGGTTAAATGATTCCGGCTCCGGGTAATCCTTCCGCGTCACACACGCGGTCGGGATCCCCGCTTTCGATGCGCGCTCGAGCGCATACGCCTTCTTGCTGTTGCTGATGACCTTCACGACGCTCGCGTTCGTGACTGTCCCGTCCTCGATCGCATCCAGAATGGCCTGGAGATTCGTGCCGCCGCCCGAAACCATCACCGCAAGCTTCAGCATAACTCCACTCCCTTTTCTCCGGCCGCGATCTCGCCGATCACATACGCCGTGTCGCCGGCCGCCGCCAGCGCTGCCTTCGTCGTCTCCACGTCCGCCGGGTCCACCGCCAGCACCATGCCGATTCCCATGTTGAACGTGTTGTACATCATCTGCTCCTCGATCGCGCCTGCCTTCGCCAGCATCCCGAAGATCGCGGGCACCTCGTAGCTGTCCTTGCGGACGACCGCCTTCACGCCGTCCGGGAGCATTCTCGGAATATTCTCGTAAAAACCGCCGCCTGTGATGTGGCTGCAGCCCTTGATCGTCACGCCCGCCTCCTTCACGCTGCGCAGCGCCTTCACGTAAATTCTGGTCGGAGCCAGCAGTGCCTCGCCGAGCGTCTTCCCGAGCTCCTCATGGTACGTATTCAGAGACGCGACATCCATCGGGAGCACCTTGCGCACCAGGGAAAATCCGTTGCTGTGCACGCCGGTCGACGCGATACCGATCAGCACATCTCCCGGGCGGATCGTCTCGCCCGTGATCAGATCCTTCTTGTCCACCACGCCCACCGCAAATCCGGCGAGGTCGTACTCCTCCTCCGGCATCAGTCCCGGGTGCTCCGCCGTCTCGCCGCCGATCAGCGCACAGTCCGCCTGCACGCAGCCCTCCGCGACGCCACTCACAATCGACGCGATTTTTTCCGGATAGTTCTTGCCGCACGCGATGTAGTCCAGGAAAAACAGCGGCTCGCCGCCCGCGCACGCGATATCATTGACGCACATCGCGACCGCGTCGATGCCGATCGTGTCGTGCTTGTCCAGCAGAAACGCCAGCTTCACCTTCGTGCCGCAGCCATCTGTGCCGGAGAGCAGCACCGGCTCCTCCATCTCCTTGATCTTCGCGAGGGAAAACGCGCCAGAGAAGCCTCCCAGTCCTCCCAGCACCTCCTCGCGCATCGTCCGCTTCACAGACTCCTTCATCAGCTCTACGGATCTGTACCCAGCCTCAATATCGACTCCCGCTTTCTTGTAATCCATGTCCTTCCTCCTCTGTGGTCACACCGCTTCCCGCAAATTCGTTTCTTCTATAATAATTGTTGTATGCCATCCAAGCATGCTTGCACGGTCTGTCTTCCCGTTTTTGATACATGGCCAAACGGTAACCGATCACTTCGTGTACGCCTTGTAGCCTACCTCCTGCAGCCTCGCATCCTTCTGCTCGACCTGCTCCTTCAGCTCCTGTGCGTACGCCTTCACCTTCGCGAGCAGCTCCGGGTCCGAAGTCGCCAGAATCTTCGCCGCGAGGATGCCGGCATTCGCGCCGCCGTTGATCGCCACAGTCGCCACCGGGATACCGGACGGCATCTGCACGATCGAGTAGAGCGAATCTCTTCCGCCCAGCGACGTCGTGTGCATCGGGATTCCGATCACCGGCATCGGGAAAATCGCCGCGCACATGCCCGGCAGATGCGCCGCCATGCCGGCCCCCGCGATGATCACCTTGAAGCCCTTCGCCTCCGCCGTCTTCGCATACTCAAAGAATACATCCGGCTCTCTGTGAGCAGAAATAATCGTCATCTCGTAGTCGATCCCGAACCGCTCCAGCATATCCGCCGCCTTGCTCATCACGGGCATATCCGAATCGCTGCCCATCACTATTCCTACCTTTGCCATCGTATCTTCTCCTTCTGTAAATCGTCGTTCTGTAAACAGCCCTCATTCTACTAACTAAACCCCGCGTTGTCAATCCTTCTCCCGAAATTACACGAAAAATCGCCCGCCGCATCACAGCGCATCCAGCGCCTCATTCAGCTTTTCCGTGCCCGGCAGGACAAATCTTCCGTTCTCGATCAGCGCCCTCCGGCTGCCGTCCGCATGGATGACCTCGATGCGCCCCAGCTCCTCGTACGGGATCGTGATGTCCGTGTGACAGCCGAAGTACGCCTTTGACGCATCCTCCCTGCGCAGAAGTGAGACCTCATTGTCGCGCGCGATGATCTCCTTCCCGTCCGGGTTGTAGACCGGCGTGTCCTCCGCCCAGCTGTAGCACGTATCTCCAACCGCAAAGTGCGGCCCCATCTTCTCCGCGATCAGAATCGGCAGCTTGTCCGCGATCTGATACCGCTGCGCCATCGCGTACGCCGCTGTGTTCGTGCCGATCGCGAACTCCCCGAGCGGCAGCCAGTCGTGGTGGAACATGACATTCTCAAAAACGTACGCCTGATTCTCCGCCTCGTCCGCAAAGTTCGCACAGCGATACTGCGTGGTCTTGCCGTCCGCAAACGCGATCTCCAGATCCCGGTAGTTCAGCCCGTCGAGGTAGACCTGCTTCACATGCAGCGTCCCGTTCGTCCCCGCCAGCTTCGGCGAGGTGAAGACCTCTCCGACCGGAATGTTCACATCCGCCACGCAGTTCTCAAACAGCGTCTGCCGCGCGGGGTCGCTCCGCTCCAGGAGCGCGACCGTCAGATCGGTGCGGTTCCCGTCCCGCCCCTCGATGTGCACGGCCACTCCCTCATCCAGCGCGTCAATCAGCGTCTGCTGCATGTCGCGGTACAGCTGGTAGTCCAGCGTGTTGATTTTTACCGTCTCCCGGAAAATGGCCTCAAACTGCTCCCCGATCTCCGGCACCGGGAACGCGATGATCGTAAAGCTGCGCTCTTTCCCGATGATGTACTGGTTGACCAGCTGCGCGGCCTCGTTCGACAAGGTCGTCTCGAGCTGCTGCTGTTTCTGGGAAAAATGATAGCTGTGCGGGTTGGCAAGCGGCGCAAACGGCGCCTCCCCGAACGTCTCCACAACCGCCGGGCCCGCATGCCAGGCCGCAAGCTGTCTGTACGTTTCATACGTTGTGCGCATCACGCCCAGCTTCCGCTCGACAAACCGCCGGTCGAGGTAGATCGCCTGGTCCGCGCGGTGGTCGTACTCGAACTGCTTGTTCGGGACGCCCCCGGTGTAGCCGATGCGCAGATTCTGCTTTTTATTCAGGGTGCTGACCGCAGCGCGGTAGATGACGGGGCGCAGTCCCATCTTCGCAAAGTTCTCGACGGCGCGCCGGATCATGCGCTCGAAGCCAAGCTGATAGCGGATGTTGACCGTCCGCTTGATCGAGAGATCCTTGCCGCCGAGCACGAAGCCGATCCGGTATCCCTCCGTGTACGTGTCCGCCATCGCGCCGATCTCCTCCTCGGAGAGCGTGTTCAGAAATGAGGCCATCCGAAGCTCATTCTCCGACACGTACTCGCCGTAACGGTACAGGTAGCGCAGATCCCCGAGGTCTGACTCCATGATGATGTTTGTCGCAAAATCGAGCTCCGGGTCGATCCCCTCCCGCACGCGGCGCGCGACAAACAGATCGCTGTAATCGCTCGCGAACCAGTAGACGATCTGCTGGATCTCCCTGTACTCCGGGAGCGTCTCGCCCTCGAAGCGGTTGTAAATCTCGATAAACAGCTCCAGGCAGACGACCGTCTCCTCGAGCCGCCCCTCAAACGCGTACACCAGAAGCGCGCGCAGCTCCGTGTACAGAAAACTCAGGATTCTTCCGTGCACCTCGCCGAGCTGTTCCACGGCGTAGGCCGGGTTCCCGTAGCTCTCCCCATAGTGCTCCGGCAGGATATCCGCGTACATGGCGTGGTTCAGCTCCTGCCACTGCGCCAGCGTGTAGCCCTCGGTCTCCCCGCTCTCGAGCTTTCCTCTCAGCTCATCCACCCACAGCAGAAATTCCGCCGTCTTTTCAAAATAAACGCAAAAAGGGGCGGGGACGGTCCTGTCGCCGCGGATCCCGCGAATCCGCTCCAGCGCAAGGCCGTACCGCTCCCTGAGATAAGTTTCCTTTTCTGTCATCTGTTCCATTCTCTATCCACCTGCTTTTCTGATTAGACCACTCCCGCCGCAGCGCTTCTGCTATCCGACCGTAAGTCCCAGACACACGATGAAGAACCAGCTTGCAGCCGCTTCAACGTCTCTGTCACCTGATCACAAGTCTCAAGCATACGATGAAGACCGGCCTGCAGCCGCTTCGGTCTCTCTGTCATCTGGCCGCGAGTCCCAGACACACGATGAAAAACCAGCCTGCGACCGCAACTGTGCTCAGGATTGTGCCGAGCTTGCTGCACAGGTACGACTTGCACTCGTCCTTGAAGCTCGTTAAGCCGTATCCGAGGCCGCAGCACGCCATCACGATTCCCGTAAATCCCGCCGCGCCGATCCAGGTGTTTGCCAGCCCCTTCATCAAAAATGAGATGCCCAGAAGCGCCGCCAGCACGAGCACGGACAGCACCCCCAGCACCGCCGACGCGACACCGTTCGCCGAGTATTTCTTTTCCTCAAAGGAATATACCTGTCGTTTCGCCATATCCTCTTCTCTCCTGCCTGCGCAGCCTGCTTACATCTCCGTTGGCTGCACACCCTGCATACGCTGGTTACGTTTTTCTCCATTGCCTGCGCGCCCTGCATTTCCAGGTTACATTTTTCTCCGTTGGCTGCACGCCCTGCATTCCCAGGTTACGTTTTTCTCCGTTGGCTGCGCGCCCTGCATTCCCAGGTTACATTTTCTCCGTTGGCTGCGCGCCCTGCATTCCTAGGTTACATTTTTCTCCGTTGGCTGTGCGCTCTCCATGTACGGCCCCTTTTATGAGTTACTCGTATCACCTAGTCACGCCGTCCTGCCGGAAATACCACCGGCTCGAAATCCAGAATGCCGCGTAGCCCAGCACTGCGCCCAGCGTGTTCAAGATCATGTCGTCGACATCGAAGCAGCCCACCTGAAACAGAAGCTGGGAAAACTCGATCAGCGCGCTGATCTCAAAGCCGAGCGCTCCGACCCGCCACACGCTCCTGACCTCTCTTGTGAGAACCGGCAGCAGCATGCCGAACGGCATGAAGCCGATTACGTTGCCTGCCAGATTCAAAAACACAGCACGATATCCGAGGATATCCCGGTAGCGCAGGTAGCGGCAGATCTCGCGGAACGGGCGGATATTGTAGCTGTACGCGGACGCGCCCATCCCTCTGCCGTAGCTCTCCGCAAAAAACAGAAAGTAAATCAGTCCGACGATGTAGACGCCGAACAGACACGCCCCGGATATCTTGATCCCCTTCCTGACCGCTGCAGTCATCAGAACGTGATCTCACCTTTCGCCTTCATCAGCCTGGCAGCGCTGACCAGCAAAAGGATACCGGATGTGATGCCCGTCACCAGAATCACAATCCCCATCACGAGATTCCACACCGCCGAATGTGATACCGCTACATACAATTTTTCTTTCATATTCACCTCTTCGATCCTTTCCAAACTGCGAGCCACACGTTACCTTGCCCCATATTTCTCATAATATGCATCAATCGCCGCCTTCATCGCATCGTCGATGATCACGCGGCCCTTGTACTCGCGGTTGTACAGATGCTCCACAACCTCCGCCATCGTCACGATCGCGGTCGTCTTCAGACCGTACTTCTCCTCGATCTCGCAAAGCGCGCTCTTCTCGCCCTGCCCGCGCTCCATGCGGTCCACCGAGACGACGAGACCGAGCACGTTGACATCGCCCTGCGCCTGGATGATCGGCAGCGTCTCCTGAATCGAGGTGCCTGCTGTCGTCACATCCTCGATAATCACGACCTGATCCCCGTCCGAGATCGGGCTGCCCAGCAGGATTCCCTTGTCCCCGTGATCCTTGACCTCCTTGCGGTTCGAGCAGTACCGGATGTCCTTCCCGTACAGCTCACTGATCGCCGCCGTCGCCGCTACCGTGAGCGGGATGCCCTTGTACGCCGGCCCGAACAGCACGTCAAAATCCGTGCCGAACTTTTCCTGAATCGCCCGCGCGTAGTATCCGCCAAGTCTGCGCAGCTGTGTGCCGGTGCGGTAGAATCCGGTATTCACAAAGAACGGCGTCTTTCTCCCGCTCTTCGTCACAAAATCGCCGAACCGCAGCACCTCACAGTCCACCATAAACTCGATAAATTCCTGCTTGTACGCTTCCATGCTCTATTCTCCTTATCCATCTTCCTGCGCCGCCCTGCGGCTGAAGCACCGCACGCAGCCTCTTTTGCGGCATCTCTGCCGCCGTCTGGTACATTCTAACATAGAGCAGCAGGACATTCAAGCCCCGCTTGCCCGGACACGCGCCGTCTGCTGCCGCCATTTTCTCTGATCACTCCACGCGGCACAGGACCGTCTATCGCCTCCGCTGCATGGCGCCGCATCCCGGCGCTGCGAGATCCTTGATCACCTCGCCCGCAAGGATCAGTCCCGCGACCGACGGCACGAAGGCGACGCTCCCGGGTGTCTGGCGGCGTGCGCCGCCTGCCGCCTCCTGTTCCCCGCCTGAGCGCGTGACTAATTCCGTCCGTTTCTGTCCCTCACCCGGGTGCATGGTTAATTCCGTCTGTTCCTGCCTCTCACCCAGGTGCATGGTCGATTCTGTCTGTTCCTGCTCCTCGCCCGGGTGCATCGCCGGTTCCGTCTGTTCCCGTTCCGCGCCCGAATGCATCGCCGGTTCCGTCTGTTCCCGTTCCGCGCCCGGGTGCATGGCCGGTTCCGTCGAGTACACGACCTTCAGCCGCTCAATTCCGCGCTTTTTCAACTCGCGCCGCATCACCTTTGCGAGCGGGCACACGGAGGTTTCATAGATATCCGCCACCCGGAACGATGTCGGGTCCAGCTTATTCCCGGCGCCCATCGAGCTGATGACCGGGGTTCCCGCCTGCACGGCCTGCTGCACGAGCTGCAGCTTCCCCGTCACCGTGTCGATCGCGTCCACGACGTAGTCATACTGCGAGAAATCAAACTGGTCTGCGGTCTCCGGCAGGTAGAAGGTGCGGTACGTATGTACCCGGATGTCCGGGTTGATCTCGCAAACCCGCTCCCGCATGACGTCCACCTTGTACCTTCCGACCGTGCGCATCGTCGCGATGATCTGACGGTTGATATTTGACAGGCTCACCTTGTCGCTGTCAATCAGATCCAGCGTCCCGACACCGCTGCGCGCGAGCGCCTCGGCCACGTAGCCCCCGACTCCGCCGATCCCAAAGACAGCGACCCGGCTGCTCGCCAGCCGCTCCAGGCCTTCCCGCCCCAGGAGCAGCTCCGTCCTCGAAAACTGATTCTCCATGACACTCCTCCATACTGATGATCTCTCTACGCATACCGTCAGTGAACCGCCGTCTGATTCTCGCCGCACGCTTCGTCAGCAATGTGCGTTTCGCACTGCGTCAACTGCCGCTGAAATCCCGGCCGGTCTTCACAACATTTTACACTACATGGCAGCTCACTTCTGCTCACTGATGCATGCCAGTTCGACAAGTGCCTCCGCCACCTCCGCCATCACATCGACGGTCGTGTACTCCTTCACCGAATGCACGCTCTCCATACCGCAGGCGAGTACGATCCCCTCGATTCCGTTTGCCGCAAAGCCGTTGTTGTCGCTCGCGCCAAAGCTCTCCTGCGGATCAAACGGATAGCCCAGCTTTTCACACACGCTCCTGAAATTTCGCACCGCCACACTGTCCATTCCCGTCTCATATGCCCGGCAGCCGATCCGCTTCGTCACCGTGCTCTGGCCTCCGTGGCGCTCCGCCGCAACCGCAAAGAGCGATTCGATCCGCTCCATCTCCTTCAGTGCCCGCTCGTGGCAGTAGCTTCGGATCTCCCCGCCCACGGTGCAGCGCTCCGGCACGATATTTCTTCCGGTGCCGCCTGAGATCTCCCCGATATTGACGGTCGTCTCCGCGTCAAGACGCCCCATCTGGATCGCGCTGACCGCCTCCGACGCGATCAAGATCGCATGGATTCCGCGCTCCGGCTCAAAGCCCGCATGCGCCGCTCGCCCCTGAATCTGCACCTGAAACGAGATAATCGACGGAGCCTTGTACAAAAAAGTCCCGGTTCCTCCCGATCCGTCCAGCACGTAAGCCTCGCGGGAGCGAAGCTTCGAGAAATCAAACTGCTCGAGCCCGACGTCGTACAGCTCCTCGCCGTAAGAGAACAGCAGCTCGATCGTCCGGTGCGGGATCTTTTTCTCCTTCAGCACCCGAACCACCTCGAAAATCTCCACAACACCGGACAGGTCATCCGCGCCCAGCACGGTATCTCCCGCGCTCGTGATCCGGCCGTCCTCCTGCAAGATCGCTCTCTTCCCGATCGCCGGGGCCACAGAGTCCAGATGGGCCGAAAACAGCACCGGCGTCCCCGGGAGTTCTCCCTCGATGACTGCATAGATATTGCCCGCGTCCGCGCCGACCTTGTGGTACGTGTCGTCCTCCTCCCACGAAATTCCGAGCGCGTCAAGCTGCCGCTCCACCTCATCTGCCATCTTCCGCTCCCCCAGCGACGGATTGTCGATTGTCACCAGGTGAAGGAACTGCTCTGTCAGCCTCTGTCTGTTTACTCTCTCTCCCATAATCCAGCCTCCACAATCTCTGCCTCAATTTATCCTTTACTCGTTTGCCATACTGCGGCATCGCCCATGCGTTCCCGCGGCTTGTTCTCTGCCGATAGATCCCCTGACCATCGCATGGTTCTTCCACATCTATCCCTTATCTCCGACGATCAATCACCCGGGCATCCCATTGCCCTTCCATGACTCAGTCAATCAATCGCCCATCTCAGCGCACCGCTCCGATCAAGTCGCTGACCTGCGCAAAGCCGTACCGCTCCATGTACGCCTCGATCCCCGCTGCCACCTCGAGCGTCACCCCGGGATTGCGGAAATTCGCTGTGCCGACTGCCACCGCCGTCGCGCCTGCCAGCAGAAACTCGATCGCATCCTCCGCGCCTGCGATTCCGCCCATCCCGATAATCGGCACCTTCACGGCCTGCGCCGTCTGGTAGACCATGCGCACCGCAACCGGATGCACGGCCGGCCCGGACACTCCGCCGGTCCGGTTCGCGATCGCGAAAGTTCTTTTGTGAATGTCGATCTTCATCCCGGTCAGCGTGTTAATCAGCGAAAGCGCATCCGCTCCTCCGGCCTCCGCCGCCCGCGCAATCTCTGTGATGTCAGTCACATTCGGGCTCAGCTTCATGATCACCGGCTGCTTCGCGTGTTTCTTGATCTCTCTCGTGATCGCCTCCACCGCCGCCGGATCCTGGCCAAAGGAAATACCGCCGCACTTCACGTTCGGGCAGGAAATGTTGATCTCGAGCAGATCCACCGGTTCATCCGCCAGCCGCTCCACCACCTCACAGTAGTCCTCCGTCGTCCTCCCGCAGACATTCACGACAATCTTTGTGTCGTACTTCCGCAGAAACGGGATATCCCGCCTGCAAAACACGTCAATGCCCGGATTCTGCAGCCCGATCGCATTCATCATGCCGCTCGGGATCTCTGCCACCCGCGGCGTGGGATTGCCCGGCCAGGGCACATTCGCCACACCCTTTGTCACCACTGCCCCCAGCCCGGACAGATCCACCAAATCACTGTACTCCATGCCGGATCCAAATGTCCCCGACGCCGTCATCACCGGATTCTTCAGCTCCACCCCGGCAATTTTCACCCTCAAATCCGTCATATTCTCCTCCGCGCCGCCATCCGGCGGCCTGTCCTATTCTCTCTCAAATTCACAACCAGACGCCATCCGTCCCGTCACAATTTCACCGGATAACCAATGGCAATCCCAAACATGCTTTCATCGACCATCTTCCCTGCCACCGTTTCACCGAATCACCAATGGCAGTCCCAGGCGTACCCTCATCGGCCAGCTTCCGTTCTCACAGACGACTCACGACCACGCTACAGTTCGACGTCCTCCGCGGAAAAGACCGGCCCCTCCTTGCAGACGCGCTTGTTGTGCACCTGCGAGTGCTCATCCAGTTCCTTCGACTTGCAGACACACGCCAAGCAGGCGCCGATTCCGCAGGCCATCCGCTCCTCGAGAGACAGCCAGCACTCGATCCCGTTCTCCTCCGCATACGATTTCACCGCGCGCAGCATCGGCGTCGGCCCACAGGCAAATATCACATCCGCCTGTATGTCATTCTCCCGGATGCAGTCAAGCACATTTCCCTTTGTGCCAACGCTTCCGTCCTCCGTCGCGATGGAAAGCGACGCATGCTCTGAGAGCTCTTTTTCCAGGAACGTTCCGGCGTCGCGGTAGCCCATCACCGCCTGCACACTGCCAGACTGTGCACTGGCAGCCTGCTCACCGTCCGCCTGCTCGTTCATGGCCTGTGTCCTGTCCATCTTCTCACCGCCCGCCAGCGCACTGCATTCCAGCTCCCGCGCCAGCGCGACCATCGGCGGAATCCCGATCCCGCCGCCGATCAGGACCGACCGCCTGCCTGCACCGCGCTCCACCGGAAATCCGTTGCCCAGCGGCCCGAGAAGCTCGATCTGGTCTCCTGCCTGATACGCGCTGAACTCCTCCGTGCCGGTCCCGGGCCCCGTCACGCGGTACACAATCCGAAGCCTGCCGTTTTCCCGGTCGATCTCGCAGAGGCTGATCGGCCGCGGCAGAAGCTTCGCCTTGTCCCGGCAGTACACGGAGACGAACTGCCCCGGCCGCGCGATCGCGGCGATCCGCTCCGTCTGAATCCACATACTGTATATCTGCGCGCCCACCTGCTCCTGAGAGAGCACAGACGCAAATTCCCTGAACTTCTCTGCCATACCCATTCCCTTTCTACGTGCCTTTTCTCGATCTGACTGCTTAGAAAAATTACATTCCGATTATCTCATCTCTGGCAGCGCACGAATATCCGCCACGAATCGCTGCTGTTATGCCCCAATCCTGGAATTACTTCGCCTGCAGCGCACGAATATCCGCCGCGAGCCGCTGCTGTTATGCCCCAATCCAGGAATTACCTCGCCTGCAGCGCCGTATTAATATCCGCGATCATGTCCTCCACGGCGGCGCGGCTCGCCTCCGCAAAGTGCTCCGGACCGAATTTTGCATATTTTTCCTGCTTGTATGCAGCGATAATGCCGCGCGACGAATTGACGATCGCGCCCAGCCCGTCCTCATTAAAATAATGAACGAGGTCGGCTGCCTTTCCGCCCTGTGCGCCGTAGCCCGGCACCAAAATGAAGGATTTCGGCATCACCTTGCGCAATACCTTGCCCATCTCCGGATAGGTCGCCCCGACCACTGCACCGATATAGCTGTACTGTGCGCCCATGCAGGACTCCGCCCACTCTGCCACCTTCTCGCCGACCAGCTCGTACAGCGGCCTTCCGTCAATCTGCCTGTCCTGGAACTCTCCGCTCGACGGGTTGGACGTCTTTACGAGGATGAACAATCCCTTCTTCTCTACCCGGCAGACCTCGATGAACGGCTTCACGCCGTCGGAGCCCAGGTACGGGTTCACCGTCGCAAAGTCCTCCCCGAACGGCGTCAGAAGATTCGCTCCCACCTGCACCTTTCCGAGGTGTGCCGTCGCATACGCCGCAGAAGTCGATCCGATATCCCCGCGCTTCACATCGCCGATCACGACGAGACCTTTCTCATGGCAGTAGTCCACCGTCCGCTTAAACGCCGCCAGTCCCGGGATGCCAAACTGCTCGTACATGGCAATCTGCGGCTTTACCGCCGGGATCAGGTCGTACACCGCGTCCACAATCGCCTTGTTGTACTGCCACACCGCCTCCGCAGCTCCCTCCAGCGTCTCGCCGAACTCCGCAAACGCAGCCTTCACCACCTGCTCCGGAATATACCCCAGCATCGGGTCCAGCCCTACCACGATCGGCGCCTTTGTCTCCTGAATCCTTGCAATCAATTTCTCAATCATGTCGTTCTCCTTTTCCTGTTGTCTGATTTTTATCTTCGCAATCATGTTAAATCATTCTTCTGTACTGCTCCCTGATCCGTTCTGCCGCTACAGCTTCAGATACGCCCTGGCATATTTCCACACTCCGTTCGCCGCATACATGGCAAAGCACGCGGCTGACTTGAGTCTGCCGAATCCGACGTAGCGGTAGACCCGGTACGTCATCCGCGCCGAGTTCAGCTTGCTGCCGGACTTGCCCCCGGCGCTCAGGCGGTATTTGAGCAGCGGCTCGTCGATCGCCGCGGCCCGCCTGTACTTTTTCAAAATCCGCAGCCACATAATGTAGTCCTCATGGCTGTCCTCGTGATCCATCGGGAACTCGCGCGCCACCTCCGTGCGCAGCAGCACCGAGGAGCAGTTGATGCAGTTGTGGCGCAGCAGCATCCGGTACGTGATCCGCTCGGGCACGCCGATCACGCGGCCGGTCCGCTCCCCTTTGGCCGTCACCAGCTCACGGCCGGTCGAACAGAGCACGACCTGCTCCTTTTTCAGCACAGCCAGCTGCCGCTCCAGCTTTCCCGCGTCCCACCAGTCGTCCGCGTCCAGAAATGCCGTGTAGCTGCCTCTCGCCAGCCGCACCCCGCGATTCCGGCTGCCGGAAGCGCCGAGATTCATCTCATTTTTCACATAGCGCACCCGCGGATCCCCGCGGTACTGTTCCATGACCGCGTCCAGCTCATCCGGGGAGCAGTCATTCAGCACGATCAGTTCCAGCGGCACCTGCTGCGCGAGCACGGACGCGATCGCCGTCCCGATTGTCCCGGCACAGTTGTACGCCGGCATAATTACCGATACCATCTCCCTCATCATTTCCTCCGGGCCGGTTTCTTTTCCGCCGAACCGGAAGCTCCTCCGCCCTTTCCTCCTTTCGACGCGGTCGTCTGCCACTGCTCGACGCCCTCCGTGTTCTCCTTCTGGAACAGGATCTTGACCGTCGTCGCGATCAGCTGCAGGTCGAGCAGGAACGAGTAATTCTCGATATACGTCAGGTCGAGCTTCAGCTTGTCGTACGGCGTCGTGTTGTACTTGCCGTAGACCTGCGCGTACCCGGTCAGTCCCGCCTTGACCTTCAGGCGGTACGGAAACTCCGGGATCTCCCGCGTGTACTGTTCCGCGATCTCCGGGCGCTCGGGGCGCGGTCCGACGAGCGACATGTCCCCCTTTATGATATTCAGCAGCTGGGGCAGCTCGTCAAAATGAATATTGCGCAGCACCTTGCCGACCGGCGTCACGCGGCTGTCGCCCTTCATCGCGAGCCGCGCGCCGTTTTTCTCCGAATCCACGCGCATGCTGCGGAACTTGTAGACCTGGAAGACCGCGCCGTCCTTCGTCAGCCGGTCCTGCTTGTAAAAGACAGGGCCGCCGTCGTAGAGCTTGACCAGCAGCGCGATCAGCACCATCAGCGGCGAGAGCACGACGAGCATCAGCGCCGAGCACACCACGTCGAAGATCCGCTTGATCACCTGCTTTTCCACCGTCAGGCCGCAGTTGCGGAACAGAAGCAGCGGCGTGTCAAACATGTGGATCTTCTCGGATGCCATGATCATGATGTCCGAAATTTTCTGCTGACAGTAGCACCGGATGTTTTTCTCAAAGCAGTATTTCAGGAACAGATTCCGCTCGTGCGCCGGCAGGTCCCCGATCATGACCGCCTGGTACTTCGGGATCTCCTCCTTGATCCGCTCCACCCCGGCCGTGAGGGGGATCGTCCCCGTCACAATGTACTTGTCCTTCCGCTCCGCCATCTTTTTCATCATCGTCCTCGGGCCGGACTTATCGTAGATCAGGAGCACCTCGTGCGGCGGGTACAGCCTCGCGTACACAAACCGCATAAACAGCACCCACAAAATCACCGCTGCCAGGTTGATCCCCGTCACGCGCAGCATCGGCTCCAGGTGCGTCAAAAACCGCCACCGGCCGATCAGCGCCAGCTGCAGATACTCAAACGCATTCACCACCAGCACCGAAAAAATCTGGGACAGCAGCACATCCAGGATCCGCATGTACCCGACCTTAAACGCCGAGAACAGCTTCGACACCAGCACCACCAGCACCGCGTAGAGCACCAGCAGCGCCCAGTGCCCCCAGTAGCCATACAGCCGCCCGATGATTTCCTTTGTATAGTAATCATGAAACCACGCATATGCAAACACCCCGGTCTGAACCGCCACGATCAGCACCGACGCGAGAAACATAATCAGCCTCTTATACCGCTCTCTCCTTCGCACGTTTCCTCTTCCTTTCCGTCTTCATGTCACATGACTGACATACTTTCTACGATTATAGACTACTTCCCTCAAATTGACAACCTCAAAGGCAGGACAACCAAAAAGTTAGATCTTTTTTAAGATTTTTTTCCGGGATCCATGCTTGCTTTTCCCCTATACAGCCGCTATAATTGAGAAAGACATTTGGTGTTTTTTACCGGGCGCACCGCCGGGCGCTTCTGAGTGAGCACTCCGGCCGAACGTCCGTGGCAAAAAGAGAGGGAGGATAAGGAACAATGACAATCAAAAAATGGGTATCTGCCCTTTGTCTCGCGGCAGGTCTCGCCATCTCTGCGCCTTCTCTCGCGTCTGTCGTCGGTATCCCCGGACAGATGGCGACCGTGCAGGCTGCCTCCGGGTGGGGACAGGACGCAAATGGCGTCTACTACCTGCAGGATGACGTGAGGGTGACCGGGCTACGCGAAATCGACGGCGCCACTTACTTTTTCAACGGCAGCGGCTACCGCGTGAGCGGTCCGGCAAAGCTGGACAGCTACACCTACTACTTCCATCCGGAGACCGGTAAGCTGTGCACCGGCTACTCGGGGCTGGTGCGGATCGGGGCAGATTCCGACGTCTACTACTACTTTTTAAACAGCAAGACCGGACGCGTCGCGACCGCAAAGTGGGTGAAGCACAAGGGCAAATATTTCTACGCCGACGCGACCGGACAGGTAAAGCTCGGCACGATCAAGGTGGGGAAGAAGCTCTACCACATCACGCCGAAGGGGCGCATGACTTCCTACGGGAAGTCCTCCTACGACGGCAAATACTACAACGCCTCCAAGAACGGCGTGCTCCTGACCGGGCTGCGCAAGGTAAAGGGCAAGCAGTATTTCTTCAACAAGAAGACCGGCGAGCGCACGACCGGGCTGGTCAAGGTCGGAAAGTCCACGTTCTATTTCAGCGAGAAGAATGGCGTCGCAAAGACCGGCTGGGTGAAGCAGGACGGGAAGTATTACTACTACCTGAAGAACTACCGGCGTGCTTCCGGCTGGAAGACCATCAACAAGAAAAAATACTACTTCAATCCGAAGAACAGCTGCGCGCGGCAGGAGTCGAGCTGGCTGAAGATCGGAAAGTACACCTACTTCTTCAACGCAAAGGGAATTGTCCAGACCGGATTTTTCAAGGTCAACGGCAATACGTACTACGCAAACTCGAAGGGTGTCCGCAAGACCGGCTGGCAGACCGTGAATGGCCGCAAGTACTACATGGATCCGTCCACGGGAATGGTCAAGACGGGATGGTTCACCTACAAGAAGAAGACATACTACCTGACTCCGTCCGCCTCCGCGAAGACGTACGGGGCCGCGATCACCGGATGGCTGAAGAACGTTAACAACGCGACGTACTACTTCAACTCGGACGGCACGATGCGCACCGGATGGCTGCAGGAGAACGGGGTGAAGTACTACTTTGACAAGTCCACCGGCAAGATGCTGACCGGCAAGCACACGATCGACGGAAAGACGTACGATTTCGGGAGCAAGGGCAAGATCAAGGTCTCCATCACCGGTCCGTGGAGCATCAAAGTGCAGCGCGGCAATTCCAGCAACGGAAATCAATGCTTCGTCGTCGTATACCGCGGCTCGACCCCGGTGAAGGCGTTCGCGTGCTCGACCGCTGCCGACGGTGTCAGCACACCGACCGGCACCTTCTCGATCCGCGACAAGCTCTACTGGCATGAGCTGCAGGGTCCGACCTGGGGACAGTATTGCTCGCATATCACGAGCGACATCCTGTTCCACTCGGTGCCGAACCTGCGCTACCGCGACCCGTATTCTCTCGAGACCTGGGAGTACAACAAGCTCGGCAGTCCTGCATCCGCCGGCTGCATCCGACTTTCCGTCATGCATGCAAAGTGGCTGTTTGACAACGTGCCGATCGGAACTCCGGTCACAGTCAGCAACAAGGTGACCAAGCCGACGGATATCTCAATTGAGTATCCGCCGAAGCAGAGCTCCTCAAAGAGCTACGACCCGACTGATACCTTCGTCAATCCGTACAGTGTGCGGTAAGACACGTAAAGATACGCAGGGCGGCTGCAAACAAATGCAGCCGCCCTGTTTTTTCGTCTTCCGTTTTCTGTTCTGTCATCCGCCCCGCCGGAAGTCGTTCCAGAGACACCCTGCGTCTCCGCCGCTTACCTGCCGCCCATTCGTCGCCCGACTCCTTCCGGGCATCTCAGCCGGCTCCTCTGCCGCCTTCCGTCACTCGTTTCTTTCGAGCAGCGCAGCCAGCTCCTCCGCCGCCTGCTCCTCCCGTGCGCCGCTGCACACGAGCGTGATCTCATCCATCTGCTGTACGCAGGCGCTCAGCACGCCGAGCACACTCTTCGCATTAAACTCGCGGTCACGAAAACAGATCTTCACACTCGTATCCCCGTACTCCATTGCCTTCTCGCAGAGCTTCTGGGCCGGGCGCAAATGCAAGCCTGCCTCACTCCTTATCGTCACTTTTTTTCTGACCACTTTCACCCCTCCGTGCTGGCTTTTTCCTCATTTGCCTGCTGCTGTGCGGTCGCAGTCACGACCAGCTTCACATCCGCCGTGAGCGAATACCCCTCCGGCAGCTCAATCTGCACCGGAATCTCGTACACACCTTCCACCGCGCACTCCTGGAGATCCACCGTCGCCTTGATGTCGCTGACACTCAGCCTTGCACTGCCCTCCTGCGCGTGGATCGAGACCTGCACCTCGTCCGCCGGGGAGATCGTCAGACTCATCTTCGCCGCATCCGGCCGGTTCAGCACCTCGAGATTCGAGAGCGGAACCCTCAGCGTCTGATCCCCGTTCTTCTCGATCTGCACCGTCACCGAGACCGCCGGGTCCGCGTCCGCTACCAGCCGCAGCCCCTCCAGGGAGGCAAGCGTCTCCGTCAGATCAATATCCTGCGTCACATTCTCCGTCGCACCCTCGATCGAGACCGGCTCCTGGATCACGACTTTCCCGTTCAGCCTCGCCAGCGCCTCGTTCGTGCCGACCAGATTGATCGTCACCGGAATCGTAGAGATCCCGGACACCTGGTAGCCCTCCGCCGGGCTCCCCACGGTCTTCACCTCGACCGGGATGTCGTTCATCACCTGCCAGAGCGTCACATCGACAATCACCTGATTGTCCGCCAGCAGAACGCCGGAGGAATCCTTGATCTGCAGGCGCTCCATCTGCGTTGTCAGCTCGTTCCCGTTCTTGTCGTAGACCACCAGATTGCCGTTCAGCCGCTTGTCCGTCTTGATCCGCGAGGTGTTGACCTCAGCTACCACCTTGTCAATGATCTTCAAGATGCTCTCCGGCCCTGCGATCAGCACCGTCCGCCCGTTTACGACCTCCGTCATGCCGACCTCGTACCCGTTCTCCGGCTTGCCGATCGTCTGCACGTTCACCATGAACTCACTCTGCTTTTTGGCCTCGAGCTTGACCTTCTGGACCGCCGGGATCAGCTCGATCTCATCCCGCGTCACCGCCGGATTGCTGCACTCCACGCGCAGCGGCACGCTGCCCATCTCGTTCATCGTCTCCATGTCCGCAACCACGCGAAAATCCGAGGAGGTCAGCTTTTTCAGAACGCTGTCCTTCTCCTTCACCCGGATGATCACGGTGTCGCCGTACACGTCGTCCTCCACGACATCCAGCACCTTGTCGAGCTCCGTCACGCTCTCAACATTCTCCTGCTGGATCTTGACATCCCGGAACAGCCGCACGTTGACCGGATCATTCACGTTGACCACAAGCAGCCAGATCAGGAACGCCACCACCAGCGACAGGACCTTCAAGCCTATATTCCTGGTAAATTTATATTTCATTTTTGTTCCAGCCTTTCCAGAACCTGAATTTCTTCTGCTGACTCGTCTTATTCTGCGCCATCACAAGCTGCGCTCTGAGCTCCTCCTGGGAAACCTTCCGCAGCAGCTCTCCCTTGTACGCGACGGAGATCGCGCCGGTCTCCTCCGACACAATCACCGTCAGGGAATCGGTCACCTCGCTGATGCCCACGCCGGCTCTATGCCGCGTCCCGAGCTCCTTGCTCAGCATCATATTGTCTGACAACGGCAGATAGCACGTCGCCGCAGTGATTCGGTTCCCACGGACTACGACGGCTCCGTCGTGGAGCGGCGTATTATGTTCGAAAATGTTGATCAGAATCTGGCTCGTCACGACCGAGTCGATCACGATCCCGGTCCGCTCGTACTCGTCCAGCTTTACATTCTGCTCAATCACGATCAGCGCGCCGGTCTTCGCCTTGCCCATCTCTGTGCACGCCTTCACGATCTCATTGACCGTCTTGTCACTGAAGCGCTCCGTGACCCGGTTCGAGTCAATCGGGAGCAGCGACGACACGATCTGCTTCTCTCCGATCCGCTCCAGCGCCCGCCGCAGCTCCGGCTGGAAGATCACGATCGCCGCCGTGATCGCGATGTCGATCCCCCTGTTCACAATGAAGATCAGGGTGTCCATATGCAGCAGATACGTGATGGAAACACAGATCACCAGGACCATGATTCCCTTGAGAAGCGTCCATGCCCTGGTGTTCTTGACCCAGAGCAGGAAACTGTATACCAGAAAAGCCAAAATGAGAATTTCCAGAATATCCGTCACGGTGATCGCCGCGGTCGGCGTCGTAAACCAGCTCAGATAATTCCGCAACAACACCTTCAGATTGCCCATTTTGTCCTCTCCTTTCCCCACGGGCAGCGATCCCACCCGTATTTTTTATCTATCCGGTATTTTAGTATAGCACACATTTTCCGCTGTGCATACTGTCTTTTTCCCTTTTCCGGTGCACAGGACAAGAAAATATACCGCCCCGGCTCCGGCCTCCTGCAGCACGCGCGCCAGCTCGTCCACCGTGCTCCCGGTCGTGTACACATCGTCGACCAGCAGAAGACGGCATCCCGTCTCAATCCGCCGCGTCACCGCAAAGCAGCCGCTCAGGTTCCGCATCCGCGCCTCTCTGCCGAGTGTCTTCTGCGGTGCGTGGCGGCGCGTGCACCGCACCAGCCCCGTCTCCACCGGGATCCCGACCCTGCCGCCGATCCGCCGCGCGAGCAGTTCAGCCTGGTTGTAGCCGCGCTGCACCTGCTTTTTCCGGTACATCGGCACCGGAATCAACATCTGCGGCTGCCAGGCGGGCAGATGCGGCTCCAGCGCCTGCGCCATCGCGGCGGCATAGAAGTCAAGCGCGTCCCTGCGGTTCCCCGACTTCAGCCGGTGTACGGACTGCCGCATCGCCCCGGTGTAGGTGAAGGCGGCCACGCCGCGCGCAAAGAAATGGCGCGTCCGCGCGCAGTCGTCGCAGTACTCCTGCCTGAAATCAGCAACCGGCTTCCCGCACTTCATGCAAGCCGGCTCCCGCACCCACGGAAGCGCGGCCCGGCAGTCCGCACAACAGCCGTCCTCTCCCTTCCGCAGCAGCCCGTCGCAGACCGCGCAGCGCGGCGGGTACAGCAGGTCCAGCGCGACCGCTCCGGCGCGGCGGATCCACGGCAGACACGCTCGGACATACTTGCCAGGAAACGGCTTTCCTCCGCCCGAAACTGTTTTCTCCGGCCCGATGCCGGGAAATGGCTTTTCTCCCTCCAAACATGCATTTCCTGATGCCATACCAGGCCACGCATTTCTGTTTAGATCTTCTGTGGTTCTCTTTTTTGTACCTTGGTCCATTCTGCTCCCGCAGCTCTCTCCCCACTCGCAGGACCGACACCCTCATTATTCTGAAGCTTGATATCTGTATTTCTACTATTATAAATATATCTCGCTTCGATCAAGCCCTCCTCCGGCGCTCTCACTCCTCCTGCGCGGACAGCTCCCGGATGCGCGCGGACAGCGCTGTGTAGCGCTTCTGCTCCGCCGCGTTCTCTATCATCTGCGCGAATGTGCGGTCGTCCCCGACGAGCGTGACGCACTTGCGCGCCCGCGTCACCGCCGTGTACAGGAGATTGCGCGTCATCAACATCCGCGGACCGGACAGCAGCGGGATCACGACCGCCGGGTACTCGCTTCCCTGCGATTTGTGGATCGTCACCGCGTACGCCAGCTCGAGCTCGTCCAGCCCCGAAAACGGGTACTCCACCATGCGGTGCTCATCGAACTCCACGGTCACCCGCTCCGTCTGCGCGTTGATCTCCCGGATGACGCCCATGTCGCCGTTGAAAATCCCGGTTCCCTTCTCAATAGGAATCCCGTAGCGCCCGCGGACCTCCCACTCGATCTGGTAGTTATTCTTAATCTGCATGACCTTATCGCCCTCGCGGAACAGCCGCTCGTTCTGCTCATGCTCCTTTTTTCCGGCATCGGCCGGGTTCAGATACTCCTGCAGAATCCGGTTCAGCCGCTCCACGCCCAGCAGTCCCTTGCGCGTCGGCGTCAGGACCTGGATGTCGTACAGCTGCGCGTCCACGTAGCGCGGCATCTTGTCCCGCACCAGCTGGATCACAATGCTGATGATCACATTCGCGTCCTGCCGCTTCAGGAAAAAGAAATCCCGGCTCTTGTTGTCCAGCAGCACGGGCTCCCCGCGGTTGATCCGGTGCGCATTGACCACGATGTCGCTCTCCTGCGCCTGCCGGAAAATCCGCGTCAGCCGCACGACGGGAATCTGCTCCGAGTGAATGATGTCCCGCAGCACGCTCCCCGGCCCCACGGACGGCAGCTGGTTCATATCGCCCACCATGATCAGCCGCGTGCCGACCGTCACGGCATCGAGCAGCGCGTGCATCAGATAGAGATCCACCATCGACATCTCGTCAATGATAATCACATCCGCGTCGAGCGGATTCTGCGCGTTCCGCCCAAAACCGCCCGCCGCCGTGCCCTCCTCCTGCAGCCCGGAAATCTCGAGCATCCGGTGGATTGTCTTTGCCTCAAACCCGGTGGCCTCCGTCATCCGCTTCGCCGCGCGCCCCGTCGGAGCTGCGAGCAGAATCCGCAGTCCCTCCGACTCAAAATACGAAATCAGCGTATTGATCGTCGTCGTCTTTCCGGTGCCCGGTCCGCCCGTGATGACCAGCAGGCCGCACCGGACCGCCTCGATCACGGCCTTCTTCTGCAGCTCATCCAGATTCGTCCTCGTCACCTGCTCAATCGCGGAGATCTTCTGCAGAATTACGCCTTCGTCGATCGCGCCGGTGATATTCAGGTCACAGAGCATGCGCGCCGTGCTCATCTCCACGTAGTAGGCGGACGCCCCGTACACACTCTCCTGCTCGTCCTCCCTCTTCACCACGATCTTCCGCTCGATCGCCATGTCCCTCAGATACTCGTCGATATCCTCCAGCGGCACGCCGAGCAGCTCTCCCGTCCGGCGCATCAGCAGCTCCTTCGGCAGAAAGACGTGGCCCTCGCCTCCCGCCTGCAGCAGCACATACGAAATCCCGCACTTTATGCGGTACTCAGAGTCGATGCTCACGCCGGCCCGCCTGGCGATCTCGTCCGCGATGCGGAACCCGACCCCGTTGATGTCGTCGGCCAGCTGGTACGGATTCTGCTGGATGACCTCGTACATCCGCTGTCCGTACTTTTCAAAAATTTTCACCGCGAGCGCCGTCGTGATTCCAAACTGCTGCAGGAAGATCATGGCCTTGCGCATATCCCGCTTCTCATATACCTGCTGCGCAATCTCGCGCGCCTTCCGGTCGCTGATGCCCTTGACCTCGGCAAGACGCTCCGGCTCCTCCTCGATGATCCGGAGCGTGTCGCCGTGAAACCGCCTCACAATGCGCGCAGCGAGCGCCGTCCCGACTCCCTTGATCGCCCCGGAGCCAAGATACCGCTCCACTGCCTCCTCGTCCTCGGGCGGCTTGATCGTGTAGGACTCGATCCGGAACTGCTCTCCGTACGTCGGATGCGCTATGTACTGGCCCTCGGCCTCGAGGTTCTCTCCCTCACCGATATAGGAGAGGGTGCCGACACACGTCAGCTCCTCCCCCTCCACGGTCACTGCCATCACGGTATAGCCGTTCTCGCTGTTTCTGTATATGATATGATCTACGTAGCCCTCTATCTTCTCCATCTGTCCCTGCTTCTTCTGCTCTGTTATCTCTATTCCGTCCGCTTCCCGCTCGCCGCGGTCAGCTCCACAAACTTTCCTGTGCCGATCGCCACGACCGTCATCGGATCCTCCGCCGTCATCGTGTTGATCCCGGTCCGCGCCTCGATCAGCTCCTCGAGGCCGGAGAGCAGCGCGCCTCCTCCGGTCAGCACGATTCCCCGGTCGACCACATCCGCGGCCAGCTCCGGCGGCGTGCGCTCGAGCACACTGTGCACCGCGTCCACGATCTGCCCCGTCACCTCCTTGAGCGCATCGCGCGTGTCCTCCGAGGTCACGCGGATCGTCTTGGGCAGCCCTGTCACGAGGTCGCGCCCCTTGACCTCCATCACCTTCGGCTCCGGCTTCTCAAATGCGGTGCCGATCGTGATCTTGATCTCCTCCGCCGTCTGCTCTCCGATCATCAGGCTGTACTTTTTCCGCACGTATTTGACGATCGCATCGTCAAAATCGTCGCCTGCCACCTTGATCGACGTGCTCACGACGATCCCGTCCAGCGAGATCACCGCGACATCGCACGTCCCGCCGCCGATATCGACGATCATATTTCCGCACGGCCGCGAGATGTCGATCCCCGCCCCGATCGCCGCCGCAATCGGCTCCTCGATGATATGCACCTCGCGCGCGCCGGCCTGGTAGGTCGCATCCTCGACGGCCTTTTTCTCCACCTCGGTCACGCTGCTCGGCACACAGATGCTCACCCGCGGCTTGCGGAACGACATCTTCCCGATCGCCTTCTGGATAAAATACTTGAGCATCTGCTCTGTCACTGTATAATCTGAAATGACACCCTTCCGCATCGGACGGACCGCCACAATATTCCCCGGCGTCCGGCCGAGCATCAGCCGCGCCTCCTCGCCGATCGCCTTGATTTTATTCGTGTCTCTGTCGTAGGCCACGACAGACGGTTCCTTTAAGACGACGCCCTTTCCCCTGACGTACACTAAAATACTGGCGGTGCCAAGATCAATTCCGACATCCGTAGCTGCCATATCTGATACCCCTTTCCTGACTGCTTGACTCATCCCGTTCCCCTTGCAGTTCCTGCGCCTGTGAACGGTTTCATTATAATATAGTTTGGGAGAAAATGGAAATTGTTTTTCCGGTTTTTCCAGTTCTTTGCTTTTGTGAAAGGATTTCTTAATTATCTTTCCAGTTTTTTTAGAAACTAGACATATTTTAAACACATTTATCAAGTATAGTATATGCATATTAGCGATGAGCTAATATATTTCATAACTCACACTTGGCAGCCCCCACACGCTGCCAAGTACTCCCTCAAACATTTACTTGTATGGGAGCCAAACCCATACGGGGCAAACATTTTTCAACCCAAATTTTTCTCTTTCCTGAAAAAGTCTGACGTGAGAGCGTCAGACTTTTTCTTTGTCCTTTCCACTATCGCATTCCGCGCTGTTTCTCTCTTTGCACAGTTCCGGCCGCCGCATGCTGCGTTTTACTTCTGCTCTAAGTATTTCGCCACGTATTTCCCCGTGTAGGAGACCGGATTCTGCGCCACCTCCTCGGGCGTGCCCTGCGCGATGACGGTGCCGCCGCGGTCGCCGCCCTCCGGACCGATGTCGATGATATAGTCGGCCGTCTTGATCACGTCGAGGTTGTGCTCGATGACAATCACCGTGTTGCCGCCCTGCGTCAGGCGGCGGAGAATGTCGATCAGCTTGTGGACATCCGCGAAGTGCAGCCCCGTCGTCGGCTCATCCAGGATGTACACGGTGCGGCCGGTGCTCCGCCGGCTGAGCTCGGTCGCGAGCTTGACGCGCTGCGCCTCCCCTCCCGAGAGCTCGGTCGACGGCTGTCCGAGGCGGATGTAGGAGAGGCCGACGTCGTTCAGCGTCTCAATCTTGCGGTAGATGGAAGGGATATGCCGGAAGAACTCCAGCGCCTCCTCTACCGTCATGTTCAGCACGTCGTAGATCGACTTTCCCTTGTACTTCACCTCCAGCGTCTCCCGGTTGTAGCGCTTGCCCTTGCAGACCTCGCACGGGACGTAGACATCCGGCAGGAAATGCATCTCAATCTTTAGAATCCCGTCCCCGGCGCAGGCCTCGCACCGCCCGCCCTTGACGTTAAAGCTGAAGCGTCCCTTTTTGTAGCCGCGCGCCTTCGCGTCCGCGGTCGCCGCGAACAGATCCCGGATCTGATCAAAGACGCCGGTGTACGTCGCCGGGTTCGAGCGCGGCGTCCGGCCGATCGGCGACTGGTCGATATTGATCACCTTGTCAAGCTGATCCAGGCCCAGCACATCCGTGTGCTTTCCCGGTATAACGCGCGCCCGGTTCAGATCGCGCGCCATCCGTTTGTACAAGATCTCGTTGACCAGCGAGCTCTTGCCGGACCCGGAAACCCCGGTGACACACGTCATCACCCCAAGCGGGAACTTCACGTTAATCTTTTTCAGATTGTTCTCTCGGGCGCCGCGCACCTCAATCCACCCGGTCGGCACTCTGCGCTCCGACGGCACCGGAATCTGAAGTCGCCCGCTCAGATAAGCTCCCGTGATCGACTCCGGGCACGCGGTCAGCTCGTCGACCGTGCCGCTCGCCACGATGTGGCCGCCGTGCTCCCCGGCCCCCGGCCCGACATCGACGATAAAGTCCGCCGCACGCATCGTATCCTCATCGTGCTCCACTACGATCAGAGTATTCCCGAGATCGCGCAGGTTATTCAGCGTCGCGAGCAGCTTGTCGTTGTCGCGCTGGTGCAGTCCGATGCTCGGCTCATCCAGAATGTAGGCCACGCCGACGAGCCCCGAGCCGATCTGTGTCGCGAGCCGGATGCGCTGTGCCTCGCCGCCCGAGAGCGTCCCCGTCGCCCGCGCAAGACTCAGGTACTCCAGCCCGACATTCACCAGAAAGCGCAGCCGCGCGCGGATCTCCTTCAGAATCTGGTGCCCGATCAGCTCCTGCTGCTCGGTGAGCACCAGCTCCTCCATAAAGTGCTGCAGATCTCCGATCGACATGGACGTGATCTCATAAATATTCTTCTCGCAGACCGTCACCGCGAGCGCCGACTTCTTCAGCCTCTGGCCCCCGCACGTCTTGCACGGCGTGATCCGCATAAAGCTCTCGTATTCCTGCTTCATGGACTCGGACCCGGTCTCCCGGTAACGGCGCTCCACGTTCCGGATCAGTCCCTCGAACGCCACGTCATAGACTCCGACGCCGCGCTGCCCTTTGTAGTGCACCTTGACCTCACTGCCGTCCGTGCCGTGAATCAGCATCTCCTGGATCTCCGGCCGCAGCTCCTGGAACGGCGTCGCCAGGTCAAACCCGTACTCCTGCGCGAGCGCGTCCAGGATCGCGCGCGTAAAGCTGCCCTTGTCCGTGCAGGACTGCCAGCCGGTCACGACAATCGCGCCGTCCAGGATGCTCAGCGATCTGTCCGGAATCATCAGGTCGATGTCAAATTCCATCTTGTAGCCGAGGCCGTAGCAGTCCGGGCAGGCTCCGAACGGATTGTTAAACGAAAAGCTGCGCGGCTCGATCTCCTCAATGCTGATCCCGCAGTCCGGGCACGAGAAGCTCTGGCTGAAGCTCAGCAGCTCCCCGCCGTTTGCCTCGCCCCCGTTCACCTCGACGAGCGCGAGCCCGTTTGCCAGATGCAGCACCGTCTCGAGCGAGTCGGTCAGTCGCTGCTCGATCCCCGGCTTCACGATAAGCCGGTCCACCACAATCTCAATGTTGTGCTTGATATTTTTCTCCAGCCGGATCTCCTCCGAGAGCTCATACATGTTCCCGTCCACCCGCACGCGCACATAGCCGCTGCGCTTCGCCTGCTCGAGCAGCTTCACATGCTCGCCCTTGCGGCCGCGCACCACCGGCGCGAGCAACTGCACTTTCGTCCGCTCCGGCAGGGACATGACCTGATCCACCATCTGATCCACCGTCTGCTTCGCGATCGGCTTGCCGCACTTCGGGCAGTGCGGTGTGCCGATCCGCGCGTACAGCAATCGGAAATAGTCGTAGATCTCCGTCACCGTCCCCACCGTCGAGCGCGGATTGCGGTTCGTCGACTTCTGGTCGATGGAAATCGCGGGCGGAAGGCCCTCAATGCTCTCCACGTCCGGCTTCTCCATCTGCCCGAGGAACTGCCGGGCGTAGGATGAGAGCGACTCCATATAGCGCCGCTGCCCCTCCGCATAGATCGTGTCGAACGCGAGCGACGATTTGCCCGACCCGGAAAGCCCGGTCAGCACCACGAACTGATTCCGCGGGATGTCGATGCTGACGTCCTTCAGATTATGCTCATTCGCACCGCGGATGCGGATGTATTGTCTCTTGTCACTGTTTCTGTCCATTTTCTGCTCTCCTTACGCACACATGTTTTTCTTCCGCTTATCCGTTCTCCTGCAGATATTTTTTCAGGGAGATCATCCGGTCGCGCAGCTCGGCCGCAGCCTCGAAATTCAGCTCCGCGGCGGCCTTCTTCATCTGCTTCTGCACTTCGCCGATCAGCTTCTCGAGCTCCTCGCGCGTCATCGACTCCGGATCCTTCTCCAGCTGCTTCTCCTCGCGCGCGACCTCCTTCGAGATGCTGATCAGATCCCGCACTGCCTTTTTGATCGTCTGCGGCGTGATGCCGTGCTCCTTATTGTACTGCTCCTGCAGCTCGCGTCGGCGCATCGTCTCGTCAATCGCGACGCGCATCGAGTCTGTAATCACATCCGCGTACATGATGACATGCCCCTGCGCATTGCGCGCCGCACGTCCGATCGTCTGGATCAGCGATACGGAGGAGCGCAGGAAGCCCTCCTTGTCCGCGTCCAGGATCGCGACAAGGGAAATCTCCGGGATGTCGAGGCCCTCACGCAGCAGGTTGATCCCGACCAGCACGTCAAACACGTCCAGGCGCATATCCCGGATGATCTCGGTCCGCTCCAGCGTGTCAATGTCCGAGTGCAGGTACCGCACGCGGATCCCAATCTCCTTCATGTAGTCCGTCAGGTCCTCCGCCATCCGCTTCGTCAGCGTCGTCACAAGCACCTTGTTCCCGGCGGCCGTCTCCTTGTTGATCTCGCCGACCAGGTCGTCAATCTGCCCTTCCACCGGCCGCACCTCGACCAGCGGATCGAGCAGGCCGGTCGGCCGGATAATCTGCTCCGCACGCAGCAGCTCATGCTCCTCCTCGTACTCGCCGGGCGTTGCGGACACAAACAGAACCTGATCCAGCTTATCCTCGAACTCCTCAAAATTCAGCGGACGGTTGTCCTTCGCCGAGGGCAGCCGGAACCCGTAATCGACGAGCGTCGTCTTGCGCGACTGGTCGCCGACATACATCGCCCGGACCTGCGGGACCGTCTTGTGCGACTCGTCAATGATCAGCAGGTAATCGTCCCCGAAGTAGTCGATCAGCGTATTCGGCGTCGCCCCCGCCGGAAGTCCGGCCAGGTGCCGGGAATAGTTCTCCACCCCGGAGCAGAAGCCCGTCTCCCGAAGCATCTCCACATCGTAATTCGTCCGCTCCGCAATCCGCTGCGCCTCGAGCAGCTTGTCCTCGCTCTTGAAATACTTCACCCGCTCCGCGAGCTCCTCCTCGATCGCGTCGGCCGCCGCCAGAATCTTGTCCATCGGCACCACGTAGTGCGACGCCGGGAAAACCGCGATGAACTCCAGTCCCTTTTTGATCTCCCCCGTCAGGGTGTCGATCTCCGTGATCCGGTCGATCTCGTCCCCGAAGAACTCGACCCGGTACGCATAGTCGTCCGCGTTTGCCGGGAAAATCTCCAGCACATCCCCGCGCACCCGGAACGTGCCGCGGTGAAAATCCATCTCGTTCCGGTCGTACTGGATGTCGATCAGCTTGTGCAGCACCTCATCCCGGTCGCGCTCCTGCCCCCGCCGCAGATACAGCACCATATCCCGGTAGTCCGCCGGGCTGCCGATCCCGTAGATGCACGAGACGCTCGCCACGATAATGACATCCTTCCGCTCGACCAGCGAGGCCGTCGCCGACAGCCGCAGCTTGTCAATCTCATCGTTAATCGCCGAATCCTTCGCGATGTAGGTGTCCGACGACGGGACGTAGGCCTCGGGCTGGTAGTAGTCGTAGTAGGACACAAAATACTCCACCGCGTTCTCCGGGAAGAACTCCTTAAACTCGCCGTAGAGCTGCGCGGCGAGGGTTTTGTTGTGGGCTAAAATGAGGGTCGGCTTCTGCAACTGCTGGATGACATTCGCCATCGTAAAAGTCTTGCCGGAGCCCGTAACCCCTAGTAAAGTCTGGCATTGATTGCCTTCCTTGAAGCCTTTGACAAGGGCTTCTATAGCCTGCGGCTGGTCGCCGGTGGGCTGAAATTCTGAGTGCAATTTGAAAGCAGCACCGCTCTTTGTGCTGCTTTCATGAGCAAGCAGCGAAGCGGATTGCGAATATCCTTGATTATTCATATATGCTTATTTCCTTTCTAGTGACCCTGAAAAAAGTTCGTGTATAGGCCAAAAATTCGTAAAACCGAGTATTCACTATGCTGGTCTATACTCGAACTTTTGCATTTTTACGAATGAAAGTCACTAAAACCCATTTTTTGAAACACCGCAACACCAGATAACATCAGGTGGAATTGGCATTACGGAAAGTCACTAGAAAGTATAGCATAAACAAAATAGCATTTATAAACACCCTCATTATATTTAAGATTCTACTTTTCTAAGGCATGCTCGATAATATTCCCTAACTCTTTTTTTATCTTTCTCTGTATTCTCATAATCGAATTTACTATCTCCAAATGCTCTATGTAACGCTCTGCGTACGAAATCATCTACCTTTCCAGACAACTCAGCCAATTGCATATTGTTTTCAAACGAGGAAATTGTATCTCCGTGAACAAACTCTGATCTAACTTTATATGCATCTCGCATAGTATTAATAATCTGTTTTTTCTCTTCCAAACTCTCAGAAATAAAAGCTGCTGTCATTTCAGAAATATTTTTCTTATGGTTATTGCTTATTGCAAATAAGCATTCCAATATTACACAGTACCAATTTATTTTTTCAGAAATAAAACCTGTTTTTCTTGCCAACTGCAGCAAAATAATTATTCTGCAAAAGCTTCTCCCATTATTTCCTATAGCAGCTTCGGTATTTAATATATATGATTCCTGGCTGTACACCGTTTCTATTTGTTCGTTGTTCTCTATCCCCGAAATCATTATATTCATTATTTGCAGCATATAACCAGAAGCATCTTCGATTTCCTGTTCTGAAAACGAGGTTAACGACATCTTGCCAGCAGAATTTGTTTGCTGAAAGTTTAGATGTCCTTTCACTGTATAGCCAACATCAGTGTTACACCAATAGTAACTATCGGAGTAAACACTTGAATCCTTAACTAACCATGTTCCTAAAATGAAAGCAATGACAATGTCCGAATATATCATTCCTTTTATAGAATAATATTGATCCGCTTCGTTTTTATTTGTAAATTTTAATTCCTGCTCATCGGTATCAGTCCAAACAGCAATTATAGGTTTACGAGCATAAGCCAAGTAGTCATATTTTCCCAGATCTTCCACTATTGAAGAATTATTAACTACCTCTGTCATGTTCCTCCCTTTATACATAAAATAACAATTCGGACTCTGAAGATACATTTCAACATCGATCAATGCTCCAGCAGGAATAATATCAAATCTTTTCGCAGGAATTTCAATATTGTTCAAATGATTTAACATAAAATTCATCTTCATAACTCCTTTTAAAACCACATACGATCTAAAATGCAAGCCCTTCATTTTTGAGCAATCCAAACATTTTCCTCAAAGTATATTGCGTTTACATCACTCTCGACATTGGATGTTTTTTCACAGAAGGAAGCCTGGTGTGCATTTCCTCCATACTGAATTTAAAACAACCATGACTGCGGTCATGTATTCTCCCGATCTATACATCGGACAAGTCTGCCATTAACATATCTACAAGTTCCCGCAACATTGTTTTCCACTCTATATCCTGCAGCCTTTCCACAGTTTCACATCACCTTATATTTTATATCTTCTTCACACACCATTACCTGGATTTCTAAACACAAAGCTCTCTACTATTTTAAGAAATATCGCCTGCTTCTGTTTTTTCCAGACTCGTAAAGAACACCCTTTTCTACCATTTTTTTCAATACTTTTCTCACTCCTGCCGCAGATAGGCCGGTGATTTCTCTGGCGTCCGCATTGGATATCTCCTTCTTCTGATTTAAATATTCTAAGATTTTTCTCTCATGTTCAGAATATCCTTTATCGCTACTTATCGCTACTCTATCGCTACTTATCGCTACTTTTTTTTCAAACGATAAAGTCAGAATCGTCCGATCTGGCCCATACTGCTCCTCAATCTCAGGTTCTTTCCATCCCTCCTGTTCCCAGACCGAAAAGATATCCGGCACTCCGCTTCCCGCGCGTTCACCAATACCTATCATATTGAACATTTTCATCAGAGCTTTATTTCTTGGATCAGAAATTCCGCCTTTCAGCATCTGGCGCTTTCCGGTTCTGACATAGCCTGGATTTTCCATTATAATAGAATCCTGCTCTTTCTTAATCACAACACCACGCACCACATAAAAATCTGTATTGACGAGACAATTTGCCAATGCTTCTCTTAGTGCTTTATGAACAGGTGTATCATCCACCCGAATACCACCGACCAGTTTAAAAGGTATCTTCACGTCCTTAATGATCTTATTGTAAACGCGGAAAAAAAAGTCAAATACATTCCCCGACCATTCTCCGGAACTGGACTGCAGACGGTCCGTCCAGCGTATTGTCGGATCAAGCATTTCTCTGTAATCCAGAAAGTATTCCGGAAATTCCCGGACAATATCATATTCATTGCCAAACATCAGCATCCCTGCTGCTGTAGGATGCAACTTCCCGTCCAACTTTGATCTTGCTGCCGCTCCAATATTTTTCAGATACTCTTCATTTTCCAGCATTTCCCACACATGCCCACGCTTCCAGCTTCTATGAAGATTGCGGTAAGATTGAATCGTCTCCTGGTTCAGATCAGCAATGTCCCAATCCTCCAGGATTTTCATATCCATCGTTTGTTCTGTCTGATCACGAAGCATGGCTCTGACTTCACTTGGCGTACAATGATAATCTCCCTCCCAGTTTCTTCGGAAGGTCCCTTTAAAAATGTCTCCATTAATATAGACCGGTTTCTGATCCCTTATTGCTCTCGGTACAGTAATAACCATGATAATGCCACCGGAAATTTCGTAAATTTTCACATCATTATCCGTAAGCAAATTGATGCTGACCTTATTGGGATTATTGATCGTATCCCAGAAAGTTTTCCGTAACTGATCTTCATTCTCCAGTCCTGTAGCTTCCCAGCTCCCATCTGCCCGTTCCCGAACTCCTAAAATAATCACTCCACCATAACAATTTGCAAAGGACGAATAAGTTTCCCAAAGCGACGCAGGTAAGCCGCCTTTTGCCTTTTTTACTTCTCTGCGGTTATCTTCTTTATATTCATCAAATTTAGTCAGATCAAACACCTTTTCACCACCCTTTGCCCTTTATTTATATCATCTTCCCTATCGACTCTAAGATAAGACACTTCTGATTGTATCATGATTTTGACGCTCAGAAAAGGGAATCATCCAAGCTCTTTACGAATGAGGGTCACTAAACTCACTCAGTCCATGCAGTGTTACCCAGTCCATACAGTCCATATAGTCCACAATATCTGGTATAAACAGCATCAAACAACACTAAATAGCACCACTCGAAGCCCTCTCACTTACTAGGACACAAAATACTCCACCGCGTTCTCCGGGAAGAACTCCTTAAACTCGCCGTAGAGCTGCGCGGCGAGCGTTTTGTTGTGGGCTAAAATGAGGGTCGGCTTCTGTAACTGCTGGATGACATTCGCCATCGTAAAAGTCTTGCCGGAGCCCGTAACCCCTAGTAAAGTCTGGCATTGGTTGCCTTCCTTGAAGCCTTTGACAAGGGCTTCTATAGCCTGCGGCTGGTCGCCGGTGGGCTGAAATTCTGAGTGCAATTTGAACTCCATAAATGCTTTTTTCCTTTCTAGTGACCCTTAAAAAAGTTCGCCTATTAGGCAGAAATTCGTAAAAAATGAAGATATTGGCCTGCCTAATAGGCGAACTTTTTCATTTTTACGAATGAAAGTCACTAAAACCCATTTTTTGAAACACCGCAACACCAGATAACATCAGGTGGAATTGGCATTACGGAAAGTCACTAGAAAGTATAGCATAAACAAAATA